>NZ_JACJRV010000052.1 GCF_014697475.1 Nostoc sp. FACHB-152
AACCGCGTCCACCGCGTTATACCAAAGGCATTTTAGCTAAATATGCGAAGTTGGTTTCTTCTAGTAGCCTCGGTGCTGTGACTGATTTGGATTTGTTTGATCAATAGTCAACAGTATGAAATATTAATTCAAAGATGAGTGGAATCTCAAACTTAGCTGTGAGAATTTCCGACTCATCTTTTGAAATATATATATTCTGATTTATGAACGGCAATCAAACTCCTCGTGGAAGTTGTGGGTGTCTATGAGTGTGGCATTTGCCAAAATAGAAATGAAGATTGTTGCTGCCCATCTTTTACGCAGCTATGATTGGGAAATCTTACCGAACCAAAGTTTGGAGACAGTAAGAATTCCTACAAATCGTCCCAAAGATGGGTTGCGGCTTCGATTTCAGCCTCGGTGAAATTTTCTATGACACCTCAAATAAATCTCAGTTTGCCCCAAGGCGTTTCTCAAAGTTGGCAAAGCGTTCAATATTTTGTCAATCAAGGTGTTAACTCTGTTAGTAATTCAGCACAACACGTTGGACAGTCTTGGCAAGAAACAGCCACAAGCACAACTAGTAAAGCTATTGATGTTGTAACAACGAACCTGGAACAAGCAAAAGGTTCTTTGGAGCAATTTAAGAATACAACATCAGGCGCGATGGAAACTGCGATCGCCTCTTCGATAAAGGACTGGCTAACACAACATCCGGCAATGTCGCGGCTGCTGCAAATGCTCAATTGGGCAGCTATTCATCCAGTTATTAGTTTAGTAATTCTCCTGTTCAGTCTCGCTATTCTTTGGAGTATTATTAACGCTATTATTCGTTTATTTACAACCGCCAGTTTTTCACTTCTGCAAGCACCGTTTAAATTGCTTCTATCGTTAATTAAAGTTAGCTTTTTATTTTTGAATAAAGTTGCTAGATTAGCTTTGCAAAAAAATATTAATTATCAACCAAGAGATAACATATCAACTTTATCGCCTAATAATATTCAAAATTTTTATCTAGGTAAAGAGCAAAGATTAGCAGAAATTTCCTGTCGTTTAGAAGAAATTAATCAAGAGCAAAAAAAGCTTTTGCAAGAAGCTGCTCAACTGATATCTATGGATACAATCAATCTAAAAACGGAAGAAGGTAAAGCTAAAAAAATTGCTTAACTTATTTTAAGCTGATAAAAAAGCTATCACTTAAAAGGTGATAGCAATATATATTGAGAATCATAAATAGACGCAGGGACGTATCGATAGGAATTAAATTCGGCTCTGGCTAATAATTTCATCTTCCTTGCCAGCAGCAAAGTTAGCAAAACGCTGTGCCAAAGGTGGTACAAAAACCAAGGGATTGCTGAACCCAGAAAAAATATGCACACCTTGAAATTCTGGAATAGCAGCAACTACAAAACGTTTGTTACTGAAGGCCACTAAACACTTATGCCAAGTTCCTGATAAATTACCTAAAGCTGGTAAGACTTGCGTGATACTTTTTCTCAGCCATTGTTCACTTGCTTCTACATTGATTTCTGCATAAGGATTGGTCAGCACACGGCTAATTTGTCCTAAGCGCAAACTACCATCTAAAAATTGAACTGCACCAGCATCTAATATTGGTGATGCTATTTCCTTATTAGATTCATCCCACAACTCATCAACTTGAGTAGAAGCCGTTTCTAATTGAAATCTTTGCAAATTAGCTGGCATTACTAAAGTATTTAACCGCAAATCCACAGGCGGAATTTGAATCATTTCTGCGTGGGTAAAATACACCTTTACAGAAATACCTGCTGATTTGAGTAATTGTCGGCTGAGTCCACCAGCACAAACCACAACGTTAGCACTATGATATGTTGCAGTATTAGTTTCAACACCACCTTTAAATATTTGCAAGACTGGGTTAATTTGCATTTCACCGCCAGCACGTAAAAAAGCTTGAATATAAGCTTGTGCTGTTTTTTCAGGATTAATATGACCGTGTTTGACAGTTAAAGCACCGGCGATCGCCTCTTGATTCAGCAGTGGTTCTAACTCACAGGCTTCCTGTACACTGAGTAAATGCGGACTTACTGCACACTGCGCGTAATTTGCGACGGCTGTTTCTGGGTTGCTATCGGCGGAAATTGTCAGTAATAAATCTAACTCTCGCAATTCAATATCAGCGTCTAACTCTTGTGAGAGGATGTTGTAACGGGCGATCGCTTCTTGGCATAATTGGCGAGTCAGTGGTGTTGTACCTGACCAATAAGCCAGTCCACCATAACTATAACGAGTTGCATTTTGCGGTGTGGCTTGTTGCTCTAATAAAAGTACGCTAAACCCTGTTTTCACTAATTCGTAGGCGAGTGTAGCACCCGTAATTCCCCCACCAACAACAATCCAGTCGTAGGTTTTCATTTAATATGTGGCTTGTAGACGACTCAACAAATATTCTCCCGCAAGGATGGGGGGATAGCTGATTGATTCTTTTTGGCAACTTTCTAGACAAGCAATTTCTACATCATCATTAGGATGACAGAAAAAAGCAATAGAATAGCGCGATCGCGTTAACTTTTCATCTTGAGGAATCATTACCCGATGCTTAGTTGAACAAAACACATCATTTGTCCAGCGTTGCATCAAATCGCCAGTATTCACTAATACTGTATCAGGAATAGTCGGTGCCGCAATCCATTCTCCCGCAGTTGTTTGTACTTCTAAACCGCCAACATCATCTTGGAAAAGTAAGGTAATACTGCCATAATCTGAATGCTCCCCAGCACGAACTTGACCGAGTTTAGGAGGTGTTTGTAAAGGCGGATAATGTAGTAATCGCAAGGTATGATTTTGTTGATGATGTCTGATAATAAAAAAATCATCTGGCAATTCTAAAGCTAAAGCAAATGCCTGTAGAATTTTATTGGCTAGTTCTGTACAATCTTGATAAAAAATTAGAATACAAGGGTGATTTGCTGGCAACTGAAGAGAACCTAATTCTGTTTTGCTAAAATTAAAAGCTTCTTTTAAGTCTCCTGGTTGATCAGGGTTGAGGCGTTCTCTTTCAATGCCTACATAACCTGTGTTACTAAATTCATTCTTCCAAGCCAGTTGCTCTTTAACCTCTAAAGGTAGATTAAACAATGATTTACTTTGCGTGAACACTTGGGTAATTAAGTCTTGAGAAATTCCTGAATTTTGTAAATACATGAAGCCAATTTTATGGCACGCATAATAAATTTGTTTCGCTACAGCTTGTTGAGAGGCTGTATCAATATTTATAAAACTAGCTAAATCAATAATTGGGATTTCAAGCATTATAAATATATTTTTATTTATAAGAATTGCTAAGAGTACTAAAAAACTAAAAAAGGAATTTATTTTGCTGAAAATTCTTCAAGTCGAGACTGATAAACATAAATCTCATGTACAAGATTTATTTTTAGAGTATTCTAACTGGACTAACTTAGTTTTCAGCCAGGAATTAAATATTAGTTTCGATGTTAATGCATTTTTAGACCAATATATGGCTCAACTTCACGAATTTATGCCACCAGAAGGACGCTTGCTTTTAGCGCAGTATAAAGGCAAAATAGTAGGCTGCGCTTGCTTGCGTCAAATAGGTGAAGGTGTTGGTGAAATTAAAAGAATGTATGTTAAATCAGAGTTTCGCCAAAAAGGAATAGGTCGCTCCTTATTAGAAAATCTCATCTATGAAGCTGCCAACATTGGTTATTCAACGCTACTTTTAGATACTGCTCCTTTTGCTCAGGAAGCGCAAGCACTTTATCGTTCACTTGGCTTTCAAGATACCGAACCATATCTTGAAAAAATAGAGATTCCCCCAGAATATCGGGAAAATTGGGTTTTTATGGAATTGAAATTGTAATCATGAAAAAGTTTTACATCATAGATTTTCGATTAATTCTATAGATAAGCTTGGGGATTTTTACTATCGAACAATTATTAAGTCAACAATTGACTTTGCAACTTCGACAAACTAAGTTTGCGAAATAAATTTCATCTATACTCATGTGCGGTAAAGATTTATGAAGAAAATTGAACAATATTCAATATAATAGTGTCATTCACACACATAAGTATTTTTGCTTACTGCCATGATAGCGGATGGATTTCCTTGGCTAACCGCGATTATTCTGTTACCACTCGTTGCTTCCATACTGATTCCTGTGCTGCCAGATAAAGACGGCCAGCAGGTGCGATGGTATGCCTTAGGTGTGGCGATCGCGGATTTTATTTTGATGTGCTACACCTTTTGGAATCATTACGATGCGAGCAATGCAACATTTCAACTCGTGGAGAAATATGCCTGGTTGCCTCAGTTAGGTCTGAGTTGGGCAGTTTCAGTCGATGGAATATCCGCCCCACTCGTGCTTTTAGCAGGGCTGGTAACGACACTTTCCATATTTGCGGCATGGCAAGTTAATCTCAAGCCACGCCTGTTCTATTTCTTGATGTTGGTGTTGTATTCTGCCCAAATTGGTGTATTCGTTGCCCAAGACTTACTACTATTCTTTATTATGTGGGAACTAGAACTAGTTCCTGTTTATCTCCTGGTTTCTATTTGGGGCGGTCAAAAACGCCGCTATGCCGCTACAAAATTTTTGCTTTACACAGCTGCCGCTTCAATTTTTATTCTCGTAGCAGGGCTGGCAATGGCACTTTATGGCGACAATACAACCTTCGATATAGTTGAACTTGGTGCGAAGAATTACCCTCTAGCTTTAGAACTGTGGCTATATGCAGGATTATTAATTGCATTTGGTGTCAAGCTGGCGGTTTTTCCTCTGCATACTTGGTTGCCTGATGCCCACGGTGAAGCTTCTGCGCCTGTATCGATGCTTCTAGCTGGTGTACTGTTGAAAATGGGTGGATATGGGCTAATTCGCATGAATTTGGAGTTACTGTCTGATGCTCATGTTTACTTTGCACCAGTACTGGCAACTTTAGGCGTAATCAATATTATTTATGGTGCATTAAACTCCTTTGCCCAGACGAACATGAAGCGTCGCCTCGCTTATTCGTCAATTTCGCATATGGGTTTTGTACTGTTAGGTATAGCATCTTTCACCGATGTCGGGGTTAGTGGTGCAATGCTGCAAATGCTTTCTCACGGTTTGATTGCGGCTGTATTGTTCTTCTTAGCTGGTGTCACATACGATCGCACCCATACAATGGCAATGGATAGCATGGGTGGTATTGGTCAATTAATGCCAAAAGCGTTTGCTTTATTTACAGCTAGCGCAATGGCTTCACTGGCTCTCCCTGGGATGAGTGGTTTTGTCAGTGAACTTCAAGTGTTTGTCGGCATAACTACTAGTGACATCTACAGTTCGACATTCTGCACCGTGATGGTATTCTTAGCCGCCGTGGGAGTTATCCTCACACCAATCTATCTGCTTTCAATGTTGAGACAGGTATTTTACGGCACTGGTGCAGAACTAACTTGTGATATTAATAATGCTGGTTTAGAAAACCAAGAAGATGAGGGAACAGCTTGCTTTGGTACAGATTGTCTCTTACCTACAGAAGCAGTGTATAGCGATGTCAGAGCGCGTGAAGTATTTATCGCTGGTTGCTTTTTGGTATTGATTATTGCGGTTGGTGTCTATCCCAAATTAGCTACGCAGATGTACGATGTGAAAACTGTTGCAGTTAATACTCAAGTACGCCAATCTTACATTCAATTCGCGCAACAGAATCCTCAAATATACGCGAAGAGTTTATTTTCTCCCCAAATTAACGAGCCTGAAGTAGCCCCTGTTCTGGGGATGATCAAGTAAAAGCTTTAACCTTAATATAATTAAGCGATCGCTCAATCAAAAAGCGATCGCTTTTTTTATTTTTAGCTTAAAAAACTATAAAAAAATGAAACCGATTATCCGCACTGAAACACCACAAGATTATGCAGCGATCGCTGAGGTAAATACATTAGCCTTTGGGCAGGAAAATGAAGCTAAATTAATCGAAGCAATCCGACATTCTGATCGCTATATTCCCGAACTTGCTTTAGTTGCAGAAATTGACAATCTTATAGTCGGTCAAATTCTTTTCAGTTATATAGATTTAGTGGACAAAGAAACAATCAAAGTACTAGGTTTAGCACCTATGGCAGTTCGTCCACAATTTCAAAATCAAGGTATTGGCAGCGCATTAGTAAAAGCTGGGTTAGAAATAGCCGCAGCAAAACAAGAAGCCCTTGTGATTGTACTAGGTCATCCTCACTTTTATTCTCGCTTTGGTTTTCAGCCGTCTGTTGTATATGAAATAGAATCTCCCTTTCCAGTACCAGAGGATGTCTTTATGGCTAAACCATTGACAAGCTTTCAGGAAAAATCCAAAGGAAAGGTTGTTTATCCATCAGCTTTTAATGAAGTTTGACAAAGCCCTTCGGGTAGGTAATAGCAGTCATCTTCGTTATAGCGTTGGATCATTTCTAAGAAGGTGCGATCGCCTTTTATACGACTTACGTAAAAACTCTCTCAAACTCTTACTTCTTCGTGTACTTTGTGGCCTTTGTGGTTCGTTCTTCCTGACCCGTGCGTAAGTCCTATTTTATCTCCAAGCATCCTAAAAGACAAATTCAGGCAATTACAAACTATCTGTTTTATTATCTGTTGATGATGGATATAGATATTGCTCATAATCGGGTGTCAAATTTCTTGGCAGAATTAGGTACCCAATAAGAAACACTATTCCTTGTAGAAAAAATAGGATACTACCGAGTAAATAGACCCAACCCATTACTGAACTATTTGCCAGAACTGGAATAATATATCCATTGATGTTAAAGTGCAATACTCCATAACCAAGCCAATTAAACTGAGGCGAAAAGTATAAGTAGGCGCAACACCCCGTTATCAGGCTCCCAATTATAAATGTTATTGCTAGTACTAGAAATTTGAATGTAGTTTTTCCGTCAAACATGACGCTTTTCTTGCTATGAAGCTTAGGTAATTACATTATCAGGCGATCACACTACGCCATTAGCAGCTTTCGTCGGTCTGCTGCATTTGAATTTTTAGACCGCGCTTTGCTGACAAGTTGATAACTTTTCTGCCACTTTCTGCTTGCTTCTTTTGCCAGTCTGCAAACATTGCGTCCAAGTCGTAGTTAAAGGACTTAGCGTGTTCTTCACGAATTTTATGAATTTCAACGAGGATTTCGTCTTGCAACATGGCTGATTCTCCTAATAGTTCGTAGGGAGTACAAATTACGGGTAATTGGTATCCAAAATCAAGGCTAATCTCTGCAAGTTTCCTTTGAATTTGAGCATTTGCAATATGCTTACAGTTCCACGTTAGCAAGTAATCCAGCCCGTGAACAGTGGCTGCTGCAATGTGAACTGCGTCGTCGGACGCTTTTGGAGGAAGATTGCTTCGCGTGAGAAATTGCGCTGCAAGATTTCGTACAGTTTCATTCAGTTCTACTAATGGCACCTCATTAAGAATTTCCAGACGATTAGCCGCAATTTCAGAATCACCCTGTGACACCTCATCCAGGACAACTTGTGAAATGTAAAGTTTGAATGTACTTCTGCGATACTCCCACCACTCTCTCGTAACCTCTATGTTTGCTGCCAGAACTAAATTTCTGGTTGGTCTAGCTGTGAGGTAGCCTAAGATACTGGTTTCAATATAGACAGTTTCACTCATACACGGCAAATCATAAGTAATCATATATCAACCAGATTTACAATCTGGCTTCTGAAGCATGAATTATGCTGTATTCATCCTGAAAAAAATTAGCTAACCAATCTTTTACATTCCGAGTAGCATGGCAATCATCTTCGTTGTAGCGTTGAATTATCTCTAAGAAGGTGCGATCGCCTGTTTCTAACCATTGATCGTACCAATAAATACACTTAGCACCACTGGCTTCTTTATCTCGCCATTCAAAACCCAACCATCGGGCAATTGCTTTTAAGGCATAACTTTCTACAGGTAAAGCAACGCTTTGGATTAATTGTTCGTATACGTCTACAAACCGATTTAATACCGGATTTACTGAAGAATGAGGAGTTCGGTATAACCTAGCCAAACGCTTGACTGTATCATATTCGTACACACAAAAATGATAAATTGGTGCTTCGGGATATTGCCAAACTAAATCTAAAAATTGTCGCCAAACTAATTCTTCTGCTTCTGGTGTTTCAGCTAAAAAAGAATAAAACTGTTGTGTATTATTTTGTCTGTCAACAACCAAAACACCTAAGAGATAATCTAAATCTAAATCTGGTTGGGCTTCTATATCAAAATACAGTTCTATAGGGGCTGTAAATATGATTTCTTCTCTAAGCCGATGATTAGATAAAATTAATGGGCGTTTTTCAATGACAGATTGTGCTTGAGTTACTAACTTAGCGGCTACTATGCTGTCAAACCCAGGCAAGTCTTCCAAAGTAGTGGGGCTTGTATTCGCCAAAGATTCTAATGTTGTGAGAGAAAGGGCTTCGAGTTGGGCGTAGCGAACAGGTGTTACTCCTGGTAATAGCGAGAGGTGTTTTTGTGATTGGGCGATCGCATAACATTGACTATGCCAGTGACAAAGATTGCACTTTTGCCGAGAAATAAACATCTCTGGTGCTTCTGATGACTGTAGCGATTGAATGAACTCCTCCAAAATCTGTAACATTTGTGGTGTCCATTTCGCTAAGTCCACTGGATAGCCATTTTCTTTAGTACGTAATAACAACCACGCTGTATTAGGGCCTACTCCCTGCACTTTTGCCAAGGCTTGGGCGTGAAATGCAGCGACAGCCTGATATTCCTGTTTAGGACGCTTACCCAGTTCTATATTTGCTGGAACATACATCCAATCTCCAAAACAAGATTCTCCCGGCTGTTTAATCAACAAATCTGGACGGCTGAGAAGTGTGTATTTCTCACTGGCTGTCTCTACCCAATCTTGATATTTGCTTAACAGCACTCCCTGGTAAATATACTCAACTCCGCGCTGCATTAATTCTAAAGTCGCCGCTTGTCCAGCTTCATAATCCCTTGGGGGATAGTTTGGTTGTTCATAGGGTAACTCTGCTAAAATGCCCCGTTGATAGGCAATTTTGTCTTGTTGCAATTTGGCTAACAAGTCATTAGGTGCATCTCGCTGGCTTTTATCAGCTTTAATATCTAAAAAAGGTCGGCGTTTGCAGCGTTGGTATTGGAGTAAGTGTTCAGCATTAATCAGCATTCATTTAAGCTAACAATAAATATGGCTTTCTGGCAGTGAAAAAAAGGGAAGAGGGAACAGGAATTATTCTATTGACTTGTCACTGTTTCCTGCCCCAAGGGTTTAGAGTAAAAATATTGAGATTCGGCACATGACTAGTGTTTCTGCTATCCAAACAGATTTGCGTCACCATCGAGAGCAATTTCCAGCTTTAGCTAATAAGATTTATTTTAACTATGGAGGACAAGGCCCGTTACCAAAAAAGGCGATGGATGCGATTATCCAAGCTGAGACTTATATTCAACAGCTAGGGCCATTTGGCAATGAAGTCGGACGTTGGATAGGTTCACATACTCAAACTATCAAACAAGCGATCGCATCGGAGTTAAATACAACCCCAGAAACCATCACCTTAACTGAGAATGTCACGGTAGGCTGTAATATTCCCTTGTGGGGAATTGATTGGCATTCTGGCGACCATCTGCTGCTTTCTGACTGCGAACATCAAGGGGTAATTGCCGCAGCCAAAGAAATTGGGCGGAGATTTAATGTAGAAGTTACCACTTGTCCTTTAATGGCAACTTTAAATGAGGGCGACCCTGTGGCGGTTATTGCCGAACATTTACGCCCCAATACCCGCTTAGTGATTCTCAGCCACGTCCTTTGGAATACTGGTCAAGTTTTACCCCTAGAAAAAATTATAGAAGTATGTCGAAAGAATAATTCTTTAGTATTAGTTGATGCTGCCCAATCTGTTGGTTTATTGCCTTTAAACCTAACTCAATTGGGGGCAGATTTTTATGCTTTTACAGGTCATAAATGGTGGTGTGGCCCGGCTGGTGTAGGTGGTTTATATATTAAACCAGACGCATTAGAAAAACTTGCACCAACATTTATTGGTTGGCGTGGCGTAATTAAAGATAGCCAAGGTCAGCCGATAGATTTCTTAAGCGATGGGCAACGATATGAAGTTGGTACATCAGCTTATTCCTTTTATGCTGGGTTAGTAGAAGCGATCGCACTTCATCAGCAATGGGGTACAGCCGAGGAACGTTATCAGCAAATTTGCCGCAACAGTGAATATCTCTGGCGTAAATTATCAGCCTTACCTCAAATTAAATGTCTCCGAACTTCCCCACCCGAAAGCGGTTTAGTCTCGTTTCAATTTGTCGAACATAATTCCCAAACGAGTGCTAAGTTAGTGCAATTTTTAGAGACAAATAAGATATTCACCCGCACCATTGCTAAACCTGACTGCATCCGCGCGACTGTTCACTACTTTACTTTAGAGTCAGAAATTGACCAGTTGATAGAACAAATAGAAGAGTTTAGTCAGTAGCCATTGCTCATTTGTTACAAGTCTTTCTAAGCTACTTATCAATTAAAGAAATAGCTGCTTGAGAGGCTAAAAGTTGTAAAACTTCCAAACGAGAATTTGTAAAGACTCCTGTTGATAAATCATTCTCTAAATAAAGTAAGCCAATGAACTGGTCTTGATGAATTAGAGGACAGCAATAGATAGATTTTGCTTGAGTTTTGAGAATATAAGGGTCATAAATAAAAATCCCCTCAACTGTGGCATTATTTAATATCACAGTTTTTTGTGTTCTCTCAACATAGTTAATCACTGAAACAGGTAATTCTGGCAGCAATTCTGTTTTTGGCGGTGACGGCAGCAAGCATACTTCATATTCTAAAGATGCTGAAGTTTTATTGGTGATTGGTTCAAGTTCGTTGTTAACTGATAATATTGAGCGATCGCTAACAGCTACAGGTTGTAATTTTCCAGCTTTTGATAACAACAAAACACCTTTACAAGCACCAGTAGATTCGATAGTAACTTGCATTAATTTAGCTAGCAATGTGTCATAATCACTTGCCGAGGTAATTACTTGTAAAGCTTTGGCAATTGCGGCTATATCTAGTGCGCTTGTATGTATGGTTGATTTAGCAGTAACTATAGTTTGGCTAATATCAATGTTCAGATTTTCTCGTTGGAGAATTCTAGAAAAGAATTCTGGATACCTTGATTCTAAATTTTTGACTTTTGCTGTTGCTCCCCAACGAATATAACTATAGTAAGACTTAATGAGATAAACTTCTGCGATCGCTTCTTGATTACTAGCAAAATAAAACTCCGATGCTAATTCATTCGCTAAGGCTTCTTCTTGAATATATCCGGCTTTTTCTGCACCTTGAATAGCTGCTTTGTAATGAGCGATCGCTTCAGTATAATTGCCTAAAACTCGTGCTTTTTCAGCTTCAACTAGCACATATTTATGATAATAGTTTTCTGGAGCTTGTTCTGCCCAAGTTGCCATCTTTTGCTGATTATTTTCAACCTTTTGCAAAAGATGCTTTTGTGCTTTTGGATTTGACTGATTATTATAACTAGCTAACAGTGCCAAAGAATAGTAAAAATTATGCACTGGCAATGTCATAAACCCCAAAATACTTGCTTTATATTTATCTGCCAACTCTGCATTTTCTACAGATTTATCATACTCTTTAAACAAATACAGCAGCATGGCTTTGTAGAAATAAGTCATGAACAATGAAGTCCTGACATTTGCTGACTGAAAAATTGGCAGCATTTCATATTCATTAAAAGTATCGCCAATTAAACGGCAGGGATTGGCTGATTCACCTAATAAATTAGCTACCGTTTGTCTGACTGTACTAATTGAATGAATGACATATTTTTGTTTCAGCTTCAGCATTAAATCAATATATTGTTTTTGGGAAGCATTAACGGTTTCTAAATCCTCACCAAGTAAAAATGTATAGTGACAATAATTAATACTGCTGTAACCTGCATATTCTATATCACCCGCTGCTAAACTCATTTGTAAAGCATCTACAAAAGCTGGAATTGTTTCTCGACTATGCTCTTTCCAATGGCGAATAAAAGCATTAAATATATTGACAACTTTGCATTTTAATTCTGTGTTATCAAACCGCTCTAGCAGCTTCATCGCTAGTTGCCCAAATTCATATCCAGACTTAATATCTCCTAATGCACCGCATAGCAGCCAGCCATAAAGAGCATATCCATAAGCAGCCTGGGGAGAATTGCCATACCGTACACTCAGATTAACCATCTTAAATGTTACGACTGGGAATAAATTTGGGGTTGTTAAATAAGCTGGCACAAGAACTGTAATTAAAACCCGCATTGCCGCAATTTTATGGGGATCTGTCATTTCTGGCAACTGGGCTAAATTATCAATTCCTTTGGCTGCGACAATCATTTTAGTTATCAGCGAGTTACCTATAATATTTAAATTACTAGGTGCTTTAGGCAGAGAAATACCCAAAATTTTCAATGCCTCTAAGGCAGCATTTATCGCCTCTAACATTTGGTTTTGAGCAATATAAAATTGAATTTTGCTTTCGTAGACTTTGATTTTGTCTAGAGGTTTTTTAGCTTTAGCTAAAACAATATCTGATAATTTTTTAGCTTGCTCATAATTGGTATTGAGGTACTCAGCTTCTATCGTTGCAGTATAAAGATTAAGGGCTAAATCATAATTAGTAACCCAAGCTGTTTTGGAAATTAGTTTTAAACCAATATTTAAATACTTGACAGCAGCTTCATAAGCTGTTGCTCGTTTGGCTTTAGAACTAGCGATTAAATTAAGATAAGCTAGATGTTCTTTGTCGGCTGGCTGACTGATCAATTCTCTGCCAATATTAAGCTGATTAACAATATCAAAAATATTCTCTTTTAGGGCTGAATCAGGAGTATTATGCAATAAAAAGCGACCAATACGCAAATGAGTTTTTTGCTTCTGGTCATCAGGGATTAAAGAATATACTGCTTGTTGCACGCGATCGTGTAAAAATTTATAGGTAATTTTGACATCATCTATCTGCCCATACTGCTGTTCTAGTTTTTCGGCAAACATGGGAATTTTATCTGCTTGGGAGAGGGGCAAAATTAAGCCAGATTGCAGGGCTTCCCACAATAAATTAGCAGTATCTTTTAACGATGTTTTATTAACAACTGCTAGATTTTCTAAGGTGAATTGATGACCCATACAAGCAGCTATTTTCAATACTTGTATGGTTGAATCTGGTAATTTTTGCAGATTGCGTACAAGTAATTCTACGACACCATAATCTGTAATTCCTTCTGCTTGAATTTGCTGTATTTCCCACTGCCATTGTTTAGTATTAAAGTTAAATTGCAACAAACCTTCAGAATATAGTGTTTGTAGCATTTGCATTAAATAAAACGGATTACCTTGAGTTTTATGATAAATTAGTCGAGCTAAATCTCTTACCTTTTCGTGGTGAATATTATGTACACAACCACTATTTATAGGCTTGTTGAAAGTATCAATAATGAATTCATATACATTATCAAATGTTAATAGCTGAAGCACAATATTCTGCACTTCAGATTTGCGGTAACGAATTTTTTCAATTGTAATGATGCTAGGATGATTTGGGCTAACTTCGTTATCTCGATAAGCAGCTATTAATAATAAATATTTGCTATCTGGATTGCAGATGACGTTCTCAATTAATTTTAGTGATGGTGCATCGGCCCACTGCAAGTCATCCAAAAATAAAACAAGTGGGTGTTCTGGTTTAGCAAAAATATCAAAGAATTTTTGAAAAACGCAATCTAAGCTATTTTGAAATTCTGTAGCTCCTAGTTCAGGTATAGGCTTTTGAGTACCAATAATATTTTCTACTTCAGGAATTACGTCAATAATTACTTGAGAATTTGCGCCTAATGCTGTTAAAAGATTTTGTTTCCAAAGGGCGATTTTTTCGGGACTTTGAGTTAATATTTGCTGAATTAAAGTTTGAAAAGCCTGAATTAAGGCTGCATAAGGAAAATTTTTCTGAGATTGATCAAATTTGCCGGAAATAAAATATCCTCGTTGGCGAACTATGGGTTTGTGAATTTCATTAACGACACTGGTTTTTCCAATTCCAGAATAGCCAGAAATCAGGATCATTTCTGTACTACCATTGCTAACTCGCTCAAACGTTTTTAGAAGCGATCGCACTTCTTCTGTGCGTCCGTAGAGTTTTTGTGGAATCAAAAATTGCCCAGATTGATCTAATTCTCCCAAGGTAAATTTCGTGATTTCACCTTGAGATTGCAACTGATACAAACAAGTTTCTAAATCTGCTTTCAAACCCAGAGCATTTTGATACCTATTTTCAGCAGTTTTAGCCATTAACTTCAGCACAATGTCCGACACTGCTTTAGGAATTTCTGAGTCAAGTTCATGGGGTGGTGTTGGATTTTTTGCTAGATGACAATGTATTAATTCCAAAGCATCAGTACTTGTAAACGGTAACTGACCCGTCAACAATTCATAGAAAGTGACACCAAGAGAATAAAAGTCTGTGCGGTAGTCAATTGACCGATTCATTCTTGCGGTTTGCTCTGGTGAAATATAAGCAAGAGTTCCTTCTAGCTTTTCAGGATTGTTGATGGAAGGGTTTTCTTGAGACAGCCGAGAAGCAATGCTGAAATCAATTAACTTAACTGTCAAACTATCCGGGTCTAAAAGGATATTTTGGGGGTTAATGTCTTTATGAATAATATAATTTTTATGTATGCTATGTAAAATTTCAGATAGCTGAATTGCAATAGGAAGAAATGACAAAACTGGCAGTTTTCCTAAAGTTAATAATTGTTGAAATGATATGCCCCAAAAATCTTCTAAAATTATGGCTAAATTGTTTCCATAATGCTCTAAACTATATACTTTAGCGATTCCTTTGATATCGGATAAAGTCTGAAGAATTGTATATTCATGGCGTAGTCTTGTTATCTCTTCTAAGGTTGGATATTCAGAATTAATAGTTTTAACAATAACTGTAGAGTAGTCTGACTCTCGCCGTACACGATAAATAGCTGTATCTATGCCTTCATGCAGGCAATCGTTGAGTAAATAACCAGGCAGATTGAAAATCATTTTTTTATTAATTTCTACTGTTTTAAAATTTTATTTGCCAATTGTGAGTATCTTATGAAGAGTAAATATTTAGTAATAAATCTTCATAGGCAATCTGTTATAACAGAAACTTATTGTTCTGTTTGCCAGTTTTTTTACACTAGGTCGAAATTATGTGATTTTTGCATAGTAATTGTAATAGTTGAATCTATACTATTTCTCAAACTAAGGAGAAATTATAAGATATGCAAATTGATTAATTCCTCTTTTACTACTGACAGTAGGGAACAGGTAACAGGGTTGAAAGACTATTGATATTTGGCTTTGTTCTGAAAATTTGTACCTCCTTTAGCTGAAATCTGCTGTATATAATCGTGTTAGCTTTACCCATACACCATTATTAGTGACCGAACTCCGAAGAAATACTTATCGTTAGTAGTCTAAAAAGCAGTAATTTTAATATGTCCAAATGTGATTTAGCATTTGATTTAAACTGTTAGGGCAGTTCGCAATAGTATGATTGTTTTGTTCGACAAATTAAGTGTAAACAAGTTAAATACTAGTCTTAATTAGTCATGTTTTAAATTTATAAACAAAAAATAAATAAATTAGGAAGTTGATAAAAAAGTTAATATTTTTTAAAAATATCAAATAAATTCAGAACTTGTCCCCCTCTTAACCTCCACATGAAACGCCCCATTTTATACGTAGCCATAACTAACCACGGCTTTGGCCATGCTACTCGTACCGCATCTGTGGCTGCAACTATTCAAAAGTTGTGTCCAGACTTGTTGTTAATTATGGTGACAACTGCGCCACGTTGGTTATTAGAGTCTTATATAGAAGGTGATTTTATTCATCGTCCCCGCGCTTTTGATTTAGGTGTGGTACAGGCTGATAGTTTGACAATGGATAAAGCAGCGACTTTAGAAAAATTACTAGATATTAAAAAGCGGCAAAATTCTTTAATAGCTTCAGAAGTTAATTTTATTCGCCAAAATCGAGTGGATTTAATCTTGGCTGATATTCCTTTTCTTACACCTTTATTTGCAAAAGCAGCAGGAATTCCCTGTTGGATGATGAGTAATTTTGGTTGGGATTTTATTTATAAAGATTGGGGAGGTGAATTTATAGCGATCGCAGATTGGATCAGTGAATGTTATTCTAAGTGTGATCGCTTGTTTCGCCTACCGTTTCACGAACCAATGCAGGCGTTTCAAGATATCACGGATGTCGGCTTAACCGGTGGTTCTCCCCGTTACCCTAATGATGAATTACGCTCTACTTGGGGGATAACTGCACAACAAGAGAAAACTATTTTGCTGACTTTTGGTGGCTTAGGTTTACAACAAATTCCTTACGAAAACCTGCAAAATTTTCCAGATTGGCAATTTATTACCTTTGATAAATCTGCGCCTGATTTTACTAATTTAGTCAAGGTGAATGAGAGTAAATATCGTCCTGTAGATTTTATGCCAATTTGTGGACGAGTAATTTCCAAACCTGGGTACGGAACTTTTTCAGAAGCAACACGCTGGGAAACACCTTTGGTGACAATTCCACGTGATGATTTTGCAGAAGCAAGTTATCTATTAGAAGGAATTACTAATTATAACTATCATCAAATTGTTACACCCGCAGAATTTTTTGAAGGTGATTGGAACTTCCTCCATAAACTACCTCAACCACCAAGGCAAACCCAACCCATTGCTAAGGATGGAAATGAAGCGATCGCTCAAGCTATTATCAACAAAATAGGAAGTTCAGGAAAATAGCTATTAACGGTAAGGATACACATGGCGCATCTCAAACCGACATTGTTCCCAAAGTGGTAACAAGGATTGTTTCGCAGCATTTAGTTGGCCTTGAGAATAGTTAACTTTACCATTTTCAATTATCCAAATAAATACACGTGTAATTAAGTCAGCTTGCAAACTACTTTCATACTTAATATTATTTATTCTGGCTACTTGTGCATCTAACAAGTTTATAGCATCTGCCAAACTATTAATTTCCAAATCTTTAGATGTATTTACCCAATGTAGCCTGTGCAAACTTTTCGTAATATAATCTATGCCTGTGATAGTATAATCGGTATTTCTGATTAAATTTGTAAATACCTTATAGTAATTTTGTAAGCAAGAAGCTGTAATATTTTCAATATAAATATTTAGCCATACTTGTAGCTCTCTAAGATAATGTAATAAATCTTTTATATCATTTATTTCTTTAATACTTGTATGCTGATTTGGAGCATCTATAATATTTTGATTTAACTCAAATTCTAATACTTGATGTTGTTGAGAGTAATAATTGATAACTTTAGGGATAAAAGTTTCTATCAACCAAGTTTTAGTATATTTCGCAGTCCAGGTTCCTCGTGGGCCAATGTCTTCTTGCCAAGAGCTTAGCTTACTTCTTTCTAAAGTCGCTAGATGAACATCGTTGACTTCATACAATATATCAACTTGGTTATTAGATAATGTAGAGCAAGAATTACCAAGCATTGGGAGAATAAAGGCATGATCACGAATTCCCCGACTTACACGAATTGAGGTATTTCCTTGGTCAAATAAATGCCATTCTGATTTGCCTTGAGCATAATTAAATTTTTTAATAAAATTATGCATCATTTTCCATAATTTGAAGTCTACAGAAAATAAATGAAACCCTCGCGTTTTAGGGAACTCTACAAATTTAAAATTCCATGTTTCTAAGTTAGTTTCAAATTCGATAATTGTCTTTTTATATTCTTGGCAAATAACATCTACACATAAACATAAGTCTGCTGCTTCTAACTCAGATAAAAATATTTTTATTGCTCCTAAGTTAACCTCAAAAGTATCTACATCTATTTTATTGATAAAACGACGACAACCCCATTCAGGTTTAGTCTGTAGTCCTATCATTAATTGTCCTAAAATCTGTTGATGGTTGAGAGTAATTTGTAAACCTCTTAAATTGATATTGCTAAATCGAATTAGACAGTGACCTTGACTGAATGCTTGCGGTAAACTACATTCAATTAAAACTTTAGGTTTAACAATAACTAAGAGATGGTTTTCTTTAATTAGACAAGGCTCAAACTCCGATTTTTCTAAAAATATACCAAATTCTGAATGCCGTCTTAAATATTTTTCTATACTGTTAAATTTAGTATATAAATTATTAAATGTATTTTTATTAGCTTTTCTAAGTTGATTAAAATTCAGCTGCTGATAAAAATTTTCAGCTATTTGTGTATTTCGCAAGGTATCAATAATGGTATCAAATACAATTTCTTCTCGATGGTAATTAATTTTTTTTAAAACCTTTATTTCATAAGCATTTGTAACAACAAAAAATAAAGGCTTAAGGTATCTACTATAAAATTTTGCTTGTGTAATAGCTTCTTGAAAATATTGTGTATTTGGTGATAAATAAATAATAATTACCAATGATGTTTCTGAATTTTGCCGAACAATATCATCGGTTGCAAAATAAATTTGAGCATTTTTGAGTTGTTTTGCTGGATTATCTAAATCATAAGTTGCTAAAGTATACTTACTCTGCCGACATGAATCAGGGTAGTCTAAATGCTGAAACATCGGCAAAATAAACTTTTTTTCTACATCCTCTTCGGTTTGTAAAGTCCGAATATCAAAAGCTTGTATCCACTTAATAAATAATTGCAGCGAGTCGGGAATATACATTAGATAATCTACTGCTTGATGCATTAATTAGCAATTTATCAAGTCAGTTTGTTAAAGATAGTAATTGTAATTACTCCACCAATTGCAGTAGAGATTTCAAATTTTTGCAAAAATATCTGAGAAATTCTATGTGCATTTATACAAAAAAATTAGGGAACATAACTGCCCCCTGTGCTTACTTGTTATATTCGCCTGGAAAGTCAACTTTATACTACAGCAGCGACTTTCTCTAACAACCCTTGAAATAAACTTAACCCATCGTTATCACCTAGCATCGCGTCCGATGCCCTTTCTGGGTGTGGCATCATTCCCAAGACATTGCCTTGTTTATTGCAAATCCCCGCGATATTTCTGAGTGAACCGTTGGGGTTCTCTCCTGCATAGCGAAAGACTACTTGGCCATTGTCTTCTATCGCTGACAAAGTGGCTTTATCGGCATAAAAGCGTCCCTCTCCGTGGGCGATAGGTAGGGTGATGACTTTACCACTTGTGTAAGCTTGTGTCCAAGGAATATTTGTATTTTCGACTTTTAACGGGACGCGATCGCAGATAAAATGCAAATCTCGATTTCTCGTTAATACCCCAGGTAAAAGTCCTGCTTCAGTTAATACCTGAAAACCGTTACAGATACCTAGAACAAACTTACCCTTTTGGGCGTGTTCAATCACTTGCTGCATTACAGGCGAAAATCGGGCGATCGCACCACAACGTAGATAATCGCCATAACTAAACCCACCAGGGATAATAATTACATCCAAATCAGCAATGTCAGTTTCTTGATGCCAAACCATGCGAGTTGGTTGACCCAACAAATCTCTGGTGACATAAGCAACATCGCGATCGCAATTAGAACCGGGAAAAACAATAACACCGAATTTTGTCATTGGTTATTAGTCATTGGTCATTAGTCAATTGTCATTTGTGGGGATTAGGGACTAAAGATAGACTAGGGATAATTTTCTAGCCCCTAACCCCTAGCCCCTAATCCCTAAAACACTCCCGTCTGCGTTTCGACCTCAATTAAATCAAAACGATAATTTTCGATTACAGGATTTGCCAACATCTGGTCACAAATGCGCTCCAGATCTTGACGCGCTTTACTCTCATCCTGAGATATGATGGTGAATTCTATGTACTTACCAATCCGCACGTGGTCAACAGTTTCGTATCCCATTTGCCTGAGACCAGATTGTACAGCCACACCAGCAGGATCTAAGACTGAAGGACGAAGAGTTACATGAATTTTAGCTAGATACTTCCTTTGCACAGTTTTTTTGCTGAATGCTGCGATCGCTATACTATAACTTTCTGTCCCAACTGAGTGAAAATAAGATTATGCAGCAGTTAAAGTTAATTTATTAGATAGCCAGTATGACAGCTTCCACTACAGAGGCGAATTTAAACTATTGCCTATGACAGCCATACGTACCCGCAGTCAAGAGCGGATTTTAAACCTTCTAAAAAGTATTAAACAAGGCATTTCTGCCCAAGATATTTACATAGAATTGCGTAATCGCAATCAGAATATGGGTTTAGCCACAGTTTACCGCTCTTTGGAAGCTTTAAAACTGGAAGGCTTGGTGCAAGTCCGAACTTTAGCTAATGGTGAAGCCCTTTATAGCCTAGCGCAACAAGACAAACACCATCTAACTTGTCTACAATGTGGCACCTCAATTCCCATCAATCAATGCCCCGTTCACGACCTAGAAGACCAGTTACAAACCAGCCATAAGTTTAAAATTTTTTACCATACCTTGGAGTTTTTTGGTTTGTGTGGTCAATGTCAGGTTAGTCAATAGTCCAGGGTCAATAGTCCAAAGTCCTTTGTAAAACCATTGACCATTGACTATTGACCGTTAACATCTGATATTGGCTTAGTAAACAAAGAGTTAGAGTCCGTTTGAGTATCAGATACTATTGAGCGAATGCCCTCGAAAGTCGCCGGAATGGTGCGGGGATCCATAAACATGACTTTGCTGCTACCGCTTTTACCAATAGTCGCACCCATATCTAAATAACCCAAAGCAAACAGAACTTCTAAAGCTTTACTAGCATTGGCGTTAGTATTGATTTTTTGGGCAATAATTTCTGCTGACTCAGCAATGGCTTGGGCTTTGAGAACTTGCTGTTGGCGTTCAGCTTGGGCTTTCAGAATGATCGCTTTTTGTTCAGCCTCAGCGTTTAAAATTACTGATTTTTGCCGGGCTTCTGCATCTAAAATTTGGGCTTCTGCTTTACCTCTAGCACTATTAACTGCTGCTTCCCGTTCACCCTCAGAATTTAAAATGGCTGCCCTTCTGCGTCGTTCTGCGGACATTTGCATTTCCATTGATTCTCGGACTGCTTGGGAGGGAATTAAATCTCGCAGTTCTACCCGTGTTACTTTCACACCCCAAGGATCTGTGGCAATGTCTAAATCTCGTAACAAAAGTTCGTTGATTTGAGAACGGGCGGTAAAAGTTTCATCTAACTCTAGCTGTCCCATTTCTGAGCGAATTTGAGTTAGTACTAAATTTGTCATTGCCAACTGAAGATTTTCTACCTTGTAGCAAGCTTTTTCCATATCAACAATTCGCCAGTACACCACTGCATCTACTTCAATCCCAACATTGTCGCGGGTGATACATTTTTGTGGCGGAATATCTAAAACTTTCTCTCGGATTGTTTGTTGATAGACAATTTTATCTAAAAAAGGCAGAACAAAATTTAGTCCTGGTTCTAGCTTTTTGTTATAGCTACCTAATCGTTCTACTAAAGCTTCATTACCTTGATTGATAACTTTCACAGAACCTGCAACCGCAGAGCCACCAAGGGCTAAAAAGATTAGTAAAAAAAACTGTTCCACTTTGAATCTCCTAGTTATTAAATCTTATGAAATGTCGCTCAAAGAACTATTGACTATTGACTAAGAATGCAATAAGTTTTCTGGCATCACAATCAATGTAGTGCCTTCTCTCCTGATTACATAAACTCGTTGATGGGGAGCAACCTCAAGTTTGTCATCATCACATCGAGCGCGCCACGAATTACCTTCATATAGCACTCGCCCCGTTTTACCTGCCGGAATTTCTGTTAAAGTTTCCGCTATAATTGCATCTTGAATTTTCGACTTACGTCGTCGCGGTTGCAAAAATCGCCGGGATAGTAACACCAACATTGTGGAAAGCAAGAGCCAAATTGCTACTTGCAGCCATAAAATCAAACCGAACTGGGACAGTAGAGCCACAACAAAGGCACTGATTCCCATCATGAAAGCCACAAAAGCTGACGGTAAAAAAAGTTCCAATAAACACAAAACCGATCCAGCTAGGAGCCAAACTAACGTATAACTTGGCATAGCGCCATCCTAGACACTACATTTACCAGAAGCATTGCTGAAATTAGATCCATTTAGAAACTGATTTTTTACAGAAAGCAAACCTTCGTCTTAGGAAAATTAATATTAATTCAATAGCAACATATAGCCAGAGGTATACAAATCGAGTTTATTCTAGCCAGCAAGTATTGACCGCAAATTTTAATCGAAATTCATGAGTTGATTTTTGGGAAATTGATAGTTTATATGATTTCTAGTGAAAGAATAATTTATTGCATAAATCCAACGTGCGATCGCCCAGCTAACTCTATAGGTGAGCGAACTTGTACCAATTGTCAAACTCCCTTAATTTATCGTTACCTCTGGGCTACTGGTGCGTTAGCAGCTAATATTACACCAGAAACAAAAGTAGGCGATCGCTATGAAGTAATTACGCAGCAAATCTGGTTAGATACTCAACCAGGACTACCACCAGCAGCCCCACCAGATTTACCCCAAGAAGTCATACCCTACTTAAAACTATATCAACAGCATTTACATCTTCCCCAAGCCTATGGGTTCGCCCCTTCCCCAACAGATGGCGATGATATTTTTTTACTAGAAAATGCGCCTATAGATGAGACAGGTAATCTTTACCCAACCATAGCCGAAGCTTGGGAACAAGCCACAGCAGTTAGACAAGTTTATTGGTTATGGCAGATTCTCCAACTTTGGCAACCATTATCCCAATTAGAGGTTGAACAAAGTTTACTAATTGCAGATAACTTACGAGTTCAAGGTTGGTGTGTGCGCCTGTTAGAACTTCAGCCAAACCCAACTGATGAAAAACTCAACTTGCGTGAGTTAGGGCAATTTTGGCAACCTTGGATAGCATCAGCGCAACCACAAGTTGTTCCAGGCTTGCAAAAAATAGTTGAGCAAATGTTTAATGATGCAGCAGATTTAGAAACCATTACCACACAACTAAATACTTTCCTACTTTCATCAGCCGCAGAATTACCCCTTAGCCTGAGGGTTGCAGGTACTACAGATACAGGGCCAGAACTAGGACAAAACGAAGACAATTGTTATCCAAACACAAATGAACCCTATGACCCACTAATACCAAGGTTGTCGATGGTTTGTGATGGCATTGGTGGGCATCAAGGCGGTGAAGTAGCCAGTCAAATGGCAGTACAATCATTAAAATTACAAATTCGTGCCTTATTAGCAGAAGTTGCACAACAAACTGAACCTGTATCACCAAACTTATTGCAAGAACAGTTAGAAGCCAGCCTGCGAGTAGTCAATAATTTAATCTGCGCCCGCAATGACGAACAGAAACGTCAAGGGCGAGAACGTATGGCGACAACCTTAGTAATGGCGTTGCAATTACCACAACGAATAGCCACAATCTCTGGATGGCACTCAGATAACGCTCATGAACTTTATTTAGTCAGCATAGGAGATAGCCGTGCTTACTGGATAACTCGCAACTACTGCCAGCTACTAACAGTTGATGATGATGTTGCATGGCGAGAAGTTCGCTTTGCTAGAAGTTTATATCGCCAAGCACTCCAGAGGCCAGATGCAACAGCGTTAACTCAAGCATTAGGCACTAAAGATGCAGAATCTCTGCGGCTGACAATTCAACGATTCATTATTGATGAAGAAGGTTTATTACTACTGTGTTCTGATGGTTTAAGTGACAATAATTGGGTAGAAAACTCCTGGCAGGATTTCGCCATACCTATACTTACAGGCGAAGTTTCAGTTGAAGAAGTTGTCCACGATTTAATTAATCTGGCAAACCAAAAAAATGGTCATGACAACACATCAGTTGTTCTAACTCTTTGTCAGCTTTCTAAAGAATACTTAGTGCCAGTGATTTTATCCTCACCCACCGTAGAGATTATAGAACCAGAAATACCAGAAGTAGAAGAACCTGCTTTAGCTCAAAGCAGTCAAGCTTTGTTAGATCTAGATTTAACTGAGGAACCAATCCCACCAACACCCAGCCCATTACCAATTCAAAAACCCCGCCGACAACCTAAACCATTAGTCCTGGTTGGAGGACTATTAGCTGTGTTAGTTGGAAGTACAAGCTTGGGATTATTAGCTTGGTGGCAACTGAATCCACAAACATTACAACAGATGTGTCAAAAATTACCTCAAACAGTGCAGTCTCTCTGCCCTCGGTCTAAATAATATTATTTAACTTTCAGGTAATTATAAAAAATAGGTAGTAAAGGAAGTCTAAAAGTAATTTACATTTGAGATTTAAAGAATAAGTTTATTTTGAGTAACCTGTGTAGGAGATTCAAATAAATATATTGCCTATTCCCTATTCCCTATTGCCTGCCTCCACAAGTAGTTTATAAATCAAATAAGAATGCTATATCATCTATTGATTTTGATATTGCCTAGCTAATACACGCTAATGTGAGACACAGTAGATAGGAACAGGATATCCATTTGTTGTAGAATTGAAACTGTTGTTAAATAGCACAGCAAAATTATAACGAGTCTTTACTAGCTCGTTAGCTTACTAGTCCTCAACAATCGCTTATGAGAGAACTCAGAGCGTAAGCAAGTGCATTGAATAGGTAAAAGCAGTGATGCATTTGTTGGTGACTAACCATTATCAAAGCCTGCATGGGCAGGCTTTGTTTGTATCACAGTTGCAGATGCATAAAACATCGCGTCTGTCTAGATGAAATATGAAAAATAACTGTTGCTGACAGTCTATTTTTCAATAAGTAAGTTCGATGAGGGATGGCTGTGGAAGTTGTTGTAGAACCGCAAAAGTTAGGTGTAAATATTGTTATGAAAGTTGGCGATCGCGTCCGTGTAAATCAATCGGTAGTAGTCTACCATCATCCTGAACATCGCGGTAAAGCTTTTGACATCAAAGGCTCAGAAGGCGAAATCGTGGAGGTAGTGACTCAATGGCAAGGTAGACCAGTAAGTGCTAATTTCCCATTCTTAGTCCAGTTTAGTAAAAAATTTAAAGCTCACTTACGAGATAATGAGTTAGAAATCATTTAATTTTCTCATAAGCGGCGAAACCACCTAAAAATATTTAGTTCGCCGCGCATTTTTTGCAGTTCTTGACGATGCATTTCTGCTGTTGTGTAATACCATTCACAATAACGTTTAAATTCTAAACGTCCCTGAACTTCGTGGTAAAATTCGCGGGTTGTTTGATAAGCACTAAAAGTTTCTTCAACTTCAGGTTGAGGTGCAGGGATAATCTGAGGTAATTCTTGAGACATAATTTATAAAAAATTAACTTTCGTTTATTAGTGCGGCCAGCAAAATTCTCATTACTATTTCTAATTCTTCAGTAACTCGGTAAAGGTTAATTCCTTGTTCAATACTTTGCGTCTGTCGATATAAAATCCCAAACTGCCAAATATTTCCTGTTGTCACTGCTCCTAATATTTCTGTTTGGCTAGAATCAGCCCACTTGTCAAGGGCTATCATCTCAGTGGCTAGTTGCGTGAAACCTTTATTTATATCTTGTCTGCTTTTTAGATTTTAGCTTTTTGGAGATGTTCTGCTAAAGCCAACCACGTAAGCGATAAATAAAATTACCAATATATTCTTTCAAGGCTAACGTAAATTGATGCAGGTTGTTTGTATCAGGGAGTAAATTCAGTAAAGCACCTTTGGGAGTACTAACAAGTTCTTGAAAATCACTTTGAGTCACAAGAAAGTCAGTAGGTGCAGGAATTACATCGATACCTTGACGCTGAAAAATTTTGAGCGATCGCGGCATATGCATGGCGGAAGTCACTAATAATACCCGTTGAATTCCCTTGGACTGCAAAATTTTCTTGACATTCACAGCATTTTGGTATGTGTTGAGAGAATCAGGTTCTTCCACAATTGCTGGTGATGGTATCCCAATTGATGTCAAAATACTGGCCATGTCTGCCGATTCTGATGCACCACTACCGCGCCAATCAATGCGACCACCACTGAGAATAATTACAGGAGCTTTTTTTTGGCGATATAGTTGTGCTGCGTAAATTACGCGATCGCCTGTTTCACTTAAATCTACACTAGGCCGCGGAAAAAAAGCTGATTTAGTCGCACCACCCAAAACTACAATTGCTTCAGCATTGGGCAGTTCTCCAGATGGAATATTCTGCCATTCCAGCGATCGCACCAGTGATTTAGCTACCCAAGCATTACTACACAATAGTAATAACGCTAAAGAAAAAGCGATCGCTACTGTCGCCGTGCGGGGTCTTTTGCGTAGCGTTACCAATGCTACTACTAAACTGACACTGGCTAATCCTAAAGGATAAAAAAACAGTGGCAACAATTTGGAGAGATATAAAAACATTACCTTTGCCAAAACCTAAAGCTAATCCCTCTCGCACGGCGAAAACGGCGAGTAGTTCTTCTTTTTTGCTGTTTAGTAATTCTGGTACTAGGTCTTTCTTCTCCTTCTTCCACAACTTCAACTGGTAACTGAGTTCTAGTTTCTTCTTTACTGCCCCACCAAGCAATAATCCAACCAGCACCAACAGCACCTATTCCACCAAGCAAGATACTCATAGGTGCTGGATATCCCAACCATACAAAACCGAGTAAGAAAAATAACCAGTATTTTAGTCCTGCATCAATACCATCATTAGAAGCTACGGTGGGGGCTTGAGGGCTATTTTTACTAGCACTAGTCAGCCAGCCCAAGGTAAAACCAGCAATAATTCCTAAGAAGATACTCAAAGAGGCAGGTGAACCCGTCATCATTAAGATGAAAGTTAAAAATGACCCAAATATTAATTGAGAAATAAATTCCGAAGAAAAATTAAATAAGTTGTTATTTTTTGCCATAAGTTTATTAGAGATCTAAGGGTTGAGGGGTATAAAAGTCAGGACTTAGGCACGAATGTGAGTTACTGACATTGGGTGTATGAGTGTATGAGTGTCAGGGTTTTGAACACCTACACCCCTACACCCATATACCCCTGCACCCTTCTTTTTACACCCTTTTCTCGTTCAAAAGATTTAATTGTGTCTGCTGTGGTTGAGTAGTATCCCAAGTATGAACGTAGGATAGTTCTGTAGCAGTAAAAGGTTCAGTTTGCTTGAATTGTGTTGTTAATAAATCTACAGTAGCATCAGCAATATCACCAGTACGGTTAGCAAGACGCTCTTCAAGTACTTTTAAAGGTGCAGTGCAGTAGATAATCTGGATAGGAAATTGATACTTCTTAGCTTGGGCGATCGCATCTTGACGTAGTTGTGCTTGGTCATACTTAGCATCCAAAATCACGGTGAACCCTTGATTAGCTAGTATAGTTCCCAACTTCAACAACCGAGCATAAGTTTTTTGCGTCATTTCCGGCGTATACAAATCATCGCCACCACGTTCCAATAGTGGAATTCCCCCCAAATGTTTCCGCACCGCATCTGAACGGATATGAATCGCATTAAATTGTCGGGCTAAATATTTGGCTGTAGTACTCTTTCCTGAACCTGACAACCCCGACATTAAAATTAGCCTTCCTTGTTTGGGTTGCGTATATTGCCAAGCCAGCTTGTAATATTTGGCTGCTGTTTTTGCGGCTTCTTCCTTAACTGCTGCTGGGACACCAGGATCATCTAGTAAAAATGAAGTTACCTTTGCTCGTACATAAGACTGGCGATTTAAATATATGGGCAAGACTTCTAAACCTTCCCAGTCACCAGTCTGCTCTAAATAAGTATTTAAATAAGCATTACTTAAATCTGGACGCTCTTGGGCTTCCAAATCCATCACCGCATAAGCTATATCGAACATTACATCGACAAAGCGAAACGATTCATTAAAGTCGATGCAATCAAACAGTAGAATTTTATCTTGCCACAGACAAATATTTCGTAGGTGTAAGTCTCCGTGACATTCTCGGATATAGTGATTTTCAATCCTTTTGTGAAATAATTCTTGCCTTTCAGCAAAAAATTTATCTGTATAGGCCTTGGTTTCATCAAATTGCTGCTGTGTTTGAGGCCCGCCAATGTATTTTTCTGTTTGCTCATAGTTTTCATCAAACGCAGCCCGCACTTGCGGCACTTCCCCAAAGCTGCGAATGTAATCATTAGTCTCAGTTTTAGCATGATACTGAGCTACCACCCTTCCCAATTCTTCCAAGTTACCCTCAGTTAACTTGCCTTGTGCAAACAAGTTGCTCAATAGTGTTTCTTGGGGAAACTCGCGCATTTTTACTACATACTCGACAGGTTTGCCAATTCCCCCTAGCTGATATTTTTCTTCTTCCAGTGTTATGGGTAACACTTCTAAATACAGTTCCGCCGCGCCTCGCTGATTCAGTCGTAACTCTTCGTGACAAAAATGCTGCCGTTTTTCTAAAGTGGAAAAGTCCAAAAACCCAAAATTTACTGGTTTCTTCAACTTGTAGGCGTAATCTCCCGTCAGCAGTACATAAGAAGCGTGGGTTTGGCTGAGTTGAATGGGTTCTGTTACAGGATGGGGATAAAAGCCTGGCTGTAACATCTGCTGGATTAAAGCTGGAAGAGTTACTTCTGTCATGTTTTTGGTTTGAGAGGCTAGAGGCTAGGGGTTAGGGGCTAGGAAAGAGAGATTTTTATGTCCTTCTGTAAAGTCAGAAAGGCTTAGTTAGAGGCCAGTATTTTCTAGCCTCTAGCCTTTAGTCCCTAGCCCATTTTTCACCTTTGTAGCTTACCAAAAAACCAGGGTTTTACCCCTGGTATGATCAGCAATTATTTCAAACTTAAAGTGTCAAGAAACATAAATGATTTAACTGTTCTAGCCTTTAGCAGAGGCATAGAAACTAATGTGATAAGGTGTACCCTTTGCTGGATGCACTTGAACTTCTTTGAGTACGGTTTTACCAGTCCACTGAAGCTCAGGAATGCTGAGTTCAATTTCTGTTTTGTTGACAGCCGCTTTTTTCAGCAGGCGTTCAACAACTTTGGCATCAATTACCAAAGAGATAGATTCAGTTCCATTATGGCCATACAAATTGGCAGGGATTAAACCAGAACGACGCAAAGCATTGGGTTTACTGCCTTCTGGTCGCTTTTGAGATTCAACTGTCACAGTCATTTTGATTGTCCTTTGTCATTTGTTCTTTGTCATTTGTCATTTACTAATGACAAATGACTAATATTAAGCACTCAGCAAGGAGGCAGGTGTGCCGTTTGCGTGCAGTAATGCACGTTTGGGGCCGTGAATAGGGTCTTCTACAATTATGGTTTGATCGCGGCTAGCTCCTAAGGAAACGATCGCGATCGGGACTTCCATCAATTCGGCTAAGAACTTCAGGTAGTCTAGTGCTTGCTGCGGCAAGTCTTCTAGGGTGCGGCAGTCGCTTGTAGACTTCTGCCATCCTGGTAAGGTTTTGTAGATAGGGCGACAACGGGCAAACTGACGGGAGCTGGTTGGGAAGTGTTCGCAGCGTTCGCCATCTATTTCATAGGCGACACAAACTTGAATTTCTGCTAATTCATCGAGAACATCGAGTTTGGTAATCGCCATACAGTCCATACCGTTAATCCGGACAGCGTACCGACCGATGACAGCATCAAACCAGCCACAACGCCGTTTTCGTCCGGTGGTTGTCCCAAATTCCGCACCGCGATCGCACAGGTGTTCTCCGAGTTCTCCGTCTAACTCTGTGGGGAAAGGCCCTTCGCCCACGCGGGTTGTGTAGGCTTTTGACACCCCAATTACTCGGTCTATCATTGTCGGCCCTAGCCCTGTACCTACGCAAGCTCCACCCGCGACGGGGTTAGACGAGGTAACATAGGGATAAGTCCCATGATCTAAGTCCAGGAGTGTACCTTGCGCTCCTTCAAATAAGATGTTGCGCCGCTTTTGAATTGAATCATATATTTTCAGCGATGTATCAACAACGTAAGGACGCAAGCGATCAGCATACCCCAAATATTGATCAATCACTTCTTTGGGGTCTAGGGGCGGCAAGTTGTAAAGTTTGTCTAAAATGACGTTTTTATAATTGATTGTCCACTCTAACTGGTCGCGCAGTCCTTCTGAGTCCATCAAGTCTAAAACTCTGATGCCTGTACGCTCTGATTTATCTGCATAGGTCGGGCCAATTCCTCGGCCAGTAGTGCCGATTTTATGGCTTCCCCGCCGCTCCTCGGATGCCTTATCAATTAATCGATGGTATGGCATCGTGACGTGGGCTGTTTCAGATATCAACAGTTTGGCAGTGGAAATATTAAGTTCTTCTAGTTGGTCGAGTTCTGCTATCAAAACCTGTGGATCAATGACTGTCCCACAGCCGATGATGCACTCGGTATTGGGATACAAAATACCAGAGGGAATCAGGTGAAGTTTAAAAGTTTGACCCTGGACTACGATTGTATGTCCAGCATTGACCCCCCCTTGGTAACGTACCACTACATCTGCGGAGCGGCTGAGTAAGTCAGTTATTTTACCTTTCCCTTCATCGCCCCACTGGGCACCTATGACAATGACGTTAGCCAAGAGTTTATATTAAGAGGTAAAGTTTCCACAAATTCCTATTCTATACATATAGTGTAAATTATGTCAAGAAAGTCTGAAGAAATTAAATCTTTACCTGTATATATTTATAGGAATTAGTTACAAAGTCTGTCTTTTTTTACCTTCACTCATACGCGATCGCTTTTTTAATTAACCATAGCTTTACCAAATCTTTCTCATCCGAAAGATTTTTTATTTATATATTTTTGTTAACATTATTGAAATTTTTCTACAAAAAATATTATGACTTTACACGCAGAATTACATAGGCACTTGGGCGGTTCAGTTGTACCGCGTGTTTTATGGCGTTATTTTGAACGACATTCTTCAGAATTCATTTCCCGCTTTCCCAACTATGGGGAATTTGAAGATTTTTACACTAGACCCCGTAATACTCTAGATGAATACTTGGAATTGCATACTTTAGTTGAAAGTGTGCAAACTGTAGAAACTTTGCCTTACTTTATTTATCGCTTGGTGCGGGGTGCTTATATATTTGAAAATTTGGCTTATCTAGAACTACGTTATACACCTTATCTACGTACACCGGAGCATTTAAGTCAATCAGAGAGAATTGACAAAATGGCAGAAATAGTAGAGGTGGTGGGTAAAGCCAGCCAGATACAAGAATGTCCTATTGTGACTAGCCAAATTCTGTGTATGCACACACGCCTTCCTTATGAGGTGAATAAAGCGATTATTGATTTGGCAGTACAGAACAGACAGTATGTGTGTGGGATAGATGTAGCGGGTGGTGATAGCTATTATGCTGATTGCCTGCAAGAATGGATTAGTTTGTATGATTATGCGCGATCGCAAGGCATCAACACTACCGGACACCTTTATGAAACCACTGCTGGTTGTTACCCAGAACTGTTACCTTATTTGATGCGGGTTGGTCACGGTATCCAGATTCCTTTGTTATATCCAGAGTTACTTCCAGAGATAGCAAAAAGGGGGCAGTGTTTGGAAGTTTGCCCGACAACATACATCAAAACAGGAACTTTACAAGATATCCGTCAACTCAAATTAGTTTTTGACCGTTGTTTTGATGCTGGTGTAGATATTGCGATTTGTACTGATAATGCTGGCTTACATAATGTTCGCTTGCCATTTGAATACGAGAATCTGTTGACTTATGACATTATTAACTTTAAACAGCTACAAGCTTGTCAAGATGCTGCTTTTCGTCATGCCTTTGCTTGGCCTCATCGCGATCGTCCTGCATCGTTATTAAGCGGGTTACTACAACCAGAAACTCCTAAAGTGATGGCGATGAAAGATTAATCAGAAGGGGCTAGGGATTAGAGGCTAGAGACTAGAATCAAAATGCTACTGGAAGTCGCGGCTACACAAGCAAAACCCAACTGCGCGACTTCTAAAGCCTTTATTTTTCCTACTCCCTACTCCCTATTCCCCACTCCCTAGCTAGTGTAGTTTAGGCAGCAACACCTTCTGTCGCCCCGCCAGCTGTTTTCCAGGCGATTAAACCACCTTTGATTTCACCCACCTCAGTAAATCCAGCACCGCGTAGTATCTGTGCTGCTTGCGCTGTTTGTTGTTCAGTGTCGCCATAAACATAAATATGGCGTTCCTTGTGTAGAGAAGATTTAGCGCGATTTTCCAGTTTATCGACGGGGATTTGAATTGCTCCAGTGATGTGACCGTAATTGTATGCGTTGCGATCGCGCACATCAATAATTGTAAAAGCTGGTTGGCCCCATTCTAAACGAGACTTCAAATCGTGAGCATCGGTAGCTAAATTATTACTCATAAGCATTTCTCGCTTACAACTTCATAAGAAATCTATCAAGAATCCCTGATTATCTGAGGTTTCTTTATAATTAATAAAAAATTCTGTTTAGGTGTAGAGAAAAGTACTTATCCTATTCAATGGCAATACGGTTCGGATAAGCATTTTGAACTAAAAATTGGTTTGGGGTAAGGGTTAAAGGTTTTTTCTTCCCCTTTCCCCCTTCGCCTTTCCCCTTTAACCGAACCGTATTGTATTCAATGGTGGCTTGCTGGCCTAAACTGTAATTTATGGCATCTACTATTAAAGCTTTACCAACAGAAGTCGTATATCTGATTACAGCTGGCGAGGTCATCGACTCTTTAGCATCTGTAGTCAGAGAATTAGTAGAAAATTCTTTAGATGCAGGTGCAACAAGAATTGTGGTTTATCTATGGCCGCAACAGTGGCGTATCCGCGTCGCCGACAATGGTTGTGGTATGAACATAGAAGACTTGCAACAAGCAGCCACAGCCCACAGTACTAGTAAAATTCGCTCTAGTGATGATTTATGGAAAATTAACAGCCTGGGATTTCGCGGTGAAGCTTTGCATAGCTTAACAACTCTGGCAGGCTTGGAAATTTTAAGTCGTCCAGATGGAAGTAATGTAGGATGGCGAGTTGTTTATGGCGATGATGGCAAAGCAAAAGAAATCGAAGCAACAGCGATCGCACCTGGTACAGTGGTAACAGTCTCTAATCTTTTTGGTAATTGCCCATCTCGCCGCCAAGGTTTACCCAGTGCTACACAGCAAATGAAAGCTGTACAAGCAGCAATTCATCAAATTGCCCTGTGTCATCCTCAAGTAACATGGCAAATTTGGCACAATGACAAAGTATGGTTCACAATTTCTCCAGCCGCCACTACCGGACAACTACTGCCGCAGATTTTACCGCAAGTCAGGCAAGGCGACTTACAAGAAATCAAACTCGAACTACCTCACCCACCCAACTCCCAACTCCCAACTCCCCACTCCCAACTCTCTCTAGTAGTAGGCTTACCAGACCGTTGTCATCGCCATCGTCCAGACTGGGTGCGGATAGCTATTAATGGCAGGATGGTTAAATCAGCAGAACTTGAGCAAACAATTTTATCAGCGTTTCACAGAACATTACCACGCGATCGCTATCCCATCTGTTTATTGCATTTAGCAATTTCTCCAGACCAAATTAACTGGAATCGTAACCCAGCCAAAACAGAAATATATCTCAACGAATTGAATTATTGGCAAGAACAAATCACCCAAGCAATTGACCAAGCACTCCGCATTGATTCTGGTAACTTTAAAGAAGCAGTCCACACAACTAGAGTTAGTAAATTACTCAAAGCCGCCGAAGAAAAAGGCGGTTATAACTTTAATCCTAAAAATCTTAATGAACCGGTTCAAAACCAGCATTCATTAAAAGCTGTCGCCCAAGTTAGCAACACTTATATTGTTGCTGAACATTCTAGTGGGATGTGGCTAGTAGAACAACACATTGCTCATGAACGAGTTTTGTACGAACAAATATGTGATAACTGGCAACTTGTCTCTGTTGAACCGTCAATTATTCTTTATCAATTGTCGCCAGCACAAGTTTCTCAACTGCAACGTATCGGTTTAAATATCGAAACATTTGGTGAACAACTTTGGGCAGTTCGTAATATACCTGCACTTTTACAACAGCGAGAAGACTGTGCAGAAGCAATTTTAGAACTTAGTTGGGGCGGAGACTTACAAGCTGCACAAGTTGCTGTTGCTTGTCGTAGTGCCATTCGCAACGGCACACCAATGAACCAACAGGAAATGCAAACCCTATTAGACCAATGGCAACGTACCCGTAACCCCCGCACCTGTCCTCACGGAAGACCTATTTATTTATCATTAGAAGAATCTGCCTTAGCCAGATTTTTCCGAAGACATTGGGTAATTGGTAAAAGCCACGGGATATAAGTTTTATTGGCTCATTTATACTTAATTTTCAAAACTAAAATTATCAAATTAAAAATAAAACAAATCCCATTAGCAATAATAATTGGCAAAGCATTTAGAGCCAGTCCATAAACCAACCACAATAATAGTCCACTCATAAATGTAATCAGCATGACAAAAGAAACATCTTTTGCTGATTTTGATTGCCAAGTTTTATACATTTGAGGCAAGAATGCGATGGTAGTCAATGCCCCTGCCATTAATCCTAAAATTGTTAAAAAGTCCATTATTTACCAAGTGTAGCAGTAAATTTTAGCGTGCTGTTAGGCTAAATGTTGTAATACATCAAGTTAGTGTTGATTAGGACTTACGCAAAAAACCTCTCAAATCCTCATTTATTCGTGAACTCTGTGCCTCTGCTGTACCCTGCGGGAAGCCACGCGTCTACGATTTTTAATGCCTTGTGCGTAAGCCCTGTTGATTATTCTCTTTAGTTATTTGTGAGCTTTTATTTTCTGAAGATAAGATTTAGCCCAAACATAACGATTAGGGTCTTTATTCAGTAGATAAGCTGCTGCTTCCTGACGTTTATTATCATCTTTAGTACTGCGGAATATTCGTTTAATTTCATCATCTATGTCTTCAGATTTTGCACCACGTTTTATAGCTTCTTCAAACCAATAATCACCTCTAGTATAGTCACCACGGTCATAATAAATTGCGCCCATTAAAGTATAAGGTTGATAACTATCAGGGTGATACTCCATAGCTTTCCTTGCACAATTTTCAGCATCAGCTAACTCCATATCTCTGAAAGCTCCACCTCTAGTAACTAAAATAGCTGACTTGAGCTTACTATCTTTGATTTTTTGTAAATCTAGATTAGTGATGTTTAATGCTTGTTCTGGTTCATCTGCTTTGCGCCAATAAGCACTAGCAGTAGGTATATGCCATTTACTTCCAGTACGCTGATATTCCTGTTCATAAAACTCTGCTTCTAGCTTGTAATGTGCAATGGCAATCTGACCATGACGGGACAAAATACCTTGTTCCATTAGTTGAGAAACTAAGATAATATCTAAACGTTCTTTTTTTTCCAATTTAAGCATTATTGTATAAAATAGCTCCATTGGGATATTAGGATCTATCAATCCGTATTTTCGCTTGAGAATAACAAAGTGCTGTTTTTGAGCCAACTGGATAATATTGTCATAGTTATTAGCATTTAGCCATTCCATATCTGAATCATTGAGCATTTCTCCTAAAGATATTTTAGATTTTAGGTAAAAAGCATATTGTTCATTGGCAATTTCTATAGTTTCAGTCAGCTTACGTTTTTTCAAAAAGTTAATATCTTGATCACATAAACAACTTCCTGAATCAATTTTTCTGAGAACTTTATATAGATGACACTTAGGTGATAAATCAGAATATTGAATTGCTTTATATTTAACTTTCAAACTAGCAAATTCTTGTGTTTGTTCTAATTCCTGAATAATGGAGATTGTTTCTATAAAGCCGTGCTGTGTTAGCCACTGAAGTTCATCATGGAGTAGCTTTTCTTCAGCGTCGATTTTTAGCAGAATCTTATATAAAGTATCAGAGATAGATTGATTATGGTAATTATTAGCTTGATACTTAGATTTGAGCGCAGTAAACTTGGCTTCTTTCGCTGACTCTTGTTGTTTAAAAATTTCTGCCGTTTCATAAAGTTGCTTATTAATCAGCCAATTATATTCAACATCATTTAAATGCTCATTTAAATCTAATTTTTTTAGAATTTTATATAATGTGTCATTAGGATAGCAATTTTCATATTGGCTAGCTTTATATTTACATTTAAGCTGAATAAAATCTTTTATATCTTGAGAAATTATGTAGGTATCAGTCAAATCATTTACTTTCAACCATTGATTTTCTGAATCAACAAGTAAAATACCTGAATCTAGCTTTAAAAGTATGTAATATAGCTTGCTAGTCTGCCAAGAAGTATTGTGGTTTTTAGCTTTGTATTTAGATTTTAGCTGAAAAAATTCAGCCTCTAAATTAATAAACTCTTGCTGTTTACGTTGCTGTTTTTTCTGGATAAGTTTTAGAGTTTTGTCTAAATTAGATTCTTTTAACCAGTTAGTTTCTAAATCATTGAGTTCAATGTTCAAGTCAACTTTACGTAATATGTGATACAAAATACTAGAATATGATAAATTTTGAGATTCACTTGCTTCGTATTTACACTTCAGTGTATTAAAGTGATTTAAGCGATTTTGAGATTCCTGTTTCATATTGATAGCCAGTAGTAACGTCTTTGAAATAACGTATTTTTTGCTACTGTAATACTACCCATCAAAAAGGGCGAATCTAACACCCGCCCTAAATGTAAATTATTTTTTTAAAGTAAAAGTATAATTGCTACAGCACCTTACACTGACCGTGATGGCGTAACAAATGATCGCATAATACTAACGCTACCATCGCCTCAACCATTGGAACTGCACGCGGCAACACACAAGGATCATGTCGTCCTTTCGCAGCTAATAAGGTTTCTTCACCTTCACGAGTAACTGTTTTTTGCTCTTTTCTAATAGTTGCTGTTGGCTTAAATGCAACTCGTAAAATAATATTTTCGCCGTTAGAAATGCCGCCTTGAATGCCACCAGAACGGTTAGTTACAGTCCGGATTTCACCATTCTCATCAATATAAAATTCGTCGTTATGTTCAAACCCTGTTAACAGCGTTCCGGCAAAACCCGAACCAATTTCAAAACCTTTACTAGCTGGTAAAGACATTACAGCTTTGGCAATATCGGCTTCTAATTTATCAAAAACTGGTTCACCCAAACCTTTCGGCACATTTCGCGCCACACATTCAACAACGCCACCAATAGAATCACCTTGTCTGCCAATTTGCTCAATTAATTCAATCATTTTTTGAGCGCATTCACCATCAGGACAGCGCACAATATTACTTTCTACTTGTTCTAAGGTGACACTGCTGGGGTCAACTACGCCTTCTAAATCTTTGATGCGTTTGACGTAACTGACTACTTCTACATTAGCAACTTGTCGGAGAATTTTTTTAGCGATCGCACCTGCTGCTACTCTACCAATAGTCTCCCTTGCCGATGACCTACCCCCACCTTGCCAATTGCGAATCCCGTATTTAGCATCATAGGTTGCATCCGCGTGGGAAGGGCGATACTTTTGTGCCATCTCGTCATAATCTTGGGGACGAGTATCTTTGTTCCGCACCAAAATCGATATTGGTGTACCTAGAGTTTTACCCTCAAACACACCAGACAAAATCTCACAAGTATCAGCTTCTTTACGAGGAGTGGTAATCTTACTTTGTCCTGGTCGTCTTCTATCCAACTCTAGTTGAATTTCTTCAGCAGAAATTTCCAGCTGCGGAGGACAACCATCAATCACAACTCCCACGCCTCCGCCGTGAGACTCGCCAAAAGTAGTGATCCGAAATAGATGTCCAAAAGTATTGCCCATGATATTTAGCAAAAAGGATGAGGCTTATGTATTGTACCTAGAGTTTTAGTAAAAAATTAATTTTTGTGTCTATACTTTTTTTCGTAATATTAAGCAAAAAAGTTTCTTGACTATTATCTTGATGTTATCTATGCGTGATATCAAATTAAAAAAGCGCCTCCTTTCCAGGAGACGCTTTTTTATTTAACTAAGCTTTAAGATTAGCCGTTGATAGCAGGAGCGCTGATAGCAACAGGAGCAACTTCACCAGCAGCCAAGTCTAAGGGGAAGTTGTGAGCGTTACGCTCGTGCATGACTTCCATACCTAAGTTAGCGCGGTTGATGATGTCAGCCCAGGTGTTGATGACGCGACCTTGAGAATCAATCACAGACTGGTTGAAGTTGAAACCGTTCAAGTTGAACGCCATTGTGCTTACGCCCAATGCTGTGAACCAGATTCCGATTACAGGCCAAGCAGCTAAGAAGAAGTGCAAGGAACGGCTGTTGTTGAATGAAGCGTATTGGAAGATTAAGCGACCGAAGTAACCGTGTGCGGCAACGATGTTGTAGGTTTCTTCTTCTTGACCGAACTTGTAACCGTAGTTCTGAGATTCGTTTTCGGTTGTTTCACGAACTAAGGAAGAAGTTACCAAAGAACCGTGCATTGCAGAGAACAAAGAACCACCGAATACACCAGCTACACCTAACATATGGAAGGGGTGCATCAGAATGTTGTGTTCTGCTTGGAACACGATCATGAAGTTGAATGTTCCACTGATACCCAAGGGCATACCATCAGAGAAGGAACCTTGACCGATGGGGTAGACCAAGAATACTGCGGTTGCTGCTGCTACTGGTGCAGAGAATGCTAGGCAGATCCAAGGACGCATACCTAAGCGGTAAGACAATTCCCACTCACGACCTAAGTAGCAGAATACGCCAATCAGGAAGTGGAAGATTACCAATTGGTATGGGCCACCGTTGTACAACCACTCATCTAAGGAAGCTGCTTCCCAAATGGGGTAGAAGTGTAAACCGATAGCGTTGGAGGAAGGTACTACTGCACCGGAGATGATGTTGTTGCCGTAGAGTAAGGAACCTGCAACAGGTTCACGAATACCATCGATGTCTACGGGGGGCGCAGCGATGAAGGCGATTACGAAGCAGGTGGTTGCAGCCAGTAATGTTGGGATCATCAATACGCCGAACCAACCGATGTACAGGCGATTGTTGGTGCTGGTGACCCAGTTGCAGAACTGCTCCCACACGTTTGCGCTTTTGCGCTGTTGTAAGGTTGCTGTCATAGTTTTATGATTGCGTTTGTTTTTTATGATTTATGTAGGTGTTTTCACCTGTTGTTACATATCTTAATCGAATATGTTTCAATTTGTAAAGCATTCTGAGAAAATTTTTTTTAACTTATATTGTATAAATCTCTAATACTGAGATTACATAAGGGTTTCGCTGTACAGAACGCATCATTTTTCTGGAATATTAATTGTTACAATTCTTCCGAGCTTTCTATCTTATGGCAGTTGTCAATACCTCTACCGTTAGCTATAGCCCTGCTTACACAATCGTTCCGACCTACGAGTGCTTTAATCGCTGCACTTACTGCAACTTTCGTGCCAACCCTGGAGAAAGCCCTTGGATGACTCTATCCGCAGCAGAAAAAATCTTAAAACAGCTACAAAAGCAAAGAGTATGCGAAATTCTCATTCTCAGTGGAGAAGTACACACCCATTCGCCACAGCGTCAAGCATGGTTCCAAAGAATCTACGATTTATGTAAATTAGCCCTAACCTTGGGGTTTCTCCCGCATACAAATGCTGGGCCTTTGAGTTTTGCAGAGATGCAACAATTAAAAAGCGTCAATGTTTCAATGGGTTTGATGCTAGAACAGCTAACGCCAAAATTATTAGAGACAGTTCATCGCCACGCACCGAGTAAGTTACCAGAAATCAGGCTGCAACAATTAGAGTGGGCGGGAGAGTTGCAAATTCCCTTTACAACGGGTTTACTGTTAGGGATTGGGGAAAGCTTTGATGATTGCTGGGAAACATTAGAAGCGATATCGAGTGTGCATCAGCGTCACAATCATATTCAAGAAGTTATCTTGCAACCCCATAGCCCAGGCAATTGGCAAACCTTTAACGCACCACCTTTTGACCCCCACAAATTACCAGAAGTTATAGCCAAAGCAAGGCAAATTTTACCACCAGATATAACAATTCAAATTCCGCCGAATTTAGTTAAAGATGAGCAATGGTTACTTGCTTGTATTAAATCTGGTGCCAGAGATTTTGGGGGAATTGGGCCGAAAGATGAAGTAAATCCCGATTATCCTCATCTTCAGGAACAAGAATTGAGTGACATTTTACAGCCTGCGGGTTGGGGGTTAATACCACGTTTACCCGTGTATCCGCAATTTGATAGTTGGTTGTCAGAGGAGTTGCAAAGTGCGGTAAGGCGGTGGAGAAAATTCCTATTTTGAGTTCGCACTATAGGTAAGTCAGCAGAACTGCTACTTATAGCAATAGCCAAGGTAGTTAGGACACTAGTACAAGGATACAATCTAGACAGCAAAAGACTTTTAGCTCTGTCACCTGTTATCTGTCCACTGCTATATTGTTATGCCAAAGGTAGAAGGAAGAGGGTTTTAACCTATGAAAATTCGGAAATCACACCAAACTCAGACGCTAGTTCAGCAACAGCCTAATGAGCGAATCAGGTAAAGTAAAGATAAGTAAAGAAAGCGTTAATAATTAAATGGCAGCTCTACGCTTACAAGAAATTTCTGCTCAGTTAGAAAGTTCAAATTTACGCGATCGCATGGTTGCACTTGCTAACCTGCGCCATGTCCCAGCTGAAGATGCAGTACCTCTAATCAAAAAGGTATTAGATGATGATTCCCTGCAACTGCGTTCTATGGCAATCTTTGCTTTAGGAATCAAGCAAACAGCAGAATGTTATGAAATTCTGGTAAGAATTTTACAAACAGATTCCGACTATGGCATCCGGGCTGATGCTGCTGGCGCATTAGGCTATTTAGAGGATATCAGAGCATTTGAGCCACTATCTAGAGCATTTTATGAAGATACTGATTGGCTAGTCCGCTTTAGTGCGGCTGTGGCTTTAGGTAATCTGAAAGACCCACGCGCCCACGAAGTCCTTATCCAGGCATTGGATAGTAAAGAAAAGGTCGTGCAAGAAGCCGCGATTTCTGCACTAGGAGAAATTGGTGACTTAGAAGCAGTTGATAGTATTTTAAGATTTGCCCAATCAGATGATTGGTTAGTTAGACAACGGCTTGCAGAAGCATTAGGTAATCTTCCAACCCCTAAAAGTATTTCGGCTTTAAAATACCTCGAAAAAGACAGTCATCCTAACGTTGCTGAAGCAGCAAGAATATGCCTCAAGAGGATTGAGGAAAAAGGCAAGCAAGCATAGTATTTACATCTCCTGCTACCTTTTAATAATAAGAGGGACTTTTAGTATTTTTGATGCAGGGTAATTTTATTCATGAATATTGAAGAGTTTTTTCAGTTAAGTGCTGGTAAATGGTTTTCTCATCGTACTAGCCACCACTTGGCTTTTAAACAATCTGAAGATGGCAAGTCAGACATCGTAATTGAGATGTTGGCAGCAGACCATCCAGAAGTTATCAAACTTTGTCAACAGTACGAAGTTAACCCCAGCGAGGCTAACTGTGGTGCGAGAGTTACCTGGAACGGCACGATGGAATGGGATGAAGAAAAGCACACTGGGTCAACTGTGTTAGTTACAGTACCCGATATAGATAATCCTAATGAAGGCAGACTGCTGCGAGAAATGGGTTATGCCGAAAAAGCCCCTGTCGCTGGACGTTATAAGATGGGTAGCGATGACGCACTAACTTTAACCACAGAGTACGAAACTATGTGGTCTGAAGAACGCTTATGGTTTGCTAGTCCCAATTTAAGAATGCGAGTTAGTGTTCTCAAACGCTTTGGCGGCTTTAGTATGGCTTCCTTTACTTCCGAAATTCGGATGGGTGGTAGTCCCACAACTACAAAAACTACTGAAGTGAGTAATTCAGCCTCATAGATTAGTAGAGACGCGCGATCGCGCGTCTCTATTTATTTTAAATTTGTAACAGATTAGCGATCGCTTGTGGTAACGGCAAGACAATAATTACCAACAAAGCCATAGCCATCAATCCCAAAATGTCACGTTTGTTATCCAGTTCTGAAACATCGTTCAAAGCTGGTTCATCAACTAAGGGAAGAAATAATAAAATTATTGCCCAGACAAAAAATTCTGACTGCACTAAAGACAGTAGCAGTAATAATAACCGAGAAATTTGACCAATAACTATTGCTGTTCGTTGCCCAAACATAGCATGGACAATATGACCGCCATCAAGTTGTCCCACAGGCATTAAGTTTAAGGCTGTCACAATTAATCCTAAAAAACCAGCCACTGCTACTGGATGTAAATCGATAGCAGATTGGGCTGTTAACTGACTGCCTAGTGCTAACTTAGAAAGCAACGCTAATAAAATTGAATATTTAGGATTAAGTGCATCAGGATTGAGAATTCCTGTTTTCTCGGTTAAAGCAACTATATCAGAATGGGCTAAACCCCAAAGTAATAAAGGTAATGTAGCCACAAACCCAGCAATTGGCCCGGCAATACTCACATCAAATAAAGCTTTGCGGTTAGGTACTGGACTACGCATTTGAATAAATGCGCCGAAAGTTCCTAAGAAAAAAGGTAGGGGTATAAAGTATGGCAGCGTTGAGCGGATTTTGTAGAACCTAGCTGTTAGGTAGTGGCCAAGTTCGTGAATACCCAAAATCGTAACTAATCCTAATGCATAGGGTAATCCTTGTAACAGTACAGTCGGATCAGATCTCAATGTTGTCAAATCAATACCAGCAATTCTTGTACCTACTAAGGTGGTAGTTACTAGAGTTGCAGCCAGTAATAAAAGTGCTAATCCTGGTCTAGTTAACTTGTCTGTTTGATTTCTGTTATCATCTTTAGCCGCTTGTACATTAGGTACTAAGACAAAGAAAGGTTTGCCATTCAGACCTTCTTGAAAAATTACTAAAAAGCGATCGCCAAATTGATCTTCGATATTAGCTTTAATTTGCTGATAAGCTTGATTTGGTTTAGTTCTAAGCTGACCCCGACAGATAATCGCTTGGGGTCGATACTCAATATTTTGGATGTAGTATACAGACCAGGGAAAACAATTTCGCAGCTGGCTTTCTTCTGTAAATTCAATGGGACGCACTTGTACTGGTTCTGCGGTAGGATGGATAGCCGATTGCGATGTTGCAGCTTGGGGTTCAGTTTGCTTATCTGTAGGTGCTGTCCGTCCCCCTTGAAACAACAGCCAGTATAACAAAATGCAAATAATCGACGACCAGATAATCAGTGACGGAGGTGGAGGTTGCTTTATCCCATACCTCACTGTCCATCCAGTCAATAATAATGCTGGTGTCATTAACACTAACCACAATAACCAGACAGGTGTACGCGTAATGCTAGCAGCACTGCGTTGCACCATTAGATAAGTAGCTAGTCCCAGTAGGAGGAGAAACCAAAAAGTCATGTGTTCTTTCGTAATTTGGAACAATATCCCACCAGTAGTGTCAGCACCACAGCCCTCACCACCAAGCAGACTCTAAAACCTAAATTTTTAACAATAGTTAACAGTAATTGTTACAGCTAAGTTAATTCTTAAGCAGTTCAACTCTGTAACTAGATTTGTACCACTCCTCATTTTCGTGCGGTTTTTTCTCATGTGTCCCTTACCTCAACAGCCCAGTAATACAGCTAAAGCACCACGGCCTGTACTAGATAATATTTTTGCTTTTCCACCAAATCGGGACACATTAGGGGGAACCTCCTATTTCATTGTAAGAAATGAAGGGAATATCCTCATCGATTGCCCAGCCTTAGACGAAATGAATCTAGATTTTGTGCGATCGTATGGAGGTGTACGGTGGTTAGTGATTACCCATCGTGGTGCTATCGGCAAAACCACAGAACTTCAGCAAGCCTTGGGCTTTGAAATTATAATTCAAGAACAAGAAGCTTATCTATTACCAGGTTTAACTGTTACAACGTTTATTCAAGAATTTACTCTAGCTTCTACAGTCCAAGTAATTTGGACACCTGGCCATTCTCCCGGCTCATCTTGCCTTTACTATAGCGATTTGGGCGGCGTTTTATTTTCTGGTCGCCATTTAATCCCAAATCAGCAGGGTGAACCTGTACCATTACGCACAGCCAAAACTTTTCACTGGCCTAGACAAATTAAAAGTACTCAATCTTTATTAAATCGCTTTACACCAGAAACACTTAAATATATTTGTCCTGCTGCTAATACAGGATTTCTCAGAGGTAAGCGTGTAATAGATGAAGCATATAGAAGGCTGGCTTCATTGGATTTAGCAGCTTTATTGCAGGTACAACCGATTTTATGAGGGGAGTGGAGAATGGTGTGGTGAGTAGGGAGTAGTCATAAGAAACGGGTCATAGGTTAGGAAATCACCGCAAAATTTACCCCTTGCTTCTTTACCTCTGCTTCAGCTACTCCCTACTCCCGATTCCCTATGCTTTACTACCCACAACTACCGCATTTTTAGCCAACATCTCCACTGCGGCTTGATATTGCAAATCTGCTTCTGTGGCAATTTGTTCACGGGTAATTGGCTGTTGGGTAACTAGCAAATCTGGCTTAATGCCTAATTTGTTAATATCTCGATGTTGAGGAGTTTCATATTTAGCAATAGTGACTGCTAAACCTGAACCATCAGACAATTCAAATAAAGATTGAATTAAGCCTTTACCAAAGGTAGTTTCGCCTACTAATTTGGCTCGTCCATTATCTTGCAGTGCGCCAGCCAGAATTTCACTAGCACTCGCAGTTCCTTGATTGACTAAAATTACTAAAGGATCATCTGTCAGTGCTGGGCCAAAGGCTTCAAAACTGCCCTGAATCCCTTGGCGATTAGCTGTGTAGACGACTGTGCCAGAATCTAACCACAGTCTAGCAATTTCCACTCCAGCCTGTAAAAGTCCACCTGGATTGTTGCGTAAATCCAGAATATAGGCAGCAGCGCCTTTTTTCTCTAGACTATTAATGGCGTGTGCCAACTCCATAGAAGCGTTGGCATTAAATTGAGTCAGGCGAATGTAACCAATAGGTGTACCTTGAGAAGAAGAACGTAATTGGGCGACGACAGGATTAAGTTCAATGCGATCGCGGGTTAATCTAACTTCCCTTTGTTCTTCACCTTCGCGTTCAATCAACAGCGTCACTAAACTACCAATAGGGCCTCGCATTTTGGCAGCTGCCTCGTCAAGAGTCAAGTTCTCTGTGGAAAATCCCTCAATTTTGAGAATGCGATCGCGCGGTCTAATCCCTGCTTTCTCTGCTGGTGAACCGGCGATTGGTGAAACTACTTCTAGTTTGCCTGTTTGAGGATTAAGCGCAATTTGTAAACCAACCCCAGTCAATTCTCCAGAAGTATTAACCTGTAAACTGCGATACTGTTCTGGATCTAAAAAACGGGTAAAAGGCTCATCCAGGCTTTGAAGCATAGTCCGAATCGCTGTATATGTATCTTCCTGACTTTTCAATGGCTTCGCCAGTGCCTTTTGCCTGACATCTGACCAATTCTGATGATTAAACGTGTCATCCAGATAAGAGCGATTAACAATTCGCCAAACTTCCGAAACCAGCTTTTGCTCACTCGTTAAAGCAGCAGCTTGTGGGATGACTACTCCCATCGCCAAACAAAACGCCAAAAATAATGAAATTCCAACCCGAAAAACTTGCTTTTGCATGAACCCCATTTTCAATTCCACCTGAACCCAAGGTAAACCCAAATTGCTTAGAACTGCCCAGTTCTCTTGTTTTTGATTAAAAGAGAATAGGTAACGGGCGAAGGGGAACAGAAGGTTTTGGTTAAGGATTCAAACTCTAACCAGAACATACCACTCATCGAAGTGAGGGTTTCTAGTTCCCAGACAGGAACAGGTGCGGCGGAAAAACTGTTCCCTATTGCCTATTGCCTATTGCCTATTCCCTTCTTTGATGAAATCTATCTCTCGACTATGTTACTTTTTTTATAGAAGTAGTGCATTGCTCTCATCAAATTGTTAAAGCAACTGAGGAGTACACATAGCACTCTACAAACGATAAGATCTACTTTGGAACTGACATATTAGGTGTTTGGTTGCAAAGAGAACGCCATATATTTCATCTTTACAGAGTGTTAAGTTGCTTAAAACTCTTAACATTCTGAGCGCGAAAAAGCAAACAGACAAAAGCCTTTTTTTGAAAATCCCAAAATTGCCAATTGGGAGATTTATCAACCGCAACCGATTTTTAGGAACTTGAGATTGTATGGCCAACGTTTACGACTGGTTTGAGGAACGCTTGGAAATTCAGGCGCTCGCTGAAGACGTAACAAGCAAGTACGTCCCTCCCCACGTCAACATCTTTTACTGCCTGGGTGGAATTACCTTAACTTGCTTTCTCATCCAGTTCGCCACTGGATTTGCCATGACGTTCTACTACAAGCCAACAGTTGCTGAAGCTTACTCTTCGGTGCAGTACATCATGAACGAAGTGAACTTCGGTTGGTTAATTCGCTCCATCCATCGCTGGTCTGCCAGCATGATGGTGTTGATGATGATTCTGCACGTCTTCCGGGTTTACTTGACTGGTGGTTTTAAAAAGCCCCGCGAACTGACCTGGGTTAGTGGTGTAATCATGGCTGTAATCACCGTTTCCTTTGGAGTTACAGGTTACTCTCTACCTTGGGATCAGGTTGGCTACTGGGCTGTGAAAATCGTTAGCGGTGTACCAGAAGCAATTCCTGTAGTTGGAGTACTAATTTCTGACCTACTGCGTGGTGGTTCCAGTGTTGGTCAGGCAACCTTAACTCGTTACTACAGCGCCCACACCTTTGTTTTGCCTTGGTTAATTGCAGTCTTCATGCTGTTCCACTTCTTGATGATCCGCAAGCAAGGCATTTCTGGGCCTTTGTAATCTAAATTTATTCAGCCAAAATGTGAAAAGGTAATAGCTATTTCCAGATAGAGTTTTTCTTGAAACTGGCAAGCTAAAAAATCCTTAACCAAGGTTATGCCCAAGACGCGATCGCGCGATTGAACCTAGATTAAGGTAGCCTCTAAACAGATGGCTGGCATAAATGCTTTAACTGAAATTCCGCAGGAGAGCGCATTTAAAAATGGCAACACTGAAAAAACCCGATCTGAGCGATCCTATTCTGAGAGCTAAACTGGCCAAAGGCATGGGTCACAACTATTATGGTGAACCCGCTTGGCCTAATGACCTACTTTACATATTCCCAGTTGTAATTATGGGATCTTTCGCTTGTCTTGTGGCTCTAGCTGTACTAGATCCAGCAATGACAGGGGAACCAGCAGATCCATTTGCAACACCATTGGAAATTCTGCCTGAGTGGTACTTGTACCCTGTATTCCAAATTTTGCGATCGCTTCCTAACAAACTGTTGGGAGTTTTAGCAATGGCTGCTGTACCCTTGGGACTAATTCTTGTTCCCTTTATCGAGAACGTGAACAAGTTCCAAAACCCCTTCCGTCGTCCAGTTGCGACTACAGTATTTCTATTCGGTACTCTCGTAACTCTGTGGTTGGGTATTGGTGCAGCGTTGCCTCTAGATAAATCCTTGACCTTGGGACTTTTCTAAATTAGATTAGTTACCAAAAAGTGCGTTGACGCTTGTAGGTTTCAATAGCATATAAAAGGATTTGAGTGGTGTTAAACACCACTCAATATTCTCAGAAAATATGCTGTTGAAACCAATAACAAGCGTCAATTTTAGTAATCCAGGTAGCAACTTGAGTGTTAGTTTTGGAAAAACAGCTATTCCAAAACTTCAAATCATCAAAACTCCCAAAATTTCGGATTTTAGATGGGTAATTTTACGTTTGTTTCGCCGCCAAGCGACAGGGCTTTAACCGCAAAACTCATCCAAAATCCAAAACCCACAATTCAAAACCCAAAATCTAAAATTGATACGCTCAAAAAGTAAACACATTTTTTATAAAATATTGAAGTCACGGTCAATGCTGAGCATGGTGGGCATGGTGGAGCGAGACCATTTGACGGTAAGGAGCGAACTAACGCTCTTAAATAGAGTTCAACAATGGTTTGAGCAATTTTGTCTGCAATATGTATTTCAATTCGGTTGGACACAAAACCAAGTCTATCGAGTCAATTTAGCATTAGCTGAGGGCTTTACCAATGCAGTGCGTCATGCTCATCGGTTTTTACCACCGGAAACAACCATAGAGATTGAAGTTAGCCTGTGGGCTGACAGGATGGAAATTAGAATTTGGGATTATGGCAACCCTTTTAATCCTGATGCGATCGCCGAGCCAAAACCTGGTACTCCGCAAGTAGGAGGCTATGGATGGTTTTTATTGCGACGTTTAACTGATCGGGTTGTATATGAACGTAGTCCGGATGGTAGAAATTGTCTCTTAATTGTCAAATACGCTAGTAAATAAAGTTTCTCCATAGAAGATACAGAAACTTATTATTAACTAGAAAAACTCAGTATAAAAAAAAATCATCAGTCTAGTAAAGTCAGCATACGATTTGTAATTATTCTTTTGTTAGGATTTGGCAGCAGCATTGTGAAAACTATGCTGCCAAACAGTGAAACTTAATATACATAAAACGTAAATGCTGATTGATGTAGTGGGAAAGAACCCGGCAACAGGTAACAAAAATAACCCTAAAACAGATTATGTATTTGTTTTTATAGAAATTTTTGCTTGTGAAGGTGGTATTCAATCCTATGTAAAAGATATTTTTCAAGGTTATTTGGAATTGAGCGGAGAATATAACGCCGAAGTATTTTTATTACGAGATAGCTCTAACTGCTTGAATCCTTTTGAGTCTGATAGTTTTAAGTTCCATTATTTTAAAAATAAATCTGCTCAGATGGGCAGAATTAGCCTGTTAGGAGCTTTACTGAAGTGTCTTTTGCAAAAACGCCCTCAGCACGTTTTTTGTGGTCATATTAACTTAGCACCGCTAATCCAGACTCTTTGCCAACCTTTAGGTATTCCCTACACAGTCCTTACTTACGGTAAAGAAGTATGGGAACCACTAAATAATCAACAACGCCGCGCACTCACCGCCGCTAGCGAAATTTGGACAATTAGCCGCTATAGCCGCGATCGCGCTTGTGCTGCTAACGGTATTGACCCTAACAAAGTTAAAATGCTTCCCTGTGCAATTGATGGGGATAAATTCACGCCAGGGATAAAGCAACCAGAATTAATGACCAAGTATGGCTTAACAGATGCCAAAGTTTTGATGACCGTGGCGCGCCTGTGGTCGGGAGATATTTACAAAGGTGTAGATGTCACAATTCGGGCATTACCAAAAATTGCTCAGGTGTTTCCAGAGGTCAAATATTTGGTGATTGGTCGTGGTGATGACCAACCAAGATTGGCACAATTAGCCCAAGATTTAGGTGTAAGCGATCGCGTTGTGTTTGCTGGTTTTGTCCCAACAGAAGATTTAATCGCCCATTATCGCCTAGCTGATGCGTACATCATGCCTTCTCAAGAAGGCTTTGGAATTGTTTATTTAGAAGCAATGGCTTGTGGTGTACCAGTGTTATCTGGTGATGCAGATGGTTCAGCAGACCCCTTGCAAGATGGCAAAGTAGGCTGGCGAGTCCCCCACCGCGATGCTGATGCAGTCGCCGCAGCTTGTATTGAAATTCTTCGTGGAGAAGACCAACGTTGTGATCCACAGTGGTTGCGAGAACAAGCGATCGCTCATTTTGGCATCACAGCCTTTCGACAGCAGTTGTTGTCATTAGTCAAGGGTCAAGAAGAAGGGTGTAGGGGAAAATCAATGGGGGCTTGAACCTACAACTGATCTAAGACCACCAAATCTACGATTTTGGTGGGGGCTTTGACTCGAAGGTGGTTTCTCTTCAGGATGTACAAAAATACAATTTTCTCTTCCCCCCCACACCCTACACCCTAGTTTTGGTCAAAATATCCCTTTCATCAGTTCTGAACTGCTAACCATTAACGTGAGTTCGACGGAGCTAAAAAACCCCTCTCCAAACCTCTCCCCCTGTGGGGGAGAGGCTTTGAAACCCTTATCTTTCGTTGAAATATCACAATGTTTTAGCCCCTCTCCGCG
>NZ_JACJRV010000053.1 GCF_014697475.1 Nostoc sp. FACHB-152
ATTCGGTTTATAGCTTGGGTTTTCTCTATTAACCAATCTAAATTATCTAAGTTTTATTTAATTTTCTTATATTATTTTACCATAGTTACTCTGGGAGAGCCATATTTTTTATCTAAATCTCTTCCTCCAAAACCGTTTGGCAGTTCAGCTTTGTGATACCTAATATCCTGAGATGGGTGTAAAATTTTATGCACTAAAAGAGTAATTAATACAGTATAGACTGCCTTTCTTTCAAAGCATTTTTTAGCAACTTCCGCTACATAATTTTGATATTCTTCAGGTAATTGAATTTGATTAATTTCAAATTCAGATAGATTTTGATAAATTTCTAGTAGTTTTTCTCTATGATTCATTATTAAAGGGGCGATTCTAGTTGAATAGGTGACTCAATATGAGAGTTTTCATAATCATGAGAGATGACATTTTCAATATCTGAATGGTAAAAAAATTGTTTCTTAATTTGATTAGCAAGTTCATACATTACTGGTATAGCAACGGAATTACCTATTTGCTTATAACACTCTCCTAAATTACTATGGATTTTAAAACTAGTAGGGAAACCCATAATTCTATAACACTCTTTAATAGTTAATTTCCGAACAGCTTTTTCTTCAGGGATATAAATAAAAAATCTACCGGAAGTCTCTTGAGAAGGTATTGTTGGATGTACACCTTTAATAGAATATATTCTATTCGGTTGATGATGAACCCTAGATAAATGTTCTGTGTTTGGTCTAATACCTGTTTTCCAAATATTTTTATTGCGATAACCTACAAAAATTAAGCCAGATGCTTGTTGTTTTGGGTTTTCTATCATTGTGTAGTCTTGAGGATTTAAATATTCAAAATCTCCCCCAGTACACAAAAATTCTTTTAGAGTAGGAAACGGATAAGTTTTTTTGAGAAGACCAAAATCAAATTTTCTATTTTTCGTAGCAACAAATACTACTCTTTCTCTATTTTGTGGAAGTCCGAAATCTTTAGAGTTAAGTATCTCATAATTTACTACATAACCTATATCTTCCAAAGAATATAATATAGTCTCTAATGTTCTTCCTTGATTGTGATGTAATATATGCTTAACGTTTTCAAGTACAACCACAGGAGGCTTAATATATTCAATAATTTCGCAAATATGAAAAAATAGAGTACCTCTAGTATCGTGAAATCCTTTTCTTCTTCCACAAATACTAAAAGGTTGGCAAGGAAAACCAGCTGTCAAAACATCGAAGTAAGGTAAATTGTGTATATCTATCTTTCTAATATCATGTGCTGGCATATCTCCAAAATTACTAAAGTAAACTTGTCGGCAAGCTTCATTAAGTTCACAGGAGAATACACATTCATATCCGGCTTGTTCAAATGCTAATCTAAAACCTCCAATTCCAGCAAACAAATCAGCAAATTTTAGTTTTGCTTCCTCCATAAAAATTACTAAAATAATCTTCTAAACACCTGAGTAAAAAATTATAACATAAGCTTTTTTTCATACAATGATTTTTCCCTAATTTAAAACGAGACAACATAAAGTATCTACATCCAAAAAAGCTCGTTCACTGTGCTAACTCATTCAGTACGTTTTTATATTTATCACTTTTCTGTAAGCTTCCATTGCCTTTGCAAAATCAGGGTTACAAGCAGTTTGAGTATTAGAGGGAGTTTCAGTGACAAACACATTGTCTATTTGTCTCACTCTCAACTTTTGCAGAGCTTCTTTAGGTAGTATTACACCTAAAGAGTCTCTAACTCTACGAATTTTCAAGGTGTACATAAATCAATAGGCTTTTAAAAGGAGTAATACTATTGTAATCAAAACTTTTGCGTATAAATTCATAAATAAAAGACACGGCATCCTTTAAGCAGAAACCGTGCCTTTGAAATAGAATCTTTATCTTTCTTTATCTTTCTATCTAACGAGCCATTCCGTGAGCATTAGCAGCATCAATTGGCTTCATTAAGTACAATTTCAAGAACTGCCAACCATTAGAAATGTATAATGGCAACTTCTGGAAGAATTGTAAGAATTTGGGTGTGTTAGAGTTAGCGATCGCAGTCAATTTTTCGTTATTCTGAATACATAGATCTAGGCGATCGTAAAACTCAGGATTGTCAACATCCAACATTACCGGGAAGACTCTACCTGCGGTTTCATTGGTTTTCTTGATGACGTAAATATCGTATTCACGTGCATCTAAACCAATAGAGGCGTAAAAGTCTTTGCGTTGGATGTCATTAAGATACATTGTCACAAACACAGACAACAGGAAGAACCGACTCCACAGTTTGGCTTTCCAGTCATTCAGCATTTGTGGTTGCGCTCTCATGATGGCATCAAAGAAGTCACCATGACGGTTTTCATCCTGACACCAATTTTCAAAGAACCGGAAAATTGGATAAATTCTGTCTTCGGGATGCGCTTCTAAATGGCGGTAAATGGTGATGTAACGCCAGTAACCGATTTTTTCGGAAAGATAGGTAGCGTAGAAAATGAATTTTGGTTTAAAGAAGGTATAATTGCGGCTCTTTGTCAAAAACCCTAAGTCTAGAGACAAGTTAAAGTCTGACATCGCTTTGTTCAAAAAGCCAGCGTGACGTGCTTCATCCCGTGACATCAGGTTGAAACATTCTGCTAGGACGGGGCTTTTATCTTTTAAGCGGCGGCCTAACTCCTTGTACAACAAGAAGCCAGAAAATTCTGCTGTACAAGAACGCTCTAGAAATTCGATGAACAACTGGCGAGTTTCCCCGTCGATGTGATCCCAGGATTGTTCAAACTCGGCATCCCGAACGAAATGATGGCGGTTATAGTCAACGCGGAACTCTTCTAAGATGGCTCTTAACTCATCTTCGTTTACAGAGATGTCCATCCGCGCCATCTCATCAAAATCGGTAGTATAAAACCGTGGTGTTAATAAGGTTTCTTTTGCCGGGACTTTAATCCCTGGCCGTATTTCTTCAAAGCCTGGTTTTTTGAGGGAATCTACCATGTCTTGATTGCCACGAGTGTATTATCTTGATTACGCCAGAAAGCCAAAAGTAATGCTCTCATAAGGCGCAGCAAAGGACAATAATTAATTTGTATAAAATTCAGTCTACCAAGGCATAGCGGCAAACTGGTATGTGAAACGTTAAGAGTTGCAACAATACTTCAAGCTTTCGGGGATTGCACAGCCAGTGTCGGTAGTTGTGATTTGTATAGTTAGCGAACTTTAGCTCGCTTATTTCTAAGAGTAATGCTGTATCCTACCTGAAACATCTCACACAATTTTTGTCTTTTTTGCAACTAGTGATTCGTTAGAATTTTTAGAGAAGCTACAAAAGCGATAGGGCTATCAATGAGTAATCATTTGAATAAGCTGCATTTAGGCTGGGAAAGATTACAAAAAGCCGGGGATGACCCAGAATTGCTAGGTTATGCACTGGTAAGTTTTCATGGTGCTTTGGAAGACTATTTTCGAGACTGGCTGGCTACAAACCATTCTTTGCCTATAGAACAACGTCAAAGGGTACAAGACAGACAGCAAGTTCAATGGAGAGAATTAGCTGATCTCATGCAACAGTATGGCGGTTTGAGTGATGAAGCTCGTCGTACTATCTTCACCGCCAATAGGCAGCGTCAAGAGGTTGCTCATGGAAATCAATTTCAGGGAACGCGTGCAGATGTAGAAAACTACGGCAAATTTGTACAAGAACTTATAGATAATCCCTACTCGCCAACGCCTGCTTCACGAAATAGGTATGCTGCGTCTTACGAGACAAACCAAGGCATCTCTGAAGTATCCAAAGTTTTTACAACAATCAGCAATGGCATCAATCGTTTAGATAACGAGATTAATCCTACAGGAAATAACCGTTTAACTATTTCTTATCTCTTGTGTGGAGTTGGGTTTATTGGTTTGGGAGGGTTACACCGTTTATACAATGGCAAGATTGGTACAGGCTTGCTTTGGTTGTGTACAGGCGGTTTGTTTACTGTAGGGCAAATTTTTGACTTGTTTCTCTTGCCTAACATGGTAGAAGAATACGAACAAAAATTACGTGCCAAAGCTGGTATATCTTCTTTTGGTGTGCCACAGAATCAACCAGTTGTTGCTTCCCAAGTTTATCACCCCAGTGGAAATCAACTAATGATTAAACTCATAGAAGTTGCAGAAAGTCGAGGTGGTAGTCTAACTGTGACGCAAGGTGTGAAAGCAACAGGAGCCAGCTTTGCTGATGTGGAACTGGCACTTAAAGAAATGCTGAAATCAGGCTACGTAAAAATAGATAACGACCCCATTACTGGAGCCGTCACCTACTATTTTCACGAACTGGGCTAATTTCTGCCTAGCCACTTTTGGCTGTTTAAGCGTCGTACTAAGCCAAACACCAGCAAATCAAGTGTGGTTTTACGCTCGTCGATTAAAAAGGATTCCAAAGTGCTGGTTTTTTTGCCTTCATTACAAGAAAAACCCTTTTTCCCTTGAATATCTTCATCGGGGAAGTAGACATTAAACTGACGCTGACCACTTTGCCAACTGCCGATAACTTGCCAGTATTCTTCATTTGAGGAAAAACCAGCAATAGGAAGCTTCTGCTTGGCAAAAGATAATTGTAAATCTTTTACACCTTCTTCGGCGATCGCTTTTTGCAAAGCTGGTAAGTAGTCTTGCTCAATAAATTGTTGAAATGGCTTATCTTCAACAGATGGGGCTTTCTCTTTTTTCGCAGCTTTAGCGGCGGCTGGTTTATCTTCTGTAGCTGCGGCTGGTTTAGCAGCGTTGGGGTTAACTTTTGGGTTGGCTGCTTTGGGATCTGGAGTATTGGCAGTAGGTAAATCTGTCGCTACTGGTTCGCTGGTGCTGGGGGCATTTTCTTCGGCGACAGAGGGAGCTTGTTTGTCTACAGTGCTGGGAGCTACTTCTCCCGCTTGATTGTGATTGGTTTCGTCTGCCATTGCTCAGGTCAATCCTTTATCTAGCTTTCGGAGCGATCGCTCACCTTTCAGTACTAATTTATCTTGATTTTGACATAGGAGAGCTAGTTGATAGTCAAGAGTTTATCGTTCATAGTCAATAATCAATAGTCAACAGTTAAATCTCTTATGTTGATCAAGAGAAAACTTGTATTATTGAGTACTACTTATGCCAATATTTAAAATTTTAAATATTTTACTAGTGCAGCTTGACAGCAATCAGGATTGAATGAAAAAGCTAATTATAGAAACAGTTGTATCCTTGTGCTATTTTAGGCGATCGCTTCCTCAATATCCCTGATTAATTCATCCATTCTGGCTCTAGTTGTGTTCCAAGAACACATAAAACGTACTCCTCCTACACCAATAAATGTATAAAATTGCCAGTTTTTACCTTTTAATTTCTGAATAACCTCCTCAGGTAATTTTGCAAACACAGCATTGGCTTCTCGCGGAAACATAATTTCCACACCATCTATTTGTAATAATTTATTTTCTAAATATTCTGCACATTGGTTAGCGTGTCGGGCATTTTTTAGCCATGCACCAGTTTCTAACAAACCCAACCAAGGAGCCGAAATAAAACGCATTTTAGATGCTAATTGTCCGGCTTGCTTACAGCGATAATCAAAATCTTCCGCTAAGGCTTTATTAAAGAAAATAATTGCTTCTCCTAAAGCCATGCCATTTTTAGTACCACAAAAACACAGCACATCTACGCCACTTTTCCAACTAATCTCGGCAGGGCTTTTATTGGTAGCAGCAACGGCATTCGCAAATCTAGCACCATCCATATGAATCTTTAATTTATATTTATTAGCAACTTCTTTAATCGCCAAAAGCTCGTCAACAGAATATACAGTGCCTAACTCTGTTGCTTGGGTAATACTAACAACCTTAGGTTTAGGAAAATGGATATCTGTACGCTTGATAACTATCGCTTCTATATTTTTCGCTGTTAACTTGCCGTTTTCTCCGGAAGCCAAAAGTAATTTAGAACCGTTAGAAGCAAATTCAGGCGCACCACATTCATCTGTTTCTATATGGGCTGTCTCATGACAAATCACACCATGATATGACTGACATAATGCTGCTAAAGATAGAGAATTAGCTGCTGTACCGTTAAAAGTAAAAAACACCTCACAATCAATTTCAAACAATTCCCGAAAATAGTCACTTGCTTTTTGAGTCCATATATCATTCCCGTAAGCTGGCGCACTACCAAGATTAGCTTGCAGCGTATATTCTAGTGCTTCTGGGCAAATACCTGAGTAATTATCACTGGCAAACTGTTCTACATTAATACTCATATTATTTAATTCCATAACGTGAACTATATTCATGAGTTTTCTGCCATTCTAAAAAGCTCATGATTTATCACAAGTAAAAATCTAATATAACAATCCTATTTAAGTTGTGTTCAAAGAATACTTTGTAACATCAGTAGAGCTTGTTATGTCTTAGGCTAACGTACCTATGTAAATAATATAAAGATAGTTGGTGGTGCTAAATAACAAAGAACCAATTTTACATTCAAAGTTAGCAACAGTAATTGTTGGGGAATACTAGAAGACACATTATTGAGAGACAGATTAATTATGCAGTTAAGTATAGTTGAAGAAAAATTGCAAATTGAATTTACTTGGAAAGAAAAACTTTTGGCTGCTCGTTTTCACAAACTTTGGCAAATACCATTAGCTAATATTAAAAATGTGACAACAGCCAAGCCTCAAAGTACCTGGAAAGAACTACGCGCCCCCGGTACATTAATTCCTGGTGTAATTAAAGCTGGAACTTACTACACTGACCGAGGCAAAGAGTTTTGGTATGTAAATAAAGATAGCGATTATTTAAATATTGAATTACAAGATGAATCCTATGAGAGGATTATCCTGACAGTTGAGAACAATAATTACTGGCAACAACAACTTACCCAGCTTTCCTAGCTAGCTGGGCGATAGTTTTTCTCCAATGACCAGGAGAATTGAGAATATATTTTATTTTAAAAAGTCGTGTTTTACTAATCTAAATTTCACCCTATTAACCACCTGCAACAGCAGGGACAATACTTACTTCATCACCATCTTTTAATGGCGTATCTGTGCCATCTAAAAAGCGGATGTCTTCGCTATTAACATACAAATTTAAAAAGCGTCGTGGCTGCCCTTGTTCATCACACAAGCGAGATTTAATACCAGGACAATTTGCTTCTAAAGAATCGAACAACTCAGAAATACTACTACCATTACATTCTATGGTAGCTTGATTGTTTGTGAACTTTTGGAGAGCAGTGGGAACTAAAACAATTACAGACATAGTTGAAGTATGAAGTGTGAAGTATGAAGTAAAAAAAATCAGCTTTTTTAGCCTTGAGCTTTCATACCTTTAGACTAGAACTTGTTGCCATTCCAAGCGGTCAAGTGTACGAGAACGCTCTAGCGCACGTTCAAAACTATCGAGTTTAGCATCAATTGTCAATGGTTCACCAATGTAGCCTTGAACTGCTTCTTGGGTTTTCAAACCATTACCGGTAATGTAAACAACGGTAGTTTCATCTGGATCAATCTTGCCAGCTTCTACCAATTTTTTCAGCACAGCGACAGTTGTACCACCAGCTGTTTCTGTAAAGATACCTTCGGTTTCGGCTAATAGCTTGATGCCTTCAATGATTTCTGCATCGGTGACTGATTCTATATTACCGCCTGTTTTCTTAGCGATTTCGACAGCATATACACCATCTGCTGGATTACCAATTGCGATCGATTTAGCTATTGTATTTGGTTTTACGGGTTTGATGAAGTCGCGCTCTTCTTTAAATGCTTGGGCGATAGGCGAACAGCCTTCAGCTTGCGCGCCACTGAAACGTACTTGTTTACCTTCTACTAAACCAACTTCCACAAATTCTTGGAAGCCTTTATAGATTTTGGTGAATAGCGAACCAGAAGCCAGAGGTGCAACTATATGATCTGGTAGTTCCCAACCCAGTTGTTCAGCAACTTCAAAGCCTAAAGTTTTGGAACCTTCAGAATAGTAGGGACGTAGGTTGATATTTACAAAACCCCAACCATGTGTATTCGCAACTTCAGAACACAGGCGGTTAACTTGGTCGTAGTTGCCTTTGACAGCCATAAGAGTTGGGCTATAAATCAAGCTGCCTAAAACTTTTCCTGCTTCTAAGTCAGAGGGGATAAATACGCAGCAATCTAAACCTGCATGGGCAGCGATCGCTGCTGTAGAATTTGCTAAGTTGCCGGTGCTTGCACAAGATACTGTAGTAAAACCTAATTCTCTAGCGCGAGAAAGTGCCACTGATACTACCCGATCCTTGAAGCTGAGGGTGGGCATATTGACGGCATCATTTTTAATGTAAAGCTTATTTAAACCCAGGCGACGGGCAAGACGGTGAGAACGTACTAAAGGAGTCATCCCAGTTCCCACATCAATTACATTATCAGTTGCAACAGGTAAAAATTGACGATAACGCCAAATAGAATTTGGCCCTGCTTGAATTTTTTCGCGGCTAACACTCAGGCGTAAGTTGTTATAGTTGTATTTCACTTCCAACGGCCCAAAGCAAAACTCACAAACATGGCTAGCTTTGAGTTCGTATTCTGCACCACATTCCTTACACTTCAAAGCTTCTAAGGTAGCGGTGGTTGTTTGGGTATGTGTGGAGGTTGCCTGAGTCATAGCGATCGCTTTCCCTGTTTGTCCGTCAACTGTCGCTTGATAGTAGCACGGGTAAAAATACCAGTCAAACATACCCGATAAAAATTGTCGGGTATTTTGTGGCTGACTTCGTAAATACTTATTTTCATCAGTCTGAAAATAAGTATTACTGAATCCTTATGTTTTTAGTATAAAAAAACAGAAAACTTTCTTAAGTACTTACGTATTAATATTTAGTTTTTGTAAGTATGAATTTTTGACATACCAGTACTCTAACTGTTTTATAAACATATATACTTGATTTAACGTTGTTATTATTCTAATTTTGCTTTGTAACAACTAACTCATTGATATATCAGTAAATCAAACTGATTTACCTAAAAGCGTTACACCATGTTTATACGTTTTTAGATGAAATCAATAGTATTCCGGAGTAATTAAAATTGCTTTGGAATTTTTTCGTCTTGCAAAAAAAATAAGGCAATATACATCAAACCTGAATTTGAAAGATCAACTTATTACTTTGCATTGATGTTGAGTGAAATTAATCAGTCTGCACTACATAAAGCAACGGAATTAAATGAAATCTCGTTATAGTTACAAAATTAATAAGACTAAAAATCGTGTATTTTATCGAAATTTAATAGCAATAGCCATACTATCTAACGGCTGGTTTCAATTTCTCCAACCAGTCTTAGCTCAGACTACATCTACAGCTGCCGGTACAGCTATCAACAACCAAGCGACAGCCACCTACGAAGATCCTAACAATCCAAACGTACCAATTAATAGTACTTCTAACACTGTAACTGTCACCATTGCGGAAGTAGCTGGTATTTCTCTTGTAGCTGGTACACCCGTAGACAACAACGGTGGAAATCTTCAAGCAGGTGATCTCGTATATTTTCCTTTTACTATCACTAACGTTGGTAACGACCCAACCCGTTTTCAAATTCCTACCCAGGCTGGGATTACCGGCCCAGGCACAATAGGCACATTACAATACAATAACAACGGAACATGGACAGATGTTCCTGCTGGGGGCTTCACTACATCTTCTATACCTGTTAATGGTACGGTTCAAGTAAGAGTCCCCGTAACAATCAATTCAGGTGTAACATCTGGTCAACAGATTAAAGTTACTTTAGGAGAAACTAACCCGACTGAGACTGCAAGCAACTCTCCAAGAGCAGGATCTGTTAATGATACTAGAGATGTTTACACTGTTGATAATCCTGATGGTACATCTGGAGAAGTGGCAGGTACACCTGTTAACGGTGTAGTAGAAGGTAGTACCTCAGCGACAATAACTATTGATCCAAAATATTATTCTTTGGCTACGATACTCAAAACTCGTGGCGTTTATAGCAATAACAATACATCAGCAGACATCACAGACGATACCATCAACTACAACTTGAGTTTGCGTGTAGAGTCTACTGACGTTACAGGACAAAGCATCACGCCTTCGCCTTTAGCAGGTTCTAGCTTACCTGGTATTCCTGGCACAAATATCTTAGTTTCCGATGCTATTCCACTTGGGACACAACTAGCAGCAGCACCAACACCTCCCACTGGTTGGCAAGTCGTTTACTCCACTACTGCTGTCAGCACATCTGCAAATGCAGCCACTTGGACAACCACGCAACCAGCAGATTTATCTACAGTTACTCGTGTTGGTTTTATTAAACCAACTATAGATGGTGATGCGGCAACATACCTACCTGCTGATGGACAACTGACGCAATTTTCTATTCAGGTAAAAATCAGAACAGGACAGACTGCACCTTTAACCATAGCTAATATCGCTCAGGTATTCGGTAAAACACCACAAACAAATACTCCTGTACTTGATGAGTCGGGTGATGCAAATCCCAGCAACTTTGACGGGACTCCTGGTAACATGACACCTCCGCCCGATACAGATACTAATGGGGATAACGTACCAGATCAGTTACCGCGCACTGTGCCAGATGGTTATATCAACGACCCGACTGATCTTAATACAACAGGAACTGATACTGCTGGGAATAATACGGGTGATACGAATAACTCAACAGCAAACCAAGGTGGTGAAGCTAACGTATTTACAATCAGCTTGTTCTCACTCCTGAACGGGCCAAATGGTTTTCCTAGCGCAGTTGGGCCAACAAATAATAATGATGACTTTACTAATAAGTCTAGCAATGTACCGGCTAATACTACTCCGGGTTCAACATTTGATCCAAACGTAGTGAGTTTTAGTAATACTGTTAGCAATACAGGTAATCAAGCAGCTAATATCTCATTACTACCCACGCCACCAGCTAACACAGCTGATCTGCCTACAGGCACCATCGTGACAGTATCTTATAACAACGGTACTACGACAATATCAGCTACTTATACATACAACGGCACAACTTTTGCATTCACTAGTGGTACTGGTACTGTAGGAGGCAACCCAATTAGTGCAACAAACCCCATACGTATTGATGGAGTAGCTTCAAATGGTACAGCTAACTATACTGTCGTCGTTGATTTACCTGCTGGTACTCCACTTTCAACAGATACTAATATTCAACGTGGCTTCCCTGTCCCAATCACCGCATTCATTGATGGTAATAGCAATGGTTTGCTAGATGATGGAGTCACAAACATCTCTATTGATCGCGTGTATACTGGCTATTTGCAACTGATAAAACAGTCACGGATTTTATTAGGAACTGGGCCAGCAGTTCAAGGTACTGATGGCACTTTGAGTACTACACCAAAAAAACCTGCACCAGGAAACATTATTGAGTACGTTATCCAGTACAAAAATATTTCTGAATCACAACCAGCAAGTGGTAACAATAATGTGATTTTGAATGCAGGCAGTGTAGTAATAACTGAAGACGGTACTGTAGCTCCTAATAACTGGGCGAAAGATAATACACCTACCAATAATGTAATTGATACGAGCCATGTTGCTAATTCGGCTCAAGATTCTGGAGGAACAATCACATTCTTTAGTGGTGATCCTGCTACAACTCCTGCTACTAATGCCACTAGCGGTACTACTGCGACCACTGATGTCACTAAATATGTAGATACTTTGACTAATCCGGTTGCTCCTGGTGAGTCAGGAACATTTACCTTCCAACGCAAGGTTAACTAAAAGTAATTTATTAGGGTGATAAAAATGAAACAGCTTTTGATAACTGGAATAGGAACAATTTTAATCCTGGGAACCGCTTCATTTATTACTTATTTACCAGGGGTAATTCATGGATTACAATCTAACAGCGCAGTTGCACAAAATACTCAAAATAAACAGGCTTTAAAGCTAATTTTAACAGCAGAAAAGCAAGTTTTGCTCAAAGATAAACAAGGTAAGCAAAAAGTTATATGGCAAGCCTTGAAAGATAAACAAATTGTCAAACCAGGAGATATATTACGTTATACGTTAACTGGAGAAAACACAAGCGATCGCCCTTTGAAAAACATCATTCTCAATCAACCGATTTCCCAAGGTATGATTTATATTTTGAAATCTGCCAATTTTATAGGTAATGCCAAAATTACTTATAGCATTGATGGCGGACAGAGTTTTTCAGAAAATCCCACTATTAAAATTCCTCTACCTAATGGCAATGTAGAAACTAAATCTGCACCTGCAAGCGCTTATACTTCTATTCGTTTTTATACCCCAAATGTAGCAGCAAAAACTACAGTCAAAGCGACTTATCAAACTCAAGTACGTTGAAAAATCAATATAAAGAAGGATAAATCCTGAAACTCATATTTCAATATCATCCTTTTTTAGCCAACTTATTTCCTAAATCCAATTATTTTATTAAACAGATAAATCTTTAGTGATCAAAATTTAATGAAATTGAAAAATGTTTGTTTCCTACATAAAAAATATATAAATAAATGAATGTCTTGATTATTTATAAAAAAGCAAAGCAGACTATCTTTAGGAGTATTTGGTATAAGCAGTTAGCTACCACTCTTGTATTAGGAAGCTTTATAACAACAGGATTACAGCTAAAATTAACAGCACAAGAAGCCCCAACTATTATTACTAATCAAGCTAGTTATACTTATACTGATCCAAATAGTAGTTATAAATACCAAGGAATTTCTAGCCAACTACAACTAGTACCCGCTCCATTAATTAGTAAATTAGGAAAAATTTTAGGTTGTGCTGGTACAATCTTACCCGACTATACAGGTGTCTCTGTAGGACTATATGAAACTAATATCAATGATCCCACAGGAACAGAATTAGGAAAGTTAGTTGCCTTAACTCGTACAGAACTACCAGATACGCCTAATAATAAAGTTCCGCAAGGAACTGCACCAAATATCGAAAATTCTAACCCTTATTTTCTGAGTAACAACCCAGCAGGTGTTTATAATTTTCTGCTTGATGCGAATAGAGGACAAACTACCTCAGGTAAAACTTATATTTTGGTAGTCTATTCTCCACCAAATTCTATATACCAACAAAGACGGGTAAAAATTCAGATTGTTGGCAATGACCAAACTAATAACAGTGTGAAGTATATAGCTTCCTCTTTAGATGGGCAACCTTTAAATAGTACAGGTGCAACTACAGTAGAGGATACATTGTTTGCTATTTCTAACGGGGAAAGACCACAACTTAACTTATTGAGTTTGGCATTTACGACCAATTTGTGTCAGGCGCGGCAATTGCAGATTATCAAAACAGGCGATCGGGCTACAGCCGAACCAGGAGATACAGCTATTTACCGCATATCAGTGCGAAATTTGACTGATATTGGTCTAAAGAACACAGTTGTTACAGATAACTTGCCTCTGGGTTTCCAATTTATACCTAAATCGGTGCGTGGAGAGTTAGAAGGTCAAGCTATCAACATTACCACCGATCGCAATGGCAATACAATTACTTTCCGTACAGATGCGACTATCCCACCAGAAAAAATTCTGAATATTGCCTACGCTGCACAATTAACACCTGATGCACTGCGCGGTAATGGTCGTAATAGTGCGATCGCTAATGCACTCAGAATTGACAACCGTCTCAGCACTAAAGATGGCCCTGCCACTCACCAATTATTGATTCGTCCTGGAATTGTCGCTGACTGCGGCACAATTATCGGTCGTGTGTTTGAAGATAAAAACTTCGACGGTGAACAGCAAACTGGTGAACCCGGAATAGCGAATGCAGTAATTTTCCTGGAAGACGGTAATCGCATTACTACAGATCCTAACGGCTTGTTTTCTGTCGCTAATGTTCTACCCGGAAGCCATAGCGGTGTCCTCGACCTCAGCAGCATCCCTGGCTACACCCTAGCGCCCAACCGTAAATTCCGAGAACGCAATAGCCAATCTCGTTGGGTACGTCTTGAACCAGGCGGCTTAGTCAGAATGAACTTTGCTGTCACCCCCAGCAGGAGTAAATAAAGTATGAAACTTAAACTGCACAGTGCAACTATCTTTAATCTCAGGCTGATGGGTGCTGTAGCAGGTACAATCAGCTTTGTGGTCTATCCAACTGTAGTGAAAGCAGAAGCATTCATTCCTGAACCAGAAAATATTGTTCAGGAGGATTTTCAGGCTTCTACCTTGGATATTGCCCAATCTGAAACTGAGCAAAAGCTTTATCTATTTGATACATTTTTAAATGAGCCTTCTGTCAATACATCAACAGAAGCTCAAAAAGTATATGAAAAGGATTCTTCAGATTCGGATAATAGCAAACTCAATGTCGTTGAACCTCCCTTAACAAAAATCACCCTACAACCGTTCCAACCAGCAACTGATATTCAATTGCCTAAAGGGTTACAGAAAATTTCCGCCTCTGTAGACAATCAGCAAAAGCCTGCTTCGGTTCCTACAGCCATCAAAATTCTCAGCCCAGCTACTGATAGTGTAGTTGATGTGCCGGCGGCTAGTGTCAGTGTGCAATTTCCTAGTGGTAGCCCAGTAGAATTGCGGGTTAATGGTATTTTGGTAGACTCTTCTTTAATAGGAAGGACAGAAACTGATAGTAATACCAACTTAGTAACGCAGACATGGTACGGGGTTTCACTTAAAGAAGGAGAAAACCTCGTTTCTGCACAAGAGACAGGTAAAACAGAGTCATCTGTAACAGTACGGATATTAGTGCGGAGTGCGCCAACAAAACTCACGGTAGAAACAGTAGAGTCCCGTATTCCTGCTGATGGACGTTCGACTGCAACTGTGAGGGGTCAGTTAATTGATAAGAATGGCAATCTGTCTAACCACGATGCTGTTGTGACTCTGATACCTACTGCTGGAGAGTTTGTTGAGAAAGATTTCAAACCTGATGAACCGGGATTTCAGGTAGAAGCCAAAGCTGGAGAATTTACAGCAACATTACGATCGCAGTTGCAAGCGCAAACAGTGAGAATACGCGCCCTAGCGAATAATTTAGAAGCATTTACTCAATTCCAGTTTGAAACAGCGTTGCGTCCTAGTCTATTGACTGGTGTTGTAGATGTACGTCTGGGTGCTAGAGGTACAGATTATTACAGTAGTTTTCGAGATTTTATCCGTCCTGACAAAGATAAAAGCACTCAATTAGATTTTCACTCAGCTGTATTTGCTACGGGTGCGTTAGGAGAATGGTTGTTTACAGGTGCATATAACAGTTCACGCAACCTTAACGAAGATTGTAACTGTGATAATCGCCTGTTTGGAACCTACCAATTTAACGAGCAAAACTATCCAGTCTATGGTGATAGTTCCACAGTAGATGTTGTTGCACCTTCCATTGATAGTGTATTTTTGCGGTTTGAACGAACCTCGAAAATTCCTAATGCTGCTCCTGATTATTTCATGTGGGGTGATTACAACACAGAAGAGTTTGCCCACACATCTCAGCAATATACTGCTATCACCCGTCAATTGCATGGCTTTAAAGCTAACTACAACTTAGGGAATCTGCAATTCACAGGTATTTATGGCAATCATCTAGAAGGATTTCAACGAGATACAATTGCGCCTGATGGTACCAGTGGTTATTACTTCCTCTCTCGAAGGCTATTGGTTCCTGGAAGTGAAAATGTCTTTGTTGAATTAGAAGAATTGAATCGTCCTGGTACTGTACTGAATCGGAAACAACTGAATCGCGGCCCAGACTATGAAATCGACTATGATCGCGGTACGTTAATATTCCGCGAACCTATTCTGCGTACAGATATAGATAGCACTGGACAAGTCTTAGTAAGACGTATTGTTGTTAGCTATCAATACGAAAGCCAAAACTCTGACAGCAATCTATACGCAAGTCGGTTGCAATATAATCTCTCGCGTAGCTTGAACCAAGAAAGCTGGTTAGGTGCAACCTACGTCCAAGAAAATCAGGGGGCGCGTGACTTTCAACTTTACGGTGCAGATGCTCTGATTTCTTTAGGTTCTAATGGTAAGTTAATTGCTGAATATGCCCATTCTACGAATGATTCAGAAGTTATGGGTAAAGTCAGTGGTAGTGCTTACCGTTTGGAAGCTGATGGACAAATTACCAATGCTATTCAAGGACGTGCTTATTATCGTTTTGCAGATACAGGCTTTGCTAATAATGCCACAGTTAGCTTCGTCCCCGGACAAACCCGCTATGGAGCGCAATTAACAGGTAGACTTTCGACAACAACAAATCTCCGAGCGCAATACGACCACGAAGACAATTTTGGGATTGCGCCTCAACCTCTAGATACTTTTGAAGAGCTATTTGCACCACGTTCTGAAGCTATACCAGGGAGTAAAGTTGATAACTCTTTAACAACGATTTCAGCTGGGGTTCAACAACATTTAGGTAAGGCTACGGTTGACGTTGATTGGATTCATCGCCATCGAGAGGATAGGATTCCAATCAATGCTTTAACTAGTGATTCTAATCAATTGCGATCGCGTCTGGCTTTTCCTCTTGCCAAAAACCTGACCTTCGCAGCTCAAAATGAACTGACTCTATCTTCTAGTGCGGATGCTGTTTACCCAGACCGTACTATCTTAGGACTAAATTGGGCTGCAATCCCTGGTGTGAATATCAGTCTCGCCCAACAGTTTTACAGTAGTGGTCAATTAAGTGGGAATTCGATCACCAGTTTAAGTATTAATGGTGAACACAAGCTCGGCACAGATACTACTTTGACCGCTCGTTACTCAATTTTAGGAGGTGCTAACGAACTCACCACTCAAGGAGCGATTGGTCTGAATAATAATTGGACAATAGCTTCTGGTTTACGGCTGAACCTTGCTTACGAACACGTATTTGGCAGCTTCTTTAATCGCACTGCAACAGGGCGACAATATGCCCAACCTTTTACAGTCAGTCAAGCCGCTTCATCTATTGGTTTTGAGAGTGGCGATAGTTACAGTGTGGGTTTAGAATACAGTGATAACCCTGAATTTCAAGCGAGTGCGCGTTATGAGCATCGCACCTCTGCTAGTGGTTCTAATACTGTAATTTCAGCAGCAGCAACCGGGAAAATTTCGCGCTCTATTACTGCCTTAGCACGTTATCAACAGGCAAACTCTGCCAATCAAAAGCTAACAGGCTTGGGAGATACGGTAAACTTCAAGTTGGGTTTAGCCTACCGCGACCCAAGCAATGATAAATTTAATGCTTTGCTACGTTATGAATACAGAGAAAATCCCGCAATCATTCCTGACACCCTTCTTTTAGGCAGTGGTACAGGTTCTCAAGACCATACCTTTGCTTTAGAAGCTATTTATGCGCCTAACTGGAAGTGGGAATTTTATGGCAAGTATGCCTTGCGTAATAGCACTTCTTACTTAGCTAACGATTTGATAGGGACTAGTACCGTTAACTTAGGTCAACTTAGAGCTACCTATCGCTTGGGATACAAGATGGATGTAGTAGGAGAAGCACGTTGGATAGGACAATCTGATTACAGCGAAACGGGCTTTGTTATCGAAACTGGTTATTATTTATCTCCTAATCTGCGCCTAGCTGCTGGATACGCCTTTGGCAATGTTGATGACCGTGATTTTTCTGGTACACGTTCCGCAGGTGGGCCTTATTTAGGGTTGACGTTGAAACTCAACGAATTGTTTGACGGTTTTGGACAGCAAAAAATTCCACCACCACGGTAGTAGAGACGTTGCATTTGTAGAGACGTTGCAATGCAACGTCTCTACAGGGTAGAAATTTTGGAAATTTGAATAACTATGACACAGCCAAAATTTAAGGGTAAATACCGAGTCGAGTCCACTCGTTTAATGAATCGTAATTATGCTGCAAATGGTTGGTATTTTGTCACCGTTTGTACAGGCGATCGCAACCCTTTTTTTGGGAATGTTAATAATAGTCAAGTCCAACTATCCGCAATTGGCGAAATAGCTCAAAATTTTTGGGCAGATATTCCCAATCATTTCGATTACACATACATTGATACCTACGTCATTATGCCTAATCACGTACACGGCATCATTATTATTGACCGACCCAACCAAATCAACGAAAATACGCCACCCGAAAATCTAGAGACGTTGCATTGCAACGTCTCTTTGTGATCGTACAAATTATAAAAAATATTTATGAAAAGAAAGTTAAAAAATATATTATCTAACAGCAACCTACAACAATTAATTACCAGACTTACCATTGGTTTCTGTATTCTGGGACAGGGAATACAGCCAAGCCAAGCTGAAGGTAGCCGTACACTTTACCCTAGTTCTGCCACTGGCAATAGAGCTAACCTAGAATGGAGTACTGATTTATGGGGCAATCTGATTAGGCGGCGAACTATACTGAAAGTATATGCCCAAAAAGATGAATATATTCTTTTAGGATCTAGTGCTGTCAGAGTCAATAATGGCGATATCCTAGTTTTTAAACCTGGTAACAACGTCTCTGGTAGCATTGGTAGTGAAAATATTCCCGCAACACCAGATTTTCAATGTTCTACTCAAACAGGACGTGGGGTTATTTCATCTCGCAACCAAGAATTAGCAGGGCCTAAATCTATTTCTGGTACAGGTAACACTAATGGATATACACCCTGTTACTATCAGGCCCCGTCAACGGGCATATATGACATCATTTTTTATGGCCCAGCTGGCAGTAACAGTACCACATCGACAAATATTTTGCCTACTGGTGAGATTAGTTTAAGTGATAGCAAAAATTTTAATACTAATCAGTCAACTACTATTGCAGCGTGGGATGTCACTGTACGCAGTAGCGACCAAAACTCCATAATAGATATAAATGGTAGATTATTCAGTTACTATCTTTCACTATTTACTGGCCTCAACGGCCGACCGCTCAACTTTTCTGTCTATCCAGTCACGACAGATGGTTATCGCTACAAAATAGATTTAAGAGGTACAGATCCAAATGGATTCGTTCTTTACGGTAATCAAGTAGGATTTTTTGATAGTGATGGGAAAACACCCCTCTATCATGATATCCTGGCGAATGATGCTGTACTTACTAACATAGACGGCAGTACTAGCTTATCTCGTCCTCAATTTCCGACATTTTTTACTACCCCAGATACTAACGTACTTCCATATATTGATCGCTACAAACCTGATGGCGCATTTGATAGCACTGGGATTCCTCTTATTCCAATCGCACCCACTGTAAACAATTTAAACTTTACAGGTACCGTTGTGGGAAGTACCAGTTCTTTAGGCACAGGTGGTACTTTTACTTTTAACACTAATGTAGCAGGCAACTACGAAATTATTATCAGTCGAGACGGTGTAAATTTTGATCCCACTAACAGCCAAAACCGTGTACTGCGAGGTGTTATGAACACAGCAGGCGCACAGTCAGTTACTTGGAACGGTAAGGATAATAGTGGCGATAATTTTCCGGTTGGTACTAACTATCCAGTCCGGGTTAACATTCATGCAGGTGAATACCATTTTCCCTTGCTGGATGCAGAGAATAATTTTTCTGGTGGCCCTAGCATTACGCTTCTAAATGCTAGTAATCCTTTGGGAAATACAACAGCATTTTATGATGATCGCGGATACACAACTATTGGTGGTACAAATGTTGGTACTCCAGGTACTGTACTTTGCGGTACTAATCCGCCAAATCCAACCTTTAGCAACACAATTTCTGGGTTTGACAGTACAACCAATAATAGAAAATTTGGTCAGTCTGGTAATAGTGGCAATACCAATACAAAATGCACTGGTTCTTTTGGAGATACTAAAGGGCTGGATTTATGGACTTTTTTCCCTAGCAACACTGAACAAACCCCAATAAATATCGTAGACTTTGGTGTCACCATCTCCGGCACTTTATATCAAGATCTTGATCATGGAGATGACTTTGATGCAGGTGAACCTACTTTACCTGCTGGTATTAATGTCAAATTACTGAGATCTAGCGATAACTCAGTTGTTACTGTTACTAGCACCAAAGCCGATGGTACTTATACCTTTACAGGTGTGGTAAATGGTAGTTATAAAATTCAAGTTGATACTACCAATAGCAACATTCCTAATGTGATGTCTTTGGGAACACCTAATGACTTAGCTATTACTGTCTCTGGAAGTGCAATAGGAAATCAAAACTTTGGCTTTGATGTCTACAAAGTTTCGCCTCAAGCAGGTAAGGTGATTATCAATGAAGTGCTGTACAACGAAACAGGGACAGGAAGTAATGCTAGTACAAACGATGAGTTTATTGAACTCTACAATGCTTCTTCTTCACCCGTTGATTTAAGTGGTTTCAAGTTAGCAGATAGTAATCTCATAGCTAACGATAATGTTAGTGAAAGTAAATTTAATTACTCATTTCCTAATGGTACAACTTTACAACCAGGACAATACGCCGTTATTTGGATAGGTAGTTCTAGCAACACCAACGCCCAGGCTTCTGGAGCAGCTTTTCAAGCTTGGGTAGGGCTTTCTGCTACACTGAGTAACTCTGGTGATGATGTTTGGTTATACGATAACCAAAATCAGATTATTGATTACATTGCTTATGGTACAGGCAGTGCTATTAACACACCCCCCCCAAGTTCTCTTAATCTTTGGGACAGTACTTATCAGTCTTCCTTATCAGGGGCAGCAGATGCTCAGTCTATTAGCCTAACCCGCAATGGCAACGATACCAACATTAGTGCTTGTTGGGAACAAACTACTAGTACCAACGCCAGCCTTAGATGTCCTAGCTATTTACCAACTATAGATACTGATAATACAGGTAATCGAATTACTAGTGTTGGTTACAACAACAATGGTAGTAATGCAAAGCTGTTATTAATCAAACGTATTACCCGCATTAATAATGTAGATTTAACTGATATTGTGGATGGTCGTAGTGATGTGGCCACAAATGCTAACAATTACGTTCCATCACCTTATGATGTTGATGATGATAATTCCAAATGGCTTACCAATTACTTGCGAGGACAGATAAATGCTGGTGCTGTTAAACCAGGAGATGAACTGGAATATACTATTTATTTCCTCTCAGCAGGTTTGAATAGTGTTAGTAATATTAAATTCTGTGATTTAGTTCCACCTAATACTACTTTTATACCTACAGCTTTTAATGGACAAACGCCTAATGATGGTATTTCAGGAGCAGATCAAGGTATTGCACTAGCTGTTGGTTCTACTACACCCACAGTCTATTTCAGCAATGCGGCAGATTCAGACCGTGGAGTATTTTACGCAGCAAATGCTCCAGCTACGCCTGCAAGCTGCGGTAGTAATACTAATGGGGCTGTAGTAGTTAATATTACAAAAAGTTCTGTTTTGCCTAATTTACCTGCGGCTACTGGGCGAGGAACACCAGCTAATTCTTATGGCTTTGTTCGCTTCCGTGCTAAGGTCAAATAATGAAAAATTGAGAATATTAAGTGGTAAGCGATCGCCATACCCATATACTCTATTGTGGTATTAGTTAGCTCAAATAGCTAACAATCAAGTCTACAGGGTATGGCAAAACCAATTCGGATTCTTTTGCAAACTACAATTCCCACTACTGAAGACGACTGGAGCATTTTTCGTTTCTCAATGCTACAGGATTATTTGGCATCTCTTCAAGATGAAGCGGGTAATTATTTATTTTCGGTTGTAGCGCGCGATGTCTGCCGACAAGCCGCTTCTCCGATAGGAGACGCTTCGCGAACGCGTCTACGCCAATCAGACGCAGAAGGTAATGATCCTATTTTAGGTAGCCTTGACCAATCTGATTTTGATGAACTTTGGTTATTTGCTTTAGATGTTGGTGACGGTTTAACAGCAAAAGATATTGCTGGAATTAATGCTTTTCGCCGACGTGGTGGTGGTATTTTAACCACACGCGATCATCAAGACATGGGCTGTTCCATGTGCAGTTTAATTGATATTGGCGACATTCATTATTTCAATACCAAAAATCCTGACCCTGATGAATCTCGGTGGAGCCGAGATGACCCTTACACAACTTATATTTCTTGGCCTAACTATCATTCGGGTGCAAATGGCGACTATCAAAAAATTACTGTTGTTGAACCTGTTCACGAACTATTAAAAAATCCCAACTCACCTTCAGGAGTAATTGAACTTTTCCCTGCACATCCTCACGAAGGCGGTATTGGCATACCTCCCAGTAACCCAAATGCACGAGTCATTGCTTTAGGAAAAAGCTTAGTCACAGGTCGTGCATTCAATCTCATTGTGGCAGTTGATCATCATCCCGATGCAGAAGGTAACATTTTAGGACGTACCGTAGCTACTTCTAGTTTTCATCATTTTGTTGATTACAACTGGGATATTACAAAAGGCTGTCCTAGTTTTGTTGATGAACTACCAGGTGAGGGCATGAAAAACGAGCCACGCGCTTTAGAAGATATTAAAACTTATGTTCGTAACCTAGCTTTGTGGTTGGCAAATTAAAACGCAAATTGCGAAGTATGAAGTAGAAAATTTTCTACTTCATACTTCATCCTAGCCTGCGGCAAGCCTTGACGCTCCTACGTCACTACCGCTACGCTAACACCACTGCACGTCTACAAACTTCTAAATTACGCATCATTTAAAGCCGCGATACCGGGCAGAACTTTGCCTTCGAGTAATTCTAAGCTAGCACCGCCTCCGGTGGAGATATGACTCATTTGGTCAGCCAAACCTACCTTTTCTACAGCCGCTACAGAGTCACCACCACCAATAATAGTGGTTGTGCCTGTTTTGCTAATATCTGCAAGAGTATGAGCGATCGCTTCTGTACCAGCAGCAAATTTATCAAACTCAAATACACCCATAGGCCCGTTCCAAATTACAGTTTTGCAATCAGCTAAAGCTTCTTGGAAGACTTTTACAGAGTCTGGGCCAATATCCAAACCCATACCATCGTCAGGGATGTTGTCAATGCTAACGGTGGTTGCATTTGCATCAGCAGCAAATTTATCAGCCGATACAATATCTGTAGGTAGTAAGAAGGTAACACCTTTTTCCTTAGCTTTTGCTTCCAAAGATTTCGCTAGTTCCAGCTTGTCTTCTTCCACCAAAGATTTACCAACATTTAAACCACGGGCTTTGTAGAAGGTAAAAATCATCCCACCACCAATGATTAGCTTGTCGCACTTCTCTAGCAGAGTTTCGATAACACCGATTTTGCTAGAAACTTTGGAACCACCGACAATTGCTGCCAAAGGACGTTGGGGATTTTCAATCGCACTTTGGAGATATTGCAATTCTTTTTCGATGAGATATCCAGCAACAGAAGGACTCAGATAATGAGTCACACCTTCTGTAGAAGCATGGGCGCGGTGTGCTGTACCAAAAGCATCATTTACGTAAAAATCAGCATTAGATGCTAGTTTCTTCGCAAATTCTGGTTCGTTTTTCTCTTCTTCTGGATAAAAGCGGACATTTTCTAATAAAAGCACTTGGCCATTTTCTAACGCCGCTACTTTAGCCGCCACTTCATCACCAATACAGTCATCAGTTTTAACGACTTCTTGCCCTAACAACTCAGAAAGACGCTTGGCAACAGGTGTTAGGCGCAGTTTCTCATCTACGCCTTTGGGACGACCAAAATGGCTTGCTAGAATGACCTTAGCACCCTTCTGCGTCAAATCTTTAATGGTTGGTAGAGCGGCACGAATGCGAGTATCATCTGTAATGTTGCCTTGGTCATCCACAGGCACGTTAAAGTCAACCCGCACGAAAGCGCGTTTACCAGAAATATCAGCCGCAGATAAACTTGCTAAAGTTTTTTTGGACACAGCCAAACCCTCCTGATTGCCTTTTTGTTATTGTTTTGAAAGTAGAACCATCAAGATTTTACCGGAGTCTGGGGTGCGGAGGAGAGATATGTTTAAGACAGTATTATTTCCAATCGATCAAAGTCGGGAAGCACGAGAAGCTGCTGATGTAGTTTCTAACATCGTGCAGAAGTATGGAAGCCGCTTGGTATTGCTATCTGTGGTAGAAGAACCGCCCGCAGAGGCGACCAGTGCCGATCCAATGGTGTCACCAGAGGTAGTTGCTAAACTACTAGAAAATGCTCAAGTCTTGTTTTCTCAGGAGGGTATTCAGTCCGAAGTTCTGGAAAGACAGGGTAAACCAGCCTTTACTATCTGTGATGTCGCTGATGAAATTGGTGCAGATTTAATAATTATGGGCTGCCGAGGTCTAGGTTTAACGGAAGAGGGTGCAACTGATAGCGTGACAACACGGGTGATTAATCTTTCTCCTTGCCCGGTGTTAATAGTGCCTTAGTAGGGTTAAGCACTAAATTCTTAGTGTGTCAATTTGACTTTAAAGCAATCAGAAAAATCATTTTAAAAACTCTGAGTTTTCAGAGTTTTTTTAATCACGATTTTGGGTTGATCGCTCAGAGGATTTAAATATTGTCTTGCTTGTTGGCAAAAAATCAGGTTTTTTTCTGTCAAAATTGCTGACATTAATTTAATTAGGGCTTAAGTTTTAACTTTAGATGGATATTTTTATTCAAGCTTTTGTTTAAAGTCCAGAGTCTAAAATTCTTTGATTTTAGGAGTATGCTTTGATCAACAATATCCGTAATCGCTTTAGGAATTTTAAGCAGACAAGGGTTGAACCTGCACGATTAAAACAACTGGTGGATGAGTTGTTGGAAGAATCTACTCCTGATGCCACATATTTGATTTTAATTGTTTGTTCTTGTGCGATCGCTACTTTTGGACTACTCACTAATAGCACTGCTGTAATTATTGGCGCAATGATTATCGCACCCTTGATGTTGCCAATCAGAGGTTTAGCTTTTGGTGCATTGGTTGGCAATGTCAATCTATTTAGCCGAGGCATAATAGCAGTATCATTAGGTACATTCTTGGCACTGGTAATTTCTTGCAGTGTAGCTTGGCTAGTTAATATCTCTAGTTTTGGTAGTGAAGTGCTATCTCGCTCTCAACCTACTCTGCTGGATTTGGGTATTGCCGTTGTGGCAGGTGGTATCAGTGGCTATGCCAAAGTGAATTCCAAAATTTCTGGTAGTGTGGCAGGAACGGCAATAGCAGTTGCGCTCATGCCGCCAATTTGTGTTATCGGTTTAGGCCTAGCAAAATTTGATTGGTCTCTTAGCTTAGGCGCAACTCTACTATATCTAACAAATCTTTTGAGTATTAGTCTTGCCTGTATGCTGACATTTTTAGTCACCGGCTATTCTCCCTTACATCGCGCACGCAAAGCACTGTTGTGGGCGTTGGGATTAACGGGTGCTTTACTTGTACCTCTAACTGTGAGCTTTACCCAATTAGTTACACAAGCACGACTCGAAACCAATTTAAGAAAGGCTTTGCTAAACCGAACTGTAACTTTTCAACGCTTGGCATTGCTGAAAACAGATACTAATTGGTTGAGTACACCGCCTCAAGTTCGTTTGAGTGTTCGCGCACAGAAAACTGTAACTTCTAAACAAGTAGGTCTTTTAGAAGCTTTTTTAGAAAAGGAGATGGGGCGACCTTTCACTCTAATTTTTGAAGTTAGTCAAGTGCAAGAAGTCAGACGAAAATAATAACAAGCAAGGATCAAAGATAAGAATTCTAACTCATAAAATTAATTTTATTTGGATTACAATTTGATTTTTCATCCTATTTATAGACAATAAAAACTTACTGTGGAGGGAATTAAACAACAAGTATTTATTTTTATTATCAGCAATGCTGAATCACTAAGCAAGTTTCATGAAAGCTGATATATCCGCACTCTGGAATAAAATCCAGGGAATGATTAACGGATTGATTATCCTGCTGCCGAATATCGTGCTGGCCTTGATTGTTTTTGCAATCTTCTTCTTTATTGCTAGATCAATTAAGAGACTGGTCAAACGATTAACTCGCGATCGCCATCAAGCCCGGAATCTAGGCTTGGTACTAGGACGATTGGCTCAAGGTACAACACTGTTGGTAGGGTTATTTGTAGCTTTGTCAATTGTGATTCCATCCTTCCGCGCCAGCGACTTAATACAATTGCTGGGAATTAGTGGTGTCGCAATTGGCTTTGCCTTCCGTGACATTTTGCAAAACTTTTTGGCTGGCATTCTGATATTATTGACTGAGCCGTTCCGCATCAATGACCAAATAGTTTTTAAAGACTTTGAAGGAACTGTAGAAAATATTGAAACACGGGCGACAACACTTAAAACTTACGATGGTCGCCGCATTGTGATTCCTAATTCAGAATTGTTTACTAATTCCGTGACAGTGAATACTGCTTTTGAAAGTCGTCGACTACAGTACGATGTTGGGATTGGTTACGGCGATGATATTGACTATGCAAAGCAGCTAATGCTTGCAGCATTACAAAGCATTCCAGAGGTAATGAAAGACCCTGCGCCTGATGTGTTGGTCATGGAACTTGCTGAAAGCACTGTGAATCTTCGCGTTCGCTGGTGGATTAAACCGCCTCGACGAGCGGATGATCTGGTCTCGCGTGACAAGGTACTGTCAACAATTAAGAAGACTTTAGTCGAAAATGGTATAGATTTACCCTTTCCGACGCAGCAAATTTTGTTCCACGACCAAACAGAAGACACAGATGGCGATCGCTCCCGTCAGCGTGAAGGTTGGCCTGCTGGTAAAAAAGAAGTACCAAAACCCCGCTCGATCAGTGATTCACTGCGGTTAGTTGCCCAAATGCGATCGCAAAGAGATGGTAACGGTAAGGTAGATTCTGCAACAGCCAAAAAAGATAACTAAACAGCAACTAGTATAGTAAATCTCTTGTGCAGAATTACCATAACTATAACCAACAATCAGCACTTCTAAGGTGCTGGGTTAGGATTTTGCAGGTGAATTGCATCCAACTCTGCCAAAATTTCTTTGTCGAGAATAACATTCACACTTTCTAGATTTTCTTGGAGTTGTTCTAGGGTTGTTGCACCAATAATTGTGCTACTAACAAACCAGCGACTCCGCACGAATGCTATAGCTAACTGTGCAGGACTAAGTTGGTGATGTTTGGCTAGTTCTACATAAGCTGCTATTGCTTCGGTAACTTTTGGTTTAAGGTAGCGTTGACCAAAGTTTTCAAACAATGTAATTCTCGTATTCTCTGGCTTGCCGTTAAGATATTTACCAGTTAAAAAACCAAAAGCCAAAGGACTGTAAGCTAATAAACCAATGTTTTCGTAATAGACTGCTTCAGCTAAAGCTCCATCAAATACGCGATTAATTAAGTTGTAAGCATTTTGAATAGAAATGACTTTGGGTAATCCTAACTGTTTGGCAGCACTACTAAATTGAGTAACTCCCCAAGGTGTTTCATTACTTAATCCTAGATAACGAATTTTTCCAGCTTGGATAACATCAGCAAATGCTTCTAATTGTTCAACGATGGGAACTGATGGCTTTACTTGAGTAGGATCAAAAACTGTTTGACCAAAACGTGGAACATAGCGGTCGGGCCAATGAATTTGGTATAAGTCGATATAGTCTGTTTGTAATCTTTTCAGACTATCATCTACAGCTTGTTTAATGTTATCGCGCTCTATAGCTTCGGCTCCTCCACGCAACCATTTAAAGCCTCTACCAGGGCCAGCAATTTTGGTAGCTACGATGACTTTATCTCGCTGTTGATTTTTTAACCATTCGCCAATATATGTTTCCGTTAAGCCATAAGTTTCGGCTCTAGGTGGTACTGGGTACATCTCCGCAGCATCAATAAAATTAACGCCGTTAGCAATAGCATAGTCTAGCTGTTGATGGGCTTCTTCAATACTATTTTGCCGCCCATATGTCATAGTCCCAAGGCAAATCTCCGAAACTTTTAAGTTACTCTCGCCTAATTGGTTATAACGCATATTTTTGTGTTATGTACCTTTGTAGATTATTAGGAAATGATTACAGTATCTTGATTTTTAGAGTTTTAATTACAGGCTTTCTTTGAAGATTTTTCAAAAAATCCTGGCTAAATACTGTATAACTACCGATTTATCGTAGATTTTATCAGAATTTGTCAATATTTTTCATTTATAAAAATTTTTCCAGCTTCCAGAAGAACGTAAAAAAGCAATAATGCTTTTTTTCAGCAACTATACAACGCAGTTGGTTTTATAAGCTTTTTAGCGACTTCAGACGCAGATTTATTGATCTGTGCTGCAATAACTTTTTTACAAGCAGCTGCTGCATTTTACAGAGTTCTGCTTATTTGCTTGCTTTTTTAAATGGTATGTGATAGATTTTGCATGAAAACAAACAACGGTAAACCAATCGATAAACCGATGTTTGGCATCACTGATAACACAATGGGCGGTAATTTAAGAGAGTACTGGAGTTTATCTCTAGACTCTCATCTTTCTGATCAATAGTAGAGATTATGCTACATGGCTAATAAGATGCGTTGCCTAAAAGCAGAAGTACAACCATGAAACAAGCAACTGCGAGCTTGTAAGAACTTGACCTTACAGTATTTTTTTACCCATGACTAAAGTTTTAATTCTTGATGTCAATCAACAACCGCTATGTCCAGTACGTATTAGCCATGCTAGGTTACTGTTATCTAGAGGTAAAGCTGCTGTCTTTCAAAGATACCCCTTCACAATTATTTTGAAAGAATCTGTTTCACAAATTAAGTCAGAGCCACTTGGCTTGAAACTCCAACTTAGTGCTGTTGCTGTCAAAAACAAAAAAGCGATCGCTGATAATTGATTAACGCATCTGATATCAGTCATCACCAGAGTCAACACTTTTAAATCTTCAACAACTACTAGTAAATAGTTAAATTCCAAACAAAGCGCGAGCGCAATTTAATTAAAAAAGGCGATCGCACTCAGAACTAAAAGTAGCGATCGCCCATTTAATCAAGCAGTTACACAGCCTGATAACTAGCAGAGAATGTAGCGGTTAGAGGCTTCCAGGTGAAAGCGCGATCACCCCCTCTTTCAACAACCACCTTTACACGAGGTTCTTGATTAGGTAATCCTGCTAAAAAGTCAACTTCTTGATCAGAAAGAATATGCCCTTCAATGATCCACAGCACCAAACCCTTAGATTTTGGTGGTAGTTGTTCTAGCTGGTAGTTAACAATTGGCGGAAGATACAAGACATTACCTACAGCAGCACCATTACTACTATTTTTCTTACCCAGATGGGCCGGTCTAACCCCATGAATACCTGTGAGATAGGCGGCTACATCGCCTAGTCCCCTAGCACTCATGTGTAGAGTTATATAGCCAGCTGCACGCAGCCGGCGGCGATATCGACCTTCAAAACCGCCTTCCAAAGGAACATACACACCAAGAGCGCCAAATTTCTGCAAATCTCGGATTAAAGCATTGCCAGTGGTAATCAGTGCCATAGATTTTTGTTTATCCTATCCCACTTACATATCTCTATTATTTACTGTTAAGTAAAATATTTAAGTTACAGTAAAAGAGCAACTAGCCTAAAAGTTTCTGAAACACTGGCTAATCAAGCAAGTCGCTTGAGTAAATTTCCAATTTCTATTGGATATGGTCTTTGCTTTCCACAGCGTTGTCAAAACTCTGGAAAAATTTATCGACAAATGTTACACATCTCATCTATAATTTGAGATTGTGACCAAATAGCCAAGTTCAACTTTTCTCTTTACAGCACTTAATTTAGTGTTATCATCTACAACGGATATAAAAAATCGGGTGTATGATTCTGACCTAAGCTAACAAGAGACTGGTAAACTAAAAAAGCTTAAGGTACACTAAAGAGCTTATGGCTAAATAAATCATAGCCAGATCCTAGCTCCAAATATAGATTCACTCCTGTAGCCCGGATTAACCAGGCAAAACCTTGAACATTAGTTTAAGGTATTCATTAAAGTAGAAACTGAGCAGCAATATTAGCACTGTAGTATTGCAAAAGCCTTAGTCAAAGGATACTGAGTAGTAAATAACTACTTAAGTCCTACTACAAAACGGCAGTAGCCAGTTGAGAAAGCCCACAGGTGCTGCCTTAAGAGAGTGCCTAAGCAATTGCTTGGACGAGAGCATTGCTGCACAAAGTGCAAAGCTTTAGAGCATTGCCTTAAAGTCAAAAGTTTGCACTTCCCCTTGGGAAGAAACTTATGGCTGCCTTAGTAAGCAACAGAATCAAAGTAAACGGATTCAACCAAAAGTAAGGGAACGGTTTTTGTTTTCCGGATAAGAGAAAGCAGAATTAGCTGCTGGAATTTGCTGAGGATCGTCCTCCCTCAGTCGGAGCATCACCAAAGTATCCCGATGAATCTGCTCAGTAAGTAAAAAGGAGAACCAGGAACTGTGTCTGTAGGCATTCTCGGCACCAAACTGGGCATGACCCAAATATTTGACGAGGCAGGAGTATCAATTCCTGTAACTGTTATTCAAGCGGGTCCATGCACTGTCACACAAGTTAAAACCAAACAGACTGATGGCTACGCCGCCATTCAGGTTGGTTATGGCGAAGTCAAGCCAAAAGCACTGAACAGACCCCTGTTAGGACACTTAGCAAAATCATCTGCTCCAGCATTGCGACATTTAAGTGAGTATCGCACAGAAAATTCTAGTGAATATACTCTAGGTCAAGAAATTAAGGCAGATATATTTAGTGCTGGCCAAATTGTAGATGTAGTCGGTACTAGCATTGGTCGCGGTTTCGCAGGCAACCAAAAGCGCAATAACTTTGGTCGCGGGCCGATGTCCCACGGTTCTAAAAACCACAGAGCACCCGGTTCAATTGGTGCGGGTACAACACCAGGTCGTGTTTACCCTGGCAAAAGAATGGCTGGGCGTTTAGGCGGTACTCGCGTCACTATTAAAAAATTAACAGTAGTGCGTGTAGACGCTGAACGTAACTTATTACTCATCAAAGGTGCAATTCCTGGTAAACCAGGTGCCCTAGTGAGTATCGTCCCTACAAATAAAGTTGGTAAATAGTCAAAAGTCAAAAGTCAATAGTCATTAGCAGTTGAACTATGGACTATTGACTATGGACTATGGACTAATGACAAAGGACAAATAACTAAAATGGTTGAGACTGTAGTTAAAAACTGGCAAGGAGAAGAAGTCGGACAAAAAACGTTCGACTTACGGGTTGCCAAAGAGGAAACAGCGACTCATATTGTACACCGCGCCTTGGTCAGACAAATGACCAACGCTCGCCAAGGAACCGCTAGTACCAAGACTCGTGCAGAAGTTAGAGGTGGTGGTCGCAAACCCTGGCGGCAAAAAGGTACCGGACGCGCTCGTGCGGGTTCTATTCGTTCGCCACTGTGGCGTGGTGGTGGTGTAATCTTTGGGCCAAAACCCAGAGACTACAACTTAAAAATGAACCGCAAAGAACGGCGGTTAGCACTGCGGACAGCTTTTGTCAGTCGTACTAACGACTTAATTGTGGTAGAAGACTTTAGCAACGAACTGTCCCGTCCAAAAACTAAAGATTTAGTAGCAGCTCTAACACGTTGGGGCGCAAGTCCAGAACAAAAAAGCTTACTAATATTGTCGGAAATTGCAGACAACGTTTATTTGTCAGGCCGCAACATCGAAAATTTAAAGATCATTGCCGCAGATCATCTAAATGTTTACGACTTGCTGCACGCTGACAAAATTGTAGTCACAGCATCAGCACTAGAAAAAATTCAGGAGGTCTACAATGCCTAAGATTGACCCCCGCGATCTGCCTGACTTAATCCGTCGTCCAATCGTCACCGAAAAAGCGACGATTATGATGGAACAAAATCAATACACATTTGAAGTTGTTCCCAAAGCAACCAAGACAGATATTAAAGCAGCGATCGAAGACTTATTCCAAGTCAAGGTTGTCAAAGTTAATACAGCCATGAAGCCACCCAAAAAACGTCGGGTTGGTAAATTCATTGGCTATAAACCCCAATACAAGCGAGCTATTGTTACCGTCGCACCTGGGGACGAAGAAAAGATTAGACAAGTTCTATTCCCAGAGGTCTAAAGTAAGATGGGTACTCGTTCTTATCGCCCTTATACCCCTAGCACTCGCCAAGTTACTATCTCGGACTTTGCAGAAATTACCAAATCTGAGCCAGAGAAGTCATTAACGACCTATAAACATCGTGTTAAAGGTCGTAACAATCAAGGGCGGATAACCAGCCGTCGTCGGGGTGGCGGACATAAACAACTTTATAGAATTATCGATTTTAAAAGAGATAAACGCAACATTCCTGCAAAAGTAGCAGCAATTGAATACGATCCCAACCGTAATGCTCGTATTGCTTTGCTGTTTTACCAGGATGGGGAAAAACGTTATATCCTTCAACCTAATGGTTTGACAGTAGGAAAAACTTTGATAGCAGGCCCAGAAGCTCCTATTGAAGATGGAAACGCCCTACCTTTGTCAAACATTCCCTTGGGTACGAGCGTTCATAATGTCGAATTGACTCCTGGTAGAGGTGGACAGATTGTTCGGGCTGCTGGTGCTACTGCCCAAGTAGTTGCTAAAGAAGGTAATTATGTAACTCTTAAATTGCCTTCGGGAGAAGTGCGGATGATCCGGCGTGAATGCTACGCCACAATCGGGCAAGTGGGCAACACCGACTTTAGAAACCTGAGTGCTGGTAAAGCAGGACGCAATCGCTGGAAAGGTCGCCGCCCGAAAGTTAGAGGTAGCGTCATGAACCCAGTAGACCACCCACACGGTGGTGGTGAAGGTAGAGCGCCAATTGGTAGACCAGGGCCAGTAACACCTTGGGGTAAACCAACATTGGGAGCCAAGACACGCAAACCCAAGAAACCTAGCAGTAAGTTGATTGTGCGTCGTCGCCGTAAATCTTCTAAGCGCGGTCGTGGTGGTCGTCAGTCTTAAAATTTTAGATTTTAAATTTTGGATTTTAGATTACTCAATTATCTAAAGTCCAAATTAATAAATCCAAAATCCTAAATCCTAAATCCAAAATTTAACTATGGGTCGTTCACTAAAAAAAGGGCCTTTCGTTGCCGATCACTTACTCAGCAAAATTGAAAAGCTGAACGATAAAAACGAAAAGCAAGTTATTAAAACTTGGTCAAGAGCCTCAACAATTCTGCCCCAAATGGTAGGACATACGATCGCTGTTCACAATGGCAGACAACACGTCCCCGTTTTTATCAGCGATCAGATGGTAGGCCATAAGTTGGGAGAATTTGCCCCAACACGCACCTACAGGGGTCATGGCAAAAGTGACAAAAAAGCGGGTAGATAGTTTGTCCTTTGTCTATTGTCATTAGTCCTTTGTAGCTGACAAATGACGATTGACAACTGACGAATGGCAAACGACAAGGAGAAAAACATGGCAACTAATACTACAGAAGTCAAAGCGATCGCCCGTTATATACGCATGTCTCCCTTTAAAGTGCGTCGTGTACTCGATCAAATTCGGGGACGGTCTTATAGAGAAGCGTTAATTATCCTGGAATTCATGCCTTACCGTGCTTGTGAACCAGTACTGAAACTAATCAGAAGCGCAGCCGCAAATGCTGAACATAATGCAGGTTTAGACCGCGCTCAACTGGTAATTACCCAAGCATATGCTGATCAAGGCCCAGTCCTAAAACGTTTCCAACCTAGAGCGCAAGGTCGAGCTTACCAAATTCGCAAACCTACGTGTCACATTACAGTAGCTGTTGCTGCTGGCGACACTGCGGAATAATTACCAGAACTTTAGAGGAAGCATTTGTGGGACAAAAAATTCATCCAGTTGGCTTTCGCCTCGGAATTACCCAAGAACACCAATCCCGTTGGTTTGCAGATCCTGAACGCTATCCAGAACTTTTACAAGAAGATCACAAACTTCGGAAGTACATTGAACAAAAACTGGGTAGACTCGCTCAAAATAACGCTGGAATTTCCGAAGTCAGAATTGAGCGCAAAGCAGACCAAATTGATCTCGAAGTGCGTACAGCACGCCCTGGTGTAGTAGTAGGTCGCGGTGGACAAGGTATCGAGTCCCTACGCACCGGACTACAAGATTTATTGGGCGGTACTCGCCAAATTCGGATCAACGTTGTTGAAGTTCAACGAGTTGATGCTGATGCTTATTTAATTTCAGAATACATTGCTCAACAATTAGAACGCCGCGTTTCCTTCCGTCGCGTAGTTCGCCAAGCAATTCAACGGGCGCAACGTGCTGGTATTCAAGGAATTAAAATTCAAGTCAGTGGTCGGCTTAACGGAGCAGAAATTGCGCGGACAGAGTGGACACGTGAAGGTAGAGTACCTCTACATACCTTACGGGCTGATATTGACTACGCTTACTGCACAGCAAAAACCGTTTACGGTATTTTGGGCATCAAAGTGTGGGTATTTAAGGGAGAGATTATTCCTGGACAGGAAGAAACTCAACCTCAACCCGCAACCCGTGAACGCGAACCTCGTCGCCGTCAACAACAGCGCCGTCGCCAGCAGTTTGAAGACCGTTCAAATGAAGGATAGTTAATAGTCCAAAGTCCATAGTCAAATTTTCACAACCGAAATTTTTGACCATTGACCACTGACCATTGACCACTGACCATTGACTTTTGACCCTGACAAATCATGTTAAGTCCTAGAAGAACTAAATTCCGCAAACAACAGCGCGGGCGGATGGCGGGTCTAGCTAACCGTGGTAGCACCCTTAACTTTGGTGATTTTGCACTTCAAGCCCAAGAACCAGCTTGGATTACCTCCCGACAAATCGAGGCTTCCCGTCGGGCGATGACTCGTTATATTCGTCGGGGTGGCAAAATCTGGATTCGGATTTTCCCCGATAAACCTGTTACCATGCGTGCGGCAGAAACCCGGATGGGTTCTGGTAAAGGAAATCCAGAATTTTGGGTAGCAGTAGTCAAACCAGGGCGGATTTTGTTTGAAATCGCTGGTGTTTCTGAAGAAATCGCCCGTGAAGCTATGCGCCTAGCTGCATTCAAACTGCCAATTAAAACCAAATTTATTGTGCGCCCTCAAATAGAAGAGGAGCAGGAGTAGGTCATGCCGCTTGCCAAGATTTCAGAAGCTAGAGAATTAAGTGACGAACAATTAGCAGCGGAAATTGTCGCCACTAAAAAACAACTGTTTCAGTTGCGCTTGCAAAAGGCAACCAGACAACTAGAAAAACCTCACCAATTCCGCCATGCTCGCCATCGCCTCGCCCAACTGTTGACAGTAGAGGGAGAACGCAAACGGGCAGCAAGTCAAACTCCTAAAAAAGAGAAGTAAGAGATTATGGCAATCAAAGAACGAGTTGGCTTGGTAGTGAGCGACAAAATGCAAAAAACGGTAGTAGTTGCCATTGAAAACCGCGCTCCCCATCCCAAATACGGCAAGATTGTAGTTAAAACCCGCCGCTATAAAGCTCACGATGAAGAAAACAAATGCAAAGTGGGCGATCGTGTACGGATTCAAGAAACCAGACCCCTAAGCAAAACCAAACGCTGGCAAGTCACAGAAATCCTCAACACTAAAAATTCATAAGTTGTTACTTAACTAACAACTGCACAAGGGAGACCAATTGTGATTCAACCCCAAACTTACTTAAATGTGGCAGATAACAGCGGCGCGCGGAAACTGATGTGTATCCGTGTGTTAGGTGCAGGTAATAGCCGTTACGGTTTTATCGGCGACAGAATTATTGCTGTTGTTAAAGATGCCATTCCCAACATGGCTGTGAAAAAATCAGATGTTGTGGAAGCTGTGATTGTTCGCACTCGCCATAACATCCGTCGTGATAGCGGTATGACTATTCGCTTTGATGATAACGCCGCCGTGATCATCAATAAAGAAGGTAATCCTAGAGGCACACGGGTATTTGGCCCAGTAGCAAGGGAACTCCGCGACAAGAACTTTACTAAAATTGTTTCTCTGGCTCCGGAGGTGCTGTAATGGCTATCCAAAAGGAAAAAGTATTCCATAAAATGCACGTTAAAACTGGTGACACTGTGCAAGTGATTGCTGGCAAAGATAAAGGCAAAGTTGGCGAAGTAATAAAAGCATTACCCCAACTGAGCAAAGTCGTTGTTAAAGGTGTCAACATTAAGACTAAGCACGTTAAACCCCAACAAGAAGGGGAATCTGGACGGATTGTTACCCAAGAGTACCCAATCCATAGTTCAAATGTGATGCTCTATTCCACAAAACAAAACGTCGCTAGTCGCGTTTGCTACACCTTCACCCCAGAAGGCAAGAAGGTGAGAAAACTCAAAAAAACTGGCGAGATTATTGATTAAGGATGAAGCTAAAAGACTGAAGTATAAATATTACTTATTTTATCTTCATCCTTCATAATCTTCCCTGACCAAGCCCAGGGATATCAGGACAAAAAATTATGGCGACAACAAGACTCAAAACCTTATATCAAGAGACAATCGTCCCTAAACTCACGAATCAGTTCCAATACACCAACGTTCATCAAGTACCGAAGGTAATAAAAGTTACTGTTAACAGGGGTTTGGGCGAAGCGGCACAAAATGCTAAGGCATTGGAAGCTTCGATCAACGAAATTGCATTAATTACAGGTCAAAAACCTGTAGTTACAAGAGCGAAAAAAGCGATCGCAGGCTTTAAAATCCGTCAAGGTATGCCTGTCGGGATCATGGTCACTCTCCGAGGCGAGAGAATGTATGCTTTTCTCGACCGCCTGATCAGCTTGACACTGCCTAGAATTCGTGACTTTCGTGGTATTAGCCCTAAAAGCTTTGACGGCCGCGGCAACTATACTCTAGGCGTAAGAGAACAGCTAATCTTTCCAGAAGTCGAATACGATAGCATTGATCAAATTCGCGGTCTGGATATTTCAATCATTACTACAGCAAAAAATGACGAAGAGGGCCGCGCTTTACTCAAAGAATTGGGAATGCCCTTTCGCGATCAATAAGTTCATCTAAAGAGGGAACGATGGCGGCTAACGACACAATTGCAGATATGCTGACGCGCATCCGCAATGCCAACATGGCAAGGCATCAAACAACACAAGTGCCAGCCACTAAAATGACCCGTAGTATTGCCAAAGTACTACAGGAAGAAGGATTTATTTCTGAAATTGCAGAAGATGGAGAAGGCGTAAAACGTCATCTGGTGATTTCCCTAAAATATAAGGGTAAAAATCGTCAGCCTTTGATTACTGCCCTTAAACGGGTGAGTAAACCTGGTTTACGCGTTTATTCCAACAGAAAAGATTTACCCAGAGTACTAGGCGGCATCGGTATTGCCATTATTTCTACTTCCAGTGGCATAATGACCGACCGTGAAGCTCGCCGTCAAAACTTGGGTGGTGAAGTACTTTGCTACGTCTGGTAGTCATTAGTCATTTGTCATTAGTCATTGGTCACTAGTAACTGGCAAATGGCAAAGGACAAATAACAAAGGACAAATAACAAAGGACAAAAGATCATGTCTCGTATTGGTAAACGACCAATTACTATTCCCGCCAAAGTGCAAGTCACCATTGATGGCACAAAGGTTGTGGTAAAAGGCCCCAAAGGTGAACTTTCACGAGATCTACCTGTTCATGTAACAGTGAGCCAAGAAGGGGAAACCTTACAAGTAGTTCGTAAAGATGATTCCCGTACCTCTCGCCAAATGCACGGTTTAAGCCGGACATTGGTTGCCAACATGGTAGAGGGAGTTTCCCAAGGTTTTCAACGTCGTTTGGAAATTCAAGGGGTTGGTTATCGCGCACAAGTACAAGGGCGTAACCTAGTTTTGAACATGGGTTTCAGCCATCAAGTACAAATTGAGCCACCAGATGGAATTCAGTTTGCTGTAGAAAACAACACTAACGTTATAGTTAGTGGCTATGACAAAGAAATAGTAGGTAATACAGCAGCTAAGATTCGTGCCGTCCGACCACCAGAACCTTACAAAGGTAAAGGTATTCGCTATGCGGGTGAAGTAGTCAGACGCAAGGCTGGTAAGACCGGAGGTAAAGGTAAGAAGTAAACATGAAACTTACTCGTAGAGAATCAAAACAGCGTCGTCATCGCCGCGTTCGTGGTAAGGTTAGCGGTTCTCAAGAACGCCCACGCCTAGCCATATTCCGCTCTAACCAACATATTTATGCTCAAGTAATTGATGATACTCAGCATCATACTTTAGTGGCAGCATCTACTTTAGATGCAGAGTTAAAAACAAATTTAGCTTCTGGTGCTAATTGCGAAGCATCAGCACAAGTTGGGAAGTTAATTGCAGCGCGCGCACTCGAAAAAGGCATTACTAAAGTAGTCTTTGATCGCGGTGGTAACTTATATCACGGTCGAATCAAAACACTAGCTGATGCAGCACGCGAAGCTGGTTTAGATTTTTAAAGTTGTCAAAAGTCCATAGTCCATAGTCAACAGTAATGACTATTGACTCTTGACTCTTGACTGTTGACTCTTGACTTTTAAAGGCATTGATTATGGCAACAGGTCGTCGTAAAGCTAACCGCGCAAAGAAAGAAGAAACCAACTGGCAAGAGCGTGTAATCCAAATCCGACGCGTGAGCAAGGTCGTTAAGGGTGGTAAAAAACTCAGCTTCCGGGCGATCGTCGTTGTTGGAAATGAACGCGGTCAAGTAGGTGTTGGAGTAGGTAAAGCCTCAGATGTAATTGGTGCTGTTAAAAAAGGTGTAGCCGATGGCAAAAAACACCTTATTGACATTCCTATTACTAAATCTAATTCGATCCCCCATCCTATTGATGGCATTGGCGGTGGTGCAAAAGTCATTATGCGTCCAGCCGCACCTGGTACTGGTGTAATTGCTGGTGGTGCGGTGAGAACTGTACTGGAACTAGCAGGAGTTCGTAACGTTCTAGCTAAACAACTCGGTTCTAACAACCCGCTAAATAATGCTAGAGCCGCAGTTAATGCTTTATCTACACTGCGTACTTTAGCTGAAGTTGCGGAAGATCGTGGTATTGCTATTGATAAACTCTACATTTAGTAGGGTTTTGGTTACACAGTTCTTGTAAAAAATATTAATAACATCATGAGACTCAACGATGTTAAGCCTCAAAAAGGCTCTAAAAAACGCCGTCGCCGTGTAGGTAGAGGTATTTCTGCTGGTCAAGGTGCTAGTGCTGGTTTAGGTATGCGGGGTCAAAAATCTCGCTCTGGTAGCAGTACAAGACCAGGGTTTGAAGGTGGTCAACAGCCATTGTACCGCCGTATTCCTAAGCTGAAAGGCTTTCCAGTTGTGAATCGCAAGATTTACACTACGATAAATGTAGAGAAGCTAGCCTCTCTTCCTGCTAATACAGAAGTAACATTGGATTCCTTAAAAGCAGCAGGTATTTTAACCTCTGCCAAAGGGCCACTGAAAATTCTAGGTAATGGGGAATTGAACGTTGCCCTCAACGTTAAAGCGGCAGCTTTCACAGGTCAAGCTCGTAGCAAAATTGAGGCAGCTGGAGGAAGTTGTGAAGTTTTAGGGTGAAGCCCAACCGCGCACTTAAATACCTGCCAACTAGCTTCCAGTGCCTGGTTCACGATAAAGGTAGCACTCTATGATCAGTCGAGATAAAGCCCCAACGGCTCAAGAAACTTTTATGCAGATGGCACAAGCAGCTGGGCTAAGAGGCAGGCTGCTTGTCACTGTCGGTATTTTAATTTTGGTTCGCCTAGGTATATTCTTACCTGTCCCAGGAATTGATAGAGCTAGATTTCACGATGCTATTTCCGGCAACAATTCCATATTTGGTTTATTGGATATCTTTTCTGGACGTGGACTTTCTACTTTGGGAGTCTTTGCTTTAGGGATTCTGCCCTTTATCAATGCGTCAATTATTATCCAATTGCTGACTGCGGCCATCCCATCTTTAGAAAATTTACAGAAAAACGAAGGTGAAGCAGGACGGCGGAAAATTTCACAAATTACTCGCTACGTGACTGTAGGTTGGGCGATTATCCAAAGTACAGCTTTTTCTGCTTTTTTCCTGCAACAATTTGCCTTAACTCCAGGCCCGTTATTTGTAGCTGAAACTGCGATCGCTCTTACCGCAGGTTCTATGTTCGTTATGTGGGCATCCGAACTGATCACAGAACGAGGTATTGGTAATGGTGCATCACTGTTAATTTTTGTCAACATTGTCGCTTCGCTACCTAAATCTCTAGGCGACACCATCGACTTAGTACAAGTTGGCGGTAGAGAAATCGTGGGTCGGGTAATTGTCCTAGTGTTGGTATTTCTAGCAACCATCGTTGGGATTGTGTTTGTACAAGAAGGTATCCGCCGCATCCCGATTATTTCGGCTCGTCGTCAAGTAGGGCGGAGAGTGTTGGCAGAACAGCGTAGCTATCTACCACTACGTCTCAACTCTGGTGGTGTTATGCCCATTATTTTTGCGGCTGCTATCCTCAGTTTGCCACTATTAATCGCCAACTTTACGAAGAATCCTGAGTTAGCGAATATCGTTAACACTTATCTCAGTCCTGGTGGTTCTGCGCCTTGGGTATACGCTCTGGTTTACTTAACTTCGATTGTTTTCTTTAGCTACTTCTACTCTTCATTAATTGTTAACCCAGTTGATGTAGCTCAGAACTTGAAAAAAATGGGTTCTAGTATTCCCGGTATTCGCCCAGGTAAAGCTACAAGTGAGTATATCGAGCGGGTAATTAACCGATTAACTTTTTTGGGAGCGATATTTTTAGGCTTGGTTGCGATCATTCCCACAGCCGTGGAAAGTGCTTTGAAAGTACCAACCTTTAAGGGACTAGGTGCTACTTCATTACTCATCCTAGTTGGTGTGGCAATTGACACAGCAAAACAAGTCCAAACTTACGTTATCTCTCAGCGATACGAAGGAATGGTGAAACAATAGTGACGCGACTAATCTTCTTGGGTCCACCTGGAGCGGGTAAGGGAACTCAAGCTCAAGTTTTGGCAGAACACCTGCACATACCTCATATTTCAACTGGTGAAATATTGAGGCAAGCCATGAAAGAGCAAACTCCTTTGGGAATTAAAGCTCAAGGTTATGTTGATAGCGGTGAGTTAGTTCCAGATCAGTTGGTGCAAGACTTAGTAGAGGAACGTTTAGACCAACAAGATGCAAAATTTGGTTGGATTTTAGATGGTTTTCCTCGCAAAGTTACACAAGCAACTTTTTTAGAAGAATTGCTGACAAAAACTGCTCAAGGAGGCGAAAGGGTAGTTAATTTAGATGCACCAGATGACGTTGTGATATCACGTTTACTAGCTAGAGGACGAAAAGATGATACCGAAGAGGTGATTCGTCGTCGGCTAGAAGTGTACCGTAATGAAACTGCGCCTTTGATTGATTACTACAGTCAGCGCGAAAGGCTACTGACAGTCAACGGTAATCAATCCCAAGAAGAAGTCACTACTGAATTGAAACACATTTTAGCTTCCTAGCTTGAGTTCAAGGTGTAGTCATTGGGAAGTAGGAGATTCACTAGTCACTACTCCCAATTTCTCACTCCCATTTGAAAATAGAATGCGAATCAATTTTAGCTAAGATATATTAATAAACTGTTGATATATTTCTCAAATTATGTTCTTTTGCAGATGAGTGCTGCAAGCGAACGGGAAATTGTTGAGTTGAGGAACAAAAAAATTGTCTAAGCAAGATTTGATTGAAATGGAAGGTACAGTTACTGAGTCCTTGCCAAACGCCATGTTTCGCGTTGACTTGGACAACGGTTTTAACGTACTAGCACACATTTCTGGAAAGATTCGCCGCAACTACATCAAGATTTTGCCAGGCGATCGCGTCAAGGTCGAACTAACTCCCTACGACCTGACAAAAGGCAGAATTACTTATAGATTGCGGAAAAAATAATAAAATCCAGAAAAAATTAGTTATATAAAGGGGATCTTACCATACAACTAAATTGTTGGGGGATTCTGAATTACTTAACTGAAATATTTTTCCAGAAATGCTATAATTTTATATTTGGAGTCAATTACGAAAGGCATGAAAGTCCGAGCCTCTGTCAAAAAAATTTGTGAAAAGTGTAACGTGATTCGCCGTCGTGGTCGCGTTATGGTGATTTGCTCTAACCCTAAGCACAAACAACGTCAAGGATAACACTCTCCACAATTGGGGAGTTAACTGTGACCCGAAAAATCACCACAAAGATTATAGATGTGGTTTTTAGTCCACATCTAAGCTAACAGAAATTGCGAGAACAACAGGGAGAGATTAATTGTGGCACGTATTGCCGGCGTAGACCTGCCACGCGACAAACGCGTAGAGATTGGTCTAACTTACATTTTTGGAATTGGATTATCTAGATCGCAGGAAATTCTTGCGGCTACAGGTGTCAATCCAGACACTCGTGTTAAAGACTTAAGTGATGCCGATGTAGCAAGCCTACGTGCAGAAATAGAAAGTAACTATCAAGTAGAAGGTGACTTGCGGCGCTTGGAAGCCATGAACATCAAGCGCTTAGTTGATATTGGTACCTACAGAGGTCGCCGTCACCGGATGGGCTTACCAGTTAGGGGTCAAAGAACTCGTACTAATGCTAGAACCCGTCGTGGGAGAAGGCAAACAGTGGCTGGGAAGAAGAAGGCTCCTGGCAAATAATTGTTCATTGCTTGCTTATTCGAGCAAGTTTTTCTCTAAATTAACTAAACAAATATGGCGAGACAACCAACTAAAAAAACTGGGAGCAAAAAGCAAAAGCGGAACGTACCCAACGGACTTGCTTATATCCAATCTACTTTCAACAATAGCATTGTCACCATCACCGATCAAAATGGCGATGTCATCTCCTGGGCAAGTGCTGGTTCTAGTGGTTTTAAGGGAGCTAAAAAGGGAACTCCCTTTGCTGCACAAACTGCTGCTGAAAGCGCAGCCCGTCGAGCTATTGACCAAGGAATGCGCCAAATTGAAGTGATGGTTAGTGGACCCGGTGCAGGTAGAGAAACTGCGATTCGCGCCCTTCAAGGAGCAGGACTGGAAATTACACTGATTCGGGATATTACTCCAATTCCTCACAATGGTTGCCGTCCGCCAAAACGCCGCCGAGTCTAGATTCGACCTGTTGGGCATAATCAAAATTCACCTGTAATAGCGGTTGAAGCTTTTTTCTTTTAGCTATTATGCAGAGTGAATTTTAAATAACTACTGACGGCTTGGGCGGTAAAAGCCAGTTAGCTCTTCCTAAAGGGAGAGCTGCTGTACTTTCCAAAACGGCATATTTATCATGGATAATCGCCCGCAGGCTTAATAAGGAGGTCAATTACCGCCATTGGATGTTGGCAGTTTGATAAGCCTGAAAGAAGCTTAGGGCAGAAGTAAATTGAATAGGCAATTAATTGCTAGCAGCACCTGAATTAAGGGAGGCTACTCCGTGGCGCAGTTTCAAATTGAATGTGTAGAGTCTAGTACAGAGGAAAGTCGGAGCCATTACAGTAAGTTTGTCTTAGAACCCCTAGAGCGCGGTCAAGGCACAACTGTTGGTAATGCGTTGCGGCGGGTGTTACTTTCCAATTTGGAAGGGACAGCCGTTACCGCAGTGCGAATTGCAGGTGTTTCACACGAGTTTGCCACAGTTCCGGGTGTGCGGGAAGACGTGCTAGAAATCTTGATGAGAATGAAAGAAGTTATTCTCAAAAGCTATTCTTCTCAACCCCAAATTGGTAGATTACTCGTTACCGGGCCAGCAACAGTGACAGCAGCCCATTTTGATTTGCCTAGTGAAGTCGAAGTCGTTGATCCTACCCAGTATGTTGCTACTCTGGCTGAGGGCGGTAAGCTGGAAATGGAATTTCGCATCGAACGTGGCAAAGGTTATCGCACTGTAGAAAGAGGACGTGAAGAAGCCACTTCTTTGGACTTCTTACAGATCGACTCGGTATTTATGCCAGTGCGAAAAGTCAACTACAGTGTCGAAGAAGCCCGTGCAGATGGCTCGATTACAAAAGACAGACTGTTATTAGAAGTTTGGACAAATGGCAGTGTCTCTCCTCAAGAAGCACTATCTTCAGCTGCTGGTATTCTGGTAGATTTATTCAACCCTCTGAAAGATATTTCTTTAGAACCGACAGATATTGGTTCTGATGTTCCAGATGACCCAACTGCTCAGATTCCTATCGAAGAATTGCAACTGTCTGTACGGGCATATAACTGTCTCAAACGCGCACAAGTCAATTCTGTAGCAGACTTATTGGACTTTACCCAAGAAGATCTGTTAGAAATCAAAAACTTTGGTCAAAAATCAGCAGAAGAAGTTGTAGAAGCACTGCAACGACGCTTGGGGATTACTTTACCTCAAGAAAGAAGTTCCAAACACAGCTAAAGCAAAACCTTTCATAGTTCATAGTCCACTATTATGCGTCACCGTTGTCGGGTTAAAAAACTTGGTAAGCCAGCTGACCAGCGCCGCGCTCTGTTGCGTACCTTAACCACTGAGCTAATTCGTCATGGTCGAATTACCACCACTTTGATCAGAGCGAAAGCTTTGCGAAGTGAAGTAGATAAAATGATTACCTTAGCTAAAGACGGTTCCTTAGCATCTCGTCGGGCAGCTTTAGGTTATATGTACGACAAACAACTGGTTCATGCTTTATTTGAGCAAGCTCCTACTCGGTATGGTAATCGCAGTGGTGGTTATACCCGCATTCTGCATACCATACCTCGCAGAGGAGATAATGCTGAAATGGCAATTATTGAACTAGTTTAAGTCAATGGTCAAAAGTCAAAAGTATTTATACAAATGACGAATGACAAATGACACAAAATCTGTATGTTAGAAACTGACCAGCCGAAACAAACTCAAAGAGTAGCCTTGGTAGTTCAATATCTTGGTACTCACTTTCATGGCTGGCAACGACAAAAGGGGCAGCGTACAGTCCAAGAAGAAATCGAAACAGCGATCGCTACTATTCTTGGTCATCATGTTACCCTGCATGGTGCAGGTCGCACTGATGCTGGTGTTCATGCTGCTGCACAAGTAGCCCACTTTGACGCTACAGGTTTAATTCCCGCTCATAAATGGGCAACAGTTCTCAATAGTTATTTGCCGCAAGACATAATAATCAGGGCTTCAGCACCCGTGAGTAACGCCTGGCACGCTAGATTTAGCGCAGCTTATCGGCGATACCGTTACACGATATACACTGAAAAACGACCAAATTTGTTCGTTAAGCCCTTCAGTTGGCATTATTATCTTGAGCCTCTGGATGAATTATTGATCCAGACTGCCATGAAACCTCTCTTGGGTAAGCATCATTTGGCGGCCTTTCATCGTGCAGGCTCCAAAAGAGCGCATTCTTGGGTAGAGGTACAAGCCGCAGAATGCCAGCGTAATGGGTCATTGATCCATTTAGAAATCCAAGCAGATGGATTTTTATATGGCATGGTTAGGCTATTAGTGGGAATGCTAGTACAAGTAGGTACTGGACAGCGATCGCTTGCTAACTTCACCGAAATTTGGCAAGAAGAGCGTCGAGAAGAAGTAAAATACGCCGCACCTGCTCAAGGTTTATGCTTGTTGCGAGTCGGCTATCCTGATTTTCCTTTTTCTCCTGATGTTTGGTACGATACCCAGCCGAAATTTAGTTTTTAGTCAATAGTCATTGGTCAATAGTCAAATATTTCTACTATGGACTATGGACTATGGACTATGGACTCCGAAAAAATGACAAAGGACAAACAACAATGAATAAAACCTACCTTCCTGCTCAAGATGCTCTTGAGCGTGATTGGTACGTAGTAGATGCTACAGACCAACGCCTGGGTCGCCTCGCTACCGAAATTGCTATGATTCTTAGAGGCAAAAAGAAAGCTGAATACACTCCTCACCTAGATACTGGTGACTTTGTAATCGTTGTTAACGCTGAGAAAGTCGCAGTTACAGGTAAAAAACGTACTCAAAAAGTTTATCGTCGCCATTCTGGCCGTCCTGGTGGGATGAAGACTGAAACTTTTGCCAAGCTGCAACAGCGTCTACCCGAAAGGATTGTAGAACACGCTGTTAAAGGTATGTTACCTAAAAGTAGCTTGGGTAAGCAGTTGTTTACCAAGCTGAAAGTTTACGCTGGGCCTACTCATCCTCATGATGCTCAGAAACCCAAAGAACTAAAAATTAGTACAATTCCTGGAGCAGAAAGTTAATGGTAGTAGCAGAAGCAAATAGCGGTCGCGCCGTGTACTGGGGTACAGGTCGCCGTAAGTCAGCAGTAGCACGAGTACGCCTTGTACCTGGTAGCGGTCAATTGACAGTAAATGGCAAATCGGGAGAGTTGTACTTCCAATTCAATGCTAATTACTTGGGAGTCATCAAAGCCCCTCTAGAAACTTTGGGACTAGAAAGCGAATATGACATCCTAGTAAAAGCTGAAGGTGGCGGCTTAACTGGTCAAGCTGATTCTATCCGTTTGGGTGTTGCTCGCGCTTTGTGCCAGTTAGACCCAGAAAATCGCTCACCTTTAAAGACTGAAGGCTATCTAACTCGTGATCCTAGAGCTAAAGAGCGCAAAAAATATGGTTTGCACAAAGCTCGCAAAGCTCCTCAGTACTCAAAACGATAAGTTACTGGGTTTGGGTATGGAAAAGTCAAAAGTATTTTACCTTTTGGCTTCCTAGCCTTAATCTCTAACCACATCAAAAAGTTATAATTTATATAGATTCACCACAAAAGGAACAATGGCTAAACCTGATATTCATCCCAAGTGGTATCCAGATGCTAAAGTCTACTGCAACGGTCAAGTTGTCATGACTGTTGGTTCTACCAAGCCAGAATTGCACGTAGATGTTTGGTCTGGAAATCACCCTTTTTATACTGGTACTCAAAAGATTATTGACACAGAAGGTCGTGTAGAACGCTTCCTGCGGAAATACGGCAAGTCAAGCGAGCAAGGCTCTGGCGACAAGAAGAAAAAGTAGCGGTTTGGCTCTGCTGTTAACGACGACCCTGCGAATGCTGGGTCGATTGTCATTTTTTGAGCCAAGTTGTTATTTTAAGGAGCGATCGCACTCGTCATGGCTGAAACATACCTGCTGGAAAAACTTAGATCTGTTGAACAAACTTTTAATGAATTGACTCGTCGCTTGGCCGACCCAGATACAGCTAAGAACCCCGATGAGTATCAAAAAATTGCCAAGTCTCGTTCTTCTTTAGAAGAAGTAGTCAATACCTACGAAACTTGGAAAATAGCCCAAGAAGAATTGGTAGGGGCGCGTCAAGTCCTCAAAGAGTCAAATAGTGATCCAGAGTTGCAAGAAATGGCAGCTTTGGAAGTCGATGAATTAGAGCAGAAAGTAGAATATCTCGAAAGTCGTTTGAAAGTCTTGCTACTACCCCGTGATCCTAACGATGATAAGAACATCATGTTGGAAATTCGTGCTGGGACTGGTGGTGATGAAGCGAGTATCTGGGCTGGAGATTTACTACGGATGTATTCTCGTTATGCTGATACTCAAGGTTGGCGAGTCAAACTAGTGAGCGAGTCACTAGGGGAAATGGGCGGTTTTAAAGAGGTAATTCTAGAAATTCAAGGTGACAGCGTTTACAGTAAGCTGAAGTTTGAAGCTGGAGTCCATCGTGTGCAGCGTGTACCAGCAACGGAAGCTGGTGGACGAGTTCACACCTCAACCGCAACTGTAGCGATCATGCCAGAAGTGGATGAAGTAGAAATTCACATCGACCCCAAAGATATTGAAATGACTACGGCTCGTTCTGGCGGTGCTGGTGGGCAAAACGTCAACAAGGTTGAAACAGCCGTTGACTTAATGCACAAACCGACAGGAATTCGGATTTTCTGTACAGAAGAACGTAGCCAGTTGCAAAACAAAGAACGGGCGATGCAAATTTTGCGGGCGAAACTGTATGAAATGAAGTTACGGGAACAACAAGAAGAAGTAACTTCGATGCGGCGATCGCAAGTTGGTACAGGATCGCGATCGGAAAAAATTCGCACTTATAACTATAAAGATAACCGCGCGACCGACCACCGCTTAGGTCAAAACTTTTCTCTGAACCCTGTGCTTGAAGGTGATTTAGAGACGCTGATTCAATCTTGTATCTCTCAAGATCAGCAGGAACGTTTGGCAGAGTTAGCGGCTTCGGGAGCGATGAACTAATCTTTAGTTTGAGATTAATTTAATTTGAAACCGTCTAGTGTGTTGCTATATTTAACGCGCAGGCGGTTTTTTAATGCAGTGCAAGATATTAGCTTTTTGTCAATAAGTAATAGAAATTAGTTTTTCAAATTCTTGAGAATTAAAGCTTTGCTTCTTTTTGGGAGATTTACCGTATACATAGCATTCTACCTTCTCGCCGTGAATTTCAAAGAAATAACCCGATACTAGTAATTCTTGTCCTTTAAGTTTAAAAATTATGGTGTTTAACTTATATTTTCCATACTTATTAGCAAGATAAGTAAAGCTGTTAAAATTTCCAGTTATACAGCACTTCCTGCTGTTATGGGGTACAGTTAATAAGAATAAAAATATTATCTTTTTATGAAAGCATATTCAATCGATCTGCGCGAAAAAATAGTTGCAG
>NZ_JACJRV010000054.1 GCF_014697475.1 Nostoc sp. FACHB-152
CTGCAACTATTTTTTCGCGCAGATCGATTGAATATGCTTTCATAAAAAGATAATATTTTTATTCTTATTAACTGTACCCCATAACAGCAGGAAGTGCTGTAATAGCGGTGCGACAGCTGGAAGATCCAACTTTTCAGAAACGTGTAGCACGTAATTTTCATCTACAACTATCTGATTAGAATAGCCACCATAAGTAATTTTTCCTGTCTGTTTCTCTGGGCTGTTGTAGGTAAAAATAATTTCGTTATCACAGAATTGCTCGAAACCTGCACGGCAATTCGGACAGGTACGGCAAGAATCTACCATACAACCAACCCCAGCTGCGTCGCCTACCTTGAATTTGGAAACTTGATCACCAACCTTAACTACACGGCCTACAATCTCATGTCCAGGCACGACAGGATAAACCGTATTCTGCCATTCGTTACGGGCTGTATGCAAATCTGAGTGACACACACCGCAGTAAATAATCTCGATTTGTACATCGTGTGGGCCTGGCTCTCTTCGCTCAAAATTAAATAAGCCCAGTGGTGTAGTTGCACTGGAGGCTGCATATCCAACGATCTTGCTCATAGACTCAGATCCTTTTTACTTTTACTGTGTTTCGCAGGTCAATAAGTAGTTATGTATTGTCAGGATAGAATGTAACGACGAACGGAATTATTACATAAATAAAAAAAAGAGACAGCTTGCTCTCGGTAGAGTGATAATTAGCTTTTATTGTGTAAGTGTCTGGTTTTACAAATTGCTTGAGATCCAATGGCAATATTTGAGAAGTACTTATGTATTAATTTGATAGAAAATAAGTATGAGCATTTAAAAACAATTTAATATGAAGCGATCGCAAGCGTATATTTATTTAGTACCAATACTCACGGCATTAACAATTAGTAATACTGCGAACTTAGCATTAGCTGGCGGATTTACCTTAAATGAACAAAATGTCAAAAACATGGGCAATGGCTTCGCTGGAAGTGCAGCTAATGTTGATGATGTTAGTGCTATTTTTTCTAATCCTGCTGGGTTGACTCACTTAACAGGCAATTCATTTACTGGATCTACATTTGTAATTTTTCCTACAGTAAGATTTAAAAATCAGGGTTCGACAGTTTTCACCGGTGCGCTGTTGACAGGGGGTAATGGTGGAGAAGCTGGTGTTGATATTGTCGTCCCAAATCTCTACACAGCTTGGAGTCTTTCAGATACGCTGAAAGTCGGTATCGGCGTTAATGTGCCGTTTGGTTTGGCAACTAAATATCACAATGATTGGGTGGGACGTTACCAAGCTGTAGAGTCTAGACTTGCCACAATTAATATAAACCCCACAGTGGCAGCTAAATTATCAGATATAGCGGTTCTCAGTTGGGTGCGGGTTTGAATGTACAGTATGCAGAGGCGACACTTTCTAACGCCATTGACTTTGGTTTAATCGGGCGGAGTGCAGGCTTACCTACTCAACCACAACAAGCAGATGGTTTTGTTAAAGTGACTGGTTCTGATTGGAGTGTAGGTTATAACTTGGGGGTGATGTACGAACCCAGCAAACGCACCCGCATAGGTTTAAGTTATCGTTCTCCAATTACCCAAGACATTCGGGGGAATGCAGACTTCACTGTTCCAACCAGCCTTCAGGTACTTAGATCTACGGGTCAGTTTACAGATACTGGTGCTAAGGCTGTTTTAAATCTTCCTGATACCCTATCACTTGCTGTATACCAAGAATTGAGTCCCCGTGTTTCTGTTGTTGGCGATGTTACTTGGACAAATTGGAGTCGCTTTAAGGAATTACGCGTTGAGTTTGATAACCCTAGACAACCAGATAGTGTACAACCAGAGAACTGGCAAGATACCTATCGTTTTGGAGTTGGTGTAAACTACGCTGTGAACGATAATTTAACATTGCGGACTGGTGTTACCTTCGACCCCAGTCCAATTAAAGACGAATTTGTTACTCCTAGATTACCAGGTGGCGATCGCACTGTGGTAGGGGTTGGTGCTAGTTACCGTCCTTCCAAGTCCTTCAGCTTTGATGTTGCTTATAGCCATGTTTTCTCGGAAGACAGCCCCATCAACCAGTCCAGCACAACCACTGGTACAGTCAAAGGTGAATTTGAAAGTTCAGTTGATGTTGTGGGAGTCCAAGTGAATTGGCAGTTTTAGCCATATACTCAGAACAAGCGATCGCTTTGAATTGTCTCATGAAATTATCAGGCGATCGCTATCTCGAAACTGACTGAGAATAACGAAACCTACTGCTGAGTTTGGATTTTCTCTAATAATTCTTCATCCGAGTAAGTCGAATACCATTCACCTTGTAGCTTCAACCTCACTGACTGTGCGCCGCCGCTTGGTGTACAAACAACCCAATAAGTATCGGGTTCACCTTTGACTTGCGCTGCATCTTGATTTTCTGTGCTGTCAGAAAGTCCGGAAAATGCTTGGACACAATTCCAGGTAGTGCCATCGGCAGATGTAACTTCTCGTTCCATATCTCATTCCTAAAACTAAATTTCCAGTATTTTCTGTTGGGTTAAACACATAGCGATGCCCTTTTCATAATAGGCAGCTTCGTTAATAAAAATGGGATAAACTGTAGATGTGCCTTCATAGGCTATCGCTTTCCCATCAAAAGTTAAAAATATCGGCTCACCAGGGTTAAGTGGCTCGTAATCTCGAAACTGAAGTTGCGGGTGAATCATTGCTTGAATCTCTCCATCTTCATTTCTCGGATAATCTATAACTTCCGTAGATTGATAAAATGTCAGCTTCCTGTTTTTTTGTTCGCTTAAACCTTGATTGTAACTTTCTATATAGTCTAAAACTTGATAAATTAAGGCTTCAGTTTTTTGAAATAACTCAGCATTTAAGACTGCCTGCGCTACAGGCCCTACTTCAATAGCAAAACCCAATTCAGATATAGAACAAAGATAGTTAAAGTTTTTTGTAGGTTGAGAATAACAAACTCTCACTTCGGGATTAATTGCACTTAATTCCGCAGCTAATTGTAATAAGAATGGATGTTGACTTTTTAAAATAATAGTTAACTGCATATTTGCAGTTGAACTATGCAAATCAATAATAACCTGCTGTTGATTTTGACTTTCTTCTTTGAGCAAAGAATAAATATTTTTTGCCAAAACATCTTCATAACTAGCAAGTTGCGGATTTTGTAAGTCTGCCTTGGCAAAGCAACGATTTAAATCTTTATCGATATACCTTCTAGCGGCTGCAAACGCTTTAGGATTACTCAAGAAAACGCGACTATCAAAACTGGAACGTTGAATCAGGTTTGGAAACTGATCAAACTTTTTCCCCAGATATATACCTGTAAATTCATTGCCATGTGTGCCAGTAGCAATTACCACTGAATTGATATTTCCCATAATTTTTAGAGATTGTTTAGAGCTATTACCTTTCGTTGTAATTTAACTAGGAGTTCTTGAAGCTGGTTTTAAGTTTCTTCTAATTGCTGTTGTCGTGCAGGTGCGAATTCTTCTAGTGTGGAATATTGCTTCTTATTTTCGTCATGCCAATAAAACCATTCCTGTGTTATTCCTTAATCAGTTAGGCGATCGCATCAAATACTTAAATCAACTTCTGGTATCCAAATTTTATCGCCAGATTTTAAAACACATTTTCCATTAACTAGGCAATAAACTTCAAAATTTTGGTGCTTACGGCGCAATCTTGTTGGCGCGTAAACTACATAATATAATACTCTAACTAAGCATAATCTAAGTTTTTCTGTTTAACTAACCTGAGTTTGACGTTGTAAGCGTCTTTTTAAACTACATAAACCAATAGCTGGTACAACTCCGAGAATAATTGCTGTAAATCCTTGTTGGCTGCCATACAATATTGCTTCAGGAATAAAATTCTGTACAAAAGATAGTAACCAAACTAACAAACTAATCAATAAGAAAGCAACGGAAGGAACAAAAATCCACCACCAAGCTTTGATGGTATAACGTCGCAGTACTAACCATTGAATCAAACCCAACCAAATGCCTGAAAAAATATAAGCAATTGTTGATAAAAATCCAAAGATAATCACTAACTCAGGAGATAAAGTTTCATTAAGAGAACTGGCAATTGCAGAAATATAATTAATCCAAGCTGTAGCAACACAGTCAGCAGTTAGCCAACCTATGCTAGTAGCAATTGTCCATTGCCAACCAGATAGATAGCGACGTATAACCAGTGCTTGGTCAGCAGCAAAAACTACAGCAAACACAATATTGCTGAGTAATCTAATCCCATAGCTCCATGTTTGCAATTGTAAAGACCCAGGTGCAAAAAGACTTTGTGTGAGAATTCTTTCGATCGCCAGACTAAAAACGCCACCCACCACCCAACCCAAAACTGTCATAAAAGTAAACAATAGAAAAAACCTGCGACGTTGGGAACGTGGTATTAATAATTTCCCTGGTGCGGAATTGCTATTAGTAGCTGCAACATTAGAAGGATTTGGATTATTAGAATCAGTTTGCATATTAAGTTAAGTAAAGCAAGCCTTCTGAAAAAGCGTAATCTCAGAATGATAAGCTAAACATTGACATAACAAAGTGACTTAGGATGAAGTGTTAAATGGGTGTTTCCTCAACGGCTCCTCATCTCCTGCGGGCTGCTCGTGGTGAAATAGTAGATCGTCCCCCCGTATGGATGATGCGACAAGCGGGACGATATATGAAGGCGTACCGAGACTTAAGGGAAAAGTATCCTTCATTTCGCGATCGCTCCGAAATTCCTGAAGTAGCGATTGAAGTATCCCTGCAACCTTGGAAAGCCTTCCAGCCGGACGGAGTGATTTTATTTTCCGACATCGTAACTCCATTGCCTGGTTTAGGCATTGATATGGACATTGCGGAAGGTAAAGGGCCAATCATTCATTCGCCCATTCGCACTCAAGCACAAATTGATAGCCTGCATAATTTAGATCCAGAGGCGGCTCTACCGTTTATTAAACCCATATTGCAGGCGTTGCGCCAAGAAGTGGGCAACAAATCAACAGTATTAGGCTTTGTCGGTGCGCCGTGGACGTTAGCTGCTTATGCAGTCGAAGGAAAAGGTTCTAAAACCTATTCCATCATCAAAAACTTGGCCTTCTCAGACCCGGCAATTTTACACCAACTGCTGACAAAATTGGCAGATGCGATCGCTGTTTACGCCCGTTACCAAATTGACTGCGGCGCGCAAGTAGTGCAAATGTTCGATTCTTGGGCGGGACAATTAAGCCCACAAGATTACGATACCTTTGCCCTACCCTATCAGCAACGAGTATTCCAACAAGTCAAGCAAACCCACCCCGACACCCCGCTAATTCTGTTGGTTAGCGGTAGTGCAGGCGTATTGGAAAGAATGGCTCAATCTGGTGCTGATATTGTCACCGTCGATTGGACTGTAGACATGGCCGATGCTCGCGCCAGATTAGGCAAGCACATGAAAGTGCAAGGTAATCTTGATCCTGGTGTACTCTACGGTTCCAAAGAGTTCATCCGCGATCGCATTTATGATACCGTTCGCAAAGCTGGCAATTGGGGTCATATCCTCAACCTCGGTCATGGTGTACTACCAGATACACCAGAAGAAAACGTCGCTTTCTTCTTTGAAACAGCCAAGCAACTCAGTACCGCAGCACTGGTGAGTTAACTACCTTTGTGTCTTTGTGGTAACAATTTTTTAACCACAAAGACATAATAATTGCATTGCTGACACATCTATTTTTTATGAAAACTTTTACAGCAATCATAGAACGTGATCCCGATACAAATCTATATGTTGGGTACGTTCCTGGTTTTCCTGGGGCGCATTCTCAAGGTGAAACATTGGATGAGTTAAACGAAAATTTGCGTGAAGTAATTGAGATGCTACTGGAAGATGAAAATTTAGCTTTTGATACCGAGTTTGTCGGTACACAGCAAATTGTAATTCGATAAATAATGAGCAACATTCCCGTTCTCAAACCTCAAGAAGTTGTTAGGATTTTGGAAAATCTTGGCTTTGTTGAGGTGCGTCAGAAGGGTTCACATAAACAATTCCGTCATTCGGATGGACGAGGTACAACAGTTCCATTTCATAAAGGTAAAGACATATCACCAAGGTTGCTAAGACAAATTGCTATTGATATTAATTTGACAATTGAGGAAATGTTAGAGGCACGATAAACTCTAATGCGGAACAATTAATCTTATTTTTAAATCTTAAATTAAAAAACTTACTATGAGTCAAAAAAGAATATTAGTCACAGGTGCAAGCGGTTGCATCGGTCACTATATCTCAGAAGCATTAATTCAAAATACAAATTACGAACTATTTTTACTAGTTAGGAACCCCAATAAACTGCAAGTTAATACGCAATATCGTCCAGGTGTCACCGTCTTGCAAGGCGATATGCAGGAAATTAAACGCTTTGCGGATTTGTTATCCACCATTGATATAGCAGTTCTCACAGCAACAGCTTGGGGCGGCGACATTACTTATGATATTAATGTCACAAAAACACTAGAATTGCTCAGTTTGCTAGATCCAGAACGCTGCCAACAGGTAATCTACTTTTCCACAGCTAGTGTGTTAGATAACAAAAATCAACCACTCAAAGAAGCAGGAGAAATTGGAACAGATTATATTGGTTCAAAATATCAATGCTTGCATGAAAAAGAAAAATTAGCGATCGCACCTAAAATTACCACAGTCTTTCCCACCTTAGTGTTAGGCGGTGATGCCAACAAACCCTATTCGCATCTCACCTCTGGTATACCCGAAGTTACAAAATATATTAACTTAATTCGTTTTTTGCAAGCAGACGGTAGTTTTCACTTTATCCACGGAAAAGATATCGCTACCGTGGTGCAATATTTAATCGAACATCCACCCCAAACAGAGGAACAACGCAAATTAGTTTTGGGTCAAGAAAGACTCACCGCCAACCAAGCAATAGAAGAAACCTGCGCTTATCTGGACAAAAAAATTTATTTTCGCATTCCGCTATCCATATCATTAGCCAATTTGATTATTGCCGTGTTCCGCATTCAAATGGCTGCTTGGGATAGATTCTGCATGAACTATCGCCATTTTACATATAAAAATGCCGTCAACCCTGCTAGTTTTGGCTTGCCAAATTATTGTGCAACTATGACTGATGTTTTGAAAATTAGTGGGGTGCCGAGAAAAAAATAGAGCGAATCAGGTTATTGGGTAAAATGAAGCCAGTTGAGGAATCAAAAGGTTTACCTGATTCACAAGCATTCCCCCACTACAGGTATAGTTCTCCAGTCATATTCGCATTGCTTCGCCCAGTTTCCCAGCCTGTTGGCGAATTCAGGATTAACTATCCTTTTGCGGTTCTTTCCAGTCGCCAATCTCGGTTAGCGGCGGCTAATGCGGCAAACTGTTCCTGGGTGACATACAATGCGATCTCCTTGGGTAACTCAATCGATAAGGTTTCTGAGTTAGCAGGTATCTTTACCATCTTGACCTCTTGCTTACATCATCAAGAATCGCGGGTCATCCTATTTTTTCAATCAGGCACACAATATTTTCTAGTTAATAATTGCACAGTCAAAACCATTAACGGTAAGCTAAAGCCAACATAGTAAAAAGTCAATAAGTAATTATTTTCGTTAGAGTGAGATAACAATCAAAGTGTGAGGATTGCTACTACATGAGAGTTTTATTAGTTTATCCAATCTTCCCTAAAACCTTTTGGTCTTATGAAAAGATTCTTGATTTAGTCGATCGCAAAGTTTTATTACCACCTTTGGGTTTAGTCACAGTAGCAGCCATTCTGCCCCAAGAATGGGAATTTAAACTGGTTGATCGCAACATTCGCCCAGCCACAGAAGCAGAATGGGAATGGGCAGATGTAGTTATTTTCTCTGCAATGATTGTCCAGAAGCAAGACTTACTCGAACAGATTCAAGAAGCAAAACGTCGCGGTAAGTTAGTTGCAGTTGGTGGCCCTTACCCCACTTCCACACCCCATGATGTTCAGAATGTTGGTGCAGATTTCCTCATTTTGGATGAAGGCGAAATCACCTTACCGATGTTTGTGGAAGCAATTCAAAGGGGTGAAAAATCTGGAACGTTCCGCACCGCAGAAAAACCCGATGTCACAAGCACACCTGTACCCCGCTTTGAGTTATTAGAATTAAATGCCTACGATATGATGTCGGTGCAATTTTCGCGCGGTTGTCCTTTCCAATGCGAATTTTGCGACATTATTGTTCTCTATGGACGCAAACCACGTACTAAAACCCCAGCCCAATTGTTAGCAGAGTTGGATTATCTCTATGAATTAGGTTGGCGGAGGGGTGTGTTCATGGTGGATGACAACTTTATCGGTAACAAGCGGAATGTAAAATTGTTGCTGAAAGAGTTAAAAGTCTGGATGGAAGAACACCAGTATCCTTTCCGGTTTGACACGGAAGCTTCGGTTGATTTGGCACAAGACCAAGAATTGCTGGATTTGATGGTTGACTGTGGGTTTTCAGCAGTATTTCTGGGAATTGAAACACCAGATGAAGATAGCTTGCAATTAACCAAGAAGTTTCAAAATACCCGTAGTTCTTTGATAGATGCAGTGCAAACCATTATCAAAGCTGGGTTGCGGCCAATGGCTGGGTTTATTATCGGGTTTGATGGCGAAAAAGCAGGCGCAGGCGATCGCATCGTCCGTTTTGCGGAACAAGCAGGGATTCCCTCAACTACTTTCGCCATGTTACAAGCACTACCAAATACAGCCCTGTGGCATCGCCTGAAAAAAGAAGGTAGATTGCGGGAAAATCAAGACGGTAATATCAACCAAACCACGTTGATGAACTTCATTCCTACCCGTCCTTTAGAAGAACTGGCTAGGGAATATGTTGAGGCTTTTTGTGCTTTATACGACCCAGTACAATATTTAGATCGCACCTATCGCTGCTTTTTAATGATGGGTACACCAAAATGGAAAGCACCCTTCAAAATGCCAGAGTGGGTAGTAGTAAAAGCACTGCTAATTGTAATTTGGCGACAAGGCATTAAACGCGAAACCCGTTGGAAATTCTGGCATCACTTGTTCAGCATCATCAAGCGTAACCCTGGCGTTGTTGAACATTACATTGCTGTTTGCGCCCATAACGAGCATTTTCTAGAATATCGCCAAATTGTTCGTGATGAAATTGAAAGCCAACTAGCTACATATTTGGCGCAAGGTGCTGAAAAACCTTATGTCCCAGTAGTGGCAGAAAAAGCAGAGGCGATCGCTAGTTAATCTTAACAGTTATCAGTCAGCAGTTATCAGTGAACAGTGATCTATTTATTCATAGATTAGAGTTCCCTATAAGATGGTGGTAGGCGTTGGAGCGATACAACACCATAAGCCTTGATAACTGATAACTGATAACTGTTTACTGCTATATCCTATGACATCCACTGCATCAGAAAAAGTCCGTTGGACAACTGCTGACTTAGAGTTATTTCCTGACGACGGCAAGCGTTATGAGATAATCGACTGAGAATTGTTTGTGACCAGAGCGCCTCATTGGAAACATCAAAAAGTTGGTGATAATGTTTGTACGCAGCTAAAACTTTGGTCTAGCGAAACAGAGTTAGGCGATGCTGCTACTGGTGTGGGAATTATTTTCAGCGATGCTGATAATGTAATTCCTGATGTAGTTTGGGTAAGTAATGAACGTTTATCAGAAATATTAGATGAAGCGGGACATTTAACAGGTGCGCCAGAGTTAATTATAGAAGTGCTTTCTCCTGGCGAAGTGCAGGAAAAACGAGATAAGCAGTTAAAGCTAAAACTATACTCAGTTCAGGGCGTGCGGGAATACTGGATTTTTGACCGGGTAAGAGAAACAGTTGAAATTTACCGTCGGGAAAATGGCGTTTTAAAATTAGCGGCGACTTTGTATAAAGAAGATAATTTAACTAGTCCACATCACGAATGTTATGTTCAGGGCGGGTCAACTAACAATATTATGGAATAAACAGCCGACCGACACCCTTGTAATTATCAATGTCTAAAACTATCTCAATGATACGTTCAACACAACGTTCTCGATAATCTGCTTCATCAAGGCGATCAAGACTTCCAATAGTTAATACAGGGAATGAATGTGCTGTATTTTCCTGACGTATAATCTGTTCAAGTGAATCCTCACCTTTCATATTTCGATTAGCTGTGAGTATCATCATCTGATTTTCTTGAGCATAACGCCAAACGACTCGATCGCTACTTTCCATCGATAGCCCAACCTCTCTAAACGTGACAAACCGGATGGACACGAGTTCAAACCAGCCAGTTTTTGTCAAGATACCAAGAAAAACGAGGGCGTAGCCATCTAGATTGTAGTCAACTAAAAAATTCATGTTTTTCAGCGTTGCGTCTTGCTTTTTGCTCCTCAAGTTTTGCCCAAAGAGTTTCTTGTCCTGGCTTGTGGGGCATTGCTGCAATTCGCGCATAGTGTTCGCGGTTACGCTCTTCCCAATACTGGCGAATTTCTTCTCTGTTTTGGAGAACTTCTTGATATTCAGCTTCTATCTGAGTTTTGTTTGTCTCAATATAAGACAATGCTGCGTTAATTTGTCCGTCAGTTAGGTTAAATTTATCACGAATTAGTTTAGATGGATACTGAGCTTTGAGGAGATCCATAACATCATAAAGGCTGGTGCGTGTGCCTGCAATCGTCAGTCCACGCTCAGTGCGAATAATCAAGGTTTGCTTATTAGATGTTGGAGTCATACATATACCCCCTAGAATCTAGCTTTATGTTACCTCATGTTTAAACCCGGATTTCTTACCATAATTCTCAAACCCTGGCAGATTATGAGAAATATGATCAGAAATCCGGGTCAATATCCTCGCTATTTAATTAACGATAATCTGGAGTTTGAATATTCCGCAGACGGGCAGCATCACGCATACCATAATCAGCACGAGTGAAGCGATTTAATTGTTGTTCAAAAAACTCACGATTGGCTTGCAAATGTTTAGGATTCGGGTCATCTAACGGATATAAAAGTGCAGTTCTCAATGCTTGAATTACCGCAGAAGTAACGTTATACATTGAGCGTTGGAAACTAACACCCAACTGAATCAACATATCATCTTCACCACGGCAATGTTGTTTGTAGTAATCAACAAGATATTGTGGTAAGAAGTGCAACATATCTTGCATTAATAATGTTGGTGGAATACCAGCTGTTCCCACAGGAAAGACATCGGCGTAGAGAATGCCGTAGTGGAAATCTTTTTGGTCATCTGGTACTTGTCCTGCTTGGGCGTTGTATGATTTTGTACCTCTAAATGGGGCAGTACGATAGAAGACAGCTTCGACGTAGGGTAACGCTGCTTCGTACAGCCAAGTGAAGCCTTTTGATTTGGGGATAATTTCGTAGCATTCGCCACGGATATAAACATGATGGTAAATCGGACGACCTGCGATCGCAAATATTCCATTCACCAAAAAGTTCATCGCATCAGGTACGCCCTTAAACCCGCCTTCATCGTAGATGTCGGACATTTCAAAGAACACCGGGGCCATGACTTCCCAGAATAAGCCGAGGTTAGAGTAGTACGACATCTGGCGGCACTGTTCCAAAAACATATCAGGGAACAGTTTGTACAGTCCTAGCATTACGGGGTTGCCTTGGAAGAATGCTTTAATTGCCCTGTCAGCGTTGGCTTTGTATTCTTCCGAGTCGAGATATGCGTCAAATTGATTAACTGGCGCATACATATGCCGATGCCAAAGCATTGCCCGCATACAAGCTTCCGCAAATTCCATATTTATGCGATCGTGGGATAAGTGATGCAATAACTTTGGCATTTTGAAGGTTTCACCTTTTTCCATAAATGCCAAAAGTTCAGGATGGGCTGTTGCTTCACCGCGCCAAATTCTTAAATCAGCAGTATCGCCAGCATAATGATTATGAAGGTCTAAATACTCTTGAGGTAAGAAGTATTTAAAAAAAGCAAATGGCTCTAAAAATACTTGTTCAGCTATATATAATAAGTCACGCCAGTAAAAATCCATCGGTACAGCATAAGCTTTATAAATACCGATAATTTGCATCAAGTTTTCTGGCGTGTCTGGTAACATTGAACCGCCAGCTTCTAAACGATGAATTACTTCGGCAAATTCATGGCAAGAAGGTGGAAGTTTAGTAGTAACAGTTTTTTCTGGAGTCTGTACCATGTTATTTCCTGGATGTTAAATGTATTTTTAGACAGTAGAAATATTGGTTGTTTGTAATTGCTGACGTATCTTTAAAGCATGAAAAATACTCAAAACATCATGTGTCCAAACTGGCAATATTAATGTCATTGCAATTTCTTCCACACTGTAGATAGTTCCAGCAGTACAAGTTAGCCATAAAGTTATGCCAGCGTAATTAAATCCGAACAGTGCCACAATGGCAATAAATAATGTAATTCCCCAAAATTTGGCTGAATAAGTGTGATAGCTTGCGGGTTTGCCATACTTGATTAAATTAACTATCCACCACACGATTTGAGCAAAAATTACCATCAACAAAGGTAGTTTGTAAGCTATCAAAATATCCCGATATCCCAGCCAAGCACTGAAAAATATGCAACTGAAAAGGCAGGTATCAGCCCAGCTATCAGCTTGTCGCAATTTAGCATTGCTAACACCAAGTCGCCGGGCAATAATGCCATCAAAAATGTCGGAAAGAAAAGCAGCAGTAAAACCTACTAAAAACCAAATACTCGTATCACCATCCCAAGCATCCCACAGGAGGAAGGGCGCTATTAAAAAGCGAAATAGTACAAGACCACTGGGAATTAAGGTGAGATTCATATTTTCTCCTGTATCGGTTGCGTAAATCTATTGTTACTATTTCAACGCAACTTCAGGAATTACGGTTTTTTCCGCTGGGATAATTGCCGCTACCATTGCTGTGGTAGTAGGTTCACTCCAACGCACTAACCAAGTAGGTTGGACTCCTAAAAAGATGATTAAGCTTGCCAAAATGAGTGCTGGAACTTTCTCAGACCACAATACCTTGGGATAGTAGGCTAAATCATTGTCGAGTCTGCCAAAACAAGTGCGGTTCAGCAGGATAACGAAGTACACCGCAGTCAAGCCACTAGCGACGACACATAATATTGTCGGGATGGGGAAGACTGAAAAACTACCTTGAAAGACGATAAATTCAGCGATAAATCCTGTTAAACCGGGAATACCAGCACTAGCCATACCACTTAATACAAGTAAGGCACTAATTAAAGGTATGCCACGAATCGGACTCATTAAACCGTTGAGTTTATCTAACTCTCTTGTGCCGGCTTTGGCTTCAACAACTCCTACCAAATGGAAGAGAATGGCAAGGATGATGCCGTGGCTAAACATTTGGGAAACTGCACCGACTAGTGCAAGGGTGGTACTAGCAGCACTGGCAAGCAACACATAGCCCATGTGACCGATGGAACTGTATGCTACCATGCGCTTGATATCGTTTTGCGCGATCGCCACCACTGCCCCATAAATTGCACTAATTGCGCCCCAAATGGCCAAGGTTGGTGCCACAATACTCCAAGCGTTAGGGAACATTCCCATACCAAACCGTAATAGTCCGTAGGTTCCCAGCTTGGCTAACACACCACCTAACAGAATAGCGATAGGTGCAGAAGCTTCAACGTAAGCATCAGGTAGCCATGTATGGAAGGGAACTAAAGGAATTTTGATACCAAAACCCAGGATGATTCCGGCTAGCAACAGCAGTTGCAGTCCAGCCGAGAGGGTTTGAGTAGAGACAGCATCAAAGGCGAAGCTTGTGGAACCTGTCAGCCACACCATACCCAAGAAGGTGGCTAAAATTAATGCGCCGGAAACAGCAGTGTAAATTAAAAACTTAATTCCTGCATAAGCCCGTTTTTCGCCGCCCCAAATCGAAATTAACAAATAGAAGGGGATTAATTCCAATTCGTAGAACAGGAAAAACAGGAGTAAATTTTCTGCCAGGAATGCCCCAGCAACGCCACCACTAACTAATAAAATCAGTGAATAAAATAGCCGTGGGCGTTCAGTGTTTTGACTACTGCTGTAAATAGCAATCCAAGTGAGGAGGCTATTTAAAACCAACATTAATATTGATAGCCCATCTACTCCTAGTTGATAGCTTAAACCTAGGGTTTCATTCCAAGGTAAATATTCTTGAAACTGCATCCCAGGAGTGCTGAGGTCAAATTTCAACAGGATGAATAGATTCCACAACAGGACTAAACCAGATATGGTGAGGGCTACCAAGCGCACGCGATTCGGGGGAATGGAATTACTAGGCCAAAACCCAATAATTAAAGCAGCGATGATTGGTGTCCAGATTAAAACACTCAGCATGGTAGTTTAGGGATTTATAACCACAGATGATTAGCAGAGAGCCAGAAGAGAAACAAGAATTTACAAATGACTATTAGACCTCTTGCATAAATATTTTTTTGTCTCACGCATAGACGCGGTAGCGGCTACTCTTAGACAACGCCTAACGGCGAACCCGCAGGGTAGGCGCAAAGGCGCAAAGAAAATAGTGCAAGTAACGACTTTTGCAAGAGGTCTATTGACTCTTAATTATGGAGCATTAAGTCTTGAGCATTGAGCATTAATCATTGATCATCGACCATTGACCGTTGACTTAAAACATCAACTCTAAAAACTGTATGCCCCAGTATGGCCATGTAACCCACATTCCTAAAAGACCTACGCCTAAGAGGACGGTGAAAGCATAAGTTTGAGTTTGACCAGAGGTGCTGTATTTCAAACCTTCTCCACCCAGTAAGGAGAACAACCCAACGAAGTTAACAATGCCATCAACTACGAAGCGGTCAATCATATCAGCGAATTTAGCAAGTTGGGCAACGCTGAAAATGATGGTCATACGATAGAGTTTTGGAGTGTAAAAGTCGTAAGCCAACAAATCTTGCAAACCTTTCCAAGGTAGGCGAACTGGTTTGGGAATATTGCCAAGATAAATTACGCCACCGACGCTACAACCAAAAATACTCGACCAAATTAGTAAGAGTGCGACATCTTTATTCAGGGTTGCCCAGTTAGGTAAGAGTGATAAGCTTTGCAACACTAAAGGCAGATGTAGGACAAATCCGAATAAAATTACCATTGGCAGTACCATTGGCCAGTGAACTTCAGGCGATCGCTCACTCATTTGCTTAGGTTTACCACCAAAAATCAAGCCAAATTCTCTAGATAAACTAACGGCTGTTAAAGCATTAACTGCTATAACTATCCCAACTAGCCAAGGCTGAGTATCCCATAACCCATCAGCTAATTCCATCAATGCCCAAAAGCTACCTAAAGGTGGGAACCCAATCAATCCTAATGTCCCAACAATAAAAGCTAAACCAGAAATGGGACGGCGTGACCAAAGTCCGCCTAGTTGAGTGACATCTTGGCTGATGCTGTTCCAGATAACGCCGCCTGTACTCATCACCAACAGTGCAGCAGATAAAGCATGAGTAAGTACTAGTAACAGTGCTGCATCATCTTGCCGTGTGCCTACAGCAATAAACACCAAACCCAGGTAAGCACTAACAGAATAAGATTGGCAGCGTTTAACGTCAATTTGGGCGATCGCAATTAAAGAAGCACCAAGTGCTGTAAATGCACCTATCGCTACCATTGCGGCAGAAACTACAGGCGACAGAGTTAACACAGGTTGCAGTTTTATCAGCACCCATGCGCCACTCGCAACTACTACCGAGTTCCGCAAAATGGTACTGGGAACTGGGCCTTCCATTGCTTCATCCAACCACAAATGTAGAGGGAATTGGGCGCATTTACCCATCGGCCCGGCAATTAAGGCTAAACCAACTAAGGTAATTACTGTAGGATCAACTTCGGCAGTTTTTGCCCATACAGCTAGTTCGTTGTAATCCCATGTTCCTGCTAGAGGCCACAAACCTAAGACCCCAATCAACAAAAACAAGTCTCCTACACGTTTAGTTAAGAAAGCATCTCTCGCCCCACTAACCACCAACGGCTGACTAAACCATAAGCCAACTAGCAGGTAGGTTCCTAAAGTGAGGATTTCGAGAATTACATAACTAAAGAACAAATTATTACATAGAGCTAAGGCACACAATCCCGCTTCAAATAAACCTAATAAAGAATAGAAGCGACCCCAACCCCAATCCATTTCCATGTAGCCAATGGCATAAATTTGCGCTAGCAAATTTAACCCCGCAATTACTACCATTGCGCCTACACTAATTGACGAAATTTCTATGGCAATGGTCAGGTCTAAACCTGCTGTTGATAGCCAATGAATAAATACTTCTTGGGGTGGATGATTCCAAGTTGCTTGTAAGGCGATCGCGCTATGGAGAAACGCCAAAAAGGTCATCACTAAATTTACATAACCAGCGGGTCTTGGCCCGGTCTTACGAATGATCCCTGGCGACCAAGGTACGGCTAATAATCCGCCAATTAAGGCATATAAAGGAACTAGCCAAACAGTCTCTAGGAGAAACTGAGCCATGAAATTACCTCTAGATTAAAACAAAACTTAGGTGTACTAAATCAAATCGCTTTGATCCCAGTGCTATCTGCTATTTAAAAGCGCAAGTTTATATTTATTTAATTTTATTAAATTTAAGCTTACCTTTATCTGAAGCAAAATGGAATTAGTTGATTAGATAAATCAGCGATAATTACTCTAATTAATTCTTATATATCTATGGATTGGATTAACAGATACTATGTATTGATTAATATCTATGACAAAACTATAGATAAATTTAAATAGTAATCATTATTCATATCCGCGGATAGTTGCAGTTAATCATTGAAACTGATAAAGCAAAGATTCTCCCTGGTGTTTCACACTTCACACTTTACAATTTTCACCAATTCGCAGCCCCATAATTACTAAGTCACGTTCCACCTCATCAAGTTCAGCGATTTGAGGTAAATGTCCCCAGCGTTGAAAACCTAATGATTCAAATAAATTCAAACTTGGTTGATTATGGGCAAAAATAAAGCCTAAAAGCGTTTTTAACCCTAAATTCGGGCTTTCATGAATTGCTAGGTCTAAAAGTTTGTGTCCCAAACCGCAACGCTGAAAGGCTGGGGCAATATAAATACTGATTTCAGCAGTAGAATTGTAAGCTGGTCGCCCATAGAACGATTGAAAACTTAACCACCCTGCAATTACTTCCTGTTGTTCAACTACCCACAGAGGACGTTTAGAAGGCGATCGCCCATTAAACCAAGCGCGGCGACTTTCCACAGACACAGGTTCTAAATCAGCAGTGGCGAGACGGCTGGGAATTGCAGCATTGTAAATAGCCACGATTGCAGGTAAGTCAGTTTCAGTCGCATGGCGGATAGTCATCAATGCCGTCTCAGAAAAAATACTTCAGAAAATATTCAAAAATCATACAGTGTTCATCAACAGAATTCTATGCCTGCTTCATCTGTAGATTAAGTAATAAAAAATACCATTACATCAACAGTATCAGAGCAGGACTTACGCACCCTGATAATGGTTGAAAAGAAAAGATAATTATAAAGATTACCTGCAATGGACAATTTCAATGAGATTTACATTGAATTAGATTGAATTGCTTTCTTTTTGGGTGTTTCAACAAGCACAGAAAGCAAAAGCAAACTTAATCCCATAATTTTGATCACAGCGTTGATTGCGTGTGCGTACTCCCATTGATTACGATAACGTGTCCAGTTTTGTGGCACAGGATTTGTCAACCATTTGGCAAATTCAGCATTCATCGGTGCGACAAAAACTATCCAACTCACTAACGCCAACACTAAAAGAACCGTTCCGCCTACAGTCAAATAAAAACTTGCACCATGTCTACGAACAAGAAACGCTAATACAATTGCAGACAGAATCGCGCCAACTTCAAATAATGCACCGACTGAGCCAAAAAGTCGATAAACATTTTCAAAGACTGTGACTCTAACCCAAAGTTGCTGGTCAAATTGCATTCTTCGCGGCAATTCAAATAAATGCGCCATAGATAGGCTGAGACTAAACGCAGTCAGCATAATTGTGATGAATCGCCAGGTTCGTGTGAGTGTCATTTTGCCTTACCTCACAACAATAGCCATTATGCTCTAAGATATACCTGCCATAAAATCTTGCGTCACTACCAAATGGCGTACCTAGTTTTAAGAAATGAAAAGGTTTGAGAGCGATCGCTTTTTGTAACAGAATGCTATGATCACAAAGAGACTTATTTGCCTTGAAATCCCTACCTGGAGAGGTGGCAGAGTGGTTGAATGCGACGCACTCGAAATGCGTTTTGGCGGCAACGTCAACGTGGGTTCAAATCCCACCCTCTCCGTTTTTGTTGAGTTGCAGTAAACTATTACCAACTTGCGAGGAGTGCATGATGGTAAATCAGAGGTTGGTGCAATTATTTTCGTTTGGTTTTATTAGTTGTTGTTTTTGTCTTGGCTTGGGTATTGGCATTTTTATTCGCTTTGGGCAGTTGCAACCATCAAACGCTGCTACTACTGCCGAACCGGAGAGAATTCCATTTGCTATTCCTATGCCCAATCCATCTCCAAATGATGACATTTTAACGTTAAGTCCATGACAAACTATGAGAGACGCTGCCCGGCAACGTCTCTAACCTTAATTATCATCTGAAGGGGTTGCTTGTGGCTTTTCATCCTTTTGCGATCGCACTTCCGCAGCAGAATTTTGCTTATTCTCCACAGTTGGGACAACCACAGGTGAAGAATCAGAACTTTTTGATTCAGTTTTTGGTGGTGCGACTGGAATGACTACTGAGTCTGGACGTTGACTAGGCTGAGTTTGAGGAACAACAGGCGTAGAATTTTCTGCCGATTGCTTGCGAGAATTTTTGCGAGATGCACGATATTCTCTTAACTTATCCACAAGTGATGCTGAAGGGGAAGTAGTAGGAGAGACAGCAGCTTGTTCAGCATTTTGAGGTGCAGAGGTTTCTAAGGTGGCTGGAGTTGTATTTTCTAAAGCAGTGCTGTTGTTAGAACTGACGGGTTCCGCAGTGGGTGCAGGACGGTTGCGCTTGCGCCGCCTAGAAGGAGTATATGCAGAGGTCGTTTGAGTATTTTGAACCTTATTAGTTTCTGTAGCAACAGGTGAGGGAGAATTCGGCGGTGATACACTTTTTTGTGCCTCAGTTACAGGGTTCTCAAACAGTGGTTTTGTAGATGACTGCGGCTGTGGCCCAGATGAAAGCATATTTGTAATGCCAAAACCAGCAGTAGCTGCAACTAAGGCTACACCTGCGCCGAGTAATACTTTCGGGTATGGCAGTTTTTTATAAATTGATGTGACAGGTTGTAAAAGCGATCGCTTCGGCTTTCTTTTAAAAATCGTCTGCTGTGAAGATAAATCGATGGTGGCAACTGTCTGAGTTGCTACAGGTTGAGGGCTGAAACTCGTAGCACCACCTGGTAAAAGTTGCAGCCACTCTGCTACTGTTGCTGGGCGAAAACGCGGATCAACAGCCATCCCACGCATGACTGCTTGATTTACGGCTGCACTTAGGTGGGGTTGTAATTCCTTCGGGGAGGGCATTTTTTCGCGATCGCGCAACAATGCTGGCATAGGAACCTGTGCTGTTAACAAAGCATACAAGGTTGCAGCCAAACCATACACATCTGTAGCTGGTGTGCGCGGTGCTTGTGTTAAATATTGTTCAATCGGTGCATAGCCTTCAGAAACCATGCCTGTGTGAGTTTGTTTCACATTGTTATTAAATTCTCGCGCAATGCCAAAATCAATTAATATTACCTCCTGCGTACCTTCACGGAGGATAATATTCTCTGGTTTCACATCCCGATGTAGCAAACCATTGTTGTGAACAACCTGTAATGCCGCGCCAATTTGACGGATATAATGAATGGCTGTGGCCTCTGGCAAGGGTATAGCTGGCAGTACATAGGCATTGCCTAAAGTTTCGCCAGGAATGTATTCCATCACCATATAAGGCAGCCCATCTTCCACAAAAAAGTCGCTAACCCGGACAATATTGGGATGAATACAAGTAGCTAGCCGTCTGGCTTCATCTTGGAATTGACGCTCAAATTTGGCAAAATCTGGGTGTTGCCGCAGTTTTTCATTAATGGTTTTCATCACTACTTCATGACCTAAGTAGTGATGCGTAGCCTTAAACGTAATGCCAAAGCCACCGCGTCCGATTTCTTGGATCAGGGTATATTTTCCACCCTGCAAAATTGTGCCTGCTAACATAGTAAAGTTTTGCGTCCTGAGTCCTGAGTGAGCGGATATTATGGATACCCTGAAGTTGCACAGCCTCCCAATGAAAGTTACAACTTGTTTTTTTAATAATACTGTAGGCTCTTAGTCATAACTCTTGAAAATTAGGTGAAGAAACAGAGGGAATAGAGGCTAGAGGCTAGCGGTTAGGGGCTAGAAAATAGTATTTTTACTCAGCACATTCAAGTTAGGAGGCAGAAGGGAAGAGGGTTTGACTTGGTTTATTCGTAGCAGGTAGTTCGCAACCAGTACGCCTGTAATAAAAATATTTTTATCTAGCCTCTAATCCCTAATCTCTAGTCTCTTGCCCCTAGCCTCTCATTCTAAAATCTCTGACCTATACCTAAATGCACCTTACTTTCTCCTTGGTCGTTAATGCCATAGTCAGCGCGAATTAACCCAAGGGGCGAATCTAACCGCACTCCTGCACCGTAACCAAACCCGTAACCGGGTTTATCACGCACGCCTGCGGGATCGCCTAAGACGGTGTTACCAGAACCTAAATCTGTGCCGAAGTCAGCAAATAATACACCCCCAACTATCGGCAAAATGGGAAAGCGGTATTCTGCGGAAGCTACAACATAACTGCGTCCACTGCCAACCTTTCCACCATCATAACCACGCACAGAGTTGGAACCACCTATATTAAAGGCTTCGTAAGGTGGTAAATCACCAATAACAGTCCCAGCTTGGACGTTGAAAGCAAAGACTTGTGGCAGCTTACTGTTATATAAGTTTACCGGCAGATATTGGCTGTAGTTAGCTGTGACCCGATTGAGGGAAATATTTCCTTGACCAACGGGTATGGATTGTTCTGTACTCAGTTTCAGCAAGGAACCTTGAGTAGGGTTGAGAGGATTATTTCTTTTATCTTTGGCGGCGGTGAAGGAGACGGTAGTTAAGTCATCAATACCTGTACCACTGGCAGATAGGGGATTTCCTTGAGCATCTTTGGGCGTAATATTACCTTGGCGATCGCGGATTGTCGTTCTTGTATAATTCAATCCTAAAGAAGCGTCCCAGCCGTCAATCGGTCTTTGCAAGCTAACACTACCGCCAATCTGACCTTCTCGGACTTTATCGCCGTTAGCCAGCTTGATAGTATCATCAAAGGTTTCCGAAAGTTCTTGGCGACGGAAGCCGTTGACAGTGTAACCTAGGCGGTCAGGGTTATTCTCACGATAAGGGCTAATAAATTTGCCATCAAATTGCAAATCACGAGAACTTAAACCCACATTGGCATTAAATATATTGTTCTGACCGCCAACATTTTGGTCTTGATAATTGACAGTTCCAATTATCCCTTGATCGGCATTGTAACTACCGCCTAAGTTAATGGCACGCGCGCCATTCTCTTTGAGTTCGTAGACTAAATCTAGATTTGTTGCATCTCCTTCTAAAGCTACGTTGACGCTAGAAAATAAGCCTGTACCATATAACTTTTGAATATCTTGCTGTACCAGCTTTTCTTGAAAGATTTGTCCTTGTTTGAGTTGAATTTGCTGGCTGAGAAACTCTGGTTTGGTGCGCCCAGTAACAGGATTACCTTTACTATCAACGGTTTGACCTTCATCGTTGACAAAGCGAAACTTAATCTCACTTACCAAGCCTTCCGCGATGTTAATGTTGAGAATTCCCTCACGACTGGGTTTAATTGATAATACTCGCGCCAAGTTATAACCGTTGTCGGCGTACCATTTGTTTACTTGTTCTACAGCTTGTCGCAACCCCGCCGGACTGATGGCTTTACCAAATTGCGGTTGAAAACGTTCTAACGCTACTTGATAAGTCAGTGCTTTTGCGCCGGAAAGTTGCAGCGATCGCACTACCACAGGTTGCACCTGATAGACTACACTCAATCCTGCTGCTGTACTGCGACTATTGACATTAGCACTGGTAAATAAATCAGTATTCAAAATTGCTGCAACATCCTGTTGTAACTGGTTTTGGCTAGTTTCTGCGCCAGTTTGAGTTTTAATAACTTTGCGTATGACTTCTTGCAATTCAGGAGTCGCGCCTACTATTTGTACATCCGTAGCTGTGACTACTAAGTTGTTATTTGTCGGTAGGGAGTTTGGAGGTGATAAAGGGATGACGTTACTATTTCCTGGCTTTACCTGTGTTAGTACAATTGGGGTTTTATTAACTTCTGGTTTCACCTGACTTTGCAATATATTTACTAAACTTCTCACCTGTGAGGAGAGAGGTTTTAATGTCTCCCCCTTCCCTACTAGGGAAGGGGGCTGGGGGGTTAGGTTTTCCCCAAGTGATACAGGCTTTTGTGAAAATTGCGGGACAGCTACGGTTTCGGGGGATGCAATAGTCTCTACCCTTGTAGGCGTTTCTTCAATTACAGGAACTACAAAGTCTTTAACTTTTTTTGTTTCGGTTGTCGGGGTATTTGGCGCGGCTAATGCTTGTTGAGTGACGTTACTAGCAGCTAAAGTAGCTAAAGTTAAAATTGCTGTTTTAGAAATTTGCATAACAAAATAATTACTAATTCGTAATTCGTAATTCGTAATTGAAGAATGCAAGCCTATTTTGGGAATTTTCCAAAACCGTAGTGATTCCCTCAATTTACTAAGGGAAATAATTAGCTTTAAACCTTTAGCTATTTTCTCTGGGTAATTACGAGTTACGAATTATCAGTTACAAATTCTGTTGACACTGAATTTTGATGTTTTGTTTCTTATGAGTAATGTATCTCGCGTATCTCAAGCCTCTGGTTCTCGATTACGGTTACTTGTTCTGAGTAATGGTCATGGAGAAGATATAATTGCAGTCCGAATTTTGCAAGCACTACAACAACAATCAAACCCACCAGAAATTTTTGCTTTGCCTCTGGTGGGTGAAGGACACGCTTATCAACAGTTAGGTATTCCCTTGATTGGTTCAGTACGCACTATGCCTTCTGGTGGCTTTGTATATATGGATGGCCGTCAACTAGTGAGGGATGTGCGCGGCGGTTTGGTACAGCTGACTATCAGCCAAATTCAATCTATGCGGCGTTGGGTGAGTTCGCAAAAAAAATTAGGCAATCAACGAGCGATTTTAGCTGTGGGCGATATTGTACCTCTGTTGTTTGCGTATTTTAGTGGTGCAAACTATGCTTTTGTAGGCACTGCGAAGTCAGAATACTATGTGCGAGATGAAACGGGATTATTGCGACGCAAATCAAAATCTGCCCGTTGGGAAAATTTTTCTGGTTCAATTTACCATCCTTGGGAACGCTGGTTAATGAGTAGTCGCCGTTGTCAGGCGGTGTTTCCTAGAGATAGCTTGACTACAGAGATTCTCAAACAATGGCCGATTCCGGCTGTTGATGTGGGGAATCCGATGATGGATGGTTTGTCACCGAGTTTCCCGCGAAATCAATTTTATACTGCTGATTTCCAAAAACAAGAATTAGCAAGACCATTAGTTGTGACGCTTTTACCGGGTTCTCGTCCTCCAGAGGCTTATGAAAATTGGCAAGTAATTATGGAGGCTGTGTCTGCGTTGCTGGCTAGTTTTCAAGAACGAGATTCAGTAGTGCATACTTCTGGCAATGTCGTATTTTTAGCTGCGATCGCTCCTAGCTTAGATACCAACCAATTCATCCCAGTTCTTCAAGCCCAAGGATGGCAACCGCACACTCAATCTCCGATTTCCCTACCTGATCCCAATGTCTTAATTTTTAAGCAACGAAACGCTTATTTGCTGCTTTCTCAACAAGCTTATAACGATTGTTTACATCTGGGAGATGTGGCGATCGCAATGGCAGGCACAGCTACTGAACAATTTGCTGGTTTAGGCAAACCTGCGATCGCTATTCCCGGACAGGGGCCACAATACAATCCTGGTTTTGCAGAAGCCCAAAGCCGCCTTTTAGGAGACTCTCTAATTTTAATTGAGCAGCCAAATAAAGCAGCGAAGGTGATGCGATCGCTACTACAACACCCCGACAGATTACAAATCATTGCCGAGAATGGTTTACGGCGTATGGGTAAACCAGGCGCAGCACAGCGCATTGCCGATTGTTTACTAGAAAGGATGAAGTCTGAAGAATAAAGTATGAAATATGAAGTGTCTATTTCAACCTAACCTGTGGGTTTTGCTGTGCAGTACACCCTTCAACCTCCAACCTTCATCCTCATGCGACTAACCCAGAACGTAAGGCGCGAACAGCAGCTTGAGTACGGTCATCGGCGCACAGTTTGTTTAAGATATTGCGAACGTGGGTTTTAACTGTGCCAACGGTGATGTATAGTTTCTCAGCAATTTGACCATTGCTGCACCCAGCGACGATTAATTCTAGAATTTCTAATTCCCGTTGGGTTAGGGGATAAGTTTCTAAAACTTGCTCGTATTCTGTGGCTAATGCTTCGATTTTCACAGTCTTGGGTTTGTCGCTGCCTGCGGCTTCACCAGGTATACCTTGGCGCATTTTGCGTAATACCACATTAGCGATCGCTGGATCAATCCAAGAGTTACCACCAAAGGTTGCTTGTATCGCTTCTGTTAGCTTGCTGATACTGGTTTCTTTCATGTAATAAGAGTCTGCACCTGCGGCAAACGCTGCCAATACCGCATCCTCTGTGTGATCCATTGTCAAAATGAGAATTTTGGTAGCTGACTGCCCAGACTCCGCTTGGTAGCGTCTAAACTTACGGGTGAGTTCAATACCATCCATATCTGGCAAGCCAATATCTACCACTGCCACATCCGGCTTTGCCGTTTCTAAAAGTTTCAGTCCTTGAGTGGCATTTGCTGCTTCACCAATTACTTTTAAACCGCTATGAGCCTGTAATGCTGCTTTCAGACCCATTCTGGTTAAATCGTGATCCTCAATTAAAATAATGCTTATTTCGTTCATTGCTAACTCACTCTTCTTTAGATTGCGCTTTCTCAATTATGCGCTTTTGTAAGCTACTTTATGTAATTTTCCCAAACCAAAGATAGATGATTTTTCAATCAGCTTGCATCCACCGATAGAAGTAGGAATTTCAATTTTTTTTAAATAGGTAGATGTAAAAATCTAGCCGAGGATATATGGCTATTCTACAACAAAATATGAAATATTTGTGAAAAATCTTCCTCTAGATCGCTGTTTAATCATTATTTTAGGAGTTGTAACTTATTGTCAAAATTAATCATATTTTAAAGCTTAAAAGCTGCTAAAAATGAACAAATTACAACAAATTAAAGTTCTACTAAGAGAAACTAAGCCAGATGTAAAAGCTATCTTGAACCCAAGTATTAAATTCATCGGATTAATGCAGGCAGATGGCAAGATCTTGGAAATCAATCCGTCAGCTTTAGAATTCAGTCGATTTACTAGCAGCGACACAATTGGTCGTCCACTATGGGAAGTTTGGTGGTCAAATGGGTCAAGGCTAACCCAGGCAGAATTACAAACTGCCGTGGCGCGTGCTGCCGCAGGTGAATATATACATTATGTGGATTTTTTAGGGACAGGCGATCGCTTACAAACTTTTGCATTTTCGATTAAGCCCATTAGCAACCAACAAGGGAAAGTCATTTTTTTAATTTTAGAAGGTCACAACATTCCTGATCGTGAATTTACTATCTCTGGCAGTGTAGAACAGGTAATAGGCAATAGGCAACAGGCAATAGGATATAGCGAACAGTCTCACCAGCAAAACCCACTTTTGCCTGTTTCTGGTTCCCTCTTCTCTCCTCAAGCAGAGCAAGCCTTACTTGAAAGTGAAGAAAGGTTCCGTGCTACCTTTGAACAAGTCGCTGTTGGTTTAGCCCATGTTGGGTTAGATGGGCGTTGGTTACGCGTTAACCAAAAGCTGTGTGAGATATTAGGTTACACCCGTGAAGAGTTGTTAAATCTCACATGGGTTGAAATTAGCCATAGTGATGATTTAAGAATTGATTTGCGTAACATTTGTCAACTATTAGCAGGTAAAATTTCTACTTACTCTTTAGAAAAACGTTATATCCGCAAAGATGGTTTACCTGTTTGGGTAAATTTAACGGTTTCATTACTGCGAGAAACCACAAAAGCATTACCAGAGCCTAAATACTTTATCGCAGTGATTGAGGATATTACCAAACGCAAACAAGTAGAAGTGAGTATCAGAGAAACGGAAGCTAGATTCCGCATCATGGCAGATACTGCACCTGTGATGATTTGGATGTCTGACTTAGATAAATTATGTAACTTCTTTAACAAAGGTTGGTTAGAATTTACTGGCCGCACAATGGCACAAGAGCTAGGTAACGGCTGGAGAGAGGGAGTACATCCAGAAGATTTAGAGCGTTGTATCTATACTTATACATCGTCGTTTGATACGCGATCGCCTTTTGTTATCGAGTATCGGCTGCGGCGATTTGATGGCGAATATCGCTGGGTTTTAGACAAAGGTTCGCCCAGATTTGCTAGTGATGGTGACTTTGCTGGGTTTATTGGCTCATGTATTGATATTAGCGAGCGCAAACAAGCAGAACTAGCACTTCAACAACGAGCCGAAGAACTCACCTACTTAAACACCATCCTGACGCAAACTACAGCTATGTTGCAAAAGCGGAATCAGGAATTAGATCAGTTTGCTTATGTTGCTTCTCATGATTTAAAAGCACCACTCAGAGCAATTGCTAGCCTCTCACAATGGTTAGAAGAAGACCTTGCAGGTCAACTTTCAAAAGAAAACCAGCATCAATTAGATTTGTTGCGTGGTCGAGTACAACGGATGGAAGGTTTAATTAACGGCTTGCTAGAATACTCGCGCATCGGGCGTAATCACACAGACCAGTCTTTGGTAAATGTTGGCGATTTACTTCAAGAAGTGATTGATTATTTAGAAGCACCTTTAAGTTTTAGGATTGAGGTGGCATCGGAAATGCCTACTTTCATGACTAAGCGAATTCCTCTGCAACAAGTATTCACGAACTTGATTGAAAACGCCATTAAACATCACTCGCACCCTGATGGAAGAGTAAAAATTTCTGTCAATGAGCAAGGGAAATACTACAAATTTACTGTTGCTGATGATGGCCCTGGTATCCCCGCCCAATATCATCATAAAGTTTTTACTATCTTTCAAACTTTAGAAGCTCGCGATCGCAAAGAAGGCACAGGTATCGGTTTGGCGATCGTCAAAAAAATTATAGAAACAGAAGGGGGTACGATAAATTTAGATTCAAGCTCAGGAGTTGGCAGTAGTTTTCACTTCACTTGGCCTAAACAATTAGGAGAGTAAAACTGCTTAAGCTTATGGTACAAAATGTTTATTGATAACTATCACTAATGACTGAGGACGGGCATTAGTAGGCTCATTTACAATAATGGTGAGCTTAATAAAGTCTTTGCTACTTTATTGCTTAGTTTAGAAGTGATTATTTAAGTAAGTAATTACTATTTATAAATTAATAATAAGTAATTAGCTGTGAATAATCAACTTTTTTTGATAATTAATTTATATAATTAACTTCAAAAAACTGAATTAATAAATTTATAAAATGCTGGAAAAACTAATAAATATACTACTAGTGGAGGATGATGAAGTTGATATTATGAATGTCAAACGGGCATTCAAAAAAGTTAATATTAATAACCCACTTTATTTGGCTAGTAATGGGATAGAAGCTCTAGCAATGTTGCGTAGTAAAAATGGGCAACCCCCACAAGTACCAACCCAGCGACGCTTAATCTTATTAGATTTAAATATGCCAAGAATGGGTGGAATTGAATTCCTCCAAGAATTACGTTCTGACCCACAATTGCGGGGAACTCCTGTAGTGATCATGACGACCTCAAATCAAGACCAAGACAGGGTAGAAGCATACAACTTGAATGTTGCTGGCTATATCCTGAAGCCCGTAACATTTAATAATTTTGTCGATATGATGGCAACATTAAATAAATACTGGCTACTGTGCGAAATACCTTAAGTTGCCAGACATCTAATAGAATCAGTGTACCAGTATATCAGGGGAAGAATATAAGAAGGTTGACAGAATTTCCAACTCTGTTTGGGTAAAAAACAGGATATATTAATAATATTAAAATCTGTTAAATTATCAATTGCTCTATTCAAAAGTCTATCTAAAATCTAAAATTGTTTAGTTGGATAGTTTGAAACTAGAAATGATATACATCAACACCCATAGGACAGTGAAAAGAAAAGCAGATGGAAGAGACCTTAAGAATTTTGGTTGTAGACGATGATGACGTAGACCGGATGGCAGTACGTCGTGCCTTGACTCAAGCAGGTGTCAAGATGGAACTGTCAGAGGCTGGGAATGGTAATGAGGCATTATTAGCTTTAAAAAATACTGCCTATGACTGTATTTTCCTAGATTATCGCTTACCAGATCAGGACGGTTTGACACTGCTCAACAGACTACGTGCATCAGAAATCAAAGTTCCTTTAGTCGTTCTGACTGCCCAAGGAGATGAACAAATTGCTGTCGAATTGATGAAAGCTGGTGCTACAGACTATCTTTCCAAATCTCGTGTATCTTCAGAAACTTTAGGCCAAATTTTACGGAATGCTCTACGGGTATACCGTGCTGAAATGCAAGCTGAAATAGCACTCCAGCAATTAAAAGAAAGTAATGAGCAATTAATTCGCAAAAACCAAGAATTAGAAAGACAACGGCAACAAATTCAACTACAAAACTTAAAGTTATTAGAAGCATCCCGCTTAAAATCTCAGTTTTTAGCCACTATGTCTCATGAATTGCGAACACCAATGAATGCCATCATTGGGTTTTCGCAAATATTGTTGCGTCCCAAATTTGGGCAATTGACAGATCAACAAAAAGATATGGTGGAACGGATTTTAAATAATGGCAAGCACTTACTGATGTTATTAAACGAAGTTCTTGACTTTTCTAAATTGGAAGCAGGAAGACTAGAGCTAAAAGCCGAACTATTTGATTTAACAACAGTAGTAAATGCTACCGTCGCGGAAATGCATTCTCTGGCAGAATCTAAACAGCTTTCATTAGCAGTAGAAGTAGATTTACAAAATCCCTGGATATTTAATGACTCAATGCGTTTGCGGCAAATTTTAGTCAATTTGCTATCAAATGCGATTAAGTTTACAGAAACAGGTGGTGTCTGGGTAGAAGTTAAAGAACTACCAGAGAGTATGATTGCGATCGCAGTTCGGGATACAGGTATTGGTATAGCTCCTAAAGATTCTAAACATATTTTTGAAGCCTTTCGCCAAGTTGATCAAAGTATTACCCGCAAATATCCTGGTACAGGACTGGGCTTGGCAATTATCGATTCCTTGGTGCGAATGATGAATGGCACAATCTTTTTAGAGAGTCAGTTGGGAGTTGGTTCTTTGTTCAAAATAGAAATACCACGACACATATCACTCAAAAAAGGAGCCGGAGAAGTCCCGGCTTTAAACATGGACGGGGAAAATATTTTTTTCTCGGCTCATAACCCTCATCACCCTGCTCCTCAACCCCGCCACGCTTCAATGAGGCATCCCAATTTAAAACTATAAATTCTTATTGAAATTGATAAATTATGTCTGTAGTTGAAAACCATAAAAATAACCGGATTTTAGCTGTTGATGACACTAGAGATAATCTCATTTTGGTTCAAACTATTCTAGAAAGTGAAGACTATGAGATTGATATAGTCTCAGATGGCATCTCAGCTTTGAAGTACGTTGAAAAAACTCCCCCTAAATTAATTTTGCTGGATGTGATGATGCCTGGGATAGATGGTTATGAAGTCACTCGGCGCATTCGAGCTAACCCGGCTTTCAGTAAAAACTACATTCCAATTCTGTTAATCACAGCCTTTCATGAATCCAGCGTTGTCGAAGGATTAGATGCTGGTGCTGATGATTTTATTCGCAAACCATTTGATACAGATGAACTATTAGCGAGAGTGCGATCGCTAATGCGACTCAAGGACAGTTTGGACGAACAGCAAAAAATGGCACGTCAACGGGAAGACTTTGTATCACGTCTTACCCACGATTTACGCACACCCTTAGTTGCCGCAGATCGAATGCTGGATTTGTTTCAACAAGAAACATTCTGCAAAATTTCGCCAGAAATGAAACAAGCGATTTCTGTCATGATTCGCAGCAATCAAAACTTGATGCAAATGGTCAATACCTTGCTCGAAGTGTATCGCATGGAAGCAGGGAAAAAGACCTTTAATGATGAAGTGTGCAATTTGCCAGAAATAGTTCAAGAAGTAGTCAGCGAACTCTCACCACTAGCTGACGAGAAGAATATCTATGTAAAAGTTGATACTAGCAGTTTAGCACACAACCAAAAAGATCCTGGGGTAGTCATGGGCGATGCCCTAGAACTGCGCCGCATATTTAACAACCTCCTGGGTAATGCGATAAAATTTACCGATACAGGCGGGATTAAAATTAAACTCGAAGAATCAGCCAATTCTACAGGAAAAACTTGGGTCAGCATTGCCATAGAAGATACAGGTTACGGTATCGCCCCCGAAGACCAAGCAACCATTTTTGAGCGGTTTCGCCAAGGCAGAAATAAACGCTCTGGTAGCGGCTTAGGGCTGCATCTTTCACACAGAATCGCTGAAGCTCATGGTGGTAATATTACTTTGAAATCTGAACTTGGTAAAGGCAGTGTATTTACAGTCCAGTTACCAAAAAATATGTAAGGGAATTAGAGGCTGGAGGCTAGAAATTGCTCCTCTCTGCGGCTCGCTTCAATTGCTTGAATCTTGACATAATTCATAGGTTGAATGAGGTTCAAGTTTTCCCAATAATAGACGGCGAACAACTGCCTCTAAATCATCCAGCAGATATGGTTTGCTGATATAGTCGTTGAACCCTGCTAACAGAATCCGTTCTCGATCCTCTCTAGCGGCTAAAGCAGTCACAGCCAGCACAGGAATTTTATAAGTTAGTGGATCATGTTTAAGACAACGTACAACATCAATGCCATTAAAAGTAGGTAACAAAATATCTAGGATAATTAGGTCTGGCTGATACTCCTTGGCAACCAAGACCGTTGAGAAACTATCTGTTTGGCAGATGAATCTACAGCCAAGTGACTCTAGCGCATAACTCATGAGCAAAAGATTATCATCGTTATCTTCTACTACCAAAATTAACGGCTGCTGAGAGGTGTGCTGCTTTGCATCGCTGATGAATGAATGTGCTAAATACATCTTTTCTCCATAAAATTCAATCGGGATTCATCGTCTTGTTTGAGATTGCAGACGAGCCATCCCACAAGGGATAGGATGGAGCGAATTCAAAATAAGCGATTTTTTTGGTATTGCATTTTTAAATGCGGCAATAAAAAATTTTAGTGTCATTGGTTTAGCAGCTACTTCTTGATTATACGCAAACTACAGATTTTTTTTTTGCAAAACTTAATCATAAATTAATTATAAAATTTAGCTATAGAATATTTTCTATGGTTAAACTTTGCTCACTAAAATCTAAGTTATCGGCTAATAAGTATTGTTGCTTGGTCATAGTTGTGCGATCGCATTTAAGTAGAGGGACATAAATAATTGTAATTAGGAAAAGGCAGGAGACAGGAAGCAGAGGGCAGGAGGGAAGAGGTTTTTAGCTATTTTGCCCAAGACTTATCTAGTTAAGTTTATTTGTGCCTTCCTACTTATTTCACTACAAAAAATTAACTTTGATTAGGAAAATTTAAGAGAGTCAAGCATTTTAAATGAGTATATTTTCCTTTTGTATTAAAATGTAGTATAATAGTATTTTAAAATTCAAAACATTATTGAATTAATTAGTATAAACTCAACTAAAAATAGGTTGCCCAAATTCCTTTTTAATAATTAGAGAAAATTAATCAATCTTCCCTAATGAGCTTGGTAAGTAGTGGATATCAAACAATAGAAGAGATTGAAAACTTGATTACTAGTTTCAATCACTGCACCTTAGCACGTTCTGAATGGAACCATGCTGCACACTTACACAGTTGCACTTTGGTATCTCACTCGCTATGAGAAACAACAAGCTATAGATTTAATTCGTCAAGGGATTCAGCGATATAACGCTGTGATGAACATTCAGACTACACCTACCAGTGGCTATCATGAAACTTTGACACTGTTTTGGATTTTTATGGTGGAGCTTTATCTATCTACTTGTGATAGCAATACTCCTTTAGTTCAGTTAAGTAACAAGCTCATCCATACATTTAAAGATAAAAATCTTCCCGAAGAGTATTATAGCGAAGATTTAATTATGTCTTGGGATGCTCGTGTTCGCTGGGTTAACCCAGATTTAAAGCCGTTGGACGTATTTATAATGGATATTTAGTTATCAATTATTAATAAAATTTGCAGACGTGCTACTTGAAACTTAACTCTTTACTTGCAAATTTTAAAACCCTGCTACAGGAAGGTTTTGAGAAATATTAAAAAATGTGCGTGTTGAATTAATCCAACTATTACAAAGAAATTATAAATGTTACGAAAACTTTGCTTTATCTTGAAGAAAAATTCCCCATTCTCAATTTTAACTTAATTGATATTTACAACCAAAACCAAAAAATTTAACTCAAAACTTCTTAAGAAAGGGACGAATTTCATTATTTATGCTACAATGTAGTATAAATAATAGAAAATTAAGACACTGTGCTTAGTATTAAATTTCAATCTGTGGAAAACAGCGTATTTGTACTATATAAAGTCAATTCTAACCAGTGTTAGAAAAGTTTAATTATTGTAACAAAATAATATATAAAATTATGTAAAGATTCAGGGCTAAAAAAATTGGTACTAGTTTACTTAGCTGCTATAACAAAGTAGTAAAACCAAATTCATTGTTGGATAATATGAATTATCAGGTTATTGTTAACATAAATAAAAAAGAAAATTTCCTATTCTTTAGAAGCAGATTAACTAGCCGTCAATAGATATTGCCCACTATATAAGCTACGGTAAGCATCGGTATACAACAAATCTTTTCAGTAACATTAGCCTAAGGATAAAAACTTTTAGACAAATAGTTTATAGCACAAGAAAACTTTTTCAAATCCCTTATTCTTCACCTCATTGTAGATTTACTTCCAACTGCCGCATAAAGAAAAAATATGGAATTTGATTATTTTAGAAGCGACAACACATCCAATAATAAACCTCAAAACTTACTTACGAGCGGCTGGCGACCATTTCAAAGAGATTTAGACTGGGATTTTTTATGTGAATTATTACAGAATGACACCAAGGAATTAACGCAGAAAACTTTTAATATAGCTAGTACTTTTGCAGAAGTTTTAGGTAGAAATAATTATACTTGGTGGGCTAATTTATTAAGCGTTGCTTCTGATAATACGCGCTACGAATTAGAAAAATTCTGGAACTATATTACACCTGACCCTCAATCACCTGATCATCGGTATAAAGATGTTTTGACTACCGAAACCCCAATATTACAATTTGTCAGCCGTAATAGTATTCCTATTGACTATGTTTTAAATCGTTTACAAGAAATTGCTGTTTTACGGGTATTACAAATTTTAGACCGTCCCGATGTGATTACTCAGTATTATTCAGAAAGGGATTTTTATTTTCCGGTGGAAAAGTTTATCAACTGGGAACGTCTAGATGTGATTAATACTGTTTATGCTTACTGGTCATCTTATGATATTTGGCTGCAAATTGAGCCATACGATCGCGGGCGGCGACAATATACTTTAATGGCGAAAGACTTAGCACCCTTAATCAACAAAGCTACCTATGATTTAGCCGTTATGCTAAGTGGCTATCAAAGCCGTGTGGGCAAAGTTCACAGCCAATACCCAATTCGCACATTCCCCCAAGAGATTCAAAGTTTCACTGACGCATTACAGCAAGCGGTACTAAATCAAAATCAGTTAGCAGTAGTAGTTCACGGCGAACCAGGAACAGGTAAAACCGCCTGGACACAAGCAGTTGCCAAAGAAATTCTCATGCCTTTGGGGTATGTGATATTTATTTTGGATCATGATGCGATCGCTAACTTTGTCCCACCAACTTATTTAGAAAAAATTTGTATCATCATTAACGAAGCTGACAATCTAGCTCAAAATCGTGCTTCCGAAATCGCCCAATCTAACAATAAAACCGAACATATCTTAAGTTTGTTAGATGGCACATTGTACCAAAGTGTTATTGATGACTCTGGTATTCAAATTAAGCAGCGATTAGTTGTGTTGATGACTTGCAACACCACAGAAAGATTAGACCCAGCCATGTTGCGTAAGGGAAGAGTAGATTTGATTGCCGAATTTACACAGCGTTTTGTTTAATTGTCTGGGAAATTTTGCTCTATTTTCAATTGGCGATCGCAAGTGTTGATAATCCTCATCACACTCCTGTACAAACTAATCATAGAAATCCCTAAAGGGCTACGTTCTCCATACTTTATTTCCATGCTTTCAAACCAATGTTGAAATTGTTGGTCAGACCAGCTATGTGCTTCGTCTTCCAGACATCCCCTCAGCATTTCTAACCCACACTCTGCTGGAAACTCAGCTGCGATCGCCGCTTGCTTGCACTCTTGAATAGATTCAACTACGGCAATCATTACAGTAGTACGCGTTCTTTTAGGTATTTTTCTGGGTTGATTTTCCGTAGAAGCTGCGTGCATAATAATTAAGATATTATTAAGATAATATCAGCATTGTTTTTCATCCATTTACATTTATTAACCTAAATAGAAAATTTTTCTAGCTCCTAGAGAAGCATTTGTATTTCTTTCTAGTAGTAGATGAAGTAATGGTAGGGTAAATAAGAACCCTTAACTTATCAGAACATCCTTGTGAAAGTCCGTAAATTTCAGGATGCTAAAGAATTTTACGCAAGAATCCAAGAATACTTACTGCAACAAGAAGCGTTGCACAATTTGCTGTTAGGAATTTGCCACACGTTGATTCATCACCCAGAACGCTTTGATGAAACACCTTACTTAGCAACAGTAGAGTCAGATGGAGAAATTGTGGCAGTAGCCATGAAAACGCCACCTCGACCTTTGTTGCTGTCAAAAATCACAGATTTCCAGGCAGTTGATTTACTTGCCCAAGACTTATATTTGTCTGATAAATTACTGTCTGGGGTAAATGCACCCACAGAAGAATCACAAGCCTTTGTTGCGGCATGGCATTCTTTGACGGCTCAATCCTACCAGTTAGCATTAGCATTGCGAACCTTTCAATTACAAAAGGTGCAAAACATCTCGCCAGTCACAGGCTATTTGCGCCTAGCCACAGAGAATGACAAAGAATTACTGGTGAAGTGGCATGAAGCTTTTAGTTTAGAAGCTTTAGGTAAGATTGAAACCGACTCACAACGCTGGGCTGAGTGGATATTCAAACAACAAAAAGCTTACCTTTGGCAAGATGAAGTACCTGTTTGCATTGCTTGTTGGAGTGAAGTTACACCTCATAGGGCGCGTATTGGTATGGTGTACACACCACCAGAGTACCGCCGCCGAGGTTACGCCAGTGCTTGCATAGCAGCATTAAGCCAAACTTTACTCAACCAAGGAAATCAATTCTGCTTTTTATTCACAGATTTGGCAAATCCAACCTCTAACCATATATATCAAGAGATTGGCTACCAACCAGTGGGTGATTGGCAGCAATATTCTTTTGTTTCAGACTAAGTACAACTTCGCGTAAAATCTTAGCGAATTGAGGGTTGAAATCTAAACGCAAAGGTACGCAGAGAATTCGCTACGAATTAATGAAATGTTGTACTAAGACTTAATCATAATGTTACAAAATAGCACCGTCACAATAGACTATATAAAAGCTGCACTAGCACGTCTTGAGGGGATCGCCCACCGTACACCCGTGCTAACTTCAACAACTGTTAACGATCGCACCCATAGCCAAGTCTTCTTTAAATGCGAAAATTTTCAACGCACAGGCGCATTTAAATTTCGTGGCGCTTACAATGCCCTAGCACAGCTATCCCCAGAACAAAAACAAAAAGGTGTAATCACCTTCTCTTCAGGAAATCATGCCCAAGCGATCGCCTTAGCGGGAAAGTTACTCAATATTCCCACCACTATTGTCATGCCTGACGATGCCCCAGCCGTCAAGCAACAAGCTACTCGCGGTTATGGTGCAGAAGTGATTTTATACAATCGCCAAGAAACAGACCGCGAAGAATTAGCCAAAACCCTAGCAAGCGATCGCCACCTTACCCTAATTCCTCCTTACGATCATCCCCACATCATCGCCGGACAAGGAACCGCAGCCTTAGAACTTATCCAAGAAGTTGGTCAATTAGACCTGCTATTAGTCTGTTGTGGTGGCGGTGGGCTAATTTCTGGTTGTGCGATCGCCACCAAAGCCCTATTACCCAATGCTAAAGTCATCGGTGTCGAACCAGAACTCGCTGATGATGCGACTCGTTCCTTCCACAGCAAAACCTTGCAAACCGTCACAAATCCTCAGACAATTGCCGATGGTGTTCGCACCCCCAGCCTGGGTAAACTCACCTTTCCCCTAGTCCTAGACTATGTTGATGATATGGTCACAGTCTCAGAAACCGCCATTATCAGCACCATGTTTTTCATCTGGGAACGCCTCAAAATTGTTGTAGAACCCACGGGTGCATTAGCCGCCGCCGCCTTACTTGAAGATGTAGTGCAAGCACCAGACAAGAGAGTTGGTGTAATTATTAGCGGTGGTAATGTGGATTTAGCACAAATCAGTAAGAGGCTAGAGGTTAGTTTATAGGTCACTCCTTCAAACTTAAGCCAGAACTCTGTGAAACCTTATCCTTGTCTCTGCGCCTCTGCGGTACCCTGCGGGAATACGCTGACGCGTCTACGTTTCCATCTCCTAGTTTTTGCTAAGATAAATAGTCACATAACTTAACATCTACTCAGCATGACCACAATCAAGACTGCTTTTCCAGCACATCAAAAAGAAGTCACACGATTGTTTTCTCACCTGAAAGTTGATGGCAACCAGGTGACTCATCAACCCGGTAGTGTGTTAGGAAGTACAGCCTTAATTGCAGGCACAACCGTTGGCGCAGGGATTTTAGCATTACCTGCCGTCACATTGCCTTCTGGTGTCATACCTTCCACAGTTTTACTAATTGCTGTGTGGTTATATGCCTTAATTTCAGGTCTGTTGATTGCCGAAGTAAGTATTAACACCATGCGTTTAGCAGGTCGTCCGAGCATAGGCTTGTTAGCAATGGTTGAAAACACATTAGGTCAAGCAGGAGCAAGAATCTTTGGTGGTGCATATTTATTTCTGCACTATGCTTTACTAGTAGCTTATATCACCCAAGGTGGAGATATTCTAGTCTCTGCGGTTTCCCATGTGTGGGGTATGCAAAACATCCTACCTAGCTGGGTGGGGACTGTGGCTTTTACGCTGCTATTTGGCGGCATTATGTATGTAGGACGAGAAAAGTTGATAGAAAAATTGAATAACGCTTTTGTAGGAATTGTCCTTGCTTCTTTTCTCGGACTATTGTTTTTAGGAATCACCCAAGTTAAAACTGTACATTTCTTGTTTCAAGACTGGAATGCTTTAGGAACTGCCATCCCAGTCATGTTAGTAGCATTGTTTTATCATAACGTTGTGCCTGTTGTCGTCACCCAGCTAGAAGGAGATAGCCGCAAAATTCGTCAGTCCATCACTATTGGTTCTGCAATACCTTTAATCATGTTCTTGGCTTGGAATGCGGTGATTTTGGGTAGCGTCAGTCCAGATATATTGAAAGCTGGTAGTCAAGCTGTTTTCGATCCCCTGCAAGTGCTGCGGGCTGGTGGCGGTGGACAATGGTTAGGAGTATTAGTATCTATTTTTTCAGAGTTTGCGATCGCCACATCTTTTATCGGCTTTGTGTATGGCTTGCTAGATTTATTTAAAGATATTTCCCCAAATACACAAACTCAAACAGCTAATCGCTTACCTTTATATTCATTGATTTTATTACCGCCGATGAGTTTGGGTGCAATCAACCCCAATATTTTCCTTACTGCCTTAGATTTTGCTGGTACTTTCAGCATCTCCATCTTGGGCGGAATTATCCCAGCATTAGCAACCTGGAAACAACGTCAACAACTGCAACACACAAATAGGCTTGTTCCTGGCGGTAAGCTAACACTAATTATTATGATTGGCGTAGCATTAGGCCTGATTTTGAAACAGATTATTTTCTTATGGATACTGCGCGCCTAGTCAAAATTAGTAAATACTTAAGCAAACATTTGCGCCACCAACCAGAACACATTGGAATTACACTGGCTGCTGGTGGTTGGGTAAAAGTTGATGAACTTTTAGCAGCTTGTACTCAACATCAGTTCCCTATCACCCGTGAAGAATTAGCCCAAGTAGTTGCCACCAATGAGAAAAAACGCTTTTCGTTTGACTCTACAGGGGCTTTAATTCGTGCCAACCAAGGACATAGTGTAGAAGTTGATTTACAATTGCAACCTGCTGTCCCACCAGATGTTTTATATCATGGTACAGGACACAAATCAGTCGAGTCTATTTTACAAACAGGACTATGCAAAATGTCTCGTCATCACGTGCATTTGTCACGAGATATTGCTACAGCCGAAACTGTAGGCGCACGACATGGTAAACCTGTAGTGTTTGCTGTGGATGCAACCGCTATGCATCAAGCAGGGTATACTTTCTACTGTTCAGATAATGGCGTTTGGTTAGTAGATGCCGTACCACCTGAATATCTGCATAGACTTTGAAAGATGATTGATACTAAAAATTTATTATTTGGTTAGGTTCATTGCGGATTCATTCACCTCTGCCTAAATCGCAGCAAGAAATCGCAGGCGAAATTACACTATTATGGCTAAATCCCGCGAGATACTTCTCTAAAACCTGAAATTGCGGAATATTCAAACTGTAGTAAATCCATCTCCCTTCTTGGCGGGAGTTAACTAAACTCGCTTCTTTCAGAGTTTTGAGGTGAAACGAAAGTTTTGATTGACTTACCTTTAAAGCATCACACAAATCACACACACAAAGTTCTCGCTGTCGCAGCAGTTCTATCACATGAATCCGCAGAGGATCGGAAAGTGCGTGAAAAGCGGCTGCAATTAAATGTGGAATGGTCGAAGTAGAAGCTTGCATGAAGGTTGGTGTTGCTTAAAATACGCCATTTCTATTGTGAACTATAGATTTGTGGTAGGGAACAGGTAACAGGTAATAGGTGACAGGTTACAGAGTGAAAAGTTTTTGAGAATCTAAGTTTTATTAGCTACCGATGTCCTAACTATCTTAACGATTGTTATGGTACAGCATTGCAGAGTAAAACTTTGACATCAGCAATGCCGTAACACAGAATTTGTGATTTGCCAACCTAAACCAAGGCTTCTGATTGATAGCGGATACCAGCTTGTTTAAAGCGATTTAAAGCTTCACCCAAGCGATCGCAATCTGCAATCAAACTTAGCCGCACATAGCCTTCACCAGCAACCCCAAAGGCATTACCTGGGGTGACAACTACGCCTGTTTGTTGTAAGACATTCAAGGCAAAATCAGTGGAACCGATGCCTACAGGACATTTCACCCACAAATACATCGTGGCTTTAGTTTTAGGAATATCCCAACCCAACTGTCCTAAGCCTTGAATGAGAAAATCGCGGCGGGTACGATAACGTTGTTGGACTTCATGCAAATATACATCTGGCAATTGCAAAGCGGTTTCAGCAGCTGTTTGTAAAGCCGCAAAAATGCCATAATCCAAGTTAGTTTTGAGTGTCCGTAAACCTTGGATAACTTGATTATTCCCTACCACAAAACCCACACGCCAACCAGCCATGTTATAGGTTTTTGATAAGGTGTGAAATTCTACGCCAATTTCTTTCGCGCCAGGAATTTCTAACAAACTGGTAGGTTGATAACCATCAAAAGCCAACTCTGCGTAACACAAATCATGCACCAGCAGAATTTCATATTTCCGGGCAAAGGCGACAATTTCTTCAAAAAATTCTCGCGGAGCAGTGGCAGCTGTGGGATTACTGGGATAGTTAAAATAGAGAATTTTGGCTTTTTGGGCAACTTCTTCAGGAATCGCCGCTAAATCAATCAACCAGTCATTCTCTGGTTTGAGAATCAAGCTGTGGATTTGCGCCCCAGCAATTACAGGCCCGCGAAAATGAGCAGGATACGCTGGAGAAGGAACTAAAACTACATCCCCAGGGTTAATGTAAGCCATTGCCAAATGGCCTAATCCTTCTTTAGAACCGAGTAGCGGTAGGGCTTCGCTATCAGGATCAAGCACCACTCCATAGCGGCGATTATACCAATCGGTGATGGCACGGCGAAAACTAGCAGTGCCTTCAAATGGCGGATAACCGTGATTGGCTGGATTTTGCAAAGCTGCGATCGCAGCTTCTACCACTGGTTGTGGTGTCGGGCCATCCGGGTTGCCCATACCCAAATCAATTAAATCCAAACCTTGTTCCCGCGCTTTAGCCTTAAGCTCATCTAGACGGGCAAATACATAAGGAGGTAGTTTTTGTATGCGTTCTGCTGGGGCGATCCAATTAGATGTCATTGATGTACCACTTCTTGATACAGTTGATTTGTGAGTAAAATTTCTCCAATCCACCACAGCTGCCAACTGTGGATAAATTTGGTCAAAGAACTAGGAAACCAAATATGAAATTGCCCAAAATTCCAGTTTTGGATATGGGCAATGTAACTAGAAAACACTAAAAGATCAGGATTCATACTGCAAAGTTGAAGTAGTTTATTCCTCTATCTCATCAATTGCCTTAGCAGAAACTCGGTTGTTGGATTCTCTGCTATCTGTAGGCGCAGTTGTTGACACCATAGCTGCCATCAACTGTTCTAATGCCACCTTAAAAGGTAGCCGATGAATATCTGAATTAGGGGCTAAGGCAATTTCCGCAGCTGTTTTTAGCTGACTTAATGTAACGTTGCCAAGTCCCAAATCATCTAATTTTTGTGGTAAACCAATCTCTGCGTAGAACTTCAACAACTGTTGCCGAGAAGTAGTTGCTAATTGATTGCCTTGAATCATTTCTTCTAAACGCAGTTGTACCAAAATGCCAAATGCGACTTTTTCGCCGTGGATACTGCTATGTCCGGCGATGTGAGTTAAACCGTTGTGTACAGCATGGGCAGCTACAGTCCGGCACTGCGCCCCACCCAGTCCGCCAATAACTCCTGCGAGTAAAACTGTGGCATCAACAACTTCTTGCCAAACTTCACTACCTGGTTTTTGCAAAGCGACGGTTGACTTTTGGAATAAAATATCACGCAAAACTCTTGCTTGTTGCACTGCGGCAATAATCAAAGTTTGCTCTAAGTGTCCACTGCTAACAGAGGCTTCGTACCACTTAGCGATCGCATCACCAATTCCTGCTACCAATGTATGTTGTGGTGCAGTTTGAATTAAATCATAGTCGAGAATCAATAAATCAGGACAGCGAGACAACGCCACATCATATAAAAATGCTCCTTCCTCAGAGTACACATTAGAAAGGGCAGTCCAAGCTGCACAGGTAGCCGCCGAGGTGGGAACTGTCACCACTGGTAATTGCAACTGATGGGCGACTAATTTAGCTGTATCCAAGGCTTTCCCACCGCCAACACCAATGATGACATCGGCTTTATGTTCTTTAGCTGCCTTTCTTAAAGATTTCAGGCTACTTTCCGAACAATCTGCACCATAAGAAGCTTGGGCAGTGTGCAATTGTTGCTGTTCTAGAATTGGTTGTAAACTTTTTTGGGTCAGAGCCAGCGTGCGATCGCCTGCAATAATTAAAGGACGACTACCCAAACGGGCAATCTCTGCTGGTGCTGCTTGCAACACCCCTACACCACGAATTACCTTGGCAGGTGCGATCGCTAGTGCTAGTAATGAACTAGATGTTTGAGTAGATAATGTAGTAGTAGATTGATCCGGCATATAAGCTAGTTAGGCAAAACCTTGATTTTTCTTGATCCTAGTAAATTTAGCTATAGCGCAGAAAGCTAAGAAGATGAAGACTGCATAGCAACACAGTATAAAATTTCATACTTCATACTTTCTTACTTGTTTGTGTTGACGACGAGGCGTGACTTGAATGTTGCCCATTAGTCTAAAATTATGAAATATCAAAGTTTTGAATAACTGTATAAGTAATTCACGATATCATTCACTGACACGCAGTAAACGCCTCGACAATTACTAATTGAGAAATGGTCTTAGGGCAAATAATCAGTTTCCCTGTCACCATCAGCTATGACTAGTGCTTACTCAGCATTTTTTCACAAGTTTAATTAGTAAATCATATCTTAATCTAAAAATAATCCTTATTGTATATTGAAATACAAAAAAATGGATGTGATTCTGAAGTCCTTCAGGTAGCAATGGGAAACAGGCCATAGTTCAAGCTGTTTTTCTGTTTAACACTGAAAAAATATGCACTTATATTTAAAACGAGAGGGCTTGCACCTTCTCGTTTCAACACTTCATTATCCAAATCCCCATAACAGTCAAGGGATTTACCTACTTCCTAAACATGGGGCAGGCAATAGGGAAGAGGCAATAAGCAATAGATTTGTTTGCTACTGATTGAGGATTGCTATATTCTCTTCTAGATTAAGCAGTTGGTTTGGGCAGTTGAGCAAATTTATCTGCATAAATTTCAATTGCCATCTCTGCATCTTCGCGTGTGTCTAGCGTGCGTTTAATTTGGCCAAGGTAAAGTGGTACAGTTACCCCAGGTTCGGGATGTATAAGGGTACGCGCACGAATTGTCAAATAGTTGTCTCCGCGTTGGCCTAAGCGACCATAAGAGTACAGATTACTAGCTGCTTGCCGCAGAGTAGCTTCTAGTGCTGTGGGTGAAATTTTTGGAGAAATGGCAATTACTGCCTGTGTAGAACCATTATCATAAACCAGCGTAAATTTTTCTGCTCCTGGAATTACCGTGCGACTCAATGGTACTAACGAGAGAGCGAATAAACCGCCTGTTAGCACCAGCATAAAGCCAGTTGTACCTACCAGCCGAAAGCGGATGCCCCATTTTAAAATAAAAGCCAGCACTGCTAAAGCCGCAAATACTAATGTGGCTATACCCGACCATTGGGTGTATTGAAGAAAGTCAGCTGTTGAGAACATACAAATTGGCTAATTAGGTGTCTTCGTGTTCTTTACAAACACACCCATTTTACCGAAATGGTTAGTGTTCGTTTTAACTAATTTGTCATTAATATTTCTTGGTGGGTTTGCTGATGTTACTCTAACTGAGAAATAAAAAACGATTAATTCCGATGATTCCTATTAGCGATCGCATCCAAATTACTAGCAAGCCAATTATCAATTATTGGCTAATTGGTATTAATATTGCTATATTTTTCTGGGAACTGCAATTAGAACTGAGTGGAGCATTAGGAAGTTTTGTTAATAATTGGGGTATCATTCCAGCCCAGATAACAGCAGCGATACATAATGCAATTTTTATCAATTCTGCCGCTTGGGTAGTTTTGGCTTGGCGATCGCTTTCACTAATTTCAGCACTATTTATCCATGCTAGTTTTAGTCAGATATTAGGTAACTTAATTTTTTTATGGGTTTTTGGCAAAACTGTCGAAAACTTTCTGGGGCATAGACGCTATTTGGGATTATATTTATCTGCTGGGATTTTGACTGGGATCATCCAAGTGATAGCTGAACCAACTTTGACAGTGCCGTTAGTTGGGGCTAATAGTGCGATCGCCGCAATTTTAGGAGCATACTATATAAAGTTTCCTCAAGCAAAAGTCTACAGTGTTTTGCCATTATTATTAATATATATTCCTACAGAAATCCCTGTGATTTTTTATCTATTTTGGTGGTTTACTCAACAGGTATTTTACGGCATTGGCAGTTTAAATATACCACCATCTCGTGCAAATTCACCTAGCCTAGCTTACGGGTTGCAAATCGTTGCTGGCGTAATTGGTGCAGCTTACATAAAAATCCAGAAATGAAGTTCCAACTTCTGCTAAAAGAAATAGGTCAATTATAGACTGAACAATTTAACATATATCTTGCGGCAGAATACTTTATATATAAAGTGAGAGATCGTAGGTTATAAGAAAAAAATCCATATTTACTCAAACTGTGGAGTATCTGCCGTTTCTAGGATGATTTTTTATTGCTAATGGTTTTCAAGATGCTAGACCAGGATAAACATGAATTAGCAGCTTTACGGCAGCGTGTTGCAGAGTTAGAAGAATTAGAAATTCAGTATCAGTACAGACAGTTAGAACTAGAGGCGCAACTGACTGAACTCAAAGCACAAGGGCAAACAGCACACAAAAATCCTCATAGTCAGGCAGATATGGCATTTACACTGCAACAACTCCAACAAGAAAAAGCGGAACGGCAGCAAATTGAACTTGCCCTTCAAGACAGCGAACAATTGCTGAAACTTGCAATAGACGCTGCGTGGATGGGTTTTTGGGACTTGGATGTTGCCACCAATAAATTAATCTGGTCTGAAAGTCAGGAACTGCTGTTCGGCTTAACTCCAGGTAGCTTTAGTGGAACTTATGAAGCTTTTCTATCCCGTATACATCCTGATGATAGAGAAAGTGTGAGAGAAAGGATTGCATCTGCTTTGGCAGACAAGATTGACTACAAAGATGAATTTCGAGTGATTTGGCCTAACCAAAGCCTGCATTGGATCTCGGCTCGCGGAAAATTTTACTATAACCAGCAGGGGCAGGCGCAACGAATGTTAGGCGTATGCATGGATATTAGCGATCAAAAGCAGACAGAAGAAAACACCCGTCAACTCACAACCCAAGTTCAAGAACAAGCAAATCTCTTAAATACTATTTTGGCTGCATCCGTAGATCATATTTATATTTTTGACCGCGCAGGTCGTCATAAGTATGTAAGTCATGGTGGTGCTGCTATTTTGGGCTTAAAATCCCAGGATCTCCTGGGTAAAGCACTGCAAGAACTAGATTTGCCCGGAGACTTTACCGCACAGGTACAGATGCAACAAAAAACGGTGATTGCAACTGGCGAACCCATCAAGGATGAATGTAAATTAGTCACAGTAGATGGCATCCGTTATTACGAATATATTGTCACGCCATTACGCGATCACAACCAAAGCATCGAGGGTGTAATTATAGTCTCTCGTGATATATCGGAACACAAAAAGGTAGAACAATCATTACGCGAAAGTGAAGCCAGATTCCGACAATTGTCTGAGTCTAACTTAATCGGTGTAGCTTTTTGGAATATGGAGGGTTATATCACTGATGCTAATGATGCTTACTTAAACTTAGCGGGTTATACACGTGAAGAGTTTGCTGCTTTAGGTAAAATTGATTGGCGAAAATGCACTCCAAAAGAGTATTTGCATTTAGACGAATGCGCGCTTGCAGAAGTTCAAGCAACTGGAGTTTCGCAGATCTATGAGAAAGAGTATATCCACCGCAACGGTAAGCGAGTACCAGTTGTTTTAGGGATAGCTTTATTAAATGATTCTCAAGATAACGGGGTAGCTTTTGTTCTAGATATTAGCGATCGCAAGCGGGCTGAACAAGAACGCGATCGCCTCCTCGAAAAAGAACGCTTGGCCCGTAGAGAAGCAGAAGTTGCTAACCGCATCAAAGATGAATTTTTAGCAGTTCTCTCTCATGAACTGCGAACTCCACTCAACCCGATTTTGGGTTGGGCGAAATTGCTGCGTAATCGCAAATTTGATGAAAAAACAACCAAACAAGCATTAGAAACAATTGAACGTAACGCCAAACTACAAACCCAATTAATTGAAGATTTACTAGATGTCTCCCGAATTCTGCAAGGCAAACTAAGCTTAAATGTCTGTCCTGTTAGCTTAAATATGGTAGTTGAGGCAGCATTAGATACAGTACGCTTGGCAGCCGAAGCCAAGTCAATTCAGATTTATACCCTCTTTGACCACAGTATCGGGCAAGTCATGGGCGATCCTAATCGCTTGCAACAAGTAGTTTGGAATCTGTTGTCGAATGCAGTTAAATTTACGCCAGCAGCAGGCCAAGTAGAAATTCAAGTTCAAGAAGTTGATGGCCAAGCGCAAATTAGAGTCAGCGATACAGGCAAAGGAATTACACCAGAATTTTTGCCCTACGTATTTGATTATTTTCGTCAGGCTGATGGCACAACAACCCGCAAATTTGGCGGCTTAGGTTTAGGGCTGGCGATTGTGCGTCAAGTCGTAGAAATGCATGGCGGAACAGTCAAGGCAGAAAGTCCAGGCGAAGGATTGGGTGTAACTTTCATTGTCAGAATACCGTTATTGGTAACTAATCAACAGGTCAAACGTGATCAGCAAGAATTACCCCCTGATGTTTCTGAAACTCCAGATCTTTCTGGTGTGAAAATTTTAGTGGTAGATGATGAACCGGATATCCGTGACTTAGTGACCTTCATTTTGCAAGATTATGGTGTGGATGTCACCGCAGTCACATCAGCAGGGGAAGCTTTAGAAGAAATATCGCAGTCGCTACCGGATATTTTGATTAGTGATATTGGGATGCCAGAAGTAGACGGTTATATGCTGATACGTCAGTTACGCCAGCAGCCGCCAGAACAAGGAGGAAATATACCGGCGATCGCCCTAACAGCTTATGCTGGAGAAATGAACCAGCAGCAAGCACTAGCATCTGGTTTCCAGATGCACGTATCAAAACCAGTAGATCCAGATGTTTTGGTGGATGCGATCGTCAGCTTAATTAAGCACTAATACTGCAAATAGGTATATCTGAATTATTTAAGAATATTTTACTTGTATCCAATACGATAACAAGATATACTCACGAATTGCTTGTTTACAATCAAAAACAGGCAAAATTGCCCATTTTTAAATTTAGTAATAAAAACTTTCCATTTATTTGCCTTTTTACTAAAATTCCTTCAGATTTACAGTCTCTTGTTTCAAAAAATCATAGAGCATCATCTTTGCGTTGATGCTTGCATGACTCTGCATGGGTTTGAACTACTCAGTCATAATAAGTATCCAAATATACTTGTTAAAGCTAATAATTACAAATGTTTGGAATTACTAGAAATATTGGGAAGCTTTGATTATGATCAGACACATACTTGCGTGTTTGCTTTGCGCTACTTCTATGAGTAGCACTTCGTTCCTTTCTTTAGAAGCAGCATTTGCTCAAGAGAAGATTCCACAAACTTCATTAACAAAAGTTCCAGAACCAACAACCAAACAGCTAAACCTGTATGGTGGTAATATCATACCACCAACTACAAAGGTGCTAGGTTATTCACTAAATGATGTAGCTAAAGCGATCGCTTACTTCACTGCAAGTGGAAACAATTTAGCTTTTTTACCTCAAACACCCTTCCAAATCCTTTATATTCAAGATTTCACTAACAACACAGGCACTTTTACTGTACGTCCTGGCACAATCTTATTCGTTCCCCTCGGTGCTAGCGATAACTCACCTCCTGTGGTTGGTAATTATCCTAATAATTCACAAGCAGCAGCTAATTACGTTTTTGGTTCCCAACAGCTAGGAGCAACTTTTGAAATTGTAGTTGATGGTGTAAAAACCACTATTGATGACCCTCGTTACATCGGCGGGCCAGTGTTGACTCCAGGGCTACCGAATGGTGGCTCTAATTTTCTCCAAGTTGGTGTTTTTCTGACTCCTTTATCTCCGGGTGAGCATACTATTTCAGGTAAATTTTCTGCAAACGGTCAAGCCGTTATTAACATTCTTGGACAGCCGTTGTCAGTTCCGTTTACTTATAGAACCCATTTGACATCTTATGAGGTTTTGAATTAAGGTACTCCTCAGCATCTAAAATCCAATGCTAATGGCGTATTCCAGCGACTTCACTGATGCAG
>NZ_JACJRV010000055.1 GCF_014697475.1 Nostoc sp. FACHB-152
ATTTTTTCTCTTCAATTTATTTATCTTTGTATTCCTGCCGTTTGTTTTTTACTTTCTAAAGCCTCATCAAGTTTAGTGTTGGCACTCTCGAAGTCTTGCAAAACTTGAGGAGTAACTTTATTAATTTGCACTTGCCCAGCCTGCACACGCAAAATTACATCGCCATTTTTGTGTGCGATCACTAAATCTTGGCGTTCAGAATTCAAAGACAAATCATAGATTTTCCCGGCGACACGGGTAGTACCATCTTCTCCACGCTGACCCAAGTTTGATGCTATTTTCTGAGAAATTTGGGCAACTCGGCTGAGTGTATCTTGTTCCATTGCAGCCAGAGCTTTTGCTGATAATTGATTGGTAGCTTTAAATTCATTCGCAATTTCGACAATTCGTTGTTTGTATTCTTCAGGTTTACCCAGGTTGTTAGCCGCAATGTACCACGAGCGCAGATGGTCGATGGTTACGGTTTGAGATTCTTGGCTAGGTGGGGCAAAGTTTTGCTGCTGTGGTGGCGTTTGGGATAACGTTACTGAATGACGTGACTGTAGCGGTTTGAGATGCTTTGGTCTATCTGGCAGACTACGCACTTTCTGTTGATATTGTTCGGAAGACTCAATCACTTCCCCAAATTTTAGGGTCATCGCCTCAAAAACTGGTTCTGGGATGGACGAGTTAGCCAAGGTAAAAACAGCCAATCCCTTCTTAGTTTCTAGTGGGACTTCCTCTGGTGGCACTTGGGCAGTCGCTATGTTTTTGTCAGTCAGCCACTTAGTTACAGTCTCAACTTTATGATTATCGACTACCAATTGAGTTAGCCCCAGCATTTTATCTTCTGGCGTAGCAAACAACATAGTTGGACGTTCTTTGATTTGGTACAAAATCGCCGCAGTTTTTTCGATTTCTCTTTGTTGTTCTTGATTAGCTATCTGTTGACCAAACACTTGGTTTTCTTTCACCCAAACTTCAGGATATTCAATAGTAGTTGGGTCAATCTGAACCATCATTGTTGTTGAGATATTACTTTGCAATGTGGCTGGTACTAGAGTTAGCTTTCCAAAATTGAGAACCCCTAATTGTTTGAGTGCTTCTTTATCTTTCTTGAAATGTAAAACTCCTAGTGGTTCCCCATCCAAAAACACTGCATCTCTTATTTGAGATTGCGGTACATCTAAGGTAAGTCTTCGGAAATCAGTATCGTTAAATTTCTGGTCTTTAAAATTGTAAGAATTAGTTTTATCAATCTTTAGTAAATTGCCATTTGGAGATTCGGCAATCACAAAAGCATTATACTTGTCTGATATAGTTGTCAGTTTTAGGTTGAGTGGATTGCCATCTTTAATGTAATTTACTGCCTGAAGTTGTTTAATCGAATCTGCGTCTAGTTCACCTAAAGTTTTACCATCCAGTTGGATTTTCACTACCCCTGTGGGTACTGGTACTTTACCAATCTCTAAGGTCACAAATTCACCATGAAATATCCTGTCTGAGTGGGAGAATTTCTTGATTTCTCTGATAGTAAACTCTACTGGCTCTGTCCCTGTCAGAGAAATTGTTGCATTGGCTGTGTAAGTTTCCCCTGGTAACACATTAGCGATGGCCTTTGTCCCAATTGGTAATTGTCCCGTTCTTGGTTCTAGTGGCGCGAACTCTTTATATTCCCCATCCTTATCGGCAACAAACACTAATCTTAAGCCGTGGCGTTCATGTTCAGGTGGGTGGTGCGATGCCCTAATTTCAATTGAGCATTTCTCATCCTGATTCCACTCTTTGCCTTTGAAGTTGTTCGCCTCATTGCTTAAAGTCCCAACTCTTAGGTCGGTAAATTGCATTTCCCCTAACCGGGAGACAATCTCATCACCAAACGCCGCGAACACAAAGTTAGGATTTTTTTTGTAAATAGGGCTTTTATCAGACTGTCTATCCTCTAATTCATCTTGTCGTGCCGCCCCAACACTCCACGCTGCTGCCGCCGCCGACAATCTATCTTGCTCTGGTATGTTTTCTCGATATGCTTGGGCAAATTGGTACGCTTGCTGGAACATTAGTTTCGTCTGCCCTCGGCTGAGTTGGGGTTTAAATTCAACCAATGAAGCGTTGTTGGCCTTTGTACCTGGCTTGAAGTTGTATTCTTCAACCGACTGAAGGCTAAGAGTACCTAACTTACGGTATTGGGGTTGTCCATCATTCCCAACTTCATTATTTATTTGGGCGAGTGCCAATAATTTTGAGGAGCGCTTGTCCACCTCTAGTTTCAAATTAATAGTTTGAGCTTTCCACATGAGAGGATGCTCGTATCTAATTAAGTTTGTCATCTCCAGTTTTGACCCTTGCGGCGTTTGAATAATTGCACTGGGGCCACGCTCACTGTCCCTCCGCCGCTCCATTGCTACGGCAGCGTTGTACAAGCGGTCAAATTCGTACTTGGCAGCGATCGCACTAAATCTCTGCTGTGGAGTAAACTCGACCCCTTTAAATAAATCACCAAATTGAACTATGGGGCGTGATTCCAGTTTTGATTCTTGGAAATATTTATTTGTTTGGTTAATTAATAATTCTACTGGGGAATAGCCCTCAGTTTTTATTCCAGAATTTAAATACGCTGTCGGGGATTTTTTATCTTTAATATAATCAACTTGGCGATATAAATAACGGTTATTTTCTCTAATTAAACCCATTGCTGGCTTTTTAGAACTTTTAAATAAATCCACAGCAATTTGGTTGTGGTAACAAGCCTCCTCAATCATGCTCCTGTACATCAAGCGATTCTTATCCATTGCCTGAAAAATAATTTCAGGATTTCTGTTAGGATTTTGAGCCAATGCTACAAACTCTTGTATATATGGCTTATATTCTTCTCTAATTGGCTTGGGGTGTTCGTAATTTTCAGCTGATAATAGTTTTTGATAATGTGCTAATACTCGGTCTAAATATTGGGATTTCTGCTCAGGTGTTCCGTAAGTTTTTAAAATCTCAATTTCCGATTCTAATGCCTCTAATGCGGTCACTTGATTATTAATCACGCCCACGCTGATACTATCGCTCATGTGTATGGCGATTTCTTCAAATGGTGGTTGTTTACCATTTATATAAAATGATTGTTTCTTTTCTTTGACAGTAGGAAGATAAGCGTTGGCTGGCAGAGTCCTATACTCTGCTTCGGCTGTGAAGTTGGGATACTTACTCGCAAGTGCTACCCCTATACAATCACCATCAAAATCGCGTCCTTGGCGTTGGGATTCTGTTTCTAGTAGTGCTGTTTCATTTGCTTGTAATCTTGCTTTGATACGTTTATGGTCTTCATCATTGACAACAATAATTCCTTCTAGACGTGTACCATCTGGGCCTAAACAATCATCAATAAGTTTATTAGTAGATACACACAAACCATTAGAGTTAAGAAACGGAGAGCGGAAGTTTAAAACTTTCTCTCCTTCATCCAACCAAGGCACACAAATTTCTCCATTCTTCAAGTCCTTGGATGGAATAATCATGGCTCGGTCAAAACTCAGCGTCCGCCCCAGGGAAATATCACGCCACTCGCCTTGGACAAATTTACTAAGTTCTTTCCTAACTTTCTCCGTTTCTAAAAGCTGATTATGCCCTCCAACTAAATCAGCCTTAATCAGTTTATACATTAATAAATCATCTTTTTCTAATTTCTCATCTGAGTCATCACTTGCTTCAAATTGTTCTTCAGCGTGATTCCTAATGAGTAATTCTAATTGTTTAACAAGTGAACCATCAGCAACTTGCTCAAAAATCTCTGCTTTTAAAGATGATTTCTGTTCTTCAGTAAAAGCTTTGCGCTGTTCATACTTCTGACAGTAAGCTAAAGCAACTTTTCTAGGGTCATTTTGGGATTCGGCTAATTTTTGGGCTTGGGCTTCTAGTTCCTCCGCAAAGTCTTTAATTCCTTGAGGGAATGATGCTAATAGTTGTGAAATTGCTGTTTTACCACGCTCTGATTGTGATTTTTCGCCTAACCAGATTTTCTGTCTGTAGAGTCCTGGCTGAATTTGGGGTTTAATGGCTCCACCTGGGCGATCCTTATCTGTGCCTTTGAAGCTGGAGAGAGGGAGAATTAGGTCAATTTTAGGTTTATTATTTGAATCTAAATATTCTACATTACTTAAATTATTGGGGCGTAATGTCCCTTTACCAAACCTATACTTACTATCTTCTCTATCTCCTTCTTTCCAGCCAAAGCGATGCTGAATGACACGATAACTTTTGTCTTGCTGTTCTTCCCTTTTAGTTAATTTGTCATATAATTGAGTTGAAATTTGCCCATAACAGTCGCCTACTAATTTAAAGGCATCTTCCCTTTTAATTATTCCTCCATTTTCACCCGCTTCATCTGGTTCTGAATCATCATTAACCACTAGAATGTTTAGGGTTTCGTTAATAGAACTCTTACAAGACCCTAAAAATATTGAACCATAAGCACCCCGGTCTTTTCTATCAGGACATAACTTGTTAATTACTTCTAAACATTCTGGCAAACCATACAGTAATCTGGTTTTAGAAGATAATAAAAGAGTATATCCATCTGGATGATTTTTTAAGTCTTTTGGTGTACTATATTCATCTAAATGTCCAAAAGAAAATTTCTTGCCAGGAAAATAAAATTCTAGTAGAGTATTGTCCAGCTTTTCAGTTAAAATTGATTGAGGATTCTTGCTATCTCCATCCACATGAATCCAAGTATTCAATCTAGTGTCGAAGTGTTTAAATTCTAGAGTCATTTATCTTCAAATATTAAAAATTTATCAATTTTGCGAGATGTTACTTATGTCGAAAATAAATATGTCCAGAACCAAGCGATGGTTTAATATGCACAAAAAAGAATTTTTACCTGATGGGACAATGAGGGATGAAGTCAGGCAACAAAAAATATCTTCAGGGAGAAATCCGGCAGCTGTTGATGACTATGCTCATAGATTGAAGGCAGAATTTGATGAATGGAAACACCTAGACGAAACACAACCAGAAGAATGGATAGAGTACACTGCTTACGATTTCTTCACTCCTACAGAAAAACAACAGTTCAACCCTGATGGTTCTCTTAGAGCCGAATACCTTGAATCTGAACTTATAAAGGGGACTAGTCAAAGCTGGCTAGAAGAAATGGAAAGGCGCAAGAAAATTGATGTTGATAACTATAATCGGGTATCAGAGCGAGAAGCAGCAATCGGCATCAATTTTGGTCAGCAAGAAATGAATAGGTTACGTGCCTCAAGTCGAACCTACAAACAACGTCTAGAACAAATGCAGGTAGACTTGAGAAATAATGAAGAACTTAGCAGTTTGCCCTTCGATTTAGACACACCACCTTTCATCTAAATATCTTGAGATAACAGTGAGGTTGATGTTATTTTGATAGGCTTACCTAAAACAAAATCAACCAACCTCTGACCACTCACTAGAATTACTTGGGGACAGTCATTAATCATTTGTTTTGATTTGTCCCCAGTTTTTCCAGTATGAATAAAGAATCCACCACTAGCACTCCTTTGCTGAATAATTTGTTGAAACTGTTGGATGTGTTGTGAATTTATATAATCTGCATACCGTTTGGCTTGAATCAGATATAAACTGTCCGCAATCCAAACCCGACCGTCAACGCCACCATCGCCGCTATACTTAAGATTGCGTTCAATTTGCCAGCCTTGTTCTTGGCAGCAAGCCAACAGTAATTCTTCAAAAACGTAAGGATCAATCTTACGTAATGTCGCTATTACTGTTGGTAATTCAGCTTCAGGGTTTTTGCTGCGAAGCCATTGCCTAATAGCATTAGCGTGGTTAATATTACGCTGGTGTTTTGTTTGATTCTTAGGTGATTTCTTCCTCTTAGCTCGTCGTTTAAAGTTCTTGTTTGGACTTAATGCCCAAATAAGAACTACTACAACAATGATGGAAACGATTATTTCCACTTATCAACCTTCAACTTGATATTCACTATGGCAATTGATTAATGCGATCGTTCAACCCCAGATGGAGCATTGAAGGATGACGATGGCTTTGCATCTTTGAATGCCCCATGAAACAATGCAATCATTCCTAAGATGGAAAAGGCGGTGATAGCTACTCTTTGAAGAGCGTTAAACACTGACTTTTCTTTTACTGTTTGATTCCAAACCTTGGTTAATGTGTCACAGTCTCTGTGCTTATAAAGAAAGTAATACAAGGCCTCGGTACATCCAGAGACATCTTCTCCTTGTTGGGCTTTCTGACACAACAAGATTTCTAATTGTTCTTGACGTTCTTGGGATGTTGATGTTAAGAAGTCTACTTTGGCTAACTTTTGTGAATTAGTGCCATTTAATGTGTTGTTAAGTAGTTGTGTCATATTTTTCTCAATTTTGAGTAAAGGTGCAGAAGATTTTTCTGCACCTATGATCCTTGAGGGTGGAGCCACACAATACTGTTAGACGAGGATATCTGTTTGTTGAAGAAGCCTGACATTCTCAAACAAACTTTTTCTCCTAACCGTACTATGAGGGGAACACGTATCTGTATTTACATTCCAGCCAGAGTTTAAATGTTCTATCCTGACAAAATCAATAAACTATCGTACTGAAAAAATCAGTACGATAGTTTCTGGAAAAATTATTGATTTTATGCTAAATTTCTAGCTCAAAATCTTGGTCTTGAGAGTTATCAAAGTATTTTTGTGCTGCTGAGACTCCTGATGTATCTGCCTCGAAAGGATCTGTGCCATCCTGAAAGATTTTCTGTGCCAGAGTTCTACCATCGCCATCAATATCAGACTGCATAATATATTCCAAAACCTGGGATGGCATACCTTGTTGAATAGCTTGAAGCAACCATGCTTTGACAAATTCAACGGACGCTTCACTATCAGACAAAACCTGCATAGTACGCTCGGCATCTTTCATAGTCATTTTGGAAATATCTTCCACCTCAGCTTCTCGCCACACATCCCCAAAATATTCTAGATAACGCTCATCAAAATTCTGTTCTTGGGCGAATTTTACGAGTTCTTGAGCTTGTGTCATATAAATTACCGTGCAAGTTTCAATTCTTCGCGTTTAGTGTTGGAGCTAACCATTTTCATCAACTGTTGATTCAGGTAACTTTGGGCGCAAACATAGAGGTTATCCCAAATCACCGGATTGCGACAGATTTTGCTGCCGATTGTATTTCCTGCCAGCTTCTCTGATATCAAATACTTACGGTAATAATTCGTCCATAAATGCTGTAGAAAATCTTCGGCAAACTCCTCAAACGGTATTATCCAGTTGTATTTTTCATCCAAGAACACTCGGTAAGCGGCGATGATTGGCATAGCAATATCCGCAGGCGCACCAAACCCAAATGAATACCGGCTATCAGGCAAGAGTGTATTTTTGCGTGGGTCAATTGAGGCCAGGTCAACTATTCCTTTCTTCCTTCTGGGGTTGGTAATATGTTCTTCAATTGTTTTAAACAGTCGTTGCTCAATCCACAAAGCTTTGGGCAGTAACGGCAGTAATGAGGATAGCCTTTGCCTTTCCGCCTCACTCAAGGACGGTGTATTACTAACAGGAGGGTGTTTAGTTCTGCTTTTTGAGTCTGGGTTGTATTTATTTCTATCCAGGCAGTTCATCAACTTAATTAAATGGTTAACGTTACACTGGGGACTTTTCGGCGCACCGCTTTGGTTTTGGTAATAGGCAATGCGAAATTTTATGTCTTCTTCATGCTCTAGTTGAGCTAAAAACCGCTTGATAAATTTGTAATCACCCCTAGCATTTACTTTAGAACGCGCATCGACTGGGGCTGATGTGTTTGATGCTAGGGCTATGTCTTTGGCATCGTCTTCATTTAGCCCTATGTGAATTGTGACTTTAACACGCGCTTTGGATAGGTCATATTTGTTATTTCTAGCTTCTTCAAACGCTCTTACTGTATGTCCACCATTAACAATACCGTCGTTGCCACCTTCACAAGCTTCCAAAATTTCAAGTTCTAATTCAGTCTTATTTGCCTTAACTTTGTTGACACACAATACAATTCCGTTACTTCGCCCAAAGAACTTTTCAGGTTCACCCGTCAATGATTCAAAGATTTGTTTGTATGTTGTACTTTTACGGTTAGGTTCCCGAATATTTGGTTCTAGCGGCAAGTCGGCAGGAAAACTATCTACATGAGCAGTAGCAATAATACAGTTGGAATTTGCATGAAAAAACTGGTCTACTTTTAATGTCCAATTCTTAGGCATAGTCTTCTTGTTTGAGTCGTATTTTGGATGTTAACCATTTAACCTACTTCGGTTTATTTTTAGTAATAAATACCTGATAAACCAGAAGTAAAGTTCAATTTTATCTGCCACATTTCAGGATATTTATTTCTAGCAAATCTTGTTAATTATATTTAAACTATTTTCTATTTCTAATTTATTTTCATTAACAAAACTACAAATATAATACCAATCATCGCCGTAGCCAGCTTAATCAGGGCAAAGTTATTTTCATTAACATCGGTATAAAATACACTTTCATATCCATCTAAAATTCCCTGAATTAACAAGTTTACTTTCAAAAAATCATTATTCAATGATGATGACCTTTTGAATCTTCCTATCCCCGGAAATTTGCATTTGGTAAACACATTCTTTCCGTAACATTTACATTGTGCTATTTGCGCCAAAGGTAATGATTTTCTCTGATACTCTGATTTCTGCCAGCAGACATCATCTGCCACATCAGTACCTAATCCTGATAGCGATACCAAAGATTCAAACGAATATTTTGATACCATTAATTGGCTGAAAGATTTGGCATTATCATCTAAGTGATCTGTTGCTTTAATTCCACCGCCAAACACAATTTGCAACACTAAAGCAATCAGAATTAACAACGGGGCAACGCTTTGATTGGGAGCGATCGCAGAAATAATTAACCCCATCACACAGCTACTAAATGACGCTAAAAACAAGGTGAAGTACATCCCAGTTATGTTTGTAGCTGCACCCGGAATTTCTACTGCTGCCAGCATAAACCACAGCAATACTGCGGATTGGTAAATTGCTAATATCAATGCCACAAACAATTTTGATGCTAAGTATGGTGCTACCTCCAAACCAACACTTCGCTCTCTTTTGTAGATGGGTCTTTCTTTTGCTATCTCTGACATAGTGGCCAGTGAACCAGACATGACCGCCATGATTACCACCACAAATAGCATCGAGATTGCTTGTCCTGCATTCCCTGATTTGGTGCTGAATAAATCTGATTTCCACAATGCGAAATTCAGTGACCCTAAAATTGGCGCACCTAAAATCATCAATGCCAAACTCATCTTATTTTTGAGCAAAATCGCTAAATTGCGTCTGCATAAAACCGATACCTGCTGCATGAAGGAGAGCTTGAGAGCCGATGGTATGCTACTTCTTGGCGGCAACCCTTCAATGCGCTCACTAATAAATCTTTCGTAGTATGGCGATACGCGAAAATAATTTTCCCACTGCTGAGGAGTGCGTTGTCGCTCTACCTTGTCGTAAATGGCATCAAAATCCTGCACTTGGAAATATTTAAATGCTAATTTCGGTGGCCCTACGTATGCCAGCCGTCCACCCTTTGCTAAAAACACGACTAAATTCGCCAGTGCTACATTCTTGGTGGCATGAGTTATCAAAATTACTGTACTGCCAGCATCAGCTACATATCGCAGCACTTCCATAATTTGGCGTTCTGTACCAGGGTCTAGCCCAGTTGTCGCCTCATCTAGAAAAAATAAACTGGGATGGCTAATAAGTTCTACTCCAATGCTGACTCGCTTTCTCTGACCACCGCTAAGTCGTGCAATTGGCAGATTTTTTTGCACTGTTAATTGTAGTTGTTCAATTACTTCTTTTACACGCTCTTGTTGAAGATTAGTAGATGCAAAAGGGAGCCTCAGTTGGACAGCATAATTGAGTGCTTCTGATACCGTTAGGTCGAGATGAACAATGTCATCTTGCGGCACATAGCCTATTCTATTTTTGAATGCGTTGTAATTTTTATATAAGTCAGTACCATCAATCAAAACTTTTCCTTTAGCCCGACGTTGCCCATTGAGCGCGTTCATCAATGTTGACTTGCCACCGCCGCTAACTCCCGCAATTACGACAAATTCTCTCGGTAAGAACGACAGTGAGATATCGTTGAGTAAAGTCGTGCCAAACATCGGTCTAGAGCTTTTATTCAGCCCGATTGCATCTAACCTTAGCCCTGATGTTGTGATAAATGGTGAGCGCATTTTTACTTGGGCTGAACTGGGTTGTTGTAATGCTGGGGTGATAATTTCTACTTCAATAATTACATTGCCGACTTGTATTAAAGTTCCATGCGACAAGAGATAACCTTGCTTGGGTTGGAGTCTAATTCTTCCAATTCTTGTTCCCTGCCCACTGTCAAGATCCGCCAAATAGTATTTATTGTCTTGTCTGGCAACGATCGCGTGAAGTACATCCACACTCGGATCGTCTATCACTAAATTACAAGCTTTACCACTACCAATTACATAAGATTTATTATCCGCAAAACAAGCATTATCAATTGAATATTCTTGGACGGGATTCTTGTGGACGAGCAGATGTAGAGTCTCCATATATAGTTGGGGAGTATTTCTGTTTTTGTCCTCTGCCGATAATACAGCAACTCAAGCCATAAATCATCTATTGCCTAATTAAAAGGTCTTCAAATTTTAAAACTCCTACAGCAACAGCCTTTGAGGATGTTAGACAGAGCTTCTGTCTAACATCCCTATCTTGCGGTTTTAGATTTTTCGCACAACTACAAAGTTTTTCAAGTCTTTGAAGCTCTTTGTTTAGCTACTGAATACCTATTTTTTGGTAAAATCTCAGTCGGGGCAGCAGCATTGATTGGTTGAACATAATAGTCAGGAACTAAAGGTTTGCCCTTACGGTCGTATTTGAAACTCCCATCCAACATCTTGATATGACTGATATGAGATCCCCAAACATCAGCTACTCTATCGCCTAATCCTTTTGTATCTAGATATTTAGGAAGCTCCATACCTCCATTCCAACAGATGGGAATTCCTTCTTCTTCAAAATGTTGAGTTAACTCTTTACGTACAAATGTAGCTGTCCCACCGCAGATTATTACCTCATCCATGATGGCTATATTTTTCACCCATCTTAGTAAAGCACGGGTGTATTCTTCACGAACTACAGGTAAAACTTTGCGAAACAACTCTACATCCTGCTTAATTTCTTCCGGTTTAGTTTTGCGTGACAAACGGCGTAATGAATCATAATTCCCATTTCCGGCTTCGACTATTGCTGCAATTAAGCGTGAATCTTCTTTAGATAACCCTACAGCAGTTCGCTCTACAAACTGATCCACTACCCAATTCATCCCTAAATCTGTAGATTCAGCTTTTGATGAATTACCTTTGACAGCTAGTGTGAAACTAGCATTACGATAACCTAACATTAGCATTCCTACATTCTTTTGGAAATAGTTTATATTCTCGTTCCGACTGCGATATGCCAACAGTCCAGACCCTTCCAACGCAGCGTTATAACTTCGTACTTTGCATTTGAATTTCCCTGTTGGTGTTTTTACACCTGCTTTTAGCAACTGCGTCAGTTGTTTTCCTAAATTATTGGCAGTAGCTATTTCTCCTGGTGGTAGCAATATTTGTACATAAACTTCCAAATCATTTTTCACTCCTAAGCGTCGGATTGCCAGCCAAGTCAATGCTGCTATTTTTGGTAAAGCATACTTGTATTTCAAATCTCGAATCGCTGATGACCCAGCAAACATACTTCTTGATAGCGATCCCAAGACATAATATTCTTCCCCAATTCCAATCCACACTGTATTGTCTTGCAGAAGTTGACTCGATAAATACTCAATCGTCCCAGCCCCTACATCTGCTATCTCCGGCTCCATTGTTACTACTATTGGTACTCCGTCTGGATATATTTGGGCTATCTCTTTTGCTGTACTTGCTCCCAAATCCAGCGTCAGCACAACTTTTGTGTACTCTTTAGGAGCAGCATTAATACTTTTATTCATCTTTTTACCCTTCGTTTAACCGTTCCATCCCAACATCTGATTAGCCTGTTTCACTTCTTCTGGTACTTCCATTTCCATCCATTCATCATCCTCATCATCTTGATGCTCTCTAGAATTGAATTGCTCTTGGGACATATTTCCTAAGACAGGTACGTTTTCCGATGATGTCGTGATGGAAATTTGAGGCTTGAGTAACGATGTTATAGCTACTGGGTCTTGCTCGATTCCACAAATTCGTCTGATAGAGCTAATTTGTGCTTCCAATTGCCCAATTGCCCAAATCCCTGTTTGTCTAAGCTGTTCATCTCTCACCCCTAACGAAAGCATTACCAGAGGTAGCCAATATACTTTGAGCGTGAACATTACTAATTCGGGAAAATCCATTCCTATTTCAAATGGATGAGATTGTAAATAGTTAATTGTTTTCCCGTCTATACTCTCATTTGGTCGTTTAATTGAAATTACTTTCTGTTTCGGTTCGCCCATAGGTTATCAATTTCTAACTACCGCAACACAGATATTTAATAATTATGGCATTATTTATTCTTTAGCTTGGCTGCAATTAATTACTCTCTTATTAAAAGTTTTCAACTTTCTAACTTTAGCCGAACTAGTATTCAAAATTCTAACTGATTATTTAACTCTTTTTTTATCGAACAATTGTTATATATTATTTGGTTTCATAGCTTGAAAATTTTACTTTCAACTTTTTCGCAATCGTTACTAGCTCAAAACTTTTTTCATCATCTTAATTAGAGTTTATAAACACCACTTATTTACTGGTGTTTGTGTAGTTTTAAGTGTTGATTTTGTAGCTTTAATCACCCTATAAAAAAGGTCAGAAATAGCACCCCTGTAGGTGTTGTTCAACACCTTTCTTGGACTTTCAAAGTTGCTTTGTTATCTTTTCGTGACTTTTTTGAAAGTCCAAAATAGGTGTGGACAAACTGTTGTCTAGCACCTATTTTGGACGCTCTTTTTTGCTAACTGAATCGACATAAACCTTGTCAATAATACGCTGGAGCTACTTTTTTTGCTCTTTTTCATTCTCAATAACTCGAAAATTATTGAGAATGAATAATACAAAAGTGTTGCAAACATAATTCAAAAAACTGATTTTTGATTTTTTGTAATGCTACACACTACTAAAAGTTACAAATCAACACTAATTAACTTGATTAATTCTCATTAATTATTGCTTGTTGATAATAAAATAGCCCAAAGCCCTTGATTTTACGTTGTTCTTCTGTCGAAAACCTCAAAAACTAGCCTTTGTGTACGTAAGTGTTAGCCGTGCTGAAAACGACTAATTTGCTAGTGGTATTTAGGGTTAGCTGGTGAATTGCTGCTGGTTGGCTGTGGAATGTTTTAGAATAACCGTACTTACTACGGTTATTTTGCATTTTTTGTGTTTGAGCGATTTGTCTTTGAAAACAGGGATAACTAAAGGGAAACTGGTAATAAATTAGGTAGTAATTATTGCCGTGTAGCAAAGTCAGAAAGCTGTAATTTCAGATTTTAGCTTAGTAGAAAAATGGCATACGCGATCGCCAGATTAAAAAAATTAAAGCGGAGTAATATTACGGGAAGTGCATCTCATACAGCCCGTGAGAGAGAAACGCCCAACGCTGACCCGACCAAAGAGAATATTAGGTTCATTGGTAGTCTTGACTCTGAAGAAAGGCTAGAAGATTTGGTATTAGCCAAAATCACTGAACATGAGCAGAAGCGGAAGATTCGCACGGATGGAGTGTACTGTGTAGAGTTTTTGCTCTCAGCCTCGCCCAGTTACTTCCGCCCAGATTGCCCAACCCAAGCAGGATATTATGAACCCCAGAAGTTAAATGATTGGCTAGAAGCAACACACCAGTGGTTAGCTGATGAGTATGGAGAGCGCATAGTTCGGGCAGAGTTGCACTTAGATGAAGCCACACCCCATATTCATGCTTACTTTGTCCCGCTTGATGATGAGGGACAATTACGCTGTAGTCATTTTTTTGATGGCAGGCAGAAAATCCAACAATTTCAAGATTCTTACTCCCAGAGAATGCGCTCTGTTGGGCTAGAACGCGGTCTAAAAGGTAGCAGAGCGCAACACCTGGACATTAAAGACTTTTACCGCATTGTAGAACAAGGACGAGATTTAGATGTTGATACCCTCAATCCTCAACAGTTGAAAGCCAAAGCCGCTGACCGAGACAGGGCTACTCGCTTCCTTGAAGAAATGGAGGCCACTGCCAAAGCTTTAGCTCAAGAAAACGAACTGTTACAACAACGTATTCGGCAACTACAGCAAGATAACCAGAAATTAAGACAGCTTGCCGAATCCAGAATGGATTTATCACTTGTTGATGTCGCCTGGGAGTTAGGGCTATGGCGTGAGCAGCATGGTTGGGTTGGGCAGAATCACATCATTAATATAGATGGCGACAAATTTACTGACCTCGATCCTGGTTCTCCTTTGGGGGGCAATGGTGCGATTGATTTAGTGAAACACGTTAATGAGTGTAACGAAGCTCAAGCTTACGCATGGTTACGTGACCGATTTGGTGAAGCTGGCGCACAAAAAGCCGCGATTGCCCACGCTCGAAAGATAACTACTCTTATTATCCAAACCCAAGCGCGTCCCCAATTCCAGCGACCAGTTGAGGATAAAGCCCAATGGACAACAGTTTCTAACTACCTTACCCAAAAACGGAGCATCCCTAAAGATTTTGTGGAGGTTCTGCACAACGCTGGACTGGTTTATGCTGATCAACGAAAAAATGCTGTGTTTGTGATGCGGAATCTTGAGGGGATTCCTCAAGGAGCCTTCTTGCAAGGGACACAGAACAATACTTTTAAAGGCTATGTGAAAGGGACTTTTAGGCGTGATAGCTGGTTTCATTTTCACTTAGGCGGACAGCCGACTGATGAAGTCAAAAAAGTAGTTCTGTGTCAGTCTCCGATTGATGTTATCTCCTTTGCCATGCTGGAATATCAAGCTCAGGGTGATGTGCCTCCCAATAGAACCCTGTATATGGCTGTTGATGATCCCAATTGCTTGCCTGTAAAACAATTACAAAATATTTCTCATATACAAGTGGCATTTGGTAACGATAAAACCCAACAAGCTGCGGCACAGACTGTTAAGGAATTGTTGCCACAGTCCAAAAAGCTTAAGTGCAAAGCTAGTAATTGGAATGAGGAATTAGTTAATTTTTCTCCTCAATTGCAACATAATCATTCCTCAAATCAAAACCATGAATTAGAGTTGTAAATCACCAAAAGTCAAGCAACTTTAGTACGGAAATTTTCAGTACCAAAGTTTGTGAGAAATTTTTGGGATGCCATTTATTATCTGATTGATGTTGTATGACTAAAACCATGAATTCAACATTGATCACCCAAGTATTTGACCTGATAAACCTAAATAATAAGTTGATTGCTGTAGAATCTCCCTTGCAAGAAAGGCTAAAATTACTCAACAACATCGCCAATCAATGCTTTATACAAAATATCCCTTGCTACCTGTGGACATTAGAAGATGATGCGTTGAACCAGTTAATCATTAATGGGCAAGATTTAGATTTACAACCTGTAACACAATATCAGGCGATCGCCAAAAATCAACGCGAACATTATTTTGAGATTCTACGTTTTTGGAAAACAACGCATTTACAAGGCATTTTGATATTAGAGGGGATATTTCCCTGGTTAGGAGAAACCTCCGACCCCGATTTTTTCTTAACTGCTGAGTGGATCAAGTCTGCACTCATTAACCTCAAACTCTACAACCGTAACGAAGAGAAGACTGCTATCCTTCTAGGGTCAAACGCTTCTGTGTCATCTGACATTGCAGCAGAAATACCAATTGTCATTCAACAACTACCAACTGTTGAAGAAATTAGCTTGAGCTTGTCTAGTCATCTGCCCAATTACAGCCAAACAGAAATTTACTCTCTAGCGATCGCATCTGCTGGGATGTACTTGGCGGATATTGAGTATGGTATTAGTCAAGCTATCTCTTCTGGGTTTTCTAATACTCAAGAACTGACCCAAAAACTCTCCGCTTATAAAATCAGCTTGTTCAAGCGAGTTTACAATATCGAGTTTCTACAGCCACCAAACATCTCAGTTGGTGGATTAGAACTGATGCAGGAGGCATTTAAAAAATACAAACGCCTTTTGACTCCACTGGCGAAAGCTTATAATCTTCGGCTTCCCAAAGGGATTTTACTGATAGGCCCTCCCGGTACAGGTAAATCTTACTCGGCTAAAGCTTGTTCTTTCCGTTTGGGTCTGCCATTGATTATTTTGGAGTGGGGCAGCTTCCGCAGTTATGGCAATGAGGCGGAATATAAGCTCAAGAATTTACTCGCCCTGGTTGATCGGCTTAATCGTATTATTTTATACCTTGACGACTTTGATAAGGGGTTCGCCGGAGATGATGATTTATCTAGGCGACTGGCGGGGATGTTATTAACCTGGATGCAGGAGCGAACTAGTGAAGTTTTAATTCTGGCATCAGTCAACCGCTTGGATTGGCTACCACCCGAATTGACTAGAAGCGGTCGCTTTGATGACATTTTTAAAGTTGACTTGCCTAATCATGGAGAACGCCACTCCATCTTCAAAATTTACCTAGCCAAATTTGACAAGCGTTTTTGTAATGGAGATGGCTTTACCGAAGACGAATGGCGCAGATTGCTCAAAGCCACACATCGCTGTGTTGGTGCTGAGATTCAAGCACTTGTAGAACGAGCCGCTATTTCAACTTTCTGCAAAATGTTCCCTGACGATGTTCTACCACAAGGCGAACTACCTCCACTATCCATTACATTGTCGGCATTACTGGATGCGAGAAAGAATATGAATCCTTTGGCCATCCGTGAAGCTGACCGGATTGAAAGCATAAGAAATAAAGCTGATCTACAGGGTCTACCATCCAGCCCGATTGATTCTTCTATATATAGTGTTGGCAATGTCGATATTTTTGGGTAATTTATGCAGGTAATAAAATCTCACAACGATTTATACTCTGGGGTGTTTAAATTCCTCAACATAGCTGGGCCAATCGCTGGCATCTCAATTATTGTCGCTTCATCCCTCATGAGTTACTTGCAAACTCGACCCCAGCATTTACCCGTTACCCATACACTCACCCATAACAACCAAACATGGATGCTGGAAGTTGCTCGTACACCAGAAGAATTAGAGAAGGGACTAAAATTTCGCTCATCTTTGCCCAAAGATCGCGGAATGTTATTTGTTCTCGGCAGAGAATACAAAGATGTTCCTTTCTGGATGTCCCAAGTCAAAATCCCTCTCGATATTATTTTTCTCAAGGATAATGTAGTAACTACAGTAATTCACAACGCGCCACCTTGTACCAAAAATCCTTGTCCCATCTACAAAGGTAGTGTTGCGACTCATGTTTTGGAACTTACCCCCGGTGTTGCCAGTATCCGAGTTGGTGACAGGCTCAACATCCAGTCGTTTCCTGGTTTGTCGAAGAATGCTATCGGTTTTGATAGCAAATCATCATTACTCTGGAAATAGCTTGTTGGTTATCACCCTAGTTCTAATATCAGTATCGCTATCGCTATTGTCTATAAATCAGTATGTGGCTTGGCTCACAAAATGAGCTTAATTTTAAAAACAGCAATGACTCAATTGTGATTACGCTTGGCCCTTCAGATGAGATCGCTGAGGTCTGGTTAAGAAAAATTGATTTAATCAAGCAGATAAATATTAGTTTTATTTGTCACACTAATTATAAATCTTACGGAGAAAATCGGTTTTAGTTGGGGAAATTGCCAAAATAGGTCAAAATTTTGGCTTTATGCCTAACCTATGAATGCTGAGGCTTTGGAAGAGTAAACTAAAAAATAGTTTATGAAAATGTAAATTTACCAAAACTATTTTTGAGAAGTAGGCAGTTTGCGTAGGAGGGTGTCAATTGATAGAGAAAGCTTACGGATACTCCTGAGTAAGCTGATAGCAGGAAAACCTCTGCGCGAGGACTGGGTGATCTGTTGGTCGATTGGTGAGAAGATAATGATCTGAGCTATCTGTATTAATCAGGTAGCGCATAACAGATCATGGGAGAGCGATCGGCAAGACAAATTGATTTAGTTCTGTCCACACCGCTACCGTTGACCCAACACCCAGCGGCAGTATATTTGTCGAGCTTGAGTTTAAGTTCACGACGAACAATGCAAAAGGCATTGAATGTAATTGCTCGGTTGCTAATTGCCTCGGAATGCGATGCACTGTCTTTAGATTGGTCAAAGCTACGCTACCAGCACACAGCAGCAATCAGAGCCATATTTATGGAGCAATACTCTCCAGCAACAGCCAACCGAATGCTTTCGGCTCTGCGAGGAGTGCTAAAAGAAAGTTTACGGTTGCGGCTAATTAGTGCAGAGGATTACCATAGTGCGATAGATATCAAGAACGTGCGTGGTGATTCCCAGTTGCGGGGACGACTATTAAAACCTACTGAAATTGCCGCACTTGTTGACGACTGCAAGCAAGATAATGTAATTGGGCTAAGAGATGCGGCATTGATAGCAATTTTGAGTGGTTGTGGTCTGCGAAGGTCTGAGGTAGTAGCTCTAGAAACAAGAGATTTCAACCGTGAGGATTTTTCTTTAAAGGTGCGGCATGGCAAAGGAAGAAAATCACGCACGGTGTATTTGCCTCCAAGGGCAGTTAATTTTTTGGATGAATGGCTAAGTATTAGAGGTAAAGTGCCTGGAGCTTTAATTTGTCCGGTTAGGCGTGGCGGACACATTCAGATTCATCAAATGACCGACCAAGCGGTGATGGCAATTTTACAAAAACGTGCTTTAAGTGCTGGGATAGAAAGTTTCAGCCCCCATGATTTTCGCCGCACCTTTATTACTCGACTACTCGAATCCGGTGTGGATGTTTTAACAGTCTGTGAACTAGCGGGTCATGCCGACCCAGCCACAACTAAAAAATATGATTTACGTTCTGAAACTGCCAAGCGTCAAGCTGTTCAATTGTTGAACTTTATTTATGAAAATTCTTTTTAATACAAAAAATCCGAAAAAAGTCAATAGTCTTTGAATGATGACACTGAGGACGTTGCTGAGATATTTATACTTGCACTTAATTACAGATATCTTTACAGTAGCTTAAAAGCTTGATATTAGAGTATCTTTTTCAGGTATACGTAGGCAAATAAAGTAATAAATAACATCCAGTACGAAAGTACTGTTTTTTTCAGTACGAAAGTAGGTCGATTTTGATATTAACAGACCCAATAATGTGCTTATTAACAACAACATCGTTCAGGAGAACGAGATGCTCCCTTCCCACTACGATACCGAAAGCATTCCTCAGACAGCAACACTTTCTGACAGCAAAAATTCTAACAGGATGAAAAACAGCACACTCTCTTTAATGGGGGTAACGGGTGCGCTAATGATAGCATCCATGTCAATCCACAATATATTATTAGGTGGATTTATGATTACAACTGCTATCATTATCGCTCTACCAAAGCAATCTCAAGCATTGTTCACAAACTTTGATAAATTACAACGCAAATATGGAGCGAATTTATATGCAATATTATTTGCTATTTTGACCATCATTTGTGTCTTAGATTTTGCCACCGTTCCGGCTGATGCTCAATTTTTCAATAACGCTCAAACATGGATGAATGGGGCTTTTGGCAATGGTAATAATGGGCAAACAACTGCCGTCATCGAATTGTTTTTCAACGTACTTAGAGGCTTATTCCTGCTATATGTCGGTATCAGTTTAGTACGGATTATTCAAGCTGCCCGAAATGATGAAGATTGGCAGTCTCTTGCAAGAACTCCGCTAATTATTGTATTAGCAGTTTTTGTGGGAGATTTAGTCACAGGTTTAATTATCGGGCCAGGGCAAGGCGGCAATGTAGGTTAGAGAGGTAAATTTAATTCAAAAACTAGACCCTCAAGACAATTGTTTTGGTTAAGTGCATCTGGGGGAAAAATTTGGGGAGAAAATTTCTTTCCCCTACCCAACTCAAGTTGTCCTGATTTTTCAAATTATGAGAAATGAACATAGATTTAGAACTGTAAATAGAATTTTGGGGGATAGACCTAGACTAGGGCCTTTTCCTGCTGACCAAATATTTCCTTGGTCAGTCATTGCAATACTCAATATATTTGTCTTCAACTATCTGCTTAAAGCAAGTTGGTTAGGTACTGGCTTGAGTATTGCTTGGGGATGGGCTACTTGGTGGGTTTTATCTACAAATAAAGATTTCTTTGGCAAGTTTGTTAGCGTCCCTCGAATTACTAGAGGCTATATGCCTTATCAAACATTAAACAATAAACCAAGTCGCAAGTAACAAGTCGCAAGTCGCAAGTAAAAATAGTCTGATGCCCCCTAATTTACTCTTAAAAAACTAACAAGAAATTTTGTCGAGACACAAGCGTGTGAGACAACAAGTGTCTTTACTTCAATCCTCTAACTTCACTTATCGGGTATTACTTCCAACTTCCAACTTCCGACTTGCGACTTCGATAAATAAAATTAGCCCTTCCTCAATACCAATGAAATCTCGTCAGTCAAAAAATTCCGATAAATTAGGCAAGAAGTCTCTAGAGAGCGAACAGATTGGCGTTGCTAAAACGCTAACTCCTTTTGAGGACGTTATTCATCTTGCGGGAATAGCTAATTTAAACTTAGGTGGTCGAAAAGGCATTGGTGCATTAATCCTCAAAAAAGGTGAAGACATCCAAATTAAATTCTGTTTTGACTGCTTAGGAATTCACCCTAATTTACCCTCCCAGCAGATTCTCCCTATATTTGATGGTATAGAAGCGGGGTTAAAAGAAATTCCTGAAAGAGAATTTCTCACTATACATTTGGGTTCGTTTACTTCTGACTACGCTAGACAGCAAGAATTAAAAAGTCTAGAGCATAATTGTGTAATTGACTCTCTTAAACTCTTGATTCGCTCTGAGAGATTACGTACCCAAGAGCTTACTAAATCTGGAACTCGGAAAAATAAATTCTTAAGGTTGTGGTGTACTTATACTGTTGCTGATGATGATAACAAGAATCCTGATTTTATTGAATCTTTAATTAGAAGGTTAGAAAAAGGTTGGTATAGCTTTACTGGCGAAATTCATGCTTTCAATAATACCCGCATTGAAAACATCCTGCTCAATTCCTTTAATGATGGGTTCTTGCAGTGGGAATCCATACTCAGCAATAAGATGAAGTTGGCTCTAAGAGTTTTAAGTGCAGAGGAAGTATGGTCTGTGCTTTGGCAGCAGTTTAATGCTTCCTCACCTACAGCCATTCCTAACCCTTTAACCCTTGATGAAGTACATGGTCTTGTCGAAACCCAAACCAGTGACTTTCACATCCGACATCATCTTTTAGAAAACGAGCATTCTGTTCCTTTCTTTGATCGAAAATGGGTCAAGCTGCAAGATAAATATATCGGTGCGCTTAACTTTAGCCAGAAGCCAGGGGGTTGGATTGATGAATTTTCACAACTGCGATACCTCTGGGAATTAATCTCTAGGGATAGTATTTTCGACACCGAAATCTTTTGTCAACTTACTAAGGCTAACCAAAGTATCACCAAAACTAACTTACAACGCATTACAAAGCAATCAATTACAAGCACAACTTTATCTGGTGAGAAAGGTAATATTGATGTCAAATCAGGTTTAAACATTGAAGAAGCCGTCGAAGCACAAAAGACAATCTACAAAGGTAATGTTGTTGTTCACTTAGGCGTGGTTTTTCTCGTACACCGCCTCACTACACGAGAGCTAGACGAAGCCTGCCGTTACTTAGCTAGTTATTTCTTGCGTCCGGCAGTTGTGGATCGTGAAACAGAATATGCCTGGAAGGTATGGTTGCAGTGCTGTCCTATGGTGTGGGAGCCACTATTAACAAAACCCTTTAACCGCCGACTGCCTTATTTTAGTTCTGAAGCCCCTGGACTGATGCCATTGATCCGCACTGCCACAGGAGATCGCACAGGGTTTGAATTGATTGCCTCAGAAGGTGGCACTCCCGTACATCTTGATTTGTACTCTGAGCATAAGAATTTAGCCGTCTTTGGGGCTACTCGCTCTGGTAAATCCGTCTTGGTCGCTGGAATTTTAACCCCTGCCTTAGCACAAGATATTCCAGTCGTTGCGCTCGACTACCCCAAACCAGACGGCACATCCACTTTTACCGACTATACAAAATTACTCGGAAACGAAGGGGCTTACTTTGACATTTCCAAGGAATCAAATAATTTGTTTGAACTGCCTGACTTGCGGGGGATGGAAACAGAACTTATCAATGAACGACTCAATGACTTTAAGGAGTTTCTTAAAGGTGTACTCATGACGATGATCGTTGGCACTAGCACTCTCGGTGTCAGCCCTTCAATGATTACAAATATTGAATCCATTCTGGCTTTGTCTCTCCTCACTTTTTTTAATGATGATGAAATTAAACTCCGCTATAAAGCAGCATTATCAGCGGGAGTTGGGACTAAAGCCTGGGCAGATACTCCCACGTTACATGATTTTTATCAATACTGTTCTCCTGCCTTTATTAAGCTAGACTCCATTGCTAGTAATAGTCGAGATATTTTAGAAGCACTAGAGCAAATTCGCCTTAGACTCAACTATTGGTTAACTACTAGAGTTGGTGGGTCTATTTCTCGTCCTTCTTCTTTTAAAACTGATGCAAAACTATTAGTCTTTGCACTCAGAAATTTATCTAGTGAAGCTGATGCTGCTATCCTCGCGCTTTCTGCTTATGCTGCTGCTTTACGTCGTGCTTTATCATCCAAAGCTAGTATTTTCTTCCTAGATGAAGCACCTATTTTATTTCAGTTTGATTCTATTGCTGAACTGATTGGTAGGCTCTGTGCCAATGGTGCAAAAGCTGGGATTCGCGTCATCTTGTCTGCACAGGAACCAGAAAGTATCTACCAAAGTAAAGCAGCAGCGAAGATCTTTGCCAACATTACTACACGCTTGATTGGCCGAATTCAATCTAGTGCCGTTGACCCTTTTATTACACGATTTAAGTATCCCCAAGAAATTATCCACGTCAATAGTACCGAATCTTTTTATCCTAAAAAATCTGGGATTTATTCTCAGTGGTTATTAGACGATAATGGCAAACTTACTTTCTGCCGTTATTATCCAGCCTACTGTTTATTAGCCTCTGTTGCTAATAACCCCAATGAACAAGAATTACGTACTCTTTTTCTCAAGAAATATCACGATAATCCGCTACTAGGTATGGTGAAATTCTCCGATGATTACATCAGAATGATTCGCTCTGAAGAACTTTCTTTAGAAGCTCAAAAATTATTAGTAGGTGTCGCATGAAAACTAAAAGAATTATTGCCATTACAGCTATTACTTTAACTTTGAGTGGGACTTTTTTAGTAGCCCCCAGCTATGGATTACAACTTGACAAGAATTTTCAAAGAATTATTACTCTCATTAGCCAACTCAAGCAAGCTTGGGGCGAACAAGGGCAAGATGCTGAATCTTCGGCATCTAATTCTGTAGGTGACATGAGCGAACCAGACCCAGTAGCTGCCAGTGAAACTTTAAAGCAGAAAACTGCTGATGCCGAATCTTTACCTACTGCCCAAGAAAAAGGTGAGGCTTTAAGTCGTGCGATCGCTCGGCTCAAAATTTCTCAAGCTTTAGGTAAAGATGGGCAAGCCCAAACAAAAGCAATTATTGACGAGAATGATGAAATCGCCCAACAAGCACAAGTTCTTGCTGATGAAGCACAGAATATGGATGCTTCTCAGAATATTTTGAAAGTCATAGCTGCTCAAAATGCACAAATTGTCAGTATGTTGTCTAATGGGCGCTCTGATTCACTGCAACAACAGTACGATACTGTGCATTCAAATATGTTACTAACTCAAGTTGCAGACAATTTAGCAACTCAACGCCAGCAAAAGAACACCGAACAAGAAGGCTTACTGTCTTTGCTACATGAAGTCGCCCTTAATGCTAGATTAGACCCTGCTTCTGCTAACCAATAAATGCTTAAGAATCCAAGATACCAAATTCTCTTAATCAAATAATTTGGCATTTTGACTAAGTTAGTTAACATCAATCAAGATTTTTTATGTATTATTTATTAGCTAAATTAGATGGCAGCGGACTAGCCCAAGAAGCCAACAATAATGCTGTGGCAGTTAGCCAAGGATTTAACGATTTATGGAATAAAATTATCGCTGGAGAAGTCTACTCCTCCATGTGTACAGTTGGAGCTTTATTTGCCATTGCCACTTTAACTTTTTTCCTAATTGAGTGGACAAAAAAGATGATGAGTGGAGATGAGCAACGTGCTTACACTGATTTCATCTGGCCTGCACTGGTAGTACTTTTACTATCTAATAATGGAAAACTTTTGGGGGAGTCTACATTAGCAATTAGAAACTATATCAATAATGTAAATACCTTAGTTTTAACCAGTACTGCTGCTGGAATTAACCTGAGAGAAGCATATCAGCAAGCATTAGGAACAGAAGCCGCGCGTAGTGCTATTGGCATAGCAGTTAATCGATGTCAAAATTCATCTTTAACTCCTCAAGAAGAAGTAGCTTGTTTAGAGCAAGCCAAACAAGATCTAACTCAAAAATACCCAGATAAAATTCAAAATAATAGATTATCTTCTTGGTTTATTGATGCAATTGTGGGGACAATTGATGCTTATAAAGATTTAACGCAAGGTAATGCTAACCCAAGGGATTTTTTGTTATCTCCTATTAATTCCTTCATTGGCTCTAGTATCACTGACATTATCTCCATAATATTAATTGGTATGAATGGCGCTTATCAGTGGGGAATTGAACTCACCTTGCTGGTAACAGCACTTCTTGGGCCTATGGCGGTTGGTGGTTCATTATTACCCTATGGAGCCAAATCTCTTTACACTTGGCTTGTTGGCTATTTTAGTGTTGGGATAGGAAAACTCTGTTTCAACATTATTGTTGGCTTTGCTGCTCAATTAATTGCTGATTCTAAAACTTATCAGCCAATGTTTTTCTTATTTACTATTGGTATCATAGCTCCATTTCTAGCTACTGGTTTGGCAGCAGGTGGTGGCTTGGCTGTACTTTCACAAATCAATAAAGCTGCTGAAACCTATAGCAGTATTGCTATTGATGTTAGTAAGGCAGTCATTACTAAAGGTGGTAGTTTAGCCGGAAAATTATCTCGATAAATTTCTATTTATTAAGAAAATTATCTGGCGAATTCTGAATTTTTATATTTTCTCAATTTCTCCTCTGCATCCTGAAGCCAAAAATGTTGAATACAAAAGATAAAAATGGTTCTAAACAGCCACGAGAACCTTTACAATTACTCAAATACAATAAATCTGTCCCAACTAGAGTAGGAATAATTTCTCTAGCTGGTTTCTCAATGGCAACAATTTCCTTGATTTTGCAACTTTTAAATTATGGAGCCATTAGCGTTTTAGGACAAAAACAATTAGCTTTAGTACAACTTGTCAATGGAGATACTATTTATGCTCAAGCTGTAGAACCTCAAGAACGTTCTGATGAAGTCATTAAAAAATTTGTCTCTGATACTTTTATTAGGATGTTTAACTGGGATGGACTAATAAAAGCATTCAACGCCAAAGGGGAGCCAATCACTAAAGCTGATCCAGGGATTGAAGTAGGTCAACTTAATTCTAAATCCAATAGCAGAGTTACTACTTCTGCTTACGATGCGGCATTTGCCCTGAGTGAGAAGCAAAATTTTCGCGCCGCTTTTTTACGTAAGTTAGCCAGCATAACTCCCTTCGGTATCTTCACTGGAGAACAACAAATTTCTTTAATTCCGCGATTTATCTCTCAACCTCGACAAGTTAAAAACGGTCGCTGGGAAATTGATTTCATTGGTACTCTTGTTACTTTTAATCGCTCTAATAATGCCGGAGCAGGTATCCCCTTTAATAAAACTGTTACTGTTGAAGCAATTAGTACGCCCCAAGCTATCAATACTACTGAGCTATCTCAGAAAATTTATGCTGCCCGTCGTGCCGGACTCGAAATTATTGAAATTGTTGACTTAGATTTGAGGAAAAGAAGATGAGTGAAGTTCATCCAAATAATTATAATGGGTCTTTATCAGGCATCGACAATCTTCTGGCTATAGATGACGATACTGCTAATAATTCGCTACCACATCAGGACTCCCAAACACAAATCCAACCTGAGTCTTTATTATTAACTAAACACACATTAGTTACTTCTCCTTGGTCGAGATTGTTAATAATTTCTGTTCCTTTTGGATTTGGCTTTTTAGCGATATTTTTTCTGTTAAATGGAGTTTTTCATCCGCAACAAGATAAAACTGCCCAACAACCTCAACAACAGTCCCAACTTACAGAACAAGCACAAGTCCAGGATGATAACGACGGAGATGCTCGTGCAAAACTTGCACTCTCGGATCAAGCTGATGAATTAGGCAAAATGAACCATCCAGATCAAGACACTCAATCTTTACCATCCACTCCACCTCAAAAAGTGGTTTCTACACCAACAGTCCCACAAACTACACCATATCCTTCTCCACGCCCAACTTATCGCCCTTCACCGCGGACTGTTGAGCAACCTACCCCAGCTATCAAGGTCAACTCTACTCCAAAACCATCACGCACCTATTCTTCTTTTCAACCTGCTACGGTTACTCGACCACTCACCCCTGTAGATCCTACTGCTGAATTTAACCGACTCCGCACTATTGGTTCTTATGGTGTCATAGCTTACGCAAGTACCGAAAATACTGATGTGAATACCAATTTACCCGTATCCACCTTAGATCCATTAGACCCTGCCGGAAGTAATGGAGCAAATTCTAATTTACAACAGCCGGGTGATTCAACACCTCATCTGAATGCAGATATCTCAAACCCCACGCCAGTCGTTACAACAGACGGTATTGAGCAAATCCGTCCACGCTGGCAAGTCTGGGACAAAAATTACAAACCCGACAAATATCTAGCTCAAGAAAACCTAATCCTCAATGAACAACTTCTTCGTTATCTCACCGTTGGAGAAGAGGCTAGTGGTGTTTTAGTTACCCCTGTTATCAAACAACAAACCCATACCAATCACACCCAACAACAAACCGAAGATGGTAAACGTTTTGTGGCGCGATTAACCCAAGACTTGCACGACAACTATGGTGATGTCGCTATTCCCGTTAGGAGCTTATTGGCTGTGGAATTAGTATCTGTTGACGCTGGTAATTATGCGATCGCTTCCGTCAAGAGCATTATCAAAGACAACACGGAATATCCTATTCCAGATGGTGCAATTTCTGTACATGGTAAAGCAGGTCAACCTTTAATTGCTCAGAAGTTCCACTCATTAGGTGGCGAGATTGCACAGTACGACATGACTGTGGGATTAGTTGGGGGGCTGGCCAAAGTAGGTGAGATTATTAATCAACCCGATGTTCAGCAATCTATACAAACTGCCTTTGGCGGTGGTTACTCCAACACTACTGTTCAAAATAATCGCCGTAATCTTGGTGCTGCTTTTTTAGAAGGTGCTTTTGGCAAGCTAGGCGATATTGTAAGCGAGCGCGCTGCTCGTTCCACTCAAGAAATACTCTCTCGACCCAATGTTTGGTATATCCCACAAGGAACAAAAGTTTCTTTTATCGTTAACCGTACTTTAGAACTGCCATGAAAAACATGATTATTGGCTGTGCTGTTGCGGTTGTTTGTCTGTCTCCAGCAATCTCCCTAGCTGCACCTGTAGTTCGTACCATTAGGCAATCTCAAGCGTCGGGACAGACAGCTAAACTCCAAACGATCAACGTCTGGAATGGTCATGGTGTGGTGGTTTCATTTTATGAAGTAGGTGAAACAATACAACGAGTCTGGTTAGATGATCCATCTCAAATCTTGGTTGATACTGATGGCTGCTTGGAGGGCATCAACCCTAATTGTCAAAATTCAGGTGCGGGACTAATTCATCTGCGGCGCATCAAAAAAGTTAATATCCCAGGTCTACCACAAACCCCAAGCACTCTGTTAACAGTGATCACACAGACCAATACAGGTGAGCGTAAGGCTTACAGTTTTCGCGTCATAGCTTCTAACGGCACTCCTAAATACAGCCAAGTAGTCATCAGTAATGATGTTGCTGTTGATAGCAAGAAAACACCACACCCTCAACTGCAACCATTACTTACCACTATTAAAACAGTTAATAGCTTGAGGAATGGCATGGCTGTTGCTATTAGGAAGAAATGGCTTACCTCTAATGATGATTTGCATCAACGTCTGCAAAAATTAATTACCTATTTACAGCAAGGTGATGACCTGAATGCTGCTGCTGATAAAGCTGTTGTCTCCACACAATTAGTCAACAAACTCATTACTCTTGGTTCATAAGAATTTTTCACTTCAGGAAACAATTAACCTATGAAAATTACTAAACATTCTCCTGATGATCATACTTTACGTTATCTTATTTTATTTGGTTTACTAGGAAGTTTATTTCTTCATAGTTTTATCAAATACGGCTTACTCAATCAAGTTGTCGGTTTTTTAATGACTCCTGCTTACTCACAAGTTCCTTTAGTTAAATCACCTAATGGCTTTATACCTGATTGGTCACGCTTACGCTTTCAAGATATGATTATCTACTCTGATGGTAGTGTTACTTACCAAGCCACTAGAGGTAGAGAAACTAGAACTTGGAAAGCCGGACAAAGCATTGCCGAATTCATGGAACTCGGAGATTTTGAAACTCCCCATTTAGCTATTGAAAAATTAAACCTTTCTACAATCTCTCAAACGCAAAATTTAAGTTTAAGTCGCCTGAAGCTGATTGACTTTGAACCCACTAAATGGCAAACTTTACCTGATTTAGTTAACGCAATTCCTACTTTACGAAATCGATCTATAACTAGTGTCAAACCTCTGGGTGATTTTTTGAATAAATTCGGGATTGCCAATGGCACAATTGGTAATGCTAGCACTAATCCCCGGCTTCAGAATATTCCCTTGATGAGAGTAATTAATTTACAAAATTACTCCCTCACTTCTATCCCTAACATTCAAAATACTGCCATCAATCGTTTTGCTAATTGGCAAAATAGTAAAGTTAATGGTGTGCCTGGACTCGACACTTTAACCTGGGATTATTTTCCCGGTTTACGTACTCTTGACCTCAATTTTGTTGGCAAAGTCGATATTGTTTTTCGAGATGTTGAAGCTAACCGGACTCGCTCTATCTCCGGTAGTTATCAACAAGGATTTAACGTACCCTGTTTGCAAAATAATTGCGCTCATGCAGAGATGTCTGGTGTTGGCAGCACAACAGGTTTGCAGTGGATTTCCGGCAAAGTTCAGAAGGTTAGGGGTGGATTTGGGATTTTACAATCCCTCAACCGTGGGCAGGAACCTACAGGCCGACATCCTTTTGGTTCTGCTTTTAAACAAGTCATTTGGGATATTGATGAAGCTAGTGGTTCTCTGGAAACTGCTATGTTTTTTAGAATCTGCAAAACTATCCCTTTTATTGGGCGTACTTGCTCTCCTTTTTTTATTGGGCCTGTACCTTTCATTGAATACAAAGAAAAAGACCCAATTATTTTTGGTCAACCCTCAACACTTCCAGATTAATTTTCTAGAAACAGCAGGAAATTTATAGACTTTCCATTTCCAATATCTTTATGAATAAGTCTTTGGGAACGGCTAACAAAACTGATAGCCAAGAATTTCGGTTTGAGCAGTTGCAAAACCCTCACGATAGCATCGGCAGATACACCAATCATTTATTTACTCCATCAGGGTTAGCACTTTTGAGTCTTCTTGGTTCTTATTTGTTGATGAGGGTCGTTTTTGGCGATGCTTCTCATAAAAAGAAAATTGCTACTAGCTACTGGGGCGGAAGCAAGGAAACTACTACTGCACTTAAAAAAGCCCTTAAACAAATTAAACAGCCTCAATGTGACAGTGCTGCACTTTATATTGGTCAGCATTCTTCTTCGCATCAAGGTACTAATACTACTTTTTATATTCCTGATGTCCAGAGAGGAACAGCCGCAATTGGCACTACTGGTAGTGGCAAAACTGCTAGTGCTATCAACCCCATGATTTACTCCGCTATTGAGCAAGGTTTTGGGATCATTGCTTATGATTTCAAATATCCCTCACAAGCCAAAATCGTGGCTTATGCTAAGTATCACGGCTATGATGTCCATATATTTGCTCCCGGTTTCCCTGAATCCGAAGTCTGCAATCCTTTAGATTTTCTGCGTGATAGTAGTGATGCGGAAACTGCTCGTCAAATTTCGACTGTTATCAATAAAAACTTCCGCCTGTTGAACAACAGTAATGAAGATGGTTTCTTCGGCCCATCTGGCGATCAGTTAACTCAAGCCATCCTCATGCTCACTAAAGAGTTTGGTGAATTAGCTGATGTCATGACTGCTGCTGCCATTCTCTCTAGTGAACAGATGGTTAAACGCTTGATGGCGGCTGACCTCAATCCTTGGATTAAAATTGCTTTTGGTCAGTTGTTTAGTTCCGCCGCTAGTGAAAAAACTGTTGCCGGGATTGTGGCGACTGCCAGCATCATGTTCACTCGCTTCATGGCTAAGAATACTCTTGGTTGTTTCATCGGTAAAACCACTTTACCTTTGGAGATTCAAGGTAAGCAGATGATTATCTTTGGATTAGATCGTGAGCGACGAGATGCGATCGCGCCTTTAATGACTAGCATCTTGCACATGACTATCGCCCGTAACATTGCTAAAAAGCGTAAAGATCCATTAATCGTTGCATTAGACGAACTGCCTTCGATTTACCTGCCGGATTTATATAAGTGGCTCAATGAATCTCGAAGTGAAGGATTCTGCGGCATTTTGGGCTGGCAGAATATGGGGCAGTTGGAGAAGAACTATGGTAGAGAAGTCGCTAAAACTATCTTGGGGGCTTGTAGCACAAAATTCATCTTTAACCCTGGTGAGAATGACTCGGCTCAATTGTTCTCCAGCTTTTTAGGTGATGAAGAAATTAAGTACAAGCATAAGAGTCGCTCAACCGGAGGCGGCAAAGCTAACACTACCACCAGCGACCAAGAGAAAACTAAAAAGCTGTTTGAATCGGCTCAGTTTCTTAAGCTTGTAGCTGGTAAATGTGTCTTTATCAATCCTGCGTATTCTAATAAAACTGAGGGGTCTGTTCCTTTACTTAAAAAGATTAAAATCTCTCAGCCTTTAGAGAACATTGATACCTACAATCAACTCAAATGGCATGAGCTTGTCAGTTTATTAGCTAGAAAGAGTACACAAAAATTTCCTGACCAACAAGATTTAGCTCTTCGAGTTGCTCAAATCGAGCAACGTTTTCCTATCCCCAGCAATCCTGATTCTGCTCCTAAAAATCCTAGCAAATTGAAAATATCTGATGTTCATACTTTAATTAACCAAGAAGAACCTAATTTACCAATCTAACTTTTTCCGGAAATTTATATCATCTGTAACAGCCATGAAAATGACTATTCAAGAATCTGCTATTGATGATTTCAATATGATTCACCAACTCTCTCAAAATAGAAAGATAGGTATGAGCAGCTTCCCGGAAATTGAGCCGACTATTTCTCAAGTTATTACTAATTTTCAGAATTTAGCGCAAAAAAGACCAAAACTTAGAAAGCCGGGAATTTATACCCAAATCAGTTTAAAGAATATTTACTTTCATGTATCTTATGAATCCTGCCATCAAATTGTTACTCAATATATCCAAGGCATCTGTTGGCATGATTTACAGTATGTTTGTTTTTTTGATATTCAGCATCATAATATTTACATTCATATTATCTTTAATCGAGTTACTCCTGAAGGCAATCTCATTGACATTAGATGCCTTGGTGCTACATGGCAACAATATGAAGTTTTGCGTAAATCCTGTTCTCAGATATTTAATAGTTCTCAGAGTTTTTGTTTTCAAAATCCCTGCTTTTGACTGATTTGGCTCTCTTGCCTAATTTTAGGTAATTAGGTAACTACATATTCTTAAATTTTTTAGTTTTAATAATTATGTTTGATGAGCGACATTTACAACTAACTTCTGCTTACGCTAGAAGCACTCAACACTTTGTTAGAGCAGTTATTTATCCTCTGGCTAACTTTCTCTATAAATCAATTGAAGAAGCTATTGATTTAAAATGCAAAATTGAACTAGGGCAAGATACTTATGCATTGACTCCTGATGGTAATAATGGCTGGAAATGGTCAAAGCTTGAGCGAGAAGTTGTTGAGGAGGAATTTGCCGAACTCGAAGAATTATTAGAAGATTTATTACCGCCTCTTTTACCAGGGAATAATACAACACCTCCTAATTTTCCTCCCTATGATTCCCCGCCTCTTTTGTCAGGGAATAATACAACACCTCCTAACTTTCCTCCCTATGATTCCCCTCCACTTGTACCAACTCCCGATTCTCCACTTAATATTCCCCCTGCTGCTACATCGCTTGAGTTCATGGCTGTACCATTAGAACGTCAAAATGCTTGGTTTTACGCACAAAACAATTACCAACCACTGGAAGAAAAGCAAGATATTACAGATTCACCCCCAGTTAATAATAGTTTTCATTTAGATGAAGTTGCAGAGGAAGTTGAACCTCCATCTAAACTAGAACTTGAAGCAGCCAAAGAATTTGACAAAGCAGAGGAAGTCGCACCTTCATCCGAATTAGAGCCTCATGATGAATCATCTTCTTTACTTGCCCAGCCAACTTTTAGTACCTCTGTTTCCCCTGCTGTAATTGAGGTTTGTCCACCTCACATAGACTTAAATCATTGGCAAGAGCTAATCAACGGTAGTGCGATCGCGCCATCTATTGCCGAGTTGAATTTCAAAAGTCTGCACTTCGACGCAATAGAGCAAGAGCATGAAGCGTGGGAATATTTATTGTACAGCACTCAGTTAGAACGTCTTAACACCGGACGGCTCAAGCAAGAATTACTTTATACATACGCTCATATTGAGCATGGGGGTTGGTGGTGCAGTGGTGGGGTTAACCCGACTTCCTTTGCCGATTTAAAAGAGGGAGAACAACCAGCACAGAAAATTTGGGGTTGCTACAAACCTAACCAGCCAAGAGAAAAAATTGAGAAAAAAAACAGTTCCAAGGGCTATTTCAAATTTCTTCAAGATAGGAATACTCCTCAAGAGCCAAAAAAGACAATCGCTCAACCCAAGAAGTTTATCAAATATGAACATCCACCAAAAACGGAAACTAGTTTTTTTCTGTTAGAAGTCCCAAATGGCATTGCCGAACAAATTTACCTCAAATCTGAAGTTAGCCCCAGTGATAGCGATCGCGCCAGTGGATTTTGGTATTGCGTCTGGAAGCACAATATCCCCATTACAATCACTGAAGGAGCCAAAAAAGCTGCTTGTTTACTGAGTCAAGGTGAAGCTGCTATTGGTGTGCCAGGGATTTACAACGGCTATCGTAAGCAAGATGATGGTTTCAATCTAGCTTTACATCCTGAGTTAGCTGTCTTTGCAACTAAAGATCGCCACTTCAAAATCTGTTTTGACTACGAAACCAAACCCAAAACCAAACGCAATATCAATATTGCTACTTACCGCACTGGTCAACTTTTAGAAATGGCTGGGTCTACGGTTAGTGTCGTTCAATTACCAGGGCCTCCTAAAGGTGTTGATGATTTGATTGTGGCGCATGGGGCAGATGCTTACTTTAAAATCTCTGCTGCTTCTGTACCTCTTGACCAATGGTGGCAAAACAATACTCCGCCTGATTTTCGTTTAACGATTATCAAGAAGGATGGCACTGTCAAAACGCTTTATGAACAAAAAGGAGACGGTACTGTGACAGCAACTCCTGACAATCTAACAGAGCAGCCCATTGATGAATTTCTGAAACTTCCTCCTGCTAAATCGCCTACACATTTCCTAGTTCCTACTACACCAATCATAGATGCAGAATTTGTTGATACTGATCTATTTGAAAGTGAAATCCCCTCTATCCCTCAAACACTAGAACAGACTGCCTCTTGGTCTAGGAAACAAGAGGTTACGCTTTACCAACAGAATTTTTTTAGAAAAAATTTAGAGGCTAAAGAAAATCAACAAATAGCTTCTGCCGCTTATGCACTGCTGAAGAAATATGGAACTGAGCCACCTGATATTATTAATGAACAGGCTGAAGGTAAAACTTATCAAGCTGATGCTTTTATTATTAAAAATCATGGAGACAAGTACAGTATTTATCGTCGCCATGATCAACAACAGTTGATGACTTTTCAAGCAGATCAGTGGGGTCATGTTGGTAATATTAAACTTTCTGACGCTAATTCCTATGAGCAAAAGTCGAAACAGCAAATTAGTATTTTACCTATTGAAAGACAAGAGTTTTTATTAGTTGCTGATTATCTTAAAAGCGGAAAACCATTACCTTCTGTCGATGAAGACCCGCGCACTATCGCTTCAAGCCTTGCCTCACTCTCTCCTGGTGGTACACACAATCTTTTAGAAAGTTTCAAACAAGCCGAGGTTCTCAAAATTCTTACTCAGACTTTGACAACTTTTCAGCGTGATGAGTTAACTCTCAGCAATTATCACATCCGTTACCAAGATAACTTTAGTGAGCATACATCTATCTTACAACTCTTCAAAACTGAACATGATGGCACTGGTAGAGAAGCGGTTCGGTTTGAACTCAAACAAACTGACACTGGCATCACTCACCAAGTTATGAAAATGGCCATTACTGAAGCTGACTTAAATAAATTAAGGTTATTAGCACAAAAGCTTGATATTCAACGAACTTTAGCAACAATGGCTGCCAATTTCTCCAATGCTACTCGTGATGTTGACTTACCTGTTCATCCTCATATCTCAAAACAATGGCAGAACTTAGATAATCGCCAACCATCACCGGACTTTTCCACACCAAATACTCAATCCTCAGCATCAGTAGAGCGACCGATAAAACGTCGTTCTAACGCTCAAGATACTCCTGACGTTCAACCTCAAAACCACCAATCTCAACTTGATAATCTTGCTATTCCTATTCATCCTCAACTTGCCGACTACTGGCAACAGCTAGAGTCAAACAATTCTTGGGCAACTGTAGCCCTGCATGGTCATGCTCAATTGCAAGAAAAAATTCAACTGTCTGGAAAGCTGACCATTGGTGAACAACGCGAACTCTATCAAAAAATCCAGAATCAAGCTTGGTATGAAATACAACAAAATGGACAAACCTCGATTACACTTCCTCCTTTAGCTGGGATTATTCATGATTTACGCACACACTTAGCAGGGCAAACTGATGTACAAACCTACGATTCTGATCCAGTTCGTGATCCTCATCTGCCTCTGCATCAGGACATTGCCACTCATTGGCACAACTTAGAACAGAATAAAGCTTGGAAGAGTGTTGCAAATCAATATAATTACCCTCTGCGCGACAAACTTGAAAAAACTGGTAAACTCTCTATTGGCGAACAACGCGAACTTTATTACAAGATTTTGCTTCAAAGTCAAGTTGAACAACATAATCAGGGCAAGACTGATATTTCTCTCCCTCCACTTGAGGATATTCTTCAAGATTTGATGGCACAGCGTCGTCAATTTATTGACAATACTTATACACCCAAAACCGAAATTTATTCTCAACAATCAACAGCCCAGTCATACGAGCCGAATCAGTCTACTTCTGATGACATCCAGTTGTGAGCTTAACAATTAAAATTAATAGATATTAACTCATGCAATCTCAGATTGAATTTTTACTATGCAGCATCATTCATCTTCTTCAATCTTAGAAACCATTAGCAGTATTAATCGTGATACTAATATTTCCCATAACATGATGGCCTACAGATTAGGGCTACTCATGGAAAAGCATTCTTCACACATACAACCGACTGTTAGCCTCGACACCAATGAACGCGAACATCTTTTAAAAGAAGCCAGAACAATATTTTCTTTATCTAATACTACTCAAAACATCGAAGATTACAGGCAGTCTCTTAAAGATAAATACTACAAAGAATATCTCCAAAAATTTGAGATTAATCAACCAATCTCAGATGCTTCAGCACTCAATAATTCCATTAGAGTTGATAATTTAATTGCTGATAAGAAAAAAGTATTTTTACATCAAATAATTGAAAGGGAGCAACGCCAATTACCTAAAGATACCGAACCCAAAATCCAAAGTGAAAATCACGCTTCTACACCTGCTGAGGGTGAAGCTATCAATAAGTCTATTATTGGGTCAATTTTGAATACCCTAGTCAATATGGGTCAGGATACTGATAACCAAGGGCGTATTTATGACGGCATTGCTTACCAATTACAGTTGTGGATGAAAGAAGGAATTCAGCTTCTAAATGTTAACCGCAAAAACGGCTCTCCTTATAATGCTTTTACTGCTGTCAAACAAGACACTCAAGCACAGTTCCAAATTCTCCAAAACAATCTTTCGCAAGAAGAATCACAACGAATTATCAACTTTGATCGCGTCCATAATACTCAACAATCACATATTCACCCTACTATTGACCCAGATGACAATGCCGAACTGGGTGATTAACGAAAGTACCCGGCTACTAGCCCTAGAAAGAACATTCCTCCGATTAGATAACGCTTAAGCATTCTTCCTAATCCTGAAAATGGTGCAATTATTGCCGCTAAAACTATATAGAACATCACTTGATAAATATCTTGACTACCAAGTTTGATGATGGCTGCAATCACTAAACAAGCAAAAATTAACCATTCTACTACTGCTTCTATCTTGTCCCAAAGCTTGACATCATCTAGATAGCGCATCTTCTAGCCTCTGGTATTTTTGGACAAATCTTACCATCCCCTAAGCCATAAACACCGTTATTATACGGGAATACAATACTAAACTTTGTTCCTTGCCCTACTATTGAATTCACTTTCATCTTCAATCCATGTGCATGAGCTACCATCAGAGCAATATATAACCCTAATCCCATTCCTGATTGATTTCTTACTTCATTTTCTCTTGCTCTCCAAAATGGCAGGAATATTGTAGATATTTGTTCGGCAGCAATCCCAATTCCTGTATCTTCAATTTCTATAAGCAAATCATCTCCTTGAGCCAGCAAACGTAAGAACACTTCTCCCCTATTGGTATACTTGATAGCGTTCTGTAATAAATTACTTATCATCCTACTTATATTTACCATGTCGCCTCTGACTTGCGTTCCGTGTTTATATGACGAACTGGCCTCATAATGTAGTTTTAAAGATTGAGATTGAGCTATCGGACAAAACTCTATACTCATTTTTTTTAGAAATACTAACATATCAAACTGCGTAACCATTGAGGAGTTAATCTCATAGAAAGCTGTGCTTTTAGCCTCTATCAGATTAGCTCCCCTATTATTCCTTTCTAATATTGCTATCAATAATGGTCTAATCTCATCTAATGATCCCCCGTACAACCCATCAATTAATTGATCCAGAATTATAGATGTCCCCTTGAAAACGTTATGAATATCATGGAGCAAAGCTGATAAATTCGGATCTCTAGCGAGACTTTCTGTTTGCATAACTATGATTCCACATCAATTTATGTTCTTGCATCTCTTGGCAGTGAGCTTAGATTTTATTTTTTGTAAGAATTCAGGAGTCAGAATCCAGGTGGTCACTGAGCTTAGTCGAAGTGAGCCAGAAGGGTTAAAGAATAAGGAGAAATATTTGATAAATCAATTTCCTAATCTACTAGATACGTCTAAATTCTGACTTCTGACTTCTGGGTGCTGAATTCTTACTATTTTTTAAATTAATTTTTATTATATTGTTATTTTAAATCAATGAATCTTCGCTGACTATCTACTTTTGGTATTAATACTTTTTGGGTTTTTGATCTGGCTCCACACTCCTGATTAACTTTTTTAAACTTCTATTTATTTGTGAACAAATTAAAATATTTAATATTACCGATTATGTTATAAATATTGAGATGGCTTACACTTGAAGTAATCTATATGATTCGGTTAGTAATTATTGAAGATGAAGAACTAATCCGCCTGGGCATTTCTACAGCTGTCAATCGAGAATCGAACATGACAATGGTTGGTGCTGCTTCTACTGGTTCTGAAGGTATCCAACTTATTGAGCAGTTAAATCCTGATCTAGTTTTAGTTGATATTGGTTTGCCTGACATTACTGGCTTAGATGTTATTGACCAAATCAAGCACCACGCTAATCTGAAAATTATTGTCTTGTCTTCTCATTCCTCTCAAGATATTGTTCAGGCTGCTTTAGAAAAAGGTGCTAACTCTTATATCCTCAAAAAAAATAATGCAGGGCTAATTATTGAAGCCATTAAATCTACTTATGACAACAAAAACTTTTTTGACCCTGACATTGCTAAAAGAAGTTTTCAAAGTTTTTTTCAGCCTCAGAGAATTAAAGGTAAATGTTATCAAGATCGCCTCACTAGAACCGAAATCAAAATCATCCGCCTTATGTCCGGCGGCTTATCTAATAAAAAGATAGGCGAACAGATGTTTATTACTGAAAGTACCGTTAAAGGTCATAGCACTAACATTTTTTCTAAACTTGGTGTTGGCGATCGCGTTAATGCCATTATCAAAGCTAAAGAGCTTGGCTATATCGAAGACTCTTTAAAAGTCAGTTAGCTACTTTCTCCTGCGCTGCATTTGGATCAGGCAGTAACCTTGCAATTTATTCTCCTGCTGGCAAGCTTCTATCGCTTGTTCATTTTTTAAGATTAATTGATACATTTGTTTACCTCTTGGGGATTTTGCCCATTCTAAAATGCTTAAATCTTGCGTTGATACTACTACTGACTGGCTTGTTCCTACATTCGATACGATATTCCACGTTGTTAGAGAACCTAATAATGCTCCAACTGCCATCACTACTCCACACACAGCTGATACTGGCCCTATTCCCCAGCCGTTCATATCTATCTTTAACCCTGATGCTTTAGGCTTTAACTTTTTAACTTCATCTCGCACAGCCGAAGAGACTACTGTATAGTGCATTGATTGTGCTGTTTTAGTTGTCTTTTCCAACTTCTGATCTATCAATGTCGCCCAAGCTTCCACCATTGCCTCCATTCTTGCCTGGAGGTCAATCATTGTCTCCTCATATCTGCCCATTGTTGCCATCACTTGAAACATCGGATCATCTTTAGTAATCCCTATGTCATGGCACAGTTGTGCTATCCGCTTTTGCTCTGCTTCTGAATATCCTTTTAATATTTCCTTGGCCGTCATCTAGTCATCCCCAAATATTTGCTGGCTGAAGAATTATCTACTGAATCAAAGAAATGTTTAAGCCATCTATATATATAACTTCTGTAAATCACATATATTGATGTATCTTGATAGCAACTAGAATAAGGTTTTCCTAATTCTTCCATCGCTTGATAATGATCTCGATGCAGGGCTGTCAGTTCTACCTCCGCACCCCCTATGAAAGGCAGTTTACTCTGCATTGTCCGGCAGTATTCTCTAAAACTACAGTCAAAATGTTGATTTTTTACTACTACATAGTTGGCGTTATTTGTGGCTGTATCTATTAATTGTTGCAAATAATCTAGACAGTCTTTCCTGTGAGAAATTGGTTGGACAAATGTTAATCTCCATCCATATACAACTAGTAAATCTAACAATTGGCTTTTGTCGATATACTCGCAGATTTTATCTACATACTGCCCTGGCATATCCACCAGAATAATTTTTAAATCCTGATTATTTAAATCTTTGAGAATTGTGTCTGTCTCACCTCCAAAAAAGTCTAGATTTTTAATTGGCACTAAATTTTCATACGCTTTTAATCTATTGCGTTGGTCGTGATTATACAACTGAATTTTCTGCCCTTGGGCTTGGTAACGCTCAACCAGTAATTTAGTTACTGTAGACTTTCCTACACGAGAATCACCTACTGTCATAATCATTCTTTTGTCATGAATAGGGTATGGGGTGTAGGGGGTTGGGGGTAGTGTTGGCGTAGCCTCTCGTAGAGAAGACTGCATTGGTGAGGGTGACAAGGCTCCTCCAATGTTATCGTCTTGAAAAGATGGGGCTTGTATCCCAAGGGTGCTTGGAGCTATCTCTTCACCTACACCCCACACCCTGCCCCCTACACCCTGTTCTTCACAGTTCAACTTCATCTAGCCCTAATATTCCTTTTACTGGTTTAAGTTGTTCTTTGAAATCTTTGAGCCAGTATGATACTCTTCCTTTGACAGCCGGATATTCTATCTGTTCTGTCCCTTGCCTAAATGTTAGGTCATTTGCATCCAAGTGATCGTAGGCGTGTTCTATTAAATCCGGCATATTTATATCGTAAAATTTTAGACTTTGAGATTTTAATTTTTTCTTAATATCTTTGATTTCTTCTGATTTATCGTATCTGGTAAATTGCTGTTCTTTTCCAAAAAATAAGTTTTTTACTACTAGATAATCTACTTTATTATCGCAAAATTCATAGAGATTAATTAGCTGCTTTACTGAATCACTTATCCGGCTAATAACTACTACCATCGTTACTCTTGTATCGTAATCTTCCTCTAGTATCCTCAGAAACTCCATTCTTTCTATAAACTCTTGTAATATTCTTCTAGATTGTGGAGGTAATTCTAGTAAAAATAGTTTCTCCGGTTGTGCTTGTTTCCCATCTACTATTTTGGGAAATATTTTTCCTCTTAAGTCATTGAAAAATATATCTATACTTCCACTTTCAAAAATATCTAAAGCTTCCAGGTTACACTGTTCTCCGTAAAATCTTAATAATTGGGAATTAGAACTGTCTGCATCAAATCCTATAAATTTTACGCCTCCATCTATATAAGTTTGAACTAATCCTCTAGCAAATGTAGATTTTCCTACCCCTCCTTTATCTCCCGTTACAATTATTAATCTTCGCTGATATTTTTTTAGACTTACTATGGTTGCATCCTTATTTTCCTGCCCTTGATTATTTGTTTCTGTTTTATTAATAGCATCTGTCATTTTTTTATCTCTCCTTTTCATAACATCTGTCAAAATCTAAATAAACTCTTGCTGAAAAATTGGCATAACTTTACTTCTTACCCATTGCATAAATTGTCTAACTAAAACGGGTTCTACTATACTTGTTAAGTTATAAATAGCCAGAGAGTTTAAAGTCTCAATCGTTACTATCCCCGAATTACAATTTAAAACAACTGACCTTTTTTTCGACTTGATTTTTAAAGGTATTATTTTTTCTTGTTTCAGTTCTGGTATAAGTATTTGAAATACATCTTTAGCAAATATTTCTAGCCCTTCAGGTGTCGCTATCACACGGACAGTATTATTTGATGGATGTTCAAATTCCCAAAACTGCCATACTTTTGTCATTGACCTTATTCATAGATTTTTATCTATAAATATCTAGCTATATCCTCACCATTTTTCAGATTCAGCAATTTGTTTTGAGTTTTTTAGCTTCTAGATTTTTATAGCGTTATTACTATGTATGACATATCTAGCCATTTCCCAGGAATCGCTAAAAGTACTGTTTTTTTCCGTACTAAAGTCTCTTGATTTTTATTAGCCGTTAGTTCTACAATATTCGGTTAAATTTCTATCATCTCTAAGTCTTATCAATTACCAACGTAAGTTCTCATGACAATAAAAGCCACCAACTTTTGATCGGCTATTGGAAAGATGTATTAGTCCCCTGGGAGAGTTATAACTATCCCGTGATTTCAATGCAGTCGAACAGTAAAAGGAGCAAGCCGATGGCAGCTATCCACGATCTGAGGAAGCAGCAGTTCTACTACGGTACAAAGGCAGACCTGAAGCTAGGAGACCTGATCGAGTCCGGCAATCCCCCGGATGTGAGTGAGCAGGATAGGATGGCAACCTATGTTTACCTAACCCCCAACTTGGATGCGGCTATCTGGGGGGCAGAACTAGCTCTCGGCGAAGGTCACGGTAGAGTCTACATCGTAGAGCCGCTCGGTCAGATTGAAAATGCCCCCGAACCCACCCAGCAGAAGTCTCCGAAGCATCTGTTGATGTCATACCGCTCCCGCGAACCGTTGCGGGTCACAGGAGTAGTCACGCAGTTGACTCTTTATCATGGCACAAGAGCAGACCTGAAGCCAGGAGACCTAATCAAACCCGGTTATCACTCTAACTACGGTCAGCGCAAGAAGGCGACCTACGTTTATCTGGCTGCCACTTTGGATGCCGCAACCTGGGGGGCTGAACTAGCTCTCGGCGAGGGACGCGGCCGGATCTACATCGTGGAACCGCTCGGCCCTATCGAGAATGACCCCAATGTGACCGACAAAAAATTCCCAGGTAATCCAACGAAGTCATACCGTTCGAGGGAGCCACTGCGGGTCATGGGCGAGGTCATGGATTGGCAGGGACACTCCCCAGAAGCGATCAACACCATGAAGGATAACCTTGAGCGACTGAAGCAACTTGGTGTTGAGGCGATCGAGGACTAAATATTTTTCCTCTAAAGCTGGTCAGCGATACTGTTGTACTTCTCCACCCAGAATATCTGCTCCTGTAACAACAGCGATCGCTGTTTTACATCCCGGATCTTTGTATTATATGTACTACATTTTAATACAAACCGCCCCAACACAAAATAACATACCCTTATCTTTTGTCCGATAAAAACTACGATAAAAATCTAGTTTTTTGATAGCACAAATTTTTCGACATTCCCCATGCCGATTGCCGACCTATTGCAATTTTCTTAAGCTTTGATTTGGTTGTAGCACAGTTGATCTATTGGAGCGTTTCTTATACAACTGCTCATAATTAATCTTAGCTTTTCCTTAGCATTAATCTCTCAGTTTTAGTCCATCATTTACATAACTTATTATGGATAGCTTTAGGACGGCAGTACCTAAACTTGAAACGGGAGCAACGCGATTTTCTGAAGTCGCAAACGCAACAGCTTTAACTAATTAACCTGCGCCTCTAAGATCACCCATTACCTTCCCCAACATCAATCATCAAAGCAAGTGCTTCAGCATCAAATCTTGTAAGTGCTTCCGCTAATTGCTGAAAATATTGGTATTGCTGATCTGCATACTCGCTGGGTTCCAATTCCAACAACTCGCAAAACTTCACATAATCTACCATCCAGTTAAACTCTTCAATTGCTGCGTGAAAATCGACGGGCCAGCTGTAGTGATTCTTGAGTTGGGCTTGTGGTACTGGCGTTGTGGGAGTGGGTGCTAGCAGGTTCAGTCATAAAAACAATAGTAGTATACTTGTATTGGTGATTCTAGCATTGCTGTGAGTTCTCCCTCTTCTTGAGTAGCGTTCGCACTCGACGGAAAATAGAGTTATCTCGACATTCAAGGGGCGATCTCACTTCCGAAAAAAATGGTACTATCTCAGCATTCTGTCTAGGACAATATTCGTGAAAAATACAAAGCTAGAAAAGAAAAGTTTGTTCACTGTCATAGATGATGTCGAAGCTATAGAAATAACAGGCAGTCTCAAGAGTGTTGAAATTAAAATCAAATGTCGATTTAATGCAAAACCTATATTTGATGCACAGCCGTTTCCATCAGACGGTGTACTCACCGATGTTATACCTTCGACGGTAGCCTAAATACTCTTCTTACCGCAAGGAGCGCTCGCCGCTCGTGCTTCCTTTGTTGAAACCCTTTTCTTGTGACCATCAAATATTTTCCCCTTTGTCCGATTTTGAGATCAGCAACAGGCAAGTGCCATTGTTCCATTTTGTCAATTTACTGGGTAATAAAGCCCATCTTTCTCATTAAAACGCCAAGGACGATTACCCAAATCGCGGTCTTGTGTCCAGCGTTCAAAGTCCTTCGGGCGCATAGTTGCACGTTTTTGTTCGACGGTCGATACAGTAGTGCCAAGACGCGAGGCTAATTGTTCTGCATTCCGGGGTTCAAGCTTGACTGGTGCTTGAGCTTGGTAGGGGTAAGTGCTTGATTTGCTGCGTGACCTTGATGTGTTAATGGTATTTTGCATTTGGATCAATACCCCTTCAAATCGTGCCACTTTAATAGATAGTTCTTCCACTTTAGTTTCAATATTGCTTTGATTGGGTTGAGAAAGCTTGTCAATCTGAGCTTGTAAAAGGAGAATTTCTTGTTCAAGTTTGTGCAAGCGATTTTCTACAGTTTCTTTTGTACTTGGTGCATCGCCTAAAACCTGCTGTATACCAAGGATCACCAACTGTGTGACGGTTGTTTTACGTTCTCGTGCCGCTTTACGAAGTGCTTTGATCAGGGTTTTGGGTAGTCGGAAATTAATCGATTCACGTTCTACATTTGTCATATTTGTATCCTTTAACCCTGGTATAGACAGCTTACCGCGTTTAAGCCCAATTATTTCCCGGATTTATAAGCATTTGGGGCTACTGTACAGAAAATTATTACTAGCTCTATAGCTTTCCCAGTAACGACTCTGTTCATTATGTACATACGATTGGAGCTAATTGTATAGAAAGCCTTACTCTACCTTGTTTTTAATCTTCGCCAGGAAGTGAACAGCGTGTGTAGATATGGTACAGAAATTGTATATACAGTAAAAATTTATTTTAGTACGCTGCTAGCTGGGCGATTGTAGAACAGAGAAAGCTAAAAACCTTCTTGGCTTGGGGTGAAATTTTTTCAATTAGTCCGCGAACCCAACCCAATAAGGTTCGGATAAGAAACTTACTTGTGTAGGCAAGCAGGGTCGCAGGGGAGAATAAACAGTAACCTCTCCTCTGCGCCTCTGCGATTTTAACGAAGAGATATCTTAACCGAACGGTATTGTCCGCGAACCGAACGAACGGTGTTTGTTAAAGCTGTTGCTTTTTTTAATGGCTCTCCCTGATCTACCGGAATTTAGCTAATTATGGAAAGCGTTCACAGAAATCTTTCGATCATAATTTCATCTATATATATTCCGTTAATTTTTGCGTGTCTTCGTGCTGTACCAATACGGTAAAACCCTTGGCTGAGGTAGGTTGCCAATGCTGCTGCATTATCTGCACGCACAAATGAAAACAGTTTCTCGTATCCTTTGTCACGTGCAGCTTCAAATGTAGCTGGAAATAAACTTTTAGCTACTCCTTGCCGCCGATGTGAAAGATCGACAAAAGTTCCAATGACTCCAACATGAGCAAATGCTGGAGAGTAGGTGGCAAACGGTTCTACGTTTTGACAGCCCACAATCTTCTGCTGTTCACGCCAGACCGCGACCAGAAAAATACCCTGCCGAGGAAAGTTAGAAATAAACTCTTGTTCAGCTTCAATGGAGAATGGGGTAGTGAGTGCAGTATATACTCCAGCTTCAATAATCGGGTTGAGTAAATTGACAATCGCTTCGGCATCATCGATTTGAGCTTCTCGAACAAACAAATCCATGTGACTACCTCTTCACATCAGCAAATGCTTGAAACTAGAAATCTCATTGTATCGAGGTTGCCATAGCAACAATTTGAAATTCACTCTCACCAATAACTAATACCCAGCACTACCCTCCATTGGCAACACCAATTCATCTAACCAGGAGTAAAATTCCGGTACTAATGTCTCAACCGAACGTAGTTCATTCGCCGCTAAAGCATCCAACTCCAGCACCACCTCCCATCGCCAATCACTGGCCCATCGCTTGAGAATTCCTTTGATGGCTTCGGCTCCTAAAGCGATGCCAGAGCGAAGCATTTCTACACAATGAAGTAGAGTGGTGCGATCGCACTCGGAGGCTTCGGGGCAAGAATCTTTCTCCTTTACTTCTAAAGAAGGCGTAGTATCCGCCCCCTCAATTAAGGGATTCTCTATACCATTTATGGGGGGGGCGGATACGGGAAAAGAAACAGGCTCAAACCCTTGTAAGGACTGGGTTTGAGCGTAATCAGCGCGTTGCTGTTGACGATGAGCGATAACTTGTAATGCAAAATCCAATTCGGATTTTGACAGCGAAAATAGTTTAACCTGCATTCCACGTGGCCCAGATTTACGAAAATCTAAACTTAGCCCCAACTGCTGGACTAGGGTGGCCAACAGCCAAATCGGTTGACAATCAGGCGGGACAGTAAAACCAAGAATTGCCTTAATGTGAGCAGCGCATTCTTTAGCTCTGTGGGTCAGATTTAATAGTTGTTCGTCGGCAGCAGTAATTTCTTCTCCTGTGACTAATCGTTTGAGAATGTCATGCAGTCCTAAGTTAAATCTAGCCAGCCACTTAGCAGAGTAATTTCCCCAATCTGTACAGAAAGGTAATTTATTTCGCTCTTGCAAGTCTTTAGCACTGACAAATTCTGGTGGTGCGGGGTATTGTTGGTTAGTCCGAGAATCAAGGAGCCTCTCTTGGGATGGAGATAAGATGGACTCTAAAGATGCGATCGCACCTATTAACCGACCGCCGTTATCTTTCTCGACTAGAGATTCGGTGACTTCCATACCGTAGGAATCCCAAATACGGAACTTCTCACATTCAAAAAATTCATCAGGCGAAAGATAATCCTGACTTTGCCGTGCGCGGTACTCACTTCTGGAGATGGTATTTGCTTTGGCAACGGACTGATGATGATCTGCATCTAGAGCATCAGCCGCATATTTTAAGGATTCCCAAGCCTCAACATCAATATGATCTCCCTTTGGGACGATAGTATTGCCCATATCGGACAACAGCGATCGCAGATCAGCCCGAAGATTGTTAATTGATTGATGACGAGAAGCTTGAATTTGACAGTAAGCGTCCAAAGCCCAATCTTTCTCAACCCCACGTTTACCAGTCTCGCGGTCGATTTTGATTAAGAAAGCAGTAATTTCGTTGGTTTGGAGTAAACGTTCCTTGATTTTGGTAGGGTTGGTTTCTTTGTAACCGAATGGTGGCTTGGGAGCCACCCACACATGAATCGGCACTTTCGGGCGATAGCGATACAGCTGTTGAGCACATTCGGTGGCGGTTTGACTGACGGCATGGAAGACACCGAATACTAAATCAAAATGATATTGTGAGATGTCAACACCAGTACCCAGACTAGGCGAAGTTAA
>NZ_JACJRV010000056.1 GCF_014697475.1 Nostoc sp. FACHB-152
TTAAATAGAGCTTATTGCGAATAAATGCTCTTTTTCTTTTACCACAAATTGCTACACTCTTTGTAAGATAAGCATTCTAGACCATTTTGTCCCCCCGCAAGCGGGAGTATATAAATGCTGTTCAATCAAAGCAGGAGGTAATTCTGCAAAAAGCTTTGCCTGCCCGATATATTGCATAAACTCTTGTGTGGTTGCTTGGTATTGTTGTCTAAACTGCTGCATCTGTGGATCATTTTTAGCGTAACCGCAGTGAACTGGAGTTGTGCCAGGGCGTTGGTGTCTGAGTGCGGTATGGTTGTGTTTGAGTGACAGATTAACTGTCCATGCTTTTGAAGTTAGGCGAATGTCAGTAACGTCATTTTGATTTTGATCTGGTAATCGATCTACTGTGATTGATGGTTGCTGGGATAACTGAAACTGAGGATTAAGCCAGAGTAGCAGCAGTGCATCAGCCGCACTTGTCAGTTCATTTAAGAGTGGTGGTTTTAAGTCTGTTAACTTGCTGGCATCTCTAAGTTGAGCATTGTTAGCTCTAACTGTTAGGTTTACTCCTGGATGCGTCCTAATTATTACTTCTGTTATCAGGTACTCTAATACACGACCATGCAGGTTTGAAAGGGGTGTCATATTTGTGGAATATTATATTTTTCCACAGAGTAACCGATGACCTACCGAAGTAATGTGATTTGAAAGCTTCGTAAAATCATGTAAAAGCCAGTTCAATAATTATGTAATTTTTTACCTAAAAATGCAATGCTGCTACTTAACAGTGTTAAATGTGGCAAACTGCGTCTCTGTTTAAAAATCGAAACAGCCTCTTAATCCGGGGGCGAAAGCAAGAAACCCCTAGCTTTAGTAGGGGTATTAGTTATTAACTGTTCGACATAACTCATGGGAACAGTTCTTTATATTCGGTATAAGCCTGCTTCCAACCCTTACCGTTTTTCTCTACTCCCCAGAGGGATTGAATAATTTGAGTCTGCGACATCTTCTTATCAGCCATCTGTTTTACGATGCCAGTCAGTTGTTCAGAAGTCAGGAAAGCAGGAGTATAGCGACGGTCAGTATCGATTCCAGTATCGTCAGCAAGAGTATTAAAATCGCCCGTTTCTGGGATAGTATCACCGATTCCGGTATCGTTTTCAGTATCGATACCAGATGATTCTAAAACCTCAGAAGCCTTATCAGTCGGCTGGTATCGGTCGGTATCGCTTGGGTTTGGGTGCAGAGTTGGCGGTGGTGCATCTGATATTATCCAATTGTCATTAATCCACGCTCTCGCCTGATTTAAAAACTCATCCTGTGGCTTTTCTTGGGGTGGTACAGAATCAGCCAAAGCCGGGGAATCACTTCTTAATTCAGGGAAATATTTAAGCAGTGTCCGCGCCGGATCTGGTTGTCCAGAATGAGGATTAACCTCAGTTTTTAACCATTCTGGAATGATACCAATTTCACCGTGAGCAATCGGCTTATCAAAACTGTCAGGGTCTGCCAGGAAGTACCGCCCAGTTGCCAGAGAGATTGACTTAAGCGGCGACAGCTTTTTACTAGTCGCCTCACAGCCAATAAAAGTAGCGCCACTTTTGAAAGTATCGCCAAAGCCTGCGGTGTTTTTCGTCCCCACCCAAGAAGTCAGGTTCTTACCATGCAACACCACGAAAATCTGAGCGCCCTTCTTGCTGGCGCGAGTGAACAGGAAGCGAATGATCCATTGCTTCTGCTCATCGCTGAGGTAGTCAGACAACGCGACCGCTTCATCAATCACCAAAATAATATCTGTGTAACTATTTTGGTTTGCGTTGTCCATTTCTCTGAGGTATTGGTACAAATCACCTGCCACAAGAGCATCAGCCTTTGCACCTTCCAATTGGGGATAACTAAGTCTGCACAATAAGCGATGGCAGGCAAACGGGTAGATGTCACTCCCGGCGGTGAAATAGTGAATTTTTGTATTTGGCTCAAGTGCTTTACTAAGGATGGCTAAAATCGCCATCAACGTACCCTTACCACCTCGCTGATTACCAGCAATCACGGTGATTTGGTCACGAATGCACTTGGCGATATCAAAACCACTGTTGGTTAGTGCCTCGATAATTGCGATCGCCCTGTGGTGTAGTGGCAGTGACAAGAGCGATTGAATGTCTGGTGCTATTGTCTGTGCATTGGCTGGTGCAGCAGTGGGAGACTGCGGTGGACTGGGCAACTGTACTAACTGCGGTTGTGGCAGTTCAGTAAATTTTGGTGAAGGTAGCTGTGGTTGTGGCTGTTGGGATTGTTGCTGAATTAGAGTCACTTGTGCATGGTTAATTCTAGGGTCAGGGGCTACCTGTGCCAGATGTTTACCCAACTGCTCAACAGTAGGAAACGCGCCTCTGTAAGTAGTGAAGTTGTCCAACAGCCACCTGTAAGCATAGAACCGCTTACCAGCTTCTACACCCGTGAGAAAATCGGTGAGGGTGTTGGTGTACTGCCGCAGCATCACAAACTCACTACGTTCTAAGGGTGTAAGGTGGTTCATTAAATCCACAATTTCATTTGAGCCAGCGAACCATTCGGCTCTTGCTTCGCTGTCACCCATTGCTGAGAGAAATTCGAGGAAGTTACCACGCACAAAGGGAATGGGCGCGAACTGGTGAGAATCGGTCATGTCTTGCACCACTGACCAAGCGTAGCCCAGTCCTGCAACTAACGCGCCGATGGGGGCTAGTGGGGAGGTGGCATAACAAACAGCCCCGATTGATGCCGTTGCTAAAGTAACGCATTTGGCTAAGTTCATTCCTGCCCTTTCAGTTTTGGCACGAACTAACAATTGATCCAGCCTTTCTACTAGCCAAGGGGCGATGTTACCCGCTTCCAGGTGTTCAATGCAGGGATAGTCAGCCCGTAATGAAGCAGTTTCTTTTGTGGCCAGCTGTGGTATTGGTTGATGAATATCGGGTGAAAATTCCATAGTTATTCTCCAATTAAAAACCCTCCACCCTTGCAGGTAGAGGGCTATGAATTGCTTACTTATTTAGTTAATCGCCAAATCGTGTAACCTATCTCTCCAGCCATCATCGTGGTGAAGTTATAAGCTAAACATCCCAAGATTTGGCCAGGGTCGGTGTAGGCGAAGGGATTGCGACCTACAAAAGTTGTGGTTAAGTCGAATAGCCAGAAAAACAGTGCAATTGCTCCACCTGCATGGCGTTCTTTCATACCTGCAACCTTATAATCCCGCCACAGTGCGGTAGTCAGGTCAATGTTTGCAGTCGGCTTGCTGCTGAGGGTGTACTGTTTGGATTCCTCAAACTCGCTTCGAGCTTGGTCTGGGCGTTTACCCCGTAAACTCCGGGCTTCCATTACCTGAACTAAAGCCGAAATTCCCAATGCCAGCCAGAAAAACAGATTAAATGGCAGCTTTAGCCAGCCAAACCAACCAATCCAAGTTTTTTCAAACCACGCGAACATCGGGATTCCTTGAAAGAGTGTCTGCCAAATTCCATCAGCACTCAGAAGTATGCCAAGAAAGAAACCCATTGCACCGAGTATTTTTGTGCCAGATGAGCCAGGGGTAACAAACTGGGCGACGATATGAGTAATGAAGGTCACGGGCAGGGCAATGATATCAACAATCCACCCGGCTAAGATTTCTGCGTAGTTAGTGATTTTTTTGTTGTTAGTTTTTGGGGAAGTTGCTGCTGTCGAGTTTGAATCATTTGGCGGCTTATATTCTGCACTTTTCATGATTTACTCTGCTCCATTGGTGGGGATAAATTGCAGACATTTTTGTAGTGATACTTCCAAAGCCAACGCCGTTCAGAAATCTGTCCTATACAGCGACCAGAAGAGTCATAAACATAAACTTGTTCATCTTCTTGGTAATAGCTGGTGTCAGGTCTTGGGTTACGTTTTGGGTTGTCTAGATAGCCTCTGATTCTCAGTTTTAAACTGGTCGGTAAAATACCAGTTTCATTCAATTTGTCGCTGGTTAATTTGCGTTGTTGGATGCGTGAACGTTCAACAGATTCTCTTGCTTCCAAGTCCGACACAGCAGAAAAAGTGTAGAACTGCTGAGGCAATTTAATGAACAGAGGTGAAGCAATCAAACCCAATCCCAATAGCCCCAGCATGGCTTGTTTTTGATACTTCATTGTTGAGTCTTAAGTTGATTGATGATTGCTTCTGCTAGTCCCAAGTGGTCGCCTATGGGAGTGTATTGATACAAATCCTCTTGAAGTTTTTGGATAGTATCAGCCGATTCTTCTAGTAAATATTGTCCTTGGGTAGCAATTTCAGCAGCGATTAAATTGTCAGTTATTGCTTTCAAAAAATGCAGTTTTTCAATGCGATTAATACCTTCAAGACAAGAACCATAAGTATCTTGCAACCAGTCTAGATAGGTTCCATCTCCAGGCGTGAGAGCGCAGTAGTACCCGATGGGTTTCGTCATGATTTACAATCCTTTTGTGTCTATGATGCGTAGATGCCATTCGGGGCGGTCGCTCGGTGTCCAGTCAAGCGAGATCGCTCTCCCATCACTGAAAAAAGCCTTCTCTGGAAACATCCACAGTTGAAGCTGTAGCCTCCCATTGCAGAGTATTGAAAAATAGGCTGACATCACCGATGGTTACATCGCAATCAAAATTCAACCTTTGATACTGTGGATGCTGCCGAATTTGGTTGAGCAATTGTTGGGCTTGTGCAATCAATTCTGGTAGCGGTTGAGTGTTCATGATTCACCTCAAAATATTGATAATTGCAGTGATTCTTGGCTGATAACTGAAGCATTGGTACTCATCCCTGCCACTTCATAACAACGAGTAGTTAAAGCTTTGTAATTGAGCAATAAATCAGCTTTCTTTCGTTGTCCAGCTAGAGGGCGAAAGTGGTACTTTTGATGCTGGATTGTGCCTGTTTTGTACAGGTATTGGTACAATGTTCTATCGATTTGGTACACCTTGGAATTGGTTAGTAGGGTTGAATCGTAGACCCTATTTAGGTTATTCATTACTACCTCTTAAAGACTTAACAAGGGTGTCACCGTAGTTAACCAACAGGATGGTAAATAACTGAGAGTAAGTGTTGATTCCTGTTTGTTCAATGATTTCTTTGGCTTTGGGTAGGTGCTTTTCGTCCAGGACTACACGCGTTTGACTCATAATTTAAGACTCCTCATCAATGTTTGACCTTTCGGCTTATCTATTGTTTGTGTTTGTTCAATTGTTGTGATTTCTGTCTGAATTTGTGGCTGTTGAAGAACAGGTTTAGAAACAGGTGTTTGAAAACGGTTTACATTTCCTGCCAAGTATTCAGAAATTAATAAATTTGTGGCAGAGGCTATGTTTATTCCTCTTTGTGAACCATATTGTGACAACCAATCTAAATGGCGTTTATCTAGTCTCACTCTTGTTTCACTTGTCTCAATTTGTGACAAATCAGAGAGTTTTAAATCCCATTTATGTTTGATTCCATCTAACAGCAGATTTACGGTATCACTCAGCTTTGAATAGTTGAGTGCAATTCTGATTCCCTCTACTTTTGCAGCTACGAGTGCCGCTAAACGTACTTGCATTTTTTTACATAGCTAACAATGCTTGAATGTTGGACAAATGAGGGTCAACTGGAATATAAAACCCTGGTTTGGCACTCAATTTATGACGTACTAAATTGGCACATCCACCAATCAGCATGATGTTGGTGACATCAGCCAGATAATCATTTGCTGCTGTGGTAATGCCGTCCATCAACCCGTTGAACCAGTTTTCTAACAAGCCAGGGAAGACTGAGGAAAAGTCATACTTCCGCCCGTATGTGAGGGAACCGTCAGCAATTGCATCCATCATCTTGGCCACTTTGAACGCAACATTATCGCGCTTGGCGTAACTCTGCATTAGGTCAGAGTTGATGATGTCGTTAGCCAGGGAGACACCGCCCACCTTCGGGATTGAGCGACGGGTCAGCACTTCACCATTCGAGGTCATCACAACATAGTTAGTAGTGCCGCCGCCGATGTCGATGCCGAGTGTATCGCCTTCAAGGTTGAGAAAACCTTTTTTGTAACCGTTGACCACAGCCACATCGGTTTCTAGGTAAAACTCAACATTTTTGATCCGGTGTTTATAGGTTCTGCCATTAACTGTGATTTGATGGTCGGCAATCAATGTTTGACGAATTGTGTCTTCATCCCAATGATTACGCTCTGGCACTAAAAACCGGACAGTACCTTCAAAATCTTGCCGCAAGCCTGCCAGAGTGAAAGGTTTAACAAATTCTGGTAACTGCTTGCCTCGCTCGGCGGCGGTTTGCGGGTTCTTCTGCTTGGTGGCACGTTCGCCCAAGACTAATACTTTGTTGTCTAATTTGACGCTGGGTGAATCATCGGTGTCGTAGTCCCTGGCACTGGTGTAGGTTACGTCTTGAAAAACTGAGCGCATCACGCGGGGCTTTTCACCTTTGAGGGCAGTAATACTGGTGAAGTTGCCAATATCTGCAAAGTAAATGTTGTACACTTGCTTTCTCCTATGAAGCTAGTAGCAGCCACACTGCATATATATAGATGTGGCTGTTGCTAACCTTTGAGGGTAGTTATTTTGGTTACAGCTTTCGCACTTATCCTGATTTTTGAAAAAATTACTTTATTTACAAGCGTTTACGTTTATCTAAAGGCTGACAATCTTCCTAGCAACATATCAATGTGGTTTTTTACGCCTTTTATCGTCCGTCTTGCGCTCACATCTATACAATAACACCTTTTATGGTTTAATCCGTTAACGGATTAATGGATTAGTATACTAATAAGTTATAGATTCATACGTAAGATAAAGTATTAGTTATCTGATGGATTTATCCGGTAAACCGATATAAACTTTATGGAGACTGAGAAACAGTACTTAAGAACAAAGATCGATAAGAAGTTACACAAGGAATTCAAAAAACTCTGTACTGACCTAGAGGTGACGATGGAACAGGTTACGGGAGAATTAATAGAGAAATGGGTGCAAGAGCAGCAACAAAAACAGAAGGGGTAAAAGCTAACGCCTCCACCCTCAAAATAGTACATAATTATCAATATTTAGAATTCGTCTACGGCTAATTCATTAAAATTGATACAACCCCAATCTTCAAAATGTCTGCTAAATAAGCAAAATTATATTTAATACCACTACCATTAATAAGATTATTAGTGGTATTAAATCTATGTTTATACTATTAGAAAAAATTTTTAAAAAGCCTTTATTGTATGGGATTGAGGAGAATAAATAGATTATTTTCTTTTTGAAAGTGACAATTTACTATTTATTTTTTTTCAGATCAATTATTATGAAAGAGGACTATACCCTTAGTCCATCTTTTCTAAGTATTTTGTCCTTCGATATACATAAGAAAAGAATGCCTCCCCAAGACTCAACTTGTTGACGCAAGTTGTTTAATAGTCTGAGAAGACACCCCTCGTTGAAAATATTCAAATTTCTTTATAACTTAATGCTATCAGTTCCGATGAACAGTAGCAACGGGTTATAGAGAAATTTGATTAAAACCTTGGTGAATCTTCAGGGGAGGTAAAGCCCACACCATTTACCTCAAAAGGATTTCACAATGGTAGCCCTGTTCAAAGGAAACGAGACCGTTGACTGCTCCGTTATGCCAGGGGCGATCGCCTCCAAACCAGTAGAAGTTACCAAAACTAACCCTTGCCCCCACTGCTCTAAACCGGACTGGTGCTACTCCATCGGTGAACTAACAGTCTGCAATCGAGATGCCGAACCCGCTACTGGGTGGGAGAGGACATCTAAAACTGACCGCAACGGCAAACCATACTACGCACCAGCCACAGCCAAAAAATCGCCCCGTCCCCAAGGCAAGAAAGAATATATTTACACCGACACAGCAGGTAATCCCTTAATCAAAGTAACTGTTATTCGTCCAGGGAAGACCAAAGATAAGGATGTCTTTCAGGAATATTGGCAAGGTACACATTGGCATAGAGCCAAAGACTTGACAGCAGAATTAAAACGTTCCTACCAGCAACAAATCACCATTTATCGTTATGCCGAAGTCCAAGAGGCGATCGCTGCTGGTAGACCTATATTTATGGTCGAAGGTGAGGAAATAGCCGATATTCTCTGGGCAATGGACATACCTGCCACCACCACAATCGGCGGTGCTGGTAAGTATCGCGCTTATGGTAACTACCAAGATTCTTTAGTTGGTGCTAACCTAGTTCTTTGTCCCGACCGTGACGAACCAGGGCTAAAGCACATGGAAGATATTAATGAAGACTTCCCAGATGCCAAGTGGTTGTATGCCCCACCCAATGATTTTTACTGGACACACTTACCCAAACATGGCGGATTAGATATTAAAGACTGGGTACAAGATGGGGCAACAGCCGAAGACATCCTACAAGCCATCGAGGATAGACGAGTCGTCGTTGATGCGCTCAATAAAACCCTGTCCCTGGAAGCCCAACGGGATAGGCCCACCGAAAGTAAACTGGAGCAAAAATTGAATGCTATTCGTGCCGTCTGGGGAGGTCGCCTACGCTGGAATATCCTCAAAAAGCAAGTTGAGTTAGACGGGCAAAGACTACCACTTGACCGGATTGATTTAAAAGTGGCAATTCATGTTCATATCGATATCAGCAAGGAACAAGCTAAAGGCATTGTCTTAGAACTAGCTCTAGCCAACCCATACAATCCAGTAGTTGAGTATTTAGAATCAGTAGCCCAGCGTTACCCCAACGTAGATGTCAATTTCTTGGATAAATTAGCCGAACGTTACTTCGGTACTAAAGACCCCTTACACGCTGCACTAATGAAACGGACTTTAATTGCAGCTGTAGCTAGGGCATTTGAGCCGGGGTGTAAACACGATGAAATTACCATCCTCCAAGGTAAGCAGAAATCCCTCAAATCCACATTCTGGGAAGTCTTAGCTGGGGAGGAATTTTTCACCGATGACCTCAACGGCACAGAGAAAGACGAGATTTTAAAAATTAGCCAGTATTGGATTTTAGAATATGCTGAGTTTGAGAACGCCTACAAGAAAAAGGATGTCTCCCAACTCAAAGCGTTTCTGTCGAGAAAGAAAGACTCAATGCGTCGCCCTTATGGTACTGATATTGAAGATTTCCCCCGTCCATCAATCCTAGTAGGAACTACCAATTTAGATGAATTTCTCTATGACCCCACTGGGGAACGTCGCTTTTGGGTAATTAAGGTCTTATTCAAGAAAATACCCATTGACCTACTCAAGCAAGAACGGGATTTAATTTGGGCAACGGCTGTAGCTGCCTACCGTAATGGTGAACAATGGCGACTGACTGACACTGAAGATGAATGGTTAGACGCAGCCAATAAACAATACCAAAGCACCGACACATGGGAATCGGCGGTGATGGCTTGGGCTGAGTTACACAAGGAAGTATCTGTGGGAGAAATCCTCAGCGATGTTCTCAAAATTGAGTTAGCCAAACAAACTAAAGCCGAACAAAACCGAGTCGCCGCTATCTTACGTTCTCACGGGTGGACAAGAGGCGATCGCAAACGGGTAAACGGTCGGTTAATTCGTCCCTGGATTCGACCCCAACCAGAGGTGGAACAAGAGGTGGAACGGGGGGTGGAACGGGGGGTGGAACAGGAGGTGGAACAGCCTCAAACCCTGATTAAACCAGACTTACAGCCAGAGTGTTCCACCTGTTCCACAAATTCCCTCCAAACTTTGCCAAATTTTGATAGCAGTAATGAAACTGCTCAAGGGATACCGCCCCAAACGACAGTGCCAGAAATAACCGCACAAGAAACAACAGCGTTAGAAAAAAATCAAAAAAGTTTAGAGGGACAGGGGGTGGAACAACCTGTAGGCGAGCTTAAAACCCAGTCACCACAAGCAATAGAAACCTGTTCCACCTCCCGTTCCACCCCCTGTTCCACCTTGAGATTAACCAGTGAGGAGGAACTACTCAGCAATGTGGAATTGATTAGAAGGTGTATTGCGGATCAGTCTTGGGAGATGATTGCCACGCTGACAGAAAAATGGACTGTTGAGTTGAAATCGGCTGTTTGGAATTTATTAACACTAGAAGAACGTTCAAGAATCAACGCGCTCAAAGCCCATAACCAAACTTAAGGCTAAGGAAACAGCACAAAGATAGGTGAAAATTAGGCGTTTCTAGTGGAATTATGGACACGAATGAACAACAAATCCTCAAATCATGGGCAATAAATGCCGAAAGGTGGACGCGCGTAGTTCAGCAAAAGCTTCTAGATAGCCGTGTTCTAGTTACAGACAACGCTATAGTAAAAGCCGTAGTTGAACTAAAACCACAAACATTCTTAGATATAGGGTGTGGTGAAGGTTGGTTGTGTCGGGAACTATGGGAGCGTGGGTTTGATGGCTGGGGAGTAGATGCTATTGCCCAAATGGTGGAAACAGCACTCGGCAATGGGGATGAGCGCTTTGTTGTCAGTTCCTACCGTGATTTGCCCTTACAGAGCTTTGGCAGCATAAAACAGTTTGACTGCTTCATCTGTAACTTTTCTGTTCTAGGAGAAAACACCGTATTTGAGATAGCCCAGGCGGGTCAAAGCCTGTTAGAGCCGAATGGGAAAATAATTATTCAAACACTGCACCCTCACATTGCTTGTGGTGAATTGCCATACGAGAATGGATGGCGCGAGACTAGCTGGCTTGGAATAGGAGACGAAGAATTTCATCCGGCTCCTTGGTACTTTAGAACAGTTTCATCATGGATTGAGGAATTTCATCGGCGCAATTACCGATTACTCAAGTTAATCGAACCTATCCACCCAAAGACCAACTCCCCAGCCTCAATATTATTCATCTTTGAACAGCAGTGATAGAGACTGTTAGCTAGAGAGTCATATTCTCGCTTTGGTTTGGCTGTTGAAATAACTGCTTTTGATAATCAAGAAGCTGCTGATTCCAATCTTTGGCTTTGGGCTTTAGCCTTTTGGACTGTGGCAGTAGTTCCAATACAGCCCGTGCATCTGCATCGCCAGCATTGTCTGTGTCAAATGCCACTTGTACAAGAGGAATGTTCCGCAATTGCTCCACTGGTAAGCTGTTGGGGTTATCTACTGCCAGAAAGAGCGTTCTAGTCGTTGGCGCACCTTGAACCTGATACTCCAGCATGGCAAAGGAGATGGCATCAATGGGCGACTTCAAAAGCACCAATTTCTCGACTGCATCAGTAGGCTGTCCACCCAAGTGGAAGTAAAACCAACCTTTACGCCGCTTAGTCCCTTTCTCATAACCCTTAAAACTGTTGTTCTCGGAGCGTGTCCCGCGCAGGAATGCACCGCTTGGTTGTCCGTCTAGATTCCGCATCACAAACACAGCGTTTTGTTGGTCATCAGCATAAACCAGTCCAGTGCTGTGTAGAAGTTGCACAAAATCTTGGGGTAAGCCCCGTTTCTGGGTAAGGTAATGTTCTACTCCTGGCCAATTGGCTTCATCCTCAACTCTTAGCTGGAACTGGGGACGAGGTTCTGACTGGATAATCTCAGTAGTCACTTGACGAGCGTGAGCTAGAGCCGCCCGTTCTGCCCCAGCTTCCCCAAATCGCTCATGCAACCAGACAAGAGCCAGCCGGAAATTGCAGTTGTTAACGTGCATCACCAAATCAATCGCACCGCCACCGCCTTTGGAGTGTTCGGGTGCAAAGTCATAAAACTTCGACCCATCTATATTAATGATGTGTCCGTGGCCTTTCCACCTTTCATGATCATGATTTAGCCCCAACTCCCAGGCAACATCCTCCAGGGGCAAGTCGCGCAGAAGTTGAGTCTTTAACTCAAGCTCGCGTACCCGTTTTTCTAGTTGCTGCCGCTCCTTCTCGCTAGCCCTCGCCCGTTGTTCTGCCCGTTCTAATCGCTGTTGCATAAACTTACGGTCAGCCAATTGGTGGTTAATTGCTTGGAACTGGTCATCTGACTGAATCCTGGCTACATAACTACTAGCTGATTCAAATGGCGTTGGTGCTAATTGGTTATTCCCCAGGACTGCGGTGAGTGGTTCACTATTAACCGCTTGGTAATACTCTTTTACTTTAGTGTGGGTTGCCTTACTGCCCTTAACCCCCCGTTCAATGCCCAAAGGAGCGAGTGCAGCAGCATAACTGTCTTGGAGCTTGGATAACTTGATTCTTCCCTGTCCACCTCTGCCGCCAAACATCGCGTCATGACTGATTCTCCCGGTTTTCTCGTTGACTGGCACGATGTAGGCGTGGATATGTGGGGTACTTTCATCCAGGTGCAGTTCTGCCCTGACGCACTTTGACCCATAGTTTTGAGCTAGCCAATCACGAGATGCGATCGCCCATTGTTGCATCAGTGAATCAGACCATTGCCCAGAAACAGATGGATTTAAGGGGCGGAAATATTCAGGCGATGCCGAGAGAAACATTTCGGTGCATAACACCGCATCCTTTCGAGGGCGATGCTTGAGCGCAGAGATTTTCTCTTTGACTATCTCCTCTAAAGAGCGTGAGTCTTCTTCCCCAATCAACCGGACATTCTCTTTAGTTGGATCTGCGTTGGGTGTTTCTCTGTTCCTTAACACATGGTCATCACTTCCAGCCACATTACCAAATGTTTTGAGTTTCTCAATCCTGAGAATCGTCAGGGGCGACATAGAGGATTTATACTACAAATGCAGCACTTTGTACTACTCAAAAACCCCGTAGGGCGAACGACGGTTTCGTGTCATGAGCGCAGCGAGGGATGGCGCAGCCACCCGCAGGGCGTGAAACCATAGTGAGTATGGTATACATTATACCCCAGCCCTAAATCCACTTTTGGGGTAGAAATCCTTCACAATCCCTGGTGCAAAAATCCCCTCAACTCACCCTTTAGAGGGGAAAATGACAGTCGTTTGACAGTCGTAGGGTAGGGGAGATTTGACTGTCTTTTGACTGTGGTTTGACAGTCGTTTGGTATATTAAAGGGGTGATTACGGGGTGTTTACGGGGGATTTTGACATCGGAAAATTTTTAGTATTAATTAAAACAATGGCTTACTAATAATCTACTTTAATTTGGTAGGAATACAGAATATGGAGCAACCTAATCTGGAAGTGCTTTCGATTAAGCGTAGTCATGACAGTAGCGATGGTCAGCTACTGCAATTTTTACGAGAGCGTGAGCGTACTATGTCGGGCAGAGGTCTGACTAAAATTGTTCTCAACACTTTAAGGATGTGCTGGTGGCCTTTTGTTCTCAAGAGTCAGGGTGCTGACAAAAACACTTTAAGGACTGCTGTGATTTCCTGTGTCTCACAGTTGGAATTACAGATTTACTTGCTCAAGCAGTTACTCGATTGAGCAATTCTTTGAAGTACGCTTGCAACATCGCCGTCAAAACTTTTTTGCGTACTGTGCGAGAGTTTGGGTCAGGAAAAATGGGCGGATAAATCAGGGTCGCTTATGAGGCTTTTGGGGTACACATCCTTAGATTTACCTTTGATTTACCTTATAAATGCCATTAAAATGCCATTGCGAAACCTTATTTTTGGCAAAATGACCAAATTTTTCAAAAATTTAATTTGAGGCAGCAGTAAATCCTTACATCTGCCATTGCTATGCCATTTCCATGCCATTGGTTTACCTTATATTTGCCTTTTTTAAGAAATCCTTCTAAATACCTTATAAATGCCTTTGGGGTTAAATAATAGTTAGGGTGCGAAGTTTATATGAAGCCAAGAAAAGTTAGTATCAATCCGCCTAAGATGTCTGTTGATAAAAAGGAACTGGTACGCCGCGTTTCCCAACGTTTGAGTAAACCTACTGGAGCAGTTGAAGAAATTATTGATGCCACCCTTGAAGAAATTTATGAATCTCTAAAACTTGGGGACAGTGTTGCTCTACGGAACTTCGGCACTTTCTATGTCAGAACAGGGCGAGATTGCTGGGTGTTTAAGTTCAATCCCTCACAACGGTTACGTCAAGCGTTTGGGTGGTCGTCTACTCATAAGCCCAAGCCCTAACATGACAGAAAATGGGTTTGAAGTAGTTGATGCAGGGCTGCAAATTTTCGAGAAAAAGCCCAAGGAGCCTAAACCAGATGTAGAAGCAGAGGCTGCTTCTGAAGTAACTGGGGTACCTTCATAAAGGTATAAAAAGCATTCAACAGTAAATTTCCACCTCTGCCAATATCTCATTGGAGAGGTGGAAGCAATCTTAATTGGCGATTCTACGAGATTCTAAATAGGTTTACTGCTAACTATATATCGTACCTATGCCCTAATGATTGTAATTAAAATTGAATTTGGTCTAGTTATTTATTAATCCAAAGTAATGGAATAGGATCTTTTTCATAAAAACATATACCCAAAAATTCATGAGAATATTTGCTGCTCATTTCGGCTAAACCAACTTTAGTGAGCGCTCGTAACTTAATTCCAGCAAGCTCTTTAGTATCCGTACTCAATTTTAAATTTTTATAGTAATGAGTAGGAGTGATATGAATAAGAACTCCATTACAAGCGACTTGCCAATAATTATTGTATGAAAGATTTTTCCGAGCATTTACTTTTTGCGCTCTACTACCTGGACGAACAACTTCCCCAAATATTCTTCCGTATCTATTCCACTGAAATTTTAGACTGGTATTTTTATCCTTATTCTCTTGTATAAAATTTTTAATCCTTGCTGCTGTTCCTTTTGGTGAACAGTCTGTCCAGTCATATTTTAAATAAACATTTGTTAGTTCATCGTTGCTTTTATATTGGATACCAGTAATAATTAAACGTCTAGATAAACTCTTTAAAAATTCTTTAAAAATTTGCTCTGAAGGAATAATCATAGAAGATTCAACTTCTGTTCCGTTGAGTAAAGGATGAAACTTTTTAATTAAATATTTTTCTGCCTCTGCTAATCCTGAATCATTCCAAGCTATCCAAGCTATCTTTACTGGATATTTTTTATCAATCTCTTCTAGTTGGTATTGACGATGATGATTTTTCCATCTGGCTGCTAAATTAGTAGCTTGTCCTATGTAGAGAAGCCGATTATCTGAATCTATTGCAAAGTAAATAGCAGTACAACTAGGAAGATTTTTCAATTCACATAACTGAACGCAAGGCAACTCAAAAGGATTAATCAATGTCATTGGCAGCTTTTTTTTAAATTGCTTTCAGTTATTTTTTACTTGTGCTAATTAGTATAAGTAAACCAAACTTTATACAAAATTTAAGAAGAGTAAGGAAGTTTTCATTAATTACTACGAAGTAGAAAAAATTTACTTAGTTTAAGCTGAGACGGTGCAGACTACTTTCCAAATGCACAACCAGTATAAGGAAATACAGTGCTATGGGACAACTGTTTGGTCGAATTAAGCGACTCGTCAAGGCAGAACTTAACTATTCTAAGAGCGAAATCAGCACAGATAACTATGAAGACGCTGTAGCATTAGCGGTACTAGGAGGCGTAGCAGGTGCATCCCTTGGCAAAATAGGGATACTTGCAAAGGGTACTGGCTTGAGCGTTGGTACTGTTCCTTTAACTGCTACAGGTGCTTTAACTGGTCTTGCCTTGTATGAAGCTATAAGACTAATCACACTGGCGGATACTTCATCTGTTGGTGCAGCAGCAATTGGAGCGTCTGTTGGGGGTGGTATTTCTGCTGCCATTGGTGGTGTGGGAGTTGCCACGGGGGGAACTGCCTTTGCTGTTGGTATGGCTCCTATGGTCGCTGCTGGCTCTGTAGTTGGGCTTGGGATAGCTGGCTTAAATCGGCTACTTCAACGAGGAGTTGACCCAGAAAAACTATTAGACCTAGCTATTGAGGATATGCAGCAAGAGTTGTTAAAGTTACGTCGAGCTGTAATCCCAATTATGGTTACTCAAAAACAAACGCGGCAACAGTATGAACAAGCTCAATCTGAAGTGAGTAAGTGGCAAAGACGTACACAACTGGCTTTGCAAAATGGTCATGATGATCTGGCGCGAGAAGCACTCAAGCAAAAAAAGATTTTTACCGAAAAAGCTAATACTCTTAAAGCCAATTTAGATGAACAAACTGCCTTAGTAGATGTCCTCAAAAGTCAACTAGCAGCCTTTGAAAGCAAAGTTTCTGAAGCTAGAGCTTTTAAAGTTCAGATTCAATCCCAAATTATAGCTGCTAAAACTCAGGAGCGACTTCAAAACGTGGGTTGTAGCATGAACACCAGTAGTGCAATGGCAGCATTTGAGAGGATGGAAGCAAAAGTTTTCATGCAAGAATCCCAGAGTCAATCGTTAGTAGAGTTAGCAGGTGCAGACTTAGAAAGCCAATTTGCAGCAATAGAATCCAGTAATGAAGTAGATGAGGAATTGGCTGCTTTAAAAGCACAGATAAATTTAAAATCTCCTGTCATACTATCTAACTACACAGCTAACCAAGTAGTTGATGAAGACTTAGAAGCACTACGAAAAAAACTAGATGAATTATAGATTTCAAAAAACAATGCTATTAAGATAAACGTTTATGCCCTACCTGAAAGCCAAAAATTTAACAGTATCCTCTAAACGGCTTAATGATGAATTAGAAAAAGTTAATCCTCACTTAATATATGTAGGGTGTAAAATCAACTTTCAGTCAGAATTGCATTTAGAAGATTATATTGAAGATAATTTCCAAAAAATATTTCCTGACTTAGCTTTAGTCAAGCGTCAGCATACCATTAAAATGCAACGATGTGATTTATTATGTTTTACTAAATCAGGCAAGCAGCCAGTAATAATTGAGTTAAAGAATGAAGAGGATAGAGGTTTAGTCTCTCAGTTAACTCGTTATCGAAAAGCAATTTTGCAAGAGCAACCATTTTCAGATATTATAGATTACTCTTTACCAGTAAAGTTAATAGCGGTAGCACCTGCTTTTCATGAAGATAACTATACAGATAAAGAAGCCTCAAAGTTTGAAGATGATATTTGCTTTCATGAGTTCACTATCAAAATACATGAGAACTCAGCCAAATTTCAAATATGTAGTAAAACTTATGATATTCCTTACCCTATCTTAGGTTTACCTGAGAGTCAAACAAGTTTTGAGTTATCCCAAATAAGTTTATCAATTTTTATTAGGAATTTTATAAGTAACTTACCTCTAGAGTATCGCCAGGATTTTACAGCTTTGCGAACATTATTAATGGCTCAACCAAAAGTGAAAGAAATGGTTAGTTCTACTTATAGAAAGGTACTATATGCAATTGGTGAGGGAGAAAATCATAAAAAATTAGCAGAAATAACCAATACTAGCAAAGGCGTTATATTGTTTTTGTGGTTGCCTACTCATGTTAAAACAAATATAAAAATACCTGTAGCACGATTTGGATTGGTCTTAGCTAAAGATAACAATCCTTTCTCAGAAAAATCCATTGTTGAATGGTTAGTATGTACTAAAACTAATGTTAATTTGAAAAATCAACCTAATAATAATAATCTCGGACTCTCATTTAATAGGCATGGTATGGCATTATGGACTAAAGCTAATCAATACCTATTTCAAGCTTCGTTAGGGTCACAAAATACGTTTCAGTTGTTGATATATCTTTTGAAAGGTATTAAACCACCAATTGATGAGGAAACTTTTACATGGTGGAATTCATATAAAAGTAAAACTCCAGAGAATTTAGGTTGGTATATTGATTTAGCTATAAAAACTTGGAACTACAGTCTTAAATAGTTATTCAAATTGGTGTTGAGCCGGGATATGTGTAATTTTATGCAAGATGCCCTGAAAACTCTCACCATATAAGTTAATCCCACCAAGCATACAACTGTTGAGAATTAATCTCTAACTCATCGCAACCCCAGACAAATTTTACAAATTCACCTACGAAGTCTAAATCCTTTACCCCTTTAACTGTAATTGCATCAATCACCAAATCTGGGCTTTCTGTGTCATTAAAAACTACACCATCAAAAATTGCTGTTGCTTCTATACTCTTGCAACGTTGCCCAAATTCAATAAATGAACCAACTCTTGGAGCAGCATTAAAATTAGCATTTAGTGTAGTGTAGCCTTCTTGAAGCACTTGCTCCAATGATGACAAAGATAAACCCCGAAATTTGATTGCGTTAGGAGTATATTCAGTAATTGAGTTACCTAAAATTTCTTCAATACGTTGAACCATATATTTATATCCAGATTTAATGGACTGACACACATATATTTTTAAATAACTAAGCAACCTACATTCATAGGCTTTTAAAGCCTCTCTGCTTGCAGGGAAGAGGTTTGTAAAACGATTGAGAGCTTTTTGAGCAGTTTTATAGCCAGGAGCTTGCTTACCTAACTTCAGTTCCCAGTAAATCCTGTAAAAACCGATAACCTGCCTGCTCCAAATCCCCTACAAGAGAAAAAGTCAAGCTGCGAATTTGGATATTACCAACTTTGATATTCAACGGTTCTGCTAAGGGCACTGGATAAATTAGAATTGCCTCTTGACACCCTTTTGCTTCCGCATAGGCGACCATTTGGTTAATATCAGCTGTCGTTGGCTTAGAGGCAGCTTTATACTTGGTATCTAACACATATCTGGCTAGCCCTGTTGCCATATCATAGAGTATCAAGTCAATGTCAAAGTATAATGCTTTACACTGCCCCAAGTATACTCTTTCTTGGGATTGGATATCTAACGCAAGTGTTAGCAGTACCGTTTCCCGATGAGCTTTCAGCCACTCTGCCACAAAGCATTCGTAGAGTTGTGACATATTAACCAAAAAGGGCAACGTCGCGTGTGTACCTGTTTTATGACTAGGTGCAATCTGTTCCAAAAAGAAGCGGCAAAGTGCATGTAGGGGGCGATAATCCTCATTCAGACGGTTGTACTGTCGTCCTACACAAGTTCTGGGATTACATGGTTGCAATGTTACAAATCCCTGTAGTAGATGATACGCGCGGCGCACCGTTGGCATTACCCGTTCCGTACACAAACCGCTACGGGCAATACACCAGAGTGTCCAAGCAAGAATTTGATTCTCTTCAACGTCTGCTGTATGTTCTTCATAATGGCACTGGATTTTAGTGTCCCACGGTCGAGTGACAAGAAGCCGTACATCAATACGTCCCCGAACATAAGGCAAATGTTCTGTGTTGGGGATGTAGGCGCAGTAGAAACCCTGGCGACCTCGGTTGAGAATGCGACGGGCTAAAATATCAGCCAGCCGTTCATAAAATTCTAAGAGCGTTTGACAATCAACCAGTCCTGACAAAAAGCGAAAACTTTTGAGGTCATAGGCATACTCCAGCATTCGCAGAAGATTACCTAGCTTGACTTTCGGGTGCAGGGCAATGTGAAAATCACTAGTTAAGGGAATGTGACCAACCCATCCTTGGGCAGTTAGTCGCCAGCGATCGCCTGTTTTTGGAGAAGGGAAATCTATACTCACTTGAGTATCGTAGTCACGCCACAACATTTCTCCAACTGCATCGGGAAATAGCGATCGCGGTAATAATTTGGGAACGTATTCAGTTAATTCTATTATCTGTGGTGATGTTACACTCATGGGTCAATTTGCTTCTTGACTTCGTTCCAGCGAAACTGATCTACTTTACTGGGTTGGTCAAAAAAATATTCTTCCAAATACGGCTCAATCTCCAGTTGCCAAACACTGTCAATCTGGTCAGCTAGGTTGCTTAAAAGAAAGAAGCTAATACCCACTTCGTTGTGAGGATTACCAATTGCCTGGTTCAACTTCATCAGCGTTTTAATCAACTTTTCTATTGGAAAATCAGTATTTGAGTGATATTGGTGGAGAATCTTATAGTTTGGGTAGAGAGGAATAAAGGCAAAGCGGCGACGGATGGCATGATCCACTAATGCAATTGAGCGATCTGCTGTGTTCATTGTGCCAATAATTCGTACATTGCTGGGAATGCTGAATACCTCACCTGCTGCCAAAGGCATTTTTTCGTCACGATACTCCAACAGATACATCAACTCACCAAAGACGCGGGCAACATTGGCACGATTGATTTCATCTATAATCAGTACGCATATATTCTGGCGACGACATGCCTCTTCACAAAAATTAAGAAACCGTCCATTAACCAGTGGATAATCTAGTTCTCCATCTATTCGTTGTGGGCGAATTCCTTGTATGAAGTCTTCATAAGTATAGGCTGGGTGGAACTGGACAATATCCACAAAACCATCACTGCCACCAGTCAGATATTGAGCCAATTTTTTGGCAACATATGTTTTACCTGTGCCTGGAGATCCGTAAAATATTGCCTGCTTTTTACGCTCTATTGCCTTTAACCAGTTTGAAAGTGTCTCCTCTTCTATTCCAGTATCCAATGCACATTGACTTAGAGAATATTCTGGCTGCATTTCTATTGCTTCAACATCATGAGGGATTTCACTAAACTCATCTATTGGGGAAAGTTTCTGTCCTGAAAAATCATATTTTTTAACAGCAACTAGCCAATGACAGAACATATCGAATAAGTCATCGTCTCGCATAGATGGTACACCAGTCTGACGCATATCAGGAGCTAATTCTTGAATTAATTTTTGTCCTGTTGCGTTAACTGCTGGATAATCTATCAGCTTCTGACTATAAGATTTCCCTGTAAAGTAATTGATAACCTGTCGTGATTTGTTATTAATTAGTAAAAAGTCATCTGGTCGGAGTGCATTCAGGATAGGTGTGAGCATTCCTGTTTGTAAGCCTTTGGTATAAGGTAATTTTGAGAAATTCTTACAAGCCTCTCCCAACTCAGTAGGGTTTTGATTACATTGACGGACGAAATTAAAAATGGCTTGAGATATATTTGGCCAGTCTTCTGATTTTGTCCAACGCGCACCTTCAAACCACATCTTAATGTCTTTGTCGATCGCTGGGGCATGATGTATCCAGACATTTCTTTGACTGTTGTTAGCCGTGGGCGCGTAGGGGAGAAGTTGTAGTAGAACTACCTCGGTTATATCTTCTCCAGACTCGTAGTCCGAAGAGATCGCTTGAAAATTCTCTTTACCTTTCTGACGCTGCTCATGGTAAACCTTCTGATGACGCAATCCAGCCTGAGTATAAGGATAAGAGCTAATAAATTCTTTAAATAACTTTATAAATTCGTTATTTTTCGCTAATATAAAAACTTGTCTGTTATTATGTAGTTTTTTTGTACTCATCTAGTTATCGCTCATACAATAGCACGGGAGCATAGCTCTTAATCTTTAATATTAGTTATTTGCCATCTTTGAAGTATTTTCCCCTCCTAACAGCATAATAGTTTCATATTCTTCCTCATTAAGATAACGATAGCTTTGGGGTGGACGTAAGTAAGATATTTTATCTTTTAACCGATTTAATTCAATCGGGGTTTCAAATTTTTTCGCATTTATAAAATAAATTCCTACAGCAATTGATGCACCTTCATAATATTTATAAAAATCTTTGCGCTTGATGCCAGCATGGTCTTTAACTTGTTTCCATAATTCTTTTAAGTCATTTTTTGAAGCTGATTTTTCAATAACAAAATCTACTTCAAAAAAGCCTATAAAAGTTTTTTTTGGAGATGATACATATACAAAAACAATATCTCCTGTTTTTACACGAGTTCGTACCCTACGTAATTCCACTTTTTTTGTTCGGTCTTCAAAAATTTTATTGGCATACTCAGGTTTAACTGAAATTAATAGTATGTGACATGGCATGACAATTTCTTACATGGAATATTATTTAGTTCCTAAATTATACAATTTTATAAATGATTCGGTATTAATTTTATAAGGTGAAATAAGCAATAAATTATCTTTATTCAAAATTTGCTGTAATTCTTGAAAATATATAGGATTCTTAAATAATTCTGTATCACTAAATCGAATTGCCATAATATTAGCACTTTTATCTTTGTGTATATTTTCAACATTATTTTCGTTGTAAACTCCTAATCTTTGAAAACGTCGGTAAAGTTCTTTAGATTTACCTATAATTACTTCATCTACATAAGAACAAGCACCAATATAACCGACATCCTGAAAACCTTTACCTTGACCTTCACCTTGAGTTTCGCTCACATACCAAAGAATTCGACAAGGAGCATTTAAACCTCTAGAGTTTTGTATGGCTCGATAGTAAACTGCTTCACGATTGAATGCTAATTCTGGTTTAGAGCCAAATTCTGGCAAAGCAAGCATTTGCTTTCCTAAATGTTCATCAAATAAATAGGAAGCCCATCTTGGTTGAATCGGGATAATAAATGTAGTAAGTTCAGAATCAGTAATTTTTGCAGGAAACAGAAATCGTTCGATATCAACTGATAACTGAGCATCTAGAACTGTGCTTTCCTTATTAAGGTTCTTAGCAATTTCCTTAATAAAATTATATTCTTCACCAAATTCAGTAGCTAAATTAGTCAGATTATTGGATAATTCCACACAACTCTGTGTAACTGACAGATTTGCTTTTAACCACCCATTATTTACTTTAACAAATACATCTTCTTGAATAGCTTCAATAACAGTTTCTTCTGGATATTTGTCAGTAATTCTTGTGAAATATCGCTGGTCATGCGCTGATTTTAATATAGATTTAAAAAGTATGTGTCGTGCAAGTGTAGACGAAAGATTATGATTACCGACTCGAATTATTGGAATTTCTAGTTCCTTATTTTTCTGCTTTCCATACACAATTAAAGCAAGCGGAACATTATTTGACTCTCTCACTAAAATACATTCAAATTTATCATATTCTGTCAAATAACGTCGGAGTTCTTGCTGAAATGCTGTTTTGTTTTCTTTTAATTTATAATTGTGGAAATAATTTGCTAAAAAGTCTTCCTGCCCACGTTTTACCTGTATTTGTTCTAAGTGTGTACCAGAAAAACGTACAGGTTGATAGTCAGGTTTATCGCGGAGTTCATCTAGCCGATTTATAAGTTCTTCAGGTTGAATAACAGATAATTTAAAATTTCCATAGATTATATCGGCTAAATCTAAAAATTGCTTATCTCTACTTAAAAACACATGAGATTCCGAGGCTATACTCCTGGCAATATAACGTAATTTATCTTCATCAATTACAAAATTATTTTTCTTGGTTATTTTTTGCAAAATATTTAAATTATCGTCTAATTTCTGAACATCGCCAGGTAAGCAAGTAAAAGATTGGGCAAAATAATTCTGACTATCTCTCTCTTGACTATTGTCAATTCGATTGATTTGATTAAATATTTCATCATTAATGCACAAATCTAATTCACTCTGCACCCAGTCAGCTAATAATATATTTTCCTCATCACTATTAATATTTTCATCATTTTCATCCATATATAAATCCAAGAAGATATCAGGAGCAATCATTACACACAACTTAGACTCAAGTTGTTGTTTAATCATTGTGGACAACAGAGGAAGAGGATTGTGTTCTAACACCCAAACAGTAAGTTTCTTATTTTTAGCCTTGGCTTCTACATCGCAGGTGGCAATAAAACCAAAGCTCGACCACATCCCTTGTAGGTTATAATCTCGACGGCACTTTAGCTTAATTCCGCGAGAAGATTTTGTTATTTGTTTAAGGTGATCTACAAGTTGTTTAGCTACTCCCTTACCCCGACATGAAGGATCGATACACAGATGAGTGATAGTAAACCAATCCCGTGAATGTCGATATAAAAGGTAACCTACACAGACTCCTTCAGAATCAAGTGCAACAAGAATTTGACGGCACGCTGCTCGTTCCTCAAATGCTCCTTTGGGCAAGTTACCAAGTGTTTTTGAGTTAGCTCGCCACAATTTTCTGACTGTTTCTAGGTGTGGGGAATGATTATCTATCGCTTCAATTTTGAACTGTGCGTCAATTTTCACTTTTTGGTTACCTTTTCTAATTTCATAGTTACTTTTTTGGGTTCTTTAGTAGCAAATTTGTCACTTTGTCAATCCTGTGAGGTAGCTGGGGCAGAGAAAGATTTAAAAACGACAATTTTACTCAGAAGCATTTATATTTTCATCGGGTAATTTATTTGTATAAATATATACTTATTTTAAATCTTTAACCTTAACTTCCCCAGATCCAAGAGCTTCACCAACCCCGCCCGAAGGGCTTTCTCCCCCAGCCTTAAGGGTTTCCCCAGATCCAAGAGCCTCAATCACGCAGGAAAGGTTAACAGCATTGGCTCTCGAAAGCATTACTATAGCTTGATTGTTGCAACTCAAGTAAGAAATTCCCGTCTCAAATTTCTTACTTTGAGGTTTTTTATACCTTTTTTACCATCTGCTGGCTGCATCTAGGCGATCGCTCCAAGTTCAAGTTGAACTTGTCCCTTCCTCTTGTTCCAGTAACACTTGTTTTCCTATGCCATAACTAAATCACTGATAAACTTAATGCAGTAATGCAGTGATGCAGTAAAATTAATGTCTCACCCTGAGTTAAGTCTGATAGTTTTAAGAACTGGTGATGTTCTGAGTACATTATTTTTTTACAGAGCTTTGGGACTGAGGTTTGAGCAAGAGTGTCACGGTCAGGGGTTGATTCATTATGCTTGTACGTTAGGCACAAGTACAATCGAAATTTATCCAGGAACCGAGGGATCTGCACCCCAACCCGTACAAGGTGGTGCAACTATGCTTATTTTTCGGGTATCCTCCATTGATCATGTACTTACTCAACTTCAAGAAATTAGCGATACTGTATTACCTACTATCCATTCCAGTCGGTGGGGTCGTCGGGTGGTGCTAACTGATCCTGACGGTCGGAAGGTCGAGCTTACAGAACTATGATATTTTTTTCATTAATGCAGTAATGCAGTAATTAAGTAAGTATGTCAGTAATTGCGTTTATCAATCAAAAAGGTGGTTGTTCCAAGTCAACATCTGCTGTACACATCAGCTGTTGGTTATCTCGCAAGGGGCACAAAGTTCACTTGCTAGATGCCGATGCCCAGCGTAGTAGTTCCATTTGGCTCCAGTCGATGGAAGGTGGCGAGATTCCTACTACTGTACTGCAATCACCCGATGAACTCTTAGAGCAAATCCCAGAATTAGCGCAAAAGTGTGATTATCTGATTGTGGATGGGCCAGCTGGTTTATCTGAAGCTAGCAGGGCGATATTATTCAGGACTGACCTAGCTGTGGTTCCCTGTCAGCCCACAGGTCTAGACCTACAATCTGCTAGTGATGCTGTTCGCCTGATTAAACAAGCTCAGTCAGTGCGTGGTGGTGCGCCCAAAGCAGCAATATTTGTTAGCCGTGCTGTCAAAGGGACAAAATTACTCGATGAAGCGATCGCACTGTTATCTAAAACAAAAGAGGTAACGGTGCTGAAAACGGTGATTCACCAAAAACAAGCGATCGCTGACACCTTTGGTCAAGCTGCAACCATTTGGGATTTATCAGGCCGTCCAGCAGCAGAATCAGGGCGGGAATATGAGCGACTATTTAAAGAAATTTTGGGGATGCTCAAATGACTAAAAAACGAAAATCCCTGGATGATGCCCTGGCGCGTGAGTTTGTTTATGGTGAGTCAGCTACAAAGGAAACTCTCCCACCGCAAGTGAACGCGAACCTGGAAGATGAGAAGGATGAGGAGCCAGCACCAGAACAACCAACAACTCAAAACCAAACTCAGCCAGAAGTGCAACCCCAGCCTACACCTACACCTACACATACACCTCAAGCAACCAAGCCTAGTATTATGTCCCAACTCCAGCCAGCCACTCCCAAGGAACCAACAATTAGACTAACTGTGGATTTAACTGAGTCAATGCACCGTAAGCTGTCTGTATTGGCGGCGAAGACAGGTAGGAAAAAGGTTGAAATTGTGCGGTTTCTGCTGGATGAAGCACTGAAAGAAGTTGAAGAGTAATGCAGTAATGCAGTAATGCAGTAATGCAGTATTTAAGTAAATAAGTATTTATGAGGCGATGCGTGTAATACTGCGATCGCCTTTTCTAATGCTTGAAAGAGCTTGTGGTACTGGTGCATTTGTGTTGGGTACGCTGCGATCAAGTCTTCTGGATGAACCACCACAAATGAAGGCGATGGCTCCACCCGCCGTAGGCATCGCAGAAATAATCCACCAGGGAGGTACTGCCCCTCCTATGACTGTGTTATCAGCACAGCGCCTCACTTTTCGGCTTCTGGTGGAAGGCGGAAGATGGAAGAATCGAACTCCCAGGTATTACCCTGCTCTAGTTTTCAAGACTAGTTGCCCTCCCTTGAGCAGCATCTTCCATTTAGGGGTGTCTGGCGGGACTTGAACCCGTTATGACTGGTTCCACAAACCAGCGCCGCGACCGCTTTGGCTTCAGACACCATCAGTGGAGCCAAGGGGATTTGAACCCCTAACCTCCTGTGTGCAAGACAGGCGCTCTAGCCATTTAGAGCTATGACCCCATGTGGCAGGAGTGAAGGGACTCGAACCCCTACAAATCGATTTAGAAGATCGATGCCCATCCATTAGGCGACACTCCCATCAATTGGTAGCCCTGACAGGAATTGAAAGAGCGACTTCCTCTTTGTAAGAGAGGCACTCTCCCCACTGAGTTACAGGGCTATGAAAGCGAGTGATGGGACTCGAACCCATACGCTGAGTGTGGCGCACTCAGATGCTAGCCACTACATCACACCCGCATTGACGAACTTATAAGGTTCAGAGCGATTGCCTTCGGCACGCTACGCGAACGACGAGACTCGAACTCGTACCGTGAGTTTGGAAGACTCTGATGCTGCCTTTACACCACGACCGCACTAATTAAGCTGGTGACAGGAGTTGAAAGAGCAACCTACTGATTACAAGTCAGTTGCTCTACCACATTGAGCTACGCCAGCAAAAGCAGACGGCGGGGACAGTCTGTATACTGGACGCGGGGGTGAGAGTTGCACTCACCGTTTGCAGCTTATGAGACTGCCGAGCCGCTCTTGCTCTATCCCCGCATACCCCTGACAGGAATCGAACCTGCAACAAACCCGGTTTAAGCGGGCTACGTCTGCCAATTGCGTCACAGGGGTAAAATTTGGTGGGCGCTACAGGGGTCGAACCTGTGTCAGCCTGATTAAGAGTCAGGAGCATAACCGTTCTGCCAAACGCCCATGTTTATTTGATATTTGGTGGGTCGCCCAGGGGTTGAACCTGGATAAGTCCGCTTAAAAGGCGGCTGCATACCCGCTCTGCCAACGACCCAAATTGGTACTCCCGACAAGAGTTGAAAGAGTAAGAATTCCGTATTTCAAACGGAAGCGTTTACCAATTTCACTACAGGAGTATGGTTGGGCAATTGCCCAGTACCCTTGGTGGGAGTCGAACCCACAAAATCTGGTTTCTAAGACCAGCACGTTTGCCAGTTTCGTCACAAGGGCAAATGGTCGGGATGGTAGGATTTGAACCTACGGCTCCTTGTCCCCAAAACAAGGCTTCTAGACCACTGAATTACATCCCGATATTGGTACTCCCGGTGGGATTTGAACCCACACACAGACTGTTTTTGAGACAGCCGCCTCTTCCAATTGGGCTACAGGAGTATAGGCTGGGAAGGAAGGAATTGAACCCTCAAACTTCGCATTCAAAGTGCGACGGCTTTGCCTGTTTGCCTACTTCCCAATAAATGGCTGCCCCAGTAAGAGTCGAACTTACAACAAAAGCGGTTAACAGCCGCTTGCTCTGCCATTGAGCTATGGGGCAATGTGCCAGTCCCCCAGGTCAGTATCGAACTGACGACCTCCTGTTCTTCTCCTATCGGAGACGCTACGCGAACAGACAGGCGCTACTACCAACTGAGCTACCAGGGGATAAGGCGAGAACGGAGGGACTTGAACCCCCAACCTTCAGGTTCGTAATCTGAGATGCAATCCAGTTACACCACGTTCTCATAAGGCGGAGAGAGAGGGAGTTGAACCCACAGTGAGATGCTGAATCCCACGACTGTTTAGCAAACAGCTTGCCCTGCCAATAGCAATCTCTCCATAATGGGCCGGGTAGGATTTGAACCTACGAAGCACATAGGCATCCGTTTTACAGACGGCTTCCTTCAACCGGACTTGGATACCGACCCAAATCAACGTTCACTTTGCAGAAATACATCCACAAGGGATGGAGTGAAGGGGAATCGAACCCCTATCCAGCAAGCGTCCGTTTGTTGGTTTCGTTGCTGTCGATCGCCATTCGTCACCCCATGAGGCAGTGCAGACGGGACTCGAACCCGCTAATTACACGCTTGAAAGACGTGCCGCTCGGCCACTTCGCTTCTGCACCAAGAAAAAGATTTCTACCACATACAAGTTTGAGAAGCTGTTTTTAACAGCCTCCAGGTTTGGCGGAGGCTGTAGGAGTCGAACCTACTTCGGTTTTTTTAGACCGATTAACCAATATGTAAGCTTCTCGTGTTAGGACACGCAGTAGAACGCACAGACAAGGATTTGAACCCTGACCAAAGGTTTTGGAGACCCTGATGCTGCCGTTACACCATCTGTGCATTTGGTAGCAGCGATGGGAGTTGAACCCATATACTCTCGGTTATGAGCCGAGTACCTTGCCGTTAGGTGACGCTGCAACGTCTGGAGTCCAGGGCGAGAATTGAACTCGCTGGGGGAGGTTTTGCAGACCAACACCCTACCATTAGGCGACCTGGACATATTTGGAAGCCGTGACGAGAGTTGCACTCGCTTCTCTCTGAGTGAGAACAAGAGCGACTTTTCTATTCGTCCACAAGGCTACACGGGGATGATGGGATTTGAACCCACGTTATGAAGCTCGACAGGCGACTGCTTTAAACCGGACTAAGCTACACCCCCACGTTGGGTGGCAATTATTCAGTTTTCATGGTTCTGAGGTGTTTGCTCTATGCCTTGTTGAGAGGCTGTAGTGCTTTACTACATTTATGCTACATAATGTATTACAAAGTGTCAAGGGCGTACTACAAAATTTTTTTGAGAAGTGAGAGGACATTGTGATGTAATTGCGGTATTGTCCTCTCTGACTAGGATTGAGTAAATTACTCAGATTCACTCAGGCGTTGTGCGTTCCAAAATTGTTCAGCAAATGCAACTGCTGGGTGAATTGGGGCTTTGGGCTTGGTTTTCAGTATCATTCCTGCTTCATGCGGCAAGCGATCGCTCTTGGTTGAGTTGCATTTTTCACACGCTGTGACAACGTTGTCCCAGGTATGCTGTCCACCCTTTGAGCGGGGGATTACATGGTCAAGCGTTAAATGCTTGGTGCTACCGCAGTATTGGCAGGTGTGGTTGTCTCGTCGCAAAACTTCACGACGGTTTACAGGCGGTACTTTCCAATGACGTTCGGGATTGCCAACGGTTAAGCGGATGTGTTCGGGTACTTGTAATACAACACTGGGAGAACGTACTTCCCACTGTTTTGTAGTACCAAAATTCACAGACTCTGCTTGACCTGTGACTAATAGCACTATTGCCCGTTTAATGTTGATGCGTGCTAGTGGTAGGTAGTTTTTAGAGAACACCACCACTGAGTTTTGTAATATGTGTGGTTGCCTAAAAGGTGGTTGAGCTTCCATGTGATTCACTCCTAAAAAAATAACCCCCGCCTCTGGATGAAAAGAAGCGGGGGTTAGGTCATCGATACTTTTGTCCCTATGTTGGTGCTAGACATCTGCACCTCCCGCTCTGAATAAGTTGATCTGGATTCAGCCATTCAGCAATTGCTCCTAAAATGCCAACACTTGCAGATTTACCGCCGCCACAGCGATATGTACCCTCAAACGCAAACAGCGCAACAACTCTGCCTAAACCCTTGTTGGGTTGGCAATGTATCGCGCTACTAATGGTTAAGGACAATCTGCGGCTCATTGAATGCTTGTAGTATTTGTAATGGATAATTATTTTAATAATACAGTTGTAGTATGTATTTGTCCACCGCACAGTTCTCTTGGATGAAGAGGGCGATCGCAGTTAACCCACTGATTTGCTTTCGATTGGAGTTTACTTGATGGGATGGTAAAGTCCATCATCTTGATAGCGCCACGCTGTACTACTTGGATCTCGATTGCGGCTCCAACTCTCAAATTCAGATTGACTTTTACTTTTTTGCTCACGCGCCAGGGTAGCCGTATCAACTCCCAATCTTTTAGCTAAATTCTCTGCTAGGAATGGTTGAAGTTCTATTGATTGGGGAACTTGGCTATTGTACGGGTAAGCCTGCCTTCTTGCACTTTTGTAGCGCTGCCCTTCTAATTGGGTTAGCCTAGTTGCCAAAGTTTCTAGCCTTTGTTCTAGGCTGCTCAACCGTTGGGAATGCTGCCCTAATTTATTATCTACACGGGATTCTACACCATTAGCAAGACGGTCTAATTCTGTTTCTAGTTGGGAAAGACGGGTTTCTACATCAGTTTCCATACCATCTACTTCACCCAGGACGTAACGTAGACCCTGAATCACTAAATCTGTGGCAGTGGTGTTGCGCTCTTTGGCTGCGGCTCTGAGCGCTTCGACTAAGGGCTTGGGTAGTTTGAAGTTGATTGATTCCCGTTCAACTTTCGCCATTTCTACACTTGGTTATACACATCCGGTGTAGACAGTTTACCGCTTTGTGATGGCTTTTCCCCCAGAACTGGGAGCGATGATCAAAGACCCGCCTTTAGAGCGGAACGCTCCGCGAACGGCAATTGCGCGGAACGCAGTGCAATCATGCAATCACAGCTTGGAGAGGCGAGACAGATCGGGCGTAGAGGTTGTTACATTCTCGACGCTTGACTGTGTGTGATGGCGCAGCCCGCCGCAGGCATCACCTGACGGGGTAATGGGAGGCTGGATTGTCGCGTCACCACCCATCAATATTTCTTCCACCCACCCCGGCGCTGCTGGGTGCAGTTTGCTCTAATTAATCGTAACTAGGAATAATTACGGCTAATTTAGGTAAATTTATCAATAGTATGTGCTGTTTTTTTCTATGAAACATTCCCTGATGATAATTTAATGGACATCAATCAACAAAAAGAACAATTTAGCATTACCTATGTTAGAGCCATCGCCGCCGTTGCAGGTTATTCTTTATATAGACCAGAAGTTGATAACGACAGCGTAGATTTAGGCATAGTTAGCAGAGGTGGCACAGGTAAAATCCTTTCTCCTAGACTAGAACTACAACTAAAATGTACAGCTAGAGATATTATTGAGGAAAATTATATTAAATATCCCCTCAATCTCAAAAATTATAATGATTTAAAAATCAATGCCCTTGTCCCTCGGATCTTAGTACTCGTTTTAGTTCCTGAAAAGATAACAGACTGGATAAAACAAACCGAAGATGAACTGTGTCTAAGACATTGTGGTTACTGGGTATCATTGCGCGGAATGCCAGACACCGAAAATCTAACCAATGTTACTATTGAAATACCCCGTAGTAATCAGTTGACACCCCTATCACTCCAATCCATTATTCAACGCATTAGTTTTGGAGATTTGCCATGAAAGTTACTATCAAAGATAGTGAAATACTCAAAACTGTTAACCCTGATGTTATCCAGGCACACTTGCAAGCAACAGGTTGGCATGAAACAGGGCGTATATATAATGATGCTGGGGCAATTTGGCGACTGAAAAAAGATGCCACTCCTGAATATGAAATCTTGCTACCTCTCCAACATAATTTAGGAGATTATGCCGAAAGAATCAGCGATATATTAAAAACATTATCGGCAGTAGAAAATCGTGACCAAGTTGATATATTAAGTGAATTTATTACCAATTATCCCAACTTCACGGTTCTTGGTGTAGTCATGCAAATTGCTACTCCTTCTCTTGATAAATTGAGTGGAGAAATTACTTTACTTGGGTCAATTTTTGAAAAATTACAAGAAATAAAAACCGAACTAGCTGACCATGATTATATCTTAGCTATTAAAGCTTATCAGGAACGTTTACCAATTCGTTGCACAGGCGATTTAGTAAAAGAAGACAGTCATTTCATTCTCAAAAATCCTCAAAAAATTCAAATTGATAATATTTAAATCTTTAGGTCTTGCCTAAATAAGTTCTGATATCGAGCCACTCATCTACTTTTGCAAACGCTATAAATTAAGCAAAGATGTATTTTTAGAACAATAAATTTTAATCTTTATCAGGTTCTATAAAATATACTTGCCATTCTCGTTCTTCTTGCTCTGGAGGTTGACCATGAGATTCTAGAACTTGTGGTTGTTTTATCTGACTATTGTCAGTGTCAATTTTCTCTAGATATAAATCAAATTCCCATTCTTGGAGTAAATCAAAGATAAATTGTAAATGACTACCTACCTCTAGGGAGAAATCACCTAAGCGAAAATCGCAGGTATTAGGGGGAATTTCGACAAAAGGATGATTAAATTCCCTAGTTCTTCCTAAACGGTCTTTGTAAATAAATCTGTAGAGGTGTTCCGGGTCAAAATCAAATGCTTGCACAATTGTGGCAGCGACTTCATCTAAATTCAAGTCACTAGGAATAGCAATCCGCCGCCAAGAATCTTGCAAAGTGGCTTTAAATATATAAATACCCTCTGTAAAACCGCCTTTGGCAATCACTAAAGTTTGTGACCATTCAGGGAAATAAGGTTGGAAATCAGGTTTTAAATTGTCAAAAGCAATGCGAAAATCTTCTCTAATTTCGGCATAATCTTCTACTTTTATATTTGAGCGACTTTCTGTTAATACAGCCATGATGGCATTCCCCCAATGCAAGGGTTTTACATGAGTAAAACGCCAGCCTTTAGCGGCTTGTGGTTTGACTGATGTCAGTTCAATTAATCCAAATAAATGTAAAAGAGCGAGATTATGGAAACCAGGATAATAAACTAATTTATCTTGTTCTGAATAATTAGAGAAATTTAATCCTGATTCTGAGAGATTTTGCCAAAACAATAAACAGCGATATGCTTGGTCAAACATATCTCTTTGGTCGCCTAATAGTTCACTTTCTCCCCAAACTAACCAAGATTCTAACAGGGTGAAATATTGTTCTGTGGGGTTTAATCCTTGCCACATTGACAGAAGATTTTGGTCTAAAACCAATTTGGTCTTTTTACCTTCGGTAATAACTTGAGACAGTCCAGAGGTGCGGAGGAGGAAATAAAGACCGTGAATATAAGGATAGGATTTTTGTACAGGACGTTTGAGATTAATATCTATGGAATAACTCAATTGAGAGTTAAGTTGCTGAAGATATTTAAGGGAGAATTGATGATGAGTGCTACTAACTTCAACGCCTTCGGGTTGGAGAAATTCTAAAATAGTTTGAAAATCCCGCAGAATTTTTCCTGGGGTATTTTGACTGATGGTTTGTTGTTGAAGTAGTTGTTTTTTATCTGACGTCAGTGGTAGTTTATCTTTGATTTGTTCTGGAATAAGAGAAAATAGTTTAATCATCTGACTTGAGAGGAGGAATTTGTTCGGCGGTTAATTTAACCACTTGACCATCTTGCCAATTTGGGAATAACGTCTTACTATGCGCTCTGTTCATGTTCCAGTGGAGTCAAATGAATCACTACTCGCTGATTAAGAGCCTGAGCGATTTTTTGAAGCATTGACAGAGAGTGTCCCTCGTAATCAGCATCTTCTAGCCGTGCAATTACAGGCTGTTTTGTGCCAATCAGTTCAGCCAGTTGTTTCTGTGTTAACCCGGCTTTTGTTCTAGCTTCATAAATCAACTGTGCTACTTCTGCATTGATTGAAGCTTCTGCTACCATTGCTTCAAGCTCAGGGTCGCTGCTAGTCATTTGGTCAATGATTTTTATTGCATCGCTAGTCTTCGCCATCCTCTTGTTCCTCTACGTAGGTGTGAACTTCTGGGTTTTCTTCAAATAAAAGCTTTCGTGCTATCGCCCGTTCAATATCAATTGGTGGTACAGCTGCTTCTTCCTTTGTAATGGCGTGTGCGAGAATTGCCACATTTTGCCCATGAAAGAAGTACAGAATGCGATATTGCACATGAATATGCTTTGCTCTAAGCTCATATATCCCGTCGCGCAAGTAATCAGCCGCCGGGCGACGGAGTTCGTAACCTGAAGCCGCAAGTTGTTTGATTCGAGCAACACAGTTTGCATAACCTTTGCGGTCTTCTTTCAAAAGTCGCGTCAGCCATTTAAGGACAGGAACTTCTCCTTCTTCTTCCTGGTAGAAAACAACACGGGTTTCAGGCACAGCATACCCTCTAAATATATCAATATTGTTATATTAAGGCAAGGGAGGAAACGAAACGCGCGGCCTATATGACGTTTCTCCTTAAATTGAAAAATCTAACTTTGTTACAAAAATGCCAACTATTAAAGTTACAGATGACGTTTTTTTGGTTGCAGTTTACACTAAGTATATTCTCCTATCTACAAGTTTAAAAAATCAGAAGTAAATATTAAATAATAATTGGCACTATATATGAATGCTGACGAGTCAATTTTAAATTTAGAGAAGGTTGATTTAAAAAATAAACATTTGTTACCAGAATATTCAGGCATTTACTATGTATTAGATGAAAACAATATAGTATGGTACATAGGAAAAGCAAAAAATCTTAAAAAAAGATGGAATGGTAAAGCGCACCATAGACTTTACCAATTATCATCACAGAGTAGAAAAAAGTTTTATATATATTACAAGAAGTTAAGCTTCATCAACCTAGATGAAGAAGAGAAAAAATTAATAGCACAGTACAGACCGCATCTTAATAGCAGTCCAGTCAAGAAAAAAAGGGTTTTACCTGCTGAAAATCTGTTAAGAGAAACAATACTCAAATTACCAGATTTTTTAGTAGTTTTAGGTATAGAGCCACCCAGACAGATAAATAAAAATGCCATCACACCTGACTGGTGGTTAAAAAATAAACTAGCAGGACTACAAATTATTCATCTTGTACTTGATTGGGAAAAACTAAGAGAGTTCGCCGAACAAGATATAGAAATATCTAGTGGTATATTAGGTTATGTATTTGGGACTAGAAAAGCTTATGCTAACCTTTGGGAAGCACCACACAAAGAATATGTAAGAAGATATGGTGTAGTCCAGTGCAGGATTTTGGTAAATGGGTATGTTGTTGAAGTCAGTGTTTTAGATAACGTTAGTCAGATTTTAACTAAAACTAGAATGGGGACTTTAGCTGGTGAGCAAATAAAAATTGTAGAAGCAGATATATTAGATCAAATCAAAGCAGACCTAAAAATTCCAATTCCCAAAGATTTTGTCAATCAAATAAAACCTTACTTGCATGACCCCATAAAATTAGTTTTTAATGATGACATTGATGGAGAAAGTCTAGGAAAACAAATATACAAAATAAAAGAAGAGTATAAGCAAGGTCTTAGAGGAGTTGGTAGTAGAATTGCCAAACGAATTTCTAAAGGTGAATCCAATGCCTCATAAATCGCCAGCAACGCCACCATTGACTGGACTGTGAAAAAAGTGTCAAAGCTAACCTGCACCCGGTTAATCAAGCGCCTGCTGCGGAAATATGGCTATCCGCCAGAAAAGCAGGAGAAGGCGACGCTTCCTGTGCTGCAACAGGCAGAGTTATTGTGTAGGGATTGGGCGGCGTGCGGTTTGATGACGATCACAATTTCAAAAGCTGGTTCAGCTTAAAGAGTAGATTAATTTTCTTGTTTCAATTGGGCAGTATCAAAGTGACTGCGGTTATGAAGGCTATAGTGCTTGGGGTATTACTGTAAAAGATCCTCTAATTTTTGATGTACCTATTGTTGATGTATTTGCACCAGAAGATACTTATAGCGAAGATTTCTGGGAACCAGAAACAGGAGCAGATTTAGCGGATTTTTTATTTGCATTAGAAAGGCCATTTAAGAGTGAATAGTTAAGCAAAATAGCATCTTAAATCAATTCTGATATCGAGTCACTCATCTGCTTTTGCAAACGCTGGCGGTTATCATCATATTTCAATACCGTCTGCACTTGGGCGTGTCTGCTGAATCGCTGCGTAGCGCGGTAGTTGCCATTATTGAGATCCAATACAGTAGTAATCGCACTGTGGCGGACACGATGGGGTGACATCTTCTTAGTAATTCCGGCTTGCTTACATAACCCATCCACCAATCGCCTAATTGCCTCCCCGGTTAATCTCGCTCCATTCTTGTGATAAGCCAGCACCGTAAAAAGCGGGTCTGACCCACGTTTTTTCTTACTCGCTTTAATCCAACTGGCGATCGCCGTTGCGGTTTTATCCGATAAATCAAGCACTTCCTTTTGGCTACCCTTGCCTTTACCTAGAATAGAGAGCGTTTTCTCCTTCGGGTTAAAGTCATGCACATTTAAATTGACAATCTCATTGCGGCGCAAGCCATTATCCCAAAGTAACCGTAGAATCGCATAGTCACGCTTGCCCTTCAAGGTGTTTTGGTCAACCAGTGCGATAACTTGGGCATAGTCAGTAGCAGCAATACCTGTAGTGTCGCGGTAGGTTTCAACCCTTTCACCTTTGACATCATCTAAAGAGAAATTGCACACACCCAGCCGCCGCCCCATTGCAACCATCGACTTGATAGCACTGAGCCGACGATTCACCGTAGCTTCAGCCAGTTTTTTCTTGATGAGATGTGCCTTGTACTTGAGAACCACAGCAACGGCGTGACGCTGTTCCAGGTGCAGAAACTCTAACACTAAATCCCGGCTGGGTTCTTTCTTGGCAACGAAATTGAAGAAATCTTTCAGGTCTTTTTGGTATTCGCGTTTCGTGTTGGGCGATCGCTTATCCCCGATCAGCTGCTGAATCACGTCGGGGTCATTCTCTAGCGAGAAATCTTCCCCGATCGCTAAGGCCAAGGATTTTTCTAAAACACTCAGATTCTCCGGGTGAATGGGTGTCATAGCGCAGCAGAGATTTGGGAAGTTGAATACTCTTGCTCTATCTTAGTTGAACAGGAGTGATTTTTCTTATAAGTAGTGTGAAAAGTGTGATTGTCGCACTATGTCCTGACACAGGTGAGGGAGGAGTTTGAAAAGTATTTGTCAGATAATTGACAATTGAAGAGGGTGATAGGGAGAAATTTTCTTCGATAAAAGTGTAAGGATTGACGAGGAAGTACGTGATCTGACGGTCAAAGAGCAGAGAGGTGACAGTAACGAACACCATCATCCATCTTTTGGGGTTAGGGTGTTCCAGGGTGTGTTGAGCAGAGGTAGGGATGACAATAGTTGATAGCAATACTGCTATCAAAATCGTCTGTACTTGCTTCTATACCCCTGGTTGATAAATCATTGCTATCAGTGAGTGATATCAATTTTGAGCAGCTGGCTCTGGCGACAGCTACCCTTGTTTTGGGCTTACTCAAGCCCATGTTTTTGCTTTGATCAAGCTATGAGATGACATTTATTCGTCTTCTGAAGAATCTTCATCCACCATCAAAACATAATCTCCCATCTGCGCTGCTAGGTGAAGAACAATTGGACGAGCTAAGGTGTCTTTGTATTGCAATGCCATCCGACGCAATTCATGCGTCAATACTGCCCAATGCCAAGGTTCATCTTTTGGTTGTATGCAAGCCACTACTAACTCAAGTATTGCAGGGTTTGACCAGTGGAGTTGAGGTTTATCCAATTTACTGAAATCTCGTTTTTCCTTTGGCATTGTATTAGACTTTTGCCCAATACTAAGAAATATACGTTCATTGCTGTTCGTATTAAATAGTCCCTCTGTCGCTACACTTATTTGTTCAAGTTCCAGCAAATTATCAAACAACTTCACCTTCTGTTTCTCTTGATCATGCAGAGCATACCATTCTGGAGTTTCTCCATCTTGGCGTACCCGAACTACGCGAAGTTTTGACATCATTTGAGGAGATTCAGTGCCAAAAACTATCCCATCTTGAGATATTTGTGTATCTTGTAGCCATGTCCAATACCTTCGGATATTTTGAGCATCACAGAGTAGTAATGTATCTTTACCCCTTAACTCTTTGGTTTGCAGCATTCGTTTGATAAATCCTTTTATCTCCTTTTTTAACTCGTTGTTATCTCCTGTAATAGATGTTCCTTTTGAGTTTATCTTTCTTAAAGCTTCATCGTAGGGTATCCAATCAGATAGACCGTTAAAAGTAGCTTCAATTGTTTGAGAGTCAGAACGCATTTTCACCATAACTGGGATGAGTTGTTGTTTCCCATGCGCGCTGGTTTTAGAAGTGCGATTAACCAACCATAAACCTACATAAGTAAGAGGTTCAGGAAGAATTGCTGATGGAATAACTATACGAGGTGGAGCTATCTGTACTCCCAGCGACCGGAGTAGGTCTAAAAAAGATGTTATGGCTTTCTGTGGTAGCTCTTCTTGTAATCTATTAATTTCATTCTGTTCGTGCCTGTTTAACTCTCTTCCTTTATCTTTTGCTGTCTTTTCATATTCCTTTTTTAATTCCTCATGTTCAGGGACAAGAAACTTAGATACCCTGTCAATTTTATCTTGAACAAAGCCTAAGCGAATAGCTGCTAGGGGGTCTGTCCATTCAGGTTTCCAATGGTTTTCGCCATAAAGTTCAACTAATACCCCTACTTTCCCTGTGACAGGTTGCATTTGATTAACAGTTTTTGCTACTTCAGCTTTTCTACTCTTAATAGCTTCTTCTCGTTGTTTGGAATTTGGTTTTTTTGTTTTATCTGTAGATAAAGCTAAACGTTCTGCTAATTTACCTATTTCTTGCGTGCGTATAGTTACAGTCAAATCTATATCTGGGAAATTATGAATACCCGTTGTCGCTGTCTTCAACCCCAGGCAATACCATATCGCTTTTATAAGTGCATCCCGTGTTGACTCATTAATATACCAAATTTCGATGGTTAGCTCTTTGCCAATACAGTTACGTATGGCTTCACAAAGTCTTTTACTCTCTGAGCGGAGTTTTTCTGTAAATTCTTCTAATAAATTATCGTATCTAATTTTAAATTCTTCATCTGTTTCATCTTCTTTTTTATGAAAAGTATTTCTCTCTGATTCCTGTTTTATTAAAAGCTTTTCGTACCTAGCTTTAAATTGCTCCTCGGAAACGTTATATTTACTTTTAAGTTTATCTCTCTCTAATTCTTGTTTTTTTAAAAATTTATCGTACCTATCTTTAAATTGCTCCTCTGATTCCGCTTTTTTTCTTTTTGGGATACCCATAGTCCAAGATGTACCATCAGGCTTGGGTAAATCAAATATTTGAGCAGATTGCTTAGTATTTATTTGATAATTAAACCGCTCATCTTCTATTAGTTCCCAATCATCTTTTAACAACAATGCTATTTGTTCAGCTAATTGACGACGGTTGGTTGGTGGCAATCCTTTACCTACTTTATGACCTGGAATTATCCCATCTTTGTAGGTAACACAAATGTTAGGAATATTTGAGAAATTAAGTGCTTGTGTGGGATTAGCTAAAATTTGCTCTGGGGTATATGGAAGCGGGTTGAATTGATCTAATAACCCAGCTAAGTTATTATTCCACTTAGGCTCTCCTTTCCATACCAGTGGAGCGACTTGAAAGTATTCGGTATAACCGTAAGGATTTAATCCCTTCCATTGAAGCTTGGTACGAATATACACAGAACTAGCTTGCCCTCCTGGTAGCAAACCAGTATCATTTCTACTGCACCACCGCCGGATACTCATATCACATTGCAGTTGAGGATATGGCTGGAATGGAACCGTTTGTACTTTCAAAGTCAGAACTATTGAGTAATAGTAAGTATGTTTGTTTTCTGTGTACGATAGCGGAGGCCAAGATATCAACTCTGCTCCTGCTCCTTCTATTGGCGCACAGCGATAGAACTGAATTGTTTCATCACTTAATTTGAACTTTAAGTTTGGGTCACTCAGTTGTGTTGCTAGAATATCAGGCAATAGGATAAATCCATCTGCATTTTCAGTAATATTGGCGGTTCCATTAGCATATTTTTTCCATAATTCCGTTTCTAGAGTCACCATTTCCCACTTGAAATTGTTAGGGTTCGACAGTTGCTGCATTACAGCTTGTCGTTGGTCAAAGGTTATCCCTTTCTTGCGCTTGTTTGGGTGTTCATCTGGAAACTCAGTATCTAGCCAATGAGAGAAAATTACTGATAATTTATCTATTGGAATTTCAACTGGACTATATAACCAATTTTTCTCCCAAATTTTACCAATGTAAATTAAACCAGGGATACTTGCCCGTAGAGCTTCATTGAGTGATGTGATGGGAATACCAACTTTATCTTTAGGGCGGCTATCTCTCTCGGCTACAAGATTTTTTAATGAGTCTTTAACTGTTTCTGGAAACTTCAGTGCATAAAAATTTTTAGCGGGTAAGTTGTGTTTGAGGCGGAAAGCACACAGGCGGATTTTGTTGTATTTAGGTGATGACATAAATCAAATTATTTGTAAATTTGTGAAATGTTTACGGAAGAACATCAGAAAAGATTTTTAGTTTTGGCGATCGCTTCATAAAATGGGCGATAAAGAGCTTGAACTATCTGCCTATCCCGTTGGGTAATCTGAAAATCATCCTCCTCAAAATAAGGTTGTAGCAAATCTCGGATGCCAATAAGGATACTTGTTGAAGGGGTATCCTCTTGTTCATTCATCTGTGCAACATTAAGCCCAAACTTGGCATCGCACCAAAAGAGTTCTGCATTACTACTGCCGCGAATAAGCCGACCTACTACCTGCCAAAGTGAAACAGCAATATCCCAATGCATAGCAGGTAAGTTTTTTTCATCAAGAGTTCTTAGCCTTACTGGTAGGTGTAGCAACCGCAACCATTGACGATAAGCTGTGTCTCGAAAATTATTACCTAAGTCTTCCAGATTTTCTGACTCAAATGTTTTGTAATTTTCAATTGCCCAACGGTTTATGGAGTGAATCGCATAACTGAGGTCATCAGGGCTTGGGTGGGGTAAAACCAGGAAGTAAGCTGCCCCAATTACTGCCATTCCTTTCTCATCAACAATATTGTGACCACGCTCTATCGCTTTTAGCGGGGCTATTAGAATTACCTTGTCAGGTTTATTGGCAAACTCAGATACTCGTCCTCTTTGCAATGTGTTATGACTTTCATTCTCTGAATCATCATCTAGCCATTCAGATTTATTATCATCTCTTGTTAAAGCTATAACTCGATTTCCCCACCCTAGACGAACTAAATGTTCGTGGACTATTTTTACTTGTTCATAGCTATTAACTACCAACAATATTTTTCGTCCTTTAAGGTCTATTAGTTTCTGTTCTAAATATTCTTCCTCTACTAACTTCGTGACAATTTTCTCCAAGTTCTTCTGTTTTTTATCCCCTGTTCCTGATACAAAGATTGGTCGATTTTGCTCATCGTATAACGGTAAAAACTCAGAGGAGATTGAAAATCCCTTATTAGTATTTGGTGACAGGACTCCGGTTACTGGTACATCAACGTGGTATGCCGGAGATTTACCCGCCCAACTTGTTCCTGACATCAGCAATATATGCGGACTTGCTATGTTGTCACTGGCGAACAAATCATTGAAATGTAGAAGTGACCAACGACCAACACCCGTACAACGAAAAAACCGCAGACTTCCTAACTGTTCTTTATAAGATTTGTGATACTGGAATGCCAACTGATTTCCCATTGGCATCGCGGGAATTATTGCGTTGTAGTCTGCGGGTGGTGCTTGAAACCACATTGAATCTTCTGCTTCTAGTTTGAGGGTATCTTGTACTTGCCTCCAGTGACGCATCATAAAGTAAAGTTTGTTTTGTAGAACGCAGACTAATAATGCAAACTCTAACTTAACGGCAATTTCTTGAATCTTCTGTGGTTCTAAAGGAATAGTGGCTTGTTTCTTGACCCATTCAATAAGAGAATTTTTCTTACCACTGGCTTTATGAGTGAGGGTAAAAAGTAAATCCTTGTCATTGTCTAGATTATTTATATAAGGTTCAAATATATCCTTCATTAAATTATCGGCATTTTCTGTTCCGGCTAAATCAATAGCAACTTCTCGCAATAGCAACCAATCTGTAAAATATTTTTTACTATTTTGCCATTGAGATAATTCAGGATAGTCCCCTCCTAACATCCAATAAATTTGGTCTGTGACTCGTTTAGCTTGTTGAGAAGCATCCCACCAATCGCTGACGATTTTTTTGCTAAGTGGTTGAGAATTTTGACGTACCAATTCAGCTTCAACCTTTTGCAAAACTTCATCTAACCAAGCATCTCTTGTTGGTCGGCGTAATGTTTGCTCTGGGCTAAATGCCTTATCTAGATAAGCTTGATATTGGTCTACTTCATCCACAATTACTAAGTCACTACGCCTCCAAACCAACTCAGCATAAAGTAAGCTTTCTTGGTTGATCTGCTGTGGCACCCTACTATAAATTAGACTTCCCGGTGTAGCAATCCAGATGGAACCTTTTACTAAATCTCGTTCTTTTTGATGGAAAGAGCATACGCTGTAAGCAGGACAAGCCATTTTCGCTTTTAGTGACTCTGACTGTTTCTCATCTGCCTCATTATTTTCTATATCCGTTGATTCTGATTTTTTAATAAGTTGTAGAGAGAGACAAGGTTGTTTGCCTATTTCAAACGGTTTTGACATTTCTGGGTTAACCAAACCGCTCAGCAAGCAAGTATTACTTATCCATTGAAAACCAGGATGTTCTTGATTGAATGGTTCTTCAGGATGGTTATTATAAACAGCTTGATGTAATCGATTAATATGACTCTTTCTGTTTGAATTTCCTAAAATTGGGGCAACATCGGTTACTCCTACATCAGCAAAAGTCTTAGCCAATTCAAAAATTTGAAGGATATCTCCTACGATTAACGTGATGTGTAATCCTTTTCTTGCTGCCCAAACTGCCAGAACTTTCATTAAGTTGGATTTGCCTGATGATACCATCCCTACTAGATGCATCATCTTGTTGATGGTTAGAGATTCAACTTGGACTAAACAATCATTATCATTAAAAACCTGTAATTTGACATTCTTTATCCATGTTTTCCAGTGGGATTTTAGCCCCCGCTTACTACATTGTCTATCCATCCATGCTGCGGTATCTTCTAGCTCTCTCCAAGTTATACAAAGTGGCTCTCGTAGGGATTTACCACTTAAATTGTGTCCGTTTGGCGGAGACTTTACAAGAGCAGAAGGGATTGTAATTGTTTCTATGATTCCATTTACTTCACACTTATATGTCTGGTCAGCTTCTGCCCATTTTATTTCGCGTCTTTTATATAATGGGATAGGATTTTTTAATGTTTTGGCATATACGTCAAATCTAAAATTGGCAATTGTTATATTGCTATTGATTTTAAACTCTTTTAAAGATTCAGATACTTCATAGCCCCTCTGGTCTGCGGCCAAATTACGATAATTATTCAGTGCTTCTGACCATACATAAGGTCTTCTATACTCTGTTAATAGATAACGCCCAGAGGCATACATTTTATGTTGCAACTGACTCCAGCTTTTGGATTCTGGAATAGAGAAAGGATAACCAGTCAGCAATACCCATAGACTACTTGCGGGAGCATTAGGAACTAAAGAACTTAATAAATACAGTCCTAACTCTACATCACATAAATTCTCGTCTAATCCTTCTTTGATTAGTCGAGTCCGCCATTCTTTTGTATTTCTCATAATTGACAAATTTTTAATTTTTTCTCAACTGCTTTTATAAAAGTCCCTTCAAACATTGCCTGAGACTTTTTTAATTTAACTGGACAGTGATTTATAAACTCTTGAATATACTCGTCTCCATACTCTCTAATTTCATCAGCAAATACAAAAAATGCTTCGTGGTATGGCTGATGGGGAAGTCTAGGTATAGGCTCGTTAACCTTTTTAGCTAAGTTATATGCAGATTCCCAAAACTTTACGTCAACTGCCCAGACTGTTTTATCAGGAAAGACAATATGCAGGTCGTATTTATCAAAATCTGGATAGAGAGTTACTTCTAATCCTAACTCCTTCATACGTTTTTCTATTCTTAGTTCTGCACACCCTGGTCGATGAATAAAATATCGCAGCCCTTTTTTCAGCCATAAAACTTGGTCATCTTTATCACATTCAAAAGGAACTGGAGCTTTTTTTTGTTTAGCACAGTGTTTGTTTTCACACTTTAATTGATTGTCCACAGTCCGATGCATTAACCCGCCACAGTGACCGCAGCAATAAAACTTTCCCTGTTTTTTGTAAGAAGCAGGAGCTTCTTCATAGCTATCTTCTAAGACTTTTTGTAATGGCTTGAGTTGCAGAACTGCTTTTACATCTCGCTCGCCCTTTGTGATTACAGGGTTGCTAACAAGTAAACGGCGAAACTCTATATATAAGTTTGGGTTTTGTGCAGATTTTCTAAAAACTTCTTCCATCACCTCTTTTTGAATCCGCTCGGCTTCGCTAATATATGAACCATCTAACTCAATACAAAAACCACTAGGCTTTTGGTCTTCAACAAATTGAACATCTTTCCACTCTTCTGGACAGTTAATTTCAATAGTCCAATCTCTAATAGGATGTTCCGCCCAGTTACTGAGGAAATCTGGAACCCCTTGAGGTTGGGTTTTACTTTGCATTACACAATTAGCTTGTAATTTTTCTACTCCTAGTTGCAGAACTGCTGGGTAAGGGAAAAGTTTTAGCTTTTGCATTTGTTGTGCATACTGAACTATTCCCTTAGCTATCTGACGCAGGGTTGGTTCATCTGTTGTCTTGACATTTTTTGAGCTTGCCTTTGGTTTTGTATCAGGTTTATCGCCTGGCACGTAGGAGTTAATGTCAAATCTTCTCTGCCCAGATGGGGTTCGGATTGCCTTAATTTTGCCCGCAGCTTCCCATCGTCTCAAGGAGTCAACGCTCACTCCCAGCCGTCGTGCTGCCTCTTTTGGGCTTACATACTCTGAAATTGGTTTTTCCTCAATTCTTGTTTTTTACTATAGCATTGTCTAGCTTTACCTATGCAAACCTATGCAAAAATTTATGAAAATATCCATGAGGGGGGCTGGATAACTTATATATAAAGGCTTCTGGCTCTTCAAAAAAAAACCTTGATGCACTCCTTATGCTTCTGAAGCGTGCTGCGTAAGTCCTATCTCTTAAATATTCGCGATCGCACCCTTAGCTTGCCGCATTGAATACAGTCTGTTATCTTGGACTGGTACAAATTTACTAAATAATCTATATGCCCCAAAATCGGCGTACTAGCGCAGAAATGGCTTCTTTAGCTTCTGTTATCCTTAACGATCCACGTTCTAGTGCTACATCAAAGCAGCTTGCTGCATCTGTTTTGTCTCAGGCAGCACCTTCAGACCCTAGAGGTTATGGTCAACGCAGAACTAGCGCAGAAATGGCAAGTCTTGCTAGTAAGGTTCTTGCCAGTCACTTCTCTACTGACATTGACAAAGAGTTGGCAGGTTCTGTCCTCTCTCAAAGGGCATATTAATTCAATTCCGCCTTCACTTGCGATCGCTCCATAGCGATTTAAAGGCTACTTGGATGCTCAAGCCAGGAAGTAATCTGATTTCAGACAAAAAGTAGCCTTTTGTCCGTTTGTAAGAAAACTGAATATTCAGAAAAATTACTTTATCTTATTGACAAAATATTCTATATCTTCCAAAGCTTTTTCATAGTTTCCACTGGGAAGATTTACTTCTGTTCCATCTGGCATTTTATATACCACTAACTTAAATCACCGCTAGTTCTAAACTTTTTATACAACTTCCATAATTGTAGGCAAAATGTATGATTCAACAGGATAGTTAGTGATGAACAGCTCCTTGCCTTTGTCTGCCTTCCCCTGTTTGTAGTTGTTCATCCCGTATTGCAACTCCCATTCATAAATGTAGGCAAAGGCAAAGTTACGCCGCACTTGTTCACAATTATCGTAAGTGATCAACCATTTATGTGAACATTCCGCCATCAGCTTGGCAAAGCGAGAATGGTCAAAACAGGTATGCAGATCACCTTTCTTACCATAAAGCTTAGATTGAGTCTTGCTGAGATAAGGTGGATCTAGAAAGATAAATACATCATCCCCTGGTTCAGTAAGTAGGGTGCTGTAATCTAAGTTAGTCACACGGGTATTAATAAAACAACCATCCAAGGCTGCTAACCGCTCAATCGAAGAGTCTGTAAACCGACTTTTGAAAGAAGCACTACTATAACCGCCACTCTCAATCGTTCCCGAAAAGGTAATCCGGTTAAGAACAAAGAACCGCACCGCACGATATAGTGGACTCATGGTACTTGTATCTGCGGCAGCGAGAGATTTAAACAAGGCACGTCCATCTGTTGTCTGTTTTTTTACTTTCCAGACAGACTCAACTAGCTCTGGTAGATTAGTTTTGACCATGAACCAGAAGTAATACAGTTCTGGGTTGAGATCATTAACCCAGCAAGGCATACTAGGATGCTGCTGTGAAACATGAAAAAATACAGAACCTCCGCCAACAAAAGGTTCGCGGAACTCCTTAAATTTAGGAGGTAGGTAGTGAGCAATTTGAGGAATTGCCTTTTGTTTACCGCCGGGATAACGTAATGGACTTTTAAGCATAAGGAATTATCGTAGCAGGAAGCGGATTTTTTAGTGCTTTAGTATCAAATTTCAAACTAGGAGAGTTTTTAATTTGGCTGGATGCGGTATGTAAGCGCATAGAAATTTCCCATCCATTATTAAAAATCAAATTTACATACTGTCTGTTGACCGTTGCTATCACATTAGTAGGGATTTGGATTTGTGCAAACTGCTGAATAGTCAGGGTTTTGGCGTGAGTATCAACAATAATTTTGTAGTAATTCACATCACCAACAAGGTACTGAAATAACTTAGTGGCACAAATGGAAGCATGGCTATTAATAAATTGGCTCACCAAATGACAGACGGGAGTATCTTAAGGGGCTACAAAAAGGGCTAGAATGCAGACAGAATAAGTCTCATAGCTCTTTGACCTTGTTGGTAGAAAGGACGCTTATTAGGACTTAATGTCAATA
>NZ_JACJRV010000057.1 GCF_014697475.1 Nostoc sp. FACHB-152
TATTGACATTAAGTCCTAATAAGCGTCCTTTCTACCAACAAGGTCAAAGAGCTATGAGACTTATTCTGTCTGCATTCTAGCCCTTTTTGTAGCCCCTTAAGGTCTCAGAGATGCTGTCAATTCTCGATTAATTTTGGCTAAGGCTTGCACAGGTGAATTTTCACCCATTTCATCTACACCATCTAACAGTAGCCAAACTCCCCCTTTAGCAAAACACTCAATTAATTGACGTTCAATTTCTGGCGTGACGACAACATCAGATTTAACTAATCTCATCGCGTCAGTCAGCCATTGCTTGAGTAAATATTCCTCAATGGTTCTTCCCTGTAAGTTGGCGAGAGAAATACAAATAGGTAAATCTTGAGTTTTGTTCTTAATAAAAGAAGCAATTGTACTCAATAAAGTGGTCTTACCTGCTCCCGGTTCACCGATGATGGCAATATGTTTATTATTTCCGCTTGGCTGTTGTGTAATTACTTCTTGCAAAAATACGTCATGTTCATAGGTTTTGACTATAACTTCTTGAGTTAATTCATAGACTTGCGCCCTGTCTTGACGTTCATCTAGCTGTCGGCGTTGCTGCTGTTTGCGTTCTACCAACCCCAAAGGAACATAAACGTTAACTTCAAAACCTTGTTCTGTCGCTTTGCGTCTGAGTCTTGCTGCTTCTTGCTGATTTTGTAGTATGGCGTTGCAAACTTCACGCCAGTCAATGCTGTCATTTATGGCTTCTGTACGCTGAGAACTTGCGGAAGAATTTTTCTTGATATTCTTGGGATGTTCTTCCCACTTTTGCTTAATTACTGCTAAATTCTCTTCTTTTGTTGCTGTCTGGTGCTTCAGGATCAGCGTAAATTTCCAATAACCTTTACTTTTTCCAGTCTGGTTGGGATCTTCTTGCAAAACTCCCAATTCTCTGAGACTGTCGAGGACATATTGCACTTCCTGCAATTCTTTATCTTGCTGACTACTACCAGATTCTGTTTGACGTTGAGGGAGTTTTAAATTTTTAACTAACTTTAGTAAATGTTCTTTTTTTGTGCCTACTTCAACGGTGCGGCTGATTTTTGCTCTTGTTTGTTTAGTTTCGTATCCTGTGACTCTGAGTTTCTCACTATCCCACTGAACATAAAGCTGGGGCTTTGGTTGTAATTTGTCCGATTGCTGTTCTGATAGTTGCAGCAAAGCTCCCACCAAATTTAGCACATTGTCTAAAAGCGATTCATCCCAGCGAATATTTCTTGGCATTCGTTAAATATAAACACTATATTAAGAAATTTGTTTTGCCCAAACAAACACGCTTCCCTAAGCCGCAAACCTTTGTGATGCAAGCATTATATATTATGCTTGGGGAACGTGTCTGGGGAAATACCCAAAAAAACAATTCACCTTGTAACCACAAACAAGGTGAATGCAATGTCTACTAAAAAAACTAACTTCAGCTTGAGCCGTAAAATTATTGCTTTGTTACTAGTTCTGCAAACTCTATTTTTAGGTGTCCAAGCTAAAAACCGCATTCAGCAAGGCGACTCAGCTATTGAAGTGATGATTTGGCTGATTAATCAATATATTCCTGTGCTGCAACAAGCTAAAGGTTTAAATGATGAGGAATGAAAGGGTGATAAGTAACCCTGTGTGAAACTTTCTCTCAAACCTAACCCCCAACCCCTTCCCTACAAGGGAAGGGGAGCAAGGGTCAAAAGTCAATTGTACAGAATGAAACTTTACCAATGCGGGTAAAATGGGGTGCGATCGCCATAAATCATCAAGGGTATACCTTACCTGTATTTCTCCACAGATTCCACAGCAACATTGAGTTGTTGAGCAATATCTTCTACACTCATCTCAATTTTCAGTAACAGTGGGACGATAAGTGGCAACAGTTCAGCTTCCCGTTCTTTTCGACCTTCTTCTAGACCTTGTTTTCGAGCTTCTTCTAGACCCTGAGCTTTTGCTTCCTGATAAAACCTTGTTTGCTCTAAAGTTATTCCTAGCATAGTTTCTACTTTCTCTACTCAAAGACGACAACTTGTAAACAGCACGCATTTGTTATGGTGAGCAAAACTTTCGCGTCTGTGGTAGGATTTTCTACCTGTATTTCTCCACAGTTTCCACAGCAACATTAAATTGTTGAGCAATCTGTTCTACACTCATCCCACTTTTCAGTAACAGTGGTACAGCAACTTTCAAAATTTCACCTCGACCTTGTTCTAGACCTTGTTCTAAACCTTCTTCTTTGGCTTCCTGATATACTCTTGTTTCCTCTAAAGTTATTCCTAGCATAGCTTCTACTTCCTCTCGACTCAAAGACGAAAACTTGTAAACAGCAATTGTCGTAATAATTTCAATGATTTCGTTTTTCGGCAGTGTGCCTGTTTCTTCTAATTTTACCCGTTGAATTAGTTGCTTGGCTTGCTCTGCCATTGTTTCAGAGGATGCAATTGTTAACTGCATTAAGTTGATACCTATTGGCAGAGTATCAGAAGTACCTAACTCATCTAAATAAATGCGTTGCACTTGGTCGCTATTTAAAAATATGCGATGAGTTCTTTGATCGTTTGGTTCTAAAGAGCGTGATGGAAATATTACCACACAGTGCCAATCATCGTATTGAGATTGATTTCGGTTCAAATACATCAATGATTCAGTAAAAAACCGATGATAAAGACCCTCATCTTTCTGAAATTGCACTTCAGCAAAAAAGATGACTTTGGGTGTTGCATTTTCTGGTGGTAAGAAAACACCATCAATCCGAAAAGCAGTTTCTTTCACCTCCACTGACTCGAATCGATAGTTTTGCGCCTGTGCAGGACGGTTATCAACGAGTTCAAATATTAACGCAGGAAATCGCTTGAAAATTTGGTAATAAATAGAGTCACGTTTCACAAAAATATCAAAATATTTTGATTATGCAGGATTAATTTTATCAGTCTTTATCTGCATATCTAACAACAAAGCGATCGCTCTAGAATTAAAGTATAAAATCTGCGTCAAGAATCTGAGCTACAGAAAAAGGTGATTCTTGTGGGAATAGTTCTGATGGAAGTCGATATTTTCTGATGGTATCATTTCTAGCATCTTTATAACAATCTAGAAATACATCCTCTAAAACAGATTTTAAACTGGGACTATCTTCTAGAAGATAAATTATTTGTCGTCTTTGCTCAACAATAGTATTACGCCATCCTCTGGCATTAGACTCTTTTTCTTCTGTCCAGTATTGCAGTTTTAATAAATGTTCAATTAAGATTATTAGACGATTTTTAAGTTCTTTCTTTTCACTTCGCCCTATACTATCAATTTCTTCAATTAAATTCGCAATATCTAATTTTTCCAGCTTACCTTCCTGCAAAAGTTTAACTGTAGTTTGTATCCATAAGTAAAAATCTTGTTCATATAATGTTTCGTTAGTCTCAGAGGTCAACATAACAATTTCTCCTGACTCAACAGAATATTGATGACATTATACAGTGAATAAATATTAGCTATTTCATGCTATACCCTAAAACATGATAGCGATCGCACTTTCCCTAATTCTCAAAAGTGCGATCGCTATCATTTATAGATGTTTTAAAAGTCCTCTTATGAGTAGCAAAAAGTTTTAGTAGTGATTTCCTACTTTGCGATGATGCACGGCTGTCATTGCATCAGGATTAGAAACTCTTCCACCGTAGACGGTGCTGTATACCGCCCAGTGGTCGCCGCAGTCCATCCGGCTGACGACTTCGCATTCCATATATGCCAAAGCGTCGGCGAGGATGGGTGTACCATCTTCGGCGGGTTGAGTTCGCACACCGGCAAAACGGTCTGCACCAGGGGCGAACCGCTTCAAAAAGTGGCGCATCAGTGTTTGATAATTGCCTTCTTCTAAGACGTTTAACACAAAGCGATCGCCTACTTGCATTAATGATTCAATCGCCCGGTCTTTAGCGACTGCAATGGAGAATCCCAAGGGTTTAAAGCTGGCTTGTGCTACCCAAGAAGCTAACATCGCGCTGGAAACGTCGCCTTTTTTGGCAGTGATAATATACAGTCCGCCACTGAGTCTACCGAGGGCTTTATCTAAGTCTGCACCTAGAGATTTCATGGCTTTGATGCTGCGATCGCGTGTTAACCATTGCCCTAAGTCTGTGCCTGCTTCTTCACACTGCTTGTAAGTAATTTCGCTTGGGGTTTCGCTAAGTTGAATCACCGGGAATGCTACGTGCAGTCCCAACGCCCGGAATTTATTCAACAGGGGATAAGTCGGCTCATCATTACCACCACCAGTCTCAAAGATACCTATAGCTTGTTTCTCTTTGGCAGAGCCTAACACGGTGCTGAGTGCAGATTGAGCAATGTTATCACCAGCCGATGGAGGTACGCCAATTACTAATCCAGAACACCGCCCAACTAATTCGCGTATTTCTTGTAAGTCTGTTGCTGAACCCAAATCTACGATTTCTACAGCTACGCCAGTTTTGCTGATACCGTTTATTATTGCTTGGGCAAGGCGATCGCTATAACCATATTCCGAAACGTAAAATACACCAATGGTAGTTTCTGGTTTGCTTTGTGTTTGACTCCATTTGCGGTAACGCCCTGTTAGTTCGTCAACGTTGTGATAGAGTAACGGCCCGTGACCTGTAGCAATCATTTTAATAGCTGGCAATTCTCCCATGCGCTTTAAGGCAGATAGCACCGACCGCGCATTTGGCCCCATGAGGCATTCATAATAATATTTAAAATCAGCTTCTATAGTTTTTAAGTCTTCGTCAAAGGTTGCATCGGAGCAATAGTGCATTCCGAAAGCATCGCAGGTGAAAAGAATTTGGTCTTTATGGTCAAAGCTAAATATTGTGTCCGGCCAATGTAAGTTAGGGGCGATGACAAATTCTATCTCGTGACCATTGCCTAAATCTAAGCGATCGCCATTTTTCACAATCTGCCGCTTAAATGGCTGATGCACTAAATCTTCCAAAAATTGAATTGCCACTTTCGAGGCGACAACTGTAATTTCTGGAGCCATTTGTAACAAATCTTTTACCAAGCCGCTATGGTCAGGCTCAGTGTGGCTGACAATCAAATAATTGATATCTTGAGGATTTATCAGTCCTGTCAGGGTATCAAAATACAGCTTGCGAAATTTCTCATGGGAGGTATCAACTAAGGCAATCTGCTCACCGCGAATCAGAAATGAGTTGTAGGTTGTACCGTTTTGTAAACCGAACTCAATATCAAAGCGATCGCGATCCCAATCTAGAGAGCGAATTGCCGTCGTATCTTGAGCAATTTCTTCAGTCTGTATAGTCAGCCGTTTTTCCGCTTTTTCGGTGAGTGATACCATAACTCCCCTCCTTAATACAATGAGTATTTATTCCTCTTGTTTTATTTTGACACAGCTTAAATGTAAATTTTTATTAAAAAACCTATAGATAACTTAAAAAAAATCGAATTGTGAAACCGCGTATACAGAAACCTTGGCTAGCTTTAGAGATCGGCAATTCCCGACTGCATTGGGGGTTATTCGTAGACGAAACCCTTGAATTTACGTGGAATACAGACTATCTACCTGATTCAGTTATACAGCAGTTGGGTAACGGTCAAACTTTAGATGATTTCCCAGCAAAGATTTTTTCCCTTCCCAGTCCTCTTCCTCTGGTAATTGCTTCTGTTGTTCCTAGCCAAACAGCACTTTGGCAAACTTACCCCAATATTCAGGTGATTACCTTAGAGGATGTACCTTTGAAAAATACCTATCCCACATTAGGAATTGACCGTGCTTTAGCGTTGTGGGGTGCGGGTACAAAGTGGGGATTTCCGATGTTAGTAATTGATGCCGGAACCGCACTTACTTTTACAGGTGCAGATAATCAACAACGTTTAGTTGGTGGTGCAATTTTGCCAGGACTAGGTTTACAATTGGCAAGCTTGGGTCAAAAAACAAGTCAATTACCACAGTTAGAAACGCAAAATTTCTCATCATTATCACCGCGTTTTGCACTTAATACACCAGAAGCAATTCAAAGTGGTGTAATTTATACTTTGTTGGCAGGAATTAAAGATTTTATTACTGCATGGTGGAAATTATTTCCTGAGAGTAAAGTGGCAATTAAAGGAGGCGATCGCACTTTATTATTTAACTATATGCAAACTTTATATCCAGAAATTACAGCCTGTTTAATTTTTGAACCTAATTTAATTTTTTGGGGAATAGCAACAATTAATTATTATTTATAAATATTGCCTCAACTGGATGGCTCAACTAAATGAATATCAACCAAGGGAGTTAGTACCTCACCAGTCCAGAGATTTTCTAATATAAGTTGTAATTTTGTTTCTTCAATCCACCTAGAAAGATACTTTTCAGCACCAGGAGATTCACGATACCTGAAACGAAATTGATATGTACCTGGATAGAGTGGATAAAAACAATAAATATCCTCAGCAGGAAAAGGGATATATAAAACTAAATGGCGATCGCGCTTTTTTATGTGTTTCCGTTCCCAAAAAAGAAAAGCATCTCGATAGAGTGTAACTGCTCTTCCTGGTATTAATAATAAGAATTCAGATTCAAGTGGTTGATTTGATCGCGCACAGTTGATACGTGTAAGCATGAGTTGACCATCTGGTGCGATCATTTCAGGAAACATTGAGTAAAAATTCGTTGAAAAGTACAATGAGCCTTGCGTATTATTCGTAATACGAATCCCAAGCTCTACAGGACTAAAACAACCGCGCTTGGCTTCAGGAATGTTCAATACGCTTTGAGATACAAAAGTTTCAAACGTAACTTCATCCAATTTTCTATCTTTATGCACTTAAATCAGTTTAACTGCATTAATAAAATCCCTAACTTCTTCAGCCACAATTCCAGCACAATTAGAGGGTAAATCATTTTCAGCATGAGCTACCAATTTAAACTCAGCTTGCGGAATTAATTGTTGATAAGTTTGGCTTCTAAATAAAGCATCAGAGCTATCTTTTCCGCCTTGCAAAATCAATACTGGAGCTTCTATTAAATGCAGTTTATCTTGCAGTAACTCTGCTTCAATCTCTGGCTTCTGTCTTTGAAATAATAACTGACAAGCTGTTGGATATTGCAACCAAATGTGGCGTTGTGCTAAATCTTGCTCAATTTTCTCTTGCCAACCCAGCATTTTAGTCAAGGGTTTGAGGAATTTCAAAATCTTTACAAATAGTGGCGGAGTTTCCACTAATTTCCTCATTTGCTGCCAACGTTTTTCTTGTTGTTCTATCTTTACACCCTCTGGTGCTAACAACACTAAACCTTCTACTTGCTCTGGATATTTCAAAGCATAACTGGCTGCAATCCATCCGCCAACAGAATGTCCTACAAAATAGACTCTTTCCAATCTTAAAGCTTGCAGCAATTCAGCTATAGATTCTACTTGTAAATCTATCGAGTGATGAATTTTAGGCTTATCAGACTCACCAAAGCCTAATAAGTCTGGTGCAAAGCAATGAAAATCTTGAGCCAGTTTTTCTATTACGGATGACCATTGGCTGCTATCGTTCCAAGCACCATGTAACAAAATCACAGGGATGCCTTGACCAGCTTCACTCCAGAATAATAATCCTTGCGACAGCTTTCTGCGGGAGTTACGTAATAGCGTATCCATCTTATATATAAAAGTTACATCATAGCTGATTTTAGTTTTTATCTTAGATTTTGCAATTAAATCACCACGCTAAAATCTAAAATATTGTTACGCTAATGTCGTCAAACCGTTTAAGTAGTCTTTTAGCTGTCGGGAATGGTCGTGAGACATTGGCTCAGTCGGTAAATAACTGGGAGAGAAAGCTTGGATTTCCATTACTTCTAAAGTATCCTGAACTTCCATTTCCCCTTGTACTTCCGCTTCAACCACAACACAAATCGAATGAATTCTAGGATCACGATCTGGTGCAGAATAAACCCCTACTAAACGCTTAATTGCCACTAACTCCAGTCCAGTTTCCTCTACTAACTCTCGGCGGACTGTGGTCGGAATATCCTCTCCCCAATCTACCATCCCGCCTGGTAATGACCAAAGACCATTATCTCGCCGCCTAATTAACACAATTCGACCATCAGGTAATATGGGAATAATACTTGTACCAGTAATAGGATGACGGAAGATAATACCTAATACTGTTTGTCCATAGCGCCATAAACCGCGTGTAGATTGGACAATTGCCGCAAAAAAAGCAAGAATGTTCAAGCTGAAACTGTCTTTGTAGTGTTTTTTTATGTTTTGCACTCGCATTTACTCAATTACTTAATTCTTGAGAGTTGTTTTACACAAATATGCTTGTGCTTTAAAATTTTATTCTCATTTGTGTAACCTTAATATATATACTTTAACTTACATAAAATTCAACTTTTTTTCTGTTATTTGACCGTACAAAATTTCAGAATTTTAGGAAATAATCTGAAAGTCCTATTGACATGAATAAAATAACTAAGATATGATTGTATGCTGTTCAAAGAAAGTATCTAGATTGTTAAACTAGGGGAAAACCATATCATTAGCATCAGCATTAGTAGCTGATAATGCCTAAGAGATGCCTAGTTTATCTTTTTTTGTTGTTTATTAATGAGGTGAACATGGCTAAGCGCCGTAATCCCAAAAAAGAAAAGGCGCTACGGAACCAGGCATATGCCAGAAAGTTTCGTAAACGGACTACAACGGGAAGAATGCAAAGAAGGTTCCAACAAAGACCACCTAAGAATGAGGAAGATGAGGGCGCAGCAGCAATTGATGCTGAGTAAGCTGCCTGCTTAATTTCTAATTCTTTGAGTGATTATATTTTTAAGGGCGTACATCTGTACGCCCTTATTTTTGGAAGTATGAAGTGTAAAGTGTGAAAAAGTATAGTTGAGGAGATCAACAGATGAGCTTAGACAAAGCAAGGCTTTTAACGCTGTCACCTGTCAACTATCACCTATCACCTGTCACCTGTTCCCTAATTTGAGTGCGAGCAGCAATTAGTGCTTTGTTGACTTGGGCAAAACCTGTGCCACCAAAACTATTTCGGGCAGCGACAACTGTACGCGGTGCGATCGCATCATAAATATCTGCACTAAATGCAGGATGTATTTGTTGCCATTCGTCTAATGTCAAGTCCTTCAGAAGTTTACCCGCAGCAATGCTAGTTTTTACGACTTTACCCACGAGATTGTAAGCTTCCCGGAAGGGAACACCCCTAGCAGCGAGATAATCTGCTACATCGGTGGCATTAGAAAAGTCTTCTGCAACGGCTTCGCCTAATCGCTGGCTACGAAATTCTAATCCTTCGCGCAGCAAAATTGTCATTGCTTCTACACAAGCTTTGACTGTGCTAACACTATCAAATAAACCTTCTTTGTCTTCTTGCAAGTCTTTGTTATATGCCAAAGGCAAGCCTTTCATAATGACTAACATTGCCTGAAGATGACCAAAAACTCGCCCGGTTTTACCACGCACTAATTCTGGAACATCGGGGTTTTTCTTTTGGGGCATAATGCTAGAACCAGTAGCACAGCTATCTTTGAGTGTAATAAACCGAAATTCTTCCGATGCCCACAGAATAATTTCTTCAGAGAGACGGCTGAGGTGAACCATAATCAAACTAGCCGCACAGAGAAATTCGATCGCAAAATCGCGATCGCTCACTCCATCTAAGCTGTTAGCATAAACGCTATCAAAATTGAGCAATTGGGCAGTGTAATGGCGGTCAATGGGAAAGGTAGTTCCAGCCAAAGCACCACACCCCAAAGGAGAAATATTGACGCGGCGATAAACATCTCCCAAACGTTCCCAGTCGCGCTGTGTCATTTCAAAGTATGCCAAGAGGTGATGGGCTAAACTCAAGGGTTGGGCGCGTTGGAGATGGGTATAACCAGGGATGAGAGTTTCAATGTTTTGTTCAGCTATATCTAGTAATACCCCTTGGAACTCACGCAATTGCTGACGAATTTGCTGAATTTGGTCACGTAGATAAAGTCTAGTATCTGTACCAACTTGGTCGTTACGAGATCGCGCTGTATGCAATTTTTTGCCAACATCGCCGACAATTTCTGTCAGCCGACGTTCTACAGCAAAATGTACGTCTTCGGCATCAATTCCTGGTTGAAAATTTCCTTGGCGATATTCCTGGCGAATTTGTTCTAAACCTGTAACGAGTTGTTCGCCTTCTTCAGCAGAAATTATCCCCGTATGCGCCAACATTTTGGCATGAGCTTGAGAACCAGTCAGGTCGTATTCTATTAATTCTATATCAAAATTAATGCTGGCATTAAAACGAGCGATCGCCGGATGCAGGGCTGATTCAAATCGCTGGCTCCAAGTTTGTTGTTGCGTCATAAAACAAAGGGAATTGGGAAGTAGGCAAATACTCTAATCCCTACTACCAACCCCCCATCAGTGTCAACCGTAGCTAGATAGAGTGCGAAACATATAGCCAATCACTAAACCAATTAACAAAGCCCAAATCTGACCTGTCTGTATAAAGTGGTTCCAGGTTTTTTGTATCTGTCCCATCAAATTTGGGTCACGAATTTCTTGTGCTAGTAGGATCACATTGTCAGGTAAATGCCAAAACAACTGAAACGTTAAACCGTTGAGGTAGTTCATACCGAGTCCCCGATAAGTCCTTTATGTCATAACTCTATATGTCAGGTATGTCTAGTGTTTGGCTAAATAATTTAATGTGAGGTAGAGACTAGGGACTAGAGGCTAGATAAAAAATTTTCATCAAAGCGTTGTGGATGCCATCTGCCTCTAGGGATCTAGCTTGAAAAAGTGATAAGTAAAATATACTACTCTCTAACCCCTAGTCCCTAGCTTATAGCCTATAGCCTCTACCTCAACTTCTCAGCTGTCCGCAAAATTTGCCCTGCTAATACTGCTGCACCAAAACCGTTATCAATATTTACTACCCCGACCCCAGCAGCACAAGAATTAAGCATTGTCAATAAAGGTGCTAAACCGCCAAAACTCGCACCATAGCCAATACTAGTAGGAACAGCAATTACAGGACAATTGGCTAAACCAGCTACCACACTGGGTAAAGCACCTTCCATCCCAGCAACAACAATTAATACTGATGCTGATTCAATTAAGTGACGGTTACTCAGCAAGCGGTGAATTCCCGCTACACCTACATCCCAAAGCCGCAAGACGCGAAAACCTGAAAGTTCTGCGGTCACTGCGGCTTCTTCTGCTACAGGTAAGTCAGCAGTACCAGCCGAGAGAATACCAATCTCTCCAGGGAACTGAGGTTCGATAATTGGGGGAGTAATGGCGCAAATTCTGGCTAACTCGTAGTATTGCAAACCCCGGACTTTGGATTGCAAGATTCCATAAACGGATGGTTCGATGCGGGTAGCCATTACTACCGGGTTACGTTGACGCATCACCTCAATAATTCGCGCAATTTGTTCAGGGGTTTTACCTGGCCCCCAAATTACTTCTGGGAAACCAGTTCTGAGCGCGCGATGGTGGTCTATTTTGGCAAACTCATCTACAGATTCATAAGCTAAGTCTTTCAGTGAGTTTAAGGCAGTATCCAGGCTCACTTTACCATTAGCAACAGCTTCTAGAAGCGATCGCAAGTTTTGATCATTTGTCATTTGTCATTTGTCGCTTGTCATTAGTCATTGGGAGCCAGTTGGACGGGTTTCCCGGCTTCGCTAACGCGGAACCCGCAGGGTAGCGACTGGCGTTAGCGACGCAGGAGCGTCACCCGAAGGGTCATTTGTCATTAGCTCATGTTTTGACTATGGACTGTTGACTCTTGACTATTCTGTGATTTTAATTTCATGAATATTCCAGAATGCACCACCAAGAGCAGAATATTCAATGCCTTCAAAGCGATTGCGTACTGCTGTCATGGATAATGGATTTACTAAATAAATAAAAGGCAAATTTTCCTGGGTAATTTGTTGTGTTTTTGCATAAATTTGTTTAACTTTCGCTTCATCAAATTCCTGAGTAGCTTGGATATAAAGTCTACCAATTTCTACTTCCCAAGGAGAAGCTTCCCAACCCTCAATAGGTTTTTGTCCAGGTTGAGATTTTTGATTAAACATATGCAAACCACCTTCAGGAGACCAAACATTAGCCCCATCATTTGGTTCTAAACCGCCTGTCAATCCGAGTAAAGATGCTTCCCAGTCTAAGGTATTAGAAAGCTTATCTGTATAGGTATTCCAGGCTATTGGTGTAAAATCAACTTGCATACCGATTTTAGCCAAATCTTGTTTAATTTGCGCCCCAATTGCTTCACGGATTTTATTACCAGAATTAGTCAGCAAAGTGAAGCGAACCCGATTACCTTTAGAATCTAATAATTGACCCTGAGGATTATATTTAAATCCAGATTTGATGAGCAATAGCTTGGCTTTTTCCGGATTGTAATTATAAGTTTTTAGCCCTTCTTCTGGTGAAAGATAATAGGGACTCTGCACTGTAACTGGTGAGTTTTGTGGTCTTCCCAAACCGCGAAATGTATTATTAATCATTGTTTGGCGGTCAATAGCATAAGCAACCGCTTGGCGAAATTCCACTGTATTAAACCAGCGTGATTTTATTGGATCTACTAGTGGTTTGCCATTCCTTTTACCTTTATTCAAGTTAAAAAAAACAAAGTTAGTACCCGTTCCCGGCTCATTACCATAAACTTTAAAATTTCCTTGTTTTTCTTGCACCTTGAGCAAAGAAAAGTACTCAGCTGTAACACCAACAGTATCTAACCCACCAGAACGAAATTGCAGCAAAGAAGTATCAGTATTTTCAACAATTTGCCAAACCAAACGTTCAATATAAGGCTGGGAATTACCTTGAGTATCTTTACGCCAATAATAAGGGTTACGCCGAAATACAACGCGCTCACTAGTATCATATCGCTCAAGTTTGTAAGGGCCATTGACGATAATTCCATCAGGAGGAGTATCAACACCCCACTTGCTTAAAAATATCGGTTTCCCTTCACTGTCTTTCTGTTTGACAGACTGTTGCAAGGCATGGGCAGGTAATATAGGAGTGCCTGTATTCAACAGAAAAGGTCTAAAAGGTTCTGGTAAAGTAAATTCTACCCGCCGTTCATCGAGTTTTCGGACAGTAGGTAATTTGCGACTTAATCCAATTCTAAAAGCATCTTTAACATCTGTAGGGACTGCTTCATTAAAATAAATATCGTTGTAGGTAAATACAACATCATCTGTTGTCAGTGGCTGCCCATCAGACCATTTCAACCCTTGACGTAGAGTAAAAGTGAACTTCAATTTGTCTTCAGAAATTTGCCAAGTTTCGGCTAATCTTGGTTCCACTTTTCCAGTGAGAGGATTTTGATCAACCAAGCCTTCATAAGTCAAACCAAAAATATTTGGTGATTCTTGACTAAGAGGGTAATTAAATGTTTTAGGATCGCTAAGAATACTAGTTACTAATTGCGGTACTTGTGCTGCAGAGGTTTTAAAGTTACTAGGGTTGCAAGCTGCAACGGTAACCCCTGTAAATGCAGATACAATAATAAGTATCCAAAGACGTTTTATTTTAGGTAAAATATCACTATAAAATGGCATATTTTTGGATGAAATAATATTGAAATTTAGGAAAAATAAATATCTAATTAACTGCTATTCTGGTCTTGCCATATTCAAAATTAGATTTCAATTAATTTAATCATCTGCGAGGAGTAAGACTACAGCATAAGCACAAATGCCTTCTTCTCTGCCTACTGGCCCTAGTTTTTCGTTAGTGGTAGCTTTGATACCAATTTGATTAGGTTTTAATTCTAAAACAGTCGCTAATTTATCTCGCATTTTTTCAATATGCGGTTTTAATTTTGGACGTTCTGCAACTACTACTGAATCAATATTGCCTATCTGCCAACCTTGCTCTTTAATTAGCTGATGCACTTGAGTTAAAAGGATTAAACTATCCGCACCTGCCCACTTAGGATCGCTGGGGGGAAAATAATGTCCAATATCACCTAAAGATAAAGCTCCCAGCATGGCATCCATGATGGCGTGAGTTAATACATCAGCGTCACTATGTCCTAGTAAACCAAGTTCGTGGGGAATTTGGATTCCACCTAAAATTAAAGCGCGATCGCTCACTAATCTGTGAATATCGTAGCCGTTACCAATTCTGATGTTAGTCATTTTTCCTTTGTCCTTGGTCATTGGTCAACAATTACTCTCCCCCTGCTCCCCTGCTCCCCTGCTCCTTCTCCTCTTGCCATTTTTCGAGCAAATCGGGACGGCGAGTGCCTGTGCGTTGAATTTGTTGTTCATATCGCCAGCGAGCGATCGCCGCATGGTTTCCTGACAGCAACACATCTGGCACTTTCCAGCCGCGAAAATTAGCGGGACGAGTATACTGGGGATAATCCAGCAATCCTTCTTCAAAACTTTCGGCTTTCAGGGACTCAACTTTGCCCACAGTTCCAGGTAGAAGGCGCACCACACCATTAATTAAAGCCATTGCGGGAATTTCCCCACCTGTGAGAATAAAATCTCCTAAAGAGACTTCTCGCGTGACTAAATGTTGCACTCGCTCATCTATCCCTTCATAATGTCCACAGATGACTACTAATTGGTCATAATTAGTCGCCAACTCTCGCAACAGTGGTTGGTTAATTGTTTGACCTTGAGGACTCATCAGAATGATCTCTCTGCGAGGTAAGCAAGGCAAGGACTCCACCGCGCCAAATATAGGTTCTGGCTTCATCAACATCCCCACCCCACCTCCGTAGGGTTCATCATCCACCTTTCGGTGTTTGTCAGTTGTGAAGTCTCTGGGATTCACCAAATTCACTTGGGCAATTTGTTTGGCTAAAGCTTTACCCAACAGCCCAGAACTAAGAACTGAGGTAAAACAATCAGGAAAAAGCGTAACTATATCAAAGCGCACAGTAATTCGTATTCGAGAACACTAATCTTAAAATTGAATGTCTACTAAACACAAGAAGCAAATGTAGGTTACAACTACAGATAAGCTTCATCAATAGTATCTAAAAGTCTCAGAACTATTGATTTTTAGTGGGAACTAAAGTTTTTCTAATTACTTAATTTATGTTTAAATATTGTCACAACTACATTTAAATTAATAATCTGACCAAAGTTAACAACTTTCAGGATGCATCGAGCCAGACTCAGCAACAGCGTGTTAAGGCCTGCTCACACCCAAGCCCAGAGGGGAAACTTATTTCCCACCCTTAATTAGGAACCCAATATCCTAAACTACATTCTGCCAGTCTGGAACCGTGGACAGATGAACAACAAGGCGCTGGCTTTGAGGAACGGCAAAGACGAAAACATGAATCTAAACACCTCATGTGCGTCAAGTGAGGAGCTAAAGTGGCACAAGCCGCCGCTGTCAACTTCCAAAAAGTGTCCTCTCAAGAAAACAAAATGCCAAAAGCATTAGGATACTGAACCTTGTTAAATTCACACGCCATTCGCCACAAGCCGGGGAAACCTTTTCGGCAGTCGCTCATAGAGGAAACCACCCCACTGAGGGAGTCGGGAAACCTGACAACAGTTGCTACCCTACCCTGCGGGAACCCTCTTCTCCTACGGAGACGCTAACGCGAACGAGGGAACAAGTTCCGCTTTAGCGAAGTCGGGAAACCCTTTCGGCAGTTCCTCCTGGGGGAAACCCCCAAGACCCGACTGCCTCACCACAGCACTGTCTCCCTAACGCAGTGGCTCCCCTACGAATCCGTCGCTGCCGACGCTCCTGCGTCGCTAACACCAAGGCGATGGCTCCTGAAGTTGTTGACAGGAGAAACATAATGCAGCAATTACAAGCTAAATCGCTGGAAATGAGGACACCCCAAGCAACTAAAACCGCTGTGATGGTCATCGGAGGCGCTGAAGATAAAGTTCATGGACGCGAAATCCTCAGAACTTTTTTTGGTCGTGCTGGTGCTAGTAATGCTTATATTACAATTGTTCCATCTGCCTCCCGCGAACCCGCTATTATCGGTGGTCGGTATATTCGCATTTTCGAGGAAATGGGTGCAGCAAAAGTTGAAATCTTAGACATTCGTGAGCGGGAACATTGTGAATCCTCCCAGATCAAGGCATCTCTAGAGGCGTGTAGCGGGATATTCCTCACGGGAGGAGACCAATTGCGCCTATGTGGCGTATTGGCAGACACACCAGCAATGGATATTATCCGTCAGAGGGTGAGAGCAGGAGAGCTGACCTTAGCAGGCACGAGTGCTGGCGCAGCAGTAATGGGGCATCATATGATTGCTGGTGGCGGTAGTGGTGAAACACCAAATCGCTCCCTAGTTGACATGGCGACCGGCTTGGGATTTATCCCGGAAGTGATTGTTGACCAACACTTCCATAACCGCAATCGTATGGGTCGCCTCATTAGCGCGATCGCAGCTCATCCAGATCGCCTGGGAATTGGTATCGATGAAGATACCTGTGCTGTATTTGAGCGTGATGGTTGGCTACAAGTTATGGGCAAAGGCAGTGTCACAATTGTTGATCCCACAGAACTTACCCATACCAACGAACCCCATGTTGGTGCTAATGAACCATTAACACTGCATAATTTACGCTTGCACATCCTCAGCTATGGCGATCGCTTCCACCTGTACCAACGGACTGTATTGCCTGCGGTACACCGGATCTCCAGCTGACGGAATAGAGTATCCGAGGTTACACTGAGTTGATCGCGTGTTTATTTATGACGGTAGAAAAAATTTACGGAATACCATTTATTAAACATAAAAAACTGTTTGCCATGAACAGTTTAGCGGTCAATTCCAGTAAGAAACTAGAATTTTGGTTCCGAATCTCCATCTACCTATTCCCATGAGAATCCTCAAGATCCAGACCTTACGCGGCCCAAACTACTGGAGCATTCGACGCCACAAACTGATCGTCATGCGCCTCGATTTAGAGAACCTTGCCGAAACACCCTCAAATGAAATCCCTGGATTTTATGAAGGATTAGTTGAGGCACTGCCAAGTCTGGAGGGTCACTATTGTTCGCCTGGCTGTCGTGGTGGTTTTCTAATGCGGGTAAAAGAAGGTACTATGATGGGCCACATTGTGGAACACGTAGCCTTAGAACTCCAAGAACTAGCGGGAATGCACGTCGGCTTCGGTCGCACCCGTGAAACTTCCACCCCCGGAGTTTATCAGGTAGTCATAGAATACCTGAACGAGGAAGCAGGACGCTATGCTGGCAGAGCCGCAGTCAGGCTGTGCCAAAGCATTGTAGATCGCGGTCGCTATCCTAAGGCGGAACTAGAACAAGATATCCAAGACCTGAAAGACTTCTGGCGTGATGCTTCTTTAGGCCCCTCTACAGAAGCAATTGTCAAAGAAGCAGAAAAAAGAGGCATTCCCTGGATGCAACTGGGAGCGCGCTTTTTGATTCAGCTGGGTTACGGCGTGAACCAAAAGCGGATGCAAGCCACCATGACGGATAAAACCGGCATTCTCGGAGTGGAGCTAGCTTGTGATAAAGAAGCTACAAAACGCATCCTAGCAGCCGCTGGTGTCCCAGTACCTAGGGGTACAGTAATTAACTTTTTGGATGATTTGGAAGAAGCGATTGAATACGTTGGTGGCTATCCTATCGTGATTAAGCCACTAGACGGTAATCATGGACGCGGCATCACCATCGATATTAGAAACTGGGAAGAAGCCGAAGCAGCTTATGAAGCTGCCAGACAAGTTTCCCGGTCAATAATTGTTGAGCGGTATTACGTTGGGCGCGATCATCGGGTACTCGTGGTAGATGGCAAAGTAGTGGCCGTAGCCGAACGTGTACCAGCTCATGTCGTTGGTGATGGTAGATCCACGGTCGCAGAATTAATTGAAGAAACCAACAAAGACCCAAATCGTGGTGACGGACACGATAAAGTTCTCACCAAAATTGAACTAGACCGGACTAGCTACCAATTATTAGAAAGGCAAGGTCATACCCTCAACACTGTTTTACCGAAAGGAACAATTTGTTACCTCCGAGCGACCGCTAACCTTAGTACAGGTGGCATTGCTGTAGACCGGACTGACGAAATCCATCCCGAAACCATTTGGATGGCGCAAAGGGTAGTTAAAACTATCGGTTTAGATATTGCTGGCTTAGATGTCGTCACTACAGATATTAGCCGCCCCTTACGAGAAGTTGATGGGGTGATTGTAGAAGTCAACGCTGCTCCTGGTTTTCGGATGCACGTTGCCCCCAGCGTTGGCATTCCCCGCAATGTCGCTGGTGCAGTTATGGATATGCTGTTCCCCAACGAACAGTCTAGCCGTATCCCCGTCCTCAGCATTACAGGTACAAATGGTAAAACTACTACTACCAGACTGTTGGCACATATTTATAAGCAAACAGGGAAAGTAGTAGGATATACAACTACAGATGGAACTTATATCGGTGACTACTTAGTAGAAGCAGGAGACAACACAGGCCCCCAAAGCGCGCACCTGATCCTGCAAGACCCAACTGTAGAAGTAGCTGTATTAGAAAGCGCACGTGGTGGCATTTTGCGTTCAGGCTTAGGCTTTGAAGCTGCGAATGTTGGTATCGTCCTGAATGTAGCTGCCGATCATTTAGGTATAGGTGATATTGATACTATCGATCAACTAGCCAATCTCAAGAGTGTAGTTGCCGAATCCGTATATCCTGATGGCTATGCCGTACTCAATGCCGACGATCGCCGCGTTGCTGCAATGGCAGAAAAAACCAAGGCGAACATTGCCTACTTTACGATGAACCCCGACTCAGAATTAGTGCGTCAGCACATTCAAAAGGGAGGAGTAGCCGCAGTCTACGAAAACGGTTATCTGTCAATTGTCAAGGGCGACTGGACACACCGCATCGAAAGAGCCGAGCAAATACCATTGACAATGGGCGGACGCGCACCGTTTATGATTGCCAACGCCTTAGCCGCTAGCTTGGCAGCCTTTGTTCAAAACGTGACTATTGAACAAATTCGCGCTGGTTTAAGAACATTCCGCGCTTCTGTCAGTCAAACTCCAGGCAGAATGAACCTATTTAACTTAGGAACCTTCCACGCCCTAGTAGATTATGCTCACAACCCAGCTAGTTACGAAGCCGTAGGTGCATTTGTTCGTAATTGGAACACCGGACAAAGAATTGGTGTAGTTGGTGGCCCTGGCGATCGCCGCGACGAAGACTTTGTGACTTTAGGTAAACTAGCCGCCGACATTTTTGACTACATCATCGTTAAAGAAGACGATGACACGCGTGGTAGACCACGGGGATCAGCTTCGCAATTGATTACAAAAGGTATTACTCAAGTTAAACCCGATGCCCGTTGCGAAGTCATCATGGACGAAACCCAAGCAATTAACAAAGCTTTGGATATGGCTCCAGAAAATGGCCTAGTGGTAATTTTGCCAGAGAGCGTCAGTCGCGCGATTAAGTTAATCAAATTACGTGGCCTAGTCAAGGAAGAAGTTCCTCTACAAAACACTCCCACAACCGCCGCAGAAAATCAAAATGGAGTGACACCTTCCTCGGTGATCAACACGCTGTTTTAACCTAAAGACAATAATTCATCTTTATTTAGTAAAGGCGCGAAAATTTCGCGCCTTTATATTTTCACCTCAACAGCGTAATGCCTACTATGGCAATCAAAACAAGCCTTTAAACTGTCCCCTGTAAACTGTAACCTATTCCTTATTCCTGTTCTTTTTCCGAACTCGTTTCATCACTGGTATTGTTCAATTCTTGCTTAAAACCCTTTAGAGTTTTGCCTAGTGCGTTTCCCAATTCAGGAATTTTTTTAGGGCCAAAAATTAGCAGCGCGACTATGGCAATTACACCCACTTCTGGCCATCCTAATCCGAACATACAAGTTTCCTCTCAAGCTTCTGTACTCAACTATAAACTGATGGTGTACAAGCTATTTCTGAAACTATCTTGTCTAGTCTTGGGTAAAGGGGATACCTAACCAATCGCTTAATTCATGAGCTAACCATTGCAGTTCTGGTTCTGATAAGACAATATTACCATCCGGATATTTTTTGACTCCAACCCAGATATCTAATCTTGCTGGGATGGTAGTTCGATTACCTTCACTATCTTTAATAAAATGCTGGGGAATGTAAACTATCTTGGTGATATTTTCTCTAGGCGATCGCTGAGGTTTAAAAAATGTCCAACCCCATAAATCACGTTTGACGCTAATTTCCTGGTGATCTATTCGTAATCGCAGGCTGCCAAATAAACCAAATATTAAACCCCAGAGCATGACAAAGCCAGCACTCCAAAAAGGCAAAGAGAACAAAACAAAGGGAATATTTGCCGGAAAAGGTGCAGCAAGAGCGTTGATTGTCCAAAATAAAATAAATGAATTCCAGGCGATCGCAAATCCACCAGTAAATAGCATCGATGCCTTAAAACCACTTGGTGGAATGCTAATTTCTATTGCATCCCAATTTTTTGTGAGTTGGATTTTGCTGCCAGGCGGTTTACCAATAGTTAAAGCTGTAGTTGGTGGTTGCCAATGAGAATCATTTAAAGCTTGCAGAGCTACATTTGCCGAACTCACTCGCTTATCCAAGCTAGGCTCAGTCATCCACTTTAACCACCGAGTCAAATTAGAACTGAGATTTACGTCCGTATCAAATTGAATCCGAAAATCTTTTTGGGGTAAATCAGCCGGGTGAGTTCCTGTAATTAAATATATTAAGGTTGCTCCCAAACTATAAAGGTCAGATGCAGGTACTGTACGTCCACCAAATTGTTCTGGTGGCATATAACCATAAGTTCCCACTACCGTCCGCGTTCCCCCCTCATTAGCCAAGACGGTTTGCACTGAACCAAAATCTATCAAATAGACTTGACCGACACTGTTACCAGAACGCTCACCCAATAAAATATTGCTAGGCTTAATATCACGGTGGATTACAGGTGGATTTAAACCGTGTAGGTAAATCAGGATCTCTAAAACTGCTGTAGCTATCTGTTTAAGTTCAACTTCTGTAAAAGTCCGCCCAGATTGTAAGTATTGCTCTAAAGTTTGGGCTGGGATATAAGTCTGTACTAGAGCAAATCCTTTAATGGTAGGTGAATTAACCTCAAAATAGTCTAAATAACGCGGAATCGCAGGATGAGATAAAGATTTTAAAGTTTCAGCTTCTCGCTCAAATAACTTCAGATCATCCCATTCAAAGTCACTATTAAAAGAGAGTAACTTAATGATGACTAATTCCTGAGTGGTTAAATCACGAGCGACAAACGTCTGTCGCCCAGCCTTTTTACCCAACTGCTGTTGAATTTCGTAGCGTTGGCGCTCTGCGTCTTGCCGTAAGGCATCGCTTAATATCTGTCCAGTTATCATGATTGCTTATGACGCTACGTTGCAAAACTCTTGATAGTTTATAACTTGTCTAAATTTAACAAACACATATTCTTAATATAAATCTGTCTTTGTATGCCTTCCCAACATTGGCCTTACGTTACCCCTGGAATTCCTGACGAATTATTTGAGCATTTGCCAGGAATTCCCTTCAGTCAACGAGAAGTGCGGCTGTTATTAATAGCCCAACTACGGCTACAACCCGATTCAGTATTTTGGGATATTGGTGCAGGAACAGGTACGATCCCCGTCGAAGTTGGGCTACTGTGTCCCAAAGGCAAAATCATTGCTATAGAACGAGATGAAGAGGTAGCCAACCTGATTAGGAGCAATTGCGATCGCTTTGAGGTCAAAAATGTTGAGGTGATTGAAGGTAGCGCACCCGAATGTTTGCATGAGATTAAAGTCGCTCCTCATCGCGTCTGCATCGAAGGTGGGCGACATATTCAGGAGATTTTACAAGCAGTGTGGGATTATTTACCAGCTTCTGGGCGAGTTGTCGCCACAGCAGGTAATCTAGAAAGCTTGTATGCTATCTCGCAAAGCTTTTCAAAGTTACGAGCGAGAAATATTGAAGTTGTGCAGTCTGCGGTCAATCGTCTAGAAACACGAGGCTTTTCTCAGACTTTTACAGCAGTTGATCCCATTTTTATCCTCAGTGGTGAGAAACTAGACTAAATCTAAAGGATGAAGTATGAAGTATGAAGGCTGAAATTCATACTTCATACTAGCCTGCGGCAAGCCACCCAAAAGGTGTCTACACACTTCATACTTGTCATTTATGCCTTGGTCTCGAATCATTAGTGGAATTATTGCGATCGCTCTTGCTTTAGTAGCCACCCTTTTAGGGGGTTGGTACTTTACCATTGTGATTGCGGTCAGTATCTTTTTGGGTCAACAGGAATATTTTAATTTGGTGCAGTCCAGAGGTATTCTTCCTGCTGCAAAAACTACCTTATTTGTTAGTCAAATCTTGCTGATCATCTGCACCGTGGATGACAGTTTAGCTGATGCGGTACTGCCTTTAGGTGGGACTGTCATTTGTTTTTACTTGCTATTTCAACCCAAAATGGCAACGATCGCTGATATTTCCGCTTCGATTATGGGACTATTTTATGTAGCTTACCTGTCGAGTTACTGGGTAAGATTAAGGGCGATCGGTAGTGCCGCCGTTAGCAATATTCCTTTAAAAGGTTACTGGCCTAATTCTTGGGCTGATATTTTAGACCAGAAAAACTTAGCAGCCTTACCACAAGGATTTACGTTAACAATACTAACGTTCTTATGCATTTGGGCAGCAGACATCGGTGCTTATGTTTTCGGTAAATTCTTCGGCAAAACCCGTCTGTCTGACATCAGCCCGAAAAAAACTGTCGAGGGGGCAGCATTTGGGATTGCAGGCAGTGTCTTTGTGGCAATAGCAGGAGCCTATTATCTTCAGTTACCCAAATTTCTATTTACAGGTGTAGCATTAGGTTTACTGATTGGCATTGCTAGTCTGTTAGGTGATTTAACTGAATCTATGCTCAAGCGCGACGCTGGTGTAAAAGATTCTGGACAGTTGATCCCCGGTCATGGTGGTATTTTAGATCGTACCGACAGCTATATCTTCACAGCTCCCTTAGTCTATTATTTCGTTACCCTATTATTGCCATTGATATGAGTCAAGAGTCAATGGTCAATGGTATTTATTCTCCCCTGCTCCCTGCCCCCGCCCCCCTGCCTCTTCTACGGGTTCACATTAATCTTGCCACGACATACCAATTGCGCGGGGATCAAGCTTAGTTCTTCGATTTCGACATCGGAACCTAAATCGATATGGTAATCATCCTTATTTAAGACTAGCGACGTACCATTTTCTAAGACTTGAATATGTGATAACCGTAATGCGTGATTACTACTTAAATTTAAATCTAAAGAGATTTCCAGAGGCGTATTTTCACTTGAACGTGCTACTATAGCAGCCAGAATGATTCTCTGATTCTCCAAAATAATTTTTTGCCAAGAAATTGGCTGGGATTGTCGGCAGTTTTCTGGTAAAAGTTGAACCAGTACTTCATTTAAACCAGTCGATAATAGTTCGGATGAGAGGGAACTGTTGAGATCCTTCTCGTCTACGAGCAGTTCGCCAACCACTGGTACTGGTGCCAAAAGTCGCAATGGCTGACCTTTGAGTACTCCGCCTATATTGACTTGAATCTTCTCCGCTACGAGTTGAATTTGTTTAATATGGAGGCCTTGATAAACTGCATTGCTTGCAGCAATAGAAACCCAAGGAATACTACCAGAAAGAAGTTGGCGATCGCTCGCTTTTATATCCACCTCTAGTTGGGACAAATGACTCACTTGCGCTCTTAACCAGAGTTTGAGTGCAGTTGTGAGAACGTTGGTGATAATTCGTATCTTATTTGCACCTTTTGCTTGGGAATTTTTCTCAGGCATGGAAATTTTTGTTGATAAGTATTAGCTGATCAACTGACTGAACTGAAACAAGCTTTAAATTTAACATTTATGGCGATTCAGTACAAAATGCAAATATTATTATTATTTAAAGCTTGAAAAATTTACCAGTAATTTCATCATGGAGGTAAGGTTACAAAAAGCTCTTGCTCAGTTAGGTATTGCCTCACGTCGAGAAGCGGAAGAAATGATTCGGCAATCGCGCGTGCGGGTAAATGGGACATTGGTAAATTTAGGTCAAAAAGTTGACCTCCAAAAAGATGCGATTGCTATTGATGGCAAGCCCATTTCTACTGAAAAACGCCCACCTTTAATTTATTTATTACTACACAAACCACCAGGAGTAGTTTCGACTTGCGCCGATCCCCAGGGAAGAAAGACAGTTTTAGATTTACTACCCAAGGAGTTACGTGTAGGTTCAGGTATTCATCCAGTGGGTCGTTTAGATGCGGAGTCTACAGGCGCATTAATTCTCACGAACGACGGAGAACTGACTTTTGGACTCACCCATCCCCGTCATAGTATTTCAAAAACTTATCGTGTTGTCGTCGCAGGTCATCCATCAAGAGCAGTAATAGAAAAGTGGTGTCAGGGTGTAATCTTAGATGGCAGAAAAACACGACCTGCACAAGTAAACCTGATAGAAAGTTATGCGGAAAACACCTGTTTAGAAGTAGTTTTAAAGGAGGGAAGAAATCGTCAGATTCGCCGTGTAGCCGAAATTTTGGGACATCCAGTAATAAAATTACATCGAACTGCTATAGGCCCAATTAAATTAAAAAAGCCAAAAGAACCCTTTTTACGTGAGGGTCAATATCGTTCTCTTAAAGATGACGAAGTTCGCTTTTTGCAAAACTGCATCAAGCAAATACCTATTAAAGATTCAGCAGAGCTAAGGAGAGGAACAAAAGTATGAAGTGGTTGAAAAGAAAAAAGAATGAACAGCCAGCACCAACTCTAGAGCAACAAAGAGCAGAAAAGTTGCGAGAAATGGGCGCTCAACTTTGGGCGGCTCGTCAAGAACGGAGTTTATCTCTAGACGAAATGGTGGTAATAACCAAAATTTCGCGGCGGCTATTACAGGCCATTGAAGAAGGTAATTTAGAAGATTTACCAGAGCCTGTTTATATTCAAGGATTGATTAGACAATTTGCCGATGCATTGGGCTTTAATGGCGCGCAATTTGCTAAAGACTTTCCGGTTGCATCTGCGCCAGTAGTGACACCCCCTGCTCCCCCTCCGGTAAATAGATCGCTAGGTTTATTACGCCCAATTCATCTGTACTTACTTTATATATTTGTAATTGTCTGTTCTGTCAGTGGCTTATCTCATGTACTAAATAAAGCAGCTGTCAGCGCCAATGAAAGCCAGCCAAAACCAGAGACTGTTTCACAACCAGCACCAGAAGAAGAAGCTATAGAAGCTCAACCTGTAAGTGAAACAGTTAATACTGATCAAGAAAATCAATCAGTACAGATTGGTGTCACATTGAAAGAAGCATCCTGGATTCGTGTAGTAGCTGATGGTAAAACTGCCTTTGAGGGCATTCTCCCAGAAGGAACTCATCGTATTTGGAAAGCTCAAGACGAACTAACAGTTAAAACTAACAATGCTGGCAGTGTGATGATGAGCGTTAATCAGCAAGCAGCTAAACAAATGGGAGAGCCGGGTAAACCAGAAGAGGTGAAGATTGCAGCTAAACCCCAATATTGATATGTGGGAGCATGGGAGGTATGGAAGAAGTAAGAGACAAGGGAGATAGGGAAGACAAGGGAGAAAATTCCTCCTTGTCCTCCTTGTCTCCCTTGTCCTCCTTGCCCCTATTCTCTTTGGGGAGCGCGACCGTATAATTGGGTGAGAACTTTTAAGCGATCGCTTAATTCTTTAGTCAGTGCTTCTGGTTGATAACGCCATTCCCAGTTACCTTCCGCCACACTGGGGAAATTCATCCGCGCCTCGGTTGGTAAACCCAACACATCCTGCAACGGAATTAGGGCTTGATTGGCAACAGAACTTAAAGCCAGACGAATTAAATCCCAATGAATACCGTCAGCACTAAGGCAACCTAAATAAAGCTGTAAATTTTGCTTTTCGTAGTCACTGGCTTTGTTGAACCAGCCTATAGTTGTATCGTTATCATGAGTACCGGTATAAACTACGAAATTCCGTGAGAAGTTGAACGGTAAAAAGGGATTACCAGCATCAGCACCAAAGGCAAACTGCAAAATTTTCATCCCAGGAAATTCATACTTATCTCTGAGAGCCTCTACCTCTGGTGTAATTACGCCTAAATCTTCAGCTAATACAGGTAGCTTGCCCAGTTTTTCTTTAATCGCGTCAAACAATTCTTCTCCTGGTGCTTTGAGCCACTCGCCATTGATGGCTGTTTCTTGTCCCTTTGGTACTGCCCAGTAAGCTTCAAACCCTCGAAAATGGTCAATGCGGATTACATCTACATAATCCAGCATCGCTTCAAAGCGACCTATCCACCACTTGAAGTTTTGTTTTTGTAATTCCTCCCAGTTATAAACTGGGTTGCCCCATAATTGACCAGTAACACTAAAGTAATCTGGTGGAACTCCCGCCATGAGTTTCGGTTCTCTGGTTTCTTCGTCTAGACAAAAGATTGCGGAATGCGCCCACACATCAGAACTATCTTGAGCTACATAAATGGGAATATCGCCAATAATTTGAATACCGCTCATATTGGCGTAGGTCTTGAGTTGTGACCACTGGCGGAAAAATTCAAATTGGACGAATTTGTAATAAAAAATCTCTGCGCTTAACTGTCGTCGTGCTTGCTCAATTGTTTCTGGTTCGCGCTTGACCAGTTCTGGTTCCCAAGTATGCCACGCTGCACCTTCATGGGCATCTTTCAATGCCATAAACAAAGCATAATCATCTAACCAATAAGCTTTGCTATCACAAAAACCTGCAAATTCTGTTTGTTGTAAAGGTGTTGCTTGAACTTGAAAGTTTTTGCAGGCTGTTTTTAGTAGTTCAAGTTTAATTGGTAGAACTTTGTCGTAATCTACTTTAGCAACGTCAAAAGCTGGCAGATTAGCAAAGTCTTCTTCTGTTAGTAAACCCTGCTCTTGCAATTTTTCAGGGCTAATGATCAGAGGATTCCCTGCCATTGCTGAATAGGCAGCATAAGGAGAATTACCATAACCAGTAGGGCCTAAAGGCAAAACTTGCCAATATTGCTGGTAACTCTCTCGGAGAAAATCAATAAATTTGTAGGCTTCTAAGCCTAAATCACCAATACCAAATCGGCTGGGAAAAGAGGTAGGATGCAGCAAAATGCCGCTTGATCTGGGAAAAGGCATATTTATTTAGTTTCTATATATACGCAGAGGCAATTGTCTAGCGCGAAATGCTAGGCGATCGCATCGATTGAATGTATCATATGTCCTTGGTCATTTGTCATTTGTCCTAGGTTAGTGATCTAATTACTAATGAATATGACTCTTGACTCTTGACTATGACTTATCGTAATCCGGCTCCGACGGTTGATATCATCATCGAATTAGTTGACAGACCACATCGGCCAATAGTGTTAATTGAGAGGCTTAATTCTCCTCTTGGTTGGGCGATTCCTGGTGGTTTTGTTGACTATGGCGAACCTGTGGAGGTAGCAGCAAAGCGAGAGGCTGAGGAAGAGACAGGTTTACAGGTGGAGTTAATTGAACAATTTTTGGTATACTCTGACCCCAATCGCGATCCCCGTCAGCATACGCTCAGTATTGTATTTTTGGCGACGGCAACGGGAGAACCAAAGGCGGGAGATGATGCTAAAGGTATAGGTATTTTTGAGTCTTGGCTTGTACCGAGTAATTTATGTTTTGACCACGATCGCATTCTGCAAGATTATTGGCATTATCGGCATTATGGTGTACGTCCTCGGTTAGGGTTTTAGAAACGTAGACGCGTAGCGGCTTGCCGTCGGCTACCGCAGAGGCGCAGAGGACGCGGAGAAAGAGAAGAATACTGGTGGCACACAGAATCCTGGAGATTATACTGTGTCAGTGGTATTCAAAGGTGCATTATGGATGCTGAGGAATTATTAAAAAGATACGCACAAGGACAAAGAAGTTTTGAAAAAATAAATCTTAGAGGAATAGATTTAAAAGGTGCAAAATTACCTGGGATAGATTTAAAAGGATGTGATCTAACAGGAGCAGATTTAAATGATGCCAATCTAAGTAAAGCAGTCCTTCAAAATACCAACCTATCTAGAGCTTCTTTAACAGGTGCTTGTTTGTCAGAGTTAGCAGAAAGTTCTAATTTAAATTTGAGTTGGGCAGATCTCAGTGATGCTGATTTAAGCCGTGCAAATTTAAATAGTGCTAATTTTATTCACGCTAATTTAAATAATTGTAATTTGAGTGGAGCAAATCTAACTAGTGCTAACTTTAGTCATGCCAATTTAGATAATGCCAATTTATGTGATGCTACTTTAGATTATGCCAATCTAACGGAAGCCTCTTTACATGAAGTAAATCTTGTCAGAGCAAATTTTAAGGGTGTTAATTTAAGCTTTGTTAACTTGACAGGTTCTGATTTAAGCCAAGTTGATTTATCTAGAGTCACACTTAAAGAAGTTAACTTCCAAAAAACTAAAATTCGAGGCACTAATCTATCTCAACATAATTTATCAGGGATGAATTTAGCTGACGCTGATTTAGGTGCAGCAAATTTAAGAAGTACAAATTTTAGAAGAGCCGATTTACATGGAATCAATCTAGAGAGAGCAGATTTGCAAGCAGCCGATTTGATGAAAGTAAATCTGAATGGGGCGAATCTTAAGAAAGTAGACTTAACTGGAGCTAATATTTATGGTGCAACCTTTATAGATGCTGACCTCACTGGTGCGATAATGCCTGATGGAGAAATCTACAAACCGATCGCCTCTGAGGTAGAAATCGGTAAACAGGAAGCATCGTTAGAAAAAGTAATATCTATGACACGCCAAGTTATTAATACTGATCAAGCACCTGCACCAGTTGGACCATATAATCAAGCGATCGCCGCTTCTGGTCAAATGATATTTGTGGCTGGACAAATTGCGATCGATCCTCGGCTGGGTGATGTCGTCTACACCGAGGATGTGAAAAAGCAAACTGAGCAAGTATTAGCAAATCTAGAAGCAATTTTGAAAGCTGCTGGGGCGACTTTTGCTGATGTTGTGAAGACGACTGTATTTTTAGCTGATATGAATGACTTTGCCGCCGTGAATGCGGTTTATGCTAAATATTTTCCAGAAGATACAGCCCCAGCACGTGCTTGTGTGCAAGTATCTCGTTTGCCAAAAGATGTATTGGTAGAGATTGATTGTATTGCAGTAATTTAAAGCTGGTTGATTAGCAAAGAACTCCGGCTGTAAAAAGTCGGGGTTTCATAGATTACATTGACTCGTAACTATGGCGGTGACGCGGACGAGGTTTTGTCATATATCTTGCCAGCCATGCTGAGGCAATTATGGTTATACCGACAGAGATTGGTCTAAATTGATTGTGCAGTTTTATAAACATTGAATCGCCGAAATTGCTATTCACCCATTGGAAAATAAAAAGAGAAAACAGCATCCAGCAGATAATGGCAATAGGTGTCAACATTGCTAATAGTTTCACTGTTTGGTTTACTTTTCGGTAATTTAACCAACGTAAAACCACCAAACAACCAAGAACTTCTCCAACCCACCAACCAAGAAATTGACCTATTAAGGGAGGGACTATACCATCTAGTTCAGCATTTGGCATGAAATTATTGACATAAATCATTCCTAAATAACCGCCTACATACAGAAGTACTACAGCCCCAATTAGGCTACCTATAATTGCAGCTAAATATCCACTTTTGTTGTTTCTAGATAATTGCATAGTTTTTCAATAAGACTGATAATTCTCGCTGGAGTGGTTTATAAGAGAGGTTTGAGAAACTTGTTTATTGATAAATAGAATGTATAGGCGATCGCAAATAATTTACGATTGCTATAGATACAGCAGCTATAAGGCAATTTCCGCAATCGGGATACAAAATAAATTGCCACTTATTCTAAATAATTTATTTTCAAGGTTGTCAGACATTCCGTGGACATAGTTGTACCGCACAGGTTTCGTACCATCTTAATGGTACTTAAATAAACAGTTAAAGAATTATTTCCAGCCCTTGACTATTGGGAAGCGCAACTATATTACTGATCAAGTTTAGTCAAAAACTAATGTTACTAGTTTCCGAAATAGCCTTTGCTGAAAGAGAAATATAAAGTATGAAGTAAATCTATACCAAGCTATTACCTAAAATTGCAACTTTATATGCGTAATGAAGATGTAGTATTCTTTCGGTTATTCGGTTCTATATTTGCTGGTGTTGGCAGTATATTTGCCATCCTTGGCATTGTCTTCGTATTAAATACTCATTCTTTTATTGGTAAAAGTATATCAACGCAAGGAACTGTAGTTGATTTAGAGCGACATACATCAACAGATAGCAAAGGTCGCTCTTCGACTGCTTACTATCCAGTGATAAAATTTACTCCTAGTTCTGGTGATCCAATTGTATTTGAAGCCAATAGCGGTAGTAACCCACCGGCGCATCATAGAGGACAACAGATAGATATTCTCTACAATCCTCAAGCACCAGAATCGGCGATGATTAACTCTTGGCTGGATTTATGGTTTTTACCTGGGATGTTTACGGGAATGGGGTCGCTTTTTGTCGTGATTGGCGGAATTCCGTTAGTCAAGTCATTCCTTCCTAAAACATAATCTGATGTGCGATCGCATCTGTCAAGTTTCAGTCAGGGCGATCGCACTCAATATTAAATTACTTTTTTTTCAAGTCATAAGAAAGTTGTACCAATCCAGAGTTATAGTTTTGAACATTTTTTAAATCAAGCACTGTCTCAACACTTGGGTCATTGACAATTAAAGGAATACCACTACCTAAAATAATTGGATGAATTGATAAAATTAATTCATCAATATAATCATGCTTTAAAAAATAATGAATAGTTTGTGCGCCTCCAACTAACCAAATAACGCCACCATTTGATTGACGCAAATCTTCAATAAAATTTTGCCAATCATCATTTATAAGTTTGGCTTTATTTTCTGTTTCTCCTTGTAAGCTTTGAGAAAATACAAAAACTTCCTTATCATTATATGGATACTCGTCAAAACTCAATACTTGCTGATAGGTTTTGCGACCCATAATTAAAGTATCTACCTCAGCGATAAACTCTGTGTACCCGTAATCTTGATCTGTAAATAACCAATCTATTTCGCCTGCTTCTCTGGCAATATATCCGTCAAGGCTAGAAGCGATGAACAAACTAATTTTCCGCATACTCTCGCTGTAGATTTCCTAGTGATTGTCTAGAATACTACATTTCTTATTATGGGTTTACGTAAAAGGTTAATAATTATATTTTAGAGTTTTCAATAGTATTTATGCTTAAAAATTATCAACTTAACTATAATTTTATTAAAAATAATGAGCAGCCAGTAATGCTTTTTTTACACGGCTTTATTGGTAAATTAGATGAATTTGATGAAGTAATAAAATTCCTAGGTATAGAATTTTCTTATCTCACAGTCGATTTACCTGGACATGGCAAAACTAAAATTTTAACCACAGAAGAGTATTATAAAATAGAGCAAACTGCCCAGGGGTTAATCAATTTATTAGATTATTTAAATATTCCAAAATGCTTCTTAGTTGGTTATTCAATGGGTGGCAGATTAGGCTTATATCTCACTGTCAATTTTCCTGAACGGTTTAAGAAAGTTGTATTAGAGTCAGCTTCTCCTGGTCTGTGTACAGAAAAACAACGATTAGAACGGATTTTAAAAGATGAACAAATAGCTAGAAAGTTAACTCGAACTACTTCTCAGGAAGATTTTAGAGCCTTTTTACTTAATTGGTATAATCAGCCAATTTTTGGTTCTATAAAAAAACGCCCAGAATTTGCCAGAATGTTAGAGAGTCGGTTAGAGAATAACCCCCTTGAATTGGCTAAATCTCTACGTTTTATGGGAACTGGAAGCCAGCCTTCTTTATGGGAAAATCTGAAAGATATCAAAGTACCTTTACTTTTATTAGTAGGGGAGGAAGATGAAAAATTTTTAGATATTAATACTAATATGTCTCAAATCTGTAAATCTGCTTATTTAAAGGTAATTAATAACGCTGCACACAATGTTCATTTAGAAAATACTGGAGATTTTGTACAAAGTATTCAAGAGTTTTTGAGTTGAATTTTACAATATAAAATATTTTATTCTAATTGCTCTTAGGAGTGGCTGGAATTAAATTTCCGTTTGTGGGTTGAATAGCTGCGGTTAATTCTTCTTGTAACATCTTCTGATAAATACTCGGTAAGGATTTACTGACAGTGTTCGTTTCGATACCATAGCCTAAACTTGTCCAAGTGGGCGATAAACGCCGCAAAACTTCGTTTATCTTTCCTTGACGCAGCAATTGAGAAATATTAACTCCCCAAACTTTAGAATCATTTAACCAACGATATATTACTAAGTCTTGATATTCGGGTTCAAAACTATAAGAAGTCCAAAACACCATTTTCATTGGGTCAGGGTGATAGCGAGGTGCAATGTTATACCAAGTTGTATTGATAATTTGATATCTCCCCGCAGCAGTGGAACAATTACCAGTGTTCGGCCCAACGACGATAGTGACGCAGATTTCAGGATGGCGGCTAAGGTCTGTTACTTGCTGACCACCATACAGCAAAGAATAAGGACGATTACCATTAGCTTCGCTGGCTGAAATAGTTCGCATTAAGGCGCGGATGTAAGGGTCGCCGCCTTTCATGACTAAGGGTGGTTGTTGAACATTAAAAACGGGATCAGATGGCGATCGCAACTCTCCAAAAATATACCACTGCAACAAATATACAAAGCCCAGTAGCGCAGCTATTGGGCCAATTAACTTCTCAACACCTTTAAGTTTAAAATCTTTCAGATTATCACTCCTTTTTATTAGTCAATAGTTAATGGTAATCTGCAAATTATTTCTTTTGATGAGTGAGATTGGTTAAATACCCAACTTCTTGAAGAAGTCGGGTATTTCTCCGCCCATGAGAATTAATGCAATCAACTCTAGACTCAGCACTGTTGAAATAGTTCCCTAAAGGTTTTAACACTAGCTTCTGGTTTAGCAACAATTTCAACAATTTTATTGCGTGCGGCTGGTTCAAATAGTGCTTCGACACAAACTTGAGCAACTTTTTGCCGAGGAAGGCTACCCTCGAATAATGTATCTGCACTTTGCATTACGATCGCATCAGAATTATCTTCGTTTTTCAAACCACCAGGGCGCACAATTGTATAGGTGAGACCACTTTTTTGAATATATTCCTCGGCTTGTTTTTTCCAAACTAAAATCAGCCAAAACAGATTTAAGGGATGGAATAGCTGAGATGTACACATAGAGGAAACTAAGATAAAATGCTCAATACCTTTGGCTTTAGCCGCATCCACTAAATTTTTAGTACCTTCAAAATCTACTTTATATGGCCCTGTTGGATCAAAGCTTGGTTTTGCACCAGTAGCACATAACAATACAGTGCTATCTCCCAAAGCAGCAGCGAGGCTTTCGGGTTGCAACACATCGCCAGCAACTAACTCAGCATCAGGAGGCAAAATCGCCCTAGCTTTCTGTATATCCCGCACTAAAGCCCGCACAGGAATATTACGCGCTACTAACTCTTGGACAATTCGCCGACCTGTCTCGCCTGTCGCCCCTGCTACAAATGCTTTCATTACAAACGCTATCCTAAAAAACTAGTATGTGATTTATCAGTATTTTAGTAATTTCATAAACCCCATGACAGAAACTTGAAATTTCAGCCACAATAATATCTTGCGTGCGAAATTTCCCAAAAAATCTGGGAATTATTAATATAGCCATACGCCAACTGGGAGGGGAATGCATTCATGCTTTCAATAGACGGCGAATATCAATCTTTAGAAATACAAGAAGCTGTTTTACCTGTAGATTCCAATTTAATAGAAACTGAGAATACAGTTACATCTGTAACTGTTGGAACACAAACCCAATTTTGCGGTTCCTATAGCGATTTTATGGAAATGTATGCCCCAATACATCAAGTTGCTGAGTATCTCAATGCTCATTCTTCATGGTTTACACGCTGTGCTGAACCCATGAAGGTACAACCATTGGGAGAAAATGGCTATGCTTTGGTTATTGGACGTTTCGGTTCTTTTGGTTATGAAGTAGAACCAAAAATTGGCTTGGAACTTTTACCAGCCCAAGAAGGAATTTATCGCATTCGGACTATCCCGATTCCTGGCTACCAAGCACCTGGCTACGATGTAGATTATCGGGCATCGATGCAACTCAAAGAATATTTCAATGAGGATGCTGACCTCAAATCAAGTCAGGTAACACGCGTGGAATGGGAATTAGATTTAAAAGTTTATCTTCACTTTCCCAAATTTATTCAGCGATTACCCAAGTCTATAATTCAATCTACAGGCGATCGCTTACTTAATCAAATTGTCCGTCAAGTCTCTCGCCGCTTAACATACAAAGTTCAACAAGATTTTCATGGATCTTTAGGCATACCTTTTCCTGACCGTTCCAAAAAAAAGCGATAGGTCAAAAGTCCACAGTCAATAGTCAATAGTGGTGAAACTTTTGACTATTGACTATTGACTATGCGTTAGAAAGAATTCTTTGAACAATTTGCACGCCAGTGATAGCCTGCCACGTAAAAAGACCTAAAATTCCGAAATTTAACAGAATATGAGTCACCCGCGCCCAATTTGCACCTTTTTGCATAAAAGGCGATAGGGCAGCAGAAAATGCAATTAAACTAGTCATCCCTAACCCTGCAATTAAGTGTGGGCCGACAAATAACTTACCGTTATTAATATAGGTGACAGCCATACCACCTACTGCGCCTACTACCATCAAAGCTAAAAGAATAGACCCGATTTGGTAGTGTTTAACGTTATATCTACCTTTGATTAGTTCTTTCTTTTCTTCCCCTTGAGCGTTTCTGGTACGCTGTACTTGCAGTCCCAGGTAAGCAGCATAAAGTGAAATTGCTAAAAGTACCCACATCATTAGCGGGTGGAAAAAGTTCAGCCAGTATTTAACCGAGGCAGACAGTTCCAGAGTCATTGTGTTATCGCCCAATTCTTAAATCTTAATAAAAATTAGCACAAGTGTAATAAAAAAGGGACTAGGGGCTAGAGGCTAGGGCTAGAGATTAGGGAGTTGAGATGAATATTTTTTTGTCACTACTTGGTTTCAAAACATACTTCTACAGCCTGTCCTCCACAACGCTTGTCTACGAAATATCTGTTTTCTAGCCTCTAGCCCCTATTGCAAAAGTACCTAAAGAATTTCACACTAAATTCTGTGAGTAGACAAAAAACTGCCTGGGCAGGATTTAATTAATGGCTGAAAACAACGATGTCTTGCTGCTGAAGACTGCGAAAGTTGGAGATATAAAGCGACTGAGTGCGATATTAGCTGCTGGTGCTAGGGTGGATGCTTGCGATCGCGATGGTACCACGGCGTTAATGTTTGCTGCTAATTTAGGCTACACCGAAATTGTGCGATCGCTGTTAGATGCCGGGGCAAATATTAACTTGGCGAGAAAACGCTATGGCTTAACGGCGTTAATGTTAGCTGCTAGTAACAATCAAGTTGATATTGTGCAGTTATTAGTATCAAGAGGTGCTAATGTCGATGCTATCAATGAAGATGGCAGCACAGCTTTGATGGCAGCCGCGCTTAAAGGTTATGTAGAGGTAGTGCGGATATTACTGGCTGCTGGTGCGAAGGTAAATATTGCTGATCATGATGATGACACTGCTTTAAAATTGGCGGTGAAGCAGGGACACGCCGCAGTTGTGCAACTCATAGCGCAAAGTGGCGCGGATGTAAATCTTCAAGATGAAGATGGCGAAACATTGTTAATGATTGCTGCTGACTTAGGCAATTTAGATGTTGTCCAAGCATTATTAACAGCTGGCGCAGATGTGAACTTAAAAAACAGCGATGGTAGTACAGCATTATTAGCCGCCGCCGCCGCAGGCAACAGTGCGATCGCATCTGCTTTACTAGATAGAGGTGCCGAAATTAATCACCAAGATAAAGACGGTGAAACTGCATTACATATTGCCGTAGTCGAAGGCTATATTGACATAGTACAGATGTTACTCAGTCGCGGCGCAAACTTACAAATTAGAAATAAATTAGGCGATACAGCAATGTTAGTCGCCGTATTACAAGGACATAGCGAAATTGTGCCATTACTGCTGAGTGCTGGTGTCAAAACTGTTGGGGGAACTGAAATTCCTTTGCTGGCGGCACTATCTTTAGGACATACTCAAATAGTAAAACTATTGCTAGACTACGGTGCTAATCCCAATGCTCTTAGCAGTGATGGAAAAGCAGCTTTGCTAAAGGCTGCTGAACGCAACCGCGTAGAAATTATTAAGCTGCTAATAGAAAAAGGCGCAAATGTAAATTTTCAAGATACATCTGGCGCGACAGCATTAATGTGGGCTGCTTCTGGTGGTTATAGCGAAACTGTGCAGATATTATTGCAAGCTGGGGCAAATATGAATCTTAAAAATCGTGGTGGCTATACTGCTTTAATGCTGGCAGAATTTAATGGCTATAAAAATGTCGTCAAGCTACTGCAAAAAGCTGGGGCGCAGGAATAAGCTCCTACATATATAGTTTATACATTTAGACTGCAAGGGGGCAGGGGTGCAGAGGTGCAGGGGAGAGAGATTGAACGTAAGAACTCAGAAGTCAGAACAGTTAAAGAATCAGCCCAATATTTGAGAATGAAGAAATAAATCAGTAAGCGCAGATTAAATCTCCTACCCATTCTGACTTCTGACTCCTGGATGCTGAATTCTTACGATTGAACTATTTCTCTTAAATCAAAAATGTAAACAGCTTAATAGAGGCAGAAAATATAGCTTCTATATTAGGTAATTATTTCTCATTCTTTGTTTAAATATTACTCTTGGGCTGCTTTAAACATCTGCAATTTTTGTGATTTAAAATACCAAATTTTAATATCATTACTAATAGCTTGACAAAGGTGAAAATCCACGGTATTTACTTATTATACGAGGGCTATATAAAATACCCCAGTGCATAATTAACTCAAAAAAGCAAAACTCCACCGCAGCTATTTTCGCCTACTGCGACGGAGAACAAAGAAACTGAAACACCAAGGTAAAGCACAAGCAAAACGTTTGTACATCACGGAAAATGATGAAGCAAAAGATTAGGAAAACCTAAGCATTTCGCCCAATCTCTCCCTTGGTGTTTCCTACTGTGCTAGACATTTATCAATATATAATTTTTAGTTTCTGGAAACAGTATTGTATTGATCAGTTTCCAGGTATAACGCTCAACGATAATTAAGTAAGCTGATGTAATTTGAGGTTGCTGGCTAAATCAACTAGTAAATCAAATGAGAAAATTTTTAAATATCCGCAATTTTTGTGGATAGGAATTGGTTTTAAGCGGGGCAGTTCACAGCAGTTGATTGAAATAGCAATTCAGGAAGTTTTTCAAAAAAATTTACTTGATGAAAGCGCGATCGCGGGTCTTGCTACTATAGATACGAAAGCTTCGGAAAATTTTTTAATAGAACTGTGCCGCCTACGCAACTGGCAATTTAAAATCTTTTCAGCACAACAACTATCTACTGTCGAAGTTCCCAACCCTACTGAAATCATTACCACAGCAGTAGGAACACCCAGTGTTGCGGAGGCGGCTGCTATCTTGGCAGCTTCTCGGTTAGATTTCGATTTGTTGCTACCTAAACAGATTTTTCGCTTACCAGGAGAACCAGGGGTAGTAACTATAGCTGTAGCTGAAGAAATACAGCAATGAGGAATTATAGCTACCAAGAATATGTCAATAAGGACATTTTAAGAGCCAATTTCAGGAAAAGTAATATTTTTACCTCCTGTCTCCTGCCACTTCTTCAATTATCAACAGCTCTCAGAAAATAATTAATTACACTGGAAACAATAGATAGCACAACTGAACCAAGTAAAGCCGGTAGAAACCCTTTAATCTCAAAACCAGTCCCAGGGGTAATAGCACTTGCTATCCATAGAGAAATAGCATTGATAACAAATGTAAATAAACCGAAAGTTAGTAAGGTAATGGGAAATGCCAAAAGCTGCAAAATTGGTCTGACAAAGGCATTTACCAGCCCGATAACTATCACAGCCACTAAAGCCGCAACAAAGTTATTAACTTCAAAACCATCAACAATTCTAGAGGTGATGAGTAAAGCTACCGCAGTACCCAGCCAAGTTAACAAAAAGTGCTTCATATAAAACAGAAAGTAGGACGGGAGTTGTAAGAAGGAGCAGGAAGTTTTGTACTTGAATTGCCAGAACTACTGACTATGATGTTTAGCCTATCGTTGCCTAGGCGATCGCTGCAAGAGAATTTCCCAAGTAGCACCACCTGCTACACCATCATCTTCTAAACCATAGCGTCTTTGCAGGGCTTTAACTGCTGCTTCGGTAGACCGGCCAAAATCGCCATCTATATTACTGCTACTTAAGAAGCCAAACCTTTGCAGTTGTCGTTGCAATGTAGTGACCTCTGAACCTTGGTTGCCTAAGCGTAAAATTGGATATCCTTCCGAGGTGTACTGAAGACCTGGGACTTGGCGAAAAGTGATAGCTGGCGTACTGCGAGTTGACGAGGAAGACCGGGCAGAAGTTCTGTTTTGATTTGTGGAAGTTCTGCGGTTAGCTGGTCTAGGTTCAGGTGCTAGAGTTGGCACTTGAGTTGCCCTATTTCTGGGATTAGCAGGTCTTGGTTCCGGTTTTGCAGTGTTTGTATTTTGCCCAGATGGAGCTAGTAAAGCCGCAGCAGTATTGGATGTAGATGCTGGCTCTTTGGGAAACAGTTTTTGCCAAGTAGCAGCATCAACCACGCCATTAGGGTTTAAGCCAACTGCTTGCTGAAACCGAGAAACTGCATTAGCTGTATTGTCACTATAAACTCCGTCAACTTTACCTGAATAAAAGCCCAAAAGCTGGAGTGCGGCTTGTAACTCCGATACACGATCTCCTTGGCTGCCAACTCTTAAGGTAGGACGATTAATGCTCGCTCCGGTCACTGCTTGAGCAACTTTTTGGGGTGCTGCAATTGCAACTCCGGGCCAAAAATTCATCAGCCAAGGTGTGGAGAATAATAGCAGTAACCTATACAACTTCTTAGCACTCAAGATACTTGCTCTCAGGCTGCCTGTCATGGAATTTACTCCAGAATCTTCTGATGCTCATCTTACAGCCGCAAGGGGTTAGAGGCTAGGGTAAATACTTTTGTACGACAGTCCAGCCAGTCCAAGATACCCAAGCAAAGGCAGCGAAGAGAATAATATTTACGGTAATATGTAAAGTTCTTACCCAAGGTCTTCTGGGGCTAATTTGAGTTGCACTGATAGCAGATAGCAATACTAAAAATACTACTATTAGCCCAGCTGCTAAGTGTGATGAATGTCCTAAAGAACCAAAGTGTCCTAAGGTGCCGATAATACCGATCGCCAGCAATAGTAGCACTAAACTCACCATACTGATGCCCATTGTATAGTGGAGCGATCGCACTCCTCCACGACTCACAGGGAATCCGGGAAAGCTAGGTAAGGACTCAGAAGTTCTAGCTTGCCGCATCCATATACCTGTGATAGCTAACAGCACATAAGCCAATAGCGATAATCCCATCGACCAGGCGGCTATTTTCCACAGCCAGATAAAAGAGGGTAGATGCATAAATTTAGGGAGTGGGGAGTGGAAGAAGAGGTAGAAGGAAGGGAGAATAACTTAATGACAACCCTTATTAACAATAGAAAAGGTTGCTGATATCAGCAACCTTAAATTTTTTTGAACAAATTTTTTATTTTAAGCAAGGAAATGATTAACCAGCAACTGTTAAAGGTTTTGTTGTATCTCCGCTTTTGGTATTAATTGCCTTGACTATGGGATTTTTACTGATAGGGTCGAGGGTAACTGAGTCGGTATTAAAGTCAATACTGCTTGGTTCGTGAATCGCAAGGCGATCACACGGAATTGTATCCGATAAAATTGCACTTGCCATCATCCCGGTATGAATCTCCATTTGAGCTTCTAGCGGGGCTTCAAACACCAGGCGTTGACCAGGAAAAACAACCCTTTCAAAGTACCAGTTAGAAATGTTAGAGATCCGAGCCACCTGGATTTTGCTGGTGGCATTAACGTAGCAGCAGAGAAATTTCCCCGATTGCTCAGGTGGTAGAGAATCTAATATTTGAGCCATAACTGCCGAGGAGCTTTACGCAACACTTTGTATATTACATAAGCCAAGACTAACACTGGCTGATCCCCAGCTACTGTAACTCCGACTACCAACTGAAAATTTCTACGTTATTTCTATCTAAAGATATGTTCAAGTTATGAAAACTTTATAAAATCATCTATTTTAAAAAAAATTATACACTATTAACAAAAATTTCTCATTGTTTTCTTTGGTAACGAAATTGCCTCATACATTAATTAACTATCAATAGAGTATGTTAAACCTTCTTCTAGCTTGTATCTATTTTGAATGAGTTGACACGGTTATACCTTTAGATAGGTAGCAAGGGATCATCGCTTAATAGTTGAACTCAATGTTATGGTAAAGATATATGAACAATTTATTCATAAAACAATCTTTCCTGATTGATGCCCAGCCAAGATAGCTATCTCCGCCATTCCTAACAGGAAAAAAGAAGAAGCACAAATCAGCCTAAACGTCAATCTAGATTGTCATAAATAAGACTAACTCAAACTACATTTCTAAAAATATGTCTCGCTTTCCTTAAAGAATGGCAAGATGGAGGATAAAACACTAATGATCAAAAATCGAATTCTCTACGTTCGCCTTCCTTGTAACCCCATATTTCCTATTGGGGTTGTTTATCTTTGTGATCATGTCCACAAACTATTTCCTCACATCGAACAGCGCATTTTCGATTTGGGGACAGTTCCACCTTTAGACTACACTGCGGCTTTAGACCGTTGTATCGATGAATTTAAACCCACACTGCTAGTATTTTCTTGGCGAGATATTCAGATTTATGCCCCAGTTGGTGGACGTGGCGGAAACCCACTGCAAAATGCTTTTGAATTTTATTACGCCAAAAATCCCCTGACCAAATTACGTGGCGGATTAGGTGGTTTACGAATCTTCATTGCCTACTATGTAGAGTTATGGCGCAATTTGGGATTAATCAAACGCGGTTTAAAACGCGCTCAAAAATATAACTCTGAAGCACGTGCAGTTGTAGGTGGTGGTGCAGTCAGCGTATTTTATGAACAGTTGGGTAAAAGCTTACCTTCAGGAACAATTATTTCTGTGGGTGAAGGCGAAACCTTACTAGAAAAACTCTTAAGTGGTAGAGAAATTCGTGATGAACGCTGTTATGTCGTCGGAGAAGGTAAACCACGCCAACGCTTGATTCACGAACAACCTACCCCATTAGAAAAAACTGCTTGTAACTACGACTATATTGAAAACGTCTGGCCAGAGTTTAACTATTATCTGCAAGACCAAGACTTTTATATAGGAGTACAAACCAAGCGCGGTTGTCCCCATAACTGCTGCTACTGTGTTTACACTGTTGTGGAAGGTAAACAAGTTCGGATAAATCCCGCCGAGGAAGTTGTGGCGGAAATGCGACAACTATATAATCGCGGTGTGCGGAACTTTTGGTTTACCGATGCCCAATTTATCCCAGCGCGGAGATATATTAATGATGCCATCGAACTATTACAGGCGATCGTTGATTCTGGGATGACAGATATTCATTGGGCAGCATACATCAGAGCCGACAACTTAACTCCCGAATTGTGCGACTTAATGGCAAAAACCGGGATGAACTATTTTGAAATCGGCATTACCAGTGGTTCTCAAGAACTGGTACGCAAAATGCGGATGGGTTACAACCTGCGGACTGTCTTACAAAACTGTCGTGACTTAAAAGCAGCCGGGTTTAACGATTTAGTTTCTGTCAATTACTCTTTTAATGTGATTGACGAACGCCCTGAAACTATTCGCCAAACCATAGCCTATCACCGCGAACTAGAACAAATCTTTGGTGCAGATAAAGTTGAACCAGCCATTTTCTTCATTGGACTGCAACCCCACACCCATTTAGAAGAGTATGCCTTTAAAGAAGGCATCCTCAAACCAGGGTACAATCCTATGAGCTTGATGCCGTGGACAGCTAAAAAACTGCTATGGAACCCCGAACCCCTTGGTTCTTTCTTTGGCGAAGTCTGCTTACAAGCTTGGCGACAAAATCCTAATGACTTCGGACGGGAAGTTATGAAGATTTTAGAAGAAAGGCTAGGTTGTGCAGAATTAGAAGCAGCACTATCCGCGCCAATTGAAACGAAAGCAAAACAATTAGCAGGCATATCATAAAATACGTAGTAATCAAGGGATGGGGTATGAAAAAACCTTCCGTAATCCCCACTCCCTACTCCCTACTCCCTACTCCCCATCCCCTATGTTAGAAGGTTCGATTTTACAAAAGCTGGAAACAGCGCATCGCCATACCACCAGACCAATTCGATTTGGAGTGTATTATAAAAACACCCTAGTTGCTCTGTGTCACGCTCTAGAAGACCACATTTTAGCTGATCAGACTCAGCCTCTTGTCATTACAGCCTTCCAACGTGGTAAATGGTATTTACAAGAAGCCGAAAGATATGCAGACATAGCCAAGTGCAGCCGTGAAATTAGCATCATGGCTGCAACCGATGCAGGCTTTGCTGAACATCCTACCAGCCAATTACCCAATGTAGACTTAGTAGCATTAGAGCCAAACGACCCAGTAGCGCAGGAATGGCATTTGATTATTCTGTCGCCTGGATACACAGCAATGGTACTTTGTCAAGAGCTATCGGAGGCTGATTATGGTGCAGGTGGGCTACCAGCTTCAGACTTAGAACGCAAATTCTACGGTTTGTGGACGTTTGAACCGGAGTTAGTGAAAGAAACAGCAGAACTGGCGATCGCTCATATTCAAAAATATAATCCAGAATTAGCAGCAAAACTCACTACACATAAAGAAGCAATTCAGTCTCGTCTAGCTGCACCAGAAGACTTAAGTACAGTAGTCTCTCGTGTAGTTGATTACCTGCAAACAGGACAAGAGAACTTATCGATTCCTACAGCACTGCGTCAACAAGCTTTAGACCGTAACTTGGTTTCTAACGAAATCCAAGCATTTTTGCGGATGGCACAGTTGATAGATTTTGCCGATATCAACAACCCAATGGCAGCTGCGGAAGTCGTAGCCCTTTCCGAAGCAATGGCACAGTTGTTAGAACTACCAGCTTGGCAAATTAAAAGATTGCGGCTAGCAGGTTTATTACACCGCATAGATCCGCTACAAAAAGCCGAAAGCGTTCTTACTCCCGGAACATCTGGCCGTTACACAGAACACGCGCCCAGTTGTCCTTTAACTTGTCCTTTAGTGCCAGGGGCGCAGGTATTGCGAACCATGCCCAGGCTACGGGCTGTTGCTCAACTTATCACGCACCAAACCGAGTGGTGGGATGGTACAGGAGAACCAGCAGGTTTAGCTGGAGATGAAATTCCCTTAGAATCAAGAATTTTAGCCTTAGTCGCAGAATTTCAATGGCGAGTCAATCAAATAAAATCAGCTAATCAAAGTCGAGAAGAAATATTTGCTCAAGCTTTAGAAGAATGCCGACAGCAACAATCAACCCGCTTTGACCCTAAACTAATAGATGCCCTAACTTTATTAGTCATGGGTTTGCAACAAGGGCTAGATTTACCTGTGATGACAACCAAAGCCAGCAACGGTATGTGGTTACTTGATTCTCGCTGGGATAGCCATAGCAAGAGTAGTGAGGAGATTGGTAGTTACCGCAAATGAACATTGACGCTATTAAATCAGGAACCCTCAAACAACTGCCAGGGGTAAATTTAGAAGACGAGGAACTCTGTAAACTCGATTTAAGCCGGATTAATTTTGCAGGCGCAACGCTTGTTGGCACTAATTTTAGCGGTTCTAAACTCGAAGGTGGGCATTTAGAAGGAGCCAACTTAATGGGGGCTAACCTGCAAGAAACTGACTTGCGGGCGAACCTGATGGGAGCAAACTTAATGCAAGCCGACTTAACCAGTGCTGACTTGCGCGGTAGCAATTTACGCGGTGCTAACTTAATGGGTGCAACCCTTAATGATGTATCGTTAGCGGGTGCTTTTTTAAGTGGCGCGAATTTGATGAATGTCAACTTACAAGGCGTTGACTTACGCAGTGCTGATTTGCGTGGTGCTAACTTGAGTGGGGCAAATCTTAAAGGCGCAGACTTAAGCCGTGCTGACTTGCAAGGAACACTTTTGAGTGAGGCGAATCTTGAAGAAGCTGACTTGCGAGGCGCGAATTTAGCAGGGGCAAATTTGACAGGTGCTAACTTGCTGTGTGCAGAGTTAGAAGGGGTAAATTTAAGCGGTGTGAAGTTGGATAAAGCTTGTTTGGTGGGTACTGTAATTGAGACACTGGCGTAAATATTGCACTAAAAAAGGCAGTATCCTTGGCTATTGTTAAAATTTTCGCAGGTGAAGCGAGTAAAAATTTGTAAGCCTAACTGTACCACTAGCAATCCCTATTAAAGAATCAAAGTATGACTGACGAAAGCCAATCAAACAACTCAGATGAAGAGGAGTTTGACCCGGTAATAGACCCAAGGGATTGGTCAGCAGCAGAAACAGAGTTAGCCTGTTTTGCACTTGCTAGAAGCAAGGGTAAACGGTTGGTTAAAATCATCAACACTAAAAAACCACCTATGCCTTTTATTTGTATTTTTGAGGACTACCCAGAATGACACCTGTCGCCGCACAAGTCACAATCACAGCAATCATTCCTATGTTGACCGCTATCGGAAATCGACAATGGGAAAAGTTTAAAGAACTGGAGGCAGACTTTGTATCCCAGTATGGAGTAGAGGTATGGCAAGAGGTTTTTAATTTCCGTCTCAAGCCAGCACTGGATAAAGATTCTGACAGATGGCTACTTATCCAATGGTGTAGTGAAGGAATTATCTCAGTCAAAAATGTGGCGTAGCGGCGATCGCCAATAGCTATAACTTGCTGTTGTTTCTGGCTACTGGATTGCATAATTTTTTTAATTTATTTTATCAGAGGTGCGATCGCCTCACTTGCCTACTCATCCATACCGCCAAAATACTCATTAAAAATAACCCCATCACACCCATCAAAGGATTTTGATATACTCCAGTCACCCAATCAGGCACTGCACCCGTATATTTAATTAATCCCCCGATATTGATAATGTAGTAGCCGCCAACCAAACCACCATGTAAACCAATTGGTAAACCTAAACGTCCCCTACGCCAACGCTTTGCCCATACCTGCGTTAACCCTAAAACTATTAAAGCCGGGAACTGCGGCAAAGTTTGGATAATTGCCTCTAATGGCTTAATAAAATGTAATGCAGCAAATACAATAGCATTCGTCCAAAGTGCTATACGCTGGCTGTAATCACGCTGTAATTCATTAAGCAACCAGCCGCGAAATAATAACTCCTCGGCAAACCCAACAGCCAAGCCAACAATTAAACCTTCTATAACTATTTTTAATAAAAAAACCTTTGGTTGTTGCCATACCAGCCAACCTAAAAGACTTTCTATGCCAAATAGTATCCAAATATTAGTTAAACCTATAGCCAAGCCACGCAGCAAATCTATTCTGTTGTGTTGCGTAGTATCTAAACCATAATGCTGCAATATCTGAGGTTGCTGATAGACATACTTACCCCACAACTTCAAAAGTAAAATAAATTCTGCGTATAGCAAAACCATTGTTAAAATACTTACTAAGTTAGCATCACGTACTAGTAAGTAAATCGGTGCTGCAAAAGGCAACCATAGCAGCAACAGCATTAAAATAAAACAACCCAGCCGAATGGGGGCAGGGCTTTGAGCTAATCGGACAAGGTTGTTTTTCATACTGAGTAGTTCAAGAACCCAAAGCTAGGCGATTAGAAATCGCAGCTATACAAACAAAGTCCGCCTGCGCGGACTAAGAAAAAATCTAGGGTTTTTAACCCACGCAGGTGGGTTTTGTCTATGTAGCCGCGACTTCCCGCCGCCAAAGCTGTTTTTAGACAAATGACCAATAACCAATGACTATTCATCAGGTTCAATACTGCTGGATAAACCGTGAGTTTTCAATGTTTCACAGTAAAATTCAGCGTGTTCTAAAGCGCAGGTAATGACTAATGCTAACCCGTTTGTATGGGCTTCCATCATGATGCTCACAGCTTGGGGCTGAGTGAGACTCGGTACGGTGGTTAATAGCGCCTGCACCACATACTCCATAGAGTTGTAGTCGTCGTTATGGAGCAAAACGCGATACCGAGGGGCGAGCTTGCGGGATGTGGAACTCTTCTCAATGGTTTCGACAGACACGGCTCTTTGCTCTTGTTTCGATGATTTACTACAACGGAATGCCTATAGGCGATCGCTTAACAGCTTAACAGTTATTTACTTATTTTATAACATTAAATCCCAAACTCCCTCTTACCCAAAGGTTTGTTCTTAAGACAGATCCTATCCTTTGGCATCGTTGTCAATGAGTTTGAATAAACTAAGTAGAACGACATAAAAAAACCAAACTGTGTGAAGATAAGTAAATAAAGTCGATGTATCAAGCACGGTAACAAAGGTATGGGTAGCCGTTTAAGGGTAT
>NZ_JACJRV010000058.1 GCF_014697475.1 Nostoc sp. FACHB-152
TATTGACATTAAGTCCTAATAAGCGTCCTTTCTACCAACAAGGTCAAAGAGCTATGAGACTTATTCTGTCTGCATTCTAGCCCTTTTTGTAGCCCCTTAAGATCTAGTTGTGGCGCACCTAAGATAAAAACATAGTAATATGCTGCACTACTAAGGATAGCGATCGCACCTGCTAAACTTAGATAAAATTTAGAAATTTTCATATATTTATCAGCAGGGAAATTAAGAAGATTATATCCCCGACTTATTGAAGAAGTCGGGGATCTAGTTGTTCACATTAATCTATGACGAAATTTAAATCTACTGCTATCAAGATTAATGATTCTGTTGAGTTTTTGCTGGTTTAACACCTACATTATCAGCAGCATGGGCAATTTCTGCAATCCGAAATTGCTCGCCTACAAATGTTAGAGAATCTGCTAAGTGTTCCCGCCAGTATTGCCAAGTATGACTGCCAGGAAACTGCCGAAATAGATTATAAACTTTTTGTTGGCTAAGAACTTGAGAAAATTCTTTAGCATCATTTAATTCTTCGGTATCAGATTCGCCTGAATCTAGATAAATTCGCAATCTTTTTATAGCTGGCGATGGCAGAGTTTTGATATAAATGATTGGGCTATTTTGCGGGCCAGTTTTGTCTTTAAAGTAGCCACTATGACTAAATAAAATAGAAAAATTCTGCAAATTATGCAATCCAACATTCATTGCACCCCAACCACCAGAAGATAATCCACCCATCGCCCAAAAATCGGGATTAGGTAAAGTACGATAGCGACTCTGCACTATTTTTACTAGTTCATATCCTACTGCTGTGGAAACTTTACCATTAGGGCCGTCGATATATTGGGGATCAAAATAGGGGCTAGAACCGCGTTTATCGTTACCATCAGGCGTGATAATAATACTGGGTGGTAACTTACCTGTGGTGTAGAGTTTGGTCAGCGTTTTGAGTGCTTGTCCTTTTTTATCGCTGAACCAGTCAAGGGGTTCACCGTGTCCACCGTGGAGAAGGAAAATTACAGGGTAGTGTTGTTGGGGATTTTGGTCATAGCCAGGAGGTAAAGACACACCATAGGTGCGCTTTCCTAGCATTACTTTGCTGTCGTAAGATTCAATTTTATAGCTGAGAGGAATGGCTAAAGTACTAGCATTGGGTTGTGCTGGTAGGGAAGAAGCGATTATTTGTGGTGGTTTAGCAGCTATAGTTTCGGAATATTTACAGCCAACTAAAGTTAATGCTGAAATTAGTAATAGAATTTTTTTGTAGTTCATACTGAGAAATTAGACATAAATTTGTTTGTTTAACCAATCTGCGATCGCTTGATTAACTAACTCTGGACACTCTGCCATTACGAGATGTCCGGCTTTAGCAAAATGTAAATGAGTACCGTTTACAAAATGACTTGCTAACTCATCTCCCATTTTTTTAGTAAACATGGGGTCTTTTCCCGCAGTTATTACTAAAGTTGGAAGATGCAAATTTTGCGGTAGTGCATGACGGACAAAAAAGTTATAGTCCCAAAAAATTTCTAAGGATTTGTAAGCATCAAAATCAGTAGGTACAGGATTTTCAGCAAAAAACCTTTCCATGACACTATGACGGTAAGAAGTCGAGAGGAAGTTATTGAATATTTGCACTCCTGGTAAATGGTAAAGATGTCTACCACCCCAAGCCATCAACTTCATTAGCGGAATTTCCCACCAAGGTGCTAAATCATGAGTACCACCAGCAATGGCAATCATCGCACTTACTTTATGGTGTTGGGCAAATTCTAAACCGATAGGAACGCCATAACTATGACAGCACAATACAGGTGATTCGATGCCAAACTTATGCAACAATCGCACCAAATCTCGGCAATGTCGCCCAATAGAATAGCGTGAGTAACGGCTAGATAGTCCATGTCCTGCTAAATCATAGGCGAGAACTTCCCAACCTTGATGTTGGGCAAACTCATACTGCATTCTAAAGTTAAAATGATTGCCCATTCCTCCGTGGATAAAAACTATCGGCGGAGTCACACCAGGACTATGGCAAACTTGTAAATTTATTCCTCGCCGCAGGTGAATTGAGGAACCGACTAAGACATCTTCAAAAGAATCATCATCTGTCATGGAAAGTTGCTGCATTACTGGTTTAAAATTTGATGGTTTTACAGCAATAGCCAAGGCAGTTAGAACATCGGTAGATGATAAAACTTAGATAGAAAAAGACTTTTAACTCTGTCACCTGTTCACTGTCCCCTGCTATAGATCAAAAGCTTAAGCCTGTGATATGACAATGCTGTGTCAAGGTAATGGAATATTTGCGAATAGGATTAAAAGAATGCCTAAAAAGCTGCAACTGGAGTTTAGTTCTATATTTGGCTTGTTGCTGCTGGTGCTTTCTATATGGGCGATCGCCAACGAACTACGCGAGTATAATTATCATGATATTTTCAATGCGATCGCTGCAATTCCTCAACAACGATTGGCTTGGGCAATTGGGTTAACAGTTTTCGGCTATATAGTAATGGCTGGGTACGATATTTTAGGCTTTGCTTATATTAATCGTTCCCTGCACTGGCAAAAGATTGCTTTGACTAACTTTATTAGTTCTAGCTTTAGTAATACTATTGGTTTTGCCTTGTTGACTGGTAGTGCTATCCGCTATCGATTTTATTCTAAATGGCAAGTTTCACGAATTGCGATCGCTCAAATAATTGCATTCGTTAATTTCACTTTTTGGTTAGGAATGTTTACTGTTGCTGGGTTAATCTTTCTGATTCATCCTTTAAAAATTCCCACGCAGCTACATTTACCATTTACCACCGTGCGTCCTTTAGGTGTAATATTTCTCTGCTTAATTCTAATTTATTTAATCGCTAGTTTTACTATTAAACAACCATTAATTATTCGCAACCATGAATTCCGCTTTCCATCTTTCCCGATATCCCTGATGCAAATAATTATTTCTAGTCTTGATTGGATGTTTGCAGCAGCCGTACTTTATGCTTTATTACCTACTTACACGCCTTTAGCTTATCTAGACTTTTTAGGAATTTATTTACTAGCAATGTTTGCCGGTATTGTTAGTAATGTTCCTGGTGGGTTAGGCGTATTTGAAACAGTAATTTTATTAATTCTTTCTGCCAAAATTTCTGCGGTAGCAGTTTTAGGGTCAATGTTAGCTTATCGCGGTGTATATTACTTTTTACCTCTGCTATTAGCGACAGGTTTATTAACATTTGATGAGATTGGAGGAGGCAGAAGACAGGAGGCAGAATAATTTTAGATTTTGGATTTGTAATCTACAAATCTAAAATCTATTTGTTAACAGTGACAAAGATGTGTTAAAGTGACATCGTTCTGTCAACACTAACAAATAATTAGTTAATGCATAACAGTTTATCTAATCAAAAGCCCGTGACGAGGATTGAACTCGTGACCTCACCCTTACCAAGGGTGTGCTCTACCACTGAGCCACACGGGCAAAATGAGCTTCTTCGTTTTTTATTATAAGCTATAATTCTGGAATTACATACCAGATATTAATAACTTTGTGAGAGGTGGGCCGGGCTGGATTTGAACCAGCGTAGGCAAAGCCAGCGGATTTACAGTCCGCCTCCATTAACCACTCGGACACCGACCCGTTTCGTCTCACGATTTATCATAGTAGCAACAGAATTTAAAAAGTGCAAGCCTTTTTCAAAAAAAAGGCGGTGAACTTCACCGCCACCCACCTAATTTAGAAGTTCACCTGTTTCTTGCAGGGAGTGCAAGCGGCGGTAAATGCCCTCGTGACGCAAGAGTTCTTCGTGGCTACCGACTTCGACAATTCGCCCTTGATCTAATACCACAATCTTGTCTGCATCCCGTACTGTACTTAAACGGTGAGCAACCACGATAGTAGTACAAGTGCCTTGAATCGATCGCATCGCCATTTGAATTGAACGTTCCGACTCGTAATCTAGGCTAGATGTGGCTTCGTCAAAAATCAGTATGTCTGGTTCTACTAGCAACGCTCTAGCAATTCCTAAACGTTGTCTTTGTCCGCCAGACAGCCTCACGCCACGTTCGCCAACGATGGTGTAATAACCTTGGGGTAGGTGTTCCACTACCTCATCAACTCTGGCTATCCTACAGGCTTCTTGAACTTCCTCAAATGTGGCATTTGGTCTACCATAGGTGAGGTTATCCAAGACTGTACCGTTGAAAATATCTACTTCTTGGTGAACGATCGCCAACCTGCGTCTATACTTACCTACATCCAAGCTGCGAATATTTTGACCATCGATCAAAATTTGTCCTGCTTGGGGTTCAAAATAGCGCAACAGCAGTTTTACTAAAGTAGATTTGCCAGAACCAGAACGACCTACTAAAGCAATTGTTTGATAAGGTTCAATTAGCAGGTTGATATCTTGCAAAACTTGGCGGTTAGCATCATATCCAAAACTTACATGAGAAAATTCTACTTTGCCAGTAAATTTATAAGCTGATTCTGCCTCATTTTCTATTAAAAGACTGGATGTATCATCACTCGTTGGCTCTTGCAAAAATTCGTGAAACCGCAACATCGAAGAATAGCGACGAGCAAAAACTTCTGCCAAGGTGCTAATCGGTTCTAATTCAGCATATGCCATGCTCGAAAGTGTCAAAGTCATCACAAAATGACCAAGAGAAATTCTCCGGTGTACCGTTGCTACTAAGGTCAAACCTAAAATCGTAAATACACAAAACTGGATGACTGTCTTTTGCCAAGTTAGCAGTTTCACATAACTTTTGTGGATACGATGTTCGACTACTGTAAGCTCACGATTTAAACGTTGCTGTTGCCGTTGTAATTCCCTAGCTTCTGTAGCAAACGCTTTTACTGTTTTGATATTGGTGATTAATTCGGAAGTCCGACTTTCGGTATCTTCCATATATTTGTCCAAGCGTTCTTCGTGCCAAATTATTCGCCTTAAGTCTTTCAAGCTAAAGGCAAGGATAATTACAAAGGAGATTAGATATAAAATTGCAATTCGCCATTCAATAAATAAGATAAACCCAAAAATTCCCAGTACACGTAGCAGTTTGGGAATTAACTGTCCAGCGATTTCTGGATAAGTCCAAGTATGGTTAGAAACGCCTCTAGCCACTCTGCCAGCAATTCGTCCGGGGTTATTTACATCATAAAATTCTAGAGGAAGAGAAAGTATTTTTTCTATAGCTGTTTGATTTTTTTCTCTGCGCGACCTTAAAGCAATATCCCAATGAAACCAAGCCGTTAACCAAGGTTGTGTTGGCGCACGTACTACAGTTACTAAAAAAATTAACCCTAATAATACGCCTAAAGATAGAGTTTGATTAACGGGATAGTTGATGGTTTCTGAAAACGCAGCGATCGCACCTTGCAACGGTTTGTCTAATGGTTGGCCAGACAATATGTTTAAAATCTGCCCAATCGCATAAGGGACAACCAAATCAATAATTTCGTAAATACTTGACGCTGCAATACTGAAAACGCTCTGTTTCCAGTGGGGACGAAAATAATCAATAATATCTCGAAATTTTGCCATGTTAGATTTTGTCCAAGAGCGCGAGCTTGAGCTTGGACTTTTTATACTACAAATGTATTACACAAGAGTCAATAGCCAACCTGCTAAATCATTCTTCCGGAGGATTTGAGAGTTCTTCGGGATAAAATTCGAGGCGATAGCGATAAAGGGCGACTGGTCGAGAACCGGCTTGAAAGTAATCTGGGTCTTGAGGTGAAAGATAGACAGCAGTAACTTGATCTGCTTCTATTTTGGGATTACTTGTCGCTAGCTTATGGTAAGCTGTTGTCGATTCTACAGAATTAAAGTACGGACGAGAACCGCCTTTAAATAGTTGTTGAAATACTTCAGCAGTGATAAATTTACCATCAGAAATAGTTTCTGTACCACGGCTAGTAACGATGGAAACTAATTGACGTTCTCCGCGTAAAAATGTAATTTGCCGATTAGGATTGTCTGGATCTACTTTGACAGATAATACAGCTTCATCACCTAAATAAGCTTTGGCTAAATTCAAGCTATTAAACGCTCTATCTGCAACTAAAATTGGTGATTGATTATCGATTTTGGGAATAAATTTTAAGCTATTTATTACAGGCTGTTTTTCTTTAATAAACCTGACTAAAAAACTGACAGGTTGATTAAGTTGTTTGCGGTTACTTTCAAATCCAGGCGTAATAATATCTGGTGCTAAAGGTGCAGCTAAATCTATTAATGTACTTGTTACTTTCCAAGTACCTGCCATCCATTCAGGATAAACTAAATCGCCGGAAGCTGGCTGTACTGAAGTTAATTTGTTCCATTGCGGAAAGTTTGCCAAATGTTCAGATAGTTCGCCTGCTGCTGCATTCCCACCCCATCCCAGCAGGAATAAAACAACCAAGCATAAATTATAAATTAACCTCATATTAATTTTGGTTTTTAAAATAAAAGCAGTTAGAAACCGCGTCTACACAGACAAAACCCGCCTGCGCGGGTTTCAAACTATTAACTAATTTTTTAGTTCTTGTAGGTTGGGTAGAGCATAGCGTAACCCAAAAATTATGTTGGTTCCAATAGCCTTTGGGTGTCTAAGTTACACCAGACCTACGCTAATTATAAGCCTTGAGTCCGACATAATATCAAGCAATTGCCAAAAACGAAGCTTGTGTTGGGTTACGCTGTCGCTCCACTCAACCTACTACAAATGACAATTAGCTTATAACTCTACTGGCAAAGGTTGCCAAACTTCGCCATACTTTTCTTTTAAAGTCTGCCAAGCTTCTACTTGTCCTGGTTCATATTCTCCTGGTTTACCCCATTGCAAAAATAAGCTTAAAGCCGATTCTTGTTTCTCATCTAAAAAGCGGATGGCGTAAGTTGTAAAATTGCCACGTTTTGCTTCACCTGTTTCAAATTTCACCTGGGTAATTTTATCCATATTGAGGTGAAATTCAAAGCCTTCAGTGTGCATATTTGCATATTTACCTTTAGGCAATTCAGCATAAAATAGCTTTTCTATTTTGCCGCGTGCTTCTAATACAGCTGCACTGCTAGTTACGATTAATCGTAACGTTCCTAGAGTTTCACAGGCTTCTAAAAATTCTTTTAAATTTGCACTCATGATTATTTGTCCTTTGTTATTTGTCATTAGTCATTGGTCATTGGTCATTTGCCAGATGAAAATTTTTGACTATTGACTGTTGACCTTTGACTAATAACTATTTTTCATACTTTTCGTAAGCAGCAACAATTCGCTGTATTAGGGGATGACGTACTACATCTTTTTGGGTGAATTCACAAAAAGCAATACCTTCAACGTGTTTTAAAATGTCTATGGCTACTGAAAGTCCTGATTGTTGATTATGGGGCAAATCAGTTTGTGTCGTGTCACCTGTAATCACCATCCGAGAACGGAAACCCAAACGGGTCAATACCATTTTCATTTGCGCGGGTGTAGTGTTTTGGGCTTCATCCACAATGACGAAAGCATTATTGAGAGTGCGTCCCCGCATATAAGCCAGTGGTGCGACTTCAATGATGCCACGTTCCATTAAATTGGGGACTTTTTCAACATCGATAAATTCGTAAATCGCATCGTAAAGCGGACGCAGATAAGGATTGATTTTCTGCTGTAAATCTCCTGGTAAGAAGCCCAACTTTTCGCCTGCTTCAACGGCTGGACGAGTCAAAATCAGTTTTTCAACTTGATTAGCCAGCAATGCTTGAACGGCAACAACTACAGCGAGATAAGTTTTACCTGTACCAGCAGGCCCAGTGCAGAAGGTAACGTCACGTTTGCGTATTGCCTCAATGTATTGTCGTTGACGAAATGTTTTAGCGCGGACTTCTTCACCACGACGCGTTTTGGCGAGAACATCTCGACGCAGTTCTTGTAGTTGGTCTTCTTGATGGCTATCTAAGGCTTGACGAGCTGTTAAAATATCGGCACTGGAAATATTATTGCCTTTAATCCAAAGGTCTTCAAGCGATCGCACTAATCTAGAAGCTAGGCTAATCTGTGCATCTGTACCAGAAATATGCAATTCCTGTCCGCGTAGCACTAACATCGCGCCTGTTTGCCGAGACAAGATTTTGAGATTTTCTTCACCATCACCTGCAAGGGCGATCGCACTCGGAATATTAGGCAGCTGAATTGTTAAGGCATCTGCCATAGTTATTTCTTAAATGTGTGAGGAGGAATTTTGAACAATGGTCTAGTATTGAGGCTTTTATTACAGTATTTTTACATTATTTTAAGCTGATGAGTCATTTTTCCTGTTGGAATCTCAATGACTATCTTGGCATTTTCATTTGGTTTTTTATATACAAGACAGTTTATTTAATTTTCTACTATTTTTTTAGTAGAGTAGAGACGCGATCGCGTCTCTACTTTGTTGAGGTGGAAACTAATAAAATTTGCCAACCTCAAATTGCACTTTGGTGTAACCAATTAATAACGGACACCTTTACGTGCAGCTTCCGCTTTACGCTTACGGCGTAGACTGGGCTTTTCGTATCTTTCTCGGCGTTTAACTTCAGATAAAATCCCGGCCCTTTGAATTTTCTTTTTAAAACGTCTTAGTGCCGAGTCAATTGTCTCATTTTCACCCAAACGAACTTCAGCCACTCCCTAGTTTCACCCCCTGACAGAGATTTAGAAGTTGCATTCAACAATAGCATTTAGAAATAAAGAAAATGGGGGAAGGTAGGAGTTGAAGCATCAAGGCTAAAGGAAAAAAGTTCATACTAGCCTGCGGTAAGCCACCCAAAGGGTGTCTACACACTTTACACTTCAGACTTTTTCTCCCTCATCTTCCTTTCTCTCTAGTTTAAACCGAGCGGGAACGGGGTTTAGCAATAGGTCTACTAGGCCCGTCTCCGCTTCTTTCTCTCGTTCTTGGCGGTGGTGTTCGCTCTTCGCGGTCTTCATCAAAAGACATCCCATCTCGCCCCATAGCGGCACTGCCATAGATATCCAGGTACACTGATTGTCCAGCAAGCTCCGCAGCAGCAGCAATTACTGTGCGAATCGCCTGAATATTGCGTCCACCGCGACCAAATACTTTGCCTTTATCTGCACTGTCAAAAGCAATGCGAATCCAAACCTTTTTCAGGGTGTGAGAAATTTCACAATCGACGCTTAAAGTCTCTGGAGATTCTAAAAACGGCTGCACTAAAAATTTAACTAGTCCAACATAGTCGGGACTAGCTGTTGGAAATTGTGTGTTGACGTTATGATGCGGGTTGGGCACTGACCTGTTCAAAAACATTAGCTTTTACTAAAATGCGACGTACTGTGTCAGTGGGTTGAGCGCCTTGTTGTAGTCGCTTGACGATGCCAGGAACGTCTAGTCGCACTTCATCAGTTCTGGGGTTGTAAAAGCCCAGTTCTTCTAGAGGACGACCATCTCGGCGAGAGATGCTATTCATGGCGACAATGCGGTAACTAGCTTCCCGCTTTTTTCCGTATCGCTTCAAGCGCAGTTTGATCATGTTGAAGAATCGTTCTCCTGTTTGTTGGTATTTTTTGCAGCAATTAGCCTAGAAAGTAATTATAACTTCCCATGCTGAAATGCTCATTTTAACACTTGAACAGTGTTTACGGCTATTAAGTTAAGGCAATAGGGAGTAGGCAATAGGCAATAGGCAAGAGAAAAGTTCTCTACTGTAACCTGTAACCTGTAACCTGTTTCCTGTTCTAAAGACTCCCAAAGCCTTTTTTCTTTTTGTCCTTGGGTTTCTTTTTCTTTGTACCACCGCCGCCGCTATTGTAACCGCGCCATCCGGGGGCGGCGGGGCGGTTGCCTGCGCCTGCGAAAGCATTACCCATACCACCGCCAAACATACCTCCTGGCATACCAGGGAAGTTACCTTGACCCATTTGTTGCATGAGCGATCGCATTTTTTGGAAGTCTGCTACCAGCTTGCTGACATCTGATTCTTTGTAACCAGAACCACTCGCTACCCGTCGTCGCCGGCTGGGAGAACTTGCCAACAAATCAGGGTCTTTACGTTCCTGCTTGGTCATGGAGTTAATCATCGCTTCGCAGCGTTTTAACTGAGTTTCTCCCTGCTTCAGTTGGTCATCTGACAGCTTGCCCATACCAGGAATCAACTTCATGATTCCTCCCAGCGACCCCATATTTTTCAACAGGCGCAGCTGTTTGAGAAAGTCAGTAAAGTCAAACTTCGCCGACAGAATTTTTTCCTGCATTTGCTCGGCATCTGCCAAGTCAATTTCTTCTTGGGCTTTTTCTACCAAAGTCAGCACATCGCCCATTCCCAAAATCCGCGATGCCATACGGTCGGGGTAGAAAGGTTGCAGGGCTTCGACTTTCTCGCCGATACCGACAAATTTGATGGGTGCGCCGGAAATCTGGCGGACTGACAACGCCGCACCACCTCGGCTATCACCATCTAACTTGGTGAGAATTGCGCCTGTAATTCCGATTTGTTCGTGGAAGGTGCGGGTGAGGTTGGCAGCTTCTTGACCAGTCATTGCGTCCACGACAAGTAGAGTTTCGTGGGGTTGGACTGTTTCTTTGATGCGGGCTAATTCCGCCATCATGTCTTGGTCAATTTGCAAACGACCAGCAGTATCGATAATTACTGTATTTACACCTTCTGCCTTGGCGCGTTCTACACCTTGACGGGCAATTTCCACAGGGTCTGCATCGCTACCTAAATCAAATACTGGTACGTCAATTTGTTTACCCAAGGTGATCAACTGATCAATTGCGGCTGGGCGATATACGTCTGTAGCGACTAGTAAACAGCTACGGTCTAATTTACGAAGATGTAAAGCTAACTTGGCGGTGGCGGTGGTTTTACCAGTACCTTGCAACCCAGCCATTAACACAACTGTAGGCTTTTGTTCAGTTTCTGCCAGGGGAACGTTTTCTTCCCCCATCACCTGCACCAATTCATCGTAAACAATCTTGATGAACTGCTGGTCAGGGCGCACGCCAGAAATTACCTCGGCTCCCTGCGCCTTGGCTTCAACTTCGCTAATAAAATCTTTGACTACCTGGAGGTTGACATCTGCTTCCAACAAAGCGCGGCGGACTTCTCGCAAAGCCTCTTGAATGTTGGATTGCGAAATTTTATCTTGACCTCGTAGCTTTTTCCAAGCGGATTCTAAACGGTCTGCTAATGCATCAAACATATCTTAGTTACTAGTTATTTAGCCAATGGGGAAGCCTGCATCGCCAAGCAACGATACAGAATTTCCGGTAGAATTTGAACGTGCTATCTACCAGCTTAGTAGTTTTCACTCCGACTTGAGCAACTATATACCTACTTGGGCTGGGGTGGTAAACCGTATTTTATGTGTAAATATTGATTTTTGCCGCGTGCGATCGCTTTCTTAGCTTGGCATATTAACAGTAGTATTCAAATAACAAATTTTTCTTTTATTTATCAATTAAATTAAAAATAAAGCTATCAAAATATCGCTATGGCTAGTAACATTCTGCTGCAAGCTGAAGAGATTATTCACCTCTCTGGTATCAGTTGGCAAACCTATGAAAATTTACTAAATGAGCTTAGTGCTAGTCGCCGCCTTCGGCTTACTTATAATCGAGGTAATCTTGAAATTATGGTTCCTTCGCCTGAACATGAACGTTATAAAAAAATCCTGGGTCGCTTTGTTGAAACTCTATCTGAAGAATTAGAAATTAGTATTGACCCTCTTGGTTCTACTACTTTCAAACGACCTGACTCTATTGGGGCAGAACCAGACGAATGCTTTTATATTGGAAATATCAATGTAATTAGAGGTAAAAAGAGAATTGATTTACAGCTAGATCCGCCGCCTGATTTAGTAATTGAAATTGATATTACCAGTGGTTCTAAAAACAGATTTGAAGTTTATGCAGCTATGGGTGTGCCTGAAATTTGGCTTTATAATGGCACAAAATTTACTATTAATATACTGCAAAATAATGAATATGTATCTGTTAACCAGAGTTTAGCTTTTCCTAATCTCCCTTTGCTAGAAATTGCTGATTTTTTAGCACAGGTTGAGCAAAAAGATTATTTAGACTTGGTTCGAGAATTTCGTAACTGGGTAAAAAGCAAAAAAAATTAGTACAACTATAATACCACTAATATGTTTAATGAAAACATATTGATATCATCCTTAACTCTTATTTCTTAAGAAAGACGTTTTTTATTAATTTATATTACAAAATCAAAATGAGTATATTAAGAAAAATCCTGCAAAACTAGAAATGGCGAACTTGATAGAATTTGAATTATTTGCTCCTAGAAATGAAAAAGCTGCTTTAATTGGCTCATTTTCTGACTGGAAAGAGATACCTTTAGAAAAGCATGAAGATGGTTATTTCCGGACTCAAATAGCATTAGCAGATGGAGTATATCAATATAAGTTTCGGATTCAGTCAAAAAGCCCACAATTTGCCGATAAATGGATAGATGTGATTGACCCTTATGCTACTGATGTAGATGAACACAAAAAGCAGGGCATAGTTAAAATCAAAGACGGTCAACGTATAGTAGATACATATGTTTGGCAACATGATGACACGCTACTACCGAGTAATGAAGAATTAGTAATATATGAAATGCACGTTGCCGATTTTACTGGGAATGATGCTGATATCGAAAAACGAGGCAAGTATCAAGGAGCGATCGCCAAGTTAGATTATCTTAAAGAATTGGGAATAAATGCCATTGAATTAATGCCAGTGAATGAGTATCCTGGCGATTATAGTTGGGGTTATAAAGTTCGCCATTTCTTTGCAACAGAATCAAGTTACGGTTCAACAGAAGATTTAAAACAGTTTATTGATGAGTGTCACAGCAGAGGCATTCGTGTTTTTCTCGATGGAATTTATAATCACACCGATGAAGAATGTCCATTAATGCTAATTGATCGTAATTATTGGTATTACGAACATATGCATTATCCCGAAGACCCAGATAATTACTGGGGGCCGGAGTTTAACTACGATAATTACGATGAGAAATTAGATATCAAACCCGCATGGAAATATGTTGGTGATGTAGTAAAATTTTGGGTTGAAGAGTATCACATTGATGGGATTCGGTTTGATGCAGTGCGTCAATTGGCTAACTTTGAATTTTTAAATTGGTTAGCTAAAAATGCCAAAAATAGTACTGCACCAAAGCCATTTTATAATATTGCCGAACACATTCCTGATACCAGTACAGTAGTCAAGCCAGATGGCCCATTAGATGGTTGTTGGCATGAGAGTTTTCATTATTTTGTGATTCCTCATGTTTGTGGGGAAAAGTTTGAGCTAGAAAAGATAATGCAGGTTTTAGACCCTAGAAGGCAAGGATATCAAACTAGTATCAATGTCATCAATTATTTAGCAACTCACGATCGCGAACATATATTGAGAGAATTAGGCGATCGCGGTATCTTTGGCAAAGATGCCTTCACAAGAGCTAAATTAGCCGCAGTCCTATTAATGACAGCGATGGGTATACCCATGCTATGGATGGGAGATGAATTCGGCGAATATCAGCAAAAAAGCGAGGATGTAACTAAACCCAAAAAAATTAACTGGTCGTTATTAGAAAAAGACGAGAATAGTGATTTATTCGAGCATTATAAAAAACTGATCGCTTTACGCCGAGAAAATCCAGCATTGCATACTGACAATATTGAGTTCTTCCATACCAACGCCGAAGCTAAAGTATTGTCCTTTGTTCGTTGGAATGATACAGGTTCTCAAGTCGTCGTTGTAGTTAATTTCTCTGACCAGGATTTAAATAATTATAAAATTGCAAAATTCCCTGTGGCTGAGTCTTGGTTTGATTGGTTTAGCAACAGTGAGGTAGCAGTTGAAAATGATAGTTTAGTTACTAACATCCCCAGCTATACAGCTAAGATATTTGTTGCACAATAGTTTCAGGCAAGAGGGAATAGGCAATAGGCAACAGTGCTTTCTATTCTCTTTTGCCTGTTTCTGGTTTACTTTTAAAAGTAGGAAATTACTACTCCTAAGATGAGTAGTAACCGCTTAATTTAAAACTAGAAGATTCTAAAATAGAAGTAAGTCAAAAGTTAGAGCTATAACCGCAACAAGTTCTAAAAAAGTAATTGCAGATATTAATAAGAATGCTGAATACAATTCAAGAAGATGTGTTAGCGACAGAGACAAAAACACGGCCTGTTAGGTTGTGGATGCCTGAACGGGTAATGTTTACACCAGCCGCTTTAGATGAGCCTTGGGGAAAGCAGATTTATGAGCGATTGCGATCGCTCAACCTCCCCATAGAAGAGTTACCACGTAATCGTTTAACAGGTTTGCGCGGCGAAAGCGATCGCGCCACTTACGATATTGCCAAGCGTACCCTCGCCGTTGTGACTGCACCACCCAGTCAATTTAAGCTGAGTCCTATCCCCCCGTCTGCTGACTGGCAATTTCACCTTGCTGAGGGTTGTCCTGCACATTGCCAATACTGTTATCTAGCTGGGAGTTTATCTGGCCCGCCTGTGATTCGTACCTATGCCAACTTACCGCAAATATTAGAGAATTTGGCAGCTTACGAGCGACCAGGACAGATTACAACTTATGAGGTTAGTTGTTATACTGACCCCTTGGGAATTGAGCATTTAACAGGTAGTCTGGCTGAATGTATCCGTTATTTTGGCACTCGTGAAGATGCTCATTTACGTTGGGTATCCAAGTTTGATGCAGTAGATAATTTACTTGACTTACCGCACAACGGTCATACTCGCTGCCGTGTGAGCGTGAATGCTGCACCGATTTCGGGTAAATTTGAAGGCGGTACAGCCTCAGTAGCGTCGCGGCTGGCGGCGTTGCGTAAGTTAGCATTACCAAAAGCAAGTGGCGGTGGTGGCTACCCAGTTGGGCTGGTGATTGCACCAATTATGCCTATAGAAGATTGGCAAATGCACTACAGCCGATTGTTTGACTCGATTAGCGCAGCACTAGATATGGAATGCGACCTGACTTTTGAGCTAATCTCGCACCGCTTTACACCAGGGTCAAAAGAAGTGTTGCAGACTTGGTATCCGCAATCGAAACTCGATATGGATGAGGAGAAACGCACCATCAAACGCAATAAGTTTGGCGGGGTTAAGTATGTTTATGACGCTGACACTATGAAGACGATGAAACGCTTTTTTGAGAGTGAGATTCAACGGCGTTTTCCCAATGCCAATATTTTATATTGGACTTAGCCCTTAAAACAGTGAACAGGGACTTAAACCCAAAGATAAACACCTCATTCTTTACTGATAACTGATAACTGTTAAAGTAAGGCCTGAGCAGTACAAAATCCCCGAACAGCTTCGCTAAACTGCTAATTTTGTTCCATCAATGCCATATGTCCACCAGGCTTGATGGTAACTCTATATTTATGCGATCGCTTGCTTTCAGCAACGCCGGGGATATTATTACATCTTCTATTGCCAATCTAAAAAATACTTTGAAATTATGAATTTTTTCAGATAAATGGGAAAACTAAGGCCAGAGATTTTCCAAATTTGGCCTTATGGTTAGTACAAGAGTCAGTATTCCCGGATACCATTTAGTTGAAAAAATATACAATGGTTCTCGAACAGTAGTTTATCGAGGATATCGTGAAGCTGATTCCTTAGCTATAGTGATTAAACTGCTTAAAAATCCTTATCCCAGCTTCAATGAATTAGTGCAGTTTCGCAATCAGTATACTATTGCTAAAAATCTCAATTCACCGTTGATTATTCAAACCTATAGCTTAGAAGCGTATCAAAATAGCTATGGGTTGGTAATGGAAGATTTTGGCGGAATTTCTTTGAAACAATGGATTACCCAAGAAAAAACTGCACCATCTTTAAGAGACTTTTTACAAATAGCGATCGCTCTGTGCAGTACCTTAGAAATACTTTACCATCAGAAAATTATTCATAAAGATATCAAACCCAGCAATATATTAATTAATCCCGAAACTAAACAAATTAAATTAATAGACTTTAGCATTGCATCTCTACTACCAAGAGAAACTCAAACTCTCGTCAATCCTAATGTCTTAGAAGGGACACTAGCTTATATTTCTCCAGAACAAACCGGAAGAATGAACCGGGGAATTGACTACCGCAGTGACTTTTATTCTTTGGGCGTTACTTTTTACGAATTACTTACAGGTGAATTACCCTTTCAATCAAACGACCCGATGGAATTGGTGCATTGCCATATTGCTAAAATGCCTGCATTAGGGAGCAGAGAAGAAGTTCCCCAGATGCTTTCTGATATTGTCATGAAGTTGATGGCGAAAAATGCTGAAGACCGCTATCAAAGTGCATTAGGCTTGAAATTTGATTTAGAAAATTGTTGGCATCAACTCCAGTCAATAGGGGAAATTAAGAGTTTTCTAATTGCTCAAAAAGATGTGTGCGATCGCTTTATTATCCCTGATAAACTCTATGGCAGAGACGCAGAAATAGCAACTCTCCTGCAAGCATTTGATAGAGTTAGCCTTGGTGCAACTGAAATGATTTTAGTTGCTGGCTTTTCCGGGATTGGGAAAACAGCAGTAGTCAACGAAGTGCATAAACCAATTGTGCGACAACGGGGCTATTTTATTAAAGGGAAATATGACCAATTTCAACGTAATATCCCCTTGAGTGCCTTTGTCCAAGCCTTCCGAGATTTAATTGGGCAATTATTAACCGAAAACGATGTCCAAATCCAGCAATGGAAAAATAAGATATTAGATGCTGTTGGCGAAAATGGACAGGTAATTATTGAAGTCATTCCTGAATTAGCAAAAATTATTGGTCAACAGCCACCTGTGCCAGAATTATCAGGAACAGCCGCACAAAATCGCTTTAATTTATTATTCCAAAAATTTACTCAAGTTTTTACTAGTGCTGAACATCCATTAGTTATATTTTTAGATGATTTGCAATGGGCTGATTCGGCATCCCTAATGTTGATGCAATTATTAATGGCTGATACAAAACATCTTTTATTAATTGGTGCTTATCGTGATAACGAAGTCCACCAAGCACACCAATTAATTTTGACTTTGAATGATATTCAAACAACAGCAGCCACGATTAATACCATTACATTAGCACCGTTGAGTCAAGATGAAGTTGAGCAATTAGTTACTGATACCCTTAAATCTCCCAAAAATTTAGCTTTACCTCTGGCTATACAGGTATATCAAGAAACTAAAGGTAATCCTTTTTTTGCTATCCAGATACTCAAAGCATTATACGAAGATGGATTAATTCAATTTAAATTTGAGTCAGGATACTGGCTATATAATATCACACAAACAAATCAGCAGGCGGTTACAGATGATGTTGTGCAATTCATGGTATCTCAATTACAAAAACTGCCGCAATCAACTCAAAGAGTTCTACAATTAGCCGCTTGTATTGGCAATCAATTCGATTTATTAACTTTAGCAATTGTTTTTGAAGAATCAGAAATTGAAACGGCTGCTAGTTTATGGAAAGCTTTGCAGGAAGGTTTGATTTTACCTATTAGTGATGTTTATAAATTTTATCAAGGCGAAACTGATGAGCAAATAGCGCAGTCCAATGAGAATCTTAGTAAAAATTTAGCCAAATATAAATTTTTACATGACAGAGTTCAACAAGCTGCCTATTCTCTAATTCCTGAACATCAAAAACAAGCGACTCACCTGAAAATTGGGCAATTGCTGCTGCAAAAATCCTCTTTAATAGAACAAGAAGAAAAACTGTTTGATATTGTTGGGCATTTAAATCTCGGACAAGATTTAATTACTCAATCAACAGAACGCGAAAGCTTGGCTCAACTTAACTTAGCAGCAGGAAAAAAAGCTAAAAATTCTACCGCTTATGCTGCGGCGAGAGCTTATTTTCAGGCTGGGATAGAACTACTCATAGCCAATTGCTGGCAAGAGCAATATGAATTAACCCTAAATCTTTATGTTGCCGCCGCCGAAGCTGCTTATTTAAATGCTGACTTTGATGGTATGGAACAAATAGCGCAAGAGGTGTTGCATTCAGCCCAGAGTGCTTTAGATAAAGTAAAAATTTACGAAATTCAAATTGCGGCTCAGACAGCCCAAACCAGACATTTAGCTGCGATCGCAGTGGGTAGAGATGCACTCTCACAATTGGGAGTTGAGCTACCAATGCAGCCCAATGATGCTGAGATTGGTAAAGCTTTACAAATTCTCGCAACTCAACTTGCAGACAAACGCATTGAGGAATTGGCTGACTTACCTATAATGTGCGATCGCCAGGCACAAGCAGCTATGCAACTTTTAGGAATGTTGTTTGCACCCGTATTCCAGGGAATGCCGGGATTATTGCCCTTAATTAGCTCTAAAATGGTGATTTTATCGCTACAGTTTGGCAATGCGCCCGCCTCGACGGTGGGATATGTACTTCATGGTATGGTGCTATGTGCCTTTTTAGGAGAGGTTGACTCAGGCTATGCCTTTGGGCAATTGGCATTACATTTGCTAGAGCGGTTCAATGTGCCGGAATTAAAATCGACAATTTTAATTTTGTTTGGTGGCTTTATTCAGCATCGTCAAGAGAGCTTTTTGGCAACAATACCAACGCTAAAAGATGGTTTTACGTCTGGTATGGAAACAGGCGATTTTTTACACGCTGGCTATAATGTCTGCTGTTACAGTTATGCAGGCTTTTGGAGTGGTACAGAATTAAACAATTTGGAATTAGATATAGCCTCTTACAATGCTGCCTTGACTAAAGCGAAGCAACATTCTGCCCAAACTTATGTAAGTGTAATGCGACAAGCGGCAGAAAACTTGAGGGAACCGCGAAGTCAGCCAGATTGTTTGAGTGGCACTATCTATGATGAACTGACGATGCTACCCAAACATTACCAAGCTAATGAGCTAACAGTGATTGCCGAGGTTTATACCTACAAACTATTGCTGGCTTATTCTTTCGGTAATTACAAGGCAGCGATCGACTACATAGACGCAGGCAAGGCGTATTTGCTGGCAGTATCAGGACTAATTTTTATCCCAATTTCCCATTTTTATACAGCCCTGACATACTTGGCAGTATCTCGCACTCAGCCAGAAATTCTCGCCCAAGTGGAAATTCATCAAAATACACTACATAAATGGGCGCAATCTGCTCCGATGAATTATCTGCATAAATGGCATTTAGTTGAGGCAGAAAAACAACGAGTTTTGGGTAATAAAGCAGATGCAATTGAACATTACGATCGCGCCATCTCTCTAGCTAATGCTAACGGCTACATCCAAGAAGAAGCACTTAGCAATGAGCTTTGCGCTCAATTTTACTGCGACTGGGGTAAAGACAAGGTGGCTCAAGTGTATATGCAGCAGGCATATTACTGTTACGCTCGTTGGGGAGCCAAAGCTAAAGTTGCAGATATGGAAAAACGTTATGCCCCATTACTCGCTTCTATTATCCAGCAGACTCGCTCTCCTTTCTCAACTAACGATACACTCTTCACCTTAGGCAGTAGCACTGTCGCCAGTTCTCATACTTCCAGCAGTAGTAGTGTTTCTTCAGCTTTAGATTTAAGCACTATTCTCAAAGCTTCTCAAACTATTTCCAGCGAAATTGAACTCGAAAAACTGCTTTCATCATTGCTGCATATCGTGATTGAAAATGCTGGGGCAGATAAGTGTGTATTAATGCTGGTAGAGTCAGGTAATTTATTGATTAGGGCATTAGCCCAACTGAATGTTAGTGCTATTGAATACGAGGTAAATCCCACAGTTAAATTTTCTTCAATGTTGCTCAACTCACAGCCAGTTACAGAGTCAAAATATGTGCCAATTGGCTTAATTAATACTGTCAAACGCAGTTTAGAACCAGTAGTAATTATTGATGCTGCTGTACATTTGCAATTAATTAATGACCCCTACATTCAGCAACAACAACCTAAGAGTATTTTGTGCAGTCCGATATTAAATCAAGGAAAGTTGCTGGGCTTGTTGTACTTAGAAAATAATCTTGCGGTTGGGGCGTTTACTCATGAGCGCGTTAAAGTACTCAATTTGCTATGCGCTCAAGCTGCCATCTCTTTAGAAAATGCCCGACTCTATCAACAAGCAGGTCAGGCACTAATTGATTTACAACAAGCACAATTACAAATGGTGCAAAATGAAAAGATGTCTGCGCTAGGTAATTTAGTGGCTGGGGTAGCGCATGAAATGAATAATCCCCTTGGTTTTATTGCTGCTAGTCTCAAACAAGCTAAACCTAGTATTGATGATTTGATTGAACACTTGAAACTATATGAGCAAACTTTCCCCGCACCCGGAGATGAAATTATCGATCATGCCGAAGGCATCGACTTAGAGTTTACCTTAGAAGACTTACCTAAGATAATTAATTCCATGACTATGGCGTGCGATCGCCTCAAGAATATTAGTATTAGTCTCCGCACTTTCTCTCGTGCTGATAAAGACTACAAAGTACCATTTAATATTCATGAAGGCATTGACAGTACAGTTTTAATTCTCAAACATCGGCTCAAAGCTAACGAACAACGTCCAGCAATTGAAGTTACAACCCATTATGATAAATTATCTCAAGTTGAATGTTTTCCTGGACAATTGAATCAGGTATTTATGAATATTCTGGCGAATGCTATTGACGCTTTAGAAGAAGCAAATCATGGACGTAGCTATGAGGAGATTGAAGCCAATCCCAACCAGATAAAAATTACAACCTCGCTCAAAGATAACTTCGTTCAAGTTGCCATTGCTGATAATGGTACTGGCATAAGTGAAGAAACCCAACGTAAAATATTTGACAATTTATTTACTACTAAAAGTGTGGGTAAAGGAACAGGTTTAGGATTAGCGATCGCCAAATCCATTGTTGTCGAAAAACATCAAGGAACCCTAACAGTTAATTCTACACTGGGCGAAGGAACCGAATTTGTCATAAATTTGCCGGTTCTCTAAAAATCCCATCTGATTTATAGCGATAGCCCAGTAGTGTTAAGACATCAGTAGATGAGAAAACTGAGACACTCAAAGACTTTTAACTCTGTCACCTATCACCTGTTACCTGTCACCTATCACCTGTCCCCTGCTATATCAGTTCTTTTTTGGCTTGCGTAATTTCTGAGAACCAATGGGTAAGAGAACTTGGTTCAGACTCCGCAACTGTTCAGCTGTACCCATACAAATCAGGGTGTCTCCTGGCATCAATACTGTGTCACCAGTGGGGCCGCCAATGAGATTGCCGTCACTGCGGCGAATTGCTAGTACTAATGCCCCAGTTTGCGATCGCAGTTTGGCTTTTTGCAAGGTTTGACCCACGAAGGGAGAGAAAGCGGGATCAAGTAAAAATTCTTCCATATATAGCTGACGGTCTGCACCAGAAAGTATCCCGTCAACAAAATCTAATACTTGCGGTCGCAGGGCGGCTGCGGCCATGCGTTTTCCACCAGTAATATAAGGTGAAATTACGGCATCTGCACCACCGCGTTGTAACTTTTGTAATGCTTCTTCTGTACTGGCGCGAGCGATCGCCCGAATACCTGGATTTAGTGTTTTTGCTGATAATACTGTATATAAATTTTCTGCATCGGAAGGTAGGGCTGCAACTATACAAATTGCTCTTTCTATCCCTACATGAAACAGCGTATCGTCTAAGGTTGCATCTCCTTGGTATACTATATAACCTTCTGCCTGCGCTTTCTGAACAGAGTCAAAATCCGAATCTATAACTACAAAAGGTACAGCCTCAGCGCGAAATTCCCTAGCTATTTGCCGACCAGTGCGACTAAATCCACAAATAATATAATGTCCCGTCAAGGATTCCATTAAACGCCTCTGTTGTCGTAGTCGAATTCCCTCTTGAAAGTACCCTTCAATTATTGCTTCTGTAAATCTATTGACAATGTAACCGATATTGATCACACCCAACAAAATTAGAGCAATGGTAAACAAGCGTCCTCGGCTGCCAAGTGGCTGTGTTTCGCCATAACCCACCGTAGCTAAGGTAATCACTGTCATGTAAGCGGCATTTTCCCATGACCACCCCTCGACAAATCGATACCAGAAAGTGCCAATCAAGAACACACCGCCAAGGGCTAATGCTCCTGCCATTAACTCTTTTTGGATACGTTGATATTTTTTCTCAAGTGGGGAATACAAGGTTATTTTTTACCAGCGTTTCTCGTTTAAGGATATTCAAGCGTTAGTCTAAAAGAAAGTATGAGCAGCCATAAATCACCAGAAATTTTTAACAATTTCGAGGAAACTAGTAAGTGAGTGTAAGATTAAAGATTTTTCAGGAGGAGCGGTAGTGAGCTTAGAAACTCTAGTTGAACAAGCTAGCATCCCCCCGTCAGATACAGTGTCATCTATCCCCTTTGATACGGATAGTTTTAATGAAGCTGTGATGTCTACCTATGGTCGGTTTCCCTTAGCCCTAGAAAAGGGTGCAGGTTGCCGGGTTTGGGATACACAGGGGCGGGAGTACCTAGACTTTGTGGCGGGGATTGCCACTTGCACACTAGGACACGCCCACCCAGCTATGGTTGAAGCGGTGACGCGTCAAATTCAGAAGTTGCATCACGTTTCTAATTTGTACTACATTCCCGAACAAGGTGAATTAGCCAAATGGATTATCCAGCATTCTTGTGCCGATCGCGTATTTTTTTGCAACTCTGGTGCTGAGGCTAATGAAGCAGCAATTAAACTGGCACGCAAATATGCCCATACAGTTCTAGACATAGAAAAACCTATTATCCTCACAGCTAATGCCAGTTTTCACGGGCGGACTTTGGCAACAATTACCGCTACTGGACAACCAAAGTATCAAAAATACTTTGACCCATTAGTGCCTGGGTTCCATTACGTACCTTACAACGATATTTCGGCTATAGAAACAGCCATTAGCGAATTAGATGAAGGTGACTATCAGGTAGCAGCAATTTTAATCGAACCATTGCAGGGAGAAGGTGGTGTGCGCCCTGGTGATGTGGCTTATTTCCAAAAGCTGCGGCAGATTTGTGATAAAACTGGCATTTTATTGATTTTCGATGAAGTGCAAGTTGGCATGGGGCGCAGTGGTCACTTATGGGGTTACGAACATCTTGGTGTGGAGCCGGATATCTTCACCAGTGCAAAAGGTTTAGGCGGTGGTATCCCCATTGGTGCGATGATGAGCAAAAAATTCTGCGCTGTCTTCCAACCAGGAGAACACGCCAGCACCTTTGGCGGTAATCCTTTTGTTTGCGGTGTGGCGTTGAGTGTGTGCCAAACTATAGAACGGGAAAATATTTTGCAGAATGTCCAAGAACGGGGCGAACAGTTGCGTGCAGGATTAAATGCGATCGCAACCAAGTATCCTAATTACATTTCTGAGGTTCGGGGTTGGGGCTTAATCAATGGTATGGAGTTGCAAGCAGACACTCAGTTAACTGCTGGTGATGTTGTCAACGCCGCCATTCAAGAAGGTTTATTACTGGTACCCGCAGGGCCAAAGGTTGTCCGGTTTGTGCCACCGTTGATTGTTAGCGAAGCAGAAATTGACCTGGCTTTACAAGCTGTGGAACAAGCTTTGGCTAAAATCACAGGTTAACAGAGTTAAAGATGAGGGTGTAAGGGTGTAGGGTTTGCTCACTTATACCCCGCATCCTTTTTTTAACCTGATTTTAGAGAAAGATTTTGTGTAATTTTGTTGGTGCGATCGCTATCCGCAAGTTAAAGTTTCCTATTTTTTTCAAAAAATATTTTAAATAATTTATCGGTCTATTTTTAGATATAGAAATATTCAATCATTGTTAACCAAAAAATACCCAATTTTTTAAATAATTCGGGTATCTAATTAAGGTTAATTTGCCTATAACAGCAGAGTTTGCAACAGTAGTATTGATGCCAATGATAGAGTCATTTTCTATTTTTTTGGTGTAATTATTAATTAGGTATATTTACTAAAATTAACTTTGAAACATGGCTATAGAAATAGTCAAAAGTGTATTTTACTCAAGGAGGTGTTGGAGTGCGTTTGAGATTTTTAGCGATTTTTGGCTCAATTACAGTCTCTACTGTTGTTGCAATCCCAGTGACAGCCCAGATTCCACTTTTACCACTGTTGCAAACTCCTAACAGCCCCAGTAACGAATCAGATAATCGCACTGTTTCTGGCTGGATTTATTTAGATGGTCGTCGTTTATTTCAGATAGGTGCAAATAGAACTAATTTTCCAGAACGTTTGCAAAACATTCAACGAAATTTAAATCAAATTAGTCAGAATTACTTTCAATCATCTGCACAAAAAGTCAATGTAGAAGTACGCTCGGTCAACGAAATACCTGTAATTCAGGTTAATGGCGAATATTTGATGACTGTCACTTCTGACGATGCCAGATTAAGACAAGAAAATCAGTCAATATCGGCTGATCAAATCGCCGATATCTTACGAGAAGAATTACCAAGAGCAAAGCAAGAACGACAAACTCAATATCTCATCAATCAAGGTAAAATTGCTGCTGGTATCGCTGTGGTAATAGTTCTCGCAAGTAGCGGAGTCTATTACTACCAACGTCGTTCTCGAAAAGATTTTGTCCACTCAATTCCCCTCACCTCTCCAACAGCACAACCAATTGCTAACCAACTGACTCAACAGCAACATCAGCACATTAAAGAAGCTAAAAAACGGCTATTTCAGCTAACGCAAGCGGGGATTTGGGGAGGCGGAAGTTACATTATTTTAGGTTTATTTCCTTATACACGACCGATTCAGGTAGTAATTTTGACTGCTGCCCAAATTCCTTTGCGGTTAGCTGTTGTTGGTTTAGGAATTTATGTAGCTACTCGTTTGAGTTATGCACTGATTGATCGTTTTGCTTCTACACTTATCAGTAGTGGTGCTTTATTAAGCTCAGATACTTCTGAACGGCTACGTTTGCGAGTTTCGACATTTTCTGGCGTGACTAAAAGTATTGTCACCTTTATTTGGGTGGGTGTTGGTATTTTACTAGGTCTAATTTCTCTTGGTATAGATATCGTGCCATTACTTGCAGGTGTCAGCTTAGTGGGTGTTGCAGTTTCTCTGGCTTCCCAAAACCTCATTAAAGATGCAATTAACGGTTTCTTGATTATCTTAGAAGACCAATATGCATTAGGTGATGTGATTAATGTTGGTAATGTTGGCGGTTTGGTAGAAAATCTCAACTTGCGAATGACACAGTTGCGAGATTCTGAAGGACGCTTAATTACTATTCCCAATAGCGAAATCAAGATTGTCGCTAATTTGTCAAGTCGCTGGTCAAGGGCTGATTTAACGGTTCCAATTGCTTATGAAGCTGATATTGACCATGCTTTAGAATTGATTAAAAAGGTAGCTTTAGAAATGGATCAAGATCCACAATGGCAGCAACAAATTGTGGAAACTCCCCAAGTTTTGGGTATTGATAATTTTGGCGATCGCGGTTTAATCATCCGTGTCTGGATTAAAACTCAGCCCCTCAAGCAATGGGATGTCGCCCGTGAATACCGCCGCCGCCTAAAAGTTACCCTCGACCAAGCAGGTATTACTATTCCTGTACCACAACAAGCAATTTGGGTAAATGATGCACAGTTGTTGAATGCCCAAGTGAATGGCAAAGGCGATTAGTCATTGGTCATTTGAACGTCTTGTAGGGTGGGCATCTTGCCCGCCAGATCTAATGTGCAAGTTAGATAATCTTGGTCTTTTCAGTACAAATGTACTATAATATGTACAGCGTTCAGAAATCCTAGTGCAGTGCAATTATGATCAAGCATTACATTCTCAATCTCAATCCGACTGCCAAGCACGAATGGGATCGCTGTATATTACGTGACCCACTGACTGCAAAACGCCCAGACTTATCGAGATTAATCGCCGAAGCAGTTGGTGCGGATACAGGAAGTTATTTAGTTAGTGTGAATATCGAAGTACAGGTGTTGGAACAGGCTGCTGTACCGCAAGCTGAACAACTTTCGCTTTCTTTTTCAGAGGTATCTGTGCCGTCGCCCATGCGAGAAGCAGCGTAGTCAGGGTAATTGTGAGAACGGATAAAACTAAGTATAGGAGTGCGATCGCACAGATCCCCGACTTTTTAAAAAAGTCGGGGATCTTAAATTTATGACTGTGAACCTAAAGCTTGAAACTGCTGCCAGCATAAGTACAACGCGCGGGGTACGTGAAAACACCCCTTCCACTTGCCGCCTTTGAGATTTAACAGCACTTCTCCACGACGATTGAGATAGCCAAACCACTCACCATACTCAGGATCTGCAAAGTGTGTCCAGGCGTAATCGTGCATTTTTTGATACCACTCCCAACAAGCTTCACGTCCTGTCAAGCGATAGCCCATTGCCAGTGCTACTAAAGATTCTAGATGTACCCACCACAATTTTTGATCCCATTCGAGTTGCTGTGGAGGATGACCTTCTGCATCCATAAAGTAATACAAACCACCATATTCTTGATCCCAAGCAAAATTGAGGATATTTAACACCACATCAACGGCTTGGTTAATAATTTGATTGTCATTTTTGCGTCGGGCAATGTCCATGATAAACCACATGGCTTCGATACCATGACCGGGGTTAATTAACCGTCCCTCAAAACAATCAATGTGGGAACCATCAGGGGCAACGTTTTCAAACATCAGTCCCCGTTCTTGGTCGAGAAAATCAGTCATTACTTCTTTGACAGTTGCAGCCAAAACATTCTCTAGGGTTTCACTTGGCAACAACCATTCCATTTCTAAAGTCAGGTTGGCTAAAATCATTGGCACAGCTAAAGCTTTCATCGGGCGAGTACCGGGGTAAGTTTTGGTGTATTTACCTTTGGGGTTATCTTTACGACGCAACACATTGTTGTAAGCTTGCATCGCTACATCCTTTGCCCACTCTTCACCAGATGCCAACGCATATTGGCTAAATGCCATTGCTGCAAAGCAATCAGAAAAAATATTATAAGGCTGTACTAAAGGTTGTCCTTCACGGGTGAGGGCAAAATACCAGTTTCCTTCTTCATCTCTGCCATGTTGCGCGAGAAATTTAGCACCATTACTGGCAATTTTGAGCCAGTTGTCTCGTTTTTCTAGTTGATTACACAACATCGAAAAAGTCCACACCTGACGGTTTTGCAGCCAGATAAATTTGTCAGTGTCGTAAACCTGTCCTTCACGATTTAAGCAGGTGAAATAACCGCCGTGTTCCCAGTCTATAGAGTGTTGTTCCCAAAATGGAAGTACATCATTGAGGAGGGCGTTTTTATAAAGTTCTGCCAGTGCTTGAAAATCTTGCCCCATAAATTCTTCCCCTTGTATGCCAACACCAACAGCGTTAATTATCACCTTGGTTTGGATGGACTACAAGTGTTTAAAGAAGGGTGCAGGGGTAGAGACATTCAAAACCCTTATACCTAACCACCTCGGTACGCAATTTCTGATATCGTTTCAACGCAATGGGGTTGCGGGAGTTTTCATTAGAAAAACTTCTTTCGCTTCCATAACTGGGCGGACGCTGTAGTTTTTGACAAGTTCGCGGTATACACTCATAGTTTCTTCGTGAACTCGCACTGCACTGAACCGTTCTAAGTTTTGTTTGGCGCGGTTTTTCCAATATTGAAGTTGTACAGGGTTGCTGAGTAATTGCGCTAAGGCAGTTGCTAAGGTTTGACTATCTTTAGGCGGTACTAAAATACCAGCTTGGCGATTATCTAATGTTTCGGGAATGCCATCTACATCACTAGCAACAATGGCACAACCTGCTTCACGCGCTTCTGTTAACACTAAACCAAAAGATTCGCAGTGGGAAGCAAGAACGAAAATATCGGTTGCAAGCATATAACGTTGCGGTTCTGGCTGGAAACCTTCAAAATGAATGCGTTGGCGCAGCCCGCCGCAGGCATCGCTAAAGGATGTACTTTTTGCTAGTTTCTCAAATATGGAACGTTCTGGCCCATCACCGACTAAATATAAGTGTGCTTGAGGAAAGTCTGAAGCAATTTTGCTAAAAGCTGCGATTAACTCTGCAATACCTTTGCGAGTATACATCCCAGCAACGGTGGTGATGGCTGGGCTATGTAAGGGGAGGGGTTGGTAATTTTGAATGCTGGGATGGCGAGGACTATTTAATGTTCCGTTGGCAACTACGCGCAATTTGCTTTGGGGTATACCACGGCGTACCATTGAATCGGACACAGCTTGACTCACAGCGATTACCCGATCTGCTAATCCCATTAAAACTGCGCTACGCTGAAATTCGTTGTGTACTGTAGATACCAGACTATAGTTGTAGCCTTTTCTCAAAAACCCTGCTAGCAAAACTCCAGTCATCATGTGTGCATGAATAATATCCGGCTGAAATTCTTGGATAATATCTCTTAAACACAAAACTGCTTTGAGCAGATTTAGCGGTTGTCTGGACTGATTTAAACGAAAGTGTTTAACATTATGATGTGCTAGTAATGTTTCAAATTCTCCCCCAGCAGAAGCCACAGCAACATCATGACTATCTTGAGATTGTAAACAAGCTAGGTCTACTGCCACGTTAACAATGCCGTTACCGACTTTTTGTAGATGATTGGTAATATGTAATATTCTCATAGTAAATTTTCTCAATAAAGTTTGTTAGCAAATTATGAACTTTGCAGTAATTTAAACTATCTTTGACTGTGAAAAGAAATAAACTTGGTTATTTCTTTTTACTTTTTGACAAACCCAAAACTTAGAAATTAACTATCTGCTTTAAAAAATATTTCATAAGCACCAAAAAATCGCTTCACGAAACCACGAGGTAGACCATTTAGTTGAGAAGTATAAGCTGCGATCGCTTGATTTTTCTTATGTTGAACTGATGTGATAGATAAACTATAAGCTGCTGCTATATCCTGCAATTTGAGCATGATAAATAATGGCGCTCTCCAGAATAACCAGATGGGGTATTGTATCAGTTCTAGTTCACGTGCTGATTCACTAATAGCTGCTTTCACTAATTCATATGATGCTTCATGATCTCTATGGCAGTCTTTTTTATGGGGTACATATACTTCTTCTGGTTTATATTTATTGAGAAGTTCTGCTATTTGTGAAATTGTGTATAGTCTTGCCTCAGTTTTTAAATTTAACAAGCTGCCATCTTGTTTATCTAAAAAATAAATTTTTGATGCTTCTACACCTAATATTGTTAATGCTTTAATTGATTCTTGCTTACGAATTTGAACAATTTTATTTTTTGATTCTACATCTGAATTCCCGCCACCCTGTCCATCAGTTAGAAACACCACCACTACAGAAACACCTTGTTCACGCTTTTGAGCAATCATTCCACCACAGCCAAATGTTTCATCATCTTGGTGGGGAGAAAACACCATTGCTGATTTTTGATTAAGTGATAACGGCTTGCTTCCCCGGAACAAAATCCAATGCACTATTAAGTTAGATTGGATATATTGCATCTGCTCAAGCCAAAAACGAGGAACTAATTTTTGAATTTGTTGCAAATAGCCTTTAATATTCATCAGCTTTTTATTTTTTCAATATCAAAATAGGAATTTTTGATAGTAAGCAATAGTGTTTTTCAATTTTTGACACTAAAGTACTATATTCTATCTACTCTGCTATTTTTTACTTTCCAGAAATTTTATTTAAAGAAAGAATAAACTTAGATATTGATAAATAAAAAAGAATCATACTTTAAACTGTTGGACTCTGATTAAGCTTTATATCAATTCAATAAATGCGACATATGTATCTGAACTGTATTAGATTATAGAGTCAAGAAGAAGGGTGTAGGGGTTGGGAGTGGGGGCTTGAACCCTTTTTGGTTTCGGGGCGGGGTGTGCATAAATTAAAAAGTTTTTTCTTTTGTCCCCACACCCTACACCCTAGTTTTGGTCAAAAAAAGCCTGAGAAATTTATTCCCAGGCTAATAAATTAACTTTAGTTTAAAACTTAACTTTTCAGTCGATACATAATTACCTTTCCTTTCCAATCTTCTTCTACAAAAACTACATACTCACCATTTGAGCGACGGATGGCGCGGATACCGTGTGGTATATCAATCCAGCCACTTTCACCTGCTACTTCTGGGCCGGGTTTGAGTTTTTTAACCATCTCTCCAGTCTTGGCATTGTAGACGTAAACTTCTGCCGTTTTTCCTGTGACAGCAAATACATAGTCTCCGGCGACACTCATGGCGGCGGTGGCTACTTCGCGTTTACCAGTAGTGTCGTAAGGAATTACAGTCCGCCAACTAGGTGTGGAATTACCTTTACTCCAGTTATCAAAACGTGCAATCTCTGAACCTACAACTTTGGTATCATCACCGATCGCAGGATGATCTGTAGTAAAGCCTGACAAATACATAGTATCGGTTTGGGGGAAATATTCAATTCGCCGCAAATCGGTAAAAATGCTGGGAGTCTTTTGCTTTTGCATAGAAGCATAGGTGTAGATGGGGTTCCCATTCGCATCTAGTCCTTGTAGAGGATAGCGACGGATACCATCTTGAGTCCGTAAGGTTTTCCAGACATCACCTTTGCTGTCTACCCACCAGCCACCGATGTAGGGATAGTCCTCACTTTTATCATACTCATCTTTGTCAAAAGCACCATTACCGTTGCGATCGCGCCAGATCCATTCTCCTTTTTCTGGTTGATGTGCTGGCCAATTTCCTGGCATTGATTTTTCACCACCGCCATGTGTACCAACAAACATCCCCGCCGGAATTGCAACTTTACCATCTTTAGCAGGATTGAAACGATAAATCTGCACAAAGCTGCTATACATATCTGTAAGATACAAAAACGGCTTACCTTGAATGCGGCGAACAAAGGTAGCATCTGGAGAAGTATGCAGGCGTGGATCTTGGGGGTATTTGAAAGGATTTAATGTGTAGGCTTTGTAAGTCCACTGCTTACCAGCAGGCTGGTTATAGTCAATCAAAAAATGTTCTTGTTTAGTAAAGACTTCTAAACCATCGGTTTTAGGATCAGCATCTGCGTTATCAACAAATAACAGTCCGTGTAATTGCCAAAGCTGTTTTCCTGATGGCGAAAACTTGCGTAAGTCTGTACCTGATTTGTTAAAACCGTTGCTATTGACATAGATATTACCTGCTGCATCTACACCAACTCCTGTAATACCATAGAGTTTTAATGGTTGCACTTCACCAGGAACACCTGCATAAATTCCGCCTTTAGTGCCGAAAGTGCCAACCTGCACAGGCTGATTTTTAATGTTGTAAATTAGTATTTGTTGATGTGGGCCGTTATCGGCTACTAATAGTCTGTCTTGATTATTGATCGCGATCGCTGTTGGTTTAGCAATATTTGTAATTTGTTGGGATAATGGCTTACCTGTTGCGGAATAAGACTGAATTTTATTTTGATTTTGAATAACCCAAATATTACCTTGTTTATCAATAGCGATCGCTCCTGGTTTATCTACGCTAAAACTACGCAGTTCTTGCATTGTTTCGCTATTAAAAACCCGAATCTTATTATTAGCAGAATCACTCACATATAACTCGTTTCCTGTCGTTGCTAATCCAGTAACTTCACTTTTATTACTGATAATTAACATACTTTTATCCCAACCACGCCCTCCAGTAAACGGTGCTGGTTTGCCGAATAAATCATAGCGTCTGACAGTGTACCAAGTTATGCCATCTGGTGGATAATCTTTATCTGTGTTGCCAATTGTGCCTTGAGATAAAGCAATATAAATATATTTACTATTAGCTGTAACAGCTTTACCACCAAGGCGACTCCAACCGTGAGTATCCTCAACGATACCTATTACATTGCCATCTTTATATATACTTGCCTCTCTACCACCTTCATCCCAATGACTATTGGTGTAGACTGTACCATTAGGAGCAACATACATTGCCTCAATATTATTTTGTACCCACTTATCTCCACCGCCAAAAGTGTTTCCCAACCATGAGGTTTTATATGTAGTTGCAGCTATGCTAGTAACATTAGAATCAATATTTATATCAACAGATATGGCTATAAAAGCAATAGCTAGACCAAAAATATAAAAATATAATGCTTTTAACTGTCGTTTATTGCTTAATTTAGTTATTTTTAAAATGTATTTATTAACTCTCTGATAGAGTTTGCTAAATAGCACAATTACTTTTTTCATAACATACCCAAAGATGTGATTGCTTACTAAATTAGTAAACATAGACATGACAAAATAACTGAATAAAAAATATTTATTCAATAATCAAATATTAATTAGACAATGTTCAAAATATATTGACTTAGCTAATTTTTGACCATCACTTAACTTCCATAGCCACTAACTATCCACCCTGACGTATCGCATATGAATGGTTTACTATTGCCTTTTATGGATTATGTGATGTGTATTTGCGCCCTTGAGTAGCTTTTTAACTTGAAGCTAAAATATGAAACTTACTACAAATTTTGCTCCTAGCAAAGCATATTACATAAATAACAAATTCTTGATATTTGAAAATTCGTATTTACAAAAAATTCATCAAAAACACACGATTTATTAACACTATTATCAAGCAATAGTAGGACACATTTGTACAAGTAACAATATTTACTTACAAAAGTTTCTAAATAGTAAAGCTTAATACAAATAAATTAAATTTACCGTGAAATAATATTAGACTTTATGGCTGAAGCAGCATTGACATATATATGCTTGAGAGAATCTGTAACGTAGAAAACCAAAATTTTATTTACATATAAATTAGTGCTTGCTTAAATATAGCCTCGCTGTAAATTAGCAATTTATCAAATTTTGCTAAATATTTAGATTTAACCAAAATCTCCATGCAGTATGACGTGAAGAGTGCTGATTATCTCAAAAATTACAGGATATATGTAGTAGCTGCATTCAAACCCAAGATCCAAAATTGTTTGGATTGAATTTGCAGTAAATGTAAGCACGCTCATACATCATAGGAGCTAACTAAGTGCAAGATAAAAAACAAAATTATAATTTTACAACTGCTTCCATACTTACACTTGGTATAGGCTGGTTTCCTAAAACACCCGGAGGCTTAGAAAGGTATATTTATGAACTAACCTATGAATTAGCAGCCCGTCAAGACAAAATAGAATTATGTGGAGTTGGTTTACCAGAAGCTGAGTTAGATTCATCAATTAAATTAACTAATTTAGCTTCTCCAGAAAGTCCCATTTGGCAACGGCTTTGGTCTATTCGTAATAACTTTCAAAAAACTAGAATTGAAAAACCAGATGCAATTAATTTACATTTTGCATTATATAGCTTTCCGATTATGGATATCTTACCTAAAGATATCCCCATTACATTTAACTTTCATGGCCCTTGGGCATCAGAAAGTGAGCAAGAAATGGTTAATAATAAACTCAGTATTATTTTAAAGCGTTGGTTAATCGAAAAAAATACTTATAAACGCTGCGATCGCTTCATTGTTCTCAGCAAAGCATTTGGTAATATTTTACATCAGCAATATCAAATACCTTGGGAAAAAATTCACATTATTCCAGGTGGAGTAAATATTCATCGCTTTCAACCAAACTTATCAAAGTATGAGGCGCGTCAGAAATTAGGCTGGCCAGATAATCGTCAGATATTATTTACTACCCGGCGTTTAGTCAATCGTATGGGAATTGATAAATTATTGCAAGCTATAGCAATTATTAAACCAAAAGTTCCTGATGTTTTGTTAGCAATTGCTGGTCGCGGTCATATGCAGAATTTACTACAGCAACAAGCTAAAGAATTAGGCTTAGAAGATACAGTTAAATTTTTAGGTTTTTTGCCTGATGAACAATTACCTATGGCTTATCAAGCTGCTGATTTAACTGTAATGCCTAGCCAGTCTTTTGAAGGTTTTGGATTAGCAGTTGTTGAATCTTTAGCTTGTGGCACACCTGTTTTATGTACACCAGTTGGAGGAATGCCAGAAATTTTAACACCATTTTCTCCAGATTTAATTACTGCTTCTCCTAACCATTCAGCAATAGCTGAAAAATTAGAAAATATACTTTTAGGAAAATTACAAATTCCCTCCCGTCAAGACTGTCGTCAGTATGCTGTTACTTATTATGACTGGCATTTTATAGCTCAAAAAGTTCGGAATATTTTATTAGCTTAAAAATGTAAAATTTAAATATCTAATATATTTTATGAAAATTTTATTTTTAGACCAAAGTGGTAAACCTGGTGGCGCAGAATTATGTTTAATAGATATTGCTAAACCTTATGGCGATCGCGCTTTAGTTGGCTTATTTGCTGATGGCCCTTTTAAAAATATCCTCCAGCAGCATTCTATCCCAGTAGAAGTTTTGACAACACAAGCCATCAAAGTACGTAAGCAAAGTAATTTCGCCCAAGCATTAGCAAGCTTAATACAACTAATACCTTTATTAATTAAAGTTGTAAAAATAGCTAAACAATATGATTTAATTTACGCTAATACTCAAAAAGCATTAGTTATTGGCGCACTAGCAAGTTTTTTTGCCCGTCGCCCTTTAGTCTATCATTTGCACGATATTCTTTCTCAAGAACACTTTAGTCAAACTAATCTGCGCGTTGCTATTACCTTAGCCAATCTATTTGCATCCTTAGTAATTGCTAATTCTGCCGCTAGTCAAAAAGCCTTTGTACAAGCAGGCGGAAAATCAGAACTAACCGCAATTGTTTATAACGGATTTGACCCTAAAAACTACCAAGTTAGTGAGTCTGATGTAAACAAAATACAACACCAGTTAGGATTAGAAGGTAAATTTGTTGTCGGACACTTTAGCCGCCTAGCACCTTGGAAAGGACAGCATATTTTAATTGATGCCTTAACAAAGTGTCCGCCACAAGTAACCGCAATTTTCGTTGGGGACGCGTTATTTGGCGAACAAGATTATGTTCAACAATTACACCAACAAATTACAGCTTTAGGGTTAGAAAATCGTGTCAAATTTCTAGGTTTTCGTTCTGATATTCCCCAATTAATGGCAGCGTGTAACTTAGTTGCCCATACTTCCACTGCACCAGAACCCTTTGGTAGAGTGATTGTAGAGGCAATGCTATGTGGCACACCCGTAGTTGCAGCAAAAGCTGGTGGTGCAATGGAATTAGTTGAACATGGTGTCAATGGCTTTCTTGTAACACCAGAACAACCTCTGGAACTTGCACAAGTAATCAACACCTGCCTTCAGGAAATAGAAATAAATGCAACCATCGCTGATCGTGCTAAGAGTATTGCTAGTCAGCGTTTTGATGTTGCAACTATTAATCAACAAATTGCTCAACTACTGTGTTCACTGTTTAATGAATAGAGACGTTTCCTTGCAACGTCTCTATGGAACTAGTTGACTATAACCCCACTAATTCTCGTGATTCAAAATCAGTGAGTTGTTGGGCAATAGTCAATCTTGCTTCTAATTTAGCCACACTAAACTGATTACGCAGATATTCTAAATGAGCGATCGCATTTGCTTTTTCCGCACTTAATTGGATCAGTGTGTCCATTGCCTTTTGATATTCGTGATTGACAAGCAGCACTTCAAAACGACGCGCCTTGCGTTGACCATCATTTTTCAGATCCATATCAAATGCAGCAGCGCGATCTGCATTGCCTTCAAAACGGTTAATTTGGTACTGTACCGCCATCAGCTGCGAATCTAGTTCATTAACTCGTTGAGCAGCTTGAGCGATCGCAGATGGATAATGACTCAATTGCATCATCAAATAATCTTCCTCTAAGAATTTCGATTCTTAACGCAGTAAAACATATAGAGGCAAGATAAATTACCTCTGATTGCTCGGTTCTTATGGTTTTACACTTGTTGTGATATTTGTGTAAATATCACATTTTGGAATTCACTCAAATACTGGGTCAGCGTCAGAAACTACAATTTGCACTAACACCTATAGTCTAAATTATATATCTATTATAGTAAAAATGTACTGTAACCGCCACAACAAGAGGTGAAGTTTAGGTAAATAGCAGCAGTTCTCACTTTCTCAAAATCTTTTAATCTATATGTGTTTGGCTATATGCTGCGATCGGACTAGTTGATTGCAACACCGAATATAATCTAATGCATTGTTTTGATCCACTTAGCCAGTAGCGTGTGTTAGGCAGATATTTTGAGATAATTTTTAATGCAAAATAAGCTACGCCTAACACACCGCAACATAAACTAGTGCGTTACGGTTTTGCCATAACGCACCCTTAACTTACCAACGGTGTTTAATCCAGTCGTAAATCTTGAGATACTCTGCGCCAGGAATATTCCATGAATAGTCGTATTTCATTCCCTGAATAGCTAGTTGACGGAATTCATCAGGAGACTGATACCACAAATCTATTGCTCGATTCATCGCAGACTCAAGCGCATAATTATCTGTTTCATAAAATACGTAGCCATTGCGTTTTTCCGGTGGTAAATTCTGGTCATAATCTCTATCAAATACCGTATTCACCAATCCACCAACACCACGCACAATAGGAACTGTGCCGTATTTGAAACCAATCATTTGAGTTAATCCGCAGGGTTCATAATTGCTAGGAACAACAATCATATCCGCGCCTGCATAGATGAGGTGGGATAATTCTTCGTTAAATCCTAGTTCTAAATGAACATCAGGGTGATCATTTAAAAATTCTTTTTCATGCTGGAAATGCTGATTAATTGCGGCTTCTGTCGCCGAACCGAGTAATACAAATTGTGCGCCTTTATTCAGGGCATGATAAATAGCGTGGTGTACTAAATGCACACCTTTTTGATTATCTAAACGACCGATGTAAGCAATGATTGGTTTATCAGCAGCACCAAGCAAGAGCCGCTCTCGCAAGGCTTTTTTGTTATATATTTTTTGTTCAAAATCTTCGTAGGTATAGTTAGTGGGGATATAACGGTCAATTTTAGGATTCCAAAAATCGTAATCAATACCGTTAAGAACCCCTGTGAATTTATCTTGATGCAAATGCAAAGTGTGACCCAAACCACAACCAACTTCTGTAAAACGAGCTTCCCAAGCGTGATTTGGTGAAACTGTAGTCACAGCATTGGCGTAAACAATACCCCCTTTCATGTAGTTTAAAGCGAAGGGGTTGAAGTTATCACGCAGTTTATCGTATTGGAAATAGTACTCTTCCCGATTTAAACCTGTCGCCCTGAGTGTTTGTACACCGCCTATTCCTTGATGCTTAAAGTTATGGATGGTGTAGCAAACTCGCTGATATTCCATACCGTTATACTTGTAAATTTCCGCAAGTAAGACGGGAATTAAGCCTGTTTGCCAGTCATGACAATGGATAATATCAGGTCGCTTGTTACTTTGATTGAGAAATTCTAAAGCAGCTTTGCTGAAAAAGGCAAAGCGCATATTATCATCATCGCACCCGTAATAGCAGCCACGATTAAAGAAATTGTCTTGCGAGTGGGGTTCAATAAAGAAGCACAGTCTTCCATGTACCCAACCACAGTACACAGAACAGTGAATTGCTGCACCATACCAAGGTACCCATAAGTCCTTGTAGGCATCATGCAGTCCCCAAATATGGTCGTAGCGCATACAATCATACTTGGGCAAAATAATCTCGACGCAATGCCCTCTGCCTTCTAATTCCCTACTCAGTCCGTAAACAACATCCCCTAAACCGCCTGCTTTAATTACAGGAGCGCATTCCGAGGCAATCTGTACTATGTACATTACTAGTCCTCGCTACATAAAACTTTATGTTTACTATACTGATCAGTATATGAAATATGTACTCATTGACAAGTAAGGATGTGAATGATACTTAGGAAAGCTTAATACAGGCGGTAGATAGTAAGGTTATTTAATCCTCTACCAGACTTATACTGAAGAGATTCGAGGAGTATTTAATGTAGTGGATGTCAGAGAAGTTATCGGAGAACGTGGCGAATCTATTTTTCGAGTTCTCATTACACGTAAACATCCCAGTCGTGGTTATTTATTTGAGCATCCTCGATTTTTAGGAGAAAAAAAGCGAACAATCGACTTTTACGTAGAACTCTTTCATGATGATTTTTTGATACCTTTCTTTTTTGTGCAAGTAAAGTCAACATCTCAAGGTTATACTCAAAGCGATCGCCGATTGAAAGTCAAAGTTACTGACAGCGATATGAAACGAGAGTCATTTTGCTGCATAAAAATACTCTGGCTTGATAATTATGCGATCGCACCTAGTCAAACCGGAGGGTTGACGCTGCTAAAATACCATAGGACAAGCAGCGACTCACCAGCACCTCACAGCCATGACTACAACGATTGACTTTCTCAGTCACCTTAACCCTAGCCAACGTCAAGCCGTAGAACACTATTGTGGCCCGTTGTTAGTTGTTGCTGGTGCGGGTTCCGGTAAAACACGCGCGCTGACTTATCGCATCGCTAACTTAATTCTCAAACACCGTGTAAATCCTGAAAATATCCTGGCGGTGACTTTTACCAACAAAGCCGCACGGGAAATGAAAGAACGTATTCAAAAGCTATTCGCTGAACAATTGGCGATGACGCAATATGGTAAAAAATTGGAGTTACTAGAAGAATACGAACAGACGAAGTTGCGATCGCAAGTTTACCGCACCTATGTCAAAGATTTGTGGTGTGGCACATTCCATAGTTTATTCTCCCGAATTCTCCGCTTTGATATCGAGAAATATCAAGATGAAAAAGGCAGGAAATGGAATCGTAATTTTTCCATTTTCGACGAATCTGATGCCCAAGCTTTAGTTAAAGAAATCGTTACTAAACAACTAAATCTCGACGATAAAAAATTTGAGCCGCGTTCTGTCCGCTACGCTATCAGTAACGCTAAAAACCAAGGCTTAACACCCCAAGACTTTGAAAAAGACCAACCTAACTATCGTGGGCGAGTAATTGCTCAAGTCTACAATTCCTACCAAGATAAATTAGCCCAAAACAACGCCCTTGACTTTGATGATTTAATTCTTGTACCTACTAAGTTATTTCAACAAAACGAGCAAGTATTAGGATATTGGCATCGCAAGTTCTGTCATATTTTGGTAGATGAATATCAAGATACCAACCGTACTCAGTACGATTTGATTCGGTTGTTAGTAACCAATGGCGAAGACAGGAAGAGCGAGTGGAATTGGCAAAATCGCTCAGTATTTGTCGTAGGTGATGCCGACCAATCAATTTATAGTTTTCGTATGGCAGACTTTACAATTTTGCTGGAATTTCAGAACGACTTTGGCGACGGTCTGCCAGATGAAGATACCCGCACAATGGTGAAGTTAGAGGAAAACTATCGCTCTTGTGAAAACATTTTGCAAGCAGCGAATGAATTAATTGAAAATAATACCCAAAGGATTGATAAAGTTCTCAAACCAACGCGGGGAAGTGGCGAACAAATTTATTGTCATAAAGCTGATGATGAACTTGCAGAAGCAGATTTTGTGATTCGGCAAATTCGGACTTTAGAACATCAACATCCTGAATTAAATTGGGGTAGTTTTGCCATTCTTTATCGGACTAACGCCCAATCTCGACCTTTTGAAGAATTGTTAGTTAGGAATCAAATCCCTTACACAGTTGTCGGTGGGATGAAATTTTATGACCGTAAAGAAATTAAAGATGTCTTAGCTTATTTAAGAGCGATCGCTAACCCATCTGATACAGTCAGTTTGTTACGTGTTATTAATACTCCCCGGCGAGGAATTGGCAAAGCTACGATTGATAACTTGATTAATGCCTCTCAACAATTAGGTGTCAGCTTGTGGGAAATCCTCAGCGATGAAACATCTGTCAATACATTAGCGGGGCGTTCGGCAAAATCGGTGAATAATTTCGCCCAAATGATTAGCCGCCATCAAGAACAAGCCGCAACAGTTCCAGTTTCTGAGATTGTCATGGGTTTATTAGAAGAATCTGGTTACGTCCAAGACTTGCAAAGTCAAGGTACAGATGAAGCGGAAGACAGAATTCAAAACGTTCAGGAACTTTATAACGCCGTCTTACAATTTCAAGAAGAAAATGAGGATGTTTCGTTAACAGCCTTTTTGCAAAGTACGGCCCTGAGTTCTGATTTAGATAATTTAAAAGAGGGACAAACAGCAGTTTCGCTGATGACTTTGCACGCTTCTAAAGGGTTAGAGTTTCCTGTTGTCTTCTTGGTAGGTTTAGAACAAGGATTATTCCCGAACTACCGTTCTATGAATGATCCTGCATCCTTAGAAGAAGAACGCCGCTTGTGTTATGTAGGAATTACCCGCGCCCAAGAACGCTTGCATTTATCCTTCGCCCGCGAACGCCGTTTATATGGTTCACGCGAACCCGCCATGCGATCGCAATTTCTCGACGAATTGCCCCCAGAATTATTATCTACTCAAAATAAAATTCATCAAGCCTATACCAAAGCCGCTATAACAAATCGCGGACAGCAAGACTTATCTTATAATTGGCAAGTTGGTGACAAAGTATTACACAAAACCTTTGGTATTGGTGCAATAACTCACGTTTTCGGCACAGGAAATAAAATATCTGTAGCAATTAAATTTGCCAGTCTAGGACAGAAAATTATTGACCCAAGAGTAGCCCAGTTACAAAAAGTAGATTAAAAGCTCTACCTCCTGCTAGTTTTGAAACTGAACTACTCCATTTGACAAATTCGTGTGCGATGAATAGCAAGGGTTTCAAAGATTTTGATTCGGAGTTTATAATGAAACACTGACAGGACTTACGCAAGAACTCTCTCAAACTCTTATAAATTAGTGTCCTTAGCGTCCTTTGCGGTACATTTTTTCATAATTTTGCGTAAGTCCTGTCAAAAAAAATCCCCTGGCTGAATAGCCAGAGGATAACCTTACTTAAAAGTTATTAAGCCTAAAGATTAACGAGCATTAGCTAAAAGCAACTCACGTGTATCTGACTTGCGAATTCTCACTTGACCGTCGTCATCTACATCAACAATAGCCGTATCACCATTGCCGATTTCACCAGATAACATAGCTTCAGCCAGCGAATCTTCTAACAAACGCACAATTGCTCGGCGTAAAGGTCTTGCACCATAGCTAGGGTTATAACCTTCGCGTACCACCAAATCTTTAAATGCTTCAGTAACTTCCAGGGTGATACCTTTTTCCGTCAAGCGATTAGCTACCTCGCGGAGCATAATCTCAGAAATTTCCTTGACTTCATCCTTAGACAGTTGAGTGAAGACGATAATCTCATCAACCCGGTTTAGGAATTCAGGACGGAAGTAAGCTTTTAGTTCCTCATTCACTAAGTTGCGAATACGGTGATAGCTAGCTTCAGCTTGATTATCGAATTCAAAACCTAAACCACCACCACCTTTTTCAATCACCTTAGAACCGATGTTAGAAGTTAGGATAATCAAGGTATTTTTGAAATCGACTTTGCGACCTTTAGCATCAGTAAGCTGACCGTCATCTAAGATTTGCAGCAGCATATTGAAAACATCTGGGTGCGCTTTTTCGATTTCGTCGAATAGCAACACAGTATATGGTTTGCGGCGTACTGCTTCTGTGAGTTGTCCGCCTTCGTCGTAACCGACATAACCAGGCGGCGAACCAATCAACTTAGATACAGTATGGCTCTCCATGAATTCAGACATATCTAACCGAATCATGGATTCTTCTGAACCAAAGAAGTAAGCTGCTAACGCTTTAGCCAATTCTGTTTTACCAACTCCCGTTGGCCCAGAGAAGATAAAGCTAGCAATCGGACGGTTGGGATTCTTTAACCCAACTCTAGCGCGACGAATTGCGCGAGATACAGAAGTAACTGCTTGTTCTTGACCAATTAAGCGTTGATGCAGCGTATCTTCTAAGTGCAACAGCAACTCTGACTCAGATTCCGTCAGTTTGTTGACTGGTACACCAGTCCAAGAAGCGACGATTTGAGCAATGTCTTCTTCGTCAACAATTGGAATAGGAATACCTTGCTCTTGGCTAATTTGAGCTTCCAGTTCTAGTTCGTTGTCGCGGAGTTCGCCCGCTTTGTCAAAATCTTGAAGTCTGACGGCTTCATGTTTGGCTTTGGTAACGCTAACCAGTTGACGCTTCAGTTCTTTGTTCGCAGAACTTTGAGAATTCCGCAGACGGACGCGCGAACCAGCTTCGTCAATTAAGTCTATGGCTTTGTCTGGTAAAAAGCGATCGCTAATATAACGATCTGCTAACTCAGCCGCAGCTAATACAGCAGCATCGGAAATTTCTACTTTATGATGCTGTTCATAAGCACCACGCAAGCCATAGAGAATTTGGATGGTTTCTTCAACTGAGGGTTCACCAACTAAAATTGGTTGGAAACGTCTTTCTAAAGCAGCATCGCGTTCGATGTGCTTACGGTACTCATCAAGAGTTGTTGCGCCAATGCACTGAAGTTCACCCCGTGCTAATGCTGGTTTAAGAATATTAGCAGCATCTAAGCCACCTTCTGTGCCACCAGCACCCACGAGAGTATGAATTTCATCAATTACGAGGACGATATTACCCACAGAGCGGATTTCGTCCATAATTTTTTTCAGGCGTTCTTCAAAATCACCCCGGAAGCGAGTTCCAGCCACTACCAAGCCCATATCTAGGCTGATAACTTGTTTATTCAACAAGAGTTCAGGAACATCTTGGTTAACAATACGTTGTGCTAAACCTTCTGCGATCGCAGTTTTACCAACCCCTGGTTCGCCAATCAACACAGGATTATTTTTTGTCCGACGACCAAGAATTTGAATAGCACGCTCAATTTCTTTTTCCCGACCAACTACAGGGTCTAGCTTGCCTTCTTGAGCTAATTTACTGAGATTTCTGCCGAATTCTTCTAAAGTAAGTGCTTGCTGGTTGCGCCTTGGACTATTACCAGCCACAGCACCTACATTAGTATCTTCGCCTAAACGACGTAGAACAGCAGTCCGAATCAGTCTGAGGTCAACACCTAGATTTTGCAACACTTTCGCGGCGACACCTTCGCCAGCTTCAGTCAATCCCAAAAGTAAGTGTTCAGTGTTGATGTAGTTATGTCCTAAACTATGAGCTTCTTTAAACGATTGCTCGAAGAGGTTTTTTACTTTAGGAGTAAAAGGAATTTCTGGTGGTACAAAACCAGAACCTCGACCAATAATTTTTTCGACTTCCCGACGTGCTTCTTTGAGGGTAACGCCCAACTCACTCAGCACCTTGGCAGCAACTCCCGTTCCTTCTCCGATTAAACCCAGGAGAATTTGTTCAGTTCCTACGAAGTTGTGTCCCAGGCGACGTGCTTCCTCCTGAGCTAGCATAATTACCTTAATGGCTTCGGAAGTGAAGTGTTCAAACATAGCGGGTTCTTGCTCCCTTGCTGCTTGGACTTGGGGGTGAGCTAATGTTCACCCTAAATAAAACTTTTTTGTATTTTCTTAAAGACAATGTATCTTTATTTAATATTGACTGGCAGTGGTGAGAGCCGTAAGAGTTAAGGTGTGTTTGCCCTCATCTTTATTATCACGCCGTGAGAAGATTCCCAACTCTAGACTCAGAATGAATTAATAATCCGACTAAAGGTATAAACTATGGCAGAACAGCACGGAAGTAAAGATCAACAACATCCACTTTACAACCGCGATCGTCCCGTTATTGATATTTTACTCGCTCAGGAGCCTACAGACTATAACTTGGCAGAATTAGCCCGATTGCGTATTCGTTATCAAGGTTTCCCTGGAGCGCAAGAGATCAAACAAGGGTTAGATCAGGTCATGCAAAAATGGGGTTTAACAGAAGCCGAACTTTTTGCTAAAACCCAGCAAATTCATGACGTAGGCGGAATTTACAAAAGTCGTGGCAAAAAAGAAGAGCAGGATTGGAATTAGGTAATCCTAACGCAAAGAGACAGCAATTCAATGGTTGGGTCAGGATGGAAAAATATGGGAGAACCATACTGAAAAGTTAAAAACTCATTCAGCTTACAGCCACATTACTTATATATAAATAATTAATCTCGTTTGAAGTTGCGTAGAAAGGCTTGGTGTGGGGAGGTTGTAAGGGAAGGGAAAAAGTTTGACAACTTTTTTGAGAAAGTAGTTGACACTTCAGTGGAGCTTCGTTATATTAGATAAGTGCCTGAGAAGCGGACGCAAAAAAGCGGCGCGGTCAGGAACCGAACCTAGAAAATATTATAGTT
>NZ_JACJRV010000059.1 GCF_014697475.1 Nostoc sp. FACHB-152
CTGCATCAGTGAAGTCGCTGGAATACGCCATTAGCATTGGATTTTAGATGCTGAGGAGTACCTTAATTCAAAACCTCATAAGATGTCAAATGGGTTCTATAAAACTTTTATTTAGATCTGCTGCATTAATACTCTTTAAACTGTCCCCTGTTCACTCTTCCCTGATTTATACCCATTCCCTGGACGAGCCAGGGAAAAGGCGTTGCACATGAGATTATTGATAATTTACAATCCGGGCAAAACTTGCAGCTTCCAGACTTGCTCCTCCCACAAGCACGCCATCAATTTCTGGTTGAGCCATAATTTCATCAATATTATTTGGCTTGACTGAGCCACCATATTGAATTGGAACATTGGGATTTTTTAACTGACTGCGAATTAAACCAATAACTCGATTGGCTTCTGTTGCTTCACAAGTATCGCCAGTACCAATTGCCCAAATTGGTTCATAAGCAATCACCAAATTATCTTGATCTATATTTACTAGGTCTTTTTCTAACTGAGTAGTAATTAGTGATTCAGTTTCTCCCGCATCTCGTTGTTGTTTGGTTTCGCCTACACAAAGAATTGGAGTCAAACCATGTTTTTGAGCAGCTTTCAGACGTAGATTAACTGTCGCGTCTGTTTCACCAAAGAATTGCCGTCTTTCGCTATGACCGACAATTACATAACGCACACCAATTTCTGTAAGCATGGGGGCGGCAATTTCACCCGTGTAGGCTCCATTATCTTCCCAATGAACATTTTGCGCCCCAAGTTGTACACGGCTGCCATGCAAACTTTTGGTCAAAATGTTTAAATCTGTGAAAGGCGGACACAATAATACTTCTCTTCCTTGGGGAGTTTCATCTAAATGAGGCAAAAACTCTCGTAAGAAATCTTGAGTTTCTGCCTGGGTTTTGAACATTTTCCAGTTACCGGCAATAACGATTTTCCGCACAGGTGATATAGTTAAGTTCCTAAAGCTAATAGATGCATTTTTCACTCTACTACTTTTTGTGACCGAAAATAATGGGATGCAAGCCCCGTCCTAGAAGGACGGCTTTTCTTGGTTTTTAATATACTCTTTCAAAACCTCTAAAAACACACCACTGACAGCAAGAGCAAAATAACTAGGACTCCATCAAGCTGCGCGTGTTGCTGGAGGGAGTCTCCCCCAGCAAACTCGCATTCGTTGTGGGGTTTTTTATATCCAGCTTGTCCATAGCAACGACTAGAAACTCTTTTAAGGCATTAACTATTTGAGAGACAGAGACCTTGGGGGATATTCAATGAGAGCCTGAATATGGTTATCCGCACCGTTAAACTCAAGTATTTAAAAATCCATCTTTTGAGCTACTTCTCAAAGCAATTTTGCTGTTAAATCAAGACTAGCAGACAATCAGCGCGGTTTAGAATTGGCAACTACGATCAGAAATAGGATCAATCTCAAATCCCAAATATACAATATTAATTTGATATGAGTTCAACATTACCCGTGCCTGAGCCTTACCAGCGTGATTCAGCTAATACTGATGCAAATTCCCTTAACTGGGAGGAAGAACTAGATAGTGCCATTTTCAGCTTTGAAGACATTCAGACAGAACTGAATTATAAACAAGCTCAAACAGCACTACGAAACTTAGTAGCTAATCTTGACCTCACACCACAAGAAAAAGCAGGGTTGGAAACAGAACTAGCTGATTTGGAAACTATGTTGGCGAAGTTAGACCGGATGGTAGTCCAAATCGCTGCTTTTGGTATGGTAGGACGGGGTAAATCTTCCTTACTCAATGCCTTGGTAGGACAACCAGTGTTTGAAACTGGCCCTTTACATGGGGTCACGCGTGCTGCACAACGGGTTAATTGGAGTATTCACGAAGAATTAATTGGAACTACAGAACGAGCTTTGCGTGTCACTCTACCAAGTGTAGGACAATCGCAGGTAGAACTAATTGATACTCCTGGGTTGGATGAAATTGATGGTGATACCCGTACCGCTTTAGCAGAACAAATAGCCAAACAAGCAGATTTAATTTTGTTTGTCATTTCTGGCGACATGACAAAGATAGAACACCAAGCCCTATCTCAATTACGAGAAGCGGGAAAACCGATAATTTTGGTGTTTAACAAAGTAGACCAATATCCCGAAGCTGATCGCATGGCAATTTATGAAAAAATTCGAGATGAACGGGTAAAAGAACTACTTTCACCTTTAGAAATTGTTATGTCTGCTGCATCACCTTTAGTCAAAACTGCGGTTATTCGCCCTGATGGTAGTAGAGGCTTGCAGTTGCGTACCGGGAATGCTCAAGTAGAAGAGTTGAAATTAAAAATATTAGAGATTTTGCAGCGCGAGGGTAAGGCTTTAGTCGCACTCAACTCTATGCTGTATGCAGACACTGTAAATGAGCAATTGGTACAGCGCAAACTGATAATTCGTGAACAAAACGCCAATCAGTTGATTTGGAAAGCTGTGATGGCTAAAGCATTAGCGATCGCACTCAACCCTGTCACAGTAGTAGATATACTCAGTAGCATCGTTATTGATATAGCCTTAATTTTGGGTTTATCCAAACTCTACGCTATGCCTATGACCGAAGCTGGTGCTGTCAAACTGCTACAAAAAATTGCCTTAAGTATGGGCGGTATCGGTGTCAGTGAATTACTAGCAAACTTAGGTTTAAGTGGTTTGAAAACCTTACTTGGTATCTCTGCACCCGCTACAGCAGGCGCAACCTTTGGGCCTTACGTAACAGTAGCAATAACCCAAGCAGGCGTAGCTGGCGTGTCTTCTTATGGTATTGGACAAGTAACTAAAGCTTATTTAGCTAATGGTGCAACTTGGGGGCCGGAGGGGCCAAAAGCAGTGATTAGTAAAATTTTGGCTAACCTGGATGAAGCTTCAATTCTCAACCGCATCAAGGATGAGTTGCAATTGAAATTAAAAGTAAAAGCATAAGTTTAGGTTGCCAATAATATTTTCTCTTCCTGTAATAACAAAAAAGAAATTAGAAATACAAAATTTAAGTTTTGAACTTGGAAACTTAATTTTTAGGATTAAATCTCCAAGTTCAAAGCTCTGATAATTTATTGGTCAGGTTCAATTACCGATTTATTAACTAGATATGGCAAGAGTAATTGCCATTCAAATCATTGAATTTAGCTCTTACTTTTAAAAGAATCCAACCACTCTTTTACTTGCTCTCTAGCAATATCTCGGCTGCCTAAGCCAAAAGCTAAAGCAATAGCAACTGCGATCGCACCAAGTAGCAACCCAAATGCTAAATTCACAATATCGCTGGCAACGCCAATTTGTTGTAATGCCATTGCCGACACTAAGGTAATGATGGCAATTCTGGCTATTTGTGCCAAGATTCGCGCTTGATGATCGCCAGAACTACTAATTAGGTTAAAAGCGAGATTTGCCAAAAATAAACCCACCGCAAACACAATTAACCCTGCTATAATCCTCCCCAAAATAATTAAAATTCCAGTAACTAGTGTTGTTAGAGCCGGAATATTTAAAATATTTACGGCTGCTACTATGGCAAACAGCATGATACCTACTAAAGTAACAATGCCAGCAATTTCTGAGGGCGTGCGGATTGGTGTTATTGGAGCATTTTCTGTGTAGACTGCTTGCCTATTTGGTGATGGTAAACCTAGCACAGAAAAAATATTGTTAAAACCTAAACTAGTCAAAATGCCAGTTACTAAATCTGCAACAAACCGCCCTATAAAAAAGGCAATAATTAAGATAGTAGCAGATGTAAAAATAGCAGGTAAAGTGTTAAGTATCTGTTGCAACATTGTAATTGCTGGCACAGATATTGCCTCAATTTTTAAAGTATTGAGAGCCGCGATCGCTACAGGAATCAAAATTAAAACATAGACAATTGTGCCAATAATTGTTGATAGAGATTGGGTACTTGTAAACGAAGAAAGTCCAAGCCGACTACCTAAGTGATCTATGCCAGTTGTCGTTAACAAATTAGTAACTATTCGCCGGACTAGATTAGCGAGAAACCAGCCAAATACTGCAATTAAAATTGCTGCCAAAATATTGGGCAAAATCGACAGAATTTGCGTAATCAGCGATTGAACTGGTAATAGAGCTTGCCTCAACCCTAGAGTATCGAGAACGGGGACAAGAAATAGTAAGAAGATAAACCAATATAAAGCATTGGCGATTGTCTCACTTAAAGAGATGCGATCAAGAGTTATTGGCTCTTCAGGCGATGGCTGATTTAATCGTTCATCCAGATTAAGAGCCTGCAAACTTCGTAAACTCACAATCTTGACGATGCTGGCTACCACCCAAGCAACTCCTAAAATAATTGCTGCACCCACCACTTTCGGCAAGAAGCCAATCAGTTGGTCAAGGAAATTATTCAGTGGTCGAGATGCTACCTCCAGCCCTAGTACTTGTAAGACAGCTACTACCGTTAGTAAAACGATGCTCCAAAAAACCAAACTGGAGATGAATTTCTCTACCTGCGGAACATCCCTGCGGCCCGTCACACCAGCAGCAATTCGATTATCTATCTTCGTGCGGTTCAGGATGCCTCTAGTCACTGCGGCAACGCTAGCAGCAATCAGTATACCAACTAATAAAATTACTGTGGCTCCTAGTAATCTAGGCGTATACTGAATCACCTGTTGCCCAATTCCTTGCATATCCGCAAGTCCTTGGTTGAGTCCTGGTTGCACTGGTGGCAAGCTGGGTGATTGTGCTAAAAGTTGCTGCCCCTTCATTGGCAAACTCATGTCTATCAACTGGGTTATTCCTGTCCAAGTTGTGTTCATGGTTTTCTGAAATTAAGATGATGTATTTACCAAAAATATTTTGTAAACCCAGTAGAGTGGATTTTTTGTCCGAACTGCTGAGTTGACGCGGATTTTGCGTATCAATTTACCAGTAAAAATCTATATGCAACCGATAGCTAGGCTAATTTGTTACAAATAACAAAATATTTTTAATTTTGAATAATATATTTTGAACAAGGCAATAAGCACAAGAGCTTTTCTCTTGTTAAGTATGGAGTCTAGAACTGTTTTAAATGAATGTAGGTTGTTGACAATACAAAATTTTGGTTTAATCTAAGTGCAGCAACAGGATTAGCAATTTGGCATGACTCAAGTTTTTGAACAATCAATTCAAATTAACGCTACTGCTGCGGTTGTAGAGCGTTGTATTACCGATTTAGCTCTGATGCATCGCTGGCTAAATCCTGTGTTACGCTGCGAACCGGTGGGTGAGGTTTGGAGTACAGAAATAGGTAGTCAAAGTCGCTTTGTAATTCAAATTCCTTTAATTAAACCGACTCTCAACAGTGTCGTTGTCGAACGACAACCTGGTTTAATTGTCTGGGAATTTCAAGGATTTTTTCAAGGGCGCGATCGCTGGGAATGTCAGCCAATAGAAAAAGGAACACGCTTATTAAATCGCTTCGAGTTCAATGTTCCCAACCCCATAGTCAGTTGGGGATTCAAGAATTTTGCAGCATCTTGGACAAAAGAAGATATGCAAGCTCAACTGCGTCGGCTAAAACGCGTTTGTGAAGAAGTTCAAATTAATCAGTAGTCATCTAAAGTCTGAAGTGTGTTCGCCCTACAGCCCTAAAGGCATCCTACGGCAGGCGTTCCCGTACCCCTACGGGGAAGCAAGCTACGCGTAGCGTCTCCCTAAGGGAGACGGGTAGAATGAAGTCTGAAATTTTATTCTTCAGACTTTAAATTTCATCTTTTATATCCGTACCTCAGTGTAAATTTATTTCTCTTCTTTTTATCTATACCTAATTTGTCTCCGTGTTTCTCTGCTCCCGATTCAGCAAATGCGCTGAAGTTCTGATTGCCCATCTTCATAAATTCAGCAAAATCACGGTTACTGAGAATTGGGGTTCTGATCAAAACTTCAAATATGCAGTTTATTAGGGTGCATTTATGTCAAGCCCTGCGATGAGATTTATTAAAGTCAATCTAGAAATGGCCAAAGAAGTAGCTCACAAGTGGGAGCAAGCTTCATATAGTCAAACCAGTGCTTACTGCTTGGATATTTTAAGTGAATTAGGATTTCCTAGTGCTGAACTCCCTGTAAACTTACAAACTCGTGAGGAACAGCTGAATTTTATTGCTGGTTTTGCTTCATACGCTTTTGGGGAGGTACAAAATGTCCAAGGTGCTAATTGATGACATTTTGGATGAGCCAGAATTAGCAGAAGAGGCGGCTGTACCAGCAACAGATTGGGAATTGTTATTATTAGCCGAAAAAATTACCAGTTTTGATATTCCTCTTCAGGTTTTTTTACAAGCTGTGGCTATAGCAGCTTACGACTGTGCGTCGGCTTTTCGTTACGCTGATAACTATCTAATCAGCCATAAAAGTAAGCGAAAAAACTTACTTCTGTTGAAGCCTTTGCGTAACTTTGAGAATAATTGAAGTTGCGACATTCCCACACTTTCTCTACGAGCATCATGGGAGGGGGTTGGTTTTTGACAATTATTATTCCTGAATCATTCTAGTTATTTTAAGTTTTTGAACCCAACATTTGCAGCTTGGTTTGCCAGTAGCACGGCGTAAATGTTGGGTTCGGCTATCCTACCAAAAGCTATCTACGGATGCCAATTTTCTAAGTAGCTGCCAGCCTAACTTATTCAGAAAGCATTGTAAATAGCACCCCAAAATTAGGTACAATGTATTCCCATTGTGCCATCTGTTCTCATGACTTCATCTGCGTCGTTTGACACACTAGAGTCTCTGCAAGCCGATATCGCTGAATTATTTGATCGCCTACCGAACTTAAAAAATCGGCAATTCATTCAACAGGCGCTTGCTACCATAGTCCGCCTAGGTAACAGTGAAATTGATCGTCTCGATTGGAAGATATTGTCTTCGTCCTTAGCGGATATGGAGCGAGGCTTCGAGTTATTTCACCACTACCGACACGTCCGTAAAATAACTATCTTCGGTTCAGCCCGTCTATCATCCCAAACGCCAGATTACCAAATGGCGCTTGAGTTTGCCCGTACTGTATCGCAGATGGGATTCATGGTAATGACAGGCGGTGGTGGCGGTATTATGCAAGCGGGTCACGAAGGTGCGGGACGAGAAAATTCCTTCGGTTTGAACATTCAGCTACCATTTGAACAGCAGGCAAACCCCTTCATTGAAGGCGACCCCAAGCTGATTAATTTCAAGTATTTCTTTACCCGCAAGTTGTTCCTGCTCAAGGAAAGTGATGCAGTTGCGTTATTTCCTGGTGGGTTTGGTACTCAAGATGAAGCCTTTGAGTGCATGACTTTAAGCCAGACTGGGAAATTTGGCCCTGTTCCTGTAGTTCTCATAGACCATCCTGGTGGAGATTATTGGCGTTCTTGGAGCGATTATATCGATCAACAACTGGTGCAAAGAGGTCTAGTAAGTCCTGAAGATCCAAACCTTTACACTGTTACTGATAACCTGGAAGTAGCTTACGATGCTATCAGGCGTTTTTACCAAGTTTATCACTCTAGCCGCTATGTATCTAATCAGTTAGTGATTCGCCTCAACTGTGAATTATCTGATGCTGAAGTTGAGAAACTTAATCATGAGTTTAGTGACATTCTGGTAAAAGGAAAAATAGAAAAAACTCAAGCATTGCCTCAAGAAGGTCAAGACGAAACTTTAGAACTGCCTCGCCTAATTTTGAATTTCAACCAACGAGATTTGGGGCGACTGTATCAGATGATTGCCGCTATTAACGAAATGGGTACACCTTCTCAAGAAGAGATAGAGCATCCAGAAAGGAAGTAGTTTTTGATGGTGGGATTGCTGGCGATCGCAAAAATTTTATAGGAATCCGGTTTGATTACTGAACATACTTGTGTAGTCAGGCAATAGGCAATAGGCAATAGGAAAGAAGGAGTCAAGGTATACTGAGTTTTTTTCCCAAATCAAATATGAGTCCTATACATGGGATAAGTATCTTGCCCGTCCCTTGTTTTTGGGAAGAAAAGATACTTGTCTCACAAGAATCATCCCTTAATTCCGCAACACCCCATTAAGAAAGCTTATTCAAGGCTTCTTGAACAATTTTACGCACGATTGAGCTTTCATCCTCTAAGCATTGATTAAGTGGTTCTACTGCACTTAAATTTCCTAAATTTCCCAGGGCTAATGCTGTTGCACCGCGAACCCTAAAATCTTCATCTTTGAGCATCTTAATGAGGGCATTCACAACCCTAACATCGTCCATTTTTTGTAGAGCATAAACAGCTGCTAAACGCACATCAGTATCTACATCCTGCAAAATATTTATGAGAGGCTCAACGGCTCTTTTGTCACCTCGCCGTCCTAGATGAGAAATCGCGCTTTGACGTAACCAGCCATTTTCATTTGCTAATGCCAAAATCAGCAAATCGACCAATAGAGGATTTGCAATCTCAGCTATTGCTGAAAGAATGTTGTTCTGAATTTGGTTTTCAGAATCCTGAAGCAACTGCGTTAATATCTCTATTAAATCTGGATGCTGACGCGTAAAAAGAGTTTCGATAACCTGATGAGTTGCTTGCTCTGTTCGTAGCCAATCTCTCTTGATTGCTTGTAACATACCTTCTCTATCCCTGAGAAATTCAACCAAAATGTCTGTTGTTCTGGAGTCGTCAATTAGCCGTAAAGCCTGAATCACAGCTAATCTGACGTGAGGAAAACTAGAAGCATCTCTCAGATGGCTACCATTGCTACGAAAAATCTCAATTAGAGGTTCTATAGCTCTGACATCGGCAAACTTTCCTAATGCTGAGGCGATCGCACAACAAGTGGTAGACTGATTTTCATTTCTCAATGCTTGGCTCAACGGTTCAATAGCTTTAATATCTCCTATTTCTGCTAACGCCCATGCTGCTTGACCACGCACAAAAAAATCTGAGTCTTGCAAGCATTGAATTAGTGGTTCAATGGCTCTCGAATCTCCTAATTTTGCCAATGATTCAATGGCATTTCTCCTCACTTCACTAGAAGGATGGGTTAAAGCTTGTAAAAGTGGCTCAACTGCTCTGGGATCACCTAATTCACCTAACTTTTTCGCCGCCAGCGCATGACCAGCATTGTCATAAATTATATTTTGTAAGGAGATCGTTAACGATTCCGCACCAACTTGTCCAGCCAATCCCAGATTTGCTAAATTTTTTAAAGTTTTGGCAGCCATTGCTTGCAAAACACCAGCCTCAGGACTCAAAGGTGCAGCCTGCAAAGCCTGTGTTAATTCTTCCAGCGCATTAGGATTAGATAAATCAACTTCACTTGCAACTGTTGGCGGTTCAGGATTATAGGATTCATTTGTAGTCGTCTCTACAACACAATAGTTATACTTACGTCGAATCTCAGCAATTTTTGGTTTGTCTTCCTCTATGTATCCCTCATTATCAATATAATAAGCACCAGTTTCGTAACACTCTGCTGTCGCCAGCATCAAGTCTGTCAAACTATCCCAGCGAATTTCTTTAATCCCACACTCTGGATCGATGAACCAAACAGGAGCAGTTTCTTCTCCCACAACAACAGCGTATCTATAATCGCCATTACCGTCTAATATCGGTAGCCAGTGAGAATTCCACTCTGAATCCCAACTTAAAGCATTCTGACGATACTCCATAGCATCTTGTAAAGAGAAAAAATTATCATAGAAAGGAATTACATAGCCATAGCTCAAATATCTGCAACCGTTATGCCACCCGTAGAATTCATATAGTTCTTCCGGCATTGCATAAGGAAAATTTTGGAGAATTGTGTCTATTTCTGCATTAGTTAGTCCTGGCTGTAAACTTAAGGCAAATTCAGGTTGATTTTTGACTAACCAAGTTTCAATTCTATCCAGGGCATCGGTTAATAGTGACATAACAATTCCAGTCAGTATATGTATATAATTCCCTGATTAAAAAGACTAAAAGCATAAATAATTAATTGCTATAGCAACCCTAAATCAGTTGCAAACCAATCTATTACCTATTGCCTCAACCCTATAACTCATATTTGATTTTTGAAAAAAATCAGTATATTTCTATCTGCTTGCTTGCTTTCTTTCCTGTTGCCTATTGCCTATTGCCTGTTGCCTTACTACACAGTAATCAAACCAGATTTCTCTAGCTACTACCAGATCAGAAAAAGACCAGTTATGATTACCCAATGCTGATGACTATAAAAAACTTTGTATATTAGCACAGTAAACTATGTATCACATTCTAGAGGTTGGGAAATAAATATGCTGGAATTATTGAGTTCAGGTTTGGTTTCTCTGTGGCTAGAAATGGCTGGGGTGCAAATCAAGCCTTCTGAAGCCTTGGATGCTTTGGCTTTGCAAGGCAATCCTAGCTTGATTCTGGCTCCAGATCCCAATCCAGCAGGGGTTAATACAGTACAACAATATTTACAAGGTCTGCTGAAATCTAAGTTAGTAGCGCAAAATTTGACTGAAAGCCAAGGAGTTTGGTTGCAGTCGGGGCCGATGCTCATGGCTAATCACCAAGGTACAACAGCTTTACCTGCTGCTTCTTTAACTAAAATTGCAACTTCCCTCGCTTCTTTGAAAACTTGGGGGCCAGACCATCAATTTGAAACTTTGATTGGCACTACAGGGCCGATAGTTAATGGAGTGTTACAAGGCGATTTGGTAATTACTGGTGGTGGCGACCCGATGTTTGTTTGGGAAGAAGCGATCGCTCTTGGTAATACACTGCATAAAATGGGCATTAAGCAAGTAAAGGGTAATTTGCTAATTACAGGCAATTTTGCGATGAATTTCCAGCGTCACCCGTTACTTGCTGGTCAAATGGTTAAACAAGCACTTAATTATAAAACTTGGACTCGTCCGGCAAATTATATCCACTCCATCATGCCCAAGGGTACGCCGAAGCCGGAAGTTGCGATCGCTGGTACTATCAAAGTTGCACCACAGCCTCCGCAAAATACTTTGCTGGTGCGTCATAAATCTTTGCCTTTGCGACAATTGCTGAAGGAAATGAATGTTTACAGCAATAACGACATGGCAGAGATGTTAGCAGAGTCGGTTGGCGGTGCGGGTGTAGTGCAAACTACAGCTGCTACTCTTGCTGGAGTACCTCAGTCAGAGATTCAATTAATCAACGGTTCCGGACTAGGCCCAGAAAATCGGATTTCTCCAAGGGCAGTTTGTGCAATGTTAATGGCAATTCAACAGTTAGCATCTGCACATCAACTTAATTTGGCAGACTTGTTTCCGATGTCGGGGTTTGACCATCGGGGAACATTGCATTCTAGACATATGCCAGTTGGGACTGTGATGAAAACTGGTACTCTCCGGGATGTTAGTGCTTTAGCTGGAGTTTTACCGACACGCGATCGCGGTTTGGTTTGGTTTGCTATTCTTAATCGTGGCCCTTACGTGTCAAATTACCGCATAGAACAAGACAAACTTCTACAAAGTCTGATTAAACAGCTACAAGTTTCACCTGAAGTTCCCGCAGCTATTACTCCCCATTCACCGGCTAACTCTTTACCAGAACTAGGTTCTCCTAGTCGCATGGAAATTGTGTTCAGGGGTTAGTTTTAGCAAGAGGCAGAAGGTAGGAAACAGGAGGGAAAAACATGAATATTCTGTCTGGCATTCACGCTTTTAAAATGTCTGAAATTTATAAGCTTTTAGCTATATCTGTCATTTGTTTAGTAGCCTAATGCGTAGCAGCTTGCTAATAAAAAAGGTACAAAAAAAAGACTCAAAAAAGACATTTTTCTTCTTCTTCCTGCCTCCTCCCTTAAAATTGACTATTGACGCTTGACCCTTGACTCTTCAGGAATAATTTCTGTCACCACTCGACCGCCGGATTTACCGCCGCTAACAACGATGTTTTCTGTTTGCAGATTGCCCACAGCAGTGTCACCATTAAAAGTTAACTGTGGGTTAGCTTGTTTATAAACTACATCTCCTTGTGCTTCTAGTAATTTTTTATCCAGATACCATGTGAGATTCTGAGATTTTAAAGATTGGCGACGTTGCCCAACGGCGTTAACATTACCTACTAAATAAACTGTTTTTTGGGGTATTTTCATCTCACCTTGATTACCCGTAACTGTCAAATTTTCAGCCCGGTGGAAGACGCGCACTGGAGAATTTGTCTTGACAGTTTCTGTATTCATATCCCAGGTCATGATGTTACTAAGTATCTGTACTGGTGGGTCTAGTAACTCTACCTGGGCATTTTGTTTAATGGTAGCAACCTTCGTTTTTAAGTCAATTTCGGCAGAATTGCCTCGGCCACGATCTGTGATTTGATTATTTTTATAGCGCTCAAATTGTAAAGGCCGATCGCCAATTAATTTTTCTTGTTTAATCTGCCAAATCAAATGATCTGTCCGCATTTGTAATTTGGGATCAGTCGCATTGGCTACAACCTTGCCAGAAAAATTTATTATTTGTTCGCGGGTTTTGACTCGCGCCTCTTGCGCTACTGCCTGTAATTGTTTATGCTGCCCATTGATTTGATTGCGGACAATTAGCAAATCTTCTTTGGGGCGCCATTCCATTTCATTCCCTTGCAAAAGCACTCCATTCTTAGGGTCGTTAGCAAATATTCTTCCTCTCAGAAACAGGCGTTCACCATCTTGCTCAATGTCCGCTTGGTCTGCTTTGATTTGATAAACTATTTTGCCATCTTGATATAACTCTCCGTAGGGATTTTCAGCTTGACCAATTTGTTTTTCTTTGGTGTATTTTGCCTTTTTTGCTTGGACTTTCCAAAGTGGTCGCCCTACTTGATCAGCTTGTTCTAAAGAAACATCAAAAAAAGTTAAGTTACTTTCGGAATCTTCTGCTGATGAACCTGGATTATTTTGATTAGAGGTTATGGGAGATTTAGCCCCACAAGCCACTAAACTAATCATTAACAGGAGAGTTAAAGGCAGGTAATACCAATTTGTGTTTAAAAAAGCAAATGAATGAAAGTGGGGGGATTTATTAATTCCTCCCCCCATAAATCTTAAATTTCTTTTTGCTATCTGCCTGCCTTGCTGATGCTTCATGTATCCTGAATTTCTAGATGTCCATCATGGTCTGTTGGGTCATCCAAAAAACCCATTCCCGATAAAGGGCGATATGGGTAACTCTGGCGTGGAGTTTTTTGGATATCTTCTTTGATGGCTTCTAAATCAATGTAGCGATCGCTAACATTAATTAAGCTATCACTGGTCATTGAGCGTAAACTCACGACCTCGACCCTTACACCACGATAGCTTACAGAATTCACGGCGTAGGCTAAATCGCCATCACCACTAACCAAAACAGCTGTATCATAAGAATCGACTAAAGCCATCATATCAACAGCGATTTCTACATCCAGATTCGCTTTTTTAGAACCATCTGGTAGCTGTACTAAATCTTTAGCAATGACGCGATAACCATTACGCCGCATCCATAACAAGAAACCTTGTTGCTTTTCATTTGTTCTATCTACACCTGTATAGAAAAATGCCCGCAACAGTCGAGAACCACCTGTTAAACGACATAATAATTTGGTGTAATCGATTTCAATTCCTAATTGCAAAGCAGCGTAAAATAGATTTGAGCCATCAATAAATATGGCGACTCGACCTCGATTCTCTAAAACTTGTTCTGGCGTAAATATCGAGTCGTTTTCTAAATTATTCAACATTGTTGTCATACCTCGATTGTTATTTTGTGATTTTTGATACGAATTTCCAACTTTTAGATTTAGTTAGAGCGTTTTATGATAATTTTCCGGGGCTAATTATTTAAGTTCAGCCCCGATAAATTTTTTGAGATTTTGAGAGATTAGAAAATGATATGAAAGAGATTAAAAAAACTAATCTTTTTTCGGGGTTTCTATGCGTTTAAAGATTGGTTGAGGATTTCCCAACTGTTGTTTATTAGATAGTAACCCCCATTTGGAATGAATGGAAAATGGGGCAGCGATCGCTGTCTTAATTTGCTCGTTAAAGTTGATTCCGAAACCTAGTTGCTGATAAATATCGCTACTGATATTGGGAATGATTGGTGAAAGCAGATAAGCTGACAGTCTGACTGATTCCAGAACTGCATAAAGCACTTTTTCTACTTCCTGCTGCTGTCCTTGTTTATATAGTGACCAAGGTGCTTGTTCATCAATAAACTTATTACTGGCTTGCACCAATGACAAGATAGCTTCACAGGCTTGATTGAACGCTAGTGCTTCATACGCTTGTTGTACCTCTTCCCCTAGACGTAAACCAATCGTCCTCAAAGGATTTTCGGCAGAAATAGTTTCTTCTGTAATAGACAAGCCATTGCCAGCACAGTATTTCTTCACCATGTTCAAGGTGCGATTGAGCAAATTACCTAAATCATTCGCCAAATCTGCATTTAAAACATTAATGAATCTACTTTCATTAAAGTCGCCATCTTTGCCAAATTCGATTTCCTTAAGGAAGTAATAACGAACTGCATCACTACCATAACTTTCGACTAAAGCGATGGGGTCGATGGTATTACCTAGCGCTTTACCCATTTTTTGACCATCTTTCGTCAAAAAGCCATGCCCAAACACTCTTTTAGGCAAGGGTAAGTCTGCTGACATTAACATTGCTGGCCAATAAACTGCATGAAAGCGCAGAATATCTTTGCCAATCAAATGCAAATTAATCGGCCACCATGTCGCTAAAGCGTTGGCTAAGGTTGGTTCAGCATCAGGTTCTAATAATGCTGTGACATAACCCAGTAGTGCATCAAACCACACGTACAGCGTTTGCTTTGGGTCAGTTGGTACAGCAAAACCCCAGTCGAGATTAATCCGGGAAATCGAAAAGTCCTGCAAGCCTTGACTGACAAAGCTTAAAACTTCATTACGACGGCTGGCTGGCTGAATAAAATCTGGGTGTTTTTGATAAAATTCTTCTAACTGAGTTTGGTATTTAGATAAACGAAAAAAGTAATTTTGTTCGTCTCGCCATTCAACTGGTTTATTAGTATGAATCGGACAACGCTTGTCCTCTAATAATTCTCTTTCTTCTTTAAATTCCTCACAAGATACGCAGTACCAGCCTTTTTGTTGTCCTTGGTAGATATCACCTTTTTCCCAAACTCGCCCAAAAAATTCTTTAACTATTGCTTCATGGCGAGGGGCTGTTGTCCGGCTAAAGCGATCATATTGAATGTTTAATTTCTCCCATAGATTCACAAAACTAGGGACAATCGCATCGCAAAATTCTTGGGGGGCTTTTCCTAAAGTTTCAGCTGATCGTTGAATTTTTTGGCCATGTTCATCTGTACCGGTTATTAGCAGGACAGGATGCCCCATGAGCTTGTAAAATCGAGCCACTACATCTGCGGCGATCGTTGTATAAGCACTACCAATATGTGGGACATCGTTTACATAGTAGAGGGGTGTTGTTAATGCAAATGTCTGGTCTGTTTTATCCACTAAGTTCATGCAAAATTAAAAATAAATTATTAAAACGTTTTTTTACTTAATTATGACCGCAAAACCACGTAAGTATATAACATTACTATCGCTTTTTCAAACTTCATCTTAATATTAGCAAATTTCTCCAGTTCAGAAATGTTTGGTAATAAGTACAAATTTGGTTAACTTATGCTCTACAAATAGAAATTAGGATTTAATTTATATTTGTGATGCTGTTTATGCCATATATTGTGACTAAAAATACACTGCTCTAAACATAGAAAAATCCTCTCCTTTTATAGATAAGTCATTTCTATCCTAAGACGGTCGTGGCATTAGTAAAGAAATGTAAAAATTAAGTCAAGTTAAACTACGATATATTCCCAAAAATATATTTAGATATGAGTCTAAATAGCCCTTTGGACATTTCTCGCTTACTCTTAGCAACTTTTTCCACACGAATGTTTCGCTATTACGAGGATCGCATTCCTGGGGATGCAAGTTTGTTAATAGTGAGCAATCATCGCAGCTTTATGGATGCGATGATTTTAATGGCAGCATTATCAAATCCGATTCGTTTTGCTTGCCATCACTACATGGGACAAGTACCAATTCTGCGAGAAATCGTCACAGGACAATTAGGTTGCTTTCCTTTAGAAGCGGTCGAAAACCGCCAGCAAAGCTTCTTTGCACAATCACAGATGCTATTAAAGTCAAAACAGCTGGTAGGGGTTTTTCCCGAAGGTGCTGAACCAATGGTGCAATCAACTCAAGCATCTGTAGTGGGGGAATTTCAGCGAGGATTTGCCCATTTAGCCTTGCGCTCTGGTGTACCAGATTTAGCAATTTTACCAGTTGCGATCGCTTCTTTAGAAGAAGTCAACACCACAGCTTTTCCCCTAAAACTATTAAGCTTATTTGACCCTTCAGAACCTTTATTTAATCAATATGGATGGCATCCATTAGTAATATATCAACGCGTAGCTGTGCTAATTGGTCGTCCTTATTGGATTACAAACTATCATCAACGTCAATATCATGGAAAACAAGCAAAAAATGTTGTAACTGAGCTAACTGAACACTGTCATAGCGAAATAGCTACTTTACTCCAACAAGGTTGTTATTAAGGGATAAAGGAACAGAAACGAAAATTTGTAACGGCAATATTTGGGGAATTTCTCATTCATCCTGTTATAGTTTTTTAGCTAATTTTGAGATATCTTGCTAATTTTTGTGTGTAATTGTCTTTTGATAAGATTGAATTATATTTATTAGCAGTTTATTTTATCTTTAAGGTAGTTTCTGTTAGTTGAGTTATAATTTTAACAGATTTTCGCCTGTACTACTGAATTGAAAGCAGCTAACGATCGCCTACATTAAAACATGATTAGAGGATGCAGGTAAATCTATAAAAGCCCTTATGAAAACGAAAATTGTACAATGCCAGAAGTTGAGTTAAAGCCGTGTTTTCTGACTCCTAAGCGAGTGCAACCAGAGTATCCATTATTTGTTTATTTACCGGGAATGGATGGCACTGGTCAATTGTTGCGATCGCAAACATCTGGATTAGAAGCCAGCTTTGATGTTCGCTGTTTGGCGATCCCCAGACAAGACTTGACAACATGGGAAGAATTAACTAAAAATGTCCTGAACTTAATTCATACAGAATTAGAAAAAAGTTCCCAAAGGTCAGTTTATCTATGTGGAGAATCCTTTGGCGGTTGCTTGGCGATGAAAGTAGCAACCAAAGCATCACATTTATTTAAACGCATTATTCTCATTAATCCAGCCTCAGCTTTTCGCCTGCGTCCTTTTTTAGATTGGGCATCCCAGTTATCATACCTAGTGCCAGAATCCCTATATGATGTCGGTGCTTTGGGTTTATTGCCATTTCTGGCATCTTTAGACCGCCTCACCAGAAGCGATCGCCACGAACTGCTAAAAACCATGCGTTCTGTACCATCAGCAACAGTTAACTGGCGCTTGGCTTTATTGAGAGATTTTGAAGTTGATAACAACGAGTTAAGCCGCCTAACTCAACAAGTTTTATTAATTGCTGGTTCAGGCGATCGCCTTTTACCTTCTGTAGACGAAGTAAGGCGCATAGCTGCTATTTTACCTGATGCTCAGGTTTTGGTACTGCCAAATAGCGGCCACGCCTGTTTGCTAGAAAAAGATATTAATCTCTATGAAATTCTCAAAAACAATAACTTTTTAGAAACTAGGGATAACAGCGTTTACGAGTTACAAGTCAAAAAAGCAGGTTGAGCAAATGCTGACTTTTATATTTAGTCGCTATATTCCAACTCAAAACTTGTACTTATTGGGAGAGGTCAAGTCACTCTCAGTTTCGCTACAAACAGACTAGAGAGACTTTAAAAATGATGGCACAAAAATGTCAGACCAATCCCAACAAAAACCAAAAGTAGAAATTACACCTCAGACATCCGCCGCAGATAAATCATCGCTGTTAGATTCTTTTGCTAACACAGGTAAAGCTTTTGTAGACACAGCCTTAGAAGTTGGTGTAGCAGCAGCCAAACACACACATAATTTATTTGGTCAAGCTACTCAAACCACTGGTGAGGTAGTAAACTACATCAGTCAAAATTGGCTGATCAGAAGGCTATCTGGATTTTTGAATCTCAATTGGCTGATTGGTGCAAGCGAAAATGTTGATTTAGAAAAAGCGGTAGCCACGGTTAAAAAACTCAAACAACAATATCCGCAGGAATCTCCTAGCCAAATTTCTCACCGCATCATGCTAGAAACAGCAACGAAAACTGGGGGAATTGGATTAGCCAGCAGTATTTTACCGGGGGTAGCAGCAGCATTATTAGCCGTTGATTTAGCCGCAACACTGAAATTACAGTCGGAAATGTTGTATCAAATTGCATCTGCCTATGACCTTGATTTAAAAGATCCAGCGCGGAAAGGCGAAGTTTTAACAATTTTTGGTTTGGGGTTGGGTGGTAATCGGCTGTTGAAAGCAGCCGGACTGGCATTGCTGCGAAATGTGCCGTTTGCTGGTGCAGCGATCGCTAGTAGTTCTAATGCTGCCTTAAGCTATTCTCTAGGGTATGCGGCTTGTCGATTTTACGAAGCCAAACTGGATGAATCTACGTCCTTGACATCAAAAGAAACTTTAAAAACCCTAAAAGTTCAGAGTGAAAATTACTTAGAAACTGCGATCGCTCAACAAGCAATCATGGATCAAGTCTTAGTTCACATGATCCTCGCTAGCCATCCTGAAGAAACCTGGGAAGAAATTGTACCCCAGTTACAAGCATTGAACCTTACCCCAAACTCACTGACAGCGATCGCCAACAATATCAAATCACCGCAACCTTTAGATACACTACTCAATCAACTCAACCGTGATTTTGCGATTCCTTTGTTAGCTCAATGTCAAAAAATCGCTCAACTTGACCAACAAACTACCACAGTAGAGCAAGAAATTATTAGGGCGATCGCTCAGAAATTTGATATTGACATTGCCGAAGTTGAGTCAATCGTTAATAGTGCTAATTCAAAAACTAGCCTCTAGTCTCTAATCCCTAACCTCTATTCCTGTTCGATTTGCTCAGGATCAATACCTAAATCTCGTAGACGTTGCTTTAATTGCTCTACTTGCTGTTCAGCTTGTTGTCGAGCTAGGGCTTCTGCCTCTGCCCGTTGTTGTGCTTCTCGTAGTGCTTGTGCTTGTTCTGTGGGATTTAGCAGCTTTTCTCCTGTATCTTCCCGATAAAAACCGATTAGTTGCCCTTCCACTTGCAGTCGCAACCCTAACGGTTCGCTGCGATTGTCTGTGATTAATTCATATGAATCATGTCGCAACCGATAACCTTGTAATTGTCCCTGCACCCATTCTCCTCTGGGGTCAAATAGCCAGTATTCTTGGACACCAAGTTGCTCGTACAAAGTCTTCTTAAATTCCTGATCGTGATTTTTAGTACCTGCCGAAGTCATCTCAAAAATCACAGATGGAACTTCGCCTTCCTCCCACACCTTGTAATTATCTCGACCACCGGGCGCGACATTAAAAATGACCATCACATCCGGGGCAACTCGCAACCGGGGAAATCCTTGGGCATAGTAGAGAAATTGATTTGCTAGGACTGTTGCCTGTTGTCCTACTAAATACTGCCGCAGAACTTCTAGTGTCGCCAGTAATACACATAAATGGGCATAGCTTTCTGCCACAGGTTCACCATCTGAACTAGGATAGAACACTTCTGCCCGTTGGGTTGAAGATAAGGCTGGAGTCATAGTCACGCCATGCAGAAGGTTTAGATGTTTCAATTATAAAATTCATTGGTCATTTGTCCTTTGTCATAAGTTGAAAGCCAGAACTATAAAAGGTTTTTTAATTCAGACTTCAGACTTCAGACTTCAAAATTTTGAGCAATACTGGTACAAGAAGGAATCTTTAAACAAAATCCCAACATGGCAGCAATTCAACTCAGTAATCAGCCTCTGCTAGAGTGGGCAGGCGACAGTTTGGCAATTGGATTATTTGAAGACGCGGTAGAGTTAACCGGTGAACTGGCGACTTTGAATGACAAGTTTGCTGGCATCTTAAAAGAAGTTATTGCCGAAGAAGAATTTACAGCCAAACCCAACAGCACTGTCTTCACCCGTGTCAGTGGTGGTGGTTCAGTTAAGAAAGTAATTTTAGTAGGCTTAGGAAAACCAGACGCACTGAAAATAGATACTCTGCGTCGGGCGGCGGCGGCGGTGGCTAAGGTAGCCAAAAAGCAAAAAAGCAAAACTCTAGGATTTAGCTTTCCCTTGTGGAATAACGACCCAGCCGCAACAGCCCAAGCGATCGCTGAAGGTGTACAGTTAGCGTTATACCAAGATGTGCGCTTTAAATCAGAACCAGATGATAAAGGCTCAAAAGTCGAAACCATTGAATTACTAGGTTTTGATGGTCAAGAAGCCGCAATTACCCGCGCTAACCAAATTGTATCCGGGGTAATTTTGGCGAGAGAATTGGTTGCAGCCCCAGCTAACAGCGTCACGCCAATTACAATGGCCGAGACAGCCCAAGCGATCGCCAACGACCACGGTTTACAACTGCAAATCCTCGAAAAGGAAGATTGTGAAAGGTTGGGTATGGGTGCTTTTTTAGGAGTTGCCCAAGCCTCTGACTTACCGCCCAAATTCATTCACATCACTTACAAACCAGAAGGCACAGCCACAAAGAAACTAGCCATTATTGGTAAAGGTTTAACCTTTGATTCTGGTGGACTCAATATTAAAGGTGCAGGTAGCGGCATCGAAACTATGAAAATTGATATGGGTGGTGCTGCTGCTACCTTGGGTGCAGCAAAAGCGATCGGTCAACTCAAGCCTAATGCAGAAGTTCACTTCATCTCGGCAGTAACCGAAAACATGATTAGCGGTCGTGCTATGCACCCAGGCGACATCCTCACTGCATCTAACGGCAAAACCATTGAAGTTAATAACACCGATGCCGAAGGACGTTTAACCTTAGCCGATGCGTTAGTTTACACCGACAAATTAGGCTTAGATGCGATCGTTGATTTAGCTACCCTCACAGGTGCTAACGTAATTGCTTTAGGTGAAGATATTGCAGGTTTATATACTCCCGATGATGCACTAGCTTCTCAGTTAGAAAAAGCTTCTGCCACCTCAGGCGAAAAAATTTGGCGAATGCCAATGGAAGAAAAATATTTTGAAGGCTTGAAATCTGGCATTGCGGATATGAAAAACACTGGGCCTCGTCCTGGTGGTTCCATCACTGCGGCCCTATTCCTCAAGCAGTTCGTTAAAGATACCACTTGGGCGCACATAGATATTGCAGGCCCAGTTTGGGCAGACAAAGAAAATGGCTACAACGGCCCCGGCGCAACTGGCTACGGCGTGCGGATGTTAGTTGATTGGGTACTCGATCAAGTTGGTTAACTATGGATATAGGAGTGTAAAAGTTTAGGGTGTGGGGTGTAAGAGAATTCCTCGCCTCATACCCTTTACACCCTTACACCCCGATATCAACTCCCAATTCCTCATTCCCTATTCCCCCCACATTCGTGTTATCTTGGGCTTGCCGCCAAAACAGGTTGTAATAGTCACAATAGTAATTTGGCAGTTGGAAAGTGAAGGTTTTTTAACAAAGCCATCTGGTAAAATTTGTAAGGTTTCTAGAAGCTCTGAGCAATGGGATCGACTTGCGCACGGATAGCAATTGACGCGATGGGGGGGGATCACGCACCCAAAGAAATCGTTGCTGGTGCATTACGCGCCAGTGAAGAATTGGGTGTGAAAGTCTTGTTAGTGGGTGATCCCCAACAAATTCAAGCTGTCATGCCGCCAAAAACTACTTTGGAGCGGGTGGAGATAGTTCCTGCTGAAGAAGCGATCGCTATGGATGAGGAGCCTTTGAATGCGGTGAGACGCAAACGCAAGGCTTCTATTAATGTGGCGATGGATTTGGTAAAAAATCAGCAGGCGGATGCTGTTTTTTCTGCTGGACACTCTGGGGCAGCTATGGCAGCAGCACTGCTGCGCTTAGGACGATTGCCAGGAATAGATCGCCCAGCAATTGGTACAGTTTTCCCCACAATTATGGCTGGCAAGCCAGTATTGATACTTGATGTGGGTGCAAATGTAGACTGCCGTCCTAAGTTTTTAGAGCAGTTTGCAGTCATGGGTTCGATTTATAGCCAATATGTTTTAGGGACAGATACACCCAAAGTAGGTTTATTAAATATTGGCGAAGAAGATACCAAGGGTAATGAGCAAGTACTCCGCGCCCATCAATTATTAAGGGAAAACTCTAATATAAATTTTGTTGGTAATGCCGAAGGGCGTGATGTGCTTTCCGGCCAATTTGATGTGATTGTGTGTGATGGGTTTGTGGGTAATGTGTTATTGAAGTTTGCCGAATCTCTAGGAGGAGTAATTCTGCAAATCTTACGCGAAGAACTGCCCCAAGGATTGCATGGTCAAATTGGTACAGCACTTTTAAAACCAAATCTCAAGCGAATTAAGCAGCGTATGGATCATGCGGAGCATGGAGGTGCTTTACTGTTAGGTGTGGCTGGAGTTTGTTTTATCGGCCACGGCAGTTCACAAGCACCTTCAATTTTTAGTGCCATACGTATGGCAAAAGAAGCAGTAGATAATCAAGTACTGCAAAGACTTCAGTCTCAGTACGAAATTCTACAGCGTGATAGTGGTTAGTAATGGGTCATTTGTCATTAGTCATTTGTCCTTGGTTAAAAGACAGAAGGGCAAATGATAAAAATGCTGAGAGCTTGGGAGAGCAGGAGTGCAAAAGTTAGGCATCGCATTTACAGGAAGTGGCTCGGCAGTTCCCGAAACTTCCCTCGACAACCAGGCACTAACAGCACTGGTTGAAACATCAGATGAATGGATTACCACAAGAACGGGGATTCGTCAACGACGAGTATCACTACCATCAGGTTCTTTGAGTTCGTTGGCAGCAGAGGCTGGTAGGAAAGCGATCGCATCTGCTGGGATTCAAGCAACTGACCTGGATCTGATTTTGTTGGCAACATCTACCCCTGATGATTTGTTTGGCACTGCTTGTAAAGTGCAAGCTGAATTGGGAGCGACGAAAGCAGTAGCATTTGACTTAACCGCCGCTTGTTCTGGCTTTGTGTTTGGGCTGGTAACAGCTGCTCAATATATCAGAACAGGTGTATATCAGAATGTACTTTTAATAGGTGCAGACATCCTCTCTCGTTGGGTCGATTGGCAAGACCGAAGAACTTGTATATTGTTTGGTGATGGGGCGGGAGCCGTCGTCTTACAAGGTGCCGAAAGCGATCGCTTGTTAGGATTTGCACTTAAAAGTGACGGTACTCTCAATCATCAGCTCAACCTTAGCTATGCAGCCGCTTCTCAAGAAATACTCCCAGGCATCAACGTTTCTCAAGGCACTTACCAACCTATCACCATGAACGGTAAAGAAGTTTACCGCTTTGCTGTGCAGAAAGTGCCAGAAATTATTGATAAAGCTCTATTTGAAGCTAACCTCACTATTAACCAAATAGATTGGCTAGTCTTGCATCAAGCAAATCAGCGCATTCTGGATGCTGTCGCTCAACGTCTAGAAATTCCTGAACAGAAAGTTATTAGCAATCTTGCCAATTATGGCAATACCTCTGCTGCTTCTATTCCCCTAGCCTTAGATGAAGCAGTACAACAAGGCAAAATTAAACCCAATGACATCATTGCTGCATCTGGTTTTGGTGCAGGCCTCACCTGGGGTGCCGCAATTTTTCAATGGGGACGTTAATAAGTTGTCCTTTGTCATTAGTTATTTACCAAGGACAAATGACTAATGACCAATGACCAATGACCAATGACTATTGACTATTGACAATGACTAAAACCGCATGGGTGTTTCCCGGACAAGGTTCCCAAGCACTGGGAATGGGAACAGACTTATTAGATTTACCAGGTGCTAAAGAAAAATTTACTCAGGCTGAGACAATCTTAGGATGGTCTGTGACTGATATCTGCCAAAACCAAGAAGAAAAGTTAGGACAGACACTTTATACTCAGCCCTGTCTTTACGTAGTGGAAAGTATTCTGGCTGACTTAATGCGAGAACGGGGACATCAACCAGATTTGGTCGCTGGCCATAGTTTAGGTGAATATATTGCCCTTTACGTTGCTGGTGTTTTTGAGTGGTCAGCAGGTTTGCGTTCAGTTAAACGTCGTGCTGAACTTATGGATAGTGCCGCAGGTGGGATGATGGCGGCTTTAATGAACTTTGACAAAGAACAATTAGAAAAAGCGATCGCCGAAACGCCAGATGTAGTTTTGGCAAATGATAACAGTCCGGGACAGGTGGTAATCTCAGGTACTCCTGATGCTGTACAAGCGGTGATGTCGCAAGTTAAAGCCAAGCGTGCTACTCCCTTAAAAGTTTCAGGGGCGTTTCACTCACATTTAATGGCAACTGCGGCGGTTGAATTCCAAGAGGTTCTGGAAACTGTAGAATTTCAGTCTGCAACTGTACCTGTGATGTCTAATGTTGAACCTGTACCCGCAACTGACGCAGAAATTTTAAAACAGCGTCTAACTCAACAAATGACGGGTTCAGTACGTTGGCGCGAAATTTCTCTGCAATTACCAGCTAACGGCATTGAACAAGTAGTAGAAATCGGCCCTGGCAATGTTTTAACTGGTTTAATTAAACGTACCACTACTGATTTAATCTTAAAGAACGTCCGTAATGCCGGCGAATTACCGGAATAATAGGGAATAGGGAGTAGGGAGTAGGGAGTAGGGAATAGAGAAATTATTAGTTATTGTCTACTCCCCATTCACCGCTTCCCATTCACTACTCACCACTCACCACTCACCACTCCCCAATTTCTTATGTCTCGTAGTCGTGAACCGTTTATCAGTCTGGCACTTTACCACGCCTTTAAATGGTCGGTTGTCAGCCCCATGCTTCATGCTTACTTTCGGGGCAAGATTTATGGGGTTGAAAATGTGCCGCCATCAGATCCTTTGGTGGTTGTCAGCAATCATGCTAGTTACTTTGACCCGCCAATTGTTTCTAATTGTGTGCGTCGTCCGGTAGCGTATATGGCTAAACAAGAGTTGTTTGAAATTCCTGTTTTGGCACAAGCCATTAAATTGTATGGTGCTTACCCCGTGAGTCGAGGTAGTGCCGATCGCAATGCAATTCGTGCCGCTTTAGAATGCTTAGAAAATGGTTGGGCTGTGGGAGTTTTTTTACAAGGTACTCGCACCCCTGATGGTAAAATCAATGACCCAAAAAAAGGTGCAGCACTCTTAGCAGCAAAGGCTCAAGCACCTATTTTACCTGTAAGTTTGTGGGGAACCGAAGGGATTTTAGAAAAAGGCTCGTCGATACCGCGTGCTGTTCCCCTCACGATCAGAATTGGCAATGTCATCGCCCCGCCTAGTTCTACTAATAAAGATGAATTAGACACTGTCACCCAAAAATGTGCCAGGGTAATTAACGAAATGCATGATTTAGGACGTTGATGAGAAATATGCTTTTAGGTAGTAGCGATCGCTACTGTATTTTTATATGTTGCTAATGTCTACTAGCGATCGCTAAACTAGCTATTTTTTAAACATCATATGAGCGGCTTGGATGCCAAGAATTTTTGGAATCGGTTGAATAATTCGGCGTTAGTCCGCTTTTTGCTGTTAGTGGCTGCTGGCTGGGCTTTTGTGCAACTGTTATCCTACTTTGAAGCAGTCATTGTTATTTTTACATTCGCTGCAATTTTAGCTTTCTTACTCAGCTATCCAGTATATTGGCTACGGCAGTTTTTACCTCATAGCGTAGCTGTGATTGTCGTCTTCTTACTCAGTATTGTAATTCTGGGAGGATTGATGATCACGGTTGGTATAGCCGTTTTATCCCAAGGACAGCAATTAATAAATAGTATTTCTGGATTTTTAAGTTCCCTGGCGCCCTTTTTAGAAAGAGTAGAAGAATTTCTCCGTAACCGAAATCTGCAAATAGACTTAACTGTCATTGAAGAGCAGTTGCGTAATCAAGCCATATCAGGTTTAGTAACTAGTTTAGCCTTTTTGCAACAGTTATTGACCAATTTCGTAACTTTTATTTTGATTGCTGTTGTGGCATTTTTTATGCTGTTGGACGGCGAAAAACTTTGGAATTTTATTTTAAAAATAGTACCTAAACAACGTCGGATTAGATTTACCAATATTATTAGGCGTAGCTTTTTAGGTTTCTTTCGAGGTCAGCTATTATTAAGTTTATTTTTAACAGCAACTACTTTTGTTGTATTTGTAGTGTTACAAGTACCTTTTGCTTTATTGTTATCTATAATAGTTGGTTTGCTAGATATTATTCCTGGGATAGGAGCAACTTTAGGAGTTGGGATAATTACGTTAATAGTGTTATCTCAAAATGTTTGGTTAGGATTAAAAGTATTAATAGCTTGTATTGTTCTTCAGCAAATTCAAGACAATTTGATTGCACCTCGGATTATGCAAGGTGCGCTGAATCTCAATCCTGTTGTAGTATTTTTTGCGTTGTTAGTAGGTGCTAGAGTAGCTGGTTTATTAGGCGTTTTTATCTCTATTCCGATTACAGGAGTAATCGTATCTTTATTTGAAATTGATGAGATGAAGGCAGAAGTTTAGCCATTTTATTTCTTCTTTAGCCTCTAGCCTCCAGCCACTAACCTCTAATGTAAAATCAAATGTATACGCAGAAAAACTTGGAATTATGTCAGATTTAAGAGCAGAATTAACAGAAAGTTTGGATGAAGCAGAATGGGAGTGGTTAATTCCTCATGTACAACGCGATGCGGTAATTTTGGTAGCGCAGGGGCTAAACTTGTTAGATGTAGGAGAAGCGATCGCTAATGATAACACTCAGTCCGTACAGCAGTGGATTGATGAGCAATTAATTACCAAACCTTCAGTAGATCAAGTGGGAGAATGGAATGGCGATCGTCAAAAACGATTTAACACCTTGATCATACAACCCTATGTTCTAGTCCAAGAAATTGCTGCATAAGCAGGTAATAGAGTAAAAAAGTAAAAGATTGTGTTCTTTTGCCTTTTTACTTGTTACCTCATACTCTCAATTCTTGATTTACCTGCTTTTTTTCCGTCATCAGCCCCTGTATAACCAGTAGCTACCCATATTAAAGCTCTCGCTCCATCACGGATGGATTTTTCTAAAGGTTCAGGTGGTTTTTCTGACGGAACTGCTACTGCTTGGAAGTCAATTCCTCGGCTACCTAAGACTATCTCACCGATAACACAAGCACGACGCATATGGAAATCTGAAGTAATCAAATAAACTCTCTTAATACCGCGAGCTTTCAAATCGTCTACTAAACTGGTAAAATTGGTAACTGTATCTACCGCTTCATAGTCTAAATGTAAACGCTTAGGATTAACACCTGCTTTGGCAAACACCTTGCGAGTTGAGCTAGGTGGACTACCACCAGTAATCCAAATTGGCAAGTTTGGATACTTACGCACAAACTCTGCTGTAAATTTTTCTCTTTCTAATTTTTTGGTTGAACCACCCAATACTAATACCGCTTGAGGTTGTGTGTTTTGTTTTTGGGCTTCTTTATAACCAAACCACATTAATAAAGGTAAGGCAAGAACCATAAATCTAAAAGATTTACCTGTAAACAAGAAATTATTCTTCAAGGCTCTATGATTTTGTATACTTAGACGCAATATTCTCTAAATAAGTTAAAAACATATGTTAGGTTAGCAGATTTTTGCCAAATCCACCTTATCCTAGCTGAGAAATTTTTCTGTTGATATAGGCTACATTTTGCATAAACCTTATAGGCAAGAATTTAGGAATTAGCTTCAGATAACTTCGCAAGATTCCACAAGACTATCGACTAAGTTTGTTTGAATTTTTATATAACGACGGGACTGGTGCGTCTCGAACGCACGACCTAGCGCTTAGGAGGCGCTCGCTCTATCCAACTGAGCTACAGCCCCAACTACGAGGCATAAATATAATAGCAGTAGTTTTAGCTAGAGTGCCAATAGTTATCCCAAGAACCGCCGCCTATTTCTAAACCACACAAAGAACTTTGCGATTTTAAGATAATTTTAGATTGTCTGTCATTTACTTGTCGCAATTCCAAATTCAGTGTCCCTTGCATGGTATCCCGACAACAAAACATTAAACCATTTGTAGTCGGCGCACGGAGGGGTGTACCTGGTAGATGCGTGGTTCCTGTTAATTCAACCTCGTAGTTTAAGTTTTTGGCTTGCATTTGCCATCCACCCCAAGGCTGAATCTGCCAATCTACTTGCGAATTCCAAGGGACAAATTCATAAAATTTGCCTTGATAATGTACTCCAATCATGGCAACAGATTCCATCCACCACAATACACCTCGTCTACCACCACCAGCAGTTAATGCCAAGTCAGGTTCGTTATCAAAGCAATTACAGTTTAGCCAAAACCATTTTTGCGGAAAAGCACCACCCCAATTTTTTTCTCCGTAGGCTGGCGCGTTGGTGAATTCATAGATTTTGCCATTCCAGTCTATCCAGCCGCTAGCCAAGCCATGAGCCATCAAAATTTGCCATCCTGGTTCAAAAATCTGTAAAAATGACAACCAGCCAGCAGTTGATTGCTGAAGGCTATTTTGATTACCCCAACCATATATCGGCTGAATTTCATACAACCAACGGCAATAAAAACCAGTGGCAGGATCACGAATTATGCCCTGATTTAGGGTAGCTGTGGCTTGATAACCTTCTTGAATATGTTGTTCAAATTCTCCTGGTAAGAGATAAAGAGGTTGTGTGTTGAGGTTGGTTTTACCCCAATGCCCTAAAGCTAATACATCACGACTAGCCCAAAATTTTTCCACATCTGGAAAAGTTCGGCATAAGTACTCATCATCAGGGCCGAGGACTTGGGCTGCACCGCCACTATAAGGTTTACCTCCAATGGGATCTTCAATAGAGTACATGAAGGCAAAGGTTTGCCCGCAATCTGGCAAAGTTACACGGTAATACCAGCCTTCAAAAAAACTACGACTACTACCATCCCAATGGTAGCCGCTATGTGGTGTTTGAGAATTTACAGGCCAGGAGAACATCAATTTAATATGTTTGCTAATTGACTATTTTTTAGTATGCGCGATCGCCTGTAAGCAAGTTTGAGCATTTTTCAGCTTCAACTAAAATATCTATCTAATAATTAGCAAATAACTGCATATATCTACCATATACTCTTTCTTTTGGCAGATGATAAACTCCCAACTCTAGATAGAACCATCTGAGCAATTACAGAGAGTATGCTAAATATCATTAAAAGCTAAGTAAAAAAAAGAACCCAAAAAACTTGAGTTCTTTGCATATTTGTATTGCAATTTCTTTTGTAGCAAGGGTTTAGCTTTAACAATACAGTTAATAGGAGTGTAATTAATAATATGACAAATTCAGGCGATCGCGAAAGTCATAACAGCGAAACGAGACAACAAACGTACACCGATAGTTACGGTAACACTCACACTAACCTGACACGTACCAGTGAGACAGTCAACAATAATCCCAACAATGTGAACTCCTATAGAAATGGTTACGTAAATGGTCGAGAAATTGAGCGTAACTACCAACAAGCTAATTTAGCTGCGCGTGATGATGACAATGCATCTCGTGGTTTACTATTGGGAATTCTGCTCACTTCTATTGCTGGTTTAATTGTTGGTGCATTTTGGTATTTTAATCAACCCAAAGAAACCGTAATCGAACAGACTCAACCAGTAGTGGCTCCTTCACCTAGTAATGACGTTTCGACTCCTAGCTTTACCCCACAACCGCAACAAACCACAATTATTGAAAAAACTAGAGAAGTACCTGTTGTCATTCCCCAACCCCAGCAGCAAGCTCCGTCTGTAACTGTTTCTCCTTCCTCACCAGAGATTAACGTTACTGTTCCGCCTCAGCAGCCTGCAACTTCAGAAACTCAAACCACTTCTCCAAGTAAGAGTTCTACCGATACGCCTGCTGCTGGTAGTAGAAGTAATACTTCTGAAACTTCTGTACCTCAAAGCTCAGAAGAGTCTAAAAGTACATCCAATAGAGATTCTTCTACCACTGATGATGGGCATACAGATAAGAGTAACCCTCGATAAAAATTCCTAAATGTGTAGAGACGTTGCAATGCAACGTCTCTACTTTGACTGTTATTGTCATACTTAAGAAAACTTAATATAAATGTGACCAATTAGTTTAACCATTCTTAAGGTAATTTTCCTGAATATTGCGAGACATTAATGGTGTTCAACTTTAGTAAATAGCTCTACCCATCAAAAATATAGCGTGCTAGATTAAGAGCAAGGTACAGAAAGGTTAAGTGAAGTTAACAACTTGAAGTTAGAGCCTGTACCTCCTGCTCTAAGTTCATTGCGATCGCCACTCAACTATTGCATCCTAATGTAAATGTTTTCGCCTTAAGTCTATTGATTTTTTTGGAGGTTTTGAACGTACAGCCAGAAATGCCTGCCTATTAGAATCAAGGATGCTGAAGTCTGAGTACAACGATTGCAGAATTTGTCCACATTATTTGAGTTATTTCTTCTGTTTTTTCAATTTTCTCAAACCATTGCATTGTTAATAAGCCGCCAATAAGTTACTGATGTTTATCTGTCGTAACTTTTGGCGGTTTAAAGTTTTGATATTGAGTTAAAAGTAGACACAGGGAAGAGAAGAATTAATCACAAATGACTATTGACTAACTAAAGTAATTACAGTTACTTCAGGCGGACAAAAAAAGCGTCCTGGTCGATAAGTACCTAAGCCACGATTGACATATAACTGATTATTAGATACTTGATGTAATCCTTGCGACCATTCCCAATAGCGTACTACTTTTGAGCAGTCTCCAAATAAAAATGGCACCCAACGCCGTAGTTTTTTCGGTACTTGCTTGAGTAATTTTTTATAATAAACAACAAGAGGCCCAATCCCTGGAATGACAATATGACCACCGTGAGTATGACCAGATAACTGCAAATCTACTCGCCACTGTTCTAAAATTTTGGCAGTATCTGGGTTATGAGATAAAACAATGCGGGGTGTCAAAGGGTCTACTTGGTTCATCACTGGTGTAGGATTAAATTCCCACGACCAATAATCAGCTAATCCTACTATTGGCAACTCTTTACCTAGTGGATATGCTATTTCATTCCACAGAACATTTACACCGATACTAGAAAAAGCATTTGTAACTTCTGCTTTAGAGTGACTGTAGTGTATATCGTGATTACCAAGTACAGCATAAATACCACACCGACTTTGTAAATGTTTGAGTCGCAGGACAAGTTGATGAATTGGCGTAGGATCATCGGTTATGTAGTCACCTGTTAAAACAATTAAATCAGGTTCTAGTTCATTTGTCACTGCGATCACCTCTTGTAGCAATTCTTCTGATAGCCGCAAACCATCGTAATGAAAGTCTGATAACTGAATTAATCTTGTACCTTCTAAAGATAGTGGCAGTTCGGCAATTTTAACCTTTAATTCATCTACACTTAAACGTCCTGTAAACAACCAATGCATAGTACAACATAAACTCATAAATCAGCGTTTACAGCTTATCAGATATAAAAATCTATATTAAAAAAGTGTAAAAAATTAATTAAAATTGTTTTAGTTTATACGGTTATAAATATTACTTGTAGCATTGAGTGGAGCCGGAGATGCTCCGCCTCTGGGCAATATTTAAAGATTGTAGGACTGCGGGTTATAAGATTGAACCTTTGTAAAATAATTAGTTCTGTGTTGAATTATTAGTTATACCTATGCTAATTCGTCTGATAAACTATCCGAAATCAAAATACCGTTAGCAGCCGGAATATTACCAGCCACTTCTGGCTCACTAGAGAAGTTTAAAAATTCTTCATTACTAATTACAGGCAATAATCGGTCATATAATTGCATAGCTTGCAAACAACTATTGATATTAGTAACGGCTGAATTATAAGCATGAATCTTTTCTTCAACAGCACTAAGCAAGCGGCGATTATTCAAAATTTTCTCCTCGGCTTCTTGTTGCAAAGTCTGTTCTAAATAAACTCGCGCCTGTGGATACTGCTGTAAAATTTCATCAGCTTGTTCTTCCGCCATTGGTAGCAACTGTGTTTTAAGAATTTGGTTAATAGTTTGACGGAAGGATTTACGAATAGTATTGGAAACTTTGGCTTCAAAATCTAACTTTAATAATTGCCTAATTGCTGGTTCAGCTTCTACCATGCTTTCGCAGTCATAACTTTGAGAAGTTTGCAGCAAAGTTTGACGAAATTGATAGATAGAAAAAGTGCCTTCATCATAAAATCTGGGACTTTCTCTAACGAAGCGATCGCATTCTACCCGTGCTGCATTTACTAAAGCTAACGATACTTGTTTTTCTACAAGTTTTAACTCTTGTTCAATCCCACTATCATTACCTAATAAGCGATACAACTGGCGATAATATTCAGATTTACGAATTTTCTCCATTAAATATTGGAACAAATTCGTAACTACTTGTTCTGAGGAATTTACTAAAATATCTTCTAACTGATTAGATAAATAGTAAAAAGCCTCTACTAAAATTGCAATTAATGGTGCTGTAGCATTGCGTGGATGGCTGAGAGTTGCACGTCGATAAGCATCAGCAACAGAAAATGTATCTAGCAATTCATCTAAACGCCGAATCATGCGTGATTGCAATTGTCGGAAGTCAGTTTCAAAAGCATCACAAGCACTGTTAATAATTTGGTTGACTTCTTGTGTAATATGTTGGTTAAAGTCTTTTCCAATTTGCTGTAGTTGCTGATTAAGTCGCTGTAATTCCTGCGACTTCATAGCTTCGATTTCCCTTGGCTGGCTATCTAACTCTCGATAAGTTGACTGATAAGATTTTTTTAACTTGATACAAATATCTTCTAAATCATCAGCGAGATTTTGAAAAAGCATCGGATGCTTTTCTTCAGTTAGATAGCGAGTAATTGCTGTACGGAATTCCTCAATACCACTATCTAAAATCAACTGATTAATTAAAGGTATTCCTTGTTCGCTTAAAATTCTTATGTAGTTTTCATTGGGACTTTCATACCCATTTAGAGAAATCCGAAAATTAGTAGGTGAAAGTTTCCCAGAAGTTACACAATAGTTATTGAATGCATAGACAAACTGTGGTGTTTCTTCTTTACCATTTAAACTTTTAACACTTTCGGCAAATATAGAATCTAAACCAAATCTATTGTGTAAATTGGTCTGCTTAATTAGACTCCCATAAAATCCGAGTAAACCGCTAGTTTTGTAAACTCTGCTAGTATCCCGAAACTGGCTACTGATTAAATCATCAAGTCGCTGCCTTAGTTGGGTATTGTACCAAGTTTCGTCGATGCGGTTAAAGACATAAAAGACGCGATCGCGGATTCCGCCATTTCCCCGCATTGTTTCTAAAAGCGCAGTTTCTTCTTTTGTCATATCCCCAGCAGATGCAGGTTTCAGTACACACACAACTGCTGATGTATCAGGATGTTGAATTTTAGCGTAGGTTAATTCGGCATCTTTTTCTACTGGTGCATCAATTCCTGGCGTATCAATAATGACATTTCCATCTTCTAAAAGGGGATGATTACAATAATATTCAATTCGTTTTAAAACTGCGCTATTACTACCACGTCTTGCATAACTAGCCGCTTCTTTAAGATTAGTAAAATTAAACTTCTCCATTGAATATATAGCATTATCAACTGTGTGGATATGGTCGCGGTTTGCTTCATATCCTTGTAGTAACAATATTAGTGCCTTTGCTTGCTTCGCACGTTCTGATTTGCTTTCACCACCCTCTTGTTGAACAATTGCATCACAGCCTTGATGCAATAAGCTAATTACTTCACTTTGATTAATATTAGCTGTTGTTTTAAATCCCAACTGTTGACATAAATAACTTGCTTGTTCACGAATTTCAGCTTCACTGAGAAATGTCAAAACAACTCGTTCTTTCCCTAGTTCAGCATACTCAATTTTGCATTCTGTACCTGTAGCGTGTCCTTCGGCACTATAAAGTAATTCTTGCTCTAGTAATGCATTAATTAGCATAGATTTACCAGCACTAAACGCACCAGCAAACACAATTTCAAATTTCGGAGAAATTGCCTTACCCAAAGAAGTTTGAGCAGGTGTAATATCTTGAGAACGTAAAGTAGGTTCTTGCTGTAAAAGTTGTAATATTAATTCAACTTGCTCTTTTAGATTTGTACATTGAGCAGGTAGATTTCCCATATAAAATATACTTAGTAGTTTTAAGTATATTTTAATAAATATCGAATCAATACAACCTCAGTAATTATTCTGACAATTCAATATTTAAACTGATAAATATCTATATGAGAATTTAATTACTTTATTATTCGTCAATAAGATAAGACTAATCTGTTCTCTGGTCGTGTAAATAAAAAAATAATTAAATTTATAATTTACTATTTTAATAAGTTATTTTTATGAACCATTGATGAGCATTAATGAAAATAGTAAGTAAAATTTAAACTAATAAACTTCAGGTTTGTCCGAAATATAAAAACAAAGTTTTGTATGTCTCTATATCTATAACAAGTTTAGATGTACTGCTTTTACATAGAAGTTCATCACTTGTCTATAGATAAACTCTATATTCAGCAACCATTCCAATCATTAATCTAAAATCTTCCCATGCCAGTAAAGCAACTATCACAACTAAATCTAGCTTCTCTTATATCTGATAAAACATTCTATCCATCTCCCATAGCTTGGGAAGATCAGGTCTTCTATTTTATGATGCTTGACCGATTTTCTGATGGTAAAGAAAATGGATATAAGGACAACACAGGAAATATTGTTTCTAGTGGTAAAACCCCACCTTTTTCAGGAGATCAAAACAACGCTACACGTACCCCAGAAGACGCTGCACGTTGGCAAGAAGCAGGAGTAAAATACGTTGGTGGTAATCTTAAAGGATTAATTAGCAAAATCGGTTACTTAAAGCGTTTAGGAGTAACAGCGATTTGGATTAGTCCGATTTTTAAACAAGTATCTTTTCAAGAAACCTATCACGGCTATGGTATTCAAGATTTCCTTGAAGTTAACCCTAAGTTTGGCAGTAGTGAAGACTTGAAAGAATTAGTAAAAACTGCTCATGATAATGGTATTTACGTCATTTTAGATATTATCTTGAATCATTCTGGTAATATCTTTAGTTATGAAGCAGGTAATGTTGATTATAATGGTACACCTTATAAAGTTAAGGGATTTAATGACGAAAATGGACAAGCTAACATACCATTTGTCAAAACAGATCCTAAAAATCCTGCAACTTGGCCTAATGAGAATGCATCTATTTGGCCAGTAGAATTTCAAGACCCATCCATATATACCCAAAAAGGACGTATTAGAAATTGGGATGGCTACCCTGAATTTTTAGAAGGAGATTTTGAGGATTTAAAAGATATCCGCCACGGCTTCGGAACTCTTGATGATTATGTTTCTTCTCCTGCACTTCAATATCTAGCTCAGGTTTATAAATATTGGATAGCATACGCCGATATTGATGGCTTCCGCATTGATACTGTCAAACACATGGATAAAGGAGCAACCCGCATTTTTGCTTCTATGATTCATGAGTTTGCTCAAAGTATTGGTAAGGAAAAATTCTTCTTAGTTGGTGAGATTACAGGCGGAAGACGCAAAGCTTTTGAAACATTAGAAGAAACAGGTTTAGATGCTGCTTTAGGTGTAGATGATATTCCTGATAAACTTGAATATCTTGTCAAAGGATATCGTAGTCCTAGCGATTACTTTAGCCTGTTTCGTAATTCCTTACTTGTACAAAAAGAATCTCACATTTGGTTTAGGGATAAGGTCGTGACGATGTTTGACGACCATGACCAAGTTCGTAAAGGGCAAAATAAAGCTAGATTCTGTGCAGATAAGGATGCGTCAAAAGTGGTACTGAATGCGTTAGCACTTAATGCTTTAACGCTGGGAATTCCTTGTATTTATTATGGCACAGAACAATGCTTTGATGGTAATGGAGGAAGCGATCGCTATTTGAGAGAAGCCATGTTTGGTGGCGAATTTGGTGCATTTGCTACCAAAGGCGTTCACTTCTTTAATGAAGAAAATTATGTCTATCAAGAAATTGCCAAAATTCTGAAAATCAGAAGAGAGAAAAAAGCTTTAAGTCGAGGTCGTCAATATCTCCGTCCTATTTCTGGCGATGGCGTAAACTTTGGCTTACCTCAGATGATTGGTAACGAAATTCGTTCTATTGTACCTTGGTCACGAATTCTTAGCGATCAAGAAATAGTTGCAGTCATCAACACCGATTATTATCAACCTCGTGAAGCTTGGGTAACTATTGATAACGAGTTACATCAAGAAGGTAGTTTCCTTACTTGTATTTACTCGACTAATAAACAACAGCAAGGTCAAAAAGTAAAAATTGAAGCGAGAAATGGTAAATCTGTGAAAATTACTGTTCCTGCTGCTGGATTTGTCATTTACGAGTAAATCTTTTAAATATTTTTCCTCCCCTTGGGCGCATAAATATGCGCCCTTTTATTTAGCTTTAAGTATTACTCCATACCGCAGTTAACGCACTTGAGTCTATCTCTTTTCTTTCGCCATCATTAATATTTTGAAACAACGCTGTAAACGCACCAGCACCCAATCTACTTTGAGGGAACATCCGGTAACAAGGAATACTACTTAGGTGGGATTGGTACTCTTGTAAATGTTTAACACTTACTGCTTGAAACTGTGGAAAGCGTGATAAAAACCATTCACATACTTGCTCGTTTTCCTCTGGAGAGTAAGTACAAGTCATATAAGCAAGATATCCTTGAGGTGCAACTATTTGAGCAGAGTTAGCTATAATCCGCTTTTGGCGATTGGCACTTTTATTAATTGCAGTTGGATGAAAACAACCAGGTGCTTTTTCGCCTTTAGCTAATAAAGACTGTCCTGTACAAGGCGCATCTACAATTACTAGGTTGCTAGATTGAGGAATAGTTTCCGCAAAAATACTAGAATCTCTATTTACAATAATAGACGGACTAATCTGACAACGTTTCAAATTAGAAATTAGCATACCTAAGCGTTTGCCAATCACTTCATTACTAATAAGTAACTCTGGCTGTAAAGCTTTCCAAGCAAAAATACTCTTGCCACCTGGGGCAGCACACATATCAAAAATTAACTGTATTGGCTGAGTAATAGCTAACAAAATAGAAGCTGAAAATACAGATGAAAAATCTAAACAATAAAAATATCCTTGATGATGTAGGGAATCTTGTCCTGGTTTTTCGCCTAAACATAAACGGTCAATAAATTGCGGTTGCCAGCTTAAGGATGTGTCCGTTGAAAAAGGTAATATCTCTGGTTTTTCCTGACACCAAAGAATACAAGGTTGAAAAGATTTAGGGTTAATTAAGGCTGCGATAAATTTTTCTTGCTCATCGGAAGTTTCAAACAAACGCCGTGAAAGTTTAAGTAGCAAATTTGAAGGTTTTTCCATTGTATATGTCAAGAAATATACTTATTTCTAATAGTCAAATTGTTAACGAAGAACAATGCCATCAACTGCCTTGGCTGCATACTGAAAATACAATAAATAACCGCTATTCTGACGATGACCGTAAAGCTAACTCACTACATTGGAGATGGTCATGATATTAGATAATTTCCATCGGAAATTACGCCGAGAAACACAACTATGGCGAGATGAAGGACTAATTAGTTCTTCCCAATATCAACAAATAGCAGACCGTTATCAATTTAATAACCTGGAAGCTGCTGTGCGCGATCGCTCCACGATGACTGCGGTAACTCTCGGTATTATCCTATTAACTTTAGGAATGATTACTTTTGTCGCCGCAAACTGGCAAGGATGGTCACGCGATGTCAAATTCATCATTATGATGAGTTTGTTTATAGCGACAACAATCACGGGTTTTTATACCTGGAGACAAGCAGCAATTGGCATTCCAGAAGGTAAGAAACCAAAACGCAGTCAACGTATTTTAGGCGAAGGATTGTTAATTTTAGCCGCGATGGTTTTAGGTGCAACCATAGCGTTAATGGCAGATGCTTTTAATCTTAACGGTTCTACTCCTGAACTATTTTTTGCTTGGGGTTTTGGTGTTTTGGTCATGGCTTATAGCCTGTCTTTAAATTCTCTCGGAATCCTGGGAATTATCCTAATACAAATTGGGTATTGGATAGGATTAGAAGGAGATTTAAGATACTCTGCTGGTGATTGGAATTGGGCGCAACTTGTAGTCAAACATATGCCATTGCTGTCATGGCTATTGTTTGTACCCTTAGCCTATTTTTGCCGATCGCGGTGGATTTTTGCGATCGCCGCTTTTGTTTTTGCAACTTCTTTACAACTCAACCTCGATCCCCTACCACTGTCGAACCTTTCTGAAGCAGCACCTTGGGTAGCATCTTTTGCTTTTACATTGCCGCCAGCAATATTTTGGAGTTATGATGACCTGCTGTTTCCGACAATCAATTACAGGCTATTTCAACCCCTAGCCCGTGACTTGGCCTTGATAGCCTTCGGTTTAGTTTTTTATGTTTTGTCCTTCCGTTGGGTATGGGCAACAACCAGCTACAATTTCTCTTCTCCAAGCGGTAACATGAATGTATTCATGTCTCGGCCGATTATTGATTTGGGAATTCTAAGCGGCTTGGCAGTTTTGCAATGGTTGTTTTTGATGCGCCAGCGCAACAACCCTACCCGTCGAGAAGTAGTCTTCAATCTACCCATGATTGTCACCTTTTTGGGTTTCACAGCCATAATGCCTTTTTGGCATCAAGCTATCAACCCTATTGAGGATTTAGGAGTTTTTGCTTTCAATGTACTTTTAGCAGTATTAGCTTGGGGACTAATTCGTGAAGGATTGAAGTTAAATGACAGGCGTTGTTTTTGGGGCGGTATGCTGTTGTTAACATTGCAAGTAATTAGCCGCGTACTAGAGTATGACACTGAACTTCTATTCAAGTCACTAGTATTAGTCATGTGTGGTTCTGCATTGATTAGTGCTGGACTTTGGTTTGAACGCCGCTTAGGATCTGGTTCTAAATCTTCAGGTGCAAAATCTTCGTGATTTATATTGCATTACCTGAAATCTGTTTTTTCTTCCTCTGTTCCCTACTGTAAATATTCAACCCTTGGCAAGAGATTACCTAGATGTCTCATTGCCTTTGTTCATAATCTCTGTGCATCAGTTTCTCTGCGTCAGTCCTAATAATTTTGTTTGATTCTACCCACTACCCTGATTTTTAGGACTACGCCAATGAAAAGTGACTCTCCCGAATCTACCAAAAATTCTGAATCTAGTAAGAATAAGCCATTATCTCCCGAAGCAGAATTTTCAGGCAAGTTAACTTTTCGGGATTATTTATTAGCGACAGAACAAAAAGCGAATAAGCCCTTACCCGGCTCGCGGTTATTCATTCCTTTAGCAATTCAAGCCGGAATAATCTTTGCAATACCATTTCTATCAATGTATACAAGCATCACAGGTAAAGAGATAATTCTTCAAACTGTACCTGTGAACTCTAGAAATGTGTTGCAAGGTAATTCTTTAGAGCTTGACTATAATATATCTCGAATTTCTGCACTTAGAAGATTGCCGGGATGGCAAGAATTGCTCAGAAGAAATCGCGGTAGAGGTGGACAATTAGTAGAAGGAACCAACTTGTATGTGATTTTACAAGAACAACCTTCCTTCAGCCGTGGTGTTCCCAGAGCTTGGAGACCGGTACGAGTGACTAGCAACCAACCCAGATCACTCCCGAATAATCAAGCGGCCTTAAAAGGAGTGTATCAGGATGGCTATGTACAGTACGGTCTAGAAAACTATAATGTGCCAGATGAAGAACGGCAACAGATCAGTAATGATGTTTCTCAAGCAGTTCGGCAAACTAGAGATGGACAATCACGATCAATAGTAGTTAAAGCCAAAGTAGACTCACAGGGTAAAGCTGTACCTGTCAGTCTATGGGTGCGCGATCGCAATTATCAATTCTAGTCATGATGGCGTAGATTCCAGCCTACCCCAAAAGCTGCCCCTGCGCCCGCTATCAGCCCAGCACTCATACCTTGGATAGTTTTTTGAATAGGGTCTTGGGTAAGACAATCATTTGTAACTTGACTAGCACGTAAGCAAAGATTGCTCTCTGCCCAACTGCTAGTACCTCCTAAAATTACCCCAGTAATACTACAAGAGGCAACAAGCAGCAACAAGCGTTTAGTTTTTCTATCCATAGATGGATGCATAAAAGTTTAAAATATTATTCCTAAACTACTTTACACATCTATGCTGTTGTTGTCAGCTGGTTTTAGAAATTTAGAACTCGCAGGGTGAACCGAACTTCTATTAACTACTTGGGGAAGCCAACTGCCAAGCTCTACAATACTCTTTGATTAACTGCTGACCTTCCTTGGACATATAGTTAGTGGCGGTTTGGGCTGCAATTTTCGCTGCATCTCGCCGACTCTGAAATTCATCTTGGTCACTATGGTAAGCTTTCGCAAAATATACCATTGAATTAGTCACATAATGCTTGTTAATTAAATGGTAATTGCAACGTAGCAACATAAGTATAATAAACAGATTGTTTGATATCCCGTCTTCAATCTCCTCAAATTTAGTTACTACTTGATATGAATAAATAGTCGCATGAGACACATGACAGAGTGCTTCCCACAGGATTTTTATTTCTTCATCAAATCGCATAGCTTGGCTATAAACTCAACTCGAATATAATAGCTGCTATGAACACTTAGCAGCCTATTTCTCTCATTACATTTTTATATTTAATACTAGGAATTTAAAATCTATAGAAGCATTTCTTAGTATTCAATACCTAGTATTCTGACTCTTCTATTCAATTTTGATATTGAATGGTAAACGAGCATAAACCCCTTGCGGATCATTCATATTTTGCAGCACGGCTAATTCCTGTTGTAGTTTACGAAATTCCACAGTCAGTAAATCTGATGGTTGATTTTGTGTCTTCTTCATCCCCAAAGCAGTGCTGACATCCTCAATTGCTCCGCCAAAAAAGCGTTCTTCTAAACTGCCTTCTCTAGGATATTCTTTTAATTGCCAATTTTCTCCAAGTTTCGCTTCCTTAGCAGCATACTCAACAGCAGCATTTAATCCACCAATTTCGTCAACTAAACCAATATCTTTAGCTGCTATACCCGACCAAACTCTTCCTTGGGCAATCTCAGCAACTCTTTTTTCTGGTAATTTTCGACCTTGGGAAACTTTATTTAAAAATAGATTGTAAACGCGGTTAACACTGCGTTGATAAATTGCTATTTCTTGAGGTGATTTTGGACGGGCAACTGTTTGAGTATCGGCATAACGTGCAGTTTTGACTACATCCCAAGTGATACCATTATCATTAGCTAATTTTTGCCCATTCAACAATATTCCAAATACACCAATAGAACCCGTAATTGTATTTGGTTCAGCAAAAATTCTGTTAGAGTCACTGGCTATCCAATACCCACCAGAAGCAGCGACATCACCCATAGATACTACTACAGGCTTTACCTCACGAGTTAAGCGTACTTCTCGCTGCATAATCTCAGATGCAGTAGCACTACCACCTGGACTATTAATCCTTAATACAACTGCCTTAACATTTTTATCTTGCCGTATTCTGTTGAATATCTTGGCAAAGCGATCGCCTCCTACTTGGCCTTCATCACCATTGCCATCAACAATTTCGCCTTCAGCATAAACTACAGCAACTTTATTTTTTGATTGCCGTTCTGCACTCAGGGATTTATTTGGAACTTGGGCATATTCATCTAAATCAATTTGCTTGAAAGTTTTATCGTCTTTATCACTACCTGTAAGTTTTTTCAAATCAGCAACTACTTGATCGTGATAAGCAACTTGATCGACTAAACCACTGCTCTTAGCTGCGGGTGCTTCTATTATTGCCTGATTATCTGCGATCGCCTGCAACTTTTCTGGATTCATTTTCCGGCTTGTTCCTACCGTAGTCCGCCATTCAGTCCATACATCATCTAGTAACTTCTGTGTTTGTTCCCTGTTTTCTGGGCTTAACTTATTCAAAATCAACGGTTCTACTGCACCCTTAAATTTACCAACTCTGACAACCTGTACCCCAATACCAAACTTTTGTAACGCACCTGCCAAAAACATAGGTTGGCTACTCAATCCGTTCACTTCCATTGAACCTAATGGATTTAGCACAACAGTATCAGCGACTGAACTCAGGTAATATTCCTTTTTACCCCAGTCTGTGCCATAAGCCACAATCTTTTTCCCAGATGCGCGAAATTCTTCTAAGGCCTTGCGAATTTCTTTTAGAGAAGCGAAACCGATGTTACTAACTCCACCTCCCTTTGTGGCATCTAAATAAATCGCTACAATTTTTGGATCACGTTGTGCTTTTTCTATAGAATCTAGAATCTTGCGGAGCGTTAATCTTTCTTCTGCGCTACCTGATAAAGCTTCTTGTAACACTTCTCCAGAACTAGGTTCCCTATCAGTAATAGTCATTGACAAGTCAAAAACTACCACCGACTTATCTTTGACAACTGGGCTAAGATCTTTAGAAGCAGCGATCGCAAACAACAGTAATAACAGCCCTGTCGTGCTAATACCACAGAAAATAAATAGTCCTAACAAACTGCCTATTAAACTAGCAAAAGTTTGTTTAAAAAAATTATTCATTAGTCAATACTTATTACTCAAAAATGATTAGTCACCAGTAATTTGCTACAGAACTCAAACTACTATTTTTTTATTGTATGCGTTGTAAACTTCCAGAAGTTTTTAACTGATGCAAGTTCTCGTTACCTGTACAAAATAATACCGTAATAATTTCTGCTATTAAAACCTCTGCCAACTCATAAACTGCTGCTTCTGATAACGCTGCTGCTTGTAGAAAAGGCATTGCTAAACCTGCAATATCTGCGCCAAGAGTGATCGCTTTAGCAACATCCAAGCCATGACGCAAACCACCAGAAGCAATTAAGGGAATGTGAGGTGCGATCGTGCGAATATCAACAATACACGCTGCCGTAGGTAAGCCCCAATCAGCAAATGTTTTCCCTAAACGTCGCTGCAAAGCATTTTCCGCCCGTTCACCTTCCACCTTTGCCCAAGAAGTACCACCTGCACCAGCGACATCTATTACACTCACCCCCGCAGCAATCAACTTTTCTGCCATTACGCCTGAAATGCCATTACCAACTTCCTTCGCAATCACTGGCACTGATAATTGATTGCATAACTTGGAAATTTTATCTAGCAATCCCTTGAAATTCACATCTCCTTTCGGTTGAATGCACTCTTGTAAGGGATTAATGTGCAAAATTAAAGCATCTGCTTCTAGCATCTCGATAATTCGCAGACATTCATCTAAACCATACTTATAGTTAAGCTGTACTGCACCAACATTGGCAAACAGCAAAATATCAGGCGCATACTTACGGACAGCAAAAGTATCAGCTACTTGAGGTTTCTCAACGGCTACCCGTTGCGAACCAACACCCATTGCGAATTTGTAGTGTTGGGCGACTTCAGCTAAACGTCGGTTAATAATTCCTGCTTGTTCAGTTCCCCCAGTCATCGAGGAAACTAACAAAGGTGCGCCTAAGCGTTTATTTAAAAAAATTGTACTGATATCAATATCGTTGCGGTCTAATTCTGGTAAACAACAATGAGTAAAGCAATAACGTTCTAGTCCGTTAGTGGTTTCATGGAATTGAACATCTTCTTCCAAACAGATGCGGATATGGTCAGCTTTACGCGACTGAGTTTGTGCTGAGGAGTTATTAGTAGGAGCGTTCACTAGTATTTACAAGATATCAAAGCAGTTGCATCACTATTGTGGCAGCGTTCAGAACCATACGAAATAGTATTTGTCCCCTTATTAAACGCTCTTGTCTCCCACCCAACTAACGACTGAATGTCATTACTCTAAACGAAAGTTTAGGGAAAAGCCTTGATTGATAACCCTTATAAACGCCTTAAAACCAGTTCAGCCAGAGCTAAAAAAATTTTTTCTGTTACCCCTTGACAATCCAGTTGTGGGTAGTTAACCTAGATAAAGTGTCAAGGCGAAAGACAAGCGCCGCGACAACTGAACCGCGACAAACAAA
>NZ_JACJRV010000006.1 GCF_014697475.1 Nostoc sp. FACHB-152
CTGCATCAGTGAAGTCGCTGGAATACGCCATTAGCATTGGATTTTAGATGCTGAGGAGTACCTTAATTCAAAACCTCATAAGATGTCAAATGGGTTCTATAGGGTTAAAAGTATTTGAGTGTCTAAGTTTTCTCATCTACTAATGTCCTAACACTACTGGCTATCGCTATATTTCATCAGGAAACATTACAAATACTTAATTTGCATAACAACTATCTTCAATTACCTTCTAACATGAAAAAATTAATTCAGTATTATTAAGCTGTTCAAGTGTATTTTATTACCTATTGTTGGCAAAAGATGAGCTATTATTCTTTTCTGTCTACTTAAAAAGCTTTTTTAGAGCAGACTGATGCTGTTAATCACAAAAGCTTGCTTGTTGACAGGGTTGCAGGGGAGAGTGTTTGAAGTTTTTCCCAACAATTCAAATTCTGCAACTTGAATGCACATCAGCTTAAATAGCTCTGACGTGGCTAGCATAAAACTTATAATTAAACCACATTTTAGAAATTTCTTCAAAATCAAAGCCAAGGAATTTATATATTCTTAATAATTGTTTAACAAGCCAGATCACCATCAAAGCCGCACAAAATCAGCAAAACAGTATCTTAAACCGCCCCATACTTAGATTAGGCAGTCTTATATAAATGCCAAAAATTTGATGAATACTCTGTGAAAAGCTACTAGCCTCTTAAATCATTGTGGTAATCTACTGAGAGAAAAAATTACTTAGTAAATATTACTTGCATATTAATTACTTACAAAAACTATTTTTAGTATTTTTATGCAATGTAGCTTGTCGGCATTCATAGACTGACAAGAAACTAACTAAAAATACACGCAATTGCTCATTTAATGGGTGAATTCCGTAATGGAACCAGCACAACAACCATCAAATTTAAAACAAAAAGCCATCAAAGGCGTATTTTGGTCTGCAATTGAAAGTTGGGGACGGCAATTAATTTCACTAATTGTTTTCTTTATACTTGCGCGCCTGTTAAGCCCACAAACCTTCGGTCTGGTGGCGTTGAGTAGCGTATTTATAGCTTTTTTGCAAGTATTTGTTGATCAAGGATTTACACAAGCGATCGTTCAAAGGCACAATTTAGAATCAGAGCATTTAGATACGGCGTTTTGGACTAATTTAGGAATAAGTTTAATACTCACTACCTTATGTTTTAGCAGTGCTGATTTAATTGGTAACTTCTTCAAAGAGCCACAGATAATACCTATTATTAGATGTTTCTCATTAAACTTTATAATCCAAGCATTCATTAGCGTTCAGAATGCAATCTTTGAACGTAAATTAGCATTTAAGACTCTTGCTACACGCTCGCTAATAGCCGTGATTGTTGGTGGCATAGTTGGCGTGACTATGGCATTCATGGGGTTTGGTGTTTGGAGTTTAGTTGGTCAGCAATTATCTAATAGTTTAGCTGCGGTTTTAGTAATGTGGCGGGTTAGTGATTGGCGGCCAAGATTCAAATTTTCGCCAAAACACTTTAAGGAACTTTTTTCCTTTGGAGTGAGTGTAGTTGGCATGAATTTAGCTTTCTTTATTAGCCGCCGTTCCGACGACTTTTTTGTCGGTTATTTCTTAGGTTCTACAGCATTAGGTTATTATTCTGTTGGTTATCGTGTGTTTTCAATTCTCACAGAATTATTAACTAGCGTCTTATCAAAAGTTACTCTGCCAACTTTTGCCAGGTTGCAGAAAGATCCAGCAAGATTAAGAAGCGCACTTTATCAAGCAATTCAACTATCAAGTCTAATTACTTTTCCTGGCTTCTTAGTGACATCAATATTAGCACCTGAATTGATTCAATTGGTGTTTGGTGAAAAATGGCTACCTAGCATCCCAGTAATGCAAGCTTTAAACCTTGCTGGTATTGGTATAGCTTATTTTTATTTCACTGGTTCTGTACTCATGGCCATTGGAAAGCCTTCACTTAAACTAGCTCTAGATTTATTACAAGCTATGACCAATATTATTGGTTTTGCACTAGCAGTTAAATGGGGCATAGTAGCTGTTGCATATGCTTTTGTAATTAGACTTTACTTGATTGCACCCTTGAATATTTGGATCATTTGGAAGCAAATAAATATTAATGTCTTTACTTTTTTGCGCCAAGGTGCAACTGCTTTAGGTGGAACGGTAGCTGTAATATTGACAATTTTGTCTATTAAATATTTTCTTGGTGATTCATTCAGCCCTCTTGTAATCGTATCAATCTCCGTGCTAGCTGGACTTATAGTATATATATCTTCGATTTTTTTACTTGCACCAAAACTGTTTTGGCAGTTAGTGAATATAGTTCGTCCCGCACAACAAATACAGTAATACATCTCAAACTAATTAAACATTAAACAATAGTAGGGGGAGCCAGTTGTGCAGCGTTAGCGACGTAAGAACGAGGGGTGCCGCGCATGGTTTCCCTACATTTTATGTTTTTTTAAGTTGAGCAACTTAGATGACAGCGAAATAATCTTAACTAGACTAATTGAAAGATAAAATTATTAAAAATGTATTGCAAGATGAAAATGACAGACTCTTTTAGCAAGTCTGTCATTTTAGCTTTTTTGTAATACAATTGTAAATTTTTTATTTCATTTTCTCTGCCATAACGTATTTAAATGTTGTATCCCCTGCTGTTTGATATTTCTCAAGACACAAAGCAAGGTCTTTCTTAATCACCTCAGTATTAACTTCAATGTTATTTAATAAATCTAATATATGCTCACTACTAGAGATATCTACAACTTGCTGCATTAATTCTGCATCTGAAAATATGCCGATAATTTTATCATGCCTAGCTTTATCTACTACGGCAACTGGTATTGAACCGCAAACAGTTGCAAACATTAGTACGTGTAATCGATTGCTAAAAATCATGTATGCACGAGAATACAAATCATACATTTTTTGAGAGTCGATTTTTTGATCAACAAAGGTTACATTATAGTCTCCTTTATATCTATAGTAAATTTCTTTATTAAACTCATAATCCATATCTACTTGATAAGAAACAAGCAACTTTTTATTCCATTTGTTACATACAGTTTTAACAATTTCGTCTAAAATAGGAAAGAGATTCCTGCGATAAGTATCCGATTCATCAAAAGAATGAGTTGATTCTCTAAAACTCAATATTACATATTCATTATTAAAATGGACTAAATTATTGTTTGTAGTATTAACTTTTAGTAACCAAGCCAAGTCAGGAAAAATTTTAACTTTATTTATTCCTATTTTTTTAGCGTAAGTTTCTGATTTTGTGTCTCTAACTGAATAAAAATACATCAAGTTAGATTGGACTTTTTCTGCTATTTCATCAATTGTCGAGAATGGCCCAATAGAAACTCCAAATCTACATATACGAACACCAAGGATTTTAAATATAGCGTATGTTGTGAGAGATTGAATTTTTTTATTTAAGTAATTTAAATACTCTCCAAAATTATAATTATCAGTGTTTACACTAAAACGATGTCCAGGGGTTAAAATATAATAAATTTTGTTTTTAGAACTAAATAAGTTTTTTAAGGCAAACTTAAGTACTAACAAGCTAAATTTACTTCTATATTTGCTAGCTCTCTCATCTTGTTTTATCTCTAATTCCTGACAAAACCATTCTGGCAAATCTTTCTCATTGATAACTAAATTTCCATATTTTCTTAAATTGTCTAATAAGACTTTAATAATAATTAAATCACCTAAATTTTCATACTGAGTCTGAGGGCTTAAAAAAATAATATTTTTTGTTTGTTCATTTACCATAAAATGCACTACCTCTTTAGAGTTGTGAAATATGAGTGATTATGAGGTTAAAACTATTATGAGATTCTAAAATTAATTATTTGAATCAACAATATAACATAGATTGTAGTCTCAATAATTAATAGATGTCAGGTAATTTTAGCATTGGTATTACAGTTATTTTAAAATTGAAATGCTAAAAAATAATTTTAACTATTAATTTTCATGGATAATAATACCATAAGTAATCATAGTTTATGACACACTTTGCATTTACCTAATATGTAGTAATGCACTTAGTTAGCAGTCTAGAATATTTGTTACTTGTATTGACGGGCTTTGTGTAGTGTCAAATTTAGGTAAAACTATATTAAGATAAGATGAAATTTAGATTTTGAGTTTTAATTAACTAATTATTATCACTTACGATAAATAGTTATCTCTATTTATTTACTTTAAAAAAATAAAAATCATGGGCTGATAAAAAATGAAGTATTGGCGCGAAACTATAGCTGTGACGCAGCGCATATTAATTGAATTATTACGTCGCAGACGCAGCTTGATTTTTTGGGCAATTTTTCCGGTTTCAGTGTTAATGCTGGGTGGTTATATTTTGGCAGAACGCGCAAAACTATCAATTGCTGACGCTTTTGCATATACTGCACCATCAACTTTGGTAGGTGCAGCATTATTTTTTAGCTGTTTGGGTGGAAGTGTCGCTACAGTAGTTGCAGAAAGAGAACAACAAACTCTCAAACGTCTATTTCTCTCGCCTTTGAGTGGTACATCCTATTTTTTAGGAATTTTTTTAGCTCATAGTTGCATTGGCTTAGGACAAACATTGTTAGTTTATACTACAGCTGCCTTTTGGGGTGCTAGTTTTAAGGGTTCTATTTTCTTAGGGCTAATCATTATTATCATGAGTATTGTGGCTTATGTAGGCTTAGGGTTTATTTTGGGTACTCAATTGGCACGTCGTATCGAAGATGTTAATGCTTTAGTTGCAGCTTTTGGAGTGCCTTTGTTAATTTTAGGCGGAGCATTGTTACCGAGTTCGCTGTTTCCTAAAACTTTAATTAATATTGCTAAATATAATCCTATTTATCATATGAATGAGGCTTTTGTAGGAGTATCTGCTAAGGGTGAGCAAGTTGGGGATATTGCTTCACATTTTTGGTTTTTAATAGTATTTGCTATGGCAATGATGATTGGTGGTTGGCTATCTTATCAGCGAATGTTGATAGTAGAGAGAAGATTATAAAAAGATGTTATCAATTAACAATTTAAATAAGTCTTACGGTAAAACTAAAGTTATTAATAATTTAAATTTGCATATTAAATCAGGAGAGATTTACGGTTTAATAGGGGCAAATGGGGCGGGAAAGACAACCACTATTAATATTATTTGTAATTTAGTTAAAGCTGATAGTGGTAATGTTCAAATTAATCAGCAGCCGATTTCGGCAGCAACAAAAAAGATAATTGGGATTGCACCTCAAGAAAATCTGCTATATAAAACTTTAACTTGTACAGAAAATTTAGATTTCTTTGCTAATATCTATGGCTTAGATAAAAAAAATCGCCAACAACAAGTACAAGCAACTTTGGCGGCTGTGAATTTATTAGACAGAGCAAATAGTCCGGTAGAAACTCTCAGTGGGGGAATGCAGCGACGGTTAAATATTGCAGTTGCTTTAGTACATCAACCAAAGTTAGTAATTTTAGATGAGCCAACTACTGGGTTAGATATTGAAGCCAGATATGAGATTTGGGAGTTAATTCGGCAACTGAAAAATCAGGGAATTACAATTTTATTGACGACTCATTTATTAGATGAGGCGGAGCGTCTGTGTAATAAAATTGGGATTCTCAAGCATGGGCAAATTTTAGCTGAGGGTAGTTTAGCAGAGCTACGCGGGATAATTCCGGCTGCGGAAATTTTGGTTTTACAAACTACACAAGAAACAGAAGCGATCGCCTGCGCTCAAGCATCCGGTTTTACGCCTAGACGCTATGGTAAGGAATTAGCTTTTTGGCTACCAGAACCTCTGGAATTAAAAGAAATTATTGCGCGGTTTGAAGGGATAAAAATTGACGCGATCGCTCTTTCGCCTGTGCGTCTAGAGCATATTTATCTCGAAGTTACACAAAAAAATTAACCATCTCTGGAATTACCCTTGCAACTGCTGTTGTCTGTAATCAGCACTATCAGACAAAAAGTAATGGAAATACTAGCACTCGCTGGATTATTACTATCGTTAAGTCCTTTTGGGCTGGTAGCGGTGATTATCACCAGACAAATTAATAAAAAGCGGCGGTTAAACAGTCAAGATTGGGAACAGAAGGATGATTATCTTCATCCAGTTCACAATATAGTGGAAATTCCCCAAATTCCTGGCAATATCTATCCGCCACAATTAGTTCAAAATACCTACTACTACATAAACAACGAGGTGGACTGTGAAACAAAACATCATTTAGATGTTGGTGAACAATATAACCATTCTTCACCACCATAAGTCAATCAAAAAAGTTACATTAACTATCAGCATTTATAGTTAAAACTATATTTACTATAAGTAAAAATAAATATCGCATTTGTTATTTTGGCGATGCCTGCGGCTGGCTACGCCAACGCAAAAGCTATTTTGGTGTGTTATGCCGTAGGCTAACGCACTGCTTGGGATATCATAATGGTGCGCTGTGCGATACACATCCTATTGGTTATAAAACCCCTCCTCAACCTACAGTAGAAGAATTAGATCCCCGACTTCTCAAAGAAATTGGGGATCTGAGCAGCTGTCTTGTGTTATTTGCTATGAATATTCAGCTTCTGCAACTTCCTGGGAAAACTTTTTATGAATTGTTTTAGAGTTTTCACCATCAGCAGCAACCGCAGTCATCAGATAGTCAATTAAGTTCTCTGAAAAAGGAACGCGGAGATGGAATGTACCATCGGGTTTTAGAGAGATGGGATTACCCGCAATATTGACACTTGCATTAGGTTCCGTCGCACCGTGAATAATTAACTCTGCATCTGCTACAAACCAGAAATCTTGTTGGGGACGACTGAAAACGCGAACCGCATTAGAACGGATAATTGTCACCCAACCGTCGCCTTCGATGACATAGCCGAGTTCAATCATATAGTCCCGATCGCTTGTGGGAATAGCTACATAGCGATCATGGGTAATTTCTTCACATTCATACTGCTGTACTAATTGCGGTTGCTGATAACTTAAATCAATATCAGTGGCATCATACAGCCGCAAAGCTAATTGAGTCACACCAGCATTATGCAGTATTTCTTTGCGATTTTCCGAAAGACTCCAAGAAGCGTAAGCCCACTTCGGAGTCCGAGGTGTGAGAGTAATAGTGCTATCGTCTGCTGGTAGCCAAGTTGCTGCCTCTAAAGAAATACCTTCATCTTCTACATAAGGAGGACTGAAAAAGCGCACAATCTCAGAACGAGCGATGCTGACCCAGCGATCGCCTACAATTGGGTAGCCAATTTCTGCTACATAGTCGCGATCAGTTTCGGGAATACTGACGCTGCTATTGGCTGTTTCCAAATCCAATTCGTACTGCTGCACCAATTGCGGCTGCTGATAACTCAAGTCTAGATTTGTGACATCATAAAGCCGCAAACCTAACTGGAATATGCCAGCATTTTTCAGCATTTGCTTGCTAGTGTCCGAAATTTCCCAAGAAACATCAGCGAATTGTTGGGTATTAGGTGTAAGAACAACACGGCTTGTCTCATCTACTAATACGACATTTGCCGTTGTATTATTTGTATGCGTATTGCCAAAGACGCGGACAATTTCAGAACGTGCTAGAGTTACCCAGCCATCGCCTGCTATAGCATAGCCAATTGCTGCTATATAATCGCGCTCGGTTTGGGGAATTGCTACAGTACCATTAGAAGTGCTGAGTTCATAATCATATTGCTGTAACAATTGCGGCTGCTGATAACTCAGGTCAATATTTGTGACATCATAAACTCGCAGATTTAATTGAGATTTACCTGCATTTTGCAGCATTTGTCGGCCAGTTTCGGAAATTTCCCAAACAACATCAGCCGAGTTGTAACTGCTAGGCGTGAGGACAATGTTACTTTGGGGATCTGCGATCGCTAAAATGTCATCAGTTACACTAGTTGGCACTTGCCCGTTCAATTCTGGTTGGTTTATACCATCAGTATTAGATGACGCTGACACTGCTGCAACTAACACAGCAATATCATCTAGTAATTCTGTGTCTTCTAAGTCGGGTTCTGCTGCATCCGCTACATGATTTAATTTCTCTATCTCTGGATCTAGCGGTTCTGCGCTACTTTCTGCTTGAGAATCTGCTGGGGTCACATCTTCCACTAGGTCAAAACCCCAATCATCTTCATTTACTGAGTCTTCTGGAATCTCAGGAAAATCAAGACTAGCATTCGCTTCTACTGGCGTGACTTGAGTACTCGTTTCAACTTCTGCTACTGGCGTAGTTGTTTCTGGAGTTGTTGCAGTTGCAGGTGATTCTGAATTATATGTATTTCTCGACACATCTCCCATTGGTGGATATGTGGTATTGACTACCGCAGCAGGTGCTTCCATATCCCAAGGCGATATGCTCAGATCGTAACTATTATCCTCAGCTTTGTGATTGTCTGTTTCTTTGCCAATCACCATTGAACTGATCACAGCCCCAGCCCCAATTGCTAAACCTGTATCTGTTGTCGCTGGGGTAGTGCCTTCCAATAAGTTAGCAGTACCGTTATGAGGAGTGTTACCGTTCGTTCCATTGACTGGTGGAATTGCAGGTTCGCTGACAACAGTGTTATCTGCTATTGCTGTTGGTGCAGATGGCTCAGAACTTGCTGGTAATTGGTTTTCTGCTGCTGCACTATCTGACGAGGAGCTAGTTCTCACTATCCACAACAACAATCCAGCAATGACACCCAAGGGTAACACCAACCACCAAAGCGGGATTTGTCCTTGGGAGAGGGGATTACTTGTTGAGGGAGCAGTAGCAGGTTGCTGTTGGCTAGATGTAGCAGCTGGGGCTGTAGTTGCTGCTGTAGTAGGTGCGGTGGTTGCTGCTGTAGTAGGTGCAGTAGTTGCTGCTGGTGGTGTAGCTTGGGCTGTGGTTGCTTCGGTAGTAGATGTTTGATTAACAACTAGCTGGAGTGTTGGTGTTTCACCTTTGGCGATCGCTTCTGCTTCTGCGGTTCTAGCTTGTTCTATAGCTTGTTTTCCTGGTTTTGCCAGTGCAAAGCCGAGAAAACCTGCTACAGCTGGGCTAGGATTGCTTTTGTAAACGTAAACTAAAGGTTGGGAGAAGGGATATTTAGGATCATCTGGCAAAGCTTGATGCAACTGGAGAACCCGCACACCAGGTAACTTAGATATCTGATTAACTCTGGCATAGCTGATGCCATCTTTACCTAGTTGTTTGACGATTTCGGCGGTGTTGTCTTCAGTTAATTGAGTAGCGGTAGGGCCAGTAGTAAATTTTACTATCTTAAAAACTGGGTAGTTGTTGAGTGCTTGGCGGGTATCGCTAGTATCTGGGCGATCGATGACGCGAATCTTACCTGGAGGGCCGCCCACTTGCGACCAATCAGTAATTCTTCTACCTCGAAAAATTCTAGCGAATTCTTTATCAGTCAAGCTGCCCCGAAAGGGATTTTCTTCCCCGACAATGATCGCAATCTTTTCGCGGTGCAAACGGACTTGCTCTAAACCTTGAGCTTTTTCTTCAGGAGTCAAGCCGCGCCCGATCGCAGCTACATCAACTTTTCCTTCAAGTACAGCTTTGAGCGCCGCATCTGTACCATTATTGGCAACTTCTACCTTTGTACCCGCAAACTGTTGCTCAAAACCTTGTTTGAGGTTTTGGTTAATGAGAGCCAAGCTACTTGAACCATCAACACGCACTGTAGAACCATTCTCCACCGTTTGCGGCAGTGAGAAAGTAGGAGTCTCAGTGGCAGATTGTGCCAACACTGGTGCTGACACGAAGACATTTACTGCCATAGGGGTGGTAGCTAAGGCGAGCGATAATGCCAAATTGACGATCGCACTATCTTTTTTTTGTTGTTGCCACATATGCTTTTAATTTAAGGTACAGAATACTGCAAGCCGACCAGTACTGAATAGGATTTTGTTATCTGGGAGGAGACGCGCTAATTATACATCTAGTGTCAAGTTTCTTTTCAAGTTGCGTAATTTACTTATACGAATCTATGCTTAAGCTTGACCAAAACTAGGGTGTAGGGTGTAGGGTGTAGGGAGAAAAGAAGAATCATGTCGTTGGGATACACTCTACCCCCTACTGATTTCCTTACTACACCCCACACCCTTCTTCTTGACTTTGGCTACTAACTATGGGTGTTTAGGTTTTTTAATTCATTGAAAAGAATGCAGATTTTTAAGTTCTTCTTTGATGAAATAGATTTCGATGTAATTAACACATTTATTAGCAATTAGACTAGGATTTTTTCACAAAAATATACAAGTTATATCAGTAGACAGTCAGCAGTAAGCAGTAAACAGCCTTAAAAGAGACTTTCAAGCAGATGAATTGGGTACAAGGTTTTTTACTGAATACTTATAACCCACTCCCTACTCCCCACTCTCTGATAAATAACAATGACAATCTGGTTTCTCAATCAATGACTCAACTAAGGCATTTAAAGCCGTCGCCGCTAACAAGCCGCCCCCCAAAGTGCCTTCAATTGTGAGCCACGGGATGTCTTGCTGCATGAGTTGGCGTTTAGCGGCGGGAGCATGGCTAAAGCCAATAGGCATTCCAATTACCAAGGCGGGGTTAATTTTTTGCTCTTTGATGGCGGTGCAGGTTGCTAATAAAACAGAAGGTGCATAACCAATCACAACAATGCAGCCTTTAGAGACTTGGAGTAATTTTTCGCGCCATTCTTGACGCTGCCAAAATTCTTGTTCTGCTTCTATAGCAGTGGTGATGTGGCAATTGTCAATTAAAATGCTGACTTGGCAGCCTAAGTGAGCTAATCTTGTTTGATCTAAGGCGGCAGCAACGGTAGGGATATCAACAAAAATCTCACAATTAGATTTTAGGGCAGTACGACTAGCTGCGATCGCCCCAGCACTCACCCTCACAAACGATGCTAAACTCACATCACCACAGGCTAAAACTAACTGTGCAATTAGGTGTTGTTCAATCTCAGAACGGTTAGATAAATCAGGTAATAGGCATTGTAAGGATTCGGCAAAACTTTCCCAATGAGTATGCACCTGGGCATCTAAGCCACTCCAAAGTTGTTCTAACCCGCCTAAGCCAACTTGCGTTTCTACTTCTAATAATTTGAGTTGAGCGAGGACTTCTGCCTGCATAATTTGACAATGGCGATCGCGTCCTAATAATCCTTCTAATGCTGAGGCTGTTTGTCGCAGTTGGGCAATTTGCTGCATCACAGCCCGATATTGCTGTTGCAACTGCGCTGTCAAAGTTTCGGTTTCTGGTTCCACCTCCAGAATATTGCGGATGTGGTTGAGTTGAAAGCCTTGCTGCTTCAAAGCCACAATTCTTTGTAGACGGATGACATCTTGTTCTGTGTAGAGACGATAGTTGCTAGGCGATCGCACTGGTTGCGGCAACAACCCCAATTCATGATAATGTCGTACCATGCGCGGCGTAATCCCACCGCCTACCGCTTGGGTAAGTTCTTTAATTGTCAAGCTATCAGTTTTCATAGGAAGTTGCAAAAATTAAAGCTTGTTGAATATCTTCATCTTCCAAGCAATTAATGTAGTTGCCCAACCCAAACCCATCAAAAATTACGCAACACAAGTATTAGAACTTGGCGATCTCACTTCCACTCAAACATTATTTACTAACGTTTCAACATTTATAACTAACATTCAAGCATTTGTTACAAACAATCGAATCTTTGTGATTAACATTCCAACGTTTGCTATAAATGTTTAAGCATTTGTTATAAACACTCAAGCATTTCTTGTTAATGCTTAAACATTTGCTAGAAATATTTAAACATTTGTTGCAAACACTCAAGCATTTCTTGTTAACCTTTGACCATTCATAAATAAGATTCAAGCGTTTATTACAAATGCTTGAATCTTATTTATGGTTAAAACTAAAACAGTAAGAGACTTTCAAACCTATTCCCTGTTGCCTATTGCCTGTTGCCTGCTATAAAACCCTTGTACCTGTTTTTCATTCACCCAAGTAGCATGAAAACCATAGGGTACGCGTTGGGGAATTAGCATCCGCGCTACAGGTTCATCTGTGATATCTTGAGCATTCACAACCACTAACTCCGAAGTGTTAGCCGTCTCATCGTGAACAAAAGTCATCAGCCAGCCATCATCTTCCTCAGTTGCGTAGGGACGCGGCACAAATATAGACTCACCACCATAACGCCCTGCCCCAAATGCATGGATTTGAGTTTTATTATTGCTGAAATCGTATTTCATTATCCCTTCAAACAAAGGCACAGAAGTAGCTGCGCTTTTATTGACGTAACCATAGCGAGTTTGCCGCCCCAAGAAATTCTCATTAACGCGAGGAAATTCCCCAGCAGTATCATCTAAGCTAGACTCAGACACAGCCCCAGTAGTTAGATTAAACCGCCATTCATGCAGTCGTGGAATACCTGCATCAGGGTCAGCATTATTAGAACCCAACAAAGAAGTAGAACTCATACGACAGGCAATCAGTACCATTTCATCACCTTGTTCATAGGCGTTAAGGGTATGAAAAACATAGCATGAGGGACTTTCAAACCAGCGAATATTGCTGTTATCGCCGTGACGTGGGAGAATACCAAAACGACTTGGGCGATCGCTCTCAAACATCAGCATTGGTTTTCCTTGCTGCATCCGTTCTGGGCGGAAAGTCAAGGGTAAATCCATGAAAATTGTGTAATTTTCTGTGATAGCAAAATCATGCATCATCACAGCTACAGGAATTTCAATTGGCACCGTCTTTAGCAACTCACCAGAGGCAGAAACTATGCCGTATTGCAAATATGGTGGTGCAAAAGAGTAGCCAAAGAACACCATTTCACCCGTGATGGGGTCTACCTTTGGATGGGCGGTGAACGCAGAAACTAGTTTGCCATCAAAGGTGTACTTACCGATTGTCTTTAACTCAGGAAGCCCAATTGCGTAAGGCGCGCCACCTTCCCACGTTGCCAACAACTGTCCATCATGCCAAACTAAAGCCGTATTAGCAGTATTTCTAGATATACCAGGATGATTATTTTGCTGTGGCGGTTCTAAAAACCCAGTCAAAATTGCCTTACCTGCTTCATGTTCAGCTTGCCATTTTTGCGTCTGCACATAGCGGTTAAGATAAGAAGCTTTGCCGTTATTAATTCTCACACCATGCAGCATCCCATCCCCATCAAATAAGTGATACTGACCAATAGGCGACCATTGGACATTAGGGCCATTTCTCACAAACATTCCTGATAATTCGGGTGGAAATTCCCCAATTACTTCTAAGGTGTCCGCAGTAATTTCTTCTCGAACCGGCGCAAAATTGCCATCAAGGTATGGGTTAACAGATGCGTTTTCCATTATGTCTTTGATGAAACTGGGTAAATTTCCAAGATTACCTAATTCAATGCGTATGGCAATCAGTGAACTAAACTTTATAGCCAAAACCTAACAAGATATCATGTCAAAGCGAGGACTGCTTTATATTATTAAATAATGAAACAGACGTGGAATATTGATCAATGCAATTAGTTAGTCGAGAGCATATTGCGATCACTTCTGATGTGCGGAGTGCAAAACCTTGCATTGCTGGTACTCGTATTGCTGTAGAGGATGTGGCCGTGATGCATTTAAAGATGGGGTATTCTTTAGTAGAGATTGCTGGTAAATATGACTTGTTACTAGCATCTGTCTATGCAGCAATGGCTTACTACTTTGATCACCGAGACGAAATTGATAGCCGCACAGCGAAAGAAGAAGAGTTAGTTGAGATAATAAAGCAAAACCATCCCTCGCGTCTTCAAGAGAAACTTAAACAGTTGCGGAATGAATGAGCGAATTCGCTTTCATTTGGATGAAAATGTCGATCCGGCGATCGCGCTTGGCTTACGACGTTATGGAATTGATGTTACAACAACCAATGATGTAGAATTACGTACCCAAAGTGACGAAGTTCAGTTAGCGTTTATTCAGAAAACACAGCGTGTCTTGTTCACTCAAGATGCAGATTTTTTAATTATTGCAAGTTCTCGACTTGATCATCCTGGCATTACATACTGTAAGAAAGGAACCCGCTCAATTGGTGAAATTCTTGAAACCTTAATTTTAATTAATGAGGTAATGACACCTAGAGAGATGGTAGGACGTGTTGAGTTTGTGTAAAATCCACAGAGATTTATAACAACATACTCTATAACAATCGCCTACAAAATAATAGTCCTAGCATCAATCATCCGTGAACAACAAGAACCCCGACTTTTGAAAAAAGTCGGGGTTCTAATTATCTCAAATTACCAATTAGCCAATAGATTCTAGATTCAGCTTGACAACTTTTTTCTTTTCTTCTTCGGCTTTAGGCAGAGTCAAATGCAAAATACCATCTTTATATTCGGCGGTGACGTTGGTATTTTGAATGCGGGTTGGCAAAGGAATCAAGCGTTGGAATTTGCCATATTGAAATTCAGACTTGGTTACACCTTTGTCTTCAGTTTTTGTTTCTGATTTACGTTCGCCACTGACGTAAACAGCTTTTTCGGTAACTTGTACATCCAGTTCTTTGGCTTCTATTCCTGGTAGTTCCAGTTTCAGAAGAATAGCATCTTCAGTTTCTTGTAATTCAGCAGCCGGAACTCTTGCAAATGTTCTTTCTAGAAGGGTCGATGGTAGCATATCTTCTTCAAATAAGCGATTGAGTTGTCTTTGGATGGTGTTCATTTCTTGCCAAGGGTTCCAACGTACTAATGTCATAATGTTTACCTCAGATAATGCCTAGTTTTTGTAGTTGATTTAGGTGTTAATCATTTAACTTGTTTTTATAGTATTCAAAATACCAAAAGTGGTAAATTCGGTTTTTCTCACTTATGAAATGATGATTACCGAACCTAACATTATCGTTAATAGCATTACGGTAGACTCACCTTATTTTGGTGTACTAACCGAACCTTATCTTATTTATTATTAATAGATAGATTCATCTTTGATTTGTTCAAAAATCAGTACATTTCACTTACCTTCTTTGCTATTACCTATTGCCTACTGCTTTCCTAAACAATTAAGTTTAGTAATCAAACCTGATTTCTATATACCTAACTTCTTTAATAAGTCGGATATTTGACTTATCATAGTTGTCATTTAAATAGCAGAAATAGTTAATTTAGTGAGGATAGAATTTTTACTTATCATTCTTCGTTGGGCATCCAAGTAATTAAATATACTTGAATGTTACACGTTTCAATTAAAAATTTATAACAGATATGACAGCCAGTTGGATTTATCTCATCATCGCAATTCTGTTTGAAGTCGCTGGAACAACTTCTATGAAGTTATCGGAGGGATTTACTAAAGTTGTTCCTTCAGCATTAATCTTTATCTGTTATGGAATTTGTTTTAGCTTTTTGACTTTATCACTCAAAAAGATTGAAGTTAGTGTTGCTTATGCGGTCTGGTCAGGTTTAGGTACAACTTTAATTGCTAGTATCGGTATTTTTTGGTTTCGTGAATCAATGTCGATGGCAAAATTTGTATCTATTGCTTTAATTATTGTCGGGGTAATCGGGATAAACTCTGGCAAATAAAAAAATACCCTAGTCTGTTCCACAATAGACTAGGTAAGCACAATAATTATCTGTTAACTGTTCCTTGTTACCTGTTCCCTGCTTACGCACCCATCCCTGAATATCGCTTTAAACCTGCACGCCACAACGCACGATTCACTCCCAACAACAAAACTATCCAACCAATCATTGACATAAACCCTCGCGCTATATCTACTGGTAGCCCCACTAAAAGACTTGCAGGGAAGTTAATTAAATAAGGGAAAGGTGTAAAAAACACTATATTTCGCACTTGTTCAGGAAAGACATTTAAAGGCGCAATCATCCCTGATAAAAATAAAAAGAATAAAAACCAGAAATTCTCTAAAGCACTAGCTCGTTCTGTCCAAAAGGCAAACATTGCCAGGGTATATTGAATTACAAATCGTAAAATAAACGCTAACACTACCGCTAATGTAAATAGTAGTATTTGACCGAAATTAGGCAACCAAACAGCTTGAGGATACAACAGAAAGAACAAGACTATTAACGAAATAGTAAACGGAATGCGAGCTACTCTTTCAGAAAGATGTGCGGTAACATGATGCCAAACTGGATCTATCGGTTGTAACAATCTGGGAGATAGTTTACCTTCTACTACTTCTTTTTCAAATTCCCAAATTACCCAAACTACTGTGATTTGTCTCACAAGAAAAACTGTGAGAAAGTACCGAGTAAAATCTACAGATGTTAAACCAAACTGTCCTCCTTGCGCTGCTTGTATCCACACACCCATCAGGATAATTGGCAAAGACCCGGACAACACCCATAAAATTGATTCTGCCCGATACTCCAGCGTATTAGCATAGTAAACTGACAGCAAAACCCCAGCTTTTCTAATAATCTGTTTCATTGATATAGGAATCCGGTTTGATTACTGAACATACCTGTGTAGTCAGGCAATAGGCAATAGGCAGGTAACAATGTACTGATTTTTTTCAAAAATCAAATACTAGTCCTATAATTTGTTTACTATTGAAAAACTCAGCAGTTTCTAGATAACTCCCGCCTGAAATACTTTACCAATTACCTCTTCTATGGGCGGTTCGGTGACTTTTAAATCAATCACTTCTAAATCTGCCAAAATTTGAGCTACGGTTCGTGTCAGTGCATCTTGCTCTACTATAAAGCTTACTGCTCGTCCGTCTAAGAGTTGTACTTCTCCGTAAGATTTGAGTTTTTCTTTTGGTAAGGGTTGGGCTAACTCTACATGAACTTCTCGATATGGTGCAAAGCGTTCTAGCAGCCCATCTAAACTACCGTCATACATTAGCTTTCCTTGGTGAATTAACAGCACTCGCTGACACAATGCGGTAATATCAGCCATATAGTGGCTAGTTAATAACACTGTCGCCTGATAACGCTGATTGTACTCGCGCAAAAAGTCACGCACAGCCACTTGAGCATTCACATCTAAGCCTAGTGTTGGTTCATCTAAAAACAATACTTGAGGACGGTGCAAAAGTGCTGCTAACAATTCTGCCTTCATCCGCTCGCCTAATGACAGTTTTCGCACTGGCTGGTTAAGCTGACCATCCAAAAACAGCATCTCTGATAATTCACCTACCCGCCGGTGAAATTCTTTATCGGGGATGTCATACACAGCAGCATTAATTCTCAAAGAATCCATTGCTGGTATATCCCAGAGAAGTTGCTGCTTTTGTCCCATGACTAAGGTAATTTTTTGTAAAAATGCTTCTTGACGCAGAAAAGGGGTGTGTCCAGCAACTTTGATTGTTCCACCAGAAGGATGTATCAAACCCGTCAGCATCTTCAATGTCGTAGTTTTACCTGCGCCATTTGGCCCCAAAAACCCCACCACCTCACCGGGAGCAATTTCAAAGGAAACATCCTGTACAGCTTTAATTACACGGTAGTTACGCCGGAAGAAGTGGGTAATTGTCCCGGCAATACCTGGCTCTTTGACAGCTACAGGATAAAATTTACTGAGATTTTCAACAAATATATTTGACATAAAATTTATTTCTAAACCTGCAAAAGACGCGAGATTGTTTCATCAATCATCTACGTCTCTCAGAGGTTGAAAAGACTAGGGTAGGTGCTTTGCGAACTATAAATTAGGATAATTTTCCTTGATAAATCCCAGGTAAAAGTATATGTGTTAACGTAAACGCCCCGATCGCAATGTACTAATAATCAGCCACAATCCCAACAAACTGGCAGCAGCAAATAACACACTACTTAAGAACGATAATTGTGATGTCTGCGCTTTTGTAGTAATAATTGCTGCGCCCATTATCAATGAACCCACCAATATACTAAAAGACAAACGATTGGCGGCATCGTCTAATGTGCGGCGCATTCCATCTAAACCGCGCAACGATAAATTCCATTGCAGGGTTTCTGATGTAACTCGGTCTAATAATAGTTCAATTTGTCGGGGTGATTGTAATGATAAACTTTTTAAGTCGAGGGCAGTTCTTAAAAGCGATCGCACCGGATTATCGCCCACTAGTTGCCGTCTAAACAAGTCTGTCATTAACGGCTTGACTTCATCAAACAAATTAATTTCTGGGTTGAAGGCACGGGCTACACCTTCTAAATTAGCTAGGGTTTTAGCATATAAACCCATATTGCTCGGCAGTCTAATTTTATTGTTGCGGGCAACTTGCAAAATTTCATAAATCACTTGACTGAAGTTCATCTCCGTCAAGCTGACATTATGATATTTCCGCAACATCCGGTCATAATCACTTTCTAGCCGCGCTACAATTACGGGCTGTGGTGAATCTGCTAACTGCAATGTTAACTGAGCGCACCTACCAGCATCTAAATCGACGATCGCCAGCAACATTTCTGTTAATATCTGCTGGGTACGAGGATCGAGTCTACCTACCATCCCACAATCTAACAGTGCTACCCGACCATCGTTGAGATAAAACAAATTTCCGGGATGGGGATCGGCATGAAAAAACCCATCAATATATAACTGTTGGAAAAATGCCCGAAATAATAACGTAGTTATAGCTTTACGTTCTGCCGCTACATTACCATTATTGTCGCTGTTAAATGTTGCTGACAAGAAGGGGACTCCATCTAACCACTCCATTACCAACAACTTTTCGGAAGTTAAATCCCAATAAATTTCTGCAACTACAATTTGTTTCGGGTCAAACCAGCGACCTTTAGCTAAATTTCGTCGCAGTTCGTCTGTATATCCAGCTTCTCTTGTAAAGTCTAATTCCGCTTCTAAAGCTTTGGTAAATTCTTCAGCCGTGGATTTAATTTCGTAAGTTTGTCCAAAATCTGTACGCGCAACTAAATCAGCGATCCCCTGAATTAAAGCAATATCTTGAGCAATGGTAATCTCGATCCCCGGACGTTGCACTTTCAGCGCGACTTCTCGACCATCGGCTAATGTGGCGCGATGAGTTTGAGCAATTGATCCCGCCGCCACGGGGACTGGGTTAATCTTTTGAAAAACTTCTTCTAGGGGACGTTTTAATTGTTTGCGAATAACTACTTCGATCTCTGTCCAGGGAACTGGCGGTACTTCATCTTGTAGTGTTGACAGTTCCTCAATGTATGAGGCACTTAGTAAATCTGGCCGAGTCGATAATAACTGACCAAGTTTGACATAAACAGGCCCCAAATTTACCAAGATATTTTTTAAAACTGCTGGGGTGGGTAGCTGGGGTTCATCGGTTTTGCCACCCGTCAGCAGTCTTCGCATATAATCCCAGCCATTGCGAAGTACTACTTCAATAATTTCTCGTTGACGAGGAACAGTTTGGGTTAGAAACATTTTGGTAAACTGCAAGCCAGCAGTAAATTTAAAGTGGTAGACAACAAGGAATTACAATACAGCCGGAGCTATTTTTAGTTAAAGTTCGACTGGCTAAAGTACAGTCTTGAAATCTTTTTTGGGATGATTTTACAACTTCTAATAAGCTTTGTTCACTTAATATTTTCTTAATGTAAGTTGAACAAGATTCTCCTCCATGTAATTGGCGATGGGCGCAAGAAAAACCCTTAAACGGAGAAAGATAATTTTGATAAGCGGTGATGGAGTTAATAGCTATTGTCTTAGCCAAAGGCTCAAAGCTAGTCATAACTGTCAGTAAAAATAACAGACAATCAAGTTATAATAGAAAAACTAGCTTTCAAGCCTCTGTCAAGGGTTTTAACTTTGATAGTTACAGTAGGTTAGAAAAGCGGGGATCATCTTGCAGGATTTTGAGAACCTGCTTAATTTCTTGGGTGCGTTCTTTATTGACGATGAGTGTAACGTTGCGATCGCGCACAATCACCACATCCTCTAAACCAATAGTAACAATTACATCCTCTGGATTACTAGCATAAAGGATTGATCCTTGCGTATCTAACCCTACATGAGTAGCTAATTCTACATTGGGAGTCTCTTCTTTTTTGAGTAAACGCTCGATCGCATTCCAATCTCCTAAATCATCCCAACCAAAATCAACAGGCATGACGTATGCTAGATTGGTCTTTTCCATGAGTGCATAGTCTATACTCTTTTTAGGCAACTGGGGGTAAACCTCAGGGCCGTATTGTTCTAAAGGTTCAATGATTTCTGGCGCATGGGTGTGTAGTTCCTCAAGAACAACCCCAGCCCGAAACACGAACATTCCACTATTCCAGCTAAAACGTCCCGTAGATAAAAAAGTTTCTGCTAATTCGCGGTTAGGCTTTTCAGTAAAACGGTTGACGTGATAAGCTGGCAACTCATTAAAGTTACCCATCTTTTCACCTTGTTCAATGTAGCCGTAACCAGTTGATGGAAAAGTGGGCTTAATTCCTAAAGTAACAATCGCTGCGGTGCTTGTTGCTAGTTGAGTAGCAGCCTTTAATGTGTTTGAAAACGCCTTTTGGTCAGCTATCCAATGGTCAGCCGGAAAAAAGCCAATAACAGCGTCTTCTCCATAACGCTTTTTAATTTCTAAACTTGTCCAAGCAACGGCGGCGGCAGTATCCCTTCCCTCTATCTCAATTAATAAGTTTGGCGATGGCAGTTCGGGCAACTGTTGGCGTACACCTTCAGCTATCTGGCTAGAAGTAATTACCCATAAGGAATTCCAACCGTCTGCCAATGGGAGCAATCGATCAGCAGTTGCTTGCAGTAAACTTCTAGAACTACCATCTAGACTTAAAAATTGTTTAGGACGGTCTTTACGACTGAGAGGCCAAAAACGCTCACCTTTGCCACCAGCGAGGATGACGGGGAACAAGGAACTATTCATGTTGTCATACACACCTACGCAAGAACACTACAAGTGTACAGTGTGCTTTTACGCTGGCAAGATTTGTAGCTTGGATTAACATAACTTTTAGGGAAGTGGTCGAGTGGGGAGAAATTTGTGATTAGAGAAGTTCAATGGTCAGAAAATGAGGTTACACCTCAGCAAATACCAGGTTTAGATTTAGAAAGCCAGCCTGGTCAAATACAGCGCTTAGAGAATCAGGGAACGCTGCAAACAGCAACAGATTCAGAAGTTGAATCTACAACTCAAGAAGCAACAGCCACGGCTTCTCGCAGCGTTGTCGAGTCAGTGAGTGCAATTCCCAACGAACTCTATGAGAGATTGGGCTTGAGTATGCCTCGCTGGCTGCTGTGGATACTCACAGTAGTGATGGGGGTAATTCTCTCTGGACTATTAGTATCGACTTTGGCACTCTGGACTCCTTTATGGAGCAATCTGGATAAAACAGACGAAGAACAGGGGTTTGCTGGTAAAGATGAACAAAAAGTTCCCTTACCAGGGGAATTATGGGGCAAAATTTCTCAATACCAGCTATCGCGTCCCATGAATATTTTGATTATGGGAATTGAGCCAGTGAATAATGCTGTGGATGGCTCACCTGAAAGTTTTGCTGGCAAAAGCGACACCATGCTTTTAGTGCGGCTCAACCCCAGTGATAAATCCATCCGGGTGCTTTCGATTCCCAGGGATACCATGATTGCGATCCCAGAAAAAGGTTTAACAAAGCTATCGGATGCTAACCCTCAAGGCGGGCCAGTGTTGGCGGCGCGGGTAGTTAGCCGGACTTTGAATAATGCGCCAATTGACCGTTATATTCGGATTTCTACCAGTGGCTTGAGACAATTAGTTGATCAGCTGGGTGGGGTAGAGGTATTTGTACCTAAATCAATGGAATATCGTGATACTAGCAGTCAACTGTCCATTAATTTAGTTAGTGGTTGGCAAACCCTCAATGGCGAACAGGCAGAACAGTTTGCCCGTTTCCGTGAAGAGGGGCTAGGGGATTTAGAAAGAGTGCAGCGACAACAAGCACTAGTCACGGCATTACTGCAACGCCTCAACAGTCCTACGGTTCTACCTAAGTTACCTCAATTAACCCGCCTGATGCGGAAGTATTTTGACACTAACTTAAAGATAGAAGAAATGATGGCTTTGGTGAATTTTTCCGTAAATGTAGAACGGGATAAATTCCAAATGACCACTTTACCGGGTACCTTCAGCCGCTTTAGTCAAGACCCCAATAGCTATTGGCTGAATATGACTGGACAACAAAATCTACTGAATAATTATGTTGGGGTCGATGTGCCTGGACTGAAAGCAGATGCGCGTCCAGTTTCTAACCTCAAAATTGCTATTCAAAATGCTTCTAATCAACCACAAGTAACCGAAAAAGTTATTGCTTATCTCAAAGGGAAAGGCTTTAAAAATATTTACACAGCTTCAGATTGGCCTGATAGCCAACGTCAAACTCAGATTATTGTCCATAGAGGTAGCCGACAACCAGGAATTGACCTGCAAAAGATCTTGGGTTTAGGTCAAATTGAAGTGTCATCATCTGGGGATTTTGAATCTGATATTACGATTCGGATTGGGAAAGATTGGAAATAGTCAAAAGTCATTAGTCATTAGTCATTATCCCTTACTCTTGACTATGGACTATTGACTATGGACTCTTGACCAAACATAAAGTTATGAACAAGATTTGGCAGAAATTATTAAGTTTGTTTCTAATTTTGCTATTGGCTGGTCTGTGGGTAATACTTAGCCCGCGACCAGCTTTTGCTCAAATTAATACAATCAACTACAGCAACATCAATTTAGAAAACCGCGACTTTGCTAATACTGATTTGGCTGGTGTCACCTTTGTCGCGGCGGAAATGCGGGGGACGAATTTTCAAGGAGCGAATTTAACAAACGCCATTTTTACTAAGGGTGTTTTATTAAAAGCTAATTTAGAAGGTGCAAACTTGACGGGTGCTTTAGTAGATCGCGCTACTTTAGATGGTGCTAACTTAAAAAATGCTAATTTTACCGAAGCGACTTTAACCAGTAGCCGCTTTTATGATGCTGACATTACTGGCGCGGATTTCACAGACGCTTTAATTGACCGCTATCAAGTTTCTTTGCTGTGTGAAAAGGCTGATGGGGTAAATCCAGTAACTGGTGTTGCTACCCGCGATAGTTTGGGTTGTAAGTAAAAGTATGAAGTTTGTAGACGCGTTCGCGAAGCGTTCTCGAAGAGTAGCGGCTTGCCGTTCGCGTAGCGTCTCCTTTTAGGAGAAGGCTAGTTTGAAGTATGAAATATAGTTATTAAATGTTTATCGGACACAGGGAATTGAGAACAGGAAATTTCACCTACTCTGTTCCCGATTATTTCATTCTTCTCCAGACTGTCAGGTATTATTCGTGACTAATCAAGAGCAAAAATCGTCTCGTTCTTTCGCTGGAATTGCTGGCATTGTTGCCGCAGCCACGTTAATTAGTAAAGTATTTGGGTTAATTCGGCAGCAAGCGATCGCTGCCGCTTTTGGTGTTGGTGCAGCTGCGACTGCTTATAGCTATGCCTATATTATTCCTGGCTTTTTATTGATATTACTAGGTGGTGTCAACGGGCCATTACACAGTGCTGTTGTTAGTGTTTTAGCTAAACGCAAGCAACAAGAAGCTGCGCCTATGGTGGAAACAGTGACCACCCTAGTGGGTGGAATACTGTTGATTGTTACCGTTGCCCAGATTTTTTTAGCAGATACCATTGTTGATATTGTCGGTCATGGTTTGAATGCCACTACAAGAGCGATCGCCATTCAACAACTCCAAATCATGGCCCCGATGGCTTTATTTTCGGGCTTGATTGGCATTGGTTTCGGGACTCTCAATACTGCCAACCAATATTGGTTACTTTCTATCAGCCCTTTACTATCAAGTATCACTGTAGTTGCTGGTATTGCGATTTTAGCTTTGCAATTAGGCAAGAACATTATTCTGCCAGAATACGCCTTCATGGGTGGAATGGTGTTAGCCTGGGGAACTTTAGCCGGGGCAATTCTTCAGTGGTTGGTGCAATTGATTGCCCAGTGGCGGTTAGGACTAGGTACGCTGCGTCTGCGGTTTGATTTTAAAGCCCCTGCTGTTCAAGAAGTGATTAAAATTATGACTCCGGCAACAATTTCTTCGGGAATGATGCCAATTAATGTTGCCACTGACCTTTATTTTGCCAGTCCTATTCCTGGTGCGGCGGCTGGTTTTAACTATGCCAATTTGCTAGTTCAAACACCTTTAGGGATTATTTCTAATATTATTTTGTTACCTTTATTACCAATTTTTGCCAAACTAGCGGAACCCGAAAATTGGCCTGATTTGAAATTACGCATTCGCCAAGGTTTATTACTTACAGCCTGCACGATGCTGCCTTTGGGGTCTTTAATGGTGGTATTATCAGTGCCAATTGTGCAGGTAGTATATGAGCGAGGAGCCTTTAAGCAAGATGCTACGCAGTTGGTTTCTTCGCTATTGGTTGCCTATGGCATAGGGATGTTTGCTTATTTGGGGCGAGATGTTTTAGTACGCGTGTTTTACGCCTTAGGAGATGGGCAAACACCGTTTCGGATTAGCATTTTTAACATTTTGCTGAACGTTGTACTTGATTATTTTTTGGTTAAACCTTTTGGTGCGCCAGGTTTGGTATTAGCAACTGTTGGTGTTAATTGCAGCTCAATGTTAATGCTGTTATGGTTACTTGATCGCAAGCTTAACGGTTTACCTTGGCGTGAGTGGAGTTTGCCAATTTTTGGTTTACTTGGTGGCAGTATCGTGGCTGGGGTAGCCAGTTATGGTACTTTGTTTGGCTTGCAGCATTTATTAGGTACAAAAGGCTTAGTAATTCAGTTAGTAGAGTTGTCAATTGCTGGTTTAGTGGGCTTAGTTGTGTTTGCTGCGATCGCTTCACTTATGAAAATACCAGAGGTGAATACTTTTGTTTTGCGCTTGCGTCAGCGTTTCTTAAAAAAATAACTGTGAACTTTGAACAACGCTAACCTTGCTCGAAATTATATGCCTGCTGAATTCTGCTGTATCATTCCTTCATAGTCAGAGGTATACGCACAATGAAAATTGAGCCTACTCCTGGCTGACTTGTGACAAAAATCTCACCGCCCATCATGTGGCAAAAATGGCGGCTAATTGCTAATCCTAGTCCTGTACCGCCATACCTTTTAGTAGTTGAAGTATCCCCTTGGATAAAAGGTTGAAATAACTGTTGCTGTTGATGATATGTCATGCCAATGCCTGTATCAGCAACTGTAAATGAAATCATGCTCAAGGGCGATTCTAAAGGGGAATTTGGTTTTTCACTTTTAACAGTTAGTGTGACTTTACCGTTAGTAGTAAATTTAGCCGCATTACTCAGCAGGTTTAATAATACTTGCCGCATCCTGGTCTGATCAGCATACATTGTTCCCAGTTGCTCGTCGCACTCTACTACTAAAACATTGCCGTTTTTTTCGATAGATGGCTTGATAGTGTGAACAATATTATGAATCAAATTGGCAATTTCAAATGTCTCTGGATAAAGAGTCATTTTCCCCGCTTCAATTTTTGACAAGTCGAGGATGTCATTAATTAATTCTAGTAAGTGTCTACCTGCGGAGTTGATTGTTTCTAAGTCAGTAATAAAATCTCCCGATAAATTTAAATCTGTAGCGTCATCCTGCAACAGTTGGCTGAGTCCAATTACAGCATTTAGAGGTGTACGTAGTTCATGGCTGACATTAGCCAGAAATACGCTCTTGGCTTTGCTGGCGGCCTCGGCTAATTCTTTCGCTTGTTCTAGTTGTTTGGTGCGTTCTGATACTCTTTCAATTAAACGATTTAACGATTTGGCTAACAAGCCAATTTCATCTTCGGTGGTGACTGGGGCGCGCAAATCAAAGTTAGATTTGCGGGCGACTTGTTCTGCGACTTGGGTAACGGTGATTACTGGTTCGGCGATCGCTCGACTAGTGCGCCATGCGATAATGGCAGCGATCGCTACTGATACCAGCATACTCACCATTACAATTAATCTTTCAACCCCTTTAGCTTGCTCTACATCTTGTTGTCTTTCTTGTTCTTGATTTTCGGCAGTTTGCAAGATATTAGCTAACTTCTCTGATAGCAGATCTAACTGTATGGCTGTTTCACCACGCATAATTGTGAGTAATTGCTCTCTAGTTAAGGCAATTTGCGGTGGCTGTAAGGGCTGCTTATCAGTTTTTTGCAATATAGCTTCTATTTGGTCAACGTAAGACTTTAAATTAACTGCATAATCTTGTAATAAAGCCTGTAAATTACCACTTGCTGCTGCTAACCTTTTTGGCTTTGTATCTATAAAAGCATCAATTTTTTTCTCTAAATTTTTAGCTTTATTAACACTACTTAAAAATTCGTTTTTTTTAGTTAACAGCTTTTGTGAATCTTCTAATACTGCAACTAAATTAGAGCTATGTAATTGCGCGCCGACTACTGCATTTTTATAGTCATTCAGTAGTTGTCGTTGTTCTTGAGCTTGATTAAACTGCCTGATTTCTCGCCCTCTGTAGTAGTTGGCGATTACTAAACCAGTAAGTGACCCAAAAAAACCAATGCCAATAGCGACAAAATAGCCATAACCAATTTTCTGATGTATCCGCCAGGAACTGGCCTTTAGTTTCCCACTAGAAGGAAATTCTATAGTTGGTAGTTCGTCGGTTGATGGCTCTTGGTCTGGCACTTTTTTGCTTTCTAAATTGCTGTTAATAAGGTTAGGCTTGTGAGTTTGCATTCCTCAAATCTCCTTGCCCTCCCGCAAAAATCGCCATATCAATTTCATCTTTCAAATTAAATTAATTGGTGATTAGCACCTATACAATTTTTTCGAGAAGTAGGGTAAATATTCTTTAAATAATTGCCATGACTTCATTATATTTGGGTGATTTTGATATGAATGTATACAAAAACACGGGCTAAAGATAAAAACTATTTTTATAATCAATAGTTTTATAGAGTAAAGTATATTCTAGGTTTTTTGCTCATCGTTACTATTTTTGAAACCCAGTTAATTGCAGCTATGTTTTGACTATCAGCTACACTGCTACTTCGCTCTTACTTTAGCTTATTTAAATATGTAGTTGCCTGACATTTTCATTTATATCGCATCTTATCATCAATTACTCTAATTCTCCAACCTGTAGCAGAAGGCAGAAGGTAGAAACCTTGCTGTTTCTGACATTCACGTTGTCAAAATGTCCTAATCGATATAGCAGGCAACAGGCAACAGGCAACAGTTTTGAAAGCCTCTTAGCATCCATGTTTGATGATTAGATCTTGTGCTAACCTTTACTTCTACTGCTATGCTCTTGGCTATATTTTAAGTTTTCAGCATCTCTAGCCACAAAAAGCCCCTGCCTTGTTGCAAAGTCACAATATCAAGGCAGAGGCAAATTTATAAAATTACGAAGACTGTAATTTTTATTGTGCTATGCTACGCGATCGCAGTTGAACGCAACTGGCTAACTGCTTGCTGCAAAAATTCCGCCTTATCGGTTTGCTCCCAAGGCAAGTCTAAATCATTCCGTCCCAAATGACCGTAAGCCGCGATGTCCTGATAAAAACGTCCGCCTCGTTCACTTGGTAACTTGCGTAAGTTGAAAGCATGAATAATGCCTGCTGGACGCAGTTCAAAGTTCTGTTTGACTAATTCCAGCAAAATTTCATCATCTACTTTGCCAGTCCCAAAGGTATCTAAGAAAATACTGACTGGTCTAGCCACACCGATGGCATAACTCAACTGAACTTCGCATTTGTCTGCTAACCCTGCGGCCACAATATTTTTGGCCACATAACGAGCAGCATAAGCAGCAGAACGGTCTACTTTTGTGGGGTCTTTACCAGAAAAAGCACCACCACCATGACGAGAATAACCACCGTAGGTATCAATGATGATTTTCCGTCCTGTCAGCCCAGAATCGCCTTGAGGCCCACCAATGACAAACTTACCTGTAGGGTTAACTAAAAAGCGTGTATCTTGATCAGGCTTAATGTCAATATCGCTAAACACAGGCTCGACCACTGCTGCCCAGAGGTCTTGTTTGATTTTAGCTTGCACTGCTGCCTCATCAGTGATTTCCCCAATAGTAGCTGTATGCTGAGTGGAAATCAAGATAGTATCAATACCAACAGGTCTGCCATCTTCATAGACAACGGTGACTTGTGTTTTCCCGTCAGGACGCAGGTAGGACAATTCACCTGTTTTGCGAACTGCTGCCAAACGACGCGCAATTCGGTGGGCAACACAGATGGGTAAGGGCATGAGTTCTGTCGTTTCGTTGCAAGCAAAACCAAACATGATTCCTTGGTCGCCTGCGCCGATGCTGTCGAATAGTTCATCACTATCCTGTTCACGGGTTTCGTGAGCAACGTTTACGCCTTGAGCAATATCTGGTGATTGTTCATCTAAGGCGACGATAACGCTAGTGCTGTTAGCCGAAAAACCGTTATCTGCATTGATATAGCCAATTTCGGCGATTTTTTTCCGTGCTAGATTGGCATAATTGATGTTTGCCTTGGTAGTAATTTCACCAGTTATTAAGACTAAACCAGTGTTCACTACTACTTCAGCCGCAACACGGCTGGTAGGGTCTTGGGTCAGTAGAGTATCAAGAATTGTATCTGCAATCTGATCGCAGATCTTATCGGGATGACCCTCAGTTACTGACTCGGAGGTAAATAAATAGCGATGAGACAAAGACATTCCTCCAGTGAAAGTATTTTTGTTGACTAAATATTTAAGTTTATATTTAGTTCAACGAATTATTTGTGGAATCATAACAATCTTGACACATTCGGTAGTCAGTGTAGTGCTATCTTTTTAAGACCAAATCAAGTCTGAGGTTTGGTAAAGCAAATATTTACGATTTTCAATAGTATTTTCAATAAAGTAGTTTTATTAATAATCAATAGTGAGTAGGAAATCGGGCATAACAAACTGACTATCTATCAAACATAAAATAAAAAGGGGGTCTCCCCGGAAGCGCCCCCTAAAAACTTTGACACAAACACTGCTGTTTTGTTTTAGACTTGAACCGCTAGTTTTGCTTCCTTTGATGTCAGGCGCTCATAGGTAGCACGCATTTTTAAACCTGTTAGCACTTGGAACAAACCAGTTCCGTTATTGGAACCTGGATACTCACGGTGTTGGAGTAACAAGTGAGTCATTTCACCTTCATACTTGGTAGATGTGTTGCTGAGGTGGTTTTCGATGTAAATGACTTCTTCTAGGTTGTCAAATTGACCATCTACTTCTAAGACAGAAACGTAGCGGCCGTAGTAAACATCGGAGCCATAGTACAGCTGCATACCTGGGTAAGAACAGGTCAGTTTACGTCCACAAGGAGTCCAGTGAATGGTTGACCCTTCATCAAACAGGTAAACAGGTGTAAATCCTTCTTTACCTTCTCTTTGCAACATCCGTACCCGCAGAACTTTGCGGTCTGTGTCGTTCTTGATTAAGTTTGTAGGCAATACTTGGAGAACTACATCAGCGAATTCTCTTTGGGGTTCAATATACTTCGTAAAGTCAGGTTTACGAGAGTTAATAGCTGCTAAGACATCTTCGTAGCGATGACCCCTTTCTGCCATGTCGCGTTGAATTTTCCAGGCAATTTTAACTTCATCGCTGATGTCAAAATAAACGCTGAAATCGAGCAGCGATCGCACCCGCTCATCATATAAAGGATGTAAACCTTCAACCACTATAATATGATTTGGTTCTATTCTTTCTGGCGGATCAATCATGCCGGTTTCGTGGTTATAAATCGGCTTATCAATGGCTTGACCTTCTTTGAGAGCCTTAATTTGCTCGTACATCAAGTCAAAATTGTTTGCCCTGGGGTCAAGTGCAGTTATCCCAGTTTCTTTGCGTTGTTTGCGATCTAAGCAATGATAGTCATCTAAGCAGATAACTGTCATGAACTCTTCACCAAATAAGTCGATCAAACGACGCAAAAAAGTAGATTTGCCGCACCCGGAGTCTCCGGCTACTCCAATTAGTACCACGCGTTCCGGCTTACTTGTCATAAATCTCCTCTAAATACTAAATGTGTCAATCAATAATTTTTCACACAGCAGATTTTGAAGCCAGGAGTTTACCCCATCGGTTTTTCCTGTGTTCTTGCTACTCAGCCACATAATGACTATCAGACGGGCGAACAACCAAGTTAACGGCTGTTACTCGTCTGAGATTGCTTTATTTTGCAGCTGGTAAGTATTTAATCCTAGTGGTATATTTGATTTTAACAGAAGGGGTTATCCTATACAAGGTTTAATGTCAGGAAGAATATCGTGCTTACACGCTTGTATTGATGATTTAGTGGTCACTTTTCCAAGCACGCACAACTATTGTCTTAATCATATATTACTAGTGGAAGTTCTATTATCTAAAGTTTATCAGGTGTAGTCTCTTTGAGATAGCGCACTTTTAAGAGATGGTGCCTCTTTATTACTATTGGTCGATTACCCTAAACATTCAAAGTTAAAATCTACCAAAAGAATGAACATAAAGTTAACTTCATAACTCAGATTGTCTGAAAATTCTAAAAGTATAAATATGTACCTTATAGCAAGCTATTAGTAGAGGTTGACAGATGTTTCACATCCAGTGAAACTGGTTTTAAGTATTTAGATTACATCCTTTAAATATGCATTCGTGCTAGCCAAAAAATTAACTATGACTAAATAATCAATAAAAAACAGCCAAGCATATTATTGGCAAACACGTACACTAAAATTGAAGATGTTTGATTGGTTCTGCCACCTTACTCCCTTCAAGGCGAAAAACCCGCCCAAAGAAGTGGCTCAATAAGAGACGGTGCATAACCCAAAAATCTAAAATCTAAAATTCGTAGTCAACACTAAAAAAGCTATAGCAGCCTGTGTATGAGATTCAACAAATCTATTGCCTCAACCCTATTACCTGCCCTCACCGTTAGGTGGTAAATCAAATTGGGATGGCTATATGCCTGTTGCTATTAGGATAGTTGCTGTTTATGGCGATAAGTAGTTGCATATCTCCTTGATGGGAATGCCAATTCCCGAAGAAAAGATTAAAGTGATACATTTTTAACATTCCCCAAGAGACTTATCCTCTACTTTAAAAGGTGAACAGGTGTAATTATTACAGTGCCTACTTGTCTTAAGGTGAGTGTACTTAGCAAGGCATTCTTTTTGTGATGCCGCTTTCCTAAAGCACTAGTTTTGGTTGCCAAAAATCCGATAAACTAAAAGCTGGCTAGTGATGGGAATAGCTTTTTTTGAAAAACGGTTAAGTAAATATCGGAGTGATAGAACGAATGTACAATCAAGGTGCTGTTGAGGGTGCTGCCAACACAGAATCAGGTAGCCGCATCTTCGTTTACGAAGTGGTGGGTCTGCGTCAGAACGAAGAAACTGATCAAACGAACTACCCAATTCGTAAAAGTGGCAGTGTGTTCATCAGAGTGCCTTACAACCGCATGAATCAAGAAATGCGACGTATCACTCGCCTAGGCGGCAAAATTATTAGCATTCAACCAGCCAGCGTTCTAGAACAACTAAATGGTCATGCCGCAGTTGTGGATGCTGCATCTGGAGAGACTGCTAGTGGTGGGGGGAATGGTCAAGCCACACCTGTGAAGGCGACAAGTGAAGTTAAAGGCTTCGCTAAACCACAAGCTGAAGAACAGCCAAAAAATAAAGATACCAAAGGCAACACCATGACTCAAGCGAAAGCCAAAAAAGCCCACGCTGATGTTCCAGTAAACACTTATCGTCCCAATGCTCCATTTATCGGTAAGTGTATATCTAATGACCCATTAGTTGGCGAAAGTGGGATTGGTATTGTTCAGCACATTAAATTTGACCTGTCTGGCAGTGATTTGAAGTACATAGAAGGTCAAAGTATTGGGATTATTCCCCCTGGCTTGGACAAAAACGGTAAACCAGAAAAACTGAGACTGTACTCTATCGCGTCAACCCGTCATGGTGATGATGTAGACGATAAGACAGTTTCATTGTGTGTTCGTCAGTTAGAGTACAAGCACCCAGAAACTAGTGAAACAGTTTACGGTGTTTGTTCTACACACCTGTGTTTCCTCAAACCAGGAGATGAAGTAAAAATCACAGGCCCCGTGGGTAAAGAAATGCTGTTACCCGACGATCCTGAAGCCAATGTCATTATGATGGCAACTGGTACAGGTATCGCACCCATGCGCGCTTACTTGTGGCGGATGTTTAAGGATGCAGAAAGAGCCGCTAACCCAAATTATCAATTTAAGGGATTCTCTTGGCTGATATTTGGTGTTCCCACAACTCCCAATATTCTATATAAAGAAGAATTGGAAGAAATGCAGCAGAAGTATCCTGATAACTTCCGCTTGACTTATGCCATCAGCCGTGAACAAAAAAATGCTCAAGGCGGCAGAATGTACATTCAAGACCGCGTAGCAGAACACGCTGATGAATTGTGGCAGTTGATTAAAAACGAAAAAACCCATACATACATCTGCGGTTTACGCGGAATGGAAGATGGTATTGATGCGGCTTTAACTGCTGCTGCTGCTAAGGAAGACGTAACTTGGAGTGATTATCAGAAGGAAATCAAGAAAGCTGGCCGCTGGCACGTAGAAACTTACTAATTTTGTTATTGGTCATTGGTCGTTAGATTAAGACAACTGACAAAAGACAACTAAAACAAGATAATCTGTAGGGTGGGTTGTTTACCCACCCTACAATTGTTTTGTATATATATTTGCTAAAGAAAGAGTTTTGGTGGTTAAAATAATAACTGCTCTGAACTCATAACTAGTATTGGGTGAAAAGTTTGTGGGTGTAAAGCTGGGAATCTTGGGATTAGGTACAGTAGGAACAGGTACGGTGCAACTACTACAAGATGCTGTTGGCCGTCATCCACTGTTGGAGGAAATAGAAATTTATCGGGTGGGGGTACGATCGCTTGACAAACCCCGTGCGGTAAAATTGCCACAGTCAGTGGTAACTACAGATTTAGAAGCAATTGTCAATGACCCGGCGGTAGATATAGTAGTCGAGGTCATGGGTGGACTGGAACCAGCGCGATCGCTAATTCTCCAAGCGATCAAAAATGGGAAACACGTAGTTACTGCCAATAAAGCTGCGATCGCTCGTTTTGGGGCTGAAATTTTCAACGCTGCCAATGAAGCTGGGGTTTATGTCATGTTAGAAGCAGCTGTTGGCGGTGGGATTCCCGTCATTCAACCCCTAAAGCAAGCTTTAAGTGTCAACCGGATTCATACTGTTACTGGCATAGTTAACGGTACAACTAACTACATCCTCACCCGGATGCAAACGGAAGGCAGCGACTTTGGTGATGTTTTGGCTGATGCTCAACGCTTAGGCTATGCTGAAGCTGACCCAACAGCTGATGTTGAGGGCTTAGATGCAGCCGATAAAATTGCGATTTTGGCATCCTTGGGTTTTGGCGGACGCATCCGCTTAAACGACGTGTATTGTGAAGGCATTCGGCAAGTTAGTAAGACAGATATTGCCTATGCCGAAAAATTAGGATTTGTGATTAAATTATTAGCGATCGCCAAATCCCAAAACATGGCTAACTCGCAGCTATCTGTCAGAGTTCATCCTACCTTTGTACCTAAAGCGCACCCATTAGCTAGTATTAACGGTGTTTACAACGCCATCCTCGTCGAAGGAGAACCCATCGGCCAAGTGATGTTTTTTGGGCCGGGTGCAGGTGCAGGCGCAACAGCCAGTGCCGTCACATCAGATATTTTAAGCCTAGCAGCTGCTCTCAAAAGTAATACAACTGCTCCCAATCCGCTACTGACTTGTAGACATGAGGATTACTGCCAAGTTGCACCCATTTCTGAACTAATAACCCGATTTTACACCCGCTTCCTCACCAAAGATCATCCTGGTGTGATCGGTAAATTAGGTACTTGTTTTGGCAATCATGGTGTGAGTTTAGAGTCAGTTGTGCAAACTGGCTTTCAGGGAGCGTTAGCCGAAATTGTCGTTGTTACTCACGATGTTAAAGAAGGTGACTTCCGCCAAGCTTTAGATGAAATTCGGAATCTGGAAGCGATTGATAGCATTCCCAGCATTTTACGAGTGCTTTAAGAAGTGTGAAGTATGAAATAAACGTGTTGAGAGGAAGTCTAAAAACTAAGATGTTAAACCCGCCTACGCGGGTTTTGTCTGTATAGCCGCGACTTCAGTCGCCAAAGCTAGGAAAGATTATTTATGCTTTACACTTCATTTTGTAGGTTAATTTTTTACAGGGAATTTTACCGTTTCCAGGGTATACACGATGACAAATCTACCTCCGTCCGATCCAAAGTCATCTGAAAAAACAGCCCTTGGCTTTGATGAATTTATTGCCATTTTGGTTGCCTTTGCCACTATTGGGGGAATTCTGTTGTGGTCATTTTCTCGGCGTGATGCTGGCTGGAACTTGAATGCATTGTTGTCGCCTCCACCGAGTTCAACTCCGACAACTCAACCCAAGCCCGCAGCAACTTCTCCAGCTACGCAAATGCAACCAAACGCAAATTCCCAACCTGAGGCTGTGCCATCGCCTCCAAATGAGTTTGTTCCTGAACCAAGCCCCACTCTACCCCTAATACTTCCACCTATTCCAGTCGCTCCGATTAATTCATCACCAAAGTTGGCTCCTTTCTCTACATCAACTAAATCATCACCTTTGCCTTTAGTTACCCCTGCTGAACAGAAGTCAGTTATTCCGCCACCGATAGCATTTAATGATGTACCTACTAATTTTTGGGCCAGTCGGTTTATTAATACTCTTTCGGCTCGTGGTATTATCAAAGGTTTTCCAGATTATACATTTAGACCAAATCAGCCTGTCACCCGCGCTGAATTTGCTGCTATCCTCCAGCAAGCTTTTGACACAGAACTGAGTAAAAACTCAGTTCCGTTTAAAGATGTAGCAGATCAATATTGGGCAACACCAGCAATTGACCACGCTGTTGGTACAGGATTTTTAAAAGGGTTCCCCAACAAAACCTTTCAGCCAAAACAAAAGATTTCGCGTGTACAAGTTTTGGTTGCACTTGTCAGTGGGTTGAATCTCAAACAACCAGCGAAACCGTCACAGGTGTTAAGTATTTATCAGGATAGAAACAATATTCCTAAATATGCTGTTGGCAAGGTAGCGGCTGCAACAGCTAATGGTCTGGTGATTACCAATTCTAATCAAAAAGTTTTGGCTCCTAATCAAGCAGCTACCCGTGCTGAGGTTGCTGCTATGGTGCATCAAGCTTTGGTTAAGCTGGGAAGAGTAGATAATCTCTCTTCTGAGAATATTGTGCGTTGGCAAAGCCCGCCGCAGGCATCGCCTGTGCAGAATTCCTTGCCTAAAGGTAGAGTCACTCCCTGAAAAATTGCCGTCTCGATAAGGGACTTCCAACTCAAAAAATATCCAATCATGAAGGGTAGCAGAGGGGGAAAAAGATTCTTCGCAATATCTTTGATGGTTGATAGTTGAATAATTTAATTTCTGGAAGTCCCTAAGTATAGGAACCGAAGTATAGCTTAGGACATCAACAGATGATAAAACTTAGACAGCAAATCGCTTTTAACCCTGTCACCTATCACCTGTTACCTGTCCCCTGCTAGATCACCAACATTTAATCTTCAAAAAATTTGAGCGGCGCAAATTGCCGCTCAAATTTCTGTGTTTTAAATTGCAGTGAGGAGTTATAGCAGTTGAAGCATAGTTTGGGAAATAAGCTAACCGTAAAACTCAGACATCAAGAGACTTTCGAGCCTGTTGCCTGTTGCCTATTGCCTGCTATATTAAGCTTCAGGAGCGTTTCTGCCAACAACTTGTGATTTAAGAGTTGTAATTTCATTAGTTAGCTCTTTTCTGGTTGAAGCTTTGAGTAAATAGCGATAAACAAACCAAGCAGAGTAACCAATACCAATCAACTCAAAGGTAGGTGCTACTAAAGGAATGTCATTCAAAGAATCTAATATTGCCAAAAGTACCTTAACCGCGACAATTGCTGTCACAATTAAGCCAACGCTAACCAGAGGTTGCTTGTATTTATTGAAAAAGCTACCCAGGTATTCAGGCAGTGTTGCTAAAAAGCCAGAAATTTGTTCGCCATATTTTATCCATTCCTCTTGAGGTTGTGCAGGAGGCTGGAGTTTGGTAATGGTTCCTGTTTGGCTGTTGATATCTGGCACTGTTGCTTCTGTGGATTTTGTTTCTGCGAATTCCGGTTCTTGCATTTTAACTTCCATAAATTTGACAGTTGGGTTTTTTAATCCGGACAATTACAACCAAAAGGCTGCGATTAAGCAAGACACAAGTGTATCAGACTTGGCTTGGGGTTCCCTATAACCATAAAGGCCTCTAACCTCTACTGCATCAACTACAAGGTAGACAGTCAGTAGGAGGACAGAAGCTAAACAGCGATAGAATGTGTTACCCCATCTGTCTGAGTTTTGTGTTTGTCAATCAACTGGAACCCTCAGGATGAGATTATCCCATACCGTATCATTTGCTGATATATAGTACTCATTCAAGTACAAATCATGCAAAAAACAGACCACTTCTCCTTTATACAAGGATAATCGCCGATTTTACCTGAATATTAAAGCTATCTTCAGCCGGATTCGTCAATAAATCTGTTGGTCATTTATATGAATACTTAATAAAACATTTTATATATTCATTTAACCTAGATTTTATAAATATTTTGTGGTATGAGTTTACCAGTGGGCTAAGAGGTAGCGTTAAGCCATCTGAGTAAAACAGCGTAAATATTTGTAGTTGAAATAAGGCAACCCTGATTAACCAAGTTTCACCACCAAAAATGAAAGCGGTTTTTTCTTTGCAACTCTCTTTCAAGTCAGGAAGGAATCAGGAATTGAAAATATTTTCCAATTCCTCACCCCTATTAATCAAGGTTGAGTATCCTTTAACCCGTTCTATTCTTGCGTCGGGAAACTAGTTTATGTAGTTTAGCCTAGTCCCAATCTGGCATTTGTGCGCCGTCTTCACCACCAACACCGATGCCTGTGTTAAAAATGTCTGCATCAGTAATATTCATATTTTCCATTGAAGCGCCATATACATTGGAGTCGTGAATTTGAGCGCGGGTAAAATTGACTCCGTTAAGATTGGCTTTTTTGAAATTAACGTTAGTCGCAAAAGCTGAAGATAAGTTAGCTCCTTTTAGATTGGCATTGGTGAGATCTGCACCCTCAAGGTTTGCACCCGAAAGATTTGCTTTAGTAAGATTTGCACCGCGTAAATCAGCACCAATTAAATGAGCGTTCCTGAGGTCAACTCCTGATAGATTGCACCGTTGACATTCCCCAGTAGATAAAAGTCTTTGTAAATCTTGTGAATTCCCTGCGTTAACAGAGCTTACAAAAAATAGGGGAGTTGCTAAGGCAAGAGCCGCAAACAGCTTGAGTTTCATAATCTTTCCCCCTTTGAAATTAGGTTGCGTCCGTTCTTTTCCTCACGATTCTATTATCTCACTAATTTTTTTCACAAGGTTGATTTAATTAACAAAATAAGGGAGATGTGCAATTTATTTACTGGTGACGCAACAATAATAATCACAAGGGTTTCAGGCTATTACTTGCAGATTAATTATGCATAAATTACCTAATTAGAGCCTTGTTAAATATTTTTACGAAATTCGATTATTTATGTTGCTTTGTCATAAGTTGTTAAGGGTAATTCTTCTAGGAGTAAAAGTCACTCAGTAAATACCGTTTAAGTATATTAATTCGCTAAAAAATTCCTCATGTACTGATTAACTAATTGAGGCTGTTCTTGCTGCACCCAATGTCCGCAATCGGGAATATACTGAATTTGAAAGTTGCTAACGTAGGCATCAGTTCCATAAGTAAGTTCTTTACCAAGAGCAGTATCCTTTTCTCCCCAAATCATCAGTGTTGGCACAGACAAAATTTCCCATTTTTTGTTGGGTAAAAATTGCGGTAAATTATTGCGGTAATAATTCAACATAGCTGTTAAAGCACCGGGTTTAGCCGCAGCCTTTTTATAAGTTTCTAGGTCAGATGAAGTGAAGGCATTTTTATTAGCGGCTGTACCTTGAATAGTCTGGGTAATTGTTTGATAATCGAAAGATTGTAGCATCATTTCCGGAATTGCAGGCAGTTGAAAAAAGAATATATATGAACTACGTAGCAACTGCTGAGGAGTTAAGAATGCTTGGGAAAACTTAGCAGGATGCGGCAGGTTAAGTATGATTAATTTCTCGATCATTTCTGGGTGGGCATAGGCAAAAAACCAGGCGATCGCACCGCCCCAATCATGCCCAACTAACACACATTTTTCTTGTCCTAAACCTTTAATTACTCCTTCAATATCTTTGACAAATTCATCCATTACATAAGCTGATTGTGCTGTTGGTTTATCGCTATCGTTATAGCCGCGCAAATCTAACGCCACAACTTGGAAATCTTGAGCGAATTCTGGTATTTGATGCCGCCAAGAATACCAAAATTCCGGAAACCCATGTAACATCAGCATTAAAGGGCCTGTACCTTGGGTGACATAGTGGAGTTTCACACCATTGGTAGTTATGCATTTGTGTTGCCAAGTCTCTGTTGCTGCTGACATAGGTTGTATTTGTTCTAGGGATAACGTAAGTTGTGTTGAATTATGTACCGTCTTCCTAGACCAAACATCTGTTAAAAGGCAGTGTTTGAGGTGGTGGCAATGTCAGAGAATTTTTATATGGGGAGTGGGGAATCGGGAGACAAAAGCGAATGGAATTCACGGCTACATAAACAAAGCCCACCTCCGTGGGCTAACACTACTTCCCACTTCCCCCTCATGAAAACAACAGAAATTCGTGGTGTCTGGCTGACAACTACTGACAGTAAGGTTTTCCGGTCACAGCAACGCATTGCACAAGCAATGGACTTGTTAGCCGAGACTGGATTTAACGTGGTGTTTCCCGTGGTTTGGAATAAGGCTGTGACTATGTACCCCAGTCAAACTATGCGACAAACTTTTGGGGTAGAGATTGAACCGATGTCTCTTGGTCGTGACCCTTTAGCAGAGGTAATAACCCAGGCGCGACGAGTGGGGTTAAAAGTTATCCCTTGGTTTGAATATGGCTTTGCGAGTTCCTACAAATCGAATGGTGGGATGCTGTTACAGCAAAAACCAGACTGGGCGGCGCGAGACTGTAATGGGAACCTGTTGCAGAAAAATGGTTTTGAGTGGATGAATGCTTTCCATCCCCAAGTGCAAGAGTTGATGTTGAACTTGGTTTTGGAGGTTGTCAGAAATTATGATGTCGATGGTATTCAAGGCGACGATCGCTTTCCGGCTTTACCATGCGAAGGTGGTTATGATCCCCTGACTATTGCCCGTTATCAACAGCAATTTGGTTGTAGTCCACCCAACAACGCCAAAGATAAACAGTGGTTACAGTGGCGTGCTGATATTTTGACAGATTTTTTGGCGTGTCTGTACGGCGAAGTGAAAAGGATTAACCCTAATTTGCTGGTGTCGATGTCTCCAAATATTTATGATTGGGGATTTCGAGAATATCTGCAAGACTATCCCACATGGCTGAGGTTGGGAATTGTCGATATGATTCACCCCCAAATTTATCGCCGTGATTTTAATACTTATAAAGCGATCGCTAATCAACTGGTCAGTCAGTTTACAGATGAGACTCTTTCTAAGGTAGCACCAGGAATTCTCATGAAGCTTGGTGATTACCGCATTAGTCCAGAATATCTGATGCAGGCGATCGCCTACAACCGCCGCCTCGGAATTTCTGGCGAAGTCTTCTTTTTTTACGAAGGTTTGCGAGAGAATAACAATGCTCTTGCTAATGTCTTGCGAAATGGCCCCTATGCTAAACCTGCTGTATTCCCGACTTTGGCAGATTTACAGCAACATAGCAATAGTGATGCTTTATCGTTATGGCAGAAAATCAAAAAATTCTTGAAAAATCTTATTTAAATAAGCGTATGGCAGATAAATTGCAGATAGAACAAGTAATTCAAACTCTCAAAGATGATTTACCAACTTTATTTGAAAAAGATATCTCTTACGATATTTATACACAAGATATCTATTTTCAAGACCCAGTAAATAAATTTAAGTATAAATTCAATTACCGCATTATATTTTGGACATTGCGATTTCACGCCCAACTATTTTTTACTCAAATTGCCTTTGATGTACATGAAGTTTATCAGGCGGCGGAAGATACGATTATAGCTAAGTGGACAGTACGAGGTGTGTTACGTGTACCTTGGCAGGCAAAGATATTTTTTAATGGCTATTCAACTTATAAACTTAACTCAAATAATTTGATATATGAGCATATTGATACTTGGGATAGAAAGCCAGGAGAGATTTTAAGGCAGTTTGGTCAGAGAGGTGATAGGTGATGGGTGATAGGTTACAGGGTTATTTATTATTTGTTGATGTTCTCAACTATGCTTAGATTGCTAAATATTCAATATTTATGAAGGCTTAAAAAAGCATGGAAAGAAAAATATTATCTGGGCTAAATACAGTTACATTTCAACATCCTTTTGACCAGAAAGCTTTGACAGCTTTAAATAAAACACCTGGGTTACCTTTATTGTTGAAAAAGGTAAATGAGTATGGAATTGACCGCTTGCTGAGAATGCAAATTCTTGGTGGGGAATTTCGCGTCACATCTCGCAATTTTCCTCCATTGCATGATGCATTTGCAGAAAGCTGTGAAATTCTTGACTTGAGTCCAAAGCCGGAACTCTATCTATTTCGTGGTACGGGACACATTCATACTAATGTAGTTGGTGTAGAAAACCCAATGGTAAGCGTGAATTTAGAAGCGATGGAATGGTATTCCTATGAAGAGTTGCTATTTGCTTTTGGGTATGAAATTGCACGAGTTAAGGGTAAATATATCGCTTATCAGCAAATGGCAAATGTTATGCCAATGTTAAAAAATATCGTTAATAGTACAACTTTTGGCTTGGGAGGTTTAGCTGCTGGCGGGATAGAAATAGGGCTTTATAACTGGATTATTATGTCAAAATTTACTTGCGATCGCGCGGGTTTATTAGCGTGTCAAGATATTAATGTTGCTATCACTGCACTCATGAAATTAGGTGGTTTACCTAGTGAATATATAAATCCAGATACTATCGCTGATTTTACAGCCCAAGCGCGGGAATTTTCTAGCATTAGTCTAGATAACGTAGATCAAGTAACTAAGATATTCAGCTTTATGGAGTATCAACTTCCTTGGTCTGTGATGCGCGCTTCTGAATTATTGAAGTGGGTTGATTCGGGAGAATATGATAAGTTACTGCAAGCAGAAAATTTAGAGAAATTAGAAGTTTCAGCAGACAATACAGAAGATTCAGAAGATTGGCAATTTATGTCTTCTTGGTAAGCTTATAAAACGAACCGCAAAGTACGCAAAGTACGCTAAGGGAGAAAGTATAGAGAGTGTTTGTTTGCCGCAGTTTTACAAAGAGCAGTATAAGATTTAAATAACAAATTATTTTGACTGGCTCATCACTACATTCATCAGACTATCTAACAGGCGATCGCGTGACAATGAGCATAGTTCTTTGCCATACAAGATATCCTGTACAATCACATAAGAAACCAGCGACCCCATAAAGATATGCGCCATTGCTTCTGGGTCAGCAATATTTAATTCTGGATGAGATGCAAAATATTGACTAAGTAAAAATCGACCGCGTTGCACTACTGTTTGATTATATAGTTTTGCTAGTTCGGGAAAGTTTTGTGACTCAGTAATAATCAACCGTAACAGTGCTAAATAATCAGGATTATCCGCAACTTTGGTTAAATAAGTTTCAGCTACCTGACGCAATAAAATTGCAGGTTCACCATGCAATTTCGTACCAGAAAATATACTTTGAAAACACGTAAGCGTTAACCGTTCCATCAACGCTTTAAACAATCCTTCTTTATCTTGAAAGTGACTGTAGATCGTTTGTTTTGAAACTCCTGCTTCTGCACTTACCCTATCCATACTGGTTCTAGCGTAACCCTCTTGCAAAAATACTTGAATTGCTCCTTGCAAGATTTGCTCTTGCTTTTGAGTAATTGCAGGTAAAACAAATTCCAGTTGGGAAGCATGAGTTTTAGCCATGAATAGTAAACTTTTTTGCAGATATCTTGCTATATCATACTGGACAGTCTAGTATGATGACAAAAAGTTTTGTTATCAACTAGGGTGCTAATATGACTCAGACTGCCCCAGTACCGGAAAGTCTTACGAATGCGCCAGTATCTAAGCAGCAACACCGCAAAAAACCAATTCCTTTATTGATAATAGGCTTACTGGCGGTGGGTGGCATTGGTTACGCAGTGTGGCGTAGTCAACCGCAAGGGTCAGCAGATATGCTTAAGGTTAGCGGCAGGATTGAAGGTTACGAAACCGAAATTGGGGTGAAACGTTCCGGCAGAATTGTGTCAATGGCTGTACGAGAAGGTGCAGCAGTCAAGAAGGGGCAACAATTAATTACACTAGATGATAGTAACGACCAAATTCTGCAAGACCAACTGCGGGGTGCTGAGGCGAGAATTGCATCGGCTCAATCGGATGAACAGCAAGCAATCTCAGATGTTGAGCGAGTAGAAAGAGAAATTCAAGAAATTACTAGCCAAATTAACGAAGCCAAGCTTAATTGGCAGCAGTCCCAAGGTGACACCACAGGCAGAATTGAGCAAGCACAATCAAATGTAGCAGCAGCTAAAGCGCAACTAGTGCAAGCACAAGCCCAAGTTAAACAGGCAGCAGCAGAAGTAAAATTAGCAAAAATTAACCGCGATCGCTATACCAATTTAGTCAAAGAAGGTGCTATTAATCAACAACAATTTGACCAAGCACAAACCACCCTTGACACGGCAATAGCAACCCTAGAAGCACGACAAGCAGCAGTGAATGCCGCACGTCAACAATTAAGTGCCTCATCGGGCGCATTAACTCAAGCCAAAACTACAAGTTTCAACCCTGATATTCGCAACGCCCAAGTAACATCATTAGTTAGAAAGCAGCAGCAAAGTTATGCACAGTTGAAATCTGCACAGGCAAAAGTTAAATCTGCCCGTGCCAAAGTCAGAGATGCCCAAGCCGCAAAGCAGCAAATTGTTACGCAAATTGCCGACTCGAAAAAAGATTTAAATGTCATAAGTCCTTTAGATGGAGTAGTCACCGCCCGTAGCGTCGAACCCGGTGCAGTAGTTAGCAGCCAGACTAATATTTTGACAATTGTAGATCCCAAAACAGTGTACTTTCGAGGTTTTATTCCCGAAGGCGATATTGGCAAAGTGCGTTTAGGGCAAACCACAAAAATCTTCATTGATTCTGCACCGGATAAACCATTACAAGGTAAAGTGATTGCCATAGATCCACAAGCATCATTTACGCCAGAGAATATTTATTTTCAAAAAGATAGAGTTAGACAAGTAGTAGGAATTCGGATTGCAGTCCAAAATCCTGATAGCTGCTTCAATCCCGAAAATCCTTATAATCAATCAGATTTACCCTGCGCCAAAATGGGGATGCCAGCTGATGCAGAGATTGATTTGAAGGCAGGAGGTTAGAGGCTAAGGATGTCCCTTGCATCAATCAACAGATAAACCTCTCAAAACTCTCTGCGCCTCTGCGTCTCTGCGTGAGACATAAAATTATGAAACAGCCACTCACGACATTACCGCCATCATCAAGCCCTCCAACCACCGCAATTACAGCACGTGGTTTACACAAGCACTATGGAAACTTAGCCGCCGTTAGAGGCATTGATTTCACTGTCCACAAAGGCGAAATGTTTGGGCTAATTGGCCCTGATGGGGCGGGGAAAACTAGCACCTTTCACATTATGGGCGGGGTAATGGAAGCAACAGCAGGGGAAGTGGAGATATTTGGACAGCCTGCACGAGATGCACGGTTAATGACTGGTTATCTCACCCAACAGTTTTCGCTGTATTTAGATTTGAGTATTGATGAAAACTTACGTTATGCAGGAGGTTTACGACAAGTTGCGGATGATGTGCTGTGGGAACGCCGCAATAAGTATCTAAGTTTAATGGATTTAGATAAATTTGGCGATCGCCTAGCGGGACAACTTTCGGGCGGGATGAAACAAAAGCTGGCACTTTGTTGTGCTTTAGTTTCCCAGCCGGAAGTATTGTTATTAGATGAACCTACCACAGGTGTTGACCCTGTTTCGCGGCGAGAATTTTGGGATGTCTTAGCAGAACTTTCAGCCGAGGGGATGACAATTGTTGTGGCGACACCTTACCTTGACGAAGCTGAACGCTGTCACCGCGTGGCTTTAATGTATAGTGGACAAATTCATGAAATTGGTACACCCGCCCAATTACGAGATAACTTGGGTTTGCATCGCTTAGAAGTGCGAACCGCAAATTTAGAAGCCACAGAAGAGATACTTTCGCAGACTACACAGACAAATATTATAGATGTGCAGATTTTTGGCGATCGCTTGGATGTCCTCGTGCAAGATTTAAATGTAGGAGAAACCGAAGTTCGCCAACTATTGCAACAACATCAGCTACCATCACCCAATATTGAACGTGGCGAACCCACATTAGAAAACGTCTTTGTCACACGACTACGCCAACAAGGTTCCGCACCGCAGTTTTTGGCCTTTCCTCGTTCTCGGATGAGGGGCGGTGGAGAAAGAAAAGAATTAGCTATTTACGCCCAAAACCTGAGTCGTGTTTTTGGCAAATTCCAAGCCGTGAAAGATGTCAACGTCGAGGTGCGTTACGGCGAAATATTTGGTTTATTAGGTGCTAACGGTGCAGGAAAAACCACCACCATCAAGATGCTGTGTGGACTTTTAGAAGCCAGTGGCGGCGAAGTCTCTTTGGGTGGTGAAACAGGAAATCTGCGGAGTGCAGACTTACGGCGACGCATTGGTTACATGAGTCAGAAATTCACCCTCTACGACGATTTAACCATCCTGCAAAACCTCGAATTTTATAGCGGAGTTTACGGCGTACCACGCAAACTGCGACGCGAAAAAATTGATTGGGTAATTACTACCTGTGGCTTAGAAGGGCAAGAAAATCTGGTAACTGGACAATTACCCGGAGGATGGAAACAGCGAGTAGCATTTGGTGCTTCCGTGATGCACGAACCAGATATTTTATTTTTAGATGAACCAACATCGGGTGTAGATCCCTTAGCGCGTCGCCAATTTTGGAAGCTAATTAATGACTTTGCGCGTAACGGTACAGCCATCTTAGTCACAACTCACTATTTAGAAGAAGCCGAACAATGTAACCGGATGAGTTTTATGGTTGCAGGTGAAACCGTCGCCGAAGGTTCACCCAGTTCCATCAAAGCATCACAACCAGGAAAATTAATCGAAATCATCGTCAATCAAAACCAAGCCGCATCTAAGTTACTCAAACAACACTTCGACTCCTGGCGAGTTTCGATTTTTGCCGATAGTTTACACATTGTTCTCGACAACCCCGAACAAGAAATAAACCAAATTACTCAACTTTTAAAAGCCAATCAAATTACCGTTAATTCCCTGCGTCCTATTCCCTTTTCCTTAGAAGATGCCTTCATAGGAATAGTACAGCGATCGCAATAAACTCAGCGTACCTCCGCGTTAACCTCCGCGCCCCTCTGCGTTAAAAAAATGAAAAGAATAATCACCCAGTGTATTAAAGAAATAGCTCAATTTCGCCGCGATCGCCTCACCTTAGCCTTAGCATTTCTCTTACCATTTATCACCCTGATAATCTTTGGCTTTGCGATTAGGCTAGAAAGTAAAGATATCCCGTTGATTGTGCAAGATTTCAACCGCACTAACTTAAGCCAAAGTTACATCGAAAGATTATATGCCACTAATCAATTTATTCCTAAACAATGGTCAGGCGGCAATCCTACACGCGACGCAATAGATAAAGGAATTGCCAAAGTCGCAGTAATTATTCCGCCGGAATTTAGCCGCGATATTCAAGCACGAAAAAATACCACAGTACAAATATTAATCGATGCGACAGACGTTAATAATGCCCGTGTAATTAGAAATAGTATTCAAAGAGTTACAAACTTTTTCATGCAAGAACATGGACTAATACCAGCTACTAATACTATTACAGCGCGAATGCGTTTATGGTTTAATCCTGGCAGACTAGAATCACTGTATATTGTGCCGGGAGTATATGGCGTTGTGTTGTGGATTTTTCCTTCATTACTAGCTGCGATCGCAATGGTAAGAGAAAAAGAAAAAGGTACAATTTTACAAGTCTACGCTTCCAGTATCAGTGCAACTGAACTATTGCTAGGTAAAGGATTAGCCTACTTATTAATTGCCCTAACTGAGACATTAATAGTAATGGGATTCGGCTCAATTATTTTCCAAGTTGGTATAGTGGGCAACCCCATAACATTATTACTTGGCACTTTATTATTTCTAGCAGATAGCGTTTTTTTTGGTTTACTTTTAGGAGTACGCAGCAGTAACCAAAATTCTGCGGTTCAAGGCGTTTCTCTCATTGGTTTTATCACCTCATTATTATTATCTGGATTTATTTATCCACTCAACAATATACCATTCCCCCTCTCATTAGCACCTAACATAGTTCCTGCACGTTACTACATTAATATTACCCGCGATGCCTTCGTGCGTGGTACAGGCTTTGCCGGAGTTTGGTTCGATTTACTCATGCTAGCAATCATGGGTTTATTCTTTTTTAACGTATCACGCCGAGTTATAAGCCGAATGCAACTACCAAATTAACCTCTCTGTGTTCTCCGCGCCTCTGCGGTTAGTTAAAATATGAAACTTATCCAACGATTATTTGATAGCCCATTTTGGGCATTAGTGCGAAAAGAAATTAATCAAATCTTACGCAATAAACAACTCATTGTATTGCTAATTGTCCCGCCCACAATACAACTACTACTGTACGGATTTATCCTCAATCCTGATGTGCATAACTTACGCTTAGGTGTCATCGACTATGCCAACGTCAGCGCAAGTCGTGAGTTAGTTACAGCCATGACATCAAATCGAATTTTTACTCTCGAATCTGTACCAACCAGTGAACAGGAATTAAGCCGACAAGTAGAAGAAGGCAAATTAGATGTCGGAGTTATAATTCCCCCTGATTTTTCTCGCAAACTCACACAAAAATCAGCAGAAATTCAAGTATTTATTGATGCTGTAAATGCAAATACAGCCGGAATTGCTGGTAATTATATGAATCAAATTATCCAGCAATATAATTTGCGCTTAACTCAAAATCAAGCAACCCCGCCAATTTCACCGGAAGTTGTATTTCTTTACAACCCAGGACTCACTAGTAGCTGGTTTTTTGTACCGGGAGTTATGGGTTTAGTTCTGACATTAATTGGCACATTAGTATCAGCAATCACAGTTGTGCGGGAGAAAGATACAGGCACATTAGAACAATTATTGATGACTCCGGCTGCTAACTGGCAGATTTTGCTGTCAAAAATTGTGCCTTTAGCGGTTTTATTATTAGGTGATGTATTTCTAGCCTTGACATTAGCAACAATAGTATTCAATGTACCATTTCGGGGAAATTTTCTGTTATTTTTAGGCTTATCAAGTATGTATGTGTTTGTGGGTATTAGTTTAGGAATTATGTTAGCAACTGTTTGTAAATCACAACAGCAAGTAGTACTCACATCTTTCTTTATTAACTTACCAATGGTACAGACTTCTGGTGCGATCGCGCCAATTGAAGCCATGCCGCCTTTATTCCAAATTCTATCCCTACTCAATCCTTTACGGCATTATATTGCGATCGTGCGCGGCATTTTACTCAAAGGTGTTGGCTTAGATGTGCTGTGGGTTAATGTCTTAGCTTTAATTGCCTTTGCTGTTGTTTTATTAACTATTAGTATTAATAAGTTTCGCAGTCAGTTAAGTTAAACCTAAATTTAATACTGGAGTTGCACATGGTTGAACTTGTAGTTCTTTTTTAAGTTTAAAATAGAACGTACTGCCCTTACCAACTTGTGATTCTACCCAAATCTCGCCACCATACATTTCTACAATTTTTTTCACTATTGATAAACCAATTCCTGTACTTTCTGAGTCTTGTGTATCAGATAGTTTTTGAAAAATTTGGAATATTTTGGCGTAATATTGTTCTTCAATGCCAGGGCCATTATCACTGACACTAAATCGCCAATAATCATTTTCTTCAGTACAGCCAACTGTAATCTTTCCTTGGGGCTTATCTAGAAATTTTATGGCATTACTTAATAAATTTTGAAATACTTGTTCAATCTTAGTCTTTTCACCGTTAATTTTAGGTAAGTGGTTAAGAATTTCTATCTCAATATTTTTATTAGGTTCTAGCAGTTCAATGACATCTGTAATAATATTATTTAAATCAATTTCTCTTTTTTCGCCTTGAGAACGCCCGATGCGCGAATATTCTAAAATACTATCAATTAACCTTTGCAATTTTTGAACTCTATTTATCAGCCTATTAACTAAGTTTTTGCCTTCATCATCAAACTTATCTGCATAATCAGTTAATAGCCATTCTGATAATAAGCCGATACCTCGTAAAGGAGCTTTTAAATCATGAGAAACAATATAAGCGAAATCATTTAATTCTCGATTTTTGCTTTCCAATTCTTTCAATAATTCAGCCATTTGTTCTTGAGAATGCTGACGCTGTACAATCTCTTCTTGCAAATGCTGATTTACAGTTGCTAGTTCATTAGTGCGTTGTTCTACTAATTCTTCTAGGCGTTCTTTATACTGTCTTAGCTCCGATTCTACTAGTTTACGCTCTTTAATTTCTGCTTGTAAGGCTTGATTTGCTTCTTCAAGTTGCTTTGGGCTAGGCAAGGCAAGAGCTTGCGGCACTAAAGGTATTAATATTAAAGCTGTATAAAATGAAATGAAAGCTGTAATTGCTTTCATCGCACCAGATAGCCAATAATAAGGATGCCAAAGCGTCCACACTTCCATTACATGAGTCGTACCACAAGAAATAATAAAGGCTCCGAATAAAATAAAAATATTTTTAAAAGGTATATCTTCTCTTTTACGAACAAAATAAATTAATGTTAGCGGGATTGAGTAATAAGAGAACGCAATAATAATATCTGATAAGAGATGGAGCCATACTAACCCTGGCTGCCACAGGTAACAATGCCCATGCGGAATAAAGTTTTCTGACAAAAAAAAGCTGAAAAAATTCTCCATTAGAACGCCCCCTGCTGTACTCCAACTGTTGTTATCATAATTAGATTAAAATTTTGCCTAATTGTAAAGTAATTATTACAAAAAGGTTATTCTTATTATTTATCTGTATAAGTTAGTACTTATACTAGGTTTGATTAATAAATACTGTTGTAATTCTTGCTCAGTATTTAAGACAGAAGATTTTAGGTAATATCGCTATAAGTCAGGCGATCGCATTTAGTTTAAATCGCACAACAGGTTTTTCAACGCAGAGTATCGCTGAGGTAAACGCAAAGTTACATGGAGAGTTTCTTTAAGTTTTTGCTTGTATTGCTGGATACTGTTTTAACACCTGCTGTAAATATTGCCCAGTATAAGACTTAGAATTTTTCGCCACATCTTCTGGTGTTCCGAAAGCAATAACTTCACCACCTTTATCTCCACCATCTGGCCCCAAATCTATTACCCAGTCAGCACAACGAACCACATCTAAGTTGTGTTCAATTACTAAAATTGAATTGCCTTTATCTACTAATCTTTGCAAGACATCCAATAATTTATGCACATCATAAAAAGATAATCCTGTTGTAGGTTCATCGATTAAATAAAGTGTCTTTCCAGTGGCGCGACGAGATAATTCTGTGGCTAATTTAACGCGCTGTGCTTCACCACCAGATAAGGTGGTTGCGGGTTGTCCAAGTTGAACGTAACCTAAGCCAACATCGACTAAAGTTTGTAGTCGTGTAACTGCTTTCGGAATGTTTTGGAAAAAGTCTAAACTCTCCTCAACAGTCATATTGAGAACATCAGAAATAGACTTATCTTTGTACTTCACTTGCAATGTGTCGCGGTTGTATCTTGCACCTTTACAAACTTCGCACTGCACGTAAACATCAGGTAAAAAGTTCATCTCAATGACGTTTACACCTTGCCCACTGCAAGCTTCACAACGCCCACCTTTAACGTTAAAAGAAAATTGTCCGGGTTTGTATCCTCTGGCTTTAGCTTCAACGGTTTGCGAAAACACATCCCGAATTACATCAAAAACTCCTGTATAAGTTGCCGGGTTAGAACGTGGTGTGCGTCCGATAGGAGATTGGTCAATTACAATGGCTTTATCAACTGAATTTAAGCCTTGAATTTTTTCTAGTTCTTTTGGTAAGGGTACTTTCTTCGTCAGGTGATGTTGTAGAGATGGGTAAAGTAATTCGTTAATTAATGTTGATTTACCAGAACCAGAAACACCAGTTACAGCAACAAGTTTACCTAGAGGAATCTCAACATCTATATTTCTTAAATTGTTGCGATGGGCGTTTTTAATTATTAAACTCCGTCCATTACCTTCGCGGCGTTCTGCTGGTGTATGAATTACTTTTCTTCCTGATAGATATGCACCTGTTAATGATTTTTCTGCTGTTAGTAAGGCTTGTAAATCACCTTGGGCAATAATATGTCCACCATGAATTCCTGCACCAGGGCCAATATCAACTAAATAGTCAGCAGCCCGGATGGTCTCTTCATCATGCTCAACTACAATTAAAGTATTACCTAAATCACGCAATCTAATTAAAGTTTTGAGTAATCTACTGTTATCTCGTTGATGCAAACCAATACTTGGTTCGTCTAAAACGTAGAGAACTCCTGTTAAACCAGAACCGATTTGTGTGGCTAGTCGAATGCGTTGTGCTTCACCACCAGAAAGAGTCATAGCGGGTCGGTCAAGGGTAAGATAATCTAAGCCAACATCTAACAAAAATTGCAATCTAGCTCTGATTTCTCGCAATACTAAATCAGCAATTTGCATCTGCCGATCGCTCAATTTTAACTGATCAATTCTTTCCTGTGAATCTCTAATTGATACGCCTGTCAAATCTAAAATGCCATATTGTCCTAACCGCACCGCCAAAGCTTCGGGTTTTAAGCGTTTTCCCCCACAAACTTCACAAGGTTGGTCAATTAAATACTGTTCTAATTTTTGCTTAACTAACTCTGAACCACCTTCATACTGTCGTTGTAATATCGGAAGAACGCCTTTAAATTGGGTTTTTGCTGTCTCTTTGTTTTTCTCTTCCCCATTTAAAATAATTTGCTTTTGTTCTTCCGATAACTTACTCCAATTAGTTTGTAATTCAAACCCGTGCGCCTGTCCCAAACTATAAAGTAATTCCAAATAATAGGAATTTTCCTTTTCTGACCAAGGTGCGATCGCAGCATATACTGGTGCTTCAGGGTCAGGTATGACTAACTCTGCCGAAAATCTTCTTAACGTCCCGATACCATGACAGTGAGGACAAGCACCATAGGGAGAATTAAACGAAAACAATCGTGGCGATAACTCCTCCATCACTGCGCCATGTTCGGGACAAGCGAAGTTTTCCGAAAATACCATTTCTTCGTCTTTCGCTTCTGGGTTCTCAGTAGCCGGACTGATAAGTATGATTGCAATACCTTCAGATTGCTTAAGACACGTAGATAAAGAATCGACCAAACGCTCTTGAATGCCGTCTTTTTTCACCAAACGGTCAATGACAACTTCCATTGTGTGAGTAACATTTTTATCTAATTCAATCGAGTCTGACAGTTCGCGCACTTCGCCATCGACCCGTACCCGCACGAAACCTTGCGAAGCCAAACTTGACAATAGCTTGCGGTGTGTCCCTTTTTTACCCCGAACCACAGGCGCAAGAATTTGAAACTTGGTGCGGTCTGGTAAGTCCATAATGCGGTCTACCATCTCGTCGATAGTTTGGGGGGCAATACAGCGATCGCATATGGGACAATGAGGTTCACCAGCCCGACCAAACAATAGCCGCAGATAGTCGTAAATTTCCGTTACTGTCCCCACAGTCGAACGGGGGTTGTGAGATGTAGATTTTTGGTCAATAGATATCGCCGGACTTAAACCTTCAATTGCTTCGACATCCGGTTTATTTAACTGTCCTAAAAACTGCCTAGCGTAAGCACTGAGAGATTCTACATAACGCCGTTGACCCTCAGCAAAAATCGTATCAAAGGCTAAAGAAGACTTACCCGACCCTGATACACCAGTGAATACTATCAGGCGATCGCGTGGCAATTCCAAATCAATATTCTTCAGATTATGCTGCCTTGCACCCCGAATCCTAATCGTATTTTGACTGTTGTGATGAGTGTTGGGAAGATGCCCATTTAGGAGAGATGCGGCGGCTAGCTTGTTATCTGACATATTGACAGGCTGATAGTGGGAGGCAGAGTGAAACAGTTCTTAATAATACTATTTTTCCTCTGCATATACTAGAACAATAGTACTGTTTTATGTAGCGATCGCCCTATATTCTGACTACAGACATCCGCCCCAGTCTGCTAATTTAAAAGCATCGCAATTAAACATCCTGCTGAGGGTAAAGCTATGGTATCGCAAATCCAACCACAGACAACGCTGTACCCCAATTATTGCAAATGGGTTTGAGTATAGAACAGGTTGCACCGGTTTTGAGTTTATCAGTAGAAGAAGTGCGATCTATGTCTTAGGAAAAACCTTTCTAATCATCGATAAATCAATTCTCCTGCCTTTTGTCCGACAACTTCAGGATGGGCAACTTGTAATTTCATCTGTTCAGCACGGACTGTTAAAAATGGCTGACCTAAATTGAAACCTGAAAAAGGACTTTCGGCAGGTATTTCTAACGACGAACTGATTAAACCGAATGCGGCTTCACATTGGGCTGAAAATCTGATTAATTCAGCACCTCTAACACTAAATGAATGACCAGTCAAACTTTGTCGCCAAGCTAGATTTTGGGGCTTATAGTTCAGAGTACACAAATTGCGATCGCCCTGACGCACTGTAACCCGCTTGTCGTTTTCCCAGGTAAAATGGGCTAATTCTTTCGGTAGTCCCCAAATTTCTCGACCACCCGCCACAGAATCAGCATTATCTACATAAATGTGCGAAACCCAAGCACCAATTTTATTTTGATAACTAACCACAGCCGGAATCACAATTAACTCACTGTACTCCAGCACTGAACCTTGACAGTATTCAGATAAATAAACAGCAGCGAGAGTTTTACCCGGCCATACAGAAAAAATTTGAAATTCAGACGGAATTAGGGAGCGTACTTGATTAATATTTACCAGATGAACAGATGCGATCGCTTTACCGCAAAGTGTCCAAGGTGTTGCTGGATAAGACATATTAACCTATCACCTGTAACCTTTAACCTGTATACCAAATCCCCAAATAAAAAAAATCCCCACCCAGGCGAATGCGTGGATGGGAAATATTCAGTAGGGAATATCTCACGTTCCCTACTACATTGGAGGAATTATTTGCTTTCAGTGAAATCTGCGTCAATTACATCATCACCGCCACTAGGAGGAGTAGAAGAACCACCATCTTGAGGTTCCGCACCTGGTGCAGCACCACCGCCAGCTTGTTGATAGATGTTGCTACCAACTGCGAATAGGGCTTGTTGCAGTTCTGGCATGAGCTTGGCGATTTGCTCATCGTCTTCCTTAGCAACCGCTTCCCGTAGGTCTTTCACCAAACCTTCAACTTTGGTCTTATCAGCCGCCGGAACTTTATCACCTAATTCTTGCAGTTGCTTCTCAGCTTGATATGCCAAGGAGTCAGCTTGGTTCTTGCGTTCAATTTTCTCACGACGTTCTTTATCAGAGGAAGCGTTTTGTTCTGCTTCGCGTACCATCCGGTCAACATCATTTTTATCTAAGGTAGAAGCACCAGTAATGCTGATGGACTGTTCCTTACCAGTACCTTTGTCCTTAGCAGTAACGTTGAGGATACCGTTAGCGTCGATGTCGAAGGTTACTTCGATTTGAGGTACGCCACGAGGTGCGGGAGGAATACCATCAAGGCGGAAGGTTCCCAAACTCTTGTTATCGTTAGCAAATTCCCGTTCACCTTGGAGGACGTGAATTTCTACGTTGGTTTGACCATCAACAGCAGTAGAGAATACCTCGGATTTCTTGGTAGGAATTGTGGTGTTGCGAGGAATAATCTTAGTCATCACACCGCCCAAGGTTTCTACACCCAAGGACAATGGTGTTACGTCTAACAATAAGATACCTGTAACATCACCAGCCAAGACACCTGCTTGAATTGCAGCACCAACGGCTACCACTTCATCAGGGTTAACAGTTTGGTTAGGTTCTTTACCCAACAACCGCTTCACCAACTCTTGGACGGCAGGAATACGGGTGGAACCACCAACTAGTACAACTTCATCGATATCGTTTTTGCTCAACTTGGCATCGCGCAACGCATTCTCAACAGGAATGCGAGAACGGTCGATTAAGTCAGAGCAAAGTTCTTCAAACTTAGCGCGAGTCAGCGTCATATCCAGGTGCTTTGGCCCATCCTGGGTAGCGGTGATAAATGGTAGGTTAATTTCCGCTTGGGTAACGCTGGAAAGCTCAATTTTTGCTTTTTCTGCGGCTTCAGTCAGACGTTGCAGTGCTTGTCTGTCTTTGCGGAGGTCGATACCTTCGTCTTTGCGGAATTGTTCTGCTAAGAAATCAACGATTTTTTTGTCGAAGTCGTCACCACCAAGGTGGGTATCACCAGAAGTTGCTAATACTTCAAATACGCCGTCGCCTACTTCCAGAACAGATACGTCGAATGTACCACCACCTAAGTCAAATACCAGGATGGTTTCGTTGCTCTTTTTATCGAAGCCATAAGCCAGAGACGCGGCAGTAGGTTCGTTAATAATCCGTAGAACTTCAATACCAGCGATTTTACCAGCGTCTTTGGTAGCTTGACGTTGGGAGTCGTTGAAGTATGCCGGAACGGTGATTACAGCTTGGGTAACGGTTTCACCAAGATATTTGCTTGCGTCTTCAACGAGTTTACGCAAAACTTTAGCGGAGATTTCTTCTGGGGCGAATTGCTTACCAGCACCAGGAGAATCTAGCTTAACGTTACCGCCACTGCTCAACACTTTATAAGAAACTTCTGTAGCTTCGTTAGTAACTTCGTCAAAGCGGCGACCAATGAAACGCTTAACAGAATAAAAAGTGTTTTCTGGGTTCATCACCGCTTGGCGTTTAGCGATTTGCCCGACCAAAGTGTCGCCATTTTTAGCAAACGCTACTACCGATGGTGTTGTCCGAAAACCTTCTGCGTTAGCAATAACCGTGGGTTTACCACCTTCCATTACTGCGACGCAGGAGTTAGTTGTACCTAAGTCAATTCCAACTACTTTTGCCATTTTATGTGCTGGCTCCGTATAACTACAAATGAATGAATGGGAATATAAGGACTAAATCTTGAACCAACTGATTTATGAAAGCAGTTACTTCAGCATCAATGACCTTTAGTTCGGTTTTTTGGGGTTATAGCCCCAAGTTCTGCTGATATATATACTGAGCTTGTATAGCCAGTCCATGAAGGGTGGTTTCCCGAACCTGATCTGGGACGGTTAATTTTAAAGATTTGTTTAGTTGGTTCATGGATTAATTTGCTTTCACTTCGTCTAATTTATGAGAATTAATACATCCAGTAATTAGGGTGAACCGTAATCACCATGTGGTGTTTGCCGTCTTTAAACAACATTAATTCCAAAGATACAGAGAATAAATGAGCTATAAAACGAGCCTTTGCCTAATAATTTCAGTTAAAACGCGGATACTTAGTCAAGGCTAGAATTTGTAATATTTATGTATTAGGAATGTATCTACAAAGTGCTAGTTATGCCTCGTGCCTCTGGATGTTTATTTGGACTAGCCTTAGGTGATGCCTTGGGTGCTGCTACAGAATTTTTAAGTGTTAAGGAAATTTGCGATCGCTTTCCACCCAATGGGCCTCAAGAAATCGTCGGTAATCCCGCACGAGTAACTGACGACACCCAGATGACTCTAGCGGTAGGGCAAGCTTTAGTGGAAGTTGGTGCAGCAAACTTGACTGTAACGACTTTAGAACCTGTTTTAAGGCGTACTTTTATTGAATGGTTAAACAGTCCCGACAATAATCGCGCCCCCGGAATGACTTGCTTGCAGGCTTGTGAATATCTAGAAGCAGGTCTACCTTGGCAACAAGCAACCAGACCAAACTCTAAAGGATGTGGTGCAAATATGCGTGTCGTGCCTGTGGGTTTGTTGCCAACAGATGATAGCACTCGCGCAGCCGTTGCCCAGTTTCAAGCAGCATTAACTCATGGTCATCCCACCGCCCTGACCGCCTCAGATTTAACCGCAGCAGCAATTACCTACCTTGTCAAGGGCAGTGAACCACAAAAATTGCCAGCCCAACTTCGCAACTATGTCCTAAGTCAGCGATTAGTTTATCATGGCGATTGGCTAGGTTCTTTGTGGCAGCGACCGGGCATTGATACACCAGAAGAATTTATTAGTCTGGGCTGGGATGAATGTTTAGCTGTGCTTGACCGTCTGGATGCAGCATTAGTCAATCCTAATCGTGATATTGACCCCTGTTTAGCAATAGGTGAAGGTTGGGTTGCTGAAGAAGCCTTTGCCACAGGTCTACTATGCTTTTTATTATTTCCACAAGAACCATTAGCTGTATTGCAACGCGCTGCACTCACATCAGGCGACTCTGACTCCATTGCTTGTTTAGCAGGTGCTTTTGCTGGCGCATATTTAGGAATGGCAGCATGGCCAGAAGATTGGGTGAATCGTATTGAATACCGCGACCAATTAGCGGCCTTGGGTCAAGTTTGGGATTGAGACAAAGGCAGGAGGCAGGGAGGGGGCAGAAGGCAGTCCCGATGAAACAAGTTTCATCGCCAAGTATGAAAGTGCGACTGCTATTTTTACTCAGCACTCACTCAGCACTTTCAAGTCAGAAGTTGAAAAGAGGGGTGTTGAGAGTATGCTTTTGGGAAGCAACCTTGATGAAGGTGCTTTTTTTAACCAAAAAATCACTAATATTAAGATGCTATAAAATGATAAGTAACACGATTAAAAAATATCTAAAATTATTCAAAAATTCTCCAAGACCCAGTGAATCATCAAGACTTTTCAAGGAGATGAGACAAGAATTTGAGAGATCACCTCCTTCAGTTAGCGAAGTGATTCAGGAGTTGGAAAAATATGCTTCAAATCCAGATTATCCTGGGGCTTCGTTTATCATGATGGCAGCATGGATTAACCTATCAAAGGATTACACACCTATACTTTGTCAAATCCTCAATGATGAGAGTAATAATGGTCTTCATGAATCAGTTATTGAACTTTTAGATGTATTGCGCGATGAAAGAGCAATTCCTGCATTATCCAAGGCATTGACATACAGATGGTCGTATGATGAATGGCTCAATGTGCCAAGAAAGTCTCTCATGGCATTAGCAGAAATCGGAACTCCTGAAGCGAAGATGATTATAGAGGCGGCGGCTCAATCTCCTGAAGAGCTAATTAGGGAAGATGCAAATCTGATATTAGACAATTGGTAAATTGACTAATCCACCAAGCATAAAATGCAAACAATACATCCATACAAACAGTCATGAAAATAAAAAAAGTATTTAAGAACCATTTGTAGCGGCTTGCTTTCCAACGTGTCCTTTTAGCAAAAAATTGGCGGAAGTTGTGAATCAAAACTTGGCGAAGTGTAACTTACTTGATTTATAAATTTCCTACAATGAATCGAGAGGAGATTGAAAGTATGTTTGGATTAAGTGAGTTGAAGCAGACAAAAGTTTATCAAGAAGCTAAACAAGAAGGTTTAGCAGAAGGTGCGCGTCAAGAAAAATTGAGGATGATACCTGTGTTATTGAAATTAGGGTTGAGTACCGCAGAAACAGCGAAGGAGTTAGGTTTGAGTGTTGAAGAAGTTCAGCAAGAGTTAGAAAAGTAGTATCTATGCTTGATGAACAAAACAAGTCAATTGTGCTGCAAATGTACCAGTCATTCGATGACGGAAATTTAGAAGCAGTGCAAGCATTTCTTGCCTCAAATTTTATTGCTCATGTTCCTGGTGTTACCGAACCGCTAAATCGGAAAGCGTTCATACAATCTGTACTTAAGGTATTTCGTTCTGCCTTTCCTGATGGGATTCATAAGTTTGAAGATGTCATTGCCGAAGGTGATAAAGTAGTAACTCGTGGCACTTTTAGCGGGACTCATCGCGGCGAATTACAAGGTCTTCCGCCCACAGGCAAGCAAATCACTATCCCCTTCTTTCATCTTGACCGCATCGTGGATGGTAAACTCGTAGAACATTGGGGTCAAAGTGACTTGCTCAGTTTAATGCAGCAAGTGGGAATTATACCCATACCGGGGCCAGGCTTAATTGTCCGAAAATTATATTTAGCGATCGCTTCCATCACCAACAAGCGTAGCTGATAAAGAGCTATCATTTATCTTTGAATTATTTACAAAAGTTCCTAATTATTTGAGGTACACTCTAGCCTCTAACCCTTAACCCCTAGCCTCCATATATGCTTACTCTGTCACCCAGCCTCAAAGCTAGACTCTCTCAACCCTTAAAAATCGGCACTTTTGAAGTCAACAGCCGAGTGCTGCAATCGCCTTTATCTGGGGTGACAGATTTGGTGTTTCGCCGTCTAGTACGTCGCTATGCACCAGATTCTATGATGTATACCGAAATGGTCAACGCCACAGGACTGCACTATGTCAAGCAGTTACCTATAATCATGGAAGTAGACCCCAATGAACGCCCAATTAGTATTCAATTATTTGACTGTCGCCCTGATTTTTTAGCAGAAGCAGCCATCAAAGCAGTAGCCGAAGGCGCGGATACTGTCGATATTAATATGGGGTGTCCGGTAAATAAAATCACTAAAAACGGTGGTGGTTCTTCGCTGTTGCGACAGCCAGAAGTGGCAGAAGCCATTGTGCGAGAAGTTGTCAAAGCTGTTGATGTGCCAGTCACAGTTAAAACCCGTATTGGCTGGAATGATAAAGAAATTACCATTCTTGACTTTGCCAAGCGGATGGAAGATGCAGGGGCAAAAATGATTACTGTGCATGGTCGCACCCGCGCTCAAGGTTACAATGGCAACGCTCGTTGGGAATGGATAGCCCGTGTTAAAGAAGTGCTTTCAATTCCGGTGATTGGGAATGGTGATATATTTTCTGTTGAAGCGGCGGTGAAATGCTTAGAGCAAACTGGGGCTGACGGCGTAATGTGTTCCCGTGGCACTTTGGGTTATCCTTTTTTAGTGGGAGAAGTTGACCACTTCTTAAAAACAGGGGAACTGTTAGCACCACCAACCCCAATACAACGTTTGGAATGCGCCAGAGATCATTTACAAGCATTGTGGGAATATAAAGGCGATCGCGGTGTGCGTCAAGCCCGTAAGCACATGACTTGGTATGCCAAAGGTTTCGTTGGTGCAGCCGAATTACGTGGTCAATTAAGTGTGATTGAAACAGTTCAACAAGGTTTAGATTTAATTGACCGAGCAATTGAAAAGTTAGCACATGGTTATGAATTGGTAGAAGAAGCCGAAAATTTTCAAATGGCGTAATTTTGTAAGCGATCACTCTATAATCACTTTGTTACAATTTATGCGTCCTGAAAAATGAGCTAACCAGCAATGGTTTGACGCAACTTGGTAAGAGTGCAAACTCTGGGCTAGCTTTTGGGAACACTTATATTTAGCTGACTGCTGAATTCCAGGGATTTTTCGATTCCTGGAACAGGTTTATAAATGAACATTTATCAGTTTTGGTAAATATAAGTAGAACGGCGTAAATATTTGTAGTTGGGAAAAGGCAGGAGGCAGGGGGCAGCTATGCTGGAGAAAACAGGGTTTCTGCCTGATTAACCTTTCTTAACATAGTTTTGTTTTTTCCCACCTACTTACTTATAACCAAGGCACGCTCACCAATATGAAATGGTATAAATCGTCCGTAAATTTTGCCGCCTTCTCTCTGCTGTGCTTGGATTTACTATCAATTGCTAGTTTTTCAGCACAGGTAAAAGCTGAATCTTTCCCTGTAAACCAACCCTGGCAAATTAGCCAAGCATTTAAACCACCCAAACGAGCAGATCCGCCACCAAGTGCAGGGGGTTCCACGCGTGGTTCTTCTTGTCTGAAAAAGAAGACGAAGTTAGTTTCACTCCTACCGCCAAACAAATTAGGTTTGACATTAGCTGAACGTCCAACATTTTTCTGGTTTGTACCGTCAACTTCAGTCAAAACAGCTAAATTTATTCTCTTAGCTGACAAAGATAAAGATGATAATGTCTTTTATGAAACCACTTTGACGCTGCCAAATCAGCCAGGAATTATTAGTTTTACCCTTCCTAAAACTGCTCCGAAACTGGCATTAGGTAAAACTTACCATTGGTATTTGACCGTTGTTTGCAATGCGCGAGATTCTAGTACAAATCCTTGGGTAGATGGTTGGGTAGAACGCACTCAAGCAAACGCATCATTGTCAGCAGCTTTAGCAAAGGCTCAACCACAACAATTACCCAGTCTTTATGCAGAAGCTGGGATTTGGCATGAAGCCTTGGCTACTTCGGTACAGCTACGCCGCGCTGATCCGAAAAATTTGCGAACCAGAATGAGTTGGCAGACATTATTGAAATCGGTGAATTTGTCTGCACTAACTTCTGAATCATTTATCGACTGTTGTACGAGTGACAAAGGGAGTAGGGAGTAGTGAGTAGGGAGTGGGGAATCTTCACTATTCCTTACTCTCCATTCCCTATTCCCCTAATAAATTATGATGTGGTCAAAACTTAAACCGCATATTTGGCAATGGCGCGGTGTTTTATTTGCTGTTCCCAGTGTGACAGCTTTAGTGATTGGATTGCGGTTAACAGGATGGCTGCAATTGTTGGAATTAGCAACATTAGATCAATTTTTTCTGCTGCGTCCATCAGAGGGGGCTGATAATCGGATTGTCATAGTGGAAATTAATGAAGCAGATGTTCGCAAGCAAACCCAATGGCCGATGTCTGATGCGGCTTTAGCTACTGTATTAGAGCAAATTAAGCAACAAAAACCAAGAGCGATCGGTTTAGATATTTATCGGGATTTACCTGTTAATCCTGGTCATCAAACTTTAGTTAAAGTATTTGAATCTACGCCTAATGTTATTGGGGTGCAAAAAATCTCGGATACTGCTGATAGTTCCGCAGTTAACGCATCTCCCACACTGAAGCAACGTAATCAAATTGGCTCAAATGACCTACCGTTAGATGGGGATGGTAAAATTAGGCGCGGATTGCTCTACGTTAATTTAAAAAATGACGAAGTTCTCGAAAGTTTTGCGTTGAAATTGGCACTGTTGTATTTAAAACCAGAAGGGATTACAGAGAAGCCATCAGCAAATAACCCCAACTATTTGCAGTTAGGTAAAGGAGTTTTCCCAATTTTTGAAGCTGATGATGGCGGTTACATCCGTGCTAATGCTGGCAGTTATCAAATATTGTTAAACTACCGAGGACGAATACAACAGTTTCAAAAAATTTCTCTTACACAACTCCAAGAAAATCGCATTCCACCAAATTTTATGCGCGATAAGGTGGTACTAATTGGAGCCACTGCTGAAAGTTTAAAAGATTTATTTTATACGCCATATAGTAGTAATGTGTTTGCTGCTCCAGAACGCATGGCAGGTATAACTATCCATGCAAATTTGATTAGTCAAATTTTGAGTGCAGCTACAGATGGTCGTCAACAAATTCAAACTTTACCAGAACCTTTAGAATATCTGTGGATTTTGGGTTGGTCGATCGCTGGTGCAAGTTTATGTTGGATACAACGCCACAGCAATAACCAAAAAGTTCTTTTGGCTGTGAATGTATTGTTAACAGGTGGGACTTTAGTTGGTAGTAGTTTCATAGCTTTCCTCGCTGGTTGGTGGATTCCCGTTGTACCCACATTGTTAGCATTGGCAGGTTCCGCGATCGCAGTTACACAATACATTGCTGAAAGCGCAAATGGAATGCGGAAAACTTTTGGTCGTTACCTCACAGATGAAGTAGTTGCTAACTTACTCGAAAATCCCTCTGGCTTAAAAATAGGTGGCGATCGCCGCAAAGTCACGCTGCTATTTTCTGACTTACGCGGATTCTCGGCCATGTCTGAACAATTGCCACCTGAACAAGTAGTAGCAGTTCTCAATTATTACCTAGAAGCCATGACAGATGTGATTAATCAGTACAAAGGTACGATTAATGAGTTTATGGGTGACGGTATCTTTGTGATGTTCGGTGCGCCAATTAATCGTCCTGATGATTCCCAAAGAGCGATCGCTTGTGCTGTGGCGATGCAATTAGCAATGCAGCAGGTAAATGAATACAATCGCCAAAGGAATCACCCGATTCTGGAAATGGGGATTGGAATTAATACCGGTGAGGTTGTTGCTGGTAATATCGGTTCCCAAAAACGTGCCAAATATACAGTTGTCGGTAGTCATGTGAATTTGGCTTCGCGTGTCGAAACTTATACCGTAGGCGGACAAGTTTTAATTTCTGAAAGTACTCGCCAAGATGCCAACATCGAACTGCAAATTACCGGACAAATGCAAATTGAGCCTAAAGGCATCAAAGAACTAGTAACTATTTACGAAATACGCGGCATTGGTGGTCAATATAACCTGTTTCTGCCCAACGACGATGAAGGGATGGTCAATCTCAATCAGTCAGTGCCTATAGAGTATACAGTTTTACAAGGCAAACACGCAGTTGGGACTGTATTTGAAGGGGAGTTAATTAGCCTTTCCGAAAAGTATGCACAACTGCGATCGCTCAATTCCTTAGAACTCTTAAATAACCTCAAACTTAAATTACTAGACTCCCAACTCCCCACAGACGAATTTATTTACGCTAAGGTGATGAAAAAATCTGATGTTGACGAACATACTGTGACGATTCGGTTTACATCTGTGCCACCAAAGGCGATCGCATTTCTGGAGGCAGAAGGCAGAAGGCAGGAGGCAGGAGGTAAAAACATCTAATTTCATACTTTATACTTCAGACTTCAGACTTTCATCCGCTTCACACTTCAGACTTTCCCGATATTATAGAAAAGTAGACAAAACTTAAAAAATATTTATCAAATGTTCATTGACTCGTCTGGCTTGTCCAAGGTCAAAGACTCGATAACAGAAAAAATCTTCTTCGGCCATGAACCCAGTGCCGAGTTAATTGCTATTCTTAGCGTCTACTTTGTCCAAGGAATCTTAGGGTTGGCGCGTTTAGCTGTTAGCTTTTTCCTCAAGGATGAATTATTGCTGAGTCCGGCTGAGGTATCAGCAATGTTAGGAGTTGTGGCCTTACCTTGGATGATTAAGCCACTATTTGGCTTTATGTCTGATGGCTTACCCATTTTTGGCTATCGTCGCCGTCCCTACTTGATATTGTCAGGGATACTAGGAGCTATTGCCTGGGTGAGTATGGCCACAGTAGTTCATAGTAGCTGGGCAGCAACAGCAGCGATCGCCCTCAGTTCACTAGCTATAGCTGTTAGCGATGTCATAGTTGACTCACTGGTCGTAGAAAGAGCCAGAGCCGAATCCCAAGCAGATGCAGGCTCACTACAATCCCTATGCTGGGGCGCGACTGCATTTGGCGGATTGGTTACAGCATACCTGAGCGGAATGCTACTCGAACATTTCACTACCCGCACAATATTTTTAATTACCGCATCTTTTCCGTTAATAGTTTCCGGGGTAGCTTGGTTAATTGCTGAGTCTCCTGTTAGCAAAGACACTCACGATACTAATAACGCTAACTCTCTGAGTGTTCCACATCAACTCAAACAGTTACGCCATGCCATCAGTCAAAAAACAATTTGGCTACCAGCCGCCTTTGTCTTCATTCTGCAAGCCACCCCAACCGCCGATTCTGCATTTTTCTACTTCAGTACTAACGAACTCCACTTTGAACCAGAATTTTTAGGGCGAGTCCGCTTAGTAACCAGTCTGGCATCTTTATGCGGCATCTGGATTTTTCAACGTTTTTTGAAAAGCGTGCCATTCCGCGTCATTTTTGCGTGGAGTACGGTTATTTCAGCAGTTTTAGGTATGACAATGCTGCTGTTGGTAACTCACACCAACCGGGCTTTAGGTATAGATGACCGTTGGTTTAGTTTAGGAGACAGCCTCATACTCACCGTGATGGGACAAATCGCTTATATGCCAGTTTTGGTATTAGCTGCGAGACTTTGCCCACCAGGAGTAGAAGCAACTTTATTCGCCTTGTTAATGTCAATCTTCAACCTAGCAGGTATGGTTTCCTATGAAGTTGGAGCCATCATCATGCACTTGCTAGGTATAACTGAAAGCAATTTTAACTCTCTGTGGATTTTGGTAATTATTACAAATCTCAGCACCTTATTACCACTAGCATTTCTTCACTGGCTACCAAAAGAAGACCAAAAAATTGAAACACAGTCATTGCAATCAGCTTTACCAAATACCAGTGAACAAACATTCTTACCAAATTTAATAATTCAAGAAACAGAATCAAAAGTAGTTGAATAATGTGATTTTAATCAAACCTATAAAGACATAAATAATCTTTTTGTGTCTTTACAGTTTGTTCAATAAATGTTTCCTGGTATTTTAAACACTTATTATTAATATCCCCTAAATCTGACTTATTTAAAAGTAGAAAAAAGAGAATGAAACTCTTCCTTTTGAAAGTGGATTTAAGGGCATATAAAATGTTTTGATACTCAGGGAGGAATTTTAAAATATCCTCTAAAATTTGAGCGTTTCTATGTCTTTGTGCGAAATCAATCAAAACTACCTATGCATAATTTAAAAAACCAACAAACACAAACTTTAGAAAAATCCTATAATCGTGAAGATTGGCAAGGAGGATATCAATCCCTCACCCAAGAATATGATTATTGGATTGATGAGATAGAAGGACAAATCCCTACAGAACTGCAAGGTACATTATTTAGAAATGGCCCTGGTTTATTAGATATTAATGGTCAACGCATTCATCATCCTTTTGATGGTGATGGGATGATTAGCCGCATAACTTTTACTAATGGTCGCGCACATTTCTGCAACCGCTTCATCCGCACAGAGGGGTACTTAGCAGAACAGAAAGCCGGAAAAATTCTTTATCGGGGTGTATTTGGTACACAAAAACCCGGCGGTTGGCTGGCTAATATTTTCGACTTCAAGATTAAACATATTGCCAACACCAATGTTATTTATTTAGGTGATAAACTCCTCGCTTTATGGGAAGCGGCTGAACCTTATCGCCTTGACCCCAACACTTTAGAAACATTGGGTAAAGAGTATCTCAACGCTACTTTATCAGAAGGTGAAGCCTTTGGCGCACATCCTCGGCTTGACCCCAGTTGCGAACAAGACGGTGGTCAACCTTGCTTAGTCAACTTCTCAATTAAACCGGGGCTATCCACCACAATTACTATTTTTGAGTTAAACTTAGCCGGAGAAGTTGTCAGAAAACACGCTCATAGCGTTCCGGGGTTCTGTTTCATTCATGATTTTGTCATTACTCCTAATTACTGCATCTTCTTTCAAAATCCTGTTGCTTTTAATCCCATACCCTTCGCTTTGGGAATGCGTGGTGCAGGGGAATGTATAAAAGTACAGCCAAATCAAGCAACTCGAATTATTGTCATTTCCCGTTTTCCTCAACCAGGACAAACTGAGGTCAAAATTTTAGAAACCACATCAGGATTTATTTTCCATCATGTAAATGCCTTTGGGATGGGCGATGAAATTTTTATTGACTCGATTTGCTATGACTCATTACCTGAGGTAGAACCAGAAAGTGATTTTCGCCAAGTTAATTTTGAAGCACTAAAACCAGGGCAACTTTGGCGATTTTACCTCAACCTCAACGATGGAACAGTAGAACAAAAATTAATTGAAGAACGCTGTTGTGAATTCCCCACTATTCACCCGGCGAATGTAGGACGTGCCTATCGATACCTATATACAGGTGCGGCTCATGCACCCATAGGAAATGCACCTCTACAAGCTATCTTAAAAATAGACTTGGAAACAGGAGAAAGACAACTTTGGAGTGCTGCACCTCGTGGTTTTATGGGTGAACCTATTTTTGTTCCCCGTCCAGGTGCAGAACAAGAAGACGATGGTTGGCTGTTAGCTTTAGTTTATGATGCTACGTATCACCGTACAGACGCAGTAATTTTAGATGCTAGTGATTTGGAAAAAGGAGCGATCGCCCGTCTCCATCTCAAGCATCATATTCCTTATGGATTGCATGGTAGCTTCACTTCTAACGTGTTTTTGCCAAATTGATCCCTAATAAATAAATATTGATCCTCAACCATTTATAAACCACAGTTCAAAGTTTTCATCTGGAACTGTGATTTTTTTAACAAAACATTAAATTGTAACAAAAACTACAGAAATTTCTCATTTTTTAGATATAGAGGATAAGCTAGGCATATATGTATCCGGTTCGCAAAGATACCGCGATTAGGAGAAACTTTTATGATTGCAACACCTACATTAATCCTGGAAACTGCTACGCCAGGACATATATGCCCATTCGATCAAGCTTGTAGTTACTTAGAAGCTGCTGCTAAAGAATTAAGGTTAGATCAAGGTGTACTGGAAATTCTCAGCCACCCACGCAAAGTTGTCACAGTTTCCATCCCTGTAAAACTAGATAGTGGTGAGATACGCGTACTTGCAGGGCATCGGGTACAACACTCTGATATTTTAGGCCCCTACAAGGGCGGAATTCGTTATCATCCGGCAGTGACATTACGAGAAGTCTCAGCACTAGCAATGTTGATGACTTGGAAATGTGCGTTGTTGGGTATTCCCTATGGTGGTGCTAAGGGAGGAATTGCGATCGACCCACAACATTATAGTGTCGGAGAACTAGAACGAATTACTCGTCGTTATACCAGCGAATTAATTAAAGATATCGGCCCTTCCTTAGATATCCCTGCACCAGACATGGGTACTTCTGCCCGTGAAATGGCTTGGATGATGGATACTTATTCAGTTAATGTTGGTCATGCTGTACCAGGGGTTGTGACTGGTAAACCGCTTTCTGTTGGTGGTTCCCTCGGCCGGGAAAAAGCAACCGGACGCGGCACTATGATTATTGTGCGTGAAGCATTGGCAGACGAAGGTAGAACTTTAGAAGGAGTACAAGTAGTTATTCAAGGTTTTGGTAATGTTGGCGGTGCAGCAGCCGAGTTACTATACCAAGCAGGAGCGAAAGTGATAGCTGTTTCCACAGCTACAGGTGGAGTATATTCTGCTGATGGGTTGAATATTCCAGCTTTAAAAGCTTACGCCGCCGAAAATCATCACAATCTTGCTGGTTTCCCCAACGCTACAGAAATTAGCAATGCCGAGTTACTCACTTTACCTTGCGATGTCTTAATTCCAGCCGCTTTAGAAAACCAAATTAATGAAGATAATGTCCATCAAGTACAGGCACAAATAATTGCCGAAGCAGCTAACGGCCCTGTAACTCTCGAAGCCAACCGAGTTTTAGAAGCGCGGGGTGTGACTGTGCTACCAGACATTTTGGCCAATGCTGGGGGTGTAGTAGTGAGTTATCTGGAATGGGTGCAAGGTCTATCTTACCTATTCTGGGATGAGGAAAGAGTTAACCGCGAAATGGAACATTTGATGGTGCAAGCTTACCGTCAAGTAATTCAGCAGTCTAAGGTGCGGCAAGTTCCGTTACGGTTAGCTGCTTACACTTTAGGTGTAGGACGAGTAGCACAGGCACTCCATGATAGGGGTCTGTATCCTTAAATAGTTTTGTAAATAAAGCCTAAATAATTTGGCTAAATAAAGTTTGTCTGTTTAGTCAAAGAGAGGAGGTAAAGATAGCAAAGGGAAAAACGATTGCTGAACTGGATTGATTAAGGCCTCAGATTTAAAGTCTGGGGCTATATTTTTACAGCGTTTTTCGGTTGAGTGCAGTACAAGTAGATAGAGGTTAGAAAAATATACCTCATTGGGATGAAAACTGCTGTATATTTAGAGCTTGTTTAATTCAGCAAGTAACCGCATAATCATTGCTGCATCTTCAGCATCAGGAACGTTGGAGAGATAATTTTGTAGGTCTTCAACAGCTTGCGAACGATAACCAAGTTGATAGAACAGCAAACCGCGATCGCGTATTTCTAACATCGCACTCGGAAATAGTAGTAAAATTCGTTCAACCGCAGCCAAAGTTCTCTCTAAATCTTGCTGCTTGAGGTAGATATATTTTAGGTTAGTGAGTATCCGTGCCAAAACTTGCCGCTTGCTGACAGTTGCTAAATATTCTGGTTTTAAGCTCACAGGCTGCTGAAACATTTGAGTCAGTCTTTCTTGGCAGTCTTCTGCAAACATAACCTCACCACGATTGAAAGCATCAACAAAAATTTCCATATCTGGAATATCAGGACGGATGAGAAAGTGTCCTGGCATCCCTACACCTACCATTGGGAAATCAATCCTCTGGGCAATTTCTAAGTAAACCAGAGCTAAAGTAATAGGAATTCCTGTGCGACGGTCAATCACTTCATTTAAAAAGCTGTTGCATGGGTCATAGTAATTGGAGTGATTACCAGTAAATCCCAAGTCATCATAAAGATACTGATTAAGGCTTTGAATCAACCGCAGAGGATAACGTGAAGTAGGTAAACGTTCTTTAACTTCTTGTGCCATTGTATCGAGGGCATTGAGATATTCCTCTGGCTCAAGCTTCGGATATTCTTCTTGAGCAATATACAAAGCTGTCTTAGCCAAGTTTATCTCCTCGTCAGGTTGCTGAATCTCTTGGTAAAAATATTGTCGTGCTGACGAGAAATTCATAAGCCAACTCTGGTGTATATAGATAGATGAAGATAGAGCAAAGAAGGTATGAGCTATTTTTGCACCTACCTCTATCTTAAGTTAAGACAATTAAACAAAAATGCAGAATTCAGCAATTACGTAAGTATATAAGCTCTTTTCTCATTCGCAATTAATCAAAGGATCATCAAACTTAACCTGCTAACACAAACACAATTATTTGAAGACAGATATAGTTATGCAAAATTAAATATTTTACTTGTATACAATATTTAATTGATTTTAATAACAAATTTTTTATAAAAATATTTTTCCAAATATCAGTATACGTGATGTTGCCAAATGTTTATTAACTAGACATTTTTAAAGTTTTAATTTTAAAGGCTATTTGCAAAGTTTGTGTTGAGTCAAAACTTTATAAAATCATTAATTTTAATTAATAAAAGTAATTGATAAATATATATAAATTTCAATTAAATTATTTGATTGAGTTCATAAAATCTTGTTGGATTTTGTTTGGTTTTTTTAGCTCAAAAGCTTACCGTTACTTATTTTGAAATATATGTAAAAACAAACAAAAATTTAATTGTTTTGTAAACTACAGTATTTACACTATCTAAGAAATTGTTTAGCCAGTAATCTAGTTAAATATACGAGCGAGAAAAACATATTTCGTTGACCCGCAAATATTGGAAATACAGAAGTAAATTCTAGCAGTGTAGTTATTACATAGATATTCATCATCTACACCCCTAGAAACTTAAGTAAGTTTGTAACCATAGCACTTAAGCTGTTATGGCAAAAATTTTGCTGATTTTTTTTTGATGTGGCTTTTAATTGATTTAAAAATATGAAATCTCTGAAGAATGTTCTAAAAAATAGTGCTTTGTCTTTATTAGGGTTAGGGTTATTAACTGCACCTGCTCATGCTGTGAATATTACTACAAGCAGTGACGCTAATGTTTTAGTTAATCAAATTGTAGGTTCAGGTATTACAGTCTATAATGCCAAATATCACGGCGCACCACTCGCTTCTGGAATATTCAAAGGTGGAATAGCTTCAGGTCTTGGCATAGATACTGGTATTATTTTAACTACGGGTGATGCTAACTTGGCAGTAGGGCCAAATGATAAAGATAACGCAACAAAAGAAAATGGATTACTAGGAGATACTAATTTAAATAGTTTGATTCCTCCTGGCTCAAAAACTTTAGATGCTAGCATTCTTGAGTTTGACTTTACATCAAGCACTGACGAGATATCCTTCAATTATGTCTTTGCTTCAGAAGAGTATAATGAATATGTAAACTCCAGCTATAACGATGTATTCGGATTTTTTTTGAATGGTAAAAACATTGCATTAATCCCTGGAACCACAAAGCCAGTTTCTATTAATAATGTCAATGGTGGGAAACCCTTGAATACCAACGCTACTAATCCGCAGTTTTTTAATAATAATGACTTATCTGATGGTGGGCCGTTCTACAATATTCAATATGATGGGTTTACCAAAGTTTTCACTGCTAAAGCTAAGGGATTGACGGTAGGTGAACTATATCACCTTAAACTAGCAATTGCAGATGTGGAAGATTTTGGTTGGGACTCGGCTGTATTTATTCAAGCAGGCACTTTTTCTAGTAAACTCTCAAAAACTGTTCCTGAACCTACTTCTGTTTTAGGCATATTAGCATTTGGTGCTGTTGGTGCTAGTTCATACTTCAAACGCAAACAAAAAGCATCAACTAAAGCCTAAATAATTAATATTTTGCCATAAGTGGCTGAAAGTCTCTGCTACACAGACAAAACCCCTTCGCGTTTTCCAGTTGCCTGCGCGGTTTTTTTGATAACCTTGGCACATCTCATAATAATACTGGATGCGATCGCAACTACTCTTTAACACAGTTGCGATCGCTTATTAGTATTAATTGTATCAATATCTTTCTCTTTTTTATACAGCTATCAACTTGATTATTACTGGGATAATTAAGAAAATTTTGTTGCTGAGTAAATCAACAAAAACCCACAAAAAGCAGAGTTTACACTTACGTAAATAGCCTTTTTTAGCTTTTCCGGTACATAAAGATTTAAAAATAAAAAATAAAAAACCGTATTAAAATATACAATTCGCCAGAAGCGATCGCGTCATTCTTACAACATAGTGTGAGGAAAAAATAATATGTCTAATTTATTCTGGAAAACACTCATGTTATCCCCTGTATGCTTGGGACTGAGTGTTTTATTTTCCGCTAAAGTAGTAGCTGCTGAGATTGAAACATCACCAACAACTAAACAGCAGTTACTTACTCAAGCCAAGACTGACGCAGATCAAGTTTTAGAACAAGTCAATCGATACAGCCGTGAAGGCAACAGTCAAAATTCCCTATCTCAAGTCACATCTGTTTCCCAGTTTTCGGATGTCCAGCCAACTGACTGGGCATTTCAAGCATTGCAATCTTTAGTTGAACGCTATGGATGTATTGCTGGGTATCCCAATGGAACCTTCCGAGGCAATCGGGCTATGACTCGTTATGAGTTTGCCGCCGGTTTGAATGCTTGTTTAGAAAGAGTTAATGAATTAATTACTACAGCAACTACTGACTTAGCCAGAAAAGAAGACTTGGCAACCATCCAGCGTTTGCAAGAAGAATTCCAAGCAGAACTAGCAACTCTACGCGGTCGAGTCGATACTCTAGAAACACGCACTGCCGAGTTGGAAGCCAATCAATTTTCTACAACTACCAAACTGGTTGGTGAAGCAATTTTTGCGGTTACTGATAGCTTTGGCGACAACGACAACAATAATACCGTCTTTCAAGACAGGGTGCGTTTAGACTTCCAAAGCAGTTTCACTGGTCAAGATGTGTTACATACCCGGATTGCAGCTGGTAATGCATCAACATTACCATTGCCAAATGGCACTTTTGAGGGTACGCAAACATTTAACTTAAACCCCGGTAACAACAATAGTGCCTTTATCGACTGGTTAGCTTATTACTTTCCGTTAGGCGGTACCCAAGTTTACGTTGCCGCAACTGGTGGTATTCAAAGTGATTACGTTCCTACCGTCAATCCCTACTTTGAAGATTTTGATGGTGGTAACGGTGCTTTATCTACCTTTGCTTCTGAAAGCCCAATTTATCGGATTGGTGGCGGTGCTGGAGTAGGAGTTACAGTACCTTTTGGCAGTGGTAGCTTTAAACCTTCGTTAACCTTGGGCTACTTAGGATCTGAAGCCAGTAACCCTAATCAAGGTTCAGGTTTATTTGATGGTAACTATGCGGCCTTAGGACAGTTGACCTTGAACTTAGGCGATCGCTTTACATTAGCAGCAACATACGTTCATGGGTATCATGCTGGTGGCACCGTTTTATTTGACGCAGGCTCAGGCTCAACAACTACTGGTGTCGTAGGTACTTCACAAGCTAACCTTGTTGGTGGCGGCAACCCATACGTCAGTAACTCTTATGGTTTTGAAGCAGCTTTCAAACCTAGCGATAAATTATCAGTTAGTGGTTTTGTGCTTTACAGTGACATCACAGGCTTTGGTGTTGCTGATGACAATGAAGTTTGGAGTTATGGTTTAGGCGTTGCTTTGCCTGACTTCGGTAAGCCAGGTAATCTTTTAGGAATTTTTGCAGGCGCTCAACCTTATGCGGGTAATGCTACTGGCGATACACCCTACCACATTGAAGGTTTCTATAGATACCGAGTCAGCGATAATATTTCTATTACACCAGGTGTAATTTGGCTCACCAATCCTGGTCAAACTGACAACAATGCGGTGATTGGTACTTTAAGAACCACCTTTACTTTTTAAGGTTGTACAAACATTAAATTTTGGGTGCGTTATGCCGTAGGCTAACACACCCAATCATCACAAAATGGTGGGTTGCGCTGCACGACAACGCACCCTACTATTTCTTAAGGACAAAACAAAGTATCACGGGTGTCTCTTCCGGTTGTGGGATTAGTACCCTTAGCCGTCTTGCACAATTTGTTTTGTTCATCAGGACGCAACAGTACATCTGTAAAATCTGCCCCATCAACAATTGCGCCATCAAACTTGGCGTTAGCAGCAAACGCACCTTCTAAAATGGCATTTGTCAAGTCTGCTTTAATTAAACGCGCTGAATCTAATGTGGCATTTGTGAGATCGGCTCCTTCAAAATTTGTTGACTCTAAATTAGCGGCAAAGAAACTCACACCGCGTAAGTTACTATGGCTAAAGTTACTCTGACGAAGATTAGCTTTTGTAAAACTGGAGTCTGATAAATCACGTCCTGAAAAATCAGCCTCGATCAATATTTCTTTGTTGTAATCAAGCGCGAAAGCAGTTGGAGCGTAACCAAAAGCTATTGTAATGCTAAATATCCACAGTAAGAAACTGAGTATGGTTGCCCAAATCCGATTGCTTAACCTAGAATTCATGGTATTTTTAACCAATGGCGAATCATCCTCCATCTCATTATCCCGATATTGGTCAACTTGGTGAAGACCTAGTTGCACAATGGTTAGAGTCTACAGGTTGGTTGATTCTGCATCGGCGTTTTTGTTGCCGTTGGGGAGAGATTGATATTATTGCTGAATATCTAGGAGCAACTGCCGTCGAGCAGGGGGGGAGGGGAGCAGAGGCGCAGAGGGGAAATATATTACTTCAAACACTTGCTTTTGTTGAGGTGAAAACCCGCAGTCCAGGTAATTGGGATGCAGGGGGAAGATGTGCCATTACCCCACAAAAGCAGGCGAAACTGTGGCGCACAGCCGAGATCTATCTAACTAAATATCCTGAGAAAGTAGATTATTTTTGTCGCTTTGATGTGGCGATTGTGTGTTGTCAGCAAATATCAAAATTACAAGCCGAGCTAATATCAGCCCAAGATGCTTTATTCAGTTTATCGCTGGCTGGATACAAATTTTATTTGCAAGAGTATATTCCCGCAGCTTTTGATTCTTCAATATGATTAATTGAAATGAGGGCGAATCATAATTGGTCATGCCGCAAATCTCTGAGTCAGCAATTACCAATTAGACATTCTGAGCCGCCCTCACAGGCAACAGTTTCATGCCAGAGTTTCTGGACAGTAACCTAATCCTCGGACAAACTGTTGTCGGAATGCTTCAATTTCTTCTCGCTCTGGGCTACCATGAGAGACGATCGCTACTTGATAGCGGCGCATTACATCTACAGGACACTGCCCTGCTTCCAAACTCCAAAGAGCCATTTGTACCCGCATTGGTGGTTCGTAGCTAATTCCTAATTCGTTAAGAAAAGCCCGAAAATCTCCATCTTGTTGGGCAGGAACTTGACCTTTGAGTTTGATCCTAACCACCCAGCCATCAATCTGATGAATCACAGTAACGAAAGAGACAGGTAACTGAGGTCTAGCGTGCAAATGTTGAACAGCCCGCAAGGTTAGACTGGCATTTGCCAGGTAATACAAATATTCCATGTTGGTGCTTGGGATCAAAGCCAATCCTACACTTCTATATTCCTAAATAGATCATGTTTCCGGTAGGGTAGAAGCCCCCGTTTTCGTATGGGGAGTTTTACCCATTATTCATGGTTACGTATTACCGAATGATACTAATTGTAAAATTTTATGAACGAAATTGGATTTTTCCTTAGAAAATATCAAATAAACCTGTAAAAGCTAACATAACTTTCAATGGAGCCACAAATAACAACAGAAATTTTTAATAATGTTGCTGCCTCAGAGTTAGAGGACTCACAGCTAGATTGTTCATTATCTGGTTATGATTACTTTTTGCCTCCAGAACTGATTGCTCAAAATCCTGTAGTTCCTAGAGACAGTTCTCGGTTATTAGTAGTAAATTCCCCTACTATAGGTAACGAAACAGCACCACTACATCAGATTTTTCGTGATTTACCCGAATTTCTCCGCCCTGGAGATTTGCTGGTAATGAACAATACAAAAGTCATTCCAGCGCGACTTTATGGTTATAAGTCTACTGGTGCAGAAGTTGAGGTATTGCTTTTAGAAGAACGCCAATATAACTGTTGGTTAGCCTTGGTTAAGCCAGGAAAGCGTTTTAAACTCGGTTCAAAAATTATTTTTCCTGATAAAGGATTGCCGCAATTAGAGAATGATTCCGTAACTCCTGTCTTAACTGCTACAGTTATAGACAACGATGCACCGACTGGGGGACGTTTATTGCAGTTTGATGTGCCAGGAGGAAAATCACTGGTAGAAGTACTAGAGACTTTCGGTGAAATTCCTTTACCGCCTTATATCACGACAACCCAAGCTGCTGATGAACAGTATCAGACTGTATATGCTCAACAACCAGGAGCGATCGCAGCACCAACAGCTGGGTTACACTTTACCCCAGAACTATTAGAAAAATTGCGCGATCGCGGCATTAATCAAGCTTTTGTCACCCTTCATGTTGGTGTCGGCACATTTCGACCTGTGGAGGTGGAAGATGTTACTAGCCACGAAATGCACGAAGAATGGATTGAAGTTCCTGCGGCGACTGTAGAACAAATTCGTGCTACTCAAGCGGCTGGTGGTCGCATTATTGCCGTCGGTACAACCGTTGTACGCACCTTAGAAGGTGCAGCGCAATCAGGAGAGTTACAACCATTTTGCGGCAAAACCAACTTATTTATCTATCCTGGCTATCAATGGCAAGTTGTAGATGGGTTGATTACTAATTTTCACTTGCCGCGTTCTAGTTTGTTGATGCTGGTAAGTGCTTTGATTGGCAGACAAAGGTTATTGAAAATATACCAAGAAGCGATCGCACAACAATATCGTTTTTATTCCTTCGGTGATGCCATGCTAATCTTGCCAGAAGGGAAGAATTAGGCAAGGGGCAGGGGGAGAAAAAATAATACCTGAATTTTACTAGCCCTTAGCCTCTAACCTCTAGCCTCTTTAATTTTTTAGGTTGTAGTGGGTACTCTGACTTATAAGACTCACTACAATCACAAGCTGCCATTTATGTATAAACAGCATCAAATTCGTCAGTGGTATTGCTGCTTCTCTAATATGGTGTTTCACCAAGGGATTAATTGGCGAAAGTCGCATCTGAAAATTATCTGGGCTGCCTCGGCGTTTTTGGTGTTGACTGCACCAACAGTTATAGATTTACCAGGAAGTAGATTACTGGCAGAAGATGTGGTTTCTCAGGATTTGGAAGCAGCTATTTTATACCAGCAAGGTGTGACGCGCTATAACCGCACAGACTTAGACGGTGCAGAATCTGCTTTTCGCCAAGCATTGGAACATGACCCAAATATCGGGATGGCACGGAATTACTTAGGAAATATTCTCTTAAGACAAAATCGCCTAGATGCGGCAATTCAAGAATTTGGCGAGGCTATTAAAATCAACCCGAATCAGAGTGAAGTTTATTACAATCTAGGGTTGGCATTACAACAACAAGGGGAAAAAGAAGCAGCTGTTACTGCTTACCGCCAAGCCCTAGTTATAGATCCCAAAATGGCAGCAGCCCAGTATAACTTGGGTGTAGCACTGCATGAACTAGGACAATCGCAGGAAGCGATCGCAGCTTATCAGCAAGCAGCGATTCTCGATACAGGCAATGTCAGTACCTACTTTAATCTAGCGATCGCTCTCCAAGAACAAGGTAAATCAGAAGAGGCGATCGCCGCTTATCGTCAAGTTATCAAACTAGATCCGAAAAATACCGCAGCCTACAATAATATGGCTGGTTTGATGGTAGCTCAAGGACAAACTACTGAGGCGATAACAGCTTATCGGCAAGCAATTCGCCTAAATCCCAAAGATGCGGCAGCTAACTATAATCTGGGCGTAACTTTATACAATCAAGGCGACATCAAAAAAGCCAATGAAGCCTTAAAACGCGCTCAAAAATATTACCTGGAACAAGGCAACACCGAGCAAACTGCCAAAGCTGAACAGCTAATGCAGCAAATTACCCAGCAAATCGCCCAACAAAAATTACAACAGCAAACTCAAGTTGGTAAGACTGCTACACCAGAACAACCAGCTACTCCCAGCACAACACCTAGCAATCCTGGTGATCTACCTGTTTCTTTAGAGCAAACAAAATAAAAAGTATGTAGACGCTTTTAGCGGTGTTAGCGAAGCGGTAGCGACGTAGGAGCGTCAGCAGTGCGTTGGGCGGGTTCCCCGACTTGAAGCAACTGCTGAACCCGTTAGCGCAGCGTTAGCGACATAGGAGCGTCAGGGCTTGCCGCAGGCTAGGATGAAGAATGAAATTTAAATTTCATTCTTCATCCTCATAACAAGTTGCGTTCAAAAATATTAGTTTTGGCAGGCAGAGGGAGAAATACTACGTATGATTGCAATTTAGTATCAAGATTTCCACGCCATAAGAGGTATTTCCCTATTGCGTATTGCCTTCTTGCCTATTGCCTTTTAGGACTTATACTTCATCCTTCAATACTTCCTTTTTGACTAAACGGTATCTCCTCATTCATGCGCTCAATTTCCTGCTGTTCTAGTTGATTTACTTCTTTTATATAAGGAAGTAAAATTTGCCCTAAACGTTGATTATAAAAGCGATGCAGGCTGTAATTAGGTTTAGCAGGAAAACCACGACGTTTTTTATGTCGTCCGCCAGCACCAGGATCGAAAATTTGGATATTATGAGCGATCGCCCACTCAATTGGTGTGTAATAGCAAGCATCAAAATGTAGGCAGTCTATTTCTTGAAAGCTACCCCAATAACGCCCGTATAATCTATCGTCTTTATAAAGGCAAAAAGACATCCCCACAGGATGGCGTTGATCATGTTCGCTATACGCGGCAAAAAATACAACCCGATGGCGATAATCTGCGTGTAGCTGCTCAAAAAATTGCTTTGTTAGGTACTTACTTCCCCACCAGCCGAACTTATCACAAGTATCAGCATAAAACTGATACATCAACGGAAATAGGGATTTAGGAATTTCATCACCAGTCAGTGGTTGTAGTTTTAAGCCTACCTTCTCTACAGCTTTGCGTTCACGTTTAATATTGCGTCGCTGGTTGGCGTTGAAAATTGCTAAGTAATCATCAAAAGTGTTAAACCCAAGATTCTCCCAGATGTAGCTGTGGTGCAACCAAGGGCTAAAGCCTTGCCGTTGTAAAACTGGTTGCCATTGGGGATCAACATAGAGAAAGTGACAGCCAGAAATTCGATATTTAGAGCAGAAAGAGTCAATTTCATGCACCATCATGGCAGTGATTTCTTCTTCATCTTCTCCAGGCGCAATTAAGAAGCGATAACCTTCAGCTGGGGTAAATGGTGCCATACCCAATAGTTTGGGATAATATTGCACACCGATGCGATCGGCTAATTCTGCCCACTGATGATCGAAGACAAATTCGCCATAACTATGTCCTTTTAAATATAGAGGAGCAGCTGCAATTAGGGTTCTGTCTCGCCACAGTGTCAAGTGATTGGGCAACCAGCCTGTTTTGTCTGTAGCACTATGAGAGGTTTCTAAATTTTTTAACCACTGCCACTCCAGAAACGGAGTTTTCAGTGGTAATGCTAAAGCATCCCACGCATCTTGAGGCACTTCGGCGATTTTGTTAATCCAAGCAACAGAATAGCGAGGCTTAAGTTGTTCCACCATCTTTTCCGCAGATTAGGGGCTTTGAAGTACTTTCCTTAGTTTAATGTCGTTGCACCTGATAGTGGAGAAAGACTTCTTGCTCGACTGTCGAAACCTCTAGAAGATTCAACCGAGGAGCTAACTGAGATAAAAATCCTTGTCCTTCTACTGGTGTAGGTGCTGTAGCACCGCCTAAAATCAGGGGACAGATAGTTAGCCAAAATTCATCTATTAAATCTAAGCTGATCATAGAAGCTACTAATTGACCACCACCTAAGACTGCTAGGCGTGTTATATCTATAGATGCTAAGTAGCTTAAGGCAGCAGCAGTATCAGTTTTTCCTGTTTGTGTTTCAAAAACGAGAATTTTGTCAAATTCTGAACGTCCTTGCCAAAAACTTGCTCCTGCTGTTGTGGTTAGTAACCAGCGTTTAATTGGTTGTTGAAAAAACTTGATTTCCGGATTGAGGTTGCCAGAATGTGTAATCACTATATGAACCGGCTGAACAGGCTTTCTGTCCTTGACTCGATTTTCCAGCAGTGCTGGATGTGATACCGTAAGTGTTGTACCGTAAGCACGGAGAGTGCCAGCAGCTATTAAGACGGCATCAGAGGCAGCGATTTGTTTTTCTAGGTGCGCTTTATCTGCCCCTGAGCCAAATCGAGCAGGCGATCGCCTAAAATCTGTGATCTTGCCATCTGCACTCATGGCCAAAACTACTGTGGTATGAGGACGAGGTTGCGCCATTGGGTTGGTTTGATAGTCTTGATTTTCCTTGCTAGTGTGTTGATTGTAAAAAAATCTGTCCTGTGCAAGCTACTGTTTACCAATTTCGTCAGTGTAATTTTATGCAACACCAATCCCAACTACATCTACCTCATCAAAGTTTTGGTATAGCCCACTCCTTTTTATGTGTTGAATATTTGATACTGTTAGGGGTTGTTAATAAAAATCGCATAACATGACAAAGTTTCTCATTTAGCTCAACTAATTGCAGATTATTTGGTGTTGTGGTTTGCAGAAGTGAAGTGAGACAATTAGATGGACAAACCCCGTCAATCGTCCTTTAGACGTATTTTAGTAACTAGAATTTTGCTACTTTTTGTCCCAGTTTTATTACTGGGGGAAGTTGTAGCTTTAAATAAGGCACGCTCAAGCTTGCTAAGTACTGCACGTCAAAACCTCACAGAAAGCGCGGTACAGAAAGGAGAGAAGATTGTTAATGCGATCGCTACCCTGAAAACCAGTCTGTTGATTGCTAGTCAAACGGCTGTGCTGCGATCGGGTTCGCCAAGCCAAATGCAAGATTTTATCAATCAATTAGCACCACAACTGCCAAACTACGTTAAATGTATACAATTAATTAATCTGCAAGATAACAGCATCACGGCTAGTAGTTGTGGTGACAAAGCAATTGCAGAATCAAAATTAGCCTTTGCTAGTAAAGACGGCATTGAAATCAAGAAAATACTACCGCCAAAGGTAGGCACAACAGGTCAAAGAAACCTAGAAAATCAAATACAATTAGTTCTATCTGCCCCTGTTTACAGTCAAAATGGGCAATTAACTTATGCCTTAAGTATTGAGTCATCATTATATAAGCAGACTTCAACTGGCCCAGGTTCGCTAACAGGTTCAACCCTAGTAATTACAGAAGACGGAACAATACTGGCACACCCTTTGTCAGAGCGTGTAGGCACTAATATTCAACAAGACCCAGACGCGAAAGGGTTACAAAAGATTCTTAAAAATGCAATGACAGGGCAAAGTAATTCACTCAACTTGTCTTTTAAGCAAGGCGAAGAATTAGTAGCAGGCTATAGTGTCATTGCCAATCCCATCGCCCAAAAACCGCAACAATGGATCGTTCTAGCTGTTACTAGTGTAAATAATGCACTGTTGGGTTTAGAAGAAATCAAACTGATTTTAATTGTGTTGACAGTTGGTTTAATCTGTGCAAGTTTGGTTGCCTCGCTCTACCTAGCTCCTTATTTGGCAGGCCCCGTAGAAGAATTGCGAGACTATGTGCTAAATATCCATAGTCATCATGTAGCCCAAACAGTACCGCAGAACTTTAAAATTCGGGAATTTAACCAACTGGCACAAGCTATTGACCAAATGTTTGAAAGACTCAAAGCTTGGTCGGAAGAACTAGAACTTGCTTGGAAAGAGGCGAAAAGTGCCAACCAAATCAAAAGCCAGTTTTTGGCTACGACTTCTCACGAACTGCGTAACCCACTCAATATCATCATTAACTGTGTGCGCTTAGTTAGAGATGATATGTGCGATAGCCGCGAAGAAGAATTAGAGTTTCTCAAACGTGCTGATGAAACAGCCATTCACTTACTAGGTATTATTAACGATTTACTTGATATTTCTAAAATTGAAGCAGGCAAACTCTCAGTCGTAGCAGTCCCTATGGATTTACGGCAAGCACTATTAGAAGTGATTAATTTACAATCGCTGAGTGTTCAACAAAAAGGCTTACAGTTAAAAACTGTATTGGGAAATGAACCGATTCCAGTTAAGGCAGATGCAGCAAAATTGCGGCAAGTCTTAATTAATGTGATTAGCAACGCCACTAAGTTTACTGACGAAGGTAGCATCACGATCGCTACCATAATTCAAATAAACAATGGCCAATCGCAAGCAATTGTTTCTGTGACAGATACAGGTTTAGGTATTGAACCTGCTCAACAGCACAAACTATTTCGCCCCTTTGTGCGAGTGGATGCTGGCACTACACGTAAGTTTGATGGTACAGGATTGGGACTAGCAATTTCTCGCAATTTAATTGAACTCATGGGTGGTACTATTACCTTAGAAAGTGCTGGCTTGCATCAAGGAACCACGGTAAAGATTACTTTGCCAATCCTTAATCCTTCAGACGCAAGCACTTCTAGTGGAAATCATGGAGAGGGTGTAATAGTTCCTTCTAATAAAGAGAAAATCACAGATGTGAACTCTTACCCCAACAGTGGAGATTCACCCAAGTCTCAGGAAGATAATTACCAACTTCCACTAGTTAAGAACATATCTAAAAGTTAAATTAAAATTTTTGCAGTTATGTTAACTTATTGAGCGATCTCTATCTTAAACCAGCCAAAATTTAGCTACAAATATCCAATAATTTTTACTTTTCTCAAATATTAAGGCGCGATTAATAGTGTCGGGAGTCCCTTCATCATCTCTTCATCGTACTACTGACGCTCCTGGTCGCTACCGCTACGCTAACAACGCGCGTGTCTATAAGCCGAAAAACACATAATAGGACAGTGGCTCCCCTGCGGGGCTGGCTTGGCTGCGTCCTTGATGCACAGCATCGCTTGGGCAAATGGGTATGTTGCCTCAGTATTTATTATTTATGCAAATAATATTAATATGTGTGAAATACTGAGTTTAAATCAACTGAATAAAGCTATTACAGAGGCACAGATAGGGGCTTAATCAATCGATAATATTTGGCTATTTCTTTTTTGTTATCTTAATTAAGACCCATCCTTAAGTAGTAGATAATACAAATAAATTATTAAATTTACAGCATGACATATATTAAAAGTGCTTTTCAAGAATTTATTTCTAAACTTGAGGGATTTGACAAACTGCCCTCACAAGTAATTGCCGGTATTTCTGAAAAGCTAGAGGCTTGGCGCTATCGCATAGGTCAGAAAATTATTGGCAAAGAAAGCATACCCAATAAAATTATCTTTCTTTATGAAGGACAAGTCCGCCTGTTAGGATACGAACCGCAAACACAAGTAGCAACTACCTTAAGTTTGTTACGACCAGGTGCAATTATTGGGGAAATTAGTTGTTTACGCCAAGTAGCTTGTGAGATTGCGATCGCTTCTACTGAGGTAATATGTTTGGCATTGAATGTCGAAGAATATTTACACCTCATAGCTAATTACCCAGAATTTGCTGATAGCCGCCGCAACCTCAGCAATATCTCAGAAGTTTTTGATGTCTTGGGTGTGCAAGTAGCCAACCAAGCTAATGCCGTAGCCAACTTCAAAGAAGTAACAGAACAAGCTTTGTCAGGTGTTAAGATATGTTACCTTCCCCCTGGCAAAACACCATATAGCCAGCTAGATAGCAGCAGTGTTTGGTTTGTGAGTGGCAGTACTGTCAAAAATTTAGAACCAGGTTCGCGTCTAGAATTGAGCGATGGCTTAATTGAAGTTTCTGGTAGCAGTCCCGCACGTCTAATTGGTTTTGCTCCCCAAGATTTATTATTTTTAGACAGCTACACTCAAACAGAGGAAATATCTGTAAATGACATTCAACCAGCTGTTACAGCAGAGTTAGATATTCCCTACGCACCTGAAGACGCTACTCCACAAGAATATCAACCACAAATTAACAAAAAATTAAAATATCCCTTTGTCGGCGGTAAAGGCGAATTAAATGCAGCATTTGCTTGTTTTCAAATGCTTTCTAAGCATTTACAAGTTCCCTTGCGCCGGGAAGTAGTACGTCGCATTTTAACTGAGCAAATCAAACGCCAAGGTAGTATATCTTTACCTGCTTGCGCGTATTTAGCAGAGTTAATTGGCTTGAAAGCACAGTTAGTAGGTTTACCGACAGCTGCTATTGCACGTATTCCTACACCAGCACTAATTCGCTATCGTGAAAATTACGCCGTGTTATATGCGGCTGATGCACATCATGTGGTTGTGGGTGTACCATCTCAAGGCATAGTACGCTGCAAACCAGGAGAACTGGTGGCAAATTTAGAAGTTGATGAAAGCAATTATCCGCCACAAATGCAGGTGTTACTGCTGAGTGCAACTAAAGAAACACCCAAAGAAAGATTTGGCATCAGCTGGTTTATACCTTATTTATCGCGCTACCGTCGAGTACTAATAGAAGTTTTTATTGCTTCCTTCTTTGTACAATTGGCAGCACTGGCTAACCCTTTGGTTATTCAGCTAATTATCGACAAAGTTATTGTCCAAAATAGTATTAGCACGTTAAATGTTTTAGGGGTATTGCTATTAGTTGTCGGGCTATTTGAAGCTGTCATCACTACCCTCCGGACTTACTTGTTTGTAGATACTACCAACCGCATTGATATGGGGTTGGGTTCGCAGATTATTGACCATTTACTACGGCTACCACTGCGTTATTTTGAAAAGCGACCAGTGGGTGAATTGTCAACTCGAATTAATGAGTTAGAAAATATCCGGCAGTTTCTCACAGGTACAGCCTTAACTATAGGGTTAGATGCCGTATTTTCGTTAGTTTATATTGTTGTCATGCTGTTTTACAGTTGGCAACTGACATTAGTAGGTTTAGGTACGATTCCGATATTTATTTTAGTTACCTTAATTGCTTCTCCAACAGTCAGTAGACAGTTACGTTCTAAAGCCGAACGTAATGCCGAAACTCAATCTTATTTGGTTGAGGTGATGTCAGGTATTCAAACAGTCAAAGCGCAAAATATCGAATTGCGATCGCGCTTTTCTTGGCAAGAACGTTATGCTCGGTATGTCGGGGCTGGTTTTAAAACTGTTGTGACTTCCACTTTGGCTAATTCTACTAGTAACTTCCTCAATAAACTGAGTAGCTTACTAGTTTTATGGGTTGGGTCTTATCTGGTATTAAAAGGAGAATTAACCTTAGGAGAATTGATTGCTTTTCGGATTATTTCTGGTTACGTTACTAGCCCAATTTTACGGTTAGCACAAGTTTGGCAAAGCTTCCAAGAAACAGCATTATCTCTAGAACGGTTGAGTGATATTGTCGATACACCTGAAGAAGGCGAAGCAGACCGAGGCAATATTCCCTTACCTGCAATTAACGGCGCAGTTAAATTTGAAAACGTTTCCTTCCGTTTTGCACCTAGCGGCCCCCTACAACTGACTAACATTAATATCGAATTTACACCCGGACAATTTGTGGGCATTGTCGGGCAAAGTGGCTCCGGTAAAAGTACGATGATGAAATTATTGCTCAGACTTTATGATGTCGAGTCGGGCAGAATTTTAATTGATGGTTATGATATTGCCAAAGTCGAACTCTACTCCTTAAGAAGACAGGTAGGCGTAGTCCCTCAAGAAACCTTGTTATTTGACGGGACAGTGCAAGATAATATTGCTTTAACTAACCCCGAAGCTACTACCGAAGAAATTATTGAAGCTGCACGTGTTGCCTGCGCCCATGAGTTTATTATGGGTTTACCCAATGGTTACAATACACGCGTCGGTGAAAGAGGCGCGGGACTTTCAGGGGGACAAAGACAAAGAATTGCGATCGCTCGTTCTGTACTCCAACGACCAAAACTGTTAGTCTTAGATGAAGCTACCAGTGCCTTAGATTACCCCACAGAACGCCAAGTTTGCCTCAACTTAGCCAAAGCATTCCAAGGTAGTACAGTATTTTTCATTACCCACCGCCTGAACACAGTCAGTCATGCAGACACTATCGTTGTTATGGATGCTAGCAGAGTCATCGAACAAGGAAGCCATCAAGAATTAATGGCAGCAAAAGGCCATTACTCTTACCTATACCAACAGCAAGAAGTTAATGTGTGATTAGTCATTTGTCATTCTTTTCACTCTTGCTTCGCTCCTAACTTCTACTTATAAACCACGGGTAAAAATACCATGACTCAAATTAATGGCAGCCGTTTAAATGGCAACAATGGTAACGGTAAACATGATCCAAAAACTAAAACAGATTCAATAGTTTTGTCATCGGCAGCTAAGTCTCAACAGCCTTTAATTCATCAAAAATTTGATAAATTTGAGCAGTCGGTTGTATTGCGTCAATCTCCAGTTTGGTCAAGGACAATTATGCTGACCTTAATGGCTTTAGCTTGTTTTGGGGTGATTTGGGCTTCTGTTGCTAAAATCGAACAAGTTGTACCCGCCACAGGTCAATTAAAACCAAAAGGAACCGTAAAAGATGTTCAAGCTCCTGTTAATGGAGTAGTAAAAGAAGTTTTTGTTAAGGATGGGCAAATTGTCAAGAAAGGAGACTTGTTGCTGACTTTTGATACTGTGACGACCGTAGCAGAATTAAATTCATTAACTAATATTCGTAATAGCTTAATTAGAGAGAATCAAATTTATCGCCGCTTGATGGGTTCAAGCTATGCTGTACTTTCGGAAATAGAATTTTTACAAAGTAAGTTACCAACAGACGCAGCTTTTTTATTAAAAAGTCGAGCAGCATTAGTTAGTGAAAATGAATTGTTGCGAAAAGAATTAAGAAATTCTACCACTGCTCAAGGGCTGGGCCTAGATGAGCAACAACGCCTGCAAGTTTCTAAATTAGAATTAGTAAGTCGAGCAAATGCAGCACAGCTAGAAGTTGAGAAAATTAAAAAGCAACTCACACAAAATCAAGTCAAAATTCTTGATACCCAATCTAGTTTAGCTATTCAGCAAAAGATTCTCGGTAAGATAAAAATTCTGGCAGAAGAGGGTGGAATTTCTCAGCTACAATATCTGAATCAGCAACAACAAGTACAAAATCTCCAAGCAGAAGTAGAGCAATTACAAGAAGAAGAGAAACGCCTCCTGTTTGACATTGAAAAAGGACGGCAACAGTTAAGGAATACTGTAGCTGTTTCCGGTAAAGATGTTTTAGAAAAAATATCCCAAAACAAACAGCGCATTGCCGATATCGATAGCCAGTTTATGAAAAATATTCTGGAGAATGAACAACGTTTGGCAGATATCAATAGTAAAATTTCTCAATCTCAACAGAATTTGAGATATCAAGAATTGCGCGCACCTGTAAATGGGGTAGTTTTTGATTTACAAGCAAAAAATTCTGGATTTGTAGCTAACGCCACACAAAAACTACTGCAAATTGTACCTAATGAAAGCTATATTGCCGATGTTTTCATTACTAATCAAGATATTGGTTTTGTACAAAAAGGTATGAAAGCTGATGTCAGAATTGATTCTTTTCCTTTCAGCGAATTTGGCGATATTAAAGGTGAACTAACTGATATTGGTTCTGATGCTTTACCACCAGATGAAAATCATAAATTCTATCGCTTCCCTGCCCGAATTTCGTTAGATAAGCAATCACTAAATGTCAGTGGTAAACAACTATCTTTACAATCAGGAATGTCGATTACCGCTAATATTAAAGTGCGTGAAGAAAGAACTGTGATGAGTCTGTTTACTGAGATGTTTACCAAACAAATTGATAGTTTGAAAGAAGTACGGTAAATCTGCACTTTTTAAGCTTAATATTTACTCTACCTCAGTCAATCTTAGGTGGTAAATATTAAGTAGGGTGTGTTACGGCTATGTAAGGATTTGGGAGTTTAAGAAATTCAGGATGAGCCGTAACGCACCATATCTATCTACTAAATGAAATTCAAAATATAGCAATTTCCAGCTACATAAAATACACCCCACCCGCGCTACTCGCATCCTTCCCTTGGTCAGAGACGGGTTGCTATATAAATCAACGAGAAATTAAAAACTTCTCCATTGCATAATTAATAAAAGTTTCTCCTCTACGTTCTACCTGTTGTTCTCGGATGATAGAGAATCCTTTGTGCAAGAAAAATGGCTTGGCGGTAATACTCGCTTCAGTATATAAGCGGTTAAGCCCTAATTCCTGAGCTTTCGCCTCAATTGCATCATAAATTTGACTACCAACGCCCATGCGCTGATAATTTTTATGGCAGTAGAAGCAGTCTATATGTCCGTTTAACTCTAACTCGCCAAAGCCTGCTATTACACCTTTGTCATCAGCAACATAAGTAAATCGTTCTGAACAAATTTTTGCCCAGTTTCTAAAATGAATATCATCTGGGGCCCAGGCTGCGACTTGATTGTTTGAGTAGTCGTGGATATTCACTTGACGTACTGTTTCATGGAATAATTGGGCGATTTGTTCTGCATCTTGCTGATCAAACAATCGTATTTCCATAGAAGTATTTAAAGGAATAAAATATGCGATCGCCTTTACGTTAAAGTAGAGGCGATCGCATATTTATTTTTACCTATTTGTATGGTTTTTCCTCAGCGCATCGAACCTGCACCCGGACAAGAATCAGTATGGGATTATCCCCGTCCCCCTCGCTTAGAACCTACCAACAAACATATACAGATTATTTTTAATGGCGTAACTATTGCAGACACCCACAACGCCAAACGTGTTTTAGAAACTAGCCATCCGCCTTCTTACTACATCCCCCCAGCAGATATTAAAATGGAATATTTGATTTTATTACCGCAATCTAGTTTTTGCGAATGGAAAGGTCGTGCGGGTTATTACACCATCCGGGTTGAAGATAAAGAGGCCCAAAACGCTGCTTGGTTTTACCCTAGTCCTACAGACAATTTTGCATCAATTAAAGATCATGTAGCTTTTTATGCTCATCTTATGGATGCTTGTTATGTAGATGGAGAAAAAGTACAACCACAACCAGGAAATTTTTATGGTGGTTGGATTACTAGTGATATTGTCGGGCCATTTAAAGGTGGGCCTGGAACTTGGGGATGGTAAAGTAATTTTGTTTTGAGTAATCAAAACTATATCGCCTGTTCTCTTTTGCCTGCTGTAAATACTTAAAACAACAACACCCAAGCTTCTACTAACTTAGAGACTTCCTCACATTCATTAATCACTTTAGGCTTGTACTGATTTAAATATATTCAAAAATCAGTTATCATGCCTCAGTTACCAATAAGAGGAAATATTAGTGTTCGAGTTGGGTGTTGTTGTTAAAACGAGACAGATTGAAATTAAACAGCGTTTTTACCTCTTAACTAAATTGAACATTGGCTGTTAATCTGCCAGGGAAGCTTTTCAGCTTCAATTACTAAGTTATCACAACTAAATTTTAAGGATGGGCTTTGATACTAAACTTTACTTTTGCCTTTTGAAGACTTAGTATCAATTACAGTTTCTCAAGCAGGAATAAGATACACCAGGAAACAGGGTTACAAGGCTTTTGCTATATTGTTCTGTTCTGACAATTGGCACTTGCGCTAGCTAAAATCTGCTGTATATCCCTAATTTAGTTAACAATTGGAAGCTATAAAAATGAGCTATGCTCTCAAAATTATGATCAATTGTAACGGTATTAGACAGGCGATCGCTGTTGAGGCATAAACTTTCTCTACAAAAGCAACTAATTGAAGAAGACAAGCCTGTTGAAACCAGTTTCATCACCAAGGATAAAAATGCCTTCCTAGATCGACTGCGGTTTTAATATGCTTTAACGCCTTAGTGTATGGCATGGCGTAAATAGAGCAACCGTTTAAAATTCCGAAAAAGCCTATTCAATAATACTTTTGACTTTTGACTTCCGCCCTGCGGTACTAGTCTCTTTGCTTAAAAAACTGTTTTCCTGTCAATTTCTCGTTTTTGGGCGAGTATTCAGAGCAATTCTTGGCTTCATCCGTCATCACAATCGACGGCTGAACCGCACATTTAAGATAATGGTTATTAGAATAAAAGCGGCAGTTTTTACAGGGAACTTGATGCACAGTCTTGACTGTAAAAACCATTTTATTATCTAAAAATGTGCGAACTTTGCGTAATACTAGGAAAAAAATTATCCAGCTACTAAGAAGAGCGATTGGGCTTAAGTTTAGGGCTATTTCGTGAGTATTTAAGCCTTGCGGTTGTGTTTTCTCTTGCTTGATTTCGCTACGGCTTACATAATAAATATTATTTATTTCTTGTATTTTTTTTTGGTTGGCGTTACTTAACATAATAATAATTTACCTGTAAAAATATATCTATAGCTGCTTGATTCTGAAAGCGTTTAATGATTAACTCAAAGTCTTAAATAACTTACAAAAAATATGCGATTTAGCAATACACTGTATAATATTTTACTACCAAGTATATGCTTAACCAGCCTGAAATATTAAATACAAATAATATATAATTACTGCATTTTAGTAAGGTTAATATTAATAGTTTGTTTTATATCCCTAATTATATGTTTAGCAGAAGACAATTTCTCACATCTCTGCCGATAGTTTTGATTATATCTAATGGATATATATCTAAAGAAATAGTCTGAAAGTTGAGCTTGTAAAGTAGATAAAATCATGCTAATGTCTGTCAATATAATAGTAGTAACTATTTTTCGACAACGGCATTGATAGCAAAAGCATTATAACTGAACTGTTCAATTAATTGACCTTTGAAATAAATATACCTTTTTTATAACCTCTATAAACTTAGCTTGTAAATAAAAGCAACAGCGATCAAAGTATATTTTTTTTACAATTTTCAAAAGAATTGAAATGTATATTAAATTTTCTTAAGCAGGTAGTTGCAAAATATTAATTACTTTTTGCAGAAATTGCAATCGTCTATTTTAATTAGAATTAAAAATCATAATCTTACAATTATTACCAGCCGAGAAAAAATGAATGCAGAATTTTTCACTGGGATTCCCGTGATGCCGCTTGTATTACTGTGGTTAGCTTATGCTTTATTAGGCTGGTATCTGGCTGTGCATCACATTATTTGGTTAGTAGGAGCTTTCATTGCGGCTGTTGCGATCGCTGTTGTCCGCAAAAGTAATTCTTGGCTAAATAGTTTGGTGGCGTTTGGTTCAAAAACTTTAGTTGTGATCTTATTTTTAAGTGGCTCAATTGCTTTAATTGCAACTTGGACACTATTGTGTAGTTTATTCGTGATCCCAATAGCAACTACGTTGTTAGCTGATTTAGAAATGCGTTTTGCTGGCTTTAACAAACGAGATTCTTTTTGGGCGTTAACATTGTTAGCAGGATCAGGTTTAATAATTGGCGAAATCATAGACTTGTTACTTTTGCCCAGTAACAGGTTGTAAAGTCAGAGATCAAGTATAAGACTTACGCTTTGACAGAATAGTAAAATAATGTATCAAAATGCAAAACCCTTATTTTTTCTTAAAATTTATACCTTGTTCACCTGCAATCTAATGTAAATTTATAGTTATGCTTGCAGGTGATTTTTCAAATAAGCAGAATAATGTTTTATTGATTAACTTAACTGTGCCACAAGCTGATTTTCTAGCAAAATATTATTCGTCAGCAAATCCTCAACGGAGATTCGCAAAAAGCGTTGGTCATCAACTTGAAGCAAAATTCTCACGCGATCGCTCCCCGGATATCCTGGTGGGGTAAGTTGAGCAATAGTTCTCGCACCTGCGCTATCATTTAAAGGTTTGACTGTGGTTTCACCGCTATCTAAACGGCGGGTAATCAAGCGATCGCCATCAAAATAAACTTCGGTATTACCTGTGTCTGCGCCTAATTCCCCAATAATTAATTCAATGCTGGGTTGATTCTCCATAGATGCGCCTAAGAATAATTCCACAGGTTGATTCATCGGATAAGCTTGCCCTGATTTAATAACCGGATGCCAACTGTGACGTTGGTTGCGTCGATCCCAGTAACGTATCCCATAACTGTGGTAAAGAAAATCTTTGATTTCTAAGCCTTGAGATAACTGTAACGCACCTTGAGCGATCGCTTCAAAAGGCCTTTCACACCGGATTTTCTCTGGCTCAAAATACTGTTTTATCCATGTCTGCACTGCTGGTAGTTGTACAGTTCCACCAACTAACAACACTGCATTAATATCTGCTAATTCGATTCCCTGACGGCGTGCTTGTTGCAATAGATTTGTCATTGACTCATCTAGCCGCTCAAAAAATGCGTGTTCTTTGAGAATATTTTCTAAATTATCGCGGTCTAAATTTAACTCATAACTTTCAAATGTTTCATCATCAAAATAAACTTCACTCGCTTGGTTTTGAGTTGATAGCTGAATTTTGACTTTTTCTGCCAATCTCGTTGTCAAAGGACTCACGGCTAATTCTTGAGTTTTGGCGAAATAATCAACTATCCAATTATCAATATCAGTACCACCTAAATTTTGCCCAGCTTTCGCCAAGACACGCGCAGTTTTGACTTTTTGCTTTGAATTCTCTGCTAAGGATTTATTACCAAATTTGAGCAAAAACCCTAGAGGTTTAGTGTTTCCTTGTGCGCCTTTATCTAACCCCACTAGAGATAAATCTAAAGTACCGCCACCAAAATCAATTACCAAGAGATTTTCTTGATCTGCCAAGCCATAACCCAAGGCGGCGGCTGTCGGTTCATCTAACATCCGCACCTGTTCAACAGGAAGGCTTTGACAAACTTTGCCTAACCAATGGCGATAAGCTTCAAAACTATCTACTGGGACGGTTAATACTAAAGAATCTAAGCCGCCTTCTAAGGGTGCTAGTTGTTCAATTACTTGCGAGAGAAACCATTGTCCAACTTGCTCAAAGGTAACGATTTGTCCGTCTAATTCTGGTAAAAAGCCTTGAATTTCTGCGCCGATACCGCGCTTGAAGCTGCGAAAAAATCGCGCTTCGCCTTTGAGATCCAAACCGCGATCGCGTACTTGTTGCCCTACTAAAACTTTACCCTGTGCTGCGTCTTCCACATACACCAAGCTGGGTATGAGTGGAGGATTGAGACTTTGTTGAATTGATAAACCAGGTAAACTCAGAGTTTCTGCTTGTTGGGTAACAGGATTCCAACGAGCAATGACTGTGTTGCTAGTCCCAAAATCGATTGCGATCGCCATAGTCTTTTAATTATTCCATGCAGCGCAAAATTTTCTCAACAAAAATATTATTGTCCCATAAGCCACCAATCACGCAAATAGGCGATCGCTTCTTCTTTGCGTTTGGCTTCGACTTCTATCCACGGTGCTTGCCTATAAATACTAGGCATATCGGTAATTAAATCGCTGTGCTTCCTATCTTTAAACGCTGTCTCACCGTTAGAAATATGAACTAATTGCCAATCGGGATTTGTCCAAGTTGTTCGCGCCGCTTCAAACATAGACACTACACTCGGTTCATCATAGCTATCTAAGTTTTCGTGACAAATATGGTGATGGGCATCAAATACTAACGGGATTCCAGCTTGCTGACAGACTGCTAAAATTTCACTGGAACTATAGGCGTATTCGTCGTTTTCTAAGGTTAAGCGATTTTTGATGGCTGGTGGCAGTTGTAAAATCACCTTCACCAACTGTTCGGCGCGTTGAGATTTACCGCCATGAATATTCATCAATGACCAAGGTGAACGAGGTAAACCTAGTAAATCTAAGCTGCGGGCGTGGTCTGCTAAGATTTTGATACTATTCTGCACAACTTCGGGTGAATCGGAACTCAGCACCACAAATTGATCGGGATGCAGTACCATTCTGATACCTAAAGCTTCTGCCCGTTGACCGATTTTTTCTAAATCAGCACTCATTTGTTCTAAGATATTCGCGCCGATTTTGTCTTCTATATCGCTCATCGGAAACAAACCCGAAGGCATTCGGTACAAGCGAATCTGGTTTGCTTGACAAAATGACAAGGCATCATGTAATTTTTGTAAATTATTTTGATAAAGTAATCGCAGAGTGCTTTCCCGTTCCTGGAGGGAGAGTTTCAAGTAGCGTGTGCGTGTAATTGTTTTAAAGCGTACTTGTTGAGAGGCTGTGATACAAACCAATCCTAAGTTTGGCACAGTAGTGTTAAGCGATCGCTCTTGATTTTGGAGATTTGGCAACGGGCTGATGGTCATTTTCTCAATTGCTGGAGTGTACCATTCTTTGATTGAACTAATTTATGGTACTAACTGCTAAGTTCCTTGAGGATGAATTCTCAAAGTTTATCTATATAGTAGGTTACAGGTGATAGGTTACAGGTGACAGAGTTAAAAGTATTTTAGGGTTTAGGGTTGATCATCTATTGATGTCCTTCCTAATTACTTTGGCTATTTATATTTTGAGAGACGCGACTAGGCGCGTCTGGAATGTTAAATCAATTTTTTAATATCGCCGTAAGCACGGTAAAAGCCACCCCTAGCTGATTCTCTTACTTCTTGGACGAGATAGCGATCGCCTGCTTGGCGAATATCTTGCGGAAACTGCACGTTCCATTTGGAGTTGTACCCTGGGGAAATAACTCTCACTCTCAATTTACTCCCGTCCTGAAAACACTCAACAATTACACCACCAGTAGTATTAGTTGTAGTTTCGAGAACTTCTGAAGGTGTGGCTCCCTCGGTTTTTGGTGCTTTGATCACAGTAGCTTCGGGAATTGTACCTGCTTGAGCAGATGCGATCGCACTTTCACTCGCATCGATACAAGCTAGAAAACCATCGGTACTCACAATATAAATGCGATCGTCGAAAAATTGCATCGATAAAGCCGAACCGCAACCAGTCCCCAACTTCCACAAGCGTTCCCCAGCTTGATTAAAGCAGTAAATTGAAGAATTATTGTCACCAGCAAATACATATTTACCATCTTGTGCAGTAGCGCAAGAATAAACGCCTGCATCACATTTATATATAGAAAGTGGTTCACCTTTCTTGCTAAAACTGTAAACTTTCCTGTCGCTAGTACCTGCATAAACTGCCGATTTTTCTTGCCAACCGAATAGCACACTACCGCCAGTCTTTTGATGCCAAACCATCCGGCCTGCTTGGTTATCGTACATCGTCACGCCTCCGCTATGACCATGATAAATACCAGCTTCATCACAGCGTACCATCCAGCCAGAATCACCTTGACTCAAACGCGTCCACTGTGATTCATCATTATGATCTATGGTTGTGACACCACCGTTGGCATCGGAAACTCCCAGTAAACCATCTTTAATATCTAGCCAAAAAATATCGACATTTTCATCAATTTTGTAGGCGACGCGGGGTAACTTGCCAGTCAAGTCATAGACATTACCATCATCACAGCCAGCATAAATCCAAATATCGTCAGCAACTAAACATTTCACACCATCCGGTAATTTAAATTGATTACTCACTTTACCTTCATGGTTCACCGCAAAAACTTGACCGGCTTGATTTCCTACCCAGCAACGATTAGCATCAACGAAAATCCCAAAAGCGGCTGAATTAGAAGCAAATTTCCATAAAATTGGGGCTTTTTTGGCTGTCGAAACTGTACTAGTGACTTGGCGGCGGGTGACAGGACGCTTTTGACGCACACCGATAACAGCAGGTTCATAGCCTTTTTTTAGTTTTTCGTTAATTTTTTTCGCAGCTTCAGCTTTTGCTTTATCTGGTGTCGGGTAAGTTTTCGTCTGCGTTTGTCCTGCATCACCGATGCGACCGTAGCGGATGCTAACTTGGGTATCCTCGACGATGACCTCATAAAACTTGTGGGAACTTCCGTTAACTTCTGATAACTCTAAGTATGTCGTTTCTTTAGCCATGACCTTTCCTGCTGAGATGTCTATTTAAGAAGTCAGGAGGATCAAGGACAAGAAAACAGCAATTGTATTCTGAGGTTTAAGCGATCGCCTTCATATTACCTTGATCATCCTTCATCGGTTTTAACTATTACCAAGGTGATGTGTCGATAACTTTGCTTTTATCCCAGCATCAAATTCTAGAATCAACATATAGTTACCCACGTTGGTCAAATGCCCTCGCCATTCCCTGGGATGAACCCGTATCTTGAAGGCTATTTGTGGAGTGATGTACACAATGCCCTTGCTAGTAAAATCCGTGCTTTTCTTGTCCCTCAAATTCGACCAAAATATGCTGCAAGGCTTGAGGTGTATGTGGTTGAAGATGTATCGCCATCCAGTGAAATCGGCATTTTATACCCAGATGTTGAGGTATTACAGTTAAGACAACGCCGCGATATTGAACCGCAAAATCAATCATCTGGTGTGGCAACCACTCCCGCACCTTTGACGCTGCCAGTCGTTCAACCTGTGGAAGTCAGAATTCCGACTGTAGAAATTAGAGATACAGCCAATAACATACTAGTAAGCTGTATCGAAATTCTCTCCCCGGTTAACAAGCGCGAACCAGGGATTAGTGATTATCGAAAAAAACGCCAGCGTTTGTATAATGCCAACGTACATTTAATCGAAATAGATTTGCTGCGTCGGGGAAGTAGACCCTTTAACCATCCCCGTATCCCAGATGTTCCTTACTTGATAACTTTAACGCGATCGCAATCAGGATTAGTTGATGTCTGGCCTGTAACTTTACAGGAGACTTTACCAATAATTCCTGTTCCCCTACGGGAAGATGACCCCGATGCAGTCCTAAATTTACAAGCTGCGCTTAATGCTATCTATGATGAGGCGGGTTATGAATTATCTATTGACTACAGCCAAAATCCACCTCCACCTGCATTAAGTGAGGCTGATACTAACTGGATGCGATCGCAGTTAGACAGTGATCAAAAAAAACCAGGGGTTGAGGGATGAGCAAAACCCTTACCCCATTCCCGACTCCCTACTCCCTAATTTCCCCCTTTACACTCAAACATATGTAAACATAACTGCCGAGACAGTTCTTTACATACTTCAACCCCCCGCACGCTGTTACCACGCACATCTAATAATGGCGAAAATACACCAATACCCATTTGATTAGGCACAACAGCAAAAATTCCGCCACAAACACCACTTTTGGCGGGAATTCCTATTGTATACGCCCATTCGCCTGCAAAATTGTACATTCCGCAGGTGTACATGACACTCAGCATATCCTTTATATATTGATGGTCTACAGCGCGTTCGCCTGTAATGGGGTTAATACCTCTGTTCGCTAATGTCGCCCCCATCACTGCTAAATCATGGCAATTCACTATCACGGCGCACTGCTGAAAATAAAGGTCTAATGCTTCTTCGATATTGTGGTCTATCATGCCAAAGTTCAGCATTAGGTGCGCCATTGCTCGGTTGCGATGTCCGGTACTGCGTTCAGAAGTAAATACGGAAATATCCACAAATACGTCATGGCCTGTGTAGCGACGAAACATATCTAGCACGCGGTTGAGGCGTTCGGTTGCACCCGCACCTTTAATTAAGCTAGTGGTAGCGATCGCCCCAGCGTTTACCATTGGGTTATATGGTCGCTTCGATTGCTCATCCAAAATAATCGAGTTGAATGCATCTCCTGTCGGTTCTACACCAACTCTGGTCAACACATAATCTCGTCCATGATCTTCTAGTGCCAGTCCATAAGCAAAAACTTTTGACATTGACTGGATAGTAAATAGTTGTTGAGAATCTCCAACTTCGTAAACTTGACCATCCACTGTCACTATACAAATGCTGAATAAATCCGGGTTTACCTTGGCTAATTCTGGAATATAGTTTGCGACTGCACCCTCCCGCAGAGACTTGTACTTAGAATGCAAGTCTTTGAGAACAGATAACAATGGTGAAGTAATTATTTCTAAATCTTCTGAATTTGCTTGTTTTGCCATGAAGCTAATAGTTTGCTCTAGGAAATATTGCTTGATTAAATGTTTTGAGCGAACAAATTTTGATGTAGCATTTGCTACAATCCAAAATTCCTTGATGTACGCTCGTCAGAGTTTTTTAATTTTCTCATTATTATTTTTCTTTTAATTGTCAAAATTATTAGTTACTACTACCCCTGGTTTTATTGCTGATTACCGAACATATATATAGTGCTTTATATTACGTTTTTAATTATAAAAAGTAGTATATTTCCATGTAGTGTAATAATACAAACGTTCTGTTTAAATATAAAATATTTTTATGAAATAAATAATATATTTAGCTCAAAGCCTTTATTAATAAAGCTTGTAGCACAAAATATAAATTACACAAAATGATTTTATTTGATATTTGTAATTGATTTAATACTAAATATATTTATAAATTATAACTACTATTAAAAATTTATATATGTTATGCAACATACACTTTATCTAATACTATTAGCCAGCTATTTGCATGATTTTTTGGATATTTTTTTATGAGAGTTATGTAAACTATTATTAAGAGTCTCGTTATTACTCGAAAAAAACGCTACATCCTTGAAATCCGCATTTCAACAAGGTTCTGCCTATATAATTGTCATTTGAATTGGAGAAAATTATGCTTATTTACGGTAAAACCCTGATCCCCAAGTCCAAAAGTTCGTGTTAGTCTGTTGCAGTTATGAACAACAAAGTGAAAGCGGAACGAGTTCGATTTTGAGGAAATCTTTGCTCTTTGTGGCATCAAAAATCCGTGAATCAAACAACTGCTGTTCTACAGTCGCTTTAAAATTGGACGCATGAACCAAAGACATTTGTGGACTATTGTCGCCCTATTCGTGACTCTTACGGGGATTCCCTCTGTGGGTCGAACTGAAACTACCAAGGAAACTCATCAAGTTTCTCAACAGTTACCCGATGGTGACGTGGTTAAGGTAGGAGAGTTCCAATCCCCAGCAGAGAAACAAACATCCGATGCTGTGATTACAAGTATTTATTCTCACAGCGTAGAAGGTCGTCAGGCGGCAACCCTGTATATCCGGAATATTCCAGTACTCACCTTTGTGGGTTCTCAGCCAGTTGCGAGTAGTGAAACCAAACAAGGTGTAATAGGAGAAAAAGAGGGCGTGCAGTCGTACGCCCTTATTGCTAGCAACTCAACGAAGGTGGCAAGCACTGGAAATTTAGCCGATGCTGGCAACAAAGTCGCTACTTTAGAAAACGATCCCGTTCACAAAGCTGGGGTATTAGCAGCTAAAATCAACCAGCTGATTCAAGACAACGTGGATGCGAAGCAGATTACTGTCAGTTGGAAGGCAGATAACAAAACTGCTAATCAAACCCAAGATAAAAATTCTTCCGTTAAGCAAAAGCCGAGCGATCGCTATACAATCAAACTCAAAGATCAAGAATTGGTGGAAATCAACGAAAGTACTCGTTTAGCAGACACCACCGATAATTTGGCACAAGACGCATTACAAGCAACCAACCGCTTACGCAGACTAATTGGTAACGCATCCCCTATCGAGGAAATAGCTAATTTACCAAAGCGTTCACCATTTTCATTACCAAAACTGCCACAACAAATTGCCGTTGGTAACATCAGACTTACCTTTAGAGGCATGGCATCCTTTTACGGCTATGATGGCTCAGGCAGTAGAACTGCTAGCGGTGAAAGATTTAATCCCGAAGCTATGACGGCTGCTCACCGCAGCTTGCCCCTTGGCACAAAAGTCAGAGTGACCAATACTCGCAATGGTCGGTCTGTCGTATTACGTATCAATGACCGCGGCCCGTATATCCGGGGTCGAGTAATTGACGTGTCTGCTGGTGCGGCTCGCATTTTAGGAATGGTCAGCAGTGGTGTTGCACCAGTCCATATCGAAGTTTTGGGACGATAAGCTTTGGGTAGTTTGAAGGATGTTCGGCATAAACAATTTTAAATTTTAGATTTGAGATTGGTAATTTAACAATCCAAAATCCAAAATTCTCTTAGCTGTTCGGCGTAGTGTTTTCCCTAGACGCGCTTGGCGCGAATTAATGACAAAGGCTCAATCTCAATATCAAATTCCTATACTTTATCCTTCAAACTTACCTAATTTCTAATTCCCCTGGTTCTCACATCTTTTCCCCCAAATTCAGATATAAACTAACGGGGGAGGGTTAGAAGAACTAGGGGAATTTTGTGCGCCTGCTGACAACAGTCGCAGCTTTACGCTGCTATTTAAATAAACTTCGCTCGCAAAGCCAGCTGACAGTTTCAGAGGCTCTGGTTGCAGATGAAATGAGCAGTTGGGATCGGACAGCAGTCGGTTTAGTGCCGACAATGGGGGGTTTGCATAAAGGCCATTTAAGCTTAATTCAACGGGCTAAACAAGACAATTCGACTGTAATTGTCAGTATTTTTGTTAATCCCTTGCAATTTGGCCCCAACGAAGATTATGCACGCTATCCTCGAACTTTAGAGCAAGACCGAAAACTTTGCGAAGATGCTGGGGTGGATGCGATTTTTGCTCCTACTCCGGAGGCGATGGGAGTACCTCAGAAAAATATACAAGAATCTACGGTAACACAAGTAATCCCGCCATCTGCTATGATATCAGGTTTGTGTGGTCGTACTCGGTTAGGTCACTTTCAGGGTGTAGCGACGATTGTGACTAAGCTTTTGAACTTGGTGCAGCCTGATCGAGCCTACTTTGGTCAAAAGGATGGTCAGCAACTAGCGATTATTCAAAGACTAGTGGCTGATTTAAATTTGCCGGTAGAAATTGTGGCTTGTCCTACAGTCCGAGAAGCGTCGGGTCTGGCTTTGAGTTCGCGCAATCAATACTTGAGTGTGACCCAAAAAGAGCAAGCGGCGGTTTTATATCGCGGCTTAAGAAAAGCTGAAGCTGCATTTAAATCTGGTGTGCGTCAAAGCAGCCAACTGATAGCAGTCGTACAGCAAGAGTTGGCTAAGGTGAGTACTGTGTTAGTGGAATATATTGAATTGGTTGAACCGTCTACTTTAATGTCATTAGAAACAATTGAGGAGGAAGGAATGCTCGCGATCGCAGCTCGTCTTGGTGCAACACGTTTGATTGATAATACCATCTTGCGCGATCGCCAACCCGTCATTGCTATTGATGGGCCTGCTGGAGCCGGAAAATCTACAGTAGCTCGTCAAGTGGCGGCAGAATTAGGACTAGTGTATTTAGATACTGGTGCTATGTACAGAGCAATTACTTGGCTAGTAGTACAACAAGGCATTGCCCTAGACGATGAGTGTGCGATCGCAGAATTAGCCCATACTTGCAAAATTCAACTAACTCCTAGCCAAGATTTGAAATCGCCTGTGCGCGTGTGGATTGATGAGGTCGATGTGACCCAAGAAATTCGCAGCGTTGAAGTAACATCTAAAGTATCAGCGATCGCCGCCCAAAGTGCAGTGCGTCAAGCATTAGTTCAACAACAACAAGACTGGGGTAAAAAAGGTGGTTTAGTCGCCGAAGGTCGGGACATTGGTAGCCACGTTTTTCCCGATGCCGAAGTGAAAATCTTTTTAACCGCTTCTGTCAGTGAACGCGCCCGCCGCCGTCAGCAAGACTTTAAAAAACAAGGTCAACCCGAAGTTAATTTAGAACAACTAGAACGGGACATAGCAGAACGTGACTGGAAAGACAGCACTCGCAAAGTTTCGCCTTTACAAAAAGCCGCAGATGCAATGGAAATTCAAACCGATGGCATGAATGCCTCAGAAGTTGCAGCGCAAATTATTAGTTACTACCACCAACGCCTATCTCAATGGTAATCAAAGGCAACAGGGAACAGGCAATAGGGTAACTTTGTGGCTTGCGCTATCTCGTTGCAAATATTTTGATTTTTCAGAAATAAATTTAGGGGTTTGTGACCTGAGATTCGGGGCTAGTACTGTTTCTGTTCCTTATTGCCTATTACTTCCGTGTTGAAGGGCTTGCTCATAGAGGTTTGCATTCAGTTTTTTATTGCTAATGTGGTGAGTAAAATAGTGCTTACCCACCACTTGCAAACCTAAAATTGATATGATTTACAATCATCTATATTTCGTTGTAATTAAGCATTGTAGATAAGAGTACACAAACTTTTAAAACTAATTTATCTAGCTTAAGACAGACTAATTATCATAAAATTGTACTTCTAAAGATAGAGAAACAAAGGTTAAAAATTAGCTAAACAGAATTGTAGATAAATAATTGCCGCATTTAGGCTCTGGTAGACTTGGAATGTAAAATAAAGATAATTGCTAAAGTCTTACTTGTTTTTATCTCCACTAACTTAGGGGGGTATATTTTTAATATGGTATGCAGGATATTAGAAGTTAAGGGCGGTAATCTGGTAATTTTTAATCACCCAAATAGCTCTGCTATCAAATATTAGTTGTTTTTATTTATAAATCAAATTGACTAGAGATTTAACTTATAAATTAACTACTTTGTTTTCATCATCACTTTGGTAGTAGAATGACCTTGTTAAGTTTTATGTTCCACTACTGAAGGACATCAAAACTACTAAACACAAAACTTGTAATTTTCCTAGCTTCAGCAATAGCTTTAGTCCGAAAAACAGTAAAGAGAGGATTTCACACAATGGCATTTACACAGCCCCCCTTACCCTTTGCAAAAGATGCTCTAGAGCCATACGGCATGAAAGCTGAGACCTTCGAGTATCACTATGGCAAGCATCACAAAGCTTATGTGGATAACCTCAACAAGCTCACCGAAGGTACAGAACTCGCTGATAAGTCCCTGGAAGAAGTAATCAAAATCTCCTTTCAAGATTCCTCTAAAGCAGGTATCTTCAACAACGCGGCTCAAGTTTGGAACCACACCTTCTTTTGGAACAGCTTGAAGCCAAGCGGTGGTGGCGCACCCACTGGTGATCTCGCAGCTAAAATTGACAAAGACTTTGGTAGCTTCGACAAATTTAAAGAAGAGTTCTCTCAGGCTGCTGCTACTCAGTTTGGTAGTGGTTGGGCTTGGTTAATTGATGATGGTGGTACTCTTAAGGTCATTAAAACCCCCAACGCCGAAAACCCCCTAGCCCACGGCAAAAAAGCATTGCTGACCCTTGACGTTTGGGAACACGCTTATTACATCGATTTCAAAAATGCTCGTCCAGCATTCATTCAAAATTTCTTAGATAAGTTAGTCAACTGGGACTTCGTGGCTGAAAATCTAGCTAAAGCTTAATTTGAGCAAGGCTGTAATCAGCTTGAGCCAAATTTATACAACGAAGGCTATCAGTTTAATCTGTACAATATTACTAACAGTCACGACTCATATTCGTGGCTGTTTTTGCTTCAATAAAATATTTTGCCAACACGGTAGTAGCGATCGCCGCTCTGAACTACCCTAAAAATAGGGAAGTGAAGTTTTCAAAGCGATCGCTTGCTTAATTTTTTGCAGAGAAAAAACATGAAAATCACAACAAAAATATGGATAGCAAAGAATTAGCCCAATACCTAGAAGCAACTAATAGCATTGCCAAACCTTGGTTATTAGTACAACTGCGTCTGAAAAAATTACAAGAACGCCGAAACCTAATTTCTGAAGATACCTACGCCAATGAATTAGCAGACATCCACCAGGACTTAATGAATTTAGGAGAATGGTGGCAAGGAATGGAAGATGATGTCTTTTAATGAGGTAATATCAATAGTCCATAGTCATTAGTCAATAGTTTATCATCCATTGACTAATGACCATTGACTAATGAACGCCAGTTGCTTCTCCTTATCGGAGACGCTACGCGAACAAGTCGGCAGAGCCGCCCAACGCACTGGCTCCTAATGACCAATGACTATTGACTAACTCTTATGGATTATCGGGATGCAGGGGTTGATGTTGAGGCTGGTAGAGCCTTTGTAGATCAAATTCGCAATTTGGTTCACAGCACCTTTAGGCCAGAAGTACTCGGTGGATTAGGTGGTTTTGGTGGTTGCTTTCAACTACCAACAGGATATAAAGAACCTGTTTTAGTTTCAGGAACAGATGGCGTAGGTACAAAGCTAAAAATCGCCCAAATTCTCAACCGTCACGACACCGTTGGGATTGATTTAGTCGCCATGTGTGTAAACGATGTACTGACTTCAGGTGCGGAACCCCTGTTTTTTTTAGATTATGTAGCAACAGGCAAGTTAGATAAAGAGCAACTGACACAAGTTGTGGCAGGGATAGCTTCTGGCTGTAAACTGGCAGGTTGTGCCTTGTTAGGGGGAGAAACAGCAGAAATGCCGGGTTTCTACCAAGTAGGTGAGTATGACTTGGCTGGGTTTTGTGTCGGAATTGTTGAAAAAAGCCAGATGCTAGATGGTTCCCAAGTGCAAATTGGGGATGTAGCGATCGCTCTAGCTAGTGCTGGTGTACACAGTAATGGTTTAAGCTTAGTACGGAAAATTGTCAGTGATGGTGGTTTTGGGTGGACTGACACCCCAGAGTTGTTAGGCGGAGAAACTATTGGTGAAGCTTTTCTCAAACCCACGCGCATTTATGTCAAACCAGTGCTTGCAGCGCGTCAAGCTGGAATAGAAATTCATGGGATGGCACATATTACAGGTGGTGGCTTGCCAGAAAACTTACCTCGATGTTTAGGCAAAGGTCAAGCCATTAAAATTAACCCCAACAGTTGGGATATTCCTCCCGCATTTCGATGGTTAGCTGAAGCTGGCGCAGTTAGCAATGAAGCCATGTTTAATACCTTTAATATGGGCGTTGGTTTTGTTTTATTACTACCATCTCACCAAGTAGAACAGGCAATTACCTTTTTTACATCACAAAATATTTCCGCTTTTGCAATTGGTGAGGTGGTTTCTGGCGAAGGCACATTAGAGGGTTTATTTACGTAAAAATAGGGAGTAGAGAGTTGGGATTTGGGAGTTGGTAAAAGATATTTTTTGGCTAGATTTTAAAGTAAGTAAAAATGCTTATTTTTGATTTTTGCTTGGTTTTACTAGTTCCTAGCTCCTAGCCTCTAATCTCTAAAATTACTACGCTCAGTATTCAAATTATTATTTAAGAAATATTTTTTACTTCAGCTTATAAAAGCCATCGAAAATACTCATGTTCATTATCATTGAGATTTGCTAACGTAGTCTTAACATATTGAAAAATTTTGCTGAGTAAGGCTATTGAAATAGTTACACAAGCTATTTACAAGTGCTGATGCTTTCTTATCTATAGGTTAGGTTTTCTGGTGTGTAAATAACTGCGTATATTTGTGCAGAGGGTATTATGGTTGTAAATTGTGCGCGGACATCTACTTCTTGCGAACTTTTAAAACAAGTGTTCCAGAGGATTGATGCTCAAAGCTGTCCGAAGTTATTTAATTTCCATATGCATACTGTCCATTCGGACGGTAAGTTACAGCCGAGTGCATTAATGGAACAAGCGATCGCGATCGGCTTAGAAGGGTTGGCAATTACCGATCATCATAATATTGGCGGCTATTTAGTAGCCAAAGATTGGTTAGAAGACTGGAAATGGAACAATCCAGATGCTAGTACTCCTTACCTGTGGAGTGGTACAGAAATCAACGCCAACCTGTTGGATACTGAAGTTCATATTTTGGCTTACGCTTTTGAGCCACAACACTCTAGCATAAAACCTTACTTGCAAAGAAAAGCAGTAACAGGTTGGGAATATGAGGCGATTAACGTTATTTCTGCAATTCATGAAGCTGGGGGATTAGCAGTTTTAGCGCACCCCGCACGTTACAAGCGATCGCACTTTGATTTAATTGCGGCGGCGGCTGAAAACGGTATTGATGGTGTGGAAACCTTCTATGCTTATAACAACCCCAACCCTTGGAAACCAAGTGCAAAAGAAACAGAACAGGTACAAAAGTTGGCTAATGAGTACAGTCTTTTTAATACCTGCGGTACCGACACTCATGGTTTGAACTTGCTACAACGCTTGTAAATGTATATTGAATTTTGCTCAACACTCCTGGTTGCACTAGCCAGGGGGTTATCTTATCAACAAATTTTAAAAGCTGTTTTTTTATATCTGCATCGAATGAGAAGCTGACTCTGCTTGTAAAGGTGAGGAAGATATTTAAAATTAGAATATATAGCTCACAGTAAAAAATTATGATTAATTTCAGTTCTTTAGCAAGCCTGCGAGCGTCCGCCGCGAATTGGTATAAGTTCTAATTCTGTTCCTGGGTAAGCTGGCAAATTACATAGTTAAGATTTGTAAAGAAATAGAATTGCAAATACCCTTCTTGGCACGGTAGAAAATTAATGCTGGTTAAAAATCATCAAGCTTGGGAACTCTAACAAGAGCAATATCACTAGCTCTGAGGCCACAGATGTTCCCAACACTAGCTTTTCCAAAAGTCCGTTTTTGCTGCGATCGCACTTTATTAATTGGGTTTTTCATCCTACTACCGATTCACTTTGCTTTAGCCAAATTATCAACAGTATTTACATTTTCAGATGGTTCGGCTGCAATTTGGCCTTCATCGGGAGTGTTTTTAGCAACTATACTTTTGTTTGGGCGACGGTTTTGGATTGTCTTGTTGCTTTGTGATTTTATTATTAACCGGGTGCTTTTTTTCAATACACCAGCTTCTTTTGTAGTTGCATCGCTGAACACAATCGACTCAGTAATTATTACAACCTTAGTTATTCGCTTCATTCCGTCACATTATCCATTTAATCGCGCACAAGACGCTATCAAGTTTATTGCTTCGATTATCCCCTTTACACCCTTAACTGCCTTAGTAGGGGCAACAACTCAGTGTGTTGTGGGCATTTCAAATTGGGACAACTTCAGGTTTGTTTGGTTGGGATGGTATGTCAGCACAGATGTGAGTATGTTAATTATTGCTCCGGTAATATTAACGTTGTTCCAACATTTCCGTACTCGCCAGCGATTAAAAATAGGTTTGCTTGCCGAATTTTTTGTAGTCACATTACTGTTAGCTGGTATTGGGTGTGCAGCCTTTTGGAGTAACAATCCAGTGGAGTATATGATGGTGCTACCGTTGCTGTGGGCCGCTTTTCGCTTACAACAATGGCAAACTACACTTTTAATAATTGTGATGGCCATCATTGCAATTGTTGGTACAGCTAAAGGGTTTGGATCATTTTCTAAAGACACTATTGGTGCTTCTTTGTTACTGTTGCAATCTTTTATGAGTGCATTGACGATTGCAACATTAATTTTGTCAGCCGCTACCCAAGAAAATCGCACCTCGGCCAGCCAACTAGAAAAAGCCAACAATGAACTAGAACACCGTGTTGAACAGCGTACTGCTGAACTTAAACAAACTCTACAAGAACTACAAACTATGCAGGCGCGGCTAGTTCAAAAAGAAAAAATGTCAAGTTTAGGACAGTTGGTAGCTGGTGTAGCCCACGAGATTAATAATCCAGTTAACTTTATTCATGGCAACCTTGCCCATGTGCAAGAATACATTCAAAATTTATTAGCTTTTGTAGAGTTACAACAACAGTATAATCCTGACCCAGCCCCGGAAATTATCACAGCTGCCGAGGATATCGATTTAGAGTTTTTGCAAGAAGATTTACCAAAAATATTATCTTCAATGAAGTTAGGTACTGATCGCATTCGTCACATTGTATTGTCATTAAGAAACTTCTCGCGCATGGACGAAGCTGAATTTAAAGCCGTTGATATTCATGCAGGTATAGACAGTACTTTGATGATTTTGCAACATCGCCTGAAAGCTACATCAGAACGACCAGAAATAGAAGTAATTAAAGATTACGGGAATTTACCTTTAGTAGAATGTTACGCCGGACAATTGAACCAGGTGTTTATGAATATTCTAGTCAACGCAATTGATGCCTTAGAAGAGCGCAGTGCCGAGGAAATTAAAGATAATCCTCATCGAATTACAATTCGCACAAATGTTGTGAATGCAAATTGGTTAGAAGTAGCGATCGCTGATAATGGAATTGGGATGCCAGGCTATATTCAACAGCAAATATTTGATCCCTTCTTTACCACCAAACCAATTGGTAAAGGCACCGGAATGGGGATGTCTATCTGTTATCAAATTGTCACAGAAAACCATAACGGTAAATTAGAGTTTCGCTCAAGTCATAACGTAGGAACCCAGTTTATTATTCAGATTCCTCTTTGCCAAAAAACTTAACAACCAAGTTTATAGATATAGCAGGGGACAGGTAACAGGCTTGAATTATTTGGGTGTCTAAGTTTTTCCATCTACTGATTGTCCTAACCCTACTGGCTATCGCTATAAATGCTATTGATATAAAAAGCTGTTTTTACATCTAAAGAAATTCAATGTATTTAGGTACATACTTATAGTAATTTTTCTGACTCTTTTTTAGCGAAAAATATTTACACTAAATTAATTAAATAATGGAGAAAATTATTAATCATGCTCATGTTTCGCATATGTCTAGCCTCTATTTTTATAGGTGTAAGTACATTGATTACTTTACCTAAAGTCCAGGCAAAAGATGTTGAGGTTGAATTTAGTGGAATTGTTGAATCATCAGCATCGGTTGAACCTATTCCGGATTCACCAGTTAATTTGAGTCCTAGTGGCAATAGCCTAAATATTATAGAAGTAATAGATCCAATAATGGTCAGGGTTAATACGAATTCTCCACTTAATGTTAAAGTTTCTGCCCCATCTCCTGTTGACTTTGTTGATCCACCAGAAACCCAGTATACCGGCTTTTTAAGCTATAACGGAACCGAAGTACAACAAGAATCAATTGTGAATATTACTCAAAGAGGAAATGTAGATCTGGGAGTCAGGATCAAAGTTGTTCGACCTCAAGCTTTTCCTGCGGGAAATTACACATACAGATTACAGCTAACAATGATTCCACAATAAAAATTATCTAGTAAGCGGAATCATGACAAAAAACTAGGTTTTGTTGTCATGTGTATAACCTAAAATCTAGCTATAGGACTCATATTTGATTGCCTTCTTTGCTATTGCCTATTGCCTATTGCCTATTGCCTATTGCCTCCCTACACAAGTATGTTCAGTAATAGAACCGGATTCCTGGTAAAACTGTTGTGCATGGCATACTTCAACATGACGGCAAGGTAAACTGGTGGAATTGACTGATGTGAAAAGCTAAACAGTGTCCTATGCCTGCATTTTTATTGGAAGTTGGTACAGAAGAACTACCTGCAAATTTTCTCAGTGATGCCATAGTACAATGGCGATCGCGCATTCCCCAAACTCTGGTAGCTAATAGCCTCAACAGTGAAGCTGTAGAAGTTTATGGTACTCCCCGACGCTTGGCGGTACTCATCAAAGGTTTACCAGCCCAACAACCAGACCGCGAAGAAGAAATTAAAGGCCCTCCTGCCCAAGCTGCTTTTAAAGATGGTCAGCCAACCCCAGCCGCCGTAGGCTTTGCTAAAAAGCAAGGTGTGGAACTAGACGCGCTACAAATTCGCCCCACAGACAAAGGAGATTTTGTCTTTGTTAACAAGAAAACTCCTGGTCGTCCTGTAGCTGACATTTTGACAGAACTAGTTCCCCAATGGATTTTAAATTTAGAAGGTAAGCGGTTGATGCGTTGGGGTGATGGCGATGTGCGATTTTCTCGCCCGGTGCGTTGGCTGGTGGCTTTGTTGGATGATGCAGTTTTGCCGATAGAATTAGTTAACGGTTCTGATAAAATTACAAGCGATCGCATTTCCTATGGTCATCGGGTATTACATCCCGAACCTGTCACTATTAATCAGGCAAACCATTACGTTAACACCCTGCGTTCTGCCTATGTAGTAGTTGATGACAAGGAACGTACAACTACAATTAAAGAACAAGTTTACGCAGCAGTTAATAATGTCAATGGTTCTACAGAAATCTATCCTGACTTGTTAGCAGAAGTAACTAACTTAGTAGAATGGCCTTCGCCAGTTGTTGGTAAATTTGAATCAGAATTTCTCCACTTACCAACAGAAGTGATTACAACTGTGATGGTAAGTCATCAAAGATATTTCCCTGTATTTAAAACAGAAAATCATCAAGAATTATTACCTCACTTCATTACCGTTTCTAATGGCGACCCGACAAAATCAGATATCATCGCCAAGGGTAATGAAAGAGTCATCCGCGCTCGATTAGCTGATGGACAGTTTTTCTATAACGCCGATATAGCTAAACCTTTAGAAAGCTTTTTACCGCAGTTAGAAAAAGTAACTTTCCAGGAAGATTTAGGTTCGCTGCGTGCTAAGGTGAATCGCATAGTTAATATTGCCGAGCAAATTGGTACACAACTTCAACTAGCTGACATAGACCACCAAAATATTCAACGGGCTGCATTGTTATGTAAAGCTGATTTAGTCAGCCAAATGGTTTATGAATTCCCAGAATTGCAAGGCATTATGGGACAAAAATATGCCTTAGCAAGTGGGGAACCGGAAGCAGTGGCAACGGCAATTTTTGAACATTATTTACCCAGGGGAGCCGATGATATTTTACCGGAAACTTTAACAGGTCAAGTTGTCGGTATAGCTGATAGATTAGATACCTTAGTCAGCATTTTTGGCTTAGGGATGATTCCTTCAGGTTCTTCTGACCCCTTTGCTTTGCGTCGGGCGGCAAATGCGATAGTTAATATTACTTGGGCAGCAAATTTAGCAATTAATTTAGATAATTTATTGCAGCAAACAGCCGCTAATTTTGCTAAAGAATATAACAAAGAAGCAGGGCAATTAGTTACAACCTTGCAAGAATTTTTCTTGCAAAGAATTCGGACATTACTGCAAGAAGAAAAGCAAATTGATTACGATTTGGTGAATGCAGTTTTAGGAGAAAATGACCCAGAATATACAGAAAGGGCATTACAAGATTTATTAGATGTACGCGATCGCGCCTTATATCTGCAACAAATCCGCAACGATGGTACTCTCGATAAAATCTACGAAACCGTCAACCGTTCTACCCGCCTCGCAGCCCAAGGCGATTTAGATACTAAACAGCTAGAACCAGCAGGTTTAATTAATCCCGAACTGTTCCAAAAGTCATCAGAGAAAGCATTTTATGATGCCATTGTGGCATTAGTACCGCAAACGCAAACCGCCCAGCAGTCAAGGAATTATCAATTGTTGGTTGCAGAGTTAGAAAAAATCGCGCCTACTGTCAGTAATTTCTTTGATGGGCCAGAAAGCGTGTTGGTTATGGATACAAATCCAGAAATCAAGCGCAATCGGCTGAATTTGCTAGGATTACTGCGAAATCACGCACGAGTGTTATCTGACTTTGGTGCGATTGTGAAAAATCTGTAGCGTAGATCAACAAAAGGTGGTGTAAATGATGCCAATAAACGCTAGTATAAGGAGTGCTTAACCAGGGATCTCTGCTACAGTCTATGTCCAAAGCTCATGTAATTGGATTAGGTAAGTCCGGTGTTGCTGCGGCGAGATTGTTGAAACGGGAAGGCTGGGAGGTGGAGCTAGGAGAGCGAAACACCTCTGAAACCTTCCTGCAACAACAACAAGAACTTGCTGCCGAACAAATCACCGTTAAACTAGGATATTCATTAGATTTAAACGGTACTGATTTACCCCAATTAATTGTTGTTAGTCCTGGCGTACCTTGGGATATTCCCCTGTTAGTCAAAGCAAGAGAACTAGGCATTGAGACTATTGGTGAAATGGAACTCGCTTGGCGACATTTAAAGTCGCAGCCTTGGGTAGCCATCACTGGCACAAACGGCAAAACCACCACCACAGCCTTAATTGCCGCCATTTTTCAAGCAGCCGGATTTGATGCTCCCGCCTGCGGTAACATTGGCTATGCAGCTTGTGAAGTTGCCCTTTCACCAAAGCTTCCCGATTGGGTAATAGGCGAAATTAGCAGCTATCAAATCGAATCATCCTCCTCGTTGGCACCCCGCATCGGCGTTTGGACAACATTTACACCCGACCACCTCGCCCGCCACAAAACTTTAGAAAATTACTACGACATCAAAGCCAAGCTGTTACAGCACTCCCAATTGCAAGTATTTAACGGCGATGATGCTTATTTAAATAAAGTAGGTCTAAGTCATTGGCCTGAAGCTTATTGGACAAGTGTTAAAGGCAAAGATTTTTTAATTGGCGAAAAAGGTTTTTATATCGAAGATGGCTGGGTAGTTGAAAAATTAAACGCCACCTCAACCTCAACACCAGCCAAAATTATTGAAGCCTCTGCATTGCGAATGGTAGGAGAACACAACCTGCAAAATCTCCTCATGGCTGTAGCCGCCGCCAGATTAGCAGATATTCAACCCGATGCAATTACTAAAGCAATTAGAGAATTCCCTGGTGTACCCCACCGCTTAGAACATATCTGCACTTGGGAAGGCATTGACTTTATCAACGACAGCAAAGCCACCAACTATGATGCAGCCGAAGTAGGTTTAGCATCAGTGAAGAGTCCGACAATTTTGATTGCTGGGGGAGAAGCCAAGCCCGGTGATGATACAGGTTGGTTAGCAAAAATCCAAGCCAAAGCAGCCGCAGTGTTACTCATTGGTGCAGCAGCACCAGCCTTTGCCCAACGCTTACAAGAAGTGGGTTACACCAACTACGAAATTGTCGAAACGATGGAAAAAGCTTTGCCTCGGTCAGCCGAATTAGCCAAACAGCATCACGCACCTGTAGTATTGCTGTCTCCTGCTTGTGCTAGTTTCGACCAGTACCCCAACTTTGAAGTGCGCGGTGACGACTTCCGCAACTTGTGTTTAGCTTGGGCAAGTAAAGTATAAAACCAATTCGCAATTCGCAATGACGCTCGCAGGCTCGCTACTGCTTCGCTAACGCAATTCGCAATGAATTCAGCCACCCTTATGGGGCAATACGGTTCAGTTAAGCGTTTCTTTCTTCTCTTCGCCTCCTTCTCTAACGAGACGTTACGCGATAGTGGTTTGTCAAGAAAATTACCTTGGCAAAAAGTTTTAGCCCTAACTGAACTGTATTTGCGTATAACCCAATAAAGTTTCTTTAAGGGCTTGCTTAATAAGCGGCTATCTCAGCACCAGGATCAATGTAAGGTGCCGGCCCAGTATTATCATGGGTACAGGTAAGAACCATTGTGGTTGGCTCACTTAAAACAACGACTGTAACCCCACTGATTGTAGATACAAACGATGCACCAGGTTGTACTCCAGCCGTGGTTGCGTGTCCAGAAATAATCGCACCTGTTTCTTTGGCGCGGACAAAGCATCGCACGATGTCGTTGGCAGTATTATTTACAGGTGACGCTGAATAATTAATTATCCACTTACCAGGAGGAAGAGAAATTTGCGTTAGTCTAAGTTCTGCACCTCCAATAGTAGGCAAATTAAGAGGTTGTGTTGTGTCGGAAAAGTATACTACGTTAATTGCTGTTGCAGGCAGTGTTAAGCTGACTACCGATCCAACAATAGCTACCAAGGAACTACCCAATGCTAATGGTTTCATATTTTAATGAATTGTTGGTTAATTACATCAAGCCAATAACCTTTATCAATATTGCAATATAGTGTTACTAGCTACTTCATCTACAATTTCTTAGAAAATCTACATAAACCATATCTATAGCAATCCTAAATCAGTTGCAAACAAATCTATTGCCGTAATAATTCAGAACTCAGAAGTCATAATTTAAAAGCAATAAGCGTATAATTCGACTATTAATTGAAAAGAATTCGACTAAATTTTCCAACATTCTGGCTCCTGGATTCTGACTCCTGAATTCTTACCTATTGCCTCTTCCCTATTGCCTGCCCCCATAAGCAGTTTATAAATCAAATAGGATTGCTATAGAAATCAATATGACTCCTTAACTGAGGAGAATCTTTAATAAATGTGTCCAATCGGTGTTCGTACTAGTAAATCAACTCACGCACTGGAAACAGGTGTAGCCAAGCTTTGGCTGATATTGGTAGGAGTAAATCAATACCAGGATGAGCAAATACCCTGTTTGCGTTACTCTGCAAAAGATTGTCAGGGATTAGCAGCCGCATTAAACGCTGCAACAGGCGGATTTCCGCAAAAAGAGTTAAGGATTTACTGCGATTACGCCGAGATACCTTTATTAGAAAATATCCGCGCCAGTCTGCAAGAAATTGCAGCTGCAACTAAACCAATAGATACGGTTCTATTTTATTTTTCTGGACACGGAATGTTGGAACCATCAACTCAACAGGTGGTGTTGTGTCTACAAGATACTCAAAAAGATAAATTAATACAAACTGGTTTTCCATTACAAGAATTATTACAATTATTAGAAAATTGTGCAGCCCAACAGCAATTAGTTTGGTTAGATGCTTGTCATAGTGGTGATTTAACATTGTTGGGGGCAAAGGGAGAAGCAGATCCACAACTTAACCCGACACAAGAATTAGTAGAAATTTTGCGACAAAGAGCCGCCAAACGCAAGGGATTTTATGCTTTTTTGTCTTGCGATCGCGGTCAGCGTTCTTGGGAATTTCCTCAACTAAAACATGGAGTTTTCACCTATTACTTAATTCGCGGTCTGCGGGGAGAAGCCGCAGACTCACAAGGTATCATCGAAGCTGATGGCTTATACAGATATGTTTATCATCAAACATTGGCATATATAGATAAAGCAAATCAGCAATTACGAGTAATTAATCAGTTAAAAAAAGGCAGAGGAGACAGTCAAATTCATTCAGAATATCCTTTACAAACTCCTAAGCGTATTGTCGAGGGTGTTGGCGAAGTAATTTTAGGACTCAAACCAAACGCCAAAGGGTTGTTACAATATCCAAGACAAGCATTGATTGTTGAGGGAAATCCTAAATTTAAAAGTGCTTCAGCTTTAATTAAAATCCTCAGTACCTCTGGTAGTTTTGAAACTAATTCTTGGACAATCAGAGGTAATAACGCCACTGCTGATGTACATAAAGCTATTCAAAAATGCTTACTATCGGCATCATTTTCTGAGTCAGCAAACAATTCCTCTCTAGAAGAAACTGCAACTACATTTTTATATCTCCGAGGACAAATTCAAGAAAAAGCCGGCGAAGTAGTATTAGCTATATCTGATAATATAGTCATTACTCGTACTTGGTTAAGAAAACAATTACGTTTGTGTAAATCTCAACAAATTATCGTTGTAGATTGCATTGGAGAACAAGAACAGAAGCTTTTACGTGATTGGTTTGAAGATTTACATTTAGGCATAGAAACAGGACAATGTTTAATTATTAGTTCTGCGCCCCTAGATAAAAATGAAAAATTTGTTGCTACTTTATTAGAAATTTTGGGGAAAAATCAAACATCTGGACTCACTGCTGCAAGTTTAATTACTCAGTTACAAATAGAGTTGAATTCAAGTGATATTCAACTTTATTTCTGGCTATCTGGTTCTCAGGGAATCATTGAAGTGTTTCCAGAAAAGCATTTATTTACTAGCGAAAATTTTAACCAAGAAACCGAAGATATTGATAATTTAAGTTCAGATGTAGGAGTAGATTACACTCAATTACGTGATTTACTCCAAGCGGGTAGATGGTTGGAAGCAAATGAAGCAACCACCAGTCTCATGCTAAAAGTAGCTGATAGAGAACAACAGCGTCATCTTAATTTGCAGAGTTTAGAAAACTTTCCTTGTGCTGATTTGCAAACTATCGATTATCTCTGGGTGAAATACAGTCGGGGACGCTTTGGTTTTAGTGTTCAACAACGTATTTGGCAAAATATTCAAGGTAGTGCAACTGACCCGGTTTTGTCGTTCATGATTGGGAGTGATAGAGTTGCTGCTGCTGAAACTTGCATTGATTTTGGTAATCGTGTTGGGTGGCGGTTAAAAGATACTTGGGTAAATTATGATGATTTGATTTGGCATGAAGATGCACCCATTGGACATTTACCATTTTTCGGTTTTTTTGATCAGGTTTGGCGAGTCAAAGTCTTAGGCGTTTGGGAATGGCATAGTGCGATCGCTACAGCTAGTTGGTGGCAATTGTGTGTTAATTTATTCTCTCGTTTAACACATTGCCAAACTATAGCAAAAGGCAAATGAGCATATATAAATTTAGAGCTTAGTCTGGGAATACTAAACCCAGCACTAAATTCTTATATGTCTTTTTTACACAAAATAACCAGGATATTTTTAAGTAATAACTCTGGGGTGGCATCATCGGCTACTACCCAACAACCTGTGGGATTGCAACAGCCAGCAAAACCAGCAAAATCAAAAACTATGGCTGAAATAGAACAGGAAATAGCCGCAAAACAGATGAATATCCCGCCTCAAAAGCCACGTAGCAAATCCAAAGGGGGTATAGGTACTAAGTTAATTTGGCTCACAATATTGCTCGGACTTCCCGCAGGTGTAGTTTGGGGTGCTAATCAGCCTTACCCAGTAATTCGTCGTGCTGTGGTGCAGAAAGCACCTGTCTTATTGATACCAAGCTACATGAGTATGGATCAACATTATCGGCAAGCATTGGCATCAATGCAGCAAGCTGAATACTTGATTGAAAAACCTACAAGTGCCGCAGACTTGGCTTTAGGAGAACAACAGCTACAAAAAACAAAAACGCATTTAGATAACTTACCAACTGGGTTGGTTCAAGATTTGCCAGAATACAGATATTGGTGGTATGAATGGCGGTTAAGCGTTTACGGGTTAAATGCAGCACGTAGTAAAGTAGGGCAGCTAGAAGCTAAAGTTTTTCAAGAAAAAAATGCTCAAACTTTGCTGACTGAGAATAGCCAAGCATTATTAAATGCCAAACAGCAATATCAACAGGCTACAACAGTAACCGATAAAAAAACTGCGATCGCAACTTGGCGTACAGCACTTGATAAACTAGAACAAATTCCTGGTGAAACCCTTGCCGGAAAAACGGCTCAAAATCAACTAGAAGGCTACCAACGAGACTTTAAAGAAATAGTGGGATTAGCAGCTGGTAATGAACGCGTCAGTACATTAATTACCGCCGCCCAGCAATTTTCTTGGCAAGCGGCTAAAGCTGGCCAAAATCCACCCCACACCGTCGCTGAATGGCAACAGATAGAAAATTTATGGCAAGAAGCCATTGAAAGATTAAAACAAATTTCATCCGACGATGTGGTGGGTTATGCAGAGGCGCAAAAGTTGTTAGCAATTTATGAAACTAACTTAGGTCAAGTGAAGATCCGCCGAGAAGCTGAGGCTGATTCTGTACAGGCTTTAGCAACAGCGCAACGAGAAATCGAAAACTCACTAGCTTCAATTCCTAACGATCCCCAAAATATAGAACGTAATCGGATAATTAGCCAATTGCACAGCATTATTAACCAATTAGAAAATGTAGACAAAGGCACAACTGTTTATTTAAAAGCCCAAGAGTTGCTACTATCGGCAAATAATAAATTAAAGCAACTACAGTAGGGAAGAGGTGACAGGTGACAGTAAATATTAAGTCGGGTGTTTTACTGCTATGTAAGGATTTGGGAGTTTCAGAAAATCAGGATTAGCCGTAACGCACTCCTTCTCTCAGTGCGTTACGGTTTGCTATAACGCACCCTACTGGCTATACCCCTACACCCTGGTCTAAACCCTTGATTTTTCGTTTCCGGAGTTAGTCCTAACTCTGTCACCTATCACCTGTCACCTGTTACCTGTCACCTGCGTAACACCTAAAAATCAGTGAGTTAATACACGCTTTTGTAATGGCAACTGGAAGCGATCGCCTGGTTTAGGTTCCATCACCTGTGTGATCAGATTATTCTCCCGAAGTGCAGCACGCAACTCCTCAGCACTACCTATATCCTTCAACAATTGTGACAATAATCCTTCATAGCTTGTCTCTGCTGTGGCTGCGGTTGGTAGTATAAATTGTGGTTGCAACCATTTAGCCACTTCTAAAGTGCTATTTGTACCTCTAATAATTGCCCCGACTAACGGCAATGCCAAATCAACTGTTGGCGTGATAATTACATCAACAGGCGCAACTTGTTTCAGTTGTGGAGAGTGATATCCATGTGGTTCGTAATAGAGCGTTATGCCAGTATCTAATTCTTTGAGGAAATAACTATTTTCTACTAAAGTAGGGCCAATAGGCGAACCCGGAAAAGCCTTAATTTCTATTTGATTATTTAACTTAAAGCTTTCACCATGTGCTAAGGATGTTACAGAGATATAACCCAACTCTTGGACAATTTTAGCCGCATTCGGCGAAGCCACAACCGGAATATGAGGGTCAAGCTGCTTCAGTGTTGGTATGTGACTATGATCTGCCAAACCTTGAGACAGCAATATCAAATCAATCTTTTCTGTAATTAATCTTTCTTGTTTTAGAGAACCTTTAAACAGCCAATCTAAGTTAAAACTTAACGAACCAACTAGCCAAGGGTCAATAAGTATTTTTTGACCACCCATTTCAATTAGCCAACTATTGTTGTCTAACCAAGTTATGTACATAAATAAACCGAAGATAACGCCTGTTTTTATTATCAATCAGTTGATAGGGTTAGGGGCTGGGGGCTAGAGACTAGATACTAGAGAATAGTATTTTTTTCTTTGTACTCAGCACTTAGAACTTGTTCAAATATGAAAAACTTTCTTCTCTAACCCCTAACCTCTAGCCCCTATTCTCAAGACACTATAAAGCCATACTTTTTCAGTACAGCCTTAGCTTGAGGGCTAGATAAAAATTGGGCGAACTCCTTGGCAGCATTGGCATTCTTACTGCTTTTAAGCACAGCCATTGGATAAGTAATTGGGGAGTGATATTTCTCATCAGCAACCACAACCACTTTTACCTTGTCAGAGATTTTGGCATCAGTGGCATAAACTAAACCTGCATCAGCATTGCCACTTTCCACCGCCGCCAAGACTTGGCGCACGTTGTTGGCATAAACTAGTTTTCCAGTCACTTGCTGCCAAATCTTGAGCTTTTCTAGAACTTGTTGAGCGTATTGACCTGCTGGAACACTTCTTGGTTCACCAATAGCTATACGCTTGATTTTCGCTTCTCTCAGGTTGTAAAGGCTGGTGATGCCAGTGCTATTTTTAGGTACGACTAAAACAAGGCGGTTCTTGGCAAGAACAGAGCGAGTCCCAGGAACTAAAAGTCCTTTTTGCTCTAAAGCATCTACTTGCTTTTTACCAGCAGAAATAAAGATATCGGCTGGTGCGCCTTGCTCAATCTGCTGTTGTAATGCTCCTGAAGCACCGAAGTTATAATTTATGTTGACATTGGGTTTACTCTTTTGATGTAGAGGTTTAATTTCTTCTAATGCGTCTTTCAAACTAGCCGCAGCAGAAACAAGCAAGCTAACGTTTGACTGTGCTGTGACAGCAGAAGGTAAAATTAATGGGGAGCAAACAGCTAGCAACAAACTAGCAAGTGCGCTACCAAAAAAGGCAATAATTTGTCTTCTTTTCATAGAGAAAGGTTTAGCGATAGATTCTTCTGCAATTTGATGGCGCTTGGTAAGATTGTACCGAGCGTCATTACATTATTTACCAACGTAATTGGTAACATTATGCCAAGAAAAGAACAAGGATGGATCACATTTCAAACATCGGAAGAGGAGCGTAAAATTTTAGAAGAGTTCTGTCAGGACTCTCAGCGAACCAAAACCGAGATTCTTCGGGAACTGGTACGTGGTTTAAACAAGCAAACAACAGCACAAGTATCTATACCAACTAAAAAGGCTGACAAAGCAGTGGCTCAAGCACCTGAGTTGGAAATTCCTACGCAAAAGAAGCCTTTAAAAGTTAGTTCGCGCAATATTTTGAAGGGTGTTATTAAAAAAGTTGTGACTGGAGCAGTTAATTGTGAGGTAACACTAGAAATTGTTCATAAAGTTGAGCTAACTTCAATGATTACTAAAACCTCGGCAGAAGAATTGGGATTAGCTGAAGGAGAAGAAGCCTATGCAGTAATTAAATCTAATGATATTGTGATTGCTAAAGAATAGAGATATAGCAGGGGACAGGTGATAGGTAACAAACAGGTGACAGAATGAAAAGTCTTATAGTATCTAAATTTTATTATCTGTTGATGTTCTCAATACCTTGGCGATTGCTATAAGTAATTTCTTTGCTATTGAATTTTTGCTTTATAAAGTGGGATAAGCTCTCTAGCCTAGGGTGCAGGTGTGAGGATACTTATCCCATAAAGCTTAGGATCTTCTTCTGTTGGTTGACTCTTGTCTATCTACAGGAAAAACTTCAAAATCAAATGTTGCAATTAGACGGTCATCAACATATACCTGTATTTTATGCTTACCTGGAGGATCACCAGCTGCGATCGTCCAAAAGTTTTCAATCATGCCATCGTTAGCTACGGCTTTGCGCCTCATCACCGACTCTGTACCGTCGGCAGAGACTGTAAAGTTTTCACCATCATCTGTAGCCCAAGTTTCTGGCGGTTTTGGTAAGCGCAAAACTTCTCGCCATGTAACTTCACCTTTGTAGTCTTTAAGTTGAATCCGCCACCCATATTTACTGCCTTCTTGTAGCGGTACTCTGAATGTCGGGATGAAGTTAACTTTACCTCTAGCATCAACTCTCGCCACCCCAAACTCAGCTTTATCGACGTTTATCGATTGTTTTGTATTGCTTGCTTGAGAAATTGACTTAGAAGATGTTACGGTATTTTCGGCGATCGCTACAGTAGCATTGATTGGCTTAGAAGCTATCAACCCAGAGACTAGCCAAGAAGAAGTTAGTACAACTATTGCAGCCCAAATTCTCATTAGCAAAATTTTTTGGTCATTTACTGGTACATATTCCAATCTTCTCATCTATTCTCCGGGTTTAGATAAGATGAAGACCTATGTTTAAATTATCAAGATAAAGTATGTTTGTAGTTAAATTTTGAACACAAGAAAGACAAAATAAAAGTAAGTTTCTCGCAGCAAAAACTCTATCTGACTACGAAAAGTGCGATATCTTGTTGTCGGTGTCGGTGATGGATATGCATCCATTCCTAAATGTTTTGCCATCAATACGGAACGTTTCATATGTAAGGGATCGCTGACAATCAGAAACTTGGTTAAATTATGCCCAGATATTACTTCTAAAGCATTTTTCAAGTTCTGGTATGTTGTGCGCGATCGCGTTTCAGTTAAAATCTCAGCTGCTTTTACTCCGTTTGCTACAGCATAGTTTTTACCAACTATCGCCTCAGCAAGTTCATCACTTTCACCAACCCCACCAGTAAAAATTATTTTAGATACATTTGCGTTTTTATACAGATTAATTCCATGATTAATTCGTTCTCGAAACACAGGTGATGGTTCATTTCCCCATACTGCTGCTCCCAAAACAATTGCCGCATCTGCTTTAATATTACTACTATTATTTCCGTACCAATAAATATTTAAGGCAGTAGTGACAAACACTACAATTAATGTAGAAATTGCAGTGATAAATATCATCATTAGCCATTTTCGGTAAATCTTTTTAGCAGGCATAAGCTAATAATCACTTAATTTGCTTGTTGAGACCGCAAGGGAGCAGGGGAGAGGGATTACAGTTTTTACCCAAAATTTCAATTGTGCAACTTGTAAGCACAAAAGCTTAAAAGATAACTATAAAACTCATTCTTGATGTTTACGAAACTAAGTACACCTATACCTTCCCTATTTCCTATTGCCTATTGCCTTAAATCTATATAACTACCCTTCTACCAGATTCCAAAAATAGCCATCCGGTGCAGTGAAAGAGAAACTTTGTTCCCGAAACTCATTTTCGATAATATTGGTAAAATTTAGCACTGAACTGCTCTTGATGCGATCGCAATATTCTCGAATTCCCCGCACGCGGTAAGTATAGAGTGACATTCCTAAACTTCCTGGTTGTGCTGCTTCAAACCGCGATTCTAAATTCATCGCCTCTGGAAAGCGAATCACATAAAGTCTGCCACTCCGCGCCGCCATCAAGTCTGTCTGGGAAGAACGAGGATCATCAAAAGTAGTGACAATAAATTTTTCCCCAGGCTTCAGGTCAAACAAATCTCGACCTGCTGGCGAAGACTCATAGCTAGTTTCCACATCATCCCGCACCCGCAACAAACCCAAAACATCCTCATAAAATTTCAGGCTGGTTTTACTGTCATCTTGAACAATAATTCCTATGTGGGTAAACTGGCTAGTTTTAAAAGCCGATGCTTCGTTGATTTGCCCGTAATGTGGTATGGTATAGCCAAATCTTTGAAATAAAACTTGACGCGTCAAGGGTTGCAATAGCAACATTTCTCGCACCCCCGCCGCCGTGTCAATAAAAGGACGGCTTTTGCGTTCTTTATTGTAAATAACTTCCCAATAAGGATAGCTATATCTCACAGCAAAACCAGCCGCTTTCGCTTCTTCCGCATGATTCAGGAGAGTTAAAATATCTGATGTTAAGGTAGTCGCCCAACGGTTTCCCTTAATTTTCATTGATGCCAACCCCAACCCTTGATTAGTGGGATTTTGCCAAACCATCAACCGAATCAAACCATGATCGGCATTTTGGTGGTAAAGGCGAATTGATCGCAACCCAGAATTCACACCATATAATTGATAGGCTGTAGCCGCAGGTAATTGGCCTACTTGTCCAATGCGATAGCCAAATTGTTCCCAATATTGAATAGCAAAAATTGGGTCTGGAACACCAATACATACTTCATAGATGCCTGCAATTGTAGTTTCTTGTCCCAGAGTCATACTAAATTGTGATTTTGAGATATTTTACCAACCAAACAATAATAATTCGTAATTGGTAAGTCGTAATTAATATAGCAGTCATAAATCATTTGTGAATAACAAAATACCCGACTTCTTAAAGAAGCCAGGTATCGTAAAATGAATAGCGATCGCTTCCAACGTACAAAACTAAGCTTGACTCAAATCAACCTTGACAATCATGTCATTGTAATCTTTATCACCAAGCCCAGTTAAATCCTCAAAACCAAAAACATTATTACCTAACAAGCGAATATGGTCATTTTTGTCTGAATTAGCACCCAATAAAGGGAAATAAACCGTCGGATCATTATTGGGATTATTATCTAACACAGCTTCAGGTCTACCATTGACAATAATAAATGGCACAAAAATCTCACCGCCAGCAAACGAACCAGTATAGGTGGCACTACCTTGATTATTCACAGTTAAACTTATCCCTGCAACACTTTGATTCACAGCCGCTTGAAGATAACCAGCTTGTCCAACTAAGACATCAGCCACACCATCATTATTAGTATCAATACCACCATTGGCATCAGTTACGCGATAAAAACCCACAAAACTGTCATAGCTGGCTTCTCGATTCACGGTAAATTTTGCAGTCACAGCACCATTAAAATCTCGTAAATCAATCACCTCACCTTGGGAATTGTTTTGTAGTGTTGTACCCAGGGGTAAAGCATCATCTGTAGCTTGAACATTTACTACCAAGTCATTAAATTCAGTCACATTGTTATTAGAACCATCACACCAACCTAGAGAAAAGATATTATTTCCCAAATCTGTAATCTTTTGGCTAGAGGCATCAGAGAAAATGATATCTGCGGAACTAGTAGCACCAGCTTTAACAGCATCAAAAGTATTATTCCTGATTAAAGCAAACCTGAATTTATCATTGGTAGTGAATTCTAGAGTACGAGTCTGATTGTGACTATCAAACCCATTAGAAATCTTGGCAATAGCAGAGAAAATGACTGAACTTCTGGCTATAGCTGCCTCAACATAACCAGCCGTACCTGAAGCAATACCGTTGATTGTGCCATTGTTATCATCAACAGTAAAGACTGCCAATTCATTGACTAATTCAGAGTTGTGTCCTTTCAGGGAAACTTGCAATTTAGTAGTTGTCTGGGAACTACGGATTTGGAATATATCATTAGCACTATTGATTAACTGTGTAACTACTGTGTTGACTGGCGGAATCAACACATCATTCATAGAAGCGTTTCCCTGATCTTTGACAGTGACTTTAGAAAGAGGAATGTTGACATCAAAAGCTTGAGTAGTCGTCAAATTACCATCGCTGACGGTAAAGGTGAAATCATCTGAGTCATCTGTAATCAGTCCATTAATGGCAGTCGCATTTGGGGTATAGGTGTATTCTCCAGTTTGGGTGTTGAGTGTGAGAGTGCCATATTTACCCTCTTTGGTAACGGTGTTATTAGCGACATTGATACTGCCATCTGTGATGCCAAAAACAGGTTTTGTGTCGATGTTAGAGTCGGCATCACCTAGGGTGCCTGTAATGTTGGTGGTGGTGTCTGTCAGGTTCGCCGAAATGACTGGTTGTACATTTGTTGTGTCATTAGTCGCCGGAATGTTGACCTCAAAAGCTTGGGGAGAAATCGAACTACCATCGCTGACGGTGAAGGTGAAATCATCTAAAGCGTCTGTAGTCAGTCCATTGATGGCAGTCGCATTTGGGGTATAGGTGTATTCTCCAGTTTGGGTGTTGAGTGTGAGAGTGCCATATTTACCCTCTTTGGTAACAGTGTTATTCGTGACATCGACACTGCCATCTGTAATGCCATAGACAAGGTTTGTGCCGATGTCTGGGTCTGTACCAACTAAGGTGCCTGTAATGTTGGCGGTAGTGTCGGTCAGGTTAGCAGGCGTGAGTGGTTGTAAGATTGGTGTGTCGTTGACCCCCGGAATGTTAACCTCAAAAGTTTGGGTCGTCGTCAAATTACCATCGCTGACGCTGAAGGTGAAGTCATCTAAAGCATCGCTAGTCAGGGCATTGATGGCAGTTACATTGGGAGTGTAAATGTATTCTCCAGTTTGGGTGTTGAGTATGAGAGTGCCATATTTCCCTTCTTTGGTAACGATGTTATTAGCGATATCGACAATACCGTCACTGATGCCATAAACCGTGCCGTCTGGGTTTGCCCCAGCCAAGGTGCCGGTAATGTTGGTGGTGGTGTCTGTCAGGTTCGCCGAAATGACTGGTTGTACAGTTGTTGTATCATTAGCGCCGGAATATTGACATCAAAAGCTTGGGGAGAAATCGAACTACCATCGCTGACGGTGAAGGTGAAATCATCTAAAGCATCGCTAGTCAGGTCATTGATGGCAGTCGCATTGGGAGTATAGGTGTATTCTCCAGTTTGGGTGTTGAGTGTGAGAGTGCCATATTTACCCTCTTTGGTAACAGTGTTATTCGTGACATCGACAATACCGTCGCTGATGCCATAGACAGTACCATCAGGGTTTGTCCCCGCCAAGGTGCCGGTAATGTCGGTGCTGCTGTCTGTTAGGTTTGCCGAAATGGATGGTTCTAAGCTTGGTGTGTCTTTAGTCGTCGTAATGTTAATCGTTAAGGCCTGACTAGCACTTGAACTACCATCGCTGACGGTGAAGGTAAAATCATCTAAAGTATCGCTAGTCAGGCTATTGATAGCAGTCGCATTGGGAGTATAGGTGTATTCTCCAGTTTGGGTGTTGAGTGTGAGAGTGCCATATTTACCCTCTTTAGTAACGGTGTTATTCATGACATTGACAATACCGTCACTGATGCCATAGACAAGGGTTGTGCCGATGTCTGGGTCTGTACCAACTAAGGTGCCTATAATGCTGGCGAAGGTGTCTTTCGCGCTGGTATTGACTAGGTTTACAGGGGTGAGTGCTTGTAAGGTTAATGTGTCGTTAACATTAGAGATGTTGATGGTGAAAGCTTTTTCGTAGGATGAATTAGTTTGATCTGTGGTGCGGATACGGATGCTGTAACTAGACTTAGCTTCAAAGTTTGGGGAAGTATTAAATTGTAGTTGATTGCCGTTAATAGTAAACAAATTATTATCAGTGCTGCCAGTACCAGAGACTAAGCTGTAGGTAAAGGTGTCGCCTGTGTTGGGGTCAATGCTGCTGAGAGTGCCGATGACAGTATTAGTTGGACTATTTTCTGCAACGATGAGTCCAATGGGGTCAAAGGGAGAGGAAATATTGACTATTCCAGAGGCCAGTTGGGTAGTGACATTACTGCTATCTCCGCCAAAGCTATCATCGCCCCAAGTAACGACAGAACCATCAGATTTCAACGCGGCAAAGGCACCAAATGAGGAAAAGATATTGATGACACCAGAGGTCAGTTGGCTAGTGACGTTACTGCTATCTCCTCCACTACTGCCCCAAGTGACAACAGAACCATCAGCTTTCAACGCGGCAAAAGCAGAACCTGTAGCATATATATTTATGACACCAGAGGCTATTTGGGTCGTAACACTACTACTATCTCCGCCAAAGCTATTATCACCCCAAGTGACGACAGAACCATCAGCTTTCAACGCGGCAAAAGCAGAACCTGTAGCATATATATTTATGACACCGGAGGCCAGTTGAGGTTTGACTTTACTGCTATCTCCGCCATCAGAATTAAAGCCCCAAGTAACGACAGAACCATCAGATTTCAACGCGGCAAAGGCAGAACCTGTAGAAAAGATATTCGTGACACCAGAGGCTATTTGGGTCGTGACTTTACTGCTATCTCCGCCATAGTAACTACTACCCCAAGTGACAACAGAACCATCGGATTTTAGCGCGGCAAAGGCATTTGCTGTCGAAAAGATATTCGTAACACCAGAGGCCAGTTTGGTCGTGACACTACTGCTATTTCCACCAAAGCTACTATCGCCCCAAGTGACGACAGAACCATCAGCTTTCAACGCGGCAAAGGCATTTGCTGTCGAAAAGATATTCGTGACACCAGAGGCCAGTTGGGTTGTGACACTACTGCTATCTCCGCCATTACTGCCCCAAGTGACGACAGAACCATCGGATTTTAATGCGGCAAAGGCATTCGTTGTAGAAAAGATATCCGTGACACCAGAGGCCAGTTGGGTTGTGACTTTACTGCTATCTCCGCCATTACTGCCCCAGGTGACAACAGAACCATCGGCTTTCAACGCGGCAAAGGCAGTACTTGTAGAAAAGATATCCGTGACACCAGAGGCCAGTTGGGTCGTGACTTTACTGCTATCTCCTCCATCATAATCAAAGCCCCAAGTGGCAACAGAACCATCAGCTTTCAACGCGGCAAAGGCAGTACCTGTAGCATATACATTGGTGACACCAGAGGCCAGTTGAGTAGCGACTTTACTGCTATCTCCTCCATAGGAACTATCACCCCAAGTAACTACAGAACCATCGGATTTTAGCGCGGCAAAGGCAAAATAATTCCTATAAGTTTGACCGTCTGTTTCACCACCTCTTTGTGCAGTCGATTGTTGTAATAAAAGCGTGTTGCTGATGGGGTTGAGATTAATGGCTGTTGGTGCTGCTAATAAACCGGGATAGTCTATTAACGCTTTTTCTGCAAAGGGCGCATTTATTTTCTCTACACCGGATTGAATATCTAGTTCCCATGTGCCGCCTTGAGTGGGTGCGCCAACTTTACCAGTAGCCGCAAATATTTCTGCGCCTGTCAACCATGCCAATTCTCTGATGAACTGGGCATCTTTTCCGACTTCGCAACTGTAGAGGGCAATTTCTTTAACGTTCCACTGTTGCAATAATTCGGCTTGTGAGTGAATTTCTGCTCGATTGATGGGTAATTTCCCAATTTGCAAGACTCCGGCTGTACCGTGAGCAGCGATCGCTAATCGTTTTGCTTTTGTTTGTGATAATAAGTTTGTAATAGCTATTAGTGCATCGTCTTGGGGTGTAAGAGTATAACCCAAGGAATTAGGTGATAAGGCAGCATACAGAATCTCAAGATTCTCAACACGGTTGTCAAAAATTACTAATGTCTCACACTCAATCAATCCTGGTTGTAGCTGTTGATAGTCGTTGAGATTATCTAAATTGAGTTCAGATTCAAGGTTGAAGCTGCTAAAAGAAGCAAATAATACTGTTGTTGACATAGTTTGTTTTATTTCAATTGCTGACCAACCAGCCAAAAGCCAACCCAATTCACTTGTGTATGGGGCGCAACTAGGTAGTTCTATGCCGTAGTTGTGAACTAAATTGCAGTTTAGTTCTACCTGCTATTAGCTGTATATTTAATAACTCTTATTTTTTGTCTAAAAATCCGGAATGATTGGTGTGAAAAACCTAAAATACCGAAATATATGGACTTTTAACAAATAAATTTTTAAATGAAGTGTGTTGAGCTAGTTATAACTACGTAGAAAATAAGTAATATATTCTAATAAAGTATATGTTTGTAAAAACTAGTAAACCTCTGCTGGCTTGTAGCGACTGGCGTGGCAGAGGAAAGGTTTGTGCAATCCTTTACAGTTTATCCTTCTTATCTTTCTCTTAACCTTCAACCTTGTGCTTGCGTGAGAAAATCCTAACTATAAAAAAGTAATCTGTTCAATTAATGAGACTTAAACAAAAAATTGCCTGAAAACCCTATCAAACGTATACACAGAAAAACTTTGACATCGTTTTACCTAGTTTCTTGATATATCTGGGTTTGAAGCATTTTTGAGCAATGTGTGTATTTTCTTTGCCCTGTATAGGTTTGAGCCTTGTTTCTGGCTCAAAAATGTTTAAGTCCCTTTAGGCAATTTTTTATTTCTACTACAAAGGATTTCAAAAATGAGCAAGAAGTTAAGCATTACTATTGTAAGTACCGTTGTAGCAGCGACGGTTTTTCTCAACAGCAATTCGCTATCTGCACAAATGGTAATGACACCAAAAGATACATTTGTGGGTTTATGGCAAGGTGTTGATGAAGTGGATGGTGGTAATTCGCTCCGTTCGATTCTGCCATCCCAGTTCGGCTTGAAAGTAGTTGGTCGTGACACATGGCATGGCCCTTGTGGCTATGGCGATCCTGCTACTGTCTTAGGACAGTTAAATATGTCACAAGGCTCTCTGGTCGGTACTTGGAATTTGGATTGCCAAGCAGGAGAAACAGCACAAAGTGGCGATCGCTCATATAAAGTTCGTTATACCTACGATGCTTCAACAAAAACTTTGACAGAAACACTGCTTGATCCAAATACAGAGAAACCGATCAATCGCATACCTATTGTTTTCTTTCGTATTGCTCCTTCTTTCACATTGCCTTACAGATAATTTGGCTATATATCAGAAATCTGATTTAAATCTTGGAGAACGGCGGCGGCTGATTGATAGCGATCGCTAAAATGATAGCGCACCATTTTATCTAAAATTACGGCTAGTTCTTCATTAATTTGCACTCTATGCCGCCACATGACATTCCCTGTTTCTGGGTCTGGTTGTAATTCTTGCGGTTGTATACCAGTAATAGCTTGAATTGCTATCATTCCTAAAGCATAAATATCGCTAGATAAGCGAGGATGACCAGCAAATTGTTCTGGTGGTGCATATCCTCGTGTTCCAATTGCAACTGTAGCTAATTCTGTTTGTTCGCTAGTTTGTGGTTGCATTAATTTGACCGCACCAAAATCAATTAATACTAGCCGATTATCTTGATTACTTCTGATAATATTATTCGGTTTAATATCTCGATGAATTACTCGATGCTCATGTACAAATGCTAAAACTTCTAACACACCCTTGAGCATTTCAATTACAAAACTTTCATTTTTTACACCTTGCACAGGTGGTAATTCTTCATGTAGGGTATGTCCTGAAATATATTCTTGTACTAAATAGAATTCTTGCTGATCTTCAAAATAGGCCAGCAATGCCGGGATTTGTGGATGCTTACCCAAAGCTTCTAAAATTTCTGCTTCCGTATTAAATAACCGTCGTGCAACTTCCAAAAATTTGGTATCTCGACGTGCTGGCATTAACTGTTTCACCACACAAATCGGATTTCCTGGACGCTGAGTATCTCTAGCTAAGTAAGTTCGCCCAAATCCACCAGAACCAAGCACTCTAGAAATTTGATAACGTCCACCTAAAAGTAAATCACCAGTTCTTTTTTCTGGTTGTGAAATAGTGGGGGCTGGTGGAAGATTTTGGTCACGAATTGTACTAAATTGTGTAGGGGCAGCAGTGTTATTTAAGAGAAGATTTAATTGAGCGATCGCTTCTTGTTGTTGTTCAACTTGCAGAATAATTAATTTTGTTTGTTGCTGCGTTTGGTATGTAGCGTAAACCACCAATCCTACACTACTAAACACTAAAGCTAAAGCAGGCGGAATCAACGGTATCCAGCCAGCCAAAAGAAACAAGCCAACACAAATTCCTAGCAAACCAGCGAGTATTACACCGTCTAAAACCAGCAACAACACTGGATGCCGGATTTTCCAACCTAAAATACTGCCTAATAATGCCCAACTCCACACCCATACTAATTCAGCCCAATTAGGCCAGTACCAAATCAGTGGTCTGCCATCCAGAACTGTACTAAGAATTTGGCTGGCTACCTGTGCATGGATAAATACAGTTGATGTTCTCACTGGCTGTTTTGGATCAGCACTGTAGGGTGTATATACACCAGGATGAACACTTGCAGCCGTAGTCCCAATAATTACTAAACGATCTTTGAATAAATTAGGGTTAAGTTGACCGTTGAGAACTTGCGTTAAAGTTACTTTCTGAGCCAGATTATTAGGATGGCGGTAATTTATTAATATTTGATATCCTGCGGCATCTAACCCTTGATAACTGCCAGAATTAGCCGTAAGTATGGGAAAATAAATTTTCCCAATTTGGAAATTATTATTATCAGAAAAATCTATATTTATACCTTGTTTTTCTAAATAATTAATGGCAACTAAAGCTGCAAATGAAAAATGAGTTGCACATTTATTACTATCTATTGGGTCAGCAAATAATAAACCACGCCGAATAATTTGGTCTGATTGATTATCAGAAATTAAATCTGTAAAGCCTACATTGTCTATAGGAAAATTAGGTGGTGTAATTTCCTGTCTACCCCTACTGCTTAACAGGCAGGCTGTAATAATATTATTTTTATTGGCAATACCTGCGGCAAGATTTTGTTGTTCTGGTCGATAAATATTTAAACCAATAACACGCGGTTGATATGATTCTAGTTTTGTTAACAGCCGATTGATTATGTCATCAGATAAAGGCCATTGGAATCTTGCTATATCCTCTTCAGTAATTGTAACCAACAAAATTCGCTGATCGAGTGCTTGGGCGGGGCGCGATCGCAACATTTTGTCATAAGCTTTTAACTCCCAAGATTGCAACTCTCCCAGTTCCCGAATTCCCCAAACCAAAGCTGTCACCCCCACGCTAGTCAGCATCACTATTTGCCACCAGCGAATGTTAGGAAAACTATCACGGTAATTCTTGTCTTGTGCTAACGCGGTTCGGAGTTTTTGTAATATTCCACTAATCACAGAGTTAATTGCAGGAGGAAGGAGGCAGGGGGGCGGGGGAGCAGAGGAGCGGAGGAGAATAACTTTTGACTATGGACAAATGATTAATGACTATTGGCTTTATACTTCATACTTTACATCGTTTAGTTTGTTATAAGAGTTTAGGAAATGATACTTTGTATAATCTATAGCCGGTTGCCAAATCACTAAATTATGTCAAGCGAAGCGATTAAAACAATTATTTCTGCCTACTTTAGCAACATTGCTGCGATGAATCCAGAAGGGTGGATAGACACCTTTGCGGAAGATGCTGTAAGTCATGATCCAGTTGGTGAACCACCAGTCAAGATTCATGAAAATTATCGCCAGTTTATCGGTCAATTACAAGCTGTGTTTGCTACATTAACACCAACAACTGAGCATATCTTTGTGGCTGGTAATGAAGCAGCTGTCAAATGGACAATGCAAGGAGTTAGTAAAAGCGGTAAGTCCGTGACTTTTGAGGGAATTACAATTTTTGAGGTTAACCAAGATGGCAAGATTCAAACAACGCGCGCTTACTGGAACCCAGCGCAAATGATAGCGCAACTACGTGGTTAGATATACAGTAGGCAACAGGGAATGAATAGGCAATAGGCATGAAAACATCTTATATATTGCTTTTTAAAGAAAATTTTTACCTCATTTACCTGCAATCTGCTGTAAAATCCCATTTCCTACTCTTTACAAGTGTAGGAATTTAACCCCAAATCAAGATTTTTACACAAAACGTCGAAAACTTACACTTGTCAAATTCCCTACTCCCCATTCGCCACTCCCTAACATTGGAACGTCGAAAATTTCTCACCACCTGCGCTTTAGCTACCTTAGCCACGCAGATAACCCCAGTCAAAGCTATATCTCCCAACACTATTATTAAACCGCCCCGCCTACAACCAAACGACACAGTAGGATTAATTGCGCCTGCGGGTATTTTTGAACCCAAATATATTGAAATAGCTAAGGGATATCTCACCGCATTAGGGTTAAAAACTAAGCTAGGCAACCATATTTTAGATCGTTATGGCTATCTAGCAGGTAAAGATAGCGATCGCGCCGAAGATGTTAACGCCATGTTTGCAGATAATTCCGTCAAAGCAATTTTGGCGATGCGTGGCGGTTGGGGCTGTAATCGAATTTTACCCTTACTCAACTATTCCTTAATCCGTTCTCATCCTAAAATTTTAATGGGATACAGCGATATCACTTCATTATTATTAGCAATTAATGCCCGCAGTCGAATTATTACTTTTCATGGCCCAGTCGCTACCTCTACATGGACTCCGTTTATGCTGGATTACCTCAAACGGATTTTATTTAATGCGGAAGCTGTCACTCTGAAAAATAATAATAATGTGAGTGAAGGGCAAGTTCAAACAATAGTATCAGGAAAGGCAAAGGGTAAACTTGTGGGTGGTAACTTATCAGTGCTATCTGCAATGGTTGGTTCACCTTATCTACCTGCTTGGCAGCAAAAAATATTATTTGTAGAAGATACAAATGAGGATGTTTATCGTATAGACAGAATGCTAACGCAGTTAAAAAACGCAGGAGTACTCAATCGAATTTCTGGCTTTATCTTTGGTCAATGTACTGATTGTAGTATGGGAGATGAGCCATCGCTTACTTTAATGCAAGTCTTGCAAGACCACATTCTCCCGTTAAAAATTCCAGCTTGGTATGGTTCGATGATTGGGCATATTCAAGATAAATTTATCTTGCCAATTGGGGTGGATGTAGAAATAGATGCTGATGCAGGAACTATCAGTTTTTTAGAGGCTGCTGTTATATAAAAATTATTGATTTTCATAGATACAAGCTTTCGGCTTTACAATATATTTTTTCTGGAGCTTGATTAAAATATTTAAATAATGCCGGACATAACCAACCTTCCATACTTTTTTCATTCCAGCGATACCAGTTACCGTTATATTCTTCTCGCAACCAAATTAGTTCTGCTTGATAACCAGGGAAAGGACTGGCAGAAAATAGAAGTTTAAATCCTTCATCTACATTAGCTATACTCTGAACTAAGGTCTCTATCATCTCAGGCACACCACTAACAAATGGTTCTTTGATTAGACCTAGACGCTCATCATCAAATACCCATGTTTGATAATGTCTATAGGGAAAAATAACCATCATTGAGTTAGTCATTAGTAATTTCTGGTTAAATAATTGGTGAAGAATGCCGTAGTAAAATTCGGAATTACAACAGATAATAAAAGTTTAAACAAAATTTTTTCACTTCTGCTTCCTGTCTGATTTTCACGGTAAATATTTGCGTCTACCTAATTATGTGTCGTTTACTTGCCTACCTCGGTTCGCCTGTTTCATTAGAAAATCTTTTGTATAAACCAGAACATTCTTTAATTGTGCAGAGTTATCTACCGCGCGAAATGACTTCTGGGGTAGTCAATGCAGATGGTTTTGGTATGGGTTGGTATCATACTCAAAAAGATACTGATCCTTATATTTACAAAAATACAGTCCCGATTTGGAATGATGTTAACTTACCGCATCTGAGCCGATACGTTGAATCGAACTGTGTTTTGGCTTATGTACGCAGTGCTACCCCAGGACAAGCTCTAGATTTTGCCAATTGTCAGCCTTTTAATCATCAAAAATGGTTATTTCTGCACAACGGATACATTGAAAATTTTCGTCAAACGTTACACAGAAAAATCCGCAGCACTTTAACGCCCGATTTCTACGAAAAAATTTTTGGCAGTACCGACTCTGAACATTTATTTGCTTTATTACTTTCTCAGGCTCAAATTAATAGACATCGCCCGCCTGAATATGCTTTACGCACTAGTTTACTAGCGATCGCACAAATGGCAAAACGCCATGAAGTCAAGGTTTTAGCAAATATCATTTTGAGTGACGGTAAACGCCTAATTGCTTCTCGTTTTGCTATTGGTTCACCTGCACCATCTTTGTATTGGTTACGAGATGATCTCAATTTCCCTAACTCTGTGATTATTGCATCGGAACCGTTATTTACTGGTAATTGGAAACCTTGCCCAGAAAATAGCATTATCAGTGTGGGGGAAGACTATGATATCAAAATTGAGCAAATCTAATGCTAAAGAGACTATCTCTTATGCCTTAAATGAATGTCGTCTGAAAACCTTAAATCTGTTTGAAGGTGTAGACGATGCTACATTTCGTAGTCAATATCATCCTGATTTTAGTCCTGTTGGCTGGCATTTGGGGCATATTGCTTACACCGAATCTTTATGGTTGTTAGAACATAGCGCAGGTTGGCGGTGTTTGTTCCCCCAATATCGCAAGTTATTTGCAGCAGATGGTTTACCTAAATCGCAACGTGTCCAATTACCAAATCTGCCAGAAATCCGCTATTACTTGCACACAGTTCGAGAAAAGGTGCTTGAGCATCTGGAAGTGGTTAATATTGAGCCAGAAGAACGTCTGTGGCGATTTTTAATTCAGCACGAAAGCCAACACTGCGAGATTATTAGCTTTGTGTTGGAAATGGCGAAGCGTCATCAGTTATCAGTTAACAGTTATCAGTTATCAGTTAATAGTCATCATGATATGGTGATGATTCCGGCTGGCGAGTTTGAGCAGGGGAACAACTCTATTGATGCTTTGGATAATGAGATTTCTGCTCATAAGGTATATCTAGATACATATTGCATTGACCGTTCCCCAGTGACTTGTGGGCAGTATGGTGAATTTATGGCGGCGGGAGGCTATGAAAATCCTGAGTGGTGGTCGGAGGCTGGGTGGCAATGGCTACAAGTAGAAAAGGTGAAACAACCACTTTATTGGCATAGCGATCGCAGTTACAATGATCATCCAGTCTGCGGTGTTAGTTGGTACGAAGCCGAGGCATACTCACGGTTTGTCGGGAAGCGTTTACCCACAGAAGCCGAGTGGGAAAAAGCAGCTAGTTGGGATGCAGAAGCTAAACGTCGTCGCACCTATCCTTGGGGTGAAGAATTGCCCACAGATGAATATTGTAATTGCGATCGTCTGATTGGTACAACAACCCCAGTCAATGCCTACCCAAGCGGACAGAGTGCTTACGGTTTATTCGATACCCTGGGTAATGTTTGGGAATGGACAGCTTCATGGTTCGCGCCTTACCCAGGGTTCCAAAGTTTCCCTTACATCGGCTACTCACAAGTTTATTTTGACAATCAACACCGCGTTTTAAAAGGCGGTAGTTGGGCTACACGCCCTTGGTCGCTGCGTTCTAGTTTCCGTAACTGGTATCATCCGAGCGTGCGTCAGATATTCTCTGGCTTTCGCTGTGCAGCTAATATTTGATTAATAATCACTTAATACGATTTTAATGAGAAAATTCGTAAATCTAGCCCTGAGCAGAGATTAATCTAGCTCAGGCGCGATGATAGCAGCTATGGCTGTATGTTTCACTTACTGAGACAAGTTTAAGTTAAACAGTTATCAGTAAGCAGTTATAAGTCATCAGTGATGTATTTATCTCTATTTCAGAGTTCTTTAAAAAAGAAGCTTGTAGGCGTATGTGCGCCGCAACCCCATACACCTTGATAACTGATAACCGTGTACTGTTCACTGATTTATGCAACTCGGCGGAGGTTAAATGTCAATATCTAAAGCTGTTAGCAATACTTCTACCCAAAACAGTATTGAAAAACGTTTGCAAATAAAACGTTTGGTAGAAGCAACAAAAATAGTTACATCAACTGCGGGAAGAGATGTAGTTAAAGGATTAACTCAAAATCCTAAATCTTTACCAGCATATTATTTTTATGACGATCGCGGTTCTGAGTTATTTGAAGAAATTTGTGAGTTGCCAGAATATTACTTAACCCGCACAGAGAGAATAATTTTACAACAGTATGCCAGCGAAATTGCCGAAATAACTGGTAGTTGTGAATTAGTAGAACTTGGTAGCGGTAGTTCCACAAAAACCCGAATTTTGCTAGATGCTTACCAGCAATTAGGCTATCCTTTGCGCTATCTCCCAATCGATGTCAGTGCAGGGATGTTGGAAAATAGTGCTAGGCAGTTATTAGCAGATTATCCCGCACTGCAAGTTTATGCCCTAGCTGGAACATATGAAATGGCATTAGCACAACTCCCAACAACCGATTTACCTACTCGGATGATTGGTTTTATTGGTAGTTCTTTGGGAAATCTCAACGCGCAAGAGTGTGATGTTTTCTTTTCCCAAATTACAAGTGCTTTACAAGTAGGCGAATATTTTTTATTGGGGATAGATTTACACAAGTCCAAAGAAATCTTAGAACCTGCTTATAACGATAGCCAAGGGGTAACAGCCGCTTTTAACATTAATATGTTAGAGCATTTAAATCGCCGCTTTGAGGGCAATTTTGACAGGACGCAGTTTGAACACTGGTCATTTTACAACGAAGTTGAGCATCAAATAGAAATGCATTTACGAAGTGTGCGATCGCAAACTGTGCAACTAAAAGCTCTTAATCTTACCGTTAATTTTGACCAAGGTGAGACTATCCTCACCGAAATTTCTCGCAAATTCGACCTTGATACAATTCAGCAACAACTTCAAACAAAAGGCTTAGTTCCCATTCACACCTGGACTGACTCAAATCAGTGGTTTGGTTTATTGCTGTGTCAGATGCAAGCATAGAGAGGCTAGAGGCTAGGGATTAGTATTTTGATGCAGTAAAAATCAAAGGTTGAGATCCGGAAGTTTAGGGGTAGAGGGTGCAAGTTAGCCAAACCCTTACACCCTCTACCCTTACACCCAGTCTCAACAATTAATCTTTGTAGATAAATACTGGCAGTAATCTATACTTGATAATCCGCACTGGGTAATTAAATTACGAATTATCAATTACAGACTATCTTCTTCTGTTTCTATAGGTGGGTCTCTTATCTAACAGATGAACCGCCGCACCAGCCGCCGCACCATTAACACCATTTTTCCAGGTGCTTCTACAACCACCAGTAATTGCGCCTGTTAAGACACCTGCGCCTGCACCTACACCGACATCTTGAACAATTAAACGTCCGTTTCTTCTTCTAGCTTGTCTGGTTCTGACACCATTGGCAGCATTCACAGCAGCACCAGCCGCCGCGCCTGTAGCGGCATTGTTTAATAAAGAACCACATCCAGTTAAAACACCAGTTAATGCACCAGCACCAGCACCAATGGCTGCATTATTAAGAACTCGGTCATCAGCAGAAGCAGGTTGAGCCGGAATTAAGCTGGTTCCAGCTAGAGTAGCAGCCATCAACCCAGGTAGAAATGTACGTTTTAGGATATTTTTCATGGTAGTACCCTCTAGAAAATCTTACGATTGGTAGACAACCAAATTTTTATGCGGTCGCAAATCCTCTTATCTCTGATTTTAGACAAGAGTAATATTATGCTGTATACGGATATTTCTACAGTAATACAAATATAAATATATTTGTATCTACTAAAAGTTAGTATTTCTAATTGTCCTTAACAGCCTGTTGTATGTAATGAGTGGACAATAATTAAACTGACACATTGATTTAGAAAGAATAAATTTCACACTTCAAAAAGCTTGAATCCATTCTTTGACAAAGTATTCTATCCAAATGCCATTTTGCCAATAGGGGTCATTTTTAATTAATTGGTGGACAGTAGCTTCGTCATCAGCTTCGTAAATACCAAAAACTTTAGTGACATCTTTCGTGGGGCCGATAGTAATCAACACACCAGATTTTTTTTGTTCGGCTAAACCATCTAAATGAGCTTGACGGTGAGGTGCGCGTTTTTCTAAAACGTCGTCGCAGTAAGTTCCCCACATTACGTATTTAGGCATAATAAGTTTTAGACTTGCTGTAATAATTGGGTTGCATCTAAATCAACAAAAAATATCCAATTTTTGCTAATTTATGCCGCATTAAATATATTACCTTTCAACTTTTATAAAATCTACAATTTTCTTTTGCTGTTGTGTTGTGGTAGCAAAAGAAACAACTTAGAGAAAATCGACAAAGCCGTAGAGGCTAATTAGTAGTAATAATAATGCTGAGATCCGAGTTAACCGCGTTTGTGGTGAGGGTGCGATCGCTTCTCGCACTAAAATAGAAATAGCTGCTCCGATTGCATAGCTGAGGCACAATATCATATAGGGTAATTCATGTGTAATGCCCCAAATAGCTAATACTATCATTGCCAGCAATAACATTACCCCCTCTATGAAAGAAGGCGGGTTATATGCACTAGATACAATTATGCTATCCAACCAAAAACGCCAAAATCTCATACTCGCTGCTGAGTCAGAACCGAAAAAAACAACAAATTTTTAGGGACACAAAATCTTGTGTCCCTAGTTGTTTCTTTCAGTTAAATTAGCGTACACCCGTTTTAATTTGCCCTGTGCCGTTTTTCTTTGCAGAATCTTCTTCTGGGAGTTCGACACCAAAAACACGAGCAAAAACTTTCTCTACTTTGTAGCCAGAATCAATTGATTCTAGAGGATCTTTGCGTAGTCGGTGCCGTAGACACAGAGTAATTACACGCCGGATATCATCAAGGGTGACTTCGGTACGTCCTTCAAAGGCGGCTAATGCTTTGGCTGCACGGTTGGTAACAATATCACCCCGCAAACCATCAACATCTAACTCTGAACAAACTTCCGAAATCTTCACCCGCAAATCATAGTCAATTTTGACCTCTGGTAACAGAGTTTGGGCATTGACAACTTTCTGCTGTAATGCTTCTTGTTCAGTTTTGTGCTGTTCCAAAAATACAGGCGGATTTTGGTCAAATTCCGAGCGTTGTTCTACTATCTGCACCCGCAAAGCAGGTTCTTTGACAGTACGAATTTCCGCGTGCATCCCAAAACGGTCGAGTAACTGGGGACGCAATTCGCCTTCTTCCGGGTTTCCAGAACCAACAAGTACAAACCGCGCTGGGTGGCGGATGGAAATTCCTTCCCGTTCTACAGTGTTCCAGCCACTAGCAGCAGAGTCGAGTAACACGTCTACGAGGTGGTCATCTAGCAAGTTGACTTCATCCACGTAAAGAATGCCTCGGTTAGCTTTAGCCAACAAACCTGGTTCAAAGGCTTTCACACCTTCAGACAAAGCTTTCTCAATGTCGATAGTGCCGCATACCCGGTCTTCTGTAGCTCCCAATGGCAGGTCTACCATCTGGACTTTCCTGTGGTCTACGGGAATATCCGCACCTTGCTCTAGTTTTTGGCGGATTTCATCGCTCATCAGGTCGGGGTCGCCGGGGTGACTGTTGAAAGGGTCATTAGCAACTACAGGGATTTCTGGCAACAAATCCGCTAAGGCCCGGATAGTTGTTGTCTTGCCGGTACCGCGATCGCCCATAATCATTACACCACCGATTTTGGGATCAATCACGTTCAACAGCAGTGCCAGTTTCATTTCTTCCTGGCCTACAATTGCCGTAAATGGAAATACCACGCGACGCGCACTTGCCGTGGATTGAGCAGTTTGAGTCACTAAATTACCTTAACAATTTTTTTTATTACAGTTCTTTATTGTGCCATAGGGCGGGGGAAAAAGTGACTCGTGGAAGCTCCGCGTTTTCTTTTGCGTACCTCTGCGTTTAAAACATAGAATAGGAAAAGAAACTAAGCATATTTAACATCACGCTAATTAAGCATAATTCCCATGACCAGTTCTAAACGCCGCTATCACATTACTACCTTCGGTTGCCAAATGAATAAAGCCGACTCAGAGCGCATGGCTGGCATTTTAGAAGACATGGGCTTTGAGTTTTCCGAAGATCCGAATAATGCAGATGTAATTCTCTACAATACCTGTACCATTCGAGACAACGCCGAGCAGAAGGTATATTCTTACCTCGGCAGACAAGCAAAGCGCAAACACGAACAACCAGATTTAACTTTGGTAGTTGCTGGTTGTGTCGCGCAACAAGAAGGCGAAGCACTGTTGCGACGAGTGCCAGAATTAGATTTGGTCATGGGGCCACAACACGCCAACCGCCTCAAAGATTTGCTAGAGTCAGTGTTTGGCGGCAACCAAGTTGTAGCCACTGAACCAGTCCATATTATGGAAGATATCACCCAGCCACGCCGGGATAGTAAAGTTACTGCTTGGGTGAATGTAATTTATGGCTGTAACGAACGCTGTACTTACTGCGTCGTTCCTAATGTGCGTGGTGTGGAACAGTCCCGCACACCCGAAGCTATCCGCGCCGAAATGGCAGAACTGGGACGGCAAGGTTATAAAGAAATAACTTTGCTTGGTCAGAATATTGACGCATACGGTAGAGATTTACCAGGTGTTACAGCAGAAGGACGACATCTGCACACCTTTACAGAGTTACTATATTACGTGCATGATGTGCCAGGAGTTGAACGGCTAAGATTTGCTACTAGCCATCCCCGTTATTTTACGGAAAGGTTAATTAAAGCTTGTGCAGAATTGCCCAAGGTGTGCGAACACTTCCATATTCCCTTTCAGTCTGGGGATAACGATGTATTAAAAGCGATGTCACGGGGTTACACGCAAGAGAAATATCGCCGGATTATTGATACGATTCGCAAGTATATGCCAGATGCGTCAATTAGTGGCGATGCGATTGTTGGCTTCCCTGGGGAGACAGAAGCACAGTTTGAGAGTACCTTGAAACTCGTGGAAGATATTGGTTTTGACTTGTTAAACACAGCCGCCTATTCACCACGTCCAGGCACACCCGCAGCGTTATGGGAAAATCAACTGAGTGAAGAAGTAAAAAGCGATCGCCTACAAAGATTAAATCATTTAGTGAACGTCAAAGCAGCCGAGCGATCGCAGCGTTATTTTGGTCGCATCGAAGAAGTATTAGTCGAAGACCAAAATCCCAAAGATAAAACTCAAGTCATGGGACGCACACGCGGCAATCGTCTGACATTTTTTACAGGCGATATTAATGAGCTAAAAGGGCAATTGGTAAAAGTTAAAATCACCGAAGTTCGGGCTTTTAGCTTGACTGGTGAACCAATAGAAGTACGGCAAGCTTTGGTAGTTTAAGCAAATGTACACCACACTGAAAATAATTGCTTGTGAAGTCTTATTGAATGTCAGACTTATTGCAAAGAATTACAGTCAACCCAAAACAGTGTGGTGGCCGTCCATGCATACGTGGTATGAGAATTCGAGTATCAGATGTACTTGATTTATTTGCTGCCGGACTCAGCACCGAGCAAATCTTAGCAGAAATGCCAGATTTAGAGATAGATGATTTGAAAGCATCTCTCGCATACGCGGCCAGGAAATTGAATCTTTAGGCAAAGTTTATATGAATAGTATTCTATTAACTTCAGAGCAGAAAAAATTAGTCCAAAATTTACTAGCCACAGGTAAATTTAATGATGTCGGCGAAGTAATTCAAGCTGCATTATCACTCTTAGAACAAGAAACCCTTGCATATCAAGCATGGGTTGAGGAAACTCGTATCCTTATTGATGAAGGTATAGCATCATTAGAGAATGGTGAAGGAATTGACGGAGAGACTTTTGTTAATCACTTATTAACAGATTTACAAAAGATTAAAGAGTCTCAGAAATGAGCAAGTATATTATTTCATTACCTGCTTCTCGTGATTTACAACAGATTGCTGAATACTTCGCCACCGAAAATGTTGAAGCTGGAGAACGATTACTGCAAGAGTTTAATCGAAAATGCAGACAACTTGTTAGTTTTCCTAAGATGGGAAAACAATATGAAGATTTACGTCCTGGTTTACGGGGTATTCCACTAGATGGCTATATAATTTTTTACCAAACCATAGAATGATAATATCGAAATAGTTAGAGTTGTTAATGGTAGAAGAAATCTCAAATCACTATTTGAAAATCAAGAAGATTAGCAACCGCGAGTCTCACAATTTTTATTATTCACTAATATCTAGATATTCTGTTGCGATTTGTTGTAGTGCTTGACGGTTAACTTTCTCTTGAGAATTGCGTGGTAGATTATCAAGGCAAATCCAATGTTTAGGGATTTTGAATTTAGTTAGTTTATGTTTAAGTAAAGTTTGGATTGCTAAATAAGATATATTAGCATCTTGTGGAACATATATTGCGGTTAATGCTTGTCCCCAGTTTTTATCGGGTACACCAATTACACAAACATCGGCAACCATTTGCGTTTCACGAATAGCTGCTTCTATTTCTGCTGGGTAAACGTTTTCTCCACCTGTAATAATTTTGTCGCTGTTACGTCCGATAATATGTAGATAACCTTGGCTATCTAAAAAGCCTAAATCATCTACTTGAAAATAATCTTGATTTTTCCAAGGATTTGGATAGTAACCAAGGGTTAAAGATTTAGCTTGAATGGTAATATTTCCAATTTGATTAGCATTTAAAACTTCGCATTGTTGATTGCAAATTTTCACCTTGGCATGGGGTAAAATATGCCCACTGTTAATTTTACCTTTGAGAAAATCATCGGGTTTGAGGGTGGCAATTTGTGAGGCTGTTTCTGTCATACCATAGGTTGGTGCTAACCTAATGTTGTGGAATCTAGCTTTTTCTAATAATTCATTCCAAGCGGGTGCGCCTCCTAACATTACCGTTTGAAATTGCGCTAACCATTGGGTTAATTCTGGATTTTGTAAGAGGCGTTGTAACTGTGTTGGTACTAATGAAATGAAAAATTCTGATGGTTGAATAGAGAGAGTTTGACCAGATTCTACAGTTTTGAATGGTAGAATAACTAGTTTACCGCCAGTTGTGAACGAACGCATAAATTGCATTAATCCACTGACATGATATAGCGGTAATACGCAAAATGAATTAACTTGTTGTAGCTGAAAATATTCTGTAAAGCCTTGCACAGATGCTGTGAGGGTTTCCCAAGTGTGGATAACAAATTTTATCTTGCCTGATGAACCACCTGTGGGAATCATGATTTGGTAGGAGTGCTGAGTAAGATATTCTCCCCCTGCCCCCTGCCCCCTGCCCTCTGCCTCTTCTCTCTCTACTCCCCAAACTATATCTGGTTGGACTAATTCAAATACTTGTTGCCATTCTTGTGTTCCCCAGTTGGGGTTACAAAGGAAAACTGGACAATTCGCGGCACAGGCGGCGAGAAAGCTGGCTAGAAATTTTACAGGTTCAGGTTCAGCTAAGATAATTTTGGGTGGTGTACCGCGCTTGTTTGATATTTCTGTTAGTTCTAAATATAATTTTTCTGCTAGTGCTTGAAATTGTTGGCTGTTGTCACAAATTAGCCAATTATGTTGAGGCAAATTTTGCAGATAAGTTAAAGGCTGTTCCATATACTTTCAGGACTAGTTGTTGCTGCTGGGGCAAAAAAATGATCGATACCAAAACCAACTGCCCTGTTTTTGCGAGATAATTCTGCTGCTAACTTAAGTGCAGTTTCTCTACCAATGGCAGTTTCAAATACGGATGAAAAAACAGCATCAATTTCATGTTGTTGACAAAATTGACGCAAACGCGATCGCGAACCTATAATTCCTGGTTTAATAACGAAAATTTCTCGCCAGCCTTGTTCATAACAAGCGATGAGTTGCTGGAGTGTGGCAACAGATTCATCTAAAGCGATCGCAGTCCCGTAACATAAACTTAACTCCAGCATTCCCGCAAATTCGGCAACGGGTAGCGGTTGTTCGATAAATTCAATTTCTATCGGTAATTCTGCCTGGATATTATCGCAAGTCCACAGCCATAAATTGGCTTCTTCATAGCTAAGTCCGCCGTTAGCATCGAGGCGCAGTTTCGCTGAGGTGGGTAAGCTACGACATAGAGTATCAAATATTGCTAATTCTTTAGCGATCGCATCTACCCCTATTTTCCATTTAAATGTGCGATATCCTTTTTCCCAAAGCATTGGCCATTGCTGTAAAACCGCTTCCCCCGATGGAAGTAAGCCACTACAAGGAATCTCCTTTCCCCCTTCCCCCTTCCCCCTTCCCCCTCCTTCTAACGCTGACTCAAACCCAAATTGACAAGCACTTAGATCATCAGGAATTGAGAAAATCATCTCAGATGTAATTTCTGTGGGTAGTTGATGACAAAAATCTAAGGCTTGTTCTAAGGTTTCTGAACCAAACCAACTAATAGGGGCTATTTCTCCCCAGCCAACTTTCCCAGTTTCATCAGTAAGCCGCAGGATAATACCTTCGCGGATGTCCCAAACGCCATGACTGGTAGTTAATGGCCGTAAAAATCTACGTTTATAGGGACGAAACTCAAACTGATAACCCATCAGCCGATAAAAAATCCTAGGCCTAATAACAAGCAACTCCAAAAATTCACGTTTACAGCGATAAATTTACAGTTGCTTACTTTTTCTGGGTGGTTGTGATTTTGTTGGACGTGGCGACATAACTTAAAGGCGTAAGGTAAACTTAACCAACTCAAAAGTGTCCAAGCTGGGAACATTCCTAAAATCACAAATAACAATGTTAGAGGATAAATGCTGGCGGTAAACCAAACCAAAACTTTCGCGCCATTTGCTGTACCTAATCTGACAATAGGCGATCGCTTACCTGCGGCTATGTCATCCTGAACTTGGTGAAAGTGTGAACAAAATAAAACTAAGCTTGTGACAATGCCAACAATTACTGAAGCTGCTAAACTCGTCATCGACCAAGCTTGAGTTTGGCTGTAATAGGCTGCGGCTACTCCTAAAGGGCCAAAGGCAAAAAAGCAGAGAATTTCACCTAAACCCTGGTATCCCAAGCGAAAAGGCGGCCCTTGGTACATATAGCCTAAAAAACAGCACAACAGTATTATCCCAATTACAGTTAAGTCTTTTTGCCAAACTGCGATCGCTAGTATCCCTAATAAACCTGTTGCTAAACACAGATTTCCTATCCAAAAAATTAGCGTTTTATTACCTGTTAAATTCACTAAAGAATGATGTTTGTTTTTATCAATTCCTGTTTCAGAATCAAAAACATCATTACTGATATTCTCCCATGCCAAAATCAAAATTGCTGCTGTTAAAAAAGTTAAAAATATTGCCGAATTCAAAATTTTAGTTTCTGCAAAAGCCACTGCTGTTCCTATCCAAATAGGCATGATGGCAACACTATACATTGGCGGTTTAATTGCCGCCATCCATAGCTTACTCTTAGGACGTGAAATTTGCTTAATTGTCATACCGTTGATGTGTGAATCTGCACTTAAACTTTAACTTTTTGTGTATTCTTTTTTAGCTGTTACCTGCCTAAACGATTGATTCTTAAATTGAATCAGCTAGCTACATATAGGCAGTAATAACTTTTATTTTCTTTTATTTTACTCAGCAAACAGCACATTTTATCGAATGTTTTCAGCAAACAGCACTCAGCACTTTTTGATGATTTTTAATCTCTCCCTTAGCAAAACTTATTCTTTAGTTACAGGTCAAAACTGAGCATAGCTTGTCAGAGTTTGGTAATACCTTAAACAAAGCAAACTATACTCTGGTTAAATGGTAACTGAATATGTTACCTGTAGAAATAGACCATGATTCATTACACTTTAGGAAGATAACTTAAAAAAAATTTACTATTCCTAGATCCATGACAGTTTCACCATGTCGCAGCAACTTCTTTGTAAATCACAAAGACATCTATCAATTTCTGTTAGCGGTACAACAAAATTGCCTTAACAATAATTGTCGGCAAATTGCAAGTATTTCGCTGGAGCTTGACTGGGTTGATCCTTTAGTTGTATTAGCTAAACTAGCGCAAGCAAATGAAATAAATTTTTACTTTGAGAACAGAGGTAAAGGAGAAGCGATCGCCGCAATTGATTCTGTGGCAAAATTACAAATTGATGGGCAAGACCGTTTTAATCAAGCTGAATATTTTATCAAAAGTTGTCAACAAGATATAATCAATTTTAGTGGCAATAATCAAACTTTTTCCGGGCCACACTTTTTTTGTTACTTTAGCTTTTTTCCCAGCAATACCCAACCAGACTATCCATTTCCTTCCGCTACAATTTTTCTACCGCGTTGGCAAATATCTGTCAAAAATCAGCACTGCATCTTAGTAAGTAATATCCTAGTCACAGCCAGTACAAATTTACAAAAAGTCTGGCATAACTTATGGGCTAAAATCGAACTTATTAATTCTTTAGAATACTTTTCTCCTAAACTGGATCTGCTATCAAGAAATTTTATTAAACAATCTGTAACTAAGGCTACAGAATTTAAACGTTCTGTGAGATCAGCTTTAGACAAAATCCAGGCTAGTCATTTAAGCAAAATTGTCCTAGCTGATGCCTTGGATGTGCGCTCAAATAATCAGTTTGACTTATATAAATCATTAGATAATCTTAGACAAATACATCCTAATTGTTATATTTTTTCTACAAGTAATGGTAAAGGACAAAACTTTATTGGGGCAAGCCCAGAAAGATTAATTTGTATTCACAATCAACAGTTAATCACCGATGCTTTAGCTGGTTCTGCACCACGTGGTAAAACACCCGCAGAAGATGCGGCCAACGCTAATCGTTTGCTGAACAGCGAAAAAGAAAGGCATGAACACTCATTGGTGATTGACTTTATCACTCAACGCTTATCACAGCTAGGACTATTACCCCAGGTATTACCGCCCCGCTTGCGACAGCTATCTAATATCCAGCACTTATGGACACCGATTAATGCTGTAGTTCCGGCTAACGTTCACCCATTAAAAATTGTTGCCCAACTGCACCCTACTCCAGCCGTGGCTGGTGCTGCTAGAGATGTAGCTTGTGCAGAAATTCGGCGTTACGAAAGCTTTGAGAGGGGTTTATATGCTGCACCCTTGGGTTGGATAGACTCACAAGGAAACTGCGAGTTTATTGTTGGAATTCGTTCAGCTTTAATTGATGGCGATCGCGCTAGACTTTACGCAGGTGCAGGTATCGTCGCTGGCTCTGATCCTGATAAAGAATTTGCCGAAGTACAACTGAAACTTCAGGCGTTACTTAAAGCATTGGTTTAGTTGTATTGCAGGAGGCAATGAACATACAGCAGGGAATATTTTGCTAACTGTCAAAGCGCGATAGGATACAACCAATAGAATGCGTTTAAACGTTTGTTTATTAACCGCAAATGCGCGTTTTGTTATCCTTCAGTAGGAGGACGCAACGACACAATGGCTTCCTTAGGATAGTAAGAGTTAAAAATTTATCGTCTGGTAAATGCAATATTAATAAAATAGACAATGCCGTTAAATATTAAGGATTTACAGATTCACAGCCCTGCATTTACTTGGGGTGAATATATTCCTCAACGCTATACCAGTGACGGAGAAAACATTTCACCTCCATTGGAATGGAGTGGACTGCCAAGTGGAACTCAACAACTAGCACTAATCTGCCATGATCCGGATGCACCATTGCCCCAAGGGTTTACTCACTGGGTAATCTATGGTATTGAGCCAACGATTAACCAGATTGCTGAAGCAGACGGTAGCCAATTTACTCAAGGCTTGAACAGTACCAATCAACCCGGTTATACAGGGCCGGCTCCACCAAAGGGGCATGGGCTTCATCATTATTATTTCTGGTTATATGCCTTGGATACAAAGCTTAATCTTAAGGCAAATCTAAACCGCGAACAACTATTAGAGGCGATCGCTAATCATGTGATTGAACAAGCGCGGCTGATTGGAGTTTATCAGCGATAGTAATAGCTGTTTAAAGATGAGACAAAAGGGAGCAAATTAAAAGATGTTGTATCGAGAACTAGGCTCTACAGGAGAGAAAGTCTCTGCAATTGGATTGGGAGGATGGCATCTGAGTTTGAAATATGTAGATGAGCAACTGGCAATTAGGCTAGTTCGCCAAGCAATAGATCATGGCATCACCTTCATGGATAACAGTTGGGACTATAACGGGGGTGAAAGCGAGCGCCGGATGGGGAAAGCACTCCAGGATGGCTATCGAGACAAAGTATTCTTAATGACAAAAATTGATGGTCGCTCAAAGAAAGAAGCTACCAAACAGCTTGATGACTGCCTGCAACGTCTGCAAGTTGATTATATTGACTTAGTACAGCATCATGAAATTATCCGATTTGATGATCCGCATCGCGTTTTTGATGAAGAAGGCTCAAATGCCGCGCTAGTGGCAGCTAAAGAAGCCGGCAAGCTGCGCTATATAGGTTTTACTGGGCATAAAGACCCAGCAATTCATCTGCATATGCTGGAAGTAGCCGATAATTATGGCTTTAAGTTTGATACGGCTCAGATGCCATTAAATGTGATGGATGCACACTACAGGAGTTTTGCCAAACTAGTGGTGCCAGAACTGGTAAAACGAAACATGGGCATTTTGGGAATGAAGAGTATGGCAAATGGTATTCTGCTCAAGTCCAATACGGTAACGCCGATTGAATGTCTTCACTATGCCCTTTCTCTGCCCACCTCGGTTGTGATTACAGGAATAGACAGTATGGAAATTTTAGAGCAAGCGTTGCAGGCAGTACAGACATTTCAACCGATGACAGACTCTCAGGTGCAAGCATTGTTAGCTAAAACAGCAGCAGCAGGCGCTCGTGGTGAGTTTGAACCTTTCAAAACCTCATCTATTTTTGACGGTACTGCTCAACATCCGAATTGGCTTGGAGAGGAGCCACAACGCCTTCAGCAATTGATGTCAGCCGCCGCAGGATGAAATCACAACTGCACTCCTGGATTTGCTAATCATTCCAACTCAGCATTTGGGCTATTTGTTCGCAAATTAGTAGAGGGTTGAATGGTTTAGTAATGATTCCGGCTACATCTAATTGAGCAAAACGCTTGTAATCATTGGGTAATACTTTGGCAGTGAGCAAAATAATCGGAATCTCTTGCGTCTTGGGATTAGCTTTGATTTGTTCATAAAATTGAAAGCCATCCATGTCAGGCATTGATACATCTAGAAGAATGACATCCAAAATATAGTTTTGAGCTTGCGAAAGTCCTTCATGACCAGATTGGGCAGATATTGCTTCCCAACCGCCTAAATCCTCTAAGCAAGTGCAGGCAAGTTCTCGTAACGATTCTTCGTCATCGATGACAAGGATGCGTTTGCTCATAGTTCTCCTGGTGGTATTGGCAAAGTGAAATAAAATGTACTGCCTTCACCTAAGGTACTTTCTGCCCAAATACTACCATTATGCTTTTGAATAATACTTTGACAAATTGCCAAGCCAAGGCCTGTGCCTCCCTTAGCACGAGCATCAGAGATATCAACCTGCCCAAAACGTTCAAATATTGTTTCTAGTTTATCGGCGGGAATACCTCTACCTTGGTCTTTGACTGCAAAAAGTACCCAGTCTGATTGTGGTTGAGCAGACAAGGTAATCACCGAGTCATGCTCAGAAAATTTGATGGCGTTGCTCAACAAATTGGTTAAGGTTTGAATAATTAAGTCGGGGTCAGCCCAAACGCAAGCAGTCGTAGGAGTAATAGAAATTTTAATTGCGGCGGCGATCGCAATTGATTGTACTCCCTCTACGGCTCTTTGCATTAAATCTGCGGCATTGCATACTTCTTGGACAAGATTTACTCGCCCGGAGGACAATCGCTCTAAATCTAAAATATCATTTACCAAACGCACGAGGCGATCGCTATTAGTTAAAGCTTGCTCAACCATGCGTTTAGCTTTTTGGGGTTTGTTGTCGTAAATACCACTATTGAGCAGCCCTAAAAATCCTTGAATGGCGGTGAGTGGGGTACGAAGTTCATGGCTGACAATCGAAATGAATTCATTTTTTATTTGCTCAATAGCTTGCTGTTCGGTAACATCTTGAATTTGCAGCACATAATATAGTGGCTGGTTTTGGAAATCTCTCACTAATGACAGGCTAGTTAACCCCCAAGCAATGCGTCCGTCATTACACAAATAACGCAACTGGACTTGAACGGGACGATTCTCATTATTCAAAACTTGCGCGATGCATTGTCCCAACTGATGAATATCTTCTGGGTGCAGCAGTTCAAATACTGTGCTGTTGAAAAACTCTAACTCAGAGTAGCCCAGCATTTCACGTAACATAGGATTGATTTGCAACCATTGCTGATCTAATCCCAACAACGCCATACCGATAGGAGCATCATAAAATGCATGGCGAAATCGCTCTTCACTCTCACGCAAAGCTAATTCTGTTTGTTTAAGATTAGTAATATCTAGCAGCACCCCATACCAGGCAATTTCACCATTGGGTCGGCGTTCTGGGCGAGAGTTAGCACGCACCCAGTTAATTTTGCCAGAGGGTGTAATGATCCGCCATTCGTGGGCAAAGGGTTCTAGGGTTTTGAGACTTTTAGTAGTTAGTTGGTTGTAGAGCAGCAAGTCATCAGGATGCACTTGGTTATAAGTAAGCATAACATCCTCTAAAACTGCTTCTGGTTCGAGTTCTTGAATTTCCCGAATTCCTGGACTGACATATTCGTATCTCATCTCATTGGTATCGGGCAAATAAACTAAAATGTAAATTTGTGCTGGTGAAACTGCGGCAATTTTTTGAAACCGAGCTTCGCTGTGTCTGAGAGCTTCTTCAATATTTTTGCGATCGCTAATGTCTGACATTACACCATGCCAAAGCAGTGTGCCATCTTTGCAGCGTTCTGGTCGAGAATGTGCCTGAACCCACTTGATTTTGCCACTAGGAGTAATGATTCGCCACTCGTGTTTAAAGGGTTCCATGTTTTCCAGAGCGCGGATAACTGCTTGTTGATGCCCTGCGCGATCTTCGGGATGGAAACAGTCAAATGCAACCATTGGATCTTTGAGTGCCTCAGCCACGGGAATTTCCTGAATTTCTTCAAAAGCTTGGCTAAGATATTCAAACCGGACAGGTTTACCTGGATATTCTTCAATTGTGTAGATGATTGCTGGTGAAGCCGCACCTAACTGCTGAAATCGAGCTTCGCTGTGCCGTAAAGCTGCTTCAATTTCTTTGCGCTCAGTAATATCTAGATTTGTTCCGAGTAACTGTATTACTTGTCCTTGTGTGTCAGTTACAGCTTCTCCTCTAGCTTCAACATATCGAGTTGCGCCATTGGGTTGAATGAGTCGGAACTCTGTTTTATAGGGGTTTTGAGTTGTGAGCGTTTGCTCCAGGTTGTGCCGTAGGCCTTCTCTGTCGTCGGGATGAATTAGCTCAAAAAATTGAGCTATAGAGGGTTCTGGTACAGATAGACTCCAACCAAAGATTCGGAAACTTTCTTCAGACCACGTAATTTTCTGGGTTTTGATATCCAGTTCCCAACTGCCTACATGGGCAACTTGCTGGGCGCGACGAAGAGCAGCTTCACTTTGTAGTATAGCTGCTTCGACTCGTTTACGATCAGTTATATCTGTTACCCGTACTAGATGGATGACTTGGTTAGCGATCGCCACTTCTTTAGCCGCTAGGTTGCCCCAAAACAAATTTCCCTTGCGTGTGAGGTATTGAGTTTCCGCGCTCCATACACCTTTTTCCTCTATTTGGGCGGTAATTTGGGACAGTTCTTCAGGAGTAAATTGATGTACCTGAAGCTGGTGTCCTGGAATACCAATTAGTTCGGCTTTACTGCCTGCTTCAAATAATTCTACTGCGCGATGATTACAATCTGAAATTAACAAGGTTTGGGAATCGACCAAAAACAAAGCATCAGCAGATTCGTTATAAATACTTTCACGCAAGTCTTTTTGGCGACGCAGTTCTAATTCTGCTTCTTTGCGATTGCTGATATCTTTAGTAACTGCAATTATATGTGCTTGTCCCCCAAGCTCAATGATATCTGCGGAAACCAGGACTGTAATTACCTTACCTGATTTGTGAACAATAGAAAATTCTTGGTTACGAACTGTTTTACCTGAGAGTAAATCTTGCAGATAGTATTGCTTTGCCCCTACACTAGCCCAATATATCAGATTTGCCCCTGCGTCACCGATAACTTCTTCCCTAGAATAACCATATAAATCAATAAAGGCATCATTCACATCTATGCAATGGCCATTCAGGGTCAGAATCGCCATTGCTTCTGGACAAGTACGGAAGACTTTAGTGAAGCGTTCTTCTGACTGTTCTAAAGCAGTTTTGACAGATTCATAAGACTGTTTTAGCTGTTGGGACATCCAATGAAAGGAGTTCTGCAAAACTTGGAACTCTGCGATGATGCTATTTTGGCCAATGGCTTGATTCCATTCGCCGTTTGCCAATGCCAAGCTAGTTTGACCTAATTGTTGCATAGGTCGGACAATAAATTGGGTGAGCAATAATCCTAAAGCGATCGCACCAACTAAAGCCGCAACACTAAAAATTAAGGTCAAACGCGTATTTGTATCAATTTCTGCGGTAAAATCTGATGCTGGCAAGACTGTCACAATCAACCAGTCGAGTCCAAATTGATCACCATAAGGGATGATTAATAAAAATTGCTTTTTGCCTTCTATATCAAAGTAAAGTTGTTGTGCCGTCTTAATTTGAGTTAAGTTCCCAAAACGAGAAGCTAAATGCTTACCTGCTAAACTAATCAGAGGTTCCTTACTTTCTATCACCTTGAGACGTTTGTTTTGTGTTCCATTAGCACCTGTCAGAAATGGTTGTTCAGAGGTCGAATTAGCTACCATCAATCCTGAACGTTCCATAATAAATACTTGGCCGTGAGTACCTACTTGCAATTTTTTGAGAAACTCACTAATAGTCAAAAGGTCTATATCGCTAGTAAAAACGCCTTGAAGTTGTTGTTTTTGGTTATAAATAGGATAGCTGGCGGCAATGCCTAAACCTCTAGAAGCTGGTATGTACAAAAAAATTGATGTCCAGGTTGGTTTGCCTATTAAAAGTGCTTTTTGATAAAAAGGTCTTTGCGTTCCATCATAATTTTGCTGATTAACTAATAATTTTTTCCGCTTGCCTTGATTATCTACGCTATATACATAAAGCTCTCCTTTCCTAAAATTCTTGGTAAAGGAAATGCTGAGTCCGCGTTCATCGTTTCCCGCTCCCACAAGTCCACCTTGGGGATTAATAAAGTGAATTCTCTTGGAATCGAATTCTTGAATTTGACTTAAAAAATAGCTTTCTAAATTTTGAGGGTTAGTGATGTCTATATTTTTTAGTTCGCTAGCTTGAGCATTAAGGCGATTAATTAAATGTGGAGTCTTTAAATAATTACTCAAATATAAATGAATGCGATCGCTGATTTCGCTCATCAGCTTATATGCCAAGCTATTGACTGAACGCTGAGAATTTTGCAGTGAGATATAACTTACTAAACCTGTGGTTCCCCCAATTAACAGCACAAAGGGTACGGTGAGGATGAGCCGTAAAGGAATTTTCAGCGTTTGGTTGTTAGCTAGCCTTTGCCTCACCTTTGCATCCTCTACTTCTAGGTTTTTAATATTTCCTGGACACGAGAACGATTAATCCGGCTGATCACACGAGTGATTAACTCTTTGCCCTCTACAGGCTTGCCGATAAAATCGTCGGCTCCTGCTGCAAACACCTGTTGAATTGTTTTATTATCTGTATGGGCAGTAACTACTAATATCGGCAAATTTCCCCAATAAGCATCTTGTCTGACTACACGGCACAAGTCAATACCGCTATATATTGGCATTTCTAAATCGATCATTAATAAGTCAGGAGTTATTTTAATTAGTGACTCCCAAAATTTTTGAGGGTTTTGCAAGGTTTTCACCGTCAGTCCCCAAGGTTGCAATACATTGGATAATATATCCAGCATTACAGGATCATCATCTACGATCATCACCTTAGCTGGACTAGCTTGAGATTGAGGTATGACTTTGGTAATTGCTTGAAATACTTTAGTAATAGTAGGCTGACTCAAAAATCCTTGTATTCCTAAACGAGCAACAGCTACTCTTTGGGCAAGATTGTCTTGGTTTGCTACTACAATAATTGATGTATTCGGAAATTTTTGTTTGAGTTTTGCGAGTAATTTTAAACTTTTTTGACTCGATTTTTGCCCATTGAGATTGAACAAAATTACTTTGGGAGATGGAGAAATATTTTGGGGAATATTTTCCAAGTTGGCAGCTACTTCGATTCTGACTCCCCAACTTGCAGCTTGCATTTTCAGTTCGTTAGCAAAAGATTCATCCGCCATCGCCAGGACTAAAGGAAACCCTTTTGGTTCTATTTGTTCAACAGTTAAGGGCTTCGGAGGTCGGCTGATTATTCCTTTAAGTTGACTAATCAGTTGCGACAGTTTAACAGCATCTTCTAACGTTAAATCTTGTTCTTTGACTAGCAAATGTTCAATTGCTTGAGCTAACTTTGAACCGATTTCGTAGCCAAATGAACCTAGCGTTCCTGCTAATTTGTGTGCTTCGTTGCTGGCTTGCTGCCGGATTTGGGGCAACAATTCTCCTGCGTATAAGGCAAGTTCTGCTTGCTCTAGCAAAGTTAAGCGTTGGGCAAAGGTATCTTTGTAGCGTTCTATAGTTTTGTTGATAGCTGCGATCGCTTTTTGACTTTTTGCTTGTTCTTGTTCACTATCGGGTGTTGGTGGGGGTTTTAGCCGATAGCCCAAGCCATAAACGGTTTCTAGTAATTCTGCCGACATTCCTATGGTCTTTAGCTTGTGGCGTAAGTCTTTAATTAAATTAGTGACCGCCCCTTCACTTGGTGTAGCATCAACTGACCATAGGTGATCAATAATATCACTCCGGCTAAACACACGTTGTGGATTACGCAAAAATAGCCTGAGCAAACTATACTCTTTCGGACTTAAAGATATAGGTTTGCCTTCATAGGTAACTTCTGCCGACACAATGTTGAAGCATAAATTTCCCCAACTCAACACACTTGGTCTTAACTGGGTCGTACCGCGTCGCAGTAATGCTCGTATCCGCGCTAACAACTCTGAGATATCGTAGGGTTTAATCACATAATCATCTGCACCAGCATCTAATCCTTTGACTACATCGGCACTCTGATCTTTGGCTGTCAGTAGAAGAATCGGCTTTTGAATGCCCTGTGCGCGAAGTTGCCGACAAAGGTTAATTCCATCAAGTTTAGGAATCAGTAGATCCAACAATATCAGGTCAAAGTTGGATACAGTTGCTAATGCTAAACCGTTCTGCCCATCTGCTGCCACTTCAACTGTATAATGTTCGGCTGTGAGAACCTCACTTAGTATGGTCGCAGTTGGTAAATCGTCTTCTACCAGCAGAATCTTCACAACTTCTACTATTTACCTACTAATGATTGAGATGATCTAACACAGACATAGATGCTTAATCTTAGAATAGTTAAGCTTTTTCCCAGTATCTATTGTTTAATTATTTGTCCGTATTTTTTTTAGTAAACAAGTTTTAAGATACCGCAATTTGCTTGATCAATCAAGCCTAAACTATAAAACCTCTGGATTTATCAACATCGCCAACACCAATTTTCAATTTTGTTTACACCTTGGGGAGAAGCCTTAATCCATTCTTGGTATCAGCAAGCTCTGGTAAAATTAACGCATCTGCCTAATGTTAATAAGGCTGCAATTCAAACAAATCTTTCTTGTCAGCTAGATTGGGTAGAGGAATGTAATAAAGATAAATTAGCACTTTGGGCAACTTTTCATTCAGAATGGGTATCACGCGATCGCTTTTTAGCAAAATGCCTTGACTTAGACAACAAAAATATTAAATTTAGCGTCGGAGTTGTCGGTTTTCCGAAGTTTAAAACAGAAATAGCTGCTTTACGTCAGGAGTTACCAAGCCACGTATATTTGTGGATTAATGCTGTAAAATCTGAACTTTCTAATTTATCATCAGCAGACAGAGAATTTTTCCAATCTATCGATCCATTATATGAATTAAATACTCATCATTACCCTAGCTTTGGTAAATCTTGCCAGGCTGGAAAAACAGCGATTTCTGTTGATGGTGATGGTACAATGCGCCGATGTCACTTTATAAAAGCACCAATTGGTAATATTTTTAATACTGAATGGGAAGCAGCTTTATCTGATCAACCTTGTACCAACCAAACTTGTCATTGTCATATTGGTTACGTGAATTTAGATTATTTAAAAATGAATCAGGTGTTTGGTAGTGGGATGTTAGAAAGAATTCCTGATAATTAATTGGGTTAATCCTCCACTAGCCCCTAATCTCTTATTCAAATTCCTCAATAGTTGCAGGAGGAGTAGCACTTTTGTTACTAGTAGCGATCCGCGACTCATACCAAGCCATAAGCGGAGTGGAACTAATTCCATGCAAAATCACAGAAACCACGATAGTAGTGTAAGTTATCCAAGCAATTTGCTCGGCGGGTTCTCCCTTAAGTCCATTACCAAATGCATAGGCAAGATAGTATAACGAGCCAACACCACGAATACCAAACCAGCCAAATAACCAGCGAGTTCCAGAATGTAATTTACGACGAGGAGGATTTATATGGCGTTTACCAATTGTACTAACCCAAGCTCCCACAGGTCGGATGATTAAAAATAAGCAAGCAATGACTAATAATGATTGCCCAAAATAATCGACCATAGGCTGGAATAATAATATTGAGCCTAGTAATAAAATTGTCCCTACTTCCATGAGCTTTTCTAACTGCTCAATAAACTCTAATTGCTCTAATGGTTTTTCTCGATTTCGATAACTGCGTTGCACTATTAAACCAGCAACAAATACTGCCAAAAAACCATAACCATTAACAAATTCTGTTAAACTATAAGTTAACAAAATAATACTAATAGCGATAAAATCTTCCATTAACTTATCGGCAGAACGCCGTTTTTGAATTTTTTGGTCGATCCAAACTACGACTGTTGGCACAATAATTCCCATAACTATACCAGCAGCGATCGCCCAAATTAAATCAACTGCTATCCAATCTTTAAACCAGTTGTTCCAATTATTATCTTTGAGCGCATGGATACCAAAATACACAAACGGAAAAGCTAAAGCATCATTTAAACCGCCTTCCGAAGTTAAACCAAAACGCAACTCATCTTGGTCATGAGTATCTGTTAGTTGCACCTCAGAAGCTAAAACTGGGTCAGTTGGTGCGAGAATTGCTCCTAATAAAATAGCCTCTCCCCAACCCATATTTAAAAATATCTTGCCGACAATAGCCAAGCCGAAGATTGATATCGGCATTAAAAATAAAATTAGCCGCGACGTGATACCCCAATCTCTAAAATTAAGTGGACGAATAATTTTTAAGCCACAACTAAAAACTGAAACAATAACTACAAACTCAGTAATTCTTTCTAGTAATTCTGCATTAAATAATTCTTGCTGCCGTAATTTAATTAAACCTAAACCATAAGGGCCAAGAAAAATTCCTACTACTAGATAGATGAGCGCAAAAGATAGAGGTAATCGAGTAATCCAGCCAGATGCTAATGTAACTCCTAGCAGGAGTAACCCAATTAAAAACAAGTCAATAATATATATATCTATCATGATAATTAGTAGATAAGAGCAGTACCCCGCAGTCAGTTTAGTGAGAATATTTTTAGTATTAAATTATCTATAGATAGATATTTGCTTTGCAAGATGGAATAAACAAGATCCCCGACTTCTTGAAGAAGTCGGGGATCTGAAGCCCTGGCATTTGTGAATTATTGAGGGCATTTTAAAATTTTCTCGATGGCTGGAGTGAAACTAAATGTCTGTGTTGGCAGATTCCAACTACCATAAACACCATTTCCTAGCGGTAAGCCATCACGATTGAAAACCAGAGCGTGTCCTGGCGCATTGGGGTTTTCCACCACAGCCAAGGAAGATTTGCCTGGCCCTGTCCAGTAGATTTTGCCGTCAGGAGCTAACCTGACCCCAGAATAGCCAGTTATATCTCCAATAGCTAATGTATCGATTTCAGTTTCTTTCTCAGTTACCAAATCTATTTGGTGTGGTGTAGCACTCCAACCTTCTAAGGTATGTTTGCGCCACTGTTTAAACTCCCAATCACCCTTAGCATAATATAGCTTTGTCGCATCAGGTGAAAAGGCGCAAGAGTAACCAGCAGAACCACGAATTAAAAAATCACTGTGGCTAAGTTTTCCAGTAGCGCGGTTAAAGTTAGCCACCACAATTCCCAATCCTGCCACACCTAAAGCAACTAACTTATAATCGGGGCTGAAGACAATTGAACTTTTATGAACTCTTGTTCCTACCGACGGGTTAAGCCGATCTTGTGGGAACGCAATGGGTGAGGAAACGTATTGGGCATTGATGCCATTTTTGTCTACTAAGTAGGCACGGATTTGGGTTCTGCCGTTGAACATCAGTAACCAAAAAGACGTAGCATCACTATGAGGTGCTACCCCAAGGGCCTCTCCTGGGTGATAGTGTTTCTCTGTGATTTTTCGGTTCAACCGAGTAACTGAGCCATTTGCACCTTTTGACAAATCAGCAATAGAGTAATATATCGCTTGATTATCGTTTGTAAAAATATAGAATTTATCAAGATGATCACCAGGGGCGGGTACAATTGCCACTGCCTGTGTTGCCGACCAATTAGTTGCACCCCAAACTCCATCTCTTAAAATTTGATGAGTTTGTCCGTTGAAGATGAACTGACCATCACTATATAACCGGAGTTGGCTTGTTAGAGGATCTGTATAGCTGGCAGTTGCCTCAAAACCGGAACTCTGTCCAGTAGCAGCGATAATTTTTGGACGAGTACTACCAAAGTCAATCAGGACTTTTTTGCCAACTCCTGTATACCAAAATCGATCTGGAACAGCGACTTTCGGAATGGATAGTGTATTCATAGTGGAATAGCACTAAGAAAATTTTGCTTATCTTAGTGGTGGAATGTGTTTGATTTTTATACAGATTTATTATTCTTGATGATTCGTATCAAGTTAACTGCTAGCTTACAATGTTGAAGTTGACTATGCAAGGACAGTTAAGACAGTTAAGACAGTGAAAACAAGATAGAAAAATATGCCATTAATTAACTAGTGTTTAAGGCAGCCTGGCAATAAAATCACTAATTTTAAATCCAAAATCCGTCTTGAAAAGTTTACTCAAGTCGAGCCACTGCGTGGCGGAAGTTCTCCCCGTTGAAGCAAGTGGCGTGACAAATCTGCCCACGCAAATTTTATAAGACTTATTTTATTTACAGTTATTAAAATAATTTGGCTAACGAATATTAATTTAAGCCGATCGCCTTATCGGTTCTGCTTGATTGCGTTGTTGTAATTGATGCATATGATTAAACAAATGCCAGCAATATTCTTCAGGTAAACCACAAGTAACCGCACCCCGCAGGACAACATTAAAATACCAGTCGTTCGGAGCCATTTCTTCGGGTAGCTTGTCAACCACTACATAGGTGCGAACATTTTTATATATAGAATTATGGCTGTGAATTTCTACTATTTCGTGTTGATAAAATCTTTGAGCAACACCTTCGCGTTTGTCTAAGTGTTCACTTAGCCGCCAGGGTAGCCGATAAAGTACACCTTTGACACTGGCTTTGGGATCTTTGACTACATCCAAAACCCCACATTTGCGGGTGTGGGAATATGAATAAAATCCTAGACGGTATCCTTTTAATACTCCAGTCCCGATGACGTAAGGGTGGGTGTTTTCGCCCAGCGATCGCTTTAAATCCACCGGACACATACAAGAGCCATACGCAAAATAGTAAAACTCTGGCTCTGTTTGTAACTCTTGTTGCAGTTTCACATCTAACTTTGCAGGATTATGAGATTGCACCCAATTGTAACCTGAGTGTCGATTTTGGTTACTCATCTATCCCTAGAAGTATTAACTACATAAAGAATTATATCATAAACTCGCTATATAATACAACTAAAAATCTACCGATGATTAGGAGATTTGAGTATTTATTCTATAGAAGATAACCAATTTTTCGCAGCAGCAGGGGAGCGTAAGTGTACAAAATTCAGATGATGATATTTAGATGCTTGAAATAGTGCCTGATATTTTTGGCGATTTTTGCCGTAAGTCTGAATTGCCCACAATAAAATAGAGTCACGACTCATGAATGACTTTTGCCATGTTTCATAATTACCATTGCAGACTTGTTGTTGTGTGACTACCCGCGAAAATGTGCGCCGCAATATTCGACTCATAACCACTGGCCAAGAATAGTCTAACCACACAACTGTATCTGCCCTTGCCCAGATAATATCTTGTACTATGCTGTAATTGCCATCGACAACCCAGCGATCGCCACATAAAGATTGAGCAACGCGATCGCGCATTACATCATTTGGCACTTCTACCCAGTTAGGTTCCCAGTGCAGGTAGTCTAATTCCACATGGGGTATAGCAAGGCGTTGAGAGATTTGCCGAGCCAAGGTTGTTTTACCTGAACCAGTAGTTCCGACAACAGAAATACGTTGCATTTAACTTGATGATTTGGCGTTGTTTGAACCTGTTATTGCTCTGATGTAAGTCTAAGATATCAAGTATCAATTAAATATTGCAATACCAAATTAATTTATGTATTTTAATTGAGGATATAAGTATAAATTTTAATTTTTTGTATTTATGAGAATCAAGAATATATAACAACTAAAATTCCTCCAAAATTTTATAAATTTCAGGAACTTTTACTAAAAATACTTATGCTATAGGAATCTAGTTTGATTACTGAACTACTTATGTAGTCAGGCAATAGGGAAGAGGCAATAGGCAATAGCAAAGAAGGCAGGTAACGATGTACTGATTTTTTTTAAAAATCAAATATGAGTTTTATATATAGATTATTAAATTCTTCTCTATAAATTGGTAGAGAAAATTTTATCTATCTTTTGACTTTAACAGTTACCTCATCTGGGAGAAACGTCTGTTAAGTAGTGTTGTTAATCTGTGTACAGATGAGATTTCTGAGGTGGTTATGAATATTCTTGCTTGGATAATATTAGGACTTTTAGCTGGTGCGATCGCCAAAGCCATATACCCTGGTTATCAAGGCGGTGGAATCCTTTCGACAATGATTTTAGGTATTATTGGTGCTTTTATAGGTGGTAGTTTATATTCATTGCTGAGTTCAGGCACTTTGCAATTAACCGCCGCAGGTTTTAGTCTTCCTGGTTTATTTATTGCAGTGATTGGTGCAATTATTGCTATTTACCTATGGGGATTGTTACAAAGAAGCAGCAATGCCTAGTTTGATGCAATCATTTATATAAAGAGTGTTTGTTGATTTTATATATAGCACTCTTGACAACCTTAAAATATGGGTTTAATTAATCACAACCATATTTTACTGTAGAAAGTGAGTTTTGTTAAATTGGACACACTAATAGTTGGTTTATTGGCAGTTTCTAATCTGCTTAATTAATAGCAGTAACAATAGTTAGAAACTGCCAATTCAATAAATTTATTCACTAGTTTTTTTGTTCAAACTTATCGTAGAGGAATTTCATGTTTTTCCACAAAAAAGAACCAATTCATGCAGTAAACATTAATGAGCCTAATCCTCGGTTTGCTCAGTTACTTCTTGAGCAGTTTGGCGGCGCGACTGGAGAATTAACAGCAGCTCTGCAATATTGGGTACAATCTTTCCATGTTGAAAATGCTGGAATTCGGGATATGTTGCAAGATATTGCCATTGAAGAATTCAGCCATTTAGAAATGGTTGGTAAACTCATTGAAGGCCACACTAAGAATACAGATCAAACAGAAGTTTATAAAAGTACTCTGTTTGCTGTTCGCGGTATAGGGCCTCACTTTTTAGATAGCCAAGGTAGTGCGTGGACAGCCAATTACATCAATGAAGGTGGGGATGTAGTGCGCGATTTAAGAGCCAACATTGCAGCTGAAGCTGGCGCACGTCAAACTTACGAAGAGTTAATCAAGTTAGCATCAGATCAAGGTACTAAAAATACTCTAGTGCATCTATTAACACGGGAAATTTCTCATACCCAAATGTTCATGAAAGCTCTAGATTCATTGGGTAAATTAACAGATCCATTTTTTGGTAATATTCAACCGGATGAAACGGTGGATATTTACTATAACCTGTCAAGCAATGGTACTCAGGATGAGCGCGGCCCTTGGAATTCTGAGCCTACATTTAAATATGTTGCCAACCCTCTAGAACGCAAGACTAACTAATTTTCTTGCCTCCTAATTTGTTTGTCAAACCTCAATGATAACCACCTGAGTCAGGGGGAGTTCTTTCTCTGACTCATTTTCTTATGTCTTTTTTCTACCTTAAGGAGATTAATTTGTGATTGTTAAGCCTACTCAAAATGGTTGGGAAGTTATTTATCATCGCGCCCATGCTTTACTCGCAGCGCAACTAGCAGGACAGTGGCGGCGCAAAAATGCTCCACCTCGCTTATATGAAACACTAGCAGCAATTTCCCATCACGATGATTTAGAAAAAGAGTGGGAAGAAAATAATCTTACGGAAGCTGGCGCACCAATGGATTTCATGTTAAATCCAAAGATGGAAGTTGATAAGTTAGAAAATCTAGTTAAAAATGCTCACTATCGCGGACGTTGGGTAACTCTATTAATTTCTAAGCATCTGTGTCGGATTAATGAAGCAAGACGAGGAAAATCTCCAGAATTAGACAAGTTTTTAGACGAACAATTTCAAAAGCAAGAACATTGGCGTAAGGAGTTAGGAATTACAACAGACGAACTCGATGAAGCTTACGCGTTTATGCAATGGTGCGATCGCTTGTCGTTGATTCTCTGTCAAAATGAATTACCAGCTGATGAACGGTTTTTAGAAATTAGTCAGGGGCCTGATGGTCAACGTTATGACATCATGCAACGTAGCGATAACTTGGTGACTGTTCAACCTTGGCCTTTTGAAGATGAAAAATTCACTGTCAATGTTGAAGCTTGCGAATTATCCCAAGTGAAATTTGAAACTCCATCTCAATTAGTACAAGCACTTCAACAAGCTCCTATCACAGTGCTGGAGTGGACTTTTGTTGCTGACTAATCTCATTCACCTGGACTAACTTGGCGATTGCTTTGGTAATTTCTTGCCAAATCCACGCTTTTAGCGCAGGTTGAAAACTTGTAACCTCGGTTTTAGATACCTGAGGTTTTCTTTACTTAAATAATAAGTAGAGGTTTGAGTTTTATACTATAGCAGGGGACAGGCTTAAAAGTCTTTGAGTGTCTAAGTTTTTTCATCTACTGATGTTCTAACACTACTGGCTATCGCTATATGTCCAAAGTTTTGTTTGCTAAGGCTCAGACAATTCATTAACAGCATTAAAATTGTAAGATTAGTTGCAATTTTTTTGTTGCACAAGGTTGACTAAGTTTTTAGCTTGACTAGGACAAAAGTAGTGATGTCTGAAATTGAGAATAACAAAATCCTAGCTCGACGCTGGTTTGAACTGATTAGCGAGCATCAAGTTGAAGAGATTTGTGCAATTACTGCACCAACTTGGAAACTGCATGGCGGGCCGCCACAACTTCCACAAGGGCCCGATGGAGTACGTCAGTTGTTTGGTTCATTTGGAGATATCAAGCAGACTTGGACAATCGAAGATGTGATTGCTGAAAGTGACAAAGTTGTAGTGCGTGCAACTAATACCTGTATGCAAGACAGTTTTTTTGGCATCCCGGCGCGTGGTAAACAACAGACTTTTACAGCCACATTTATTCATCAGATGAAAAATGGCAAAATCGTCGAAACTTGGCGAAATGCTGATGACCTGGGAAGAGTGATTCAGCTTGGGGCGCTTATTCAACCACCAAACGAGTAGCCTGCTATCAGCAGACCTTTCTTTCTTCAAGCAGAGACAATTGCCCAGAAGAAATGTTAATACGTCTAAAGCGATGGTAATAAAGATGACACAATGATGTACTTGCAGAGTATAGGCTTTGCGTTGGGAAAGGGTTAAATAGGGTGCTGTTTCATCGGGATGCAAGCACTTCACCAGTGTATTAATACTCGCTTATGGAGTTAATAACTGTTGTTTACTGCCATAATTCAGTTTTCCCTGAACCCTGAATGATGAAGAGGGGTTCATGCTTTCGTTTCTGTTCTCAGTGTTACTTCAACGTAATCAGTTAGATAAAAAATGCTGGTGATGCTTTTCATAATTAAATTTGCCCTGATTGCGGTTTGAGAGCAAATAGTTAATTTTTTTAACCTTACTTACATTTTCTGTTAATTTGTGAAACGCCCGGAAAATCAAACCTATTTGGAAAAGGTCTGACTTTTGCTTGAAACACTGTGCTGTTCAAGTTAGGGATACTAAAATATATACTACTGTAATTGTGTAGCTTTAGTTACAATTCTTCAGGCGATCGCTCTTGTGCAACAAAATCAATTACAGACCGACCTTGACGGCGACAAGTTTGCACCATCTTTCAGCGTATTACCACTCAGTCTGGACACTAAAAAACATTGCCTAAAAGGAGAAAAACTAGGCAATGTTATCATTTGTATTTCTCATCAATTAAGCTGAAAAGTGGGTCATTTTTACAAAATTTTATAAGGCTGCACCTAGTGACACAAACCTTCTATTTTCGCCACAACGGCAACTCAAAAACTACTCTCCAGCCCTATCTCTTCATACTCTTATTTTGGCTAAGGTATTGTTAACTACATCTATTATATTTGGGACAGCAACTCAACTTAAACCTACCGTTAGTATTGATTACAGTTCTTCCTCCGTTGGCACCAACATCTACCCGTTGATCGGATGCCTGAGCTATATCAACTTTAACAGTAACTGGATAAGGACAGTTATTAGTTAGAATAGCTCCACCGCTAATATATTCTGCTTTAACACATCCTGGCAACGGCACTCGCTGATTTGGCGAACACTCATCAGCTAAAGCAGGTAATACAGTAAATGTCAGAAATAAAAATTCTAAACATACTAAACGTGTAGTTGAATTGGAAAATCTTTTCAAAAAACTCATAACACTTTCCCCCTTGAAAAAGTAAGATGGTTATACAGTGACTGTGATATTTAAACATTCTCCAGTTATTAAAAAACAGGGTACGGAGTGAGCGTACCTATGACTGCTTGTAAATCCTATATATCACTAATTTTGTGGTGGCAGGCTTTGCCACCAAGGAAATTGATAATCTGGTTAAAAATGTTTATTGTTTAATCGTATAACGTTACTGATTTTTTGAAATATTCCTTTCGGTATACTTATTTTCCTAATGTAAATTAAACTGTAAACTCAAGTAAATTCCTTGTTTTATATGCTTTTCAGGTATTTGAGCCAATAATTTACTTATTCGTTTAAACTCAGAGCTAGCAACTATTAAATACCTAAGATTTTCTTGACAAATCAAATCTTAGGTATTTAATAGTTGCTGATGAAGATGCATACTAACTATATTCACTCAACCATCTCTAGATAGAATAAAAAAGATAATAAGTTTGAAAAAATGATTACTAAGTCCTTGTTTATATCCATGTAATTTCAAAATTAATTTTGAAATTAATTTAACATTATCTAATTTATATGTAAGGGTTTAGCAGTGCTAAACCCCTACGAAAAATCTATCTTTATTTCACTCAAGCGAGAACCGCTATAAATCGTGGAAACATTAAGCACTTTCCAATAATTGCAGAATCAGTTGCAAAGGAATATCAGCCCAATCTGGACGATTGTTAATTTCGTAACTCAGTGCATCGATCGCTTTTTCTAATAAGAAACTAGAAATCAACACTTGCAGTTCGGCTGTATTTGTGGGTAAGAAATCGTCCTTGCTGGCAATTTCCAGGTAAGAATTTAAGAAAGCTGTACTCACCCAGGTATACCAAAATTGTCCCCATTCTTCTAACAATGCGTGATTTTCCGGCACAATCATGCCACTTTCTATTTCTTGACGCAGTGCTTTATTTACAGCGTAGTGGAATGATAGCAGCATTGTGGCTACATCTCGCAGGGGCGATCGCTTTCTGCGGCGTTCGCTTAAACTACGTGCGCCTCTGCCTTCAAAGTGGGTAATAATAAAATCTTTACCTGTGTACAGCACTTGTCCCAGATGGAAGTCCCCATGATAACGAGTCCGCGAGGCAGTGATTTTTTGCTTCACTATTAATTGGAAGCGGTCTAAAATCTCCTGTTGGCGGTTGAGAACTTCTGTTGCTAATTGTTGGGTATTTGGTGGTAAAGATGATAATCTTTCGGGCAGTACTCTAAAGACTTGCCCTGTTAGGTTACGCGCATTTTGATAGATGGAACGCTGATAAAACGTCGAAAAAGCTTCTGGGGCAAAGTCGGTGTTAGCTATATTTGTAACTAAAGCAATGTGGAGTTCGGCTGTAGATTTACCCAACAGTTCTACACTTGAGAGATAAGAACCGATAGTGTGAAGTGCCAATTCGGGAATATCTTTTCGCTGCAAATGGAGTATTGAACCGGAAGGAAGCGGGACTTCAGTAACAGAGGCGTGTTGTGTTGTTACTAAGTCGAAGTAATGCTGCAAGCTATCAAGAGTATAATCCCAACCACTACGGATATCGAAGATGAATTCTTGCAATATGCCGATAGTCATGAGTAGGCTACGATTATAACCTTCTGAATTCGATTGATATTCTATCGCCCCAGCTAAAGGAATAAAGTTTTGCAGGGATTTTTTCTCACTGAGGAACCGCCGAATTTCTAAATCGGGGTGTGTACCAGCTTCGACTTTGCGGAAGAGTTTCAAATAAAGGCGATCGCCATAAATTATACTAGTGCTGGGTTTGCCGTCTATCTGTTGAATAGTAGGATTCCGGTAGATTCCATCTTGATCTAGAGGGAATAAATCAGTTGTCGTGGTAACTAATTTTCCTGTGATGCCTTGGTAAGCGTTATGGTTGGCGATCGCATCCAATAATCCGGTAAGGAAAGTTTTGTCTGTTAACGCATCAAATAAAACGCCATTCGCATCCGGTGTTTGTTGGATCTCCAGATTTGCAACTATCGCTTGGGGTGTTTCTGCAATCAGGTTTGACACTTGTTCACCTGTAGCATAGCCTAAAAATAAGAGATACGTGTCTGCACTTCCTTGGAGATAGTCTACCTGCAACCAAACAAGTTGAGCAGACTTATCATCGTAGGGTAAAGAAATTGTCTCAATAATTTGTACTGATTGCACAGTCTGAGATTTGCCAGCGAACCAAGTGCAGGTATATAGATAATCTCGCAGTGTAGATTCTAGAGTATTTTTGACTTCCCGTTGAGAAGTTACCTCTTGCCAGGAACTATTGACAACCAGGGTGGGTAATTGAACTTGCAGTTTAGGCTGTTGAGTCAAGCTAGGCTGGAGGGTAAACCAATAAAACCCGTAAGGACTCAAACTGAGGAAATAACTGGACTCACCTATAGCTGGGAACTGAGTTTGACCAAAAATTTCGACTGGGACTGACCCGTTAAAGCTGGATAAATCTAATGCTACTGTCTGGACGAAGTGAGATAAATTCGCTACTACCAATACTGTTTCATTATCCGTTGACCGAGTGAACGCCAAAACTTTGCGATTATTGGAATGTAATATTTCCAGCTTACCTTGTCCCAAAGCGGGAAAGCGTTTGCGAGTCGCCAGCAAACGTTTCATCCAATACCAAAGAGAATTATGATTTGCTCTTTGGGCTTCGACGTTGAGGGCTTCGTAGTGGTATTCTGAGTCAACAATCACGGGTAGATATAGACGCTGGGGGTTGGCGCGGCTAAAACCAGCGTTACGATCTGCACTCCATTGCATGGGAGTACGTACACCATTGCGATCGCCTACATAAACATTATCACCCATACCAATTTCATCACCGTAATAAATTACGGGTGTCCCTGGCATAGATAACAGCAAACTGTTGAGTAACTCAATTTGGCGGCGGTCATTACCTAAAAGTGGTGCTAGTCGGCGACGGATACCTAAATTCAACCGCATCATGGGGTCTTGGGCATAAACCCGATACATAAAATCGCGGTCTTCATCCGTCACCATTTCTAGGGTGAGTTCATCATGGTTGCGGAGGAACAACGCCCACTGACAATTATCAGGAATCGCTGGTGTTTGCTGGAGAATATCAACAATAGGGAAGTTGTCTTCCATCCGCAATGCCATAAATAAACGCGGCATTAGGGGAAAATGGAAGTTCATGTGACATTCATCGCCATCGCCATAATATTGCGCTGCATCTTCCGGCCATTGATTTGCTTCCGCCAACAGCATCCGGTTAGTAAATTTGGCATCAACTTGCGCCCTTAATTCTTTTAAGAAAGCATGGGTTTCTGGTAAGTTTTCGCAGTTCGTTCCTTCCCGTTCATATAGATAAGGAACTGCATCCATTCGTAACCCATCGACACCCATTTCTAACCAAAAATCTAATACCTCAAATACAGCTTCCCGCACTAAAGGATTGTCGTAGTTTAAATCTGGTTGATGGGAGTAAAAACGATGCCAATAGTAAGATTTAGCAACCGCATCCCAAGCCCAATTTGATGTTTCAAAATCTTGAAAGATAATCCGGGCTTCTTGATATTTTTCTGGAGTATCATTCCACACATAAAAATCTCTTTCTGGGCTACCTTTAGGCGCACGTCTCGCCCTTTGAAACCAAGGATGCTGGTCAGAAGTATGGTTAATAATTAACTCAATAATTACTCGAATTCCCCGTTGATGGGCAGCATCTAAAAACTGTTTAAAATCTTCTAATGTGCCGTAAATTGGGTTAACGCTGGTGTAATCGGAAATATCATAACCATCATCTTTAAGTGGTGATGGGAAGAAGGGGAGTAACCAAATAGCAGTTATGCCTAAGTCTTGGAGATAGTCTAATTTCTCTGTTAAGCCGCGAAAGTCGCCAATGCCATCATTATTACTGTCGGCAAATGCCCTAACAGGTAGTTCATAAATAATTGTATTTTTAAACCATAAGGGGTCGTTGGAAAGAAGGTAATTAGTCATTTTTAATCTTAATTTTTTTTAAACGAACCACAAAGAATGCAAAGGAAGAAAAGTTTGAGAGTATTCCTTTAACTCTCCGCGCCTCTGCACCTCTGCGTGAGACAAATCATTTTCCAGGATTATTAGTTAACAGTGCTACAGGAAAATATTGCAACACATCACCAACTAATAATTGCTTATCTGCTTTCACTGTTTGTCCAGTAATTGCATCTGTCCAAGCTGAAGAAACTTCGGAAGGTAATTTAATAGCAGTGTCATTCCAAACTTGAGTTCCTAATGGATATTGTCCAGGTTGAATTAAGCCTGTCAAAAATCGAGGAACAATCGTAATAGTTGACTGATTGTTATGAACCATAGCAAAGGCAACAATATGGTCTTTAAATTGCCCTTCTACTTCTAAAGGTAAATACTGACCGTCTTGAAAAACATCGACATATGTTGTTCTTACTTTTAATGCTTGAACAATTAGGAATAACTTGACTCTGCCATCTTCTTTACTTGCCAATAATTCTTCAATTAACTGCAATATGTCAGTTTGGGATTTTTCCTTAATCTTTTTGAGATAATCGCGTCGCAGTTCAAAATCAACCGGACGACGGTTATCGGGGTCAACCATACTAAAATCCCAAAGTTCAGTTCCCTGATAAAAGTCTGGGAACCCAGGGGAGGTAATTTTAATTAGGGTTTGAGACAGAGAGTTGAAGATACCGTAGTAAGCTATTTGTTTTTGGAAAGGTATAAACTCTTGTAAAAATTGATTGGAATCTGATGGTTCTAAAACTCGGCTGGCGAAGTCAATAAAAGCATTTTCATAGATGCTATTTTGTCGTAACCATGCTGTATGTACTTTCGCTTCTCTAATGGCTTTTAAGAGGTAATCTTTGAGGCGAGTATAAAAATCCTCATACTCATGTTCAACAAATGGCAAAGCCCCAATCAGCATCTGATAAAATAAATATTCGTCGTTAGCATCTGGCATTACGTTTTTTTTATCAGTGCGGCTTTTTAAAGTACGATTAATTTCACTAAATTTCTTAACTTGGCTTTCCCACTCTTCAGGAATTTCTGATAAAACATTCAACCTCGCTCTAATATCTTCACCCCTTTTAGTATCATGGGTAGAAGTAGCATTCATGGCATATTGCCAGCGCGATTGACGTGCTTGGTTAAATTCATCAAACTCAGCTTTAGTAATACCAAACTGGTCAGGTTTTCCACCAACTTCGTTTAAAGAAACAAAGCGATTATAAACGTATAATGCCGTATCTTCTGCGCCTTTTGCCATCAGGGGCCCTGTATATTGTTGCAGGCGCATAACAAAGTATAGCCACTGTTCTTTTTCTGCTTCAGTTAAAGAATCATCGTACTCTAATAAGAGTAACTTTTCGATAAAGTTTAACTCGTTATTTAAGAAGGGAAGATGTGCTTTAGCTTGTTCAATTACATCCTGAGTATAGGTACGGTCATTGTCTGTTATCCCATCTTGATCTATGTAGGTTCTATATATCGGGAAGCGAGTTAATATTTCGGCAAGTGCGCGTTTCAAACCATTGATGGTAAAGTCATTACCATAGCGATACTTACTAGAAATTTTCCTTAACAGATATGCTAAGTTATCTACATCTCCGGCTAAGTTTCTTTCTAATATGAGATGTTTTTTATCTTTTTCTGTTTGCTCGTAAGGTGTTTTCCAACCTGTGATATTGTAATAAGCTTGGGTAAAAGCTTCTTCATTTTCAGTTTTACAAAAAATTCCATTGACGTAATTTAAAAAGTCATACCCGGTCGTACCCTGAACTGGCCAATTTCCTGGTAAGTCTTCTCTTGGCTGTAAAATTTTTTCTACACAGATGTATGTATCATCTACTTGTTCTTTCAGCCTTTCTAAATACTGAGTAGGATTATATAAACCATCAATGTGGTCAATGCGTAAGCCTGTAAAGTGTCCCGCCTTAACTAAGCTACAAATTAACTCATGAGTATTCTTAAATACTTTTAATTCTTCAATTTTCACAGAAATTAACTCATTGACTGTGAAAAATCTTCTGTAGTTAATTTCCTCTGCCCCAACTTTCCAATAAGAAAGTCTGTAGAACTGTTGAGAAAGCAAATTATCTAATGAGTTAAAACTTTCTGGTTTTCCAGGTTCACCATTAAATAATTTGAGGTTGTCATCAATAAATGTTTTAACTTCTGTATTATCTGTATACAGTTCCCATAACAGACCTTTAACAAAATCTATTTGGTCTTGTCTTTGGTTTGGGTGCGTATCTTGGGGGAAATTCTTCACCATGTAAAGCACACCCAGCAACCTGACAAATATAGGGTGCTTTCTGCCTAAAGTTCTTGCTAATTCGCCTAAGTTCCGACTTAAGAAAATTGCATACGACTCTAGATTGACTGGTAATTTTAAACTATAATAATTGACACTCAATCCGCTTTGGTCATATTGCAGTTGAATTTCTCCCTTTTCTAGACAATCACCATAAAATTGTCCAAGAAGTGGTGCTAATATCGGTTCTTGGCTACTAGCAAAAGGTGAATTCCAAGAGATATCAAAATAGTTAGTATAGCTGGAATTACCCCCATTTTCTAAAATATCCATGAGATATTTATTTTGGCTATCATAAGCCATGTGGTTAGGTACAATATCCTGTAACCAACCAATGTTATATTTTTTTAAATCTTCAACTAAAGCAACAAAATCTTCTTGCGTTCCCAACTCGACATTTAATTGATTTGGGTCAACAATATCATACCCGTGGCTACTACCTGCTCTAGCTTGAAAAATTGGCGAGGCGTAAAGTTCAGATATGCCTAACTCGGCTAGATAATTAGTAATTTCTTTTGCTGAGTTAAAAGGAAATTGTGAATTAAATTGGATTCGATAAGTAGCTACAGGTATACGCATAATTTTTTTAATGGAATAGGGAATGGGGTTTAGAGGTTGGAGTTTATTATCAACATATTCGTTTAGACTTTTAGCTTTTGAGATCCCCCTAAATCCCCCTTGAAAAGGAGAACCAGGGGGGATCTAAAACTTTGAAAATATACCCTAGCCTCTTCTTTAACCTTCGTATAAAGCAAAACTCTGACTACGCATTGTTAATTGCTGATGTGTGTTAATTTCTTCTGGTAAAATTGAGCCGGTTCCTAACCACTTTTCTTCGGAAGAATCCAGAATTTTTCTCCAAGAATTATTGCTAAACTCGTTATCCAAAGTAATGCCACTGGTGTTGAAGTTTAGCAGACAAAGTAGTTTTTTATTTTCTAGTTCTCTTGTCCACCAAACAAGCTTTTTCTCTTCGTTACTTCCAGATTGGATATTGCTGCGATCGCCTGTTGTCCAACCTGGAATTTGATTACGCAATTGAATCAGGTGGCGATAAAAATCCCATACTATTTTATGTTTACCAGTTTGGCGTTTTTCCCAGTTCAATTTACACTGCAAAAATGTTTCTTTGCCTTCTGGGTCTGGTGGTTCACCTTCGGCGTGAAAGGCTTTAAATTCTTTCTTTCTGCCCTCTCTAACTGCTTTAATTAAATCGGGATCTGAATGACTAACAAAGTAAATAAACGGCGCATCTTCTGCATATTCCTCACCCATAAATAACATTGGGATATAAGGAGAAAGCAAAGTTGCTCCCGCCGCCAATTTCACAGCTTCAAATGAGACTAGTTGTGATATTCTCTCACCTAGCATTCTATTACCAACTTGGTCATGATTTTGGCTATTGATCACAAATTGGTAGGAAGGGCGATCGCTGGCTGAGTTACCATGAAAACGTTGGCGATGAGGAGAATATTTCCAGTCATAAACAAAGTTGTCTTTATAAGCTTTGGCTAAATGTTCGGCTTTGCCAAAATCTTCGTAATAACCAACGCGATCGCCTGTTAACAAAGTATATAGTGAATGATGTAAATCATCGCTCCATTGAGCGTCTAAACCGTGACCGCCTAATTCCTGTGGGCGAATGAATTTGGGGTCATTTAAATCACTTTCTGCAATTAGATAAAGGCTTCTTCCTTGCGCTTTGGAAAGTTCGGCAACATTTTCTGCGAGTTCTGCCAAGAAATGTTTTGCACCCAAATCGTAAATAGCATGAACTGCATCTAAACGCAGTGCATCAATATGATATTCCTGCAACCAGTAAAGCGTATTTTGAATGAAATAATTGCGAACATCAGGGCTATGGGCATCATCAAAATTAATCGCACTGCCCCAAGGAGTGCGATATGTTTCTGTAAAGTATGGCGCGAAGCGACTCATGTAATTTCCTTCGGGGCCAAAGTGGTTATAAACCACATCTAAAATCACCGCTATGCCCTGTTGGTGACAAGCATCAACTAATAGCTTTAATTTTTGCGGCCCGCCATAGGAACTCTGCACCGCATAGGGATAAACGCCATCATATCCCCAATTGCGATCGCCTGGAAACTGTGCCACTGGCATCAATTCAATGGCATTTACTCCTAAATCGCGCAAATCTTTCAACCGAGGGATAATTGCTTCAAATGTGCCTTCTGGTGTAAAAGTTCCAACGTGTAACTCATACATGATCATTTGTTCTAAAGGAACACCAGACCAATTACTGTCATTCCAAGTAAAACTATGATCAATTACCTGAGATGGCCCGTGTACATCTTGGGGTTGGAAATTTGAAGCGGGGTCAGGTCTGCTTTCCTCACCATCTAATTGATAAAAGTAAAGTGTTCCTGGTTCTATATTGTTAGCTGTAACTTGCCAGTAACCCCCATGTTTCTCCATCGGGATAACTTGAGATTTGGGCGAAACAATTTCTAAAGCAACTGTTTTTTTATCTGGGGCCCAAACTGTAAACTCGCAACAACCATCGCCTAAATAATGCGCGCCAATCTTCATAATTATTCAGAATCTTTTGATTATTCAAGACAACGTAATAAAACAAGCGATCGCTCTGTTACTTGCACAGTTTGATATCCTGAAATTAACTTCTCGTCTTTAATAAAACGAGGTTTGTCAGTATCAATCACTATTGTCCAAGCCTTATCTTTGAGGCTATGGGGCAAAGCAAACTCAACAGGTTCGTAGTGGGCGTTAAAAAATAGCAGGAAACTTTCATCAATAATTCGTTCGCCCTGCGGCCCAGGAGTAATGATTCCTTTGCCATTCAAGAAAATTTCCATCACCTTGGCATAACTAACTAGCCATTGCTTGTCAGTCATTTCACTACCATCGGCATTAAACCAAGCAATATCACTAATACCATGTCCATGAATAGGACGACCTTGAAACCACTTGCGCCGCCGGAACACTGGATGTTGATGACGGAAATAAATCAGTTCGCGTGTAAAGTCTAATAAGTCTTGGTTGGTTTTTACTAAATCCCAGTTTCGCCAAGAAATTTCCGAGTCTTGGCAATAAGCATTGTTGTTACCCCACTGAGTACACCCCATTTCATCACCCGCCAGCATCATGGGTACGCCTTGGGATAGCAGCAGAGTGGTTAAAAAGTTTCGCCGTTGACGTTCCCGTAAGCGCAACACGCCGGGATCATCAGTTTCCCCTTCTGCGCCACAATTCCAGGATCGATTATGGCTTTCGCCATCTCGGTTATCTTCGCCATTCGCCTCGTTGTGCTTATCGTTATAGCTGACTAAATCGTTTAGAGTAAAGCCATCGTGGGCGGTAACAAAGTTAATACTTGCATTAGGGCTGCGACCGTTTTGTTGATATAAGTCCGGGCTACCAGTAAAACAGTAAGCAAACTGTCCCAGACTATTATCTGCACCTCGCCAAAAGTCCCGCACTGTATCTCGATATCGGCCATTCCACTCTGTCCAAAGTACAGGGAAATTTCCTACTTGATAACCACCTTCGCCCAAGTCCCAAGGTTCAGCAATTAATTTGACATCTGCCAAAACAGGGTCTTGATGAATAATGTCAAAGAAAGCTGCGAGGCTATCTACTTCGTATAACTCCCGCGCTAATGCCGAAGCCAAATCAAACCGGAAGCCATCTACGTGCATTTCTAATACCCAGTAGCGCAGGCTATCCATAATTAACTTCAAGACTTGGGCATGGCGCACATTTAAAGAGTTACCGCAACCCGTAAAGTCCATATAATAACGAGGGTCATCCTTGACTAAGCGGTAATACACACTATTGTCAATTCCCCTTAGTGATAGCGTTGGCCCTAAATGGTTGCCTTCGCCAGTGTGGTTGTAGACAACATCCAAAATCACCTCAATGCCTGCAAAATGCAAAGCCTTGACCATCTCTTTGAATTCGGTGACTTGTTGCCCTAAGCAACCACTCGCACTATATCCACAATAGGGAGCAAAATAATTAATCGAATCGTAGCCCCAATAATTGGTGAGTCCTTTATCTACTAAATGTCCAGGACGGGATAAAAAATGATGCACAGGCATCAATTCAACAGCTGTAATTCCTAGCTGTTGCAAATATTGAATTGCTGCTGGATGTGCTAAACCAGCATAAGTACCGCGCAATTCTTCAGGAATATCTGGATGCAGTTGAGTGAAGCCTTTGACATGAGTTTCATAAATGATTGTTGTATGCCAAGGAGTCCGCAGTAATTTGTCATCGCCCCAATCAAAAGATTGATCGACAACTACAGACTTAGGCATGATATGAGCATTATCTAAATCAGAAAAAGCTAAGTCTTTTTCCGGCGCATCCCAAGAGTAGCCAAAAACAGACTCATCGTGTTTAAACTCACCATCAATTGCCTTAGCATATGGATCAATCAGTAGTTTGTTGGGGTTAAAGCGATGACCCATTTCTGGAGACCAAGGGCCATGCACTCGATATCCATACTTTTGTCCTGGCCCAATTCCTGGTAAATAACCATGCCAAACAAAATTGTTCTTTTCAGTTAATGGGATGCGAACTTCTTCATTATTTTCATCGAATAAACAAAGTTCTACCCCTGTGGCATTCTCTGAATATAAAGCGAAATTTGTCCCTTTACCATCCCAAGTTGCACCTAAGGGATATACACTCCCCGGCCATAATGCTACATACATAGGTGAAATTCCAAGAATTGATATTGGGTGGAAAACATAAATAGTTTTTATTTTATTGCTTTAAAATTCTTTAAAGAAATTTTAAAGAAATTGAATTTAAAATGAATTTATAGTGAAAACCTTTTGCTTTCTTCCATCAATAGAGTGAGAAATTTTTAAATCGCAAGATAGATGAAAATATCTGAGATATTTAGATGTTTTGTAACTACGGCCAAGAAATTTAATTAACGGATGAATTTTACAAGATTAGCGATCGCCGCGTTCTATAAAATTTATCTATATATATGTAGCTCAGTCTTTAAGAATAAATATAACTTAGCTTCTTCGCTAGAAATTCTAAGCATTATTTGTGATTAAAGAGCAATATATAATTTAACTGCTTTTCAAGCGACATTACCCGAAATAAGGCTTTAAAATTCCATATTTAGCAGTACAGATAGGAGATTCAAACAAATCTATTGCCTATTGCCTGCCCACATAAGCAGTTTGTAAATCAAAGAGAATTGCTATATATAGTAATTTACCCAAATAGTTTAGATTCTGAGCAAATTCTATCTAAAGAGAGTCAGAAAATATTCTTTTGTATGCGAACTTAAAATCAGGACTTAAGCACTCAGATTCCCCAACTAGTTTTTAATCTGGTTAGGGGAATCATCAAAATTTAAAAGCACAAGCTAGGCTGACTTTATGTTGTGAGCTTTAATGCGTAAGTTTAAAATAATCAGTCATAGCTAATTATAAAAGATAAGATTATTTGTTTTTAGCAAAAAAATAGCAAATTATAAAAATACTCTGACAAACCAGGAATTACATAAACAATATAGAGTTTGCCATAAATAAACGCGATCGCTCAAGGAGGAAGACCTATGCCTCGACCAATACACAGTTCCGTCATCGTTATCACAGGCGCATCTAGCGGAATTAGCCGTGCTACAGCCCTAGAGTTTGCTAAACAACGAGCCACATTATTCTTAGCAGCGCGGCGTGAAATGGATGCAGTCGGAATTGAAAAAGCAACTATGCTGGGTAATTCCTTTGGTTGTCAGATTATATCTGAGTTTGCCTTCCGTTATGGCGATCGCCTCGAACGAGCCATCCTCCAAGTCCCAACTGTTGACCGACACGCCCGTACTTTACCGCAGCAGTTATGGCGTTTCTTTCTCAACGCTCCCATAGAAGATCCTTCAGAAACTCTAGTACAGCTTTATGACTACTGGCAAGCTGGTTTAACGCGTATAGTCCGGACTGGGATGCATCCTTGCCAGATGGAGAAACACCGGAAGCCGAATGGGGGTTTGAGGAATCTTTGCGGGAAGATGTAGAAAATTTTGCACGCGATCGCGGTTATCAAGTCCAACGAATCATCTTTAAACAACCAGATGATCTCAGCCCTTTTGTAGCAGGTTTATATCGCTGGTGGTATACACAACGAGGAATTCCTGCTAATCGCTTACTCGTAGAATCGTTTATCTTGCTAGAACCAATGTGGGCTTTGCTTACAGGTTCAGTACCCTTTTGGATGACATTTAATATGGAGCCTTCTCTACAGCGAATTAAAAATTATCTAGAAGAAATTAATCCATATGATGAAATTTATCTGATGCTTTTCTCCCACGGTGTAGAGGCAGTGGGTCTACCAACTATTGAACAATGGAGTCAAGTGTTTAAATACGCACGTCAGCGAGGTAAATTTGTCGGAACTCAAGAAGATTTTCCGAGAAATTTTCCAGCCTTAATTCAATACAACACCGAACTTCAAAGGCTGATATCTGCACGTTATCCTGTCCCTGGGGCATTAGGTTTAGAGCAGCTAGATAAGTTTATTAGCCAAGAAGGCGATCGCTTTCCGGTGCAATGGGAAAAAGCATAAAAGCTAAAGAATATTGGAGGGTGGATATGGTAACTAAAAATACGCAATTAGCATTAGGTGCATTTGCGACAGCTAAAGAATTAGAACAAGCAATTAGTGAATTGAAAGCCGCAAACTTCCCGCTAGATAGAGTTTCAGTAATTGGTAAAAATGTAGAAAAAGGCGATCACATTGATGAAGTTCAAATGAGCGATCGCATCGGTAATCAAAACACCAATACAACATCAGCTATCGGAGACGCACTCTCCGCCACTGGTTGGGGTAGCCTATTAGTTGGTTTGGGTAGTCTGGCAATTCCTAGCAATTTAGGGGCTGTGTTGGCAGTTGGTACTATTGGTGTCGCCATAGCTAGTAGCCTCGGCGGTGTAGCTATCAGTGCAGCATCTACCGAAAATTTGGTGAAAGCAATTACTAAGTTAGGCATTCCCGAAGAACACGCCAGAGTGTATAGCGATCGCCTCCAGCAAAGTTACTATTTGCTCATCCTAGATAGTACAGATGAAGATATTCATCGCGCTGAAGCAATACTGCAAAAACAGGATATTCAAAATTGGGGTGTTTATAACAGGAATGAAGTCTGAAGTCTAAAATAAATGATTTAGTAAACTCTTAAATTGTAGGGTGCGTTATAGCAACGCTTAACGCACCGATAATCGTGATGTGAATGCCTCATACTTGATAGGCTGTTAATTTCAGACTTTATACTTCAAACTTCAAAAACAATTGAGATTAAAGTAAGCCCTATCTTGCGAAAGATGTTGCAAGTAGTTAACGCAGATAAATTTTAGTTAAATACTGTTTCACACTCAACAAGCTCCTCAAGAAAATTCTTAGGAGCTTTATTCCAGCCGATAGATAGTGTGACAAAAATATTTAACTAAATTTGTTAGTTATTTTGCTCAAGATTGAAATTCAGCTAAAAAATTAGTTGATGCTTCATTTTTCTTCTTAATTGAAGACTCATAAATCCAGAAAACCGCAGAATTCAGCATCAAATCGAAATATGCAACTAAAACCAATAAATCAACAAGTAGTTACAGTTGTTGGCGCGTCTAGCGGCATCGGAAGAGAAACTGCACTGCGGTTTGCCAAACGTAGGGCAAAGGTAGTTGTGGCTTCTCGTAGTGAGACAAAACTAAAGTCGTTGGTAGAAGAGATTAAAGGCTTTGGTGGTGATGCAACTTATGTTGTAGCTGATGTGCAAGTATTTGACCAAGTAAAAGCGATCGCCGACAAAACAGTAGAGGTCTATGGCAGGCTTGATACTTGGGTTCATGTGCCAGCTATTGGTCTATTTGCCACTTTCGACAACACTACACCAGAAGAGTTTAAGCACGTCATCGATGTCAATTTGATGGGACAAGTATATGGGGCGATGGCGGCGTTACCTCATCTCAAACGTACAGGAAAAGGCTCGTTAATTCACATCTCTTCAATGGAAGGTAGGCGCTCGCTACCATATCAAAGTGCTTACTCTTGTTCAAAACACGGCGTTGAGGGCTTTATTGAAGGGATGCGCGTTGAGTTGATCCATGAGAAATGGCCTATCAATGTGACGAGTGTTAAGCCAGCAGTCATCAATACCCCCTTCTGGAACAATGGACTGACAAAGCTAGGGGTAAAACCAGCCGGAATTCCACCTTACTACGACCCCAGAATTGTTGCTGATGCAGTTCTCTATGCAGCCGAACATCCAACGCGTGACATTTTAGTTGGAGATGTGGCTAAGTTATTAGATTTAGTGCAAAAAATCTCGCCCTCTTTAGTCGATTCCATATTATTGCTAATTGGCTTTAACTTACAACATTCTTCAGAACCAAAATCTCAAGAAGCACCCAACAATTTCTACACTTCTGTTCCAGAAGACGACAGAGTTGACGGCGATTACTCCAAGTTAGTTATTCCAAGTATTACTGATGCATTAGGTAAAATTCCTATCTTTCAGTGGGGCGCGATCGCCTCTGGAGCGGTATTAACTTTGCTAGCAATGCAAGCCTTTAAACAGCAAGGATGAATAAAAAGTCTGAAGTGAAGCCTGAAATAAGACTTATATTCACTTTTTGAATATGTTCCCTACTCCCTACTCCCCATTCCCCATATATCAGGAGTCAAAATAGTATGGACAATGTTAATACCGGAAAAATGCTAGAGCGTTACTGTGCTTTAGCCATTGGAGTTACCTATTTACTCTTAGGTTTAGCAGGATTTACACCTGCCTTAGTATCTTTACCAGGAAGTAGTGAGTCTTTTGTTTCTCTGGATGCATCTCATAATGCCTATACTGCGGGTTTTGGCTACATTTTTGGTCTATTTCCTACTAACTTCTTACATAACTTTGTACGTTGTGCTGTAGGTTTGTTAGGTATTAGTTCTTTTACAAGTGCTAGCAGCGCGCGTATATTCAATCGTGGCTTTGCTATTGCTTATATCGTATTAGCAATTATGGGATTGTTACCTTTAGCCAAAACATCTTTTGGACTAATGCCCCTATTTGGTAACAATGTTTGGATTAATGCTCTAGCTGCATTCGCGGCCGGGTACTATGGACTAATTATTCCCGCGAAAGTAATGGATAAGAATGTTGCACAAAATCTCTAACCATTCCCAAGTATGAGAAGATAAACTATCAATAAATTAGTTTGAGCAACTAATTTAGCGATCGCACTTGGTAATTATACAAGGCGATCGCTTTCCTAATCATGAAAAAGAGATTAGAGGTTAGACACTAGTAAAATGTATGGTGTGTTATGCCATAGGCTAACGCACACACCTTAAACAATAAAAAATAGTGCGTTGTCGTGTAACGCAACTCACCCTACTGGACTTACTAGTCTCTAGCCTCTAGCCTCTAACCCCTCTTTTTAACGCTTACGACTGCAATAAAGCACTAGAAGTACAAATAACCCTAACCCAGCGATATATTTTATGGGATCTGGCACATCGGGATTCGGAGAAAAAAAGCCTTCAATAGTACCAGCAATAATCAACATTGGTACAATCCCAAAAACTAATTGTGAGGCTTGAGAACCGTAGAATTTTAACGCATCACTGCGGCGATATTTACCAGGAAATAAAATTGCTCTGGCTAATAATAAACCTGCACCACCAGCAAAAAAGATAGCTGGTAATTCTAAAGCACCGTGGGGAAAGACAAAAGCCCAAAAAGGATAAGCCAAATTATTTTGTCCAACTAAAGTACCAACAGCACCAATTAATAAACCGTTGAATACCATTAAATAAGTTGTGTATCCTCCCGCAGTGATTCCGCCAGCAACTGCGCCAAACGATACAGAGATATTATTAATCATAATGCTGCTTGATGCTAAAGGTTCAACCCCAACAATCGAACCCATCCATAATTTATGTTCATCTCGTACCTGAGAAATTAATCGCTGTGGTACTATCAGCGACATAAATGTTGGGTCTTGCCATGCGTACCACCAAGCAACAACAGCCCCCAACAAAAATAAACCCGTAGCTATAGCAATGTAAAGGAATGTTTGCTGTACTACAGAGGGTAATCCCCATTTGTAAAATTCCATAACTCCCCGCCATTCTTGTCGGCGTGAACCTTGATAAATCTGCGTATAAGCCCGCGTTGTTAAAATTTGTAGACTTTGTATCAAAGTATTACCGACTTTTTGGGTACGGGCGCGTGCTAAATCTGCCGCTACTGAACGGTACAAACTAGCTAATTCTCTAATCTCGTTTGCGCGTACCGATTTTAAACCTTTTTTTTCGATTTGTTTTAATAAAACATCCAAACGCTGCCAATTTGGTTCGCGTCGTGCAATCCAACGTTGAAGATTCATAAATTGTGGGAATATTAGCAAATAATCTCAATTCTCTAGAAAGTCAGTGCAGTGACAACCTCAATAACTTATACATTTATTAATTACGAATTACGAATTACGAATTACGAATTGCTATAACCTACCTTAAGATAGCCACAAATTCACACTGTACTTTCAAGGAATTTTGGCATCATGTCTGGAAATATTGGTTCTCCCAGCCCCATGCAACCACTCAGAGTGGGGAATGTGGTTAGTGCTGCGGTGCTACTGTATCGTTCTCATCTAAAAACTTATTTTAAACAAGCGGTAATTGCTCACTTGTGGGTGTTAATTCCTATTTATGGTTGGGCGAAATATGCTGCTATTTCTGGACTTATATCTCGCTTGGCTTTTGGAGAACTAATTTACCAACCCGAAAGTGTCGCAGATGCTAGCAGACATATTAATCCTCGGTTATGGTCATTTTTCAGAGTAGCTTTTCAGGTGGGGCTATCTATATTGGGTGTTTATATACTACTAGCGATCGCAGGTGGTTTTATATCATTCCTTGTAGGGCTGATATTCGTCTTTGCCCTAGGTACTAACGCTGCGGTTGTCGCACCTGTGGTAATAGCACTCATCATGGGGAGTCTTCTGCTGTTAGGGCTGACTTGGTTTTATGCTCGTTGGGTAATTGCCGAAGTACCTTTAGCAGTTGAAGAAAATATCAATGGTGGCGAAAGTGTCGCTAGAAGTTGGGAGTTAACAAAAGCTTCGGCTTGGCGAATTCAAGGTGTAGTTTTAGTTGCTTTCCTGGTCACAATACCAATTGTTGGACTTTTGAACTATGTACCTAGCTTTTATCTTGCCAGCCTAGAACCTGGTTCTGCTATCTACTGGACTGTTTATTTTATATCTATAATCACCAGCTTAATCGGGGGAGTATTAGTGATGCCATTCTGGCAAGCACTCAAAGCTGTTTTATATTTGGACTTGCGTAGTCGGCGCGAGGGTATGGGCTTGCAGTTACGTGAACCTCCTCAAGATTTTCGCTCTTACTAAACCTGAAAATAAAATTTAATATGAGCTTTTTTAACCGCATTCGACTGCAAACTCCAGAAAGTGTAGAAATAGAGTTTACATTAGCAGGCATTGGCAATCGAGCTTTGGCCTTACTTATCGACTACTTTGTATTGGGTCTGACTTTACTTTTATTTGTTATTGTTTGGGCTATTTTTTCAGTTCAGTTGTTTGACTTTCTCAATGACTGGACAAAAAACGCTCAAAATTTTGGACTTTGGTTATTAGCCATTTTTTTTCTCATAGCCTTCATAGTTTACGCGGGTTATTTTGTATTTTTTGAAACCTTATGGCAAGGACAAACCCCAGGCAAACGCTTTGCTAAAATTCGCGTGATTCGAGATGATGGTAGACCTGTTGGGTTAGCACAGGCAACTTTACGTAGTTTACTAAGACCTTTAGACGAATTCTTATATATTGGTGCTATTTTTATTATGTTTAGCCAGCGTGAAAAGCGGCTTGGTGATTGGGCTGCTGGTACAATCGTGATTGATTCTCAAATACCTGCTGCATCGGCAACTTTTACAATTTCAGAACAAGCGAGGTCGCTTTATACAGAATTGCTAGACATTGCCGATTTATCACAATTATTACCCGATGATTTTGCTGTAATTCGAGAATATTTGCAGCGACGTGATGCAATGGAATTTAAGCCAAGAATTGCCTTGGCTGCTAAGTTAACGCAACAGGTTACAGCTATTATTAATTTAGATAAATTGCCAGCAGCTGCGCCTGATGTGTTTTTAGAAGCTGTTTACCTAGCTTATCAGCACAAAGAATTTTAGATATCATAATGGTGCGTTGCGGGGGTTCCCCCCGTTGAAGCAAGTGGCTCCCCTACATTTTATGTTTTTTAGGTTGAGCTACTTACTTCAACGTTTGTGTACTAGGGTTCTCTGCTTGCGTAAACTTTGAATTGTAGCGATCGCAGATTTTGCTACTATATCAATTTCCTCGGCTGTGTTAAACCTTCCAATGCCAAACCTAATCGAGGCGTAAGCTAGTTGCTCGGAATGTCCCAAAGCTGTAAGAACATAAGAAGGTGCGGTAACTGCCGATGAACAAGCAGAACCGGAGGATACCGCCATTACTGGTTGCAGTCCTAGAGACAGTGCAGCACCATCGACTCCCTCAACGCTGATACTCAAGTTTCCTGCTAGTCTTTGGGTGGGATGTCCGTTGAGGTGAATTCCTTCTAGCTGCGATAGTTGTGTCCACAAACTTTGCCTGAGTTGGGTAAGGCGTTCAGTCTCGGTTGCTTGTTCTGCTAAAGCAATTTCTACAGCTTTGCCAAAACCAACTATTTGCGGTGTGTACAAAGTTCCCGAACGCATTCCTCTTTCGTGTCCACCGCCATGCTGCTGGGGTGCAAGTTGAACTCTAGGGTTGCGTCTACGGACATATAATGCACCAATACCCTTGGGGCCGTAAACTTTATGAGCAGTCAGGGACATAATATCGATGTTCATTGCCTGCACATCTAAGGGTATTTTACCAATAGCTTGGGCGGCATCTGTATGGAAAATGATATTGCGATCGCGGCACATTTCCCCAATTTCGGCTATCGGCTGCAACACGCCAATTTCGTTATTAGCCGCCATCACTGATACTAAAATCGTATCGGGACGAAAAGCTTGTTCTAATTGAGTTAAATCAATCAGTCCATCTTGTTTAACTGGCAGAATTGTAATTTCAAAACCCAAAGTTTTCAAATATTTACAAGGGTCTAAAATTGCTTTGTGTTCAGTAGCCACTGTAATAATATGCTGACCTTGTGGAAAATAAGCTTCAGCTATACCTTTAATGGCTAAATTATTTGCTTCAGTCGCACCACTTGTAAAGATAATTTCTTCGGGTGTAGCATTAATTGCTGCTGCTAATATTTCTCGCGTTTGTTTGACAGCCGCTTCTGCTTCCCAACCATAAACATGATTAATACTCGCTGGGTTGCCAAATTTTTCTATGAAATAGGGCAACATTGCTGCTAATACTCTTTCATCTACAGGTGTAGTAGCATGGCAATCAAGATAGATAGGACGATTAGACATAAATTAAGTTAAAACTTGACTTAGTTTTTTTAATATTTGCAGAACTTTGTATAGTTCATTTTCTCGTCTTGATAAAGTAAATTTATCAGACAAAGCATATTTAGGCTTATCTTGCTTTATTAGCTTGATGAATTGAAAATCTTCGCCGTTAGTGACAAATCCAAACACAGGCTTATCTACATTGGGACTACCCAGCATATAAACTAAAGCCTGGGGAATAGCTTCTAAAAGAGATAAGCTGGCTCTTTTAGATTCGATTACCAGCAGCCACAATTGCTTTTGAATAACCAAAACATCGATTCTGCCTCTGATAATTTCTGCTGCATCTTCGACTGTAATTTCTACAGATTCTTCAGTTGCGATCGCAAACGGCTCATGATAAAATCCCGCCAAGTCTAATAGGGGTGATAGCACCACCATTTTGACAGCATTTTCTAAAATTGGTGGACGTTTAACCAAACTTAAGAAATTAGATTTTACCCTATCCAAATATTGTTTATCTAAATTTGTTGCTACCGGTACATCCTCTAACCATTCTGAGAAAAAATTTTCATCTTGTGATATTTCTAAACCAAACTTTTTCTCTAAATCGGCAAATCCAATATTTTGAGCTTGGATAATTTGAACCATATTAATTAACTATGAGCGTAGATTAATTATTCTGCCATCTAATTCTTAATTAAGAGTATCTGGATCTATGCCTAAAGCTCTTAATTGTTCCGCCAATTGTTGAGCGCGTCTTGCTTCTTGTTGCGCTTGTTGTTCTGCCAATTCAGCACGTTTTTGTGCTGCTTTAATTTGTTCTTCTGGGGTGGGATATCTTTTTCCTTCTTCGTCATACCAATAAAGCCATTCTCTGGTTAAGCCGCAGTAATTTCCGCGTTCACAGCCAATTCCTAAGCCGATTTCTGCTAACCAAACAGGATTACCTGATTGTAATTGATATTTACCATTAACCAGCTCATGTACTTCTAAATGGGGTTTGCGGCGACGACGAGAAGAATAAATCACATAGTAAAGTACACCCATAGCCGCGTAGTCATCCAATTTATCGCTGTATTCTTTGCGATAATTTTGAGAAACTACTTCTAACACCAAAATTGGTAGAACATTTTCATCCCACAGCACATAACTAGGACGTAGTTCTTCATCATAGAAGCGTTCTACGCCCAAACTCAAAAACCCATTTGGGACAATTGGTGGTTTATCTGGGTGATAATAAATACCCATATTCACACCAAAGAACCAGTCCATGCGTTCTGACCAAAGTAGCAACAGAATGGCCTTGAGTAACCCTGGTATTAATTCTTGCAGTTCATTATCTACAGGAGTTTCATCAGAGTCTGGTAGTTCTTCCGCAGAAGGTAAGTACCTGGGCAAGTTGTACTCTAACATGGTTGGTTTCCCTATTACGGACGCTTGGCTTTAATCTACGAACCTACCCACGCCAATATCCTCACCAGAATTATAGCGATTTCGGATTAACAGAGAGTAGAGAACAGGCAATAGGCAGCAGGAGAAAAGTTTTATACTTTCCCTATTCCCCATTCCCTACTCCCTATTCCCTTGCATTCACAAGTCGTAAGGATTAATAAATATCTTAGTTTTTTGGCTCTGTTATTGTTTATATTTACCAAAGGGTGTATTAACAGCCACTCGTTTTCAGTGACCAGGAGGCAGCATCAGACAATTTTAGATTTTAGATTGCCCCGTAGATAAATATAGGGTCTTATATCACTAAGGAATTATTGGTTATAACTATCCCATGCTTTAACTGACACTCTAATATCAACACCACAAGGTGGGAAAGCGAAGTTGATATTAAAACGAATATTTTTGCTGAATTGTAGCTGATAAGGACTAAACTAAAAAGTCTTGTGCAGCAAAACCTATAGTTTTAAATGAAGTAATCATGTCCAAGGTTCTCGTATCCGATCCTATTGACCAAGCTGGAATTGACATTCTTTCCCAAGTTGCTACTGTTGATGTCAAAACTGGTTTAAAACCCTCCGAATTAATCGAAATTATTGGTGATTACGATGCCTTAATGATTCGTTCTGGCACAAGAGTGACAGAAGAAATTATTGAGGCTGGCACACATTTAAAAATCATTGGACGTGCTGGTGTCGGGGTAGATAATGTTGATGTGCCGGCTGCTACACGCCGAGGAATTGTTGTAGTTAATTCCCCTGAAGGAAACACGATCGCAGCAGCAGAACACGCACTAGCGATGATGTTGTCTTTGTCTCGTCACATCCCTGACGCTAACGCTTCTGTCAAAAGTGGTGAGTGGGATCGCAAAACTTTTGTAGGTGCAGAAGTTTACAAAAAGACTCTCGGTGTTATTGGTTTAGGGAAAATAGGCACCCATGTTGCCACAGTAGCTAAGGCAATGGGGATGAAATTACTGGCTTATGATCCTTTCATCTCCACTGAAAGAGCCGAACAAATTGGCTGTCAGTTGGTGGATTTAGATTTGCTGATGCAGCAATCTGACTACATTACACTCCACATCCCTAAAACCTCAGAAACTACCCATTTAATTAACGCCACAACTCTGGCAAAAATGAAGCCCACAGCGCGGATTATTAACTGCGCTCGTGGTGGAATTATTGATGAAGCAGCTTTAGCCGCAGCTATTAAAGAAGGTAAAATTGCTGGTGCAGCGTTGGATGTATTTGAGTCGGAACCGTTGGGTGAATCGGAATTGCGATCGCTCGGTAAAGACATCATCCTTACTCCTCACTTGGGAGCCTCCACTACAGAAGCTCAGGTGAATGTCGCAATTGATGTGGCTGAACAAATCCGCGATGTACTTTTGGGACTACCAGCACGTTCCGCAGTTAACATTCCTGGACTCGGCCCCGATATTTTAGAAGAACTCAAACCCTATATGCAACTGGCGGAAACCTTGGGTAACTTGGTAGGTCAGTTAGCTGGCGGTAGAGTCGAAACCCTGACAGTCAGATTACAAGGTGAACTGGCAACCAACAAGAGTCAGCCATTGGTAATCGCAGCCTTAAAAGGTTTACTTTACCAAGCTCTGCGAGAACGAGTAAATTACGTCAACGCCAGTATCGAAGCCAAAGAACGGGGAATTCGCGTCATCGAAACACGAGATGCTTCTGAGCGCGATTATGCTGGTTCCCTGCGTCTAGAAGCCACCGGTAGTTTAGGTACTCACTCAGTGACAGGTGCTTTGTTAGGTGAAAAAGAAATTCACTTAACTGACGTTGATGGCTTCCCCATTAACGTTCCCCCCAGCAAACATATGGTGTTTACCTTACACCGCGATATGCCAGGGATTATCGGTAAACTCGGTTCTCTGCTCGGAAGTTTTAACGTCAACATTGCTAGTATGCAGGTAGGCCGCAAAATCGTCCGTGGTGATGCAGTAATGGCTTTAAGTATTGATGATCCCTTACCCGATGGCATTTTGGCAGAAATTACCAAAGTACCAGGCATTCGGGACGCTTATACAGTCACACTTTAAAAAAGGATGAAGGATGAAGCATATCTTGCACTAACGATTAAAGTCGCAGCTACACAGACAAAGCCTGCGGAGGCAGGCTCAACTTGATTTTGGATTAGTCCGCTTTCGCGGACTTAGTTTGTTTAGCCAAGCCAGTGCGTTCGGTCACCGGACTCCCTCACTGGCGTGCGAATTCCTTCCGTTGGGGCTTGGTGCTTCAGACTTCATCCTAGCCTGCGGCAAGCCCTTTGGGTGACGCTCCTGCGTCGCTAACGCTGCGCTAACAGCAGTTGCTTCAAGTCGGGGAACCCGCCCAACGCACTGCTTCACCGCTTCGCGTCTACATCCTTCACACTTCAGATATGGCAAACACTTGGTGGGAACTACAGATTTTATGTGAACCAGAGCTAGAAGAGTCTATCTTTTGGCGGCTGGAAGATTTTGGTAGCCGGGGGACAGCAAGTGAACGCAAAGGGAATTCTTCTTTAGTTAAGGCTTACTTACCGCAATTTCAAGCACAGTTACTAGACTTGGCTGCATTGGCGTTGCGGTTGCGTCAAGATGCTTTGTGTGTAGGAATGTCTACGCCTAGCTTGCATTGGCAATTAATCGATGAAGAAGATTGGGCAACCAGTTGGAAACAATATTGGCAACCCCAGGAAATAGGCGATCGCTTTTTGATTAACCCTGCATGGCTACCAATGCCAGAAAATACTGAACGTTTAGTAATTCGCCTTGATCCTGGAGTGGCTTTTGGTACAGGAAACCATGCCACAACTCAACTGTGTTTAGAAGCATTAGAAATGCGCTTGAGCGAGGTACCGAAATCGTTTATCGGTAACGAAGAAAGAACGCCAGTAATAATCGCAGATATCGGTTGCGGTTCTGGTATTTTATCCATCGGTGCAGTCTTACTAGGAGCCGAAAAAGTTTATGCTGTGGATAATGATCCCTTAGCAGTGCAATCAACTTTCAGCAATCGCACCCTCAACAACGTGAGCCAGGAACGCTTGATTCCAGCCGAAGGTAGCGTAGATGTTTTGAGCAAAATCATTGAAAAACCAGTAGATGGTATCGTCTGTAATATCTTGGCTGACGTAATTATTCAACTGGTTCCAGAAATAACTGCAATCACTCAACCTAGCACTTGGGCAATCTTTAGCGGTATTTTAATAGAACAATCCAAATCAGTCGCAGATGCGTTAGAAAAACATGGTTGGGTTGTCGCGGCTCTCTGGAAGAAAAAAGAATGGTGCTGTTTAAATGTGCGTCGTTCTTGAATTAAAACAGGTAACAGGTAATAGTGGACAGAGAACAGGCTTGAAAGTCTTTTGTTACATGGCTTTTTGGCGAAAACTTGAACCTCATTCACCTACAATCTGCTGTCATTAAAAACTAGAAGTTGAAAACAATCTAGGAAGATATTCTAAATAGCTTAAATACTAGAGGTGCAAAGAATTGCGCCTCTATCTTTTGGCAGGTTTTTTAATAAGATTATTGTCCCGAACTAGCAATTTTCATGAGTTATATCAATTCGCAATTCGCAATTAAGAAATCTATCTCCAGTAAGACTTTCCTAATTTCCATCTGTTGCCTCATTTTAGAGAATTGGTATTATTTCAAAATGCTGCGATCGCTGAAGTGAAAAAATCCGACATCACACCACGAAAAGCTTAAATCTAGCTTTTTGAGCGTAGTAAATATAGCTATAAAAAATTACAGTTCAACTTTACATTATTATGAACACAGCTAAAATATTCATCTTAGAAAATATGTTTTGCATGGCAGAAACTGAGTAAATCACTAGGTATTATTTAGAAATTCATCCAAAAGAAAGATGATATATTTGCAGTTTAAATTTATAATACACTAGTGATTAGAAAAAGCATTTAAAAACTTTAATTAGCATATTCAGACAGCAGGGAGCAAAAAGAGAAATTAGTGTTTTCCCTAAGCTAATCATATGCAAGTTAAATATGGAATTGCTAACAAGCAAAACCCACATACATGAGGTTTAAACCCTTAATTTTTGTTTGATTCTGTGCAGATTGGTATTTTGATACTCAAATTTTAAACTAGAGCGGAAATTAAGGAGAGTCAGGGGTTTTTTGCAGGCGAATCAATGTATTATAAACTTGCCTTTTTAAGTTATTGTCATTTTGAAGTTCTATAGTAATTGTATTGAATCGGTCAATAGTTAGACCATTTTGTTCAACTTTTTTCTGAGATTCATTACAATAATTTACGGCAATTTCTTTCGGTTTCCGGGGCAGGTTATTAATACTTTTCGGGTCGTTACAAACAATCTGGGGTATTTCTCCTCCCATCAATTTTTTGATTTCATCAAAAGCTTGCTGACGCGATGGTTCCATTGCTAACACCGCTCTAGCATAGTTAACGATTTCATTATTGTTGACTGGTAAATTTTGAGCAGAGGCTTTGGAAGCAAATGTCATACTACCTGATACTAAAGTTGCAGTAGCAATAAATCCGCAAAAGAAAGTTTTAGGCAGTAAATTTACTAAGCGATCTCGGAAAAATAAATCAGCGATTTTTTTCATAATCTCAGTGACACAGGGCTTAATTGTAGGGGTGTGTTATTGGCTTTGAATTATTTTGAGAGTGAGAAGTTCCAGCAAAATTTCCGTGTACTGAAGTTTTATCTGTATTTTCAGTTGCGTCCACATATTTGACAAAGTTCGATTACTTTTGTCTGGAGTACTGATACTTCAGAAACTCCTTGCTTGAGACTAACTTCTAACTCTAGTAGTAGTGGTAGAACCGAAATTAGCTGCTGTACAGACAAAAATTTGACTTCTTGTTGTAAAAAGTAGATACGTTTAGGGTTACTAACCTCAGCCGCTTGAGCGATCGCTTGTGGGTTTCGCTCACCGTTTTCTGTTATGATTTTTACCCATAGCCAAGTACGAAATTGACCAATCAACGTCGCTACTATTCGCAATCCCGGTTCTGCTGCATTGATCAGATCATTCAAAACAGTTAAAGCTTTCACTGTATCTCCTGTTCTAATTGCTGCTGCTAATTGTAAACTATTTTGCGTAGTATTCCTGACTAGTTGAGTTACCGTATCTAAATGTAAAGGTGTTTGGGTATCTATATTATAAAGCCGCAACTTCTCTAACTCATTGTAAAGAAGCCTTGTATCATTACCTACTGATTCTGCTAAAAATTCAGCAGTTCTAGTCGTGAGTTTAACGCCCACAGCTTGGGCTGCTTGATGCACAGCTTGCACAATTAATTCGGTTTTCCAAGGTGGGATGAGAGCAAATTCCCGGAACTCGGTAGCAAATTGCTTCAGTAATTTTGTAGATTTTAAGCGTTCGTCTAATTTATTCCGACTGGTAAGCAATAAATGTGAATTTTCGGGAATTACGGCCAAAGTTCGGGTTAATTCTGCCAAAACATTTTCCGGACATTGTTGGCCTAGGTTGGTATTCATCAGCCAAACCAAACGCCCACCAGCACCAAAAGCTGGAGTCATAGCTTGATTTAAAGCTGAAATCGCCGCATCAGGTTGATCAGGCGCAAAACAAGAATAGTTAAAATCTGTCCAGAGAGGATCCAAAATGCGATCGCGTAACTGAGTGACCGCTTTTTCCATCGCAAAATCATCTTCACCCCAATACACATAGATTGGCATATATAGCAATCCTAAATGAATTACAAACAAATCTAATCCCCACTCCCTATTCCCCTTCCCAAATGCTAAATACTTTTTAAGTCAGTCAGACAAAACCGAGCAATTTTCCCTAAAATCTATCAAGTGAGAACGCGAGGCTATTGAAGATTGGACGACAACTATCAAACTTACCTAAACCGGGTAGCAAGAATGACGCTACCAGAAGCATACAAATCTCAAGTTCAGCATATCCAGGAGTCTTATAAATTCCAGCCCCAAGATGGAACTAGAAAAGCAGCCCCCTTTCCTGGGTATACGCTAATTACCCCTACCGCCGCCGAAGCATCGGACAATTCTGCTTTTTATGAAAAATTAACAACATATCAACAGCAACTTTTGCAGTTGCCTATCAACCATGATTTGATTGTTCCTGTACCACCTGCTAGTTTCCATTTAACTTTGGCAGACTTGATTTGGGATCATGCTTATCTTGATGCTTGCGAAAAAAATCCCAACTTTGACCAAGAATTACGGTCTTGTGTTGCGGAAATCTTTCAGCAATATCAACAATCCATAACACCAGGAACTAACCCAACTTCTTGGCAAATCCTGGGATTGATTGTTATGCCAAGAGCTTTAGGCGTTTGTTTAGTGCCTAAACATCAAGCCTGCTACGAACAGATTATTCAATTTCGCCGCACAATTTATCAAAATCCCAAGCTAATGGCTTTGGGTATTGAACAGCACTATCACTTAACAGCCCACATTACATTAGGCTACTTCGGTGAGATTCCACCTGATTTAGACCGTAATCAACTCAGTGATATGCTTTCGGAATTCAATCAGCAGTGGCTAGAAGATAATTCTGAATTTCTGGCTAATCGTGTCGAATTACGAAAGTTTGATGATATGACGCGCTATTATCGTGAACCAGACTGGCCGAGTTTAGATTTTTAAATTTGCGCCTAGTGGTTCGCTAAGGAAACTTGGCGGGGTAAAGGGCAAGGGGAAAGGGAAAAGATGTTTACTCCTTTAACCTTTAACCTTTCCCCTTTTCCCAGCCCTCACCTAACAATTTTGGGTTGGCAGACTACTAATAAGGATCTGAATTAAACCTCCCCCGCTTCACACTCCTAAAGTAATAACCTCGGCTGGGTGGGTTCTTCAAATCGAAAGTATCGCCACTAGGAACGCGCCAAATTTTATAGTCATGATAAGTTAGCGGCGTTCGGGGTTTGCATACCTCTGGTGGGTGGTCTCCAAGGACAAAATAAGCGGCGTTCCTACCTATCACCTTGGCTACACCGTATTTATCAATAACTACCGATGTCTCCTCACTAATTGCTATGCCTAAAACACGTTTAGCTTTGCCATCTTGAATTTGCCGCGCAATAAAAGCCATAATTCGACCCATACGTTTGCGACTATCGAAGTGGGTATCAATGATAGTCCCGCGCAAATGACCCCATTGAAAAAAGTCGTATGTAAAGGTGATATTTCGATAAGGGTCTTCGAGTATTTCTCTAGTTTCTATGCTGTCTTCACAAGCGCAAGAATCGTAGATATACTCACTATGAATCATGGCACCTGCACTCGTACCCCCAATTCCGCCGCCTCTGGTGTAGACTTCGCGCACTGCATTCTCTAGTTTAGTGTTTTTCCAACTGCGGATGTATTGGCATTGGTCGCCACCAGCAAAGAAAACTACCCCAGCTTTTCTCACCTTTTCGACAACATCATTTCTATTGGCATCATTGCGGTTGCTAACTATCAGAGTCCTGACAGAGTTCACGCCTCTCATACCACAGATAAGGTGATTGTAGTCATCACTACCATAGGTGCGGATTACAACTACATCAACTTTATTAGGGCTGTTACTCCCGCCCCTAACTTGGTCAATCATCCATTGAATAGCCTTCTCAACATCAGGCCCTCCCCCTCCCAAGTTCAACACTGGGCCAGCTAATCGGGGAAGCGGCAGAACAACATCAACAGTGTTGTCAAGGAAGTAGCGTTTCAGGTATGCTGAAAGACGGGTTATTAAACTGGCACCCATCCTGAACAACACAGTTCCCAAATTCTTCCAGAACTTTGCTATATCTGGGAATGCCTTCGTCATACTAACTTTTGTGAGCAAACTGCATTTACTGTTTACTCTCGCATCAGAAGGCTGGAAATTCCCAGCGTACAGGGCTTGTAATGTTTTTTAACGCAAATTAACCCAGAGTAATAGTTTATTCTCTGCGTTTCTCGGCACTATCCTCAGTTTTGCGCTGTATTTAATTACCAATCAACCCGCGATCGCTCCTGTACAACTCGCTGGTAAACTGATTGGGTTTGCTGGGCTAATTTCTTCCAGCAAAAGCGGCGTTGCAAATCCGCATAAGCATTATCTATCAGCCATTGGCGATAACCTGGGTTTTTCAAAACCTCCAAAATTCCCCACGCTAAAGACTCAGGGTTATTTGCCCTGGTAACGATACCTGTTTTGGTATTCTGCACAACTTCCGGAAAACCACCTGTATCAGATACTACTACCGGAACGCGGGAAGCAAAACTTTCTAAAGCCACAATCCCAAAGGGTTCGTAAACGCTAGGAAATACTGCACAGTCAGCGATTGTTTGAAATTTATCTAAGTATTCATCAGATAGAAAACCAGTGAAATAACATTTATGCCAAATACCTAAATCTGCCGCTTGCCGTTTAAGATGATCGGTATTACCACCACCAATAATCACAAATTTAACGTCACCACCCATTTGTTCCAGCACTTTGGGTGCAGCATTCAATAATACTGATACACCTTTTTCGTAAGTCATCCGGCCTACATAGTAAACAATTTTTTCTTGATCATCGGCAAACTGACGACGAAAATCTTGAGAATGAAAATCTTGATGATGCTGTTTCTTTTCGGGGCGGATACCGTTATAAATCACATCGATTTTATCCCAAGGACTGTTGAGGGCGCGTTCTACTTCCCGGCGCATATAGTCGGTACAAACGATAATTCGCCAAGCGTCAAAAGCTAGTGAGTTTTCTTTACCGTGAATGTAGCGTTGGATATCGTTATGAATTCCGTTGTAGCGTCCGTATTCTGTAGCGTGGATTGTTGCAATTAGGGGCAGTTTAAAATTATGCTTGAGAGCGATCGCCGCATCCGCAACTAACCAATCATGGGCATGAATTAAATCAAACGGGCCTTCCTCTACAATTAATTTGCCACCGTGATGTCCCATACTTTGGTTCATATTCACCACCCAGTGGAAAAAGTCATTACCATAAGCTACTGGTACACGATGGACATTTATGCCTTCAACTACTTCATACATCGGTGCTTGACCAAACTCCACGGTAATTAAGTGGATTTCATGTCCCAACTTGGCTAGTTCTGGGTACAACTCTCCCACGTGTCGGGCAATCCCGCCTACTATCCTTGGTGGAAACTCCCAACTTAATACCAATATTTTCATTTACTAAACTCTCCAAAGTTTGATAAATTTCTCAAATCTCGATTTATCTAAAAAATACAAGGGTGAGAAATCAGTTTATTCACGGTGTTTACTAAAGTTTTCTAATTATTTAACAATTTTATTGATTACAGGGTAGCAAGGTTAGTTAGATTCACAAATACCTCATGAAACTTTCTAGATTAATCTATAAAACGCCAAAGGAGAGGAAGTATTTCACCCCCCTTTGGCGTAAACCAACCTTCCTTGAATGTTTTCAGCCTGACGTAAAAATATTCAGGACATAAATAAAGGAATGTAAAGAGAAATTCATCTGTGTGAATCTTCCCTTATACATTCCTTGGTAGATGGTATGCGGTTAGTAACAGTCTATTTTAGTTTTGGTCTAAACGTAAAACAGCCATAAAAGCTTCTTGAGGTACATCTACCGTACCTACAGCCTTCATCCGTTTTTTACCTTTCGCTTGCTTCTGCAACAGTTTCTTCTTCCGGCTAATGTCACCACCGTAACACTTAGCTAATACGTCTTTGCGTAAAGCGGGAATGTGTTCACTGGCGATGACTTTGCTACCAATTGAGGCTTGAATTGGCACTTTAAATTGATGGCGAGGAATCAATTCTTTGAGTTTTTCAGCCATTGACCGCCCGACGTTGTAAGCTTTATCACGGTGGACAATCATTGCCAAGGAATCAACGGGGTCGCCGTTAATCATGATATCCAACTTCACCAGGGGATTTTCGCGGTAGCCGATGAGATGATATTCCATGCTGGCATAACCGCGCGATCGCGATTTCATCTGGTCAAAAAAGTCGGTGACAACTTCTGCCAAGGGTAACTCATAAGTTAAGGTGGTGCGCCCTTGGGTGAGATATTTCATATCCTTGAAGACACCGCGCCGATTTTGAGACAACTCCATTAACGTGCCGACGTATCCCTCTGGGGTAATCATTTCTACTTGCACGTATGGTTCTTCGATTTTTTCGCGATCGTTGGGTGCTGGTAAATGGCTGGGATTGTCAATATATATTTCTTCACCCTTGACAGTAGTTACACGGTAAACAACCGAAGGAGCAGTAATAATTAAATCCAAATCATACTCACGCTCCAACCGTTCTTGAACGATTTCCATGTGTAGCAAGCCTAAGAACCCGCAACGGAAACCAAAACCCATCGCGCTAGAAGTTTCTGGTTCATAATGCAGTGCGGCATCATTCAGTCTGAGCTTTTCTAAAGCTTCCCGCAAGTCTTCAAATTGGTCAGCATCAATAGGGAACATCCCACAAAAAACCATTGGGTTGGCTTCGGTATAACCTGGCAAGGCTTCGTCTGCTTTGGCATTAGACAGGGTAATCGTATCGCCTACCCGCGCATCGGCTACCGCTTTAATAGCGGCTGCCAAATAACCCACTTCTCCGGCGTGGAGTTCATCGACTTGCTTTTGAGTCGGAGAAAGTACACCCAACTCGTCGATTTCGTATTCTTTGCCGGATGCCATTAGATAAACGCGATCGCCTTTTTTCACCCGACCATCCATTACCCGGAAGTATACAATTACGCCTCGGTAAGGGTCATAATAGCTATCAAAAATTAACGCCCGTAAACGTTGGTCTACTGTATCGGGTGCTGGCGGAATGCGTTCAACAATCGCCTCTAAAATCTCGTCAATCCCAATCCCTTCTTTGGCCGAGGCTAAAATTGCCCCACTGCAATCAAGACCGATAATTTCTTCAATTTCACTAATTACTCGGTCTGGTTCTGCCCCAGGGAGGTCAATTTTATTTAAAACTGGAATAATTTCCAGGTTATGCTCTAATGCCAAGTAGACATTCGCCAGCGTTTGCGCTTCCACGCCTTGTGACGCGTCTACAACCAATAATGCCCCTTCACAAGCCGCTAAACTGCGAGAAACTTCATAGGAAAAATCTACGTGTCCGGGCGTGTCAATTAAATTTAATACATACTGCTGACCATCTTTAGCAGTGTAATCCATCCGGGCAGCTTGCAGCTTAATTGTAATGCCGCGCTCCCGTTCTAAATCCATATTGTCGAGAAACTGCTCCTTCATCTGCCGCACGTCAACAGTACCAGTGGCTTGCAGCAGGCGATCGGCGAGGGTTGATTTCCCGTGATCAATGTGAGCAATAATACAGAAATTGCGAATGCGAACTGCGGGAACGTCAGTCATATACTATCTTTGCTGAAGCAGCAACCAAGGTTAAAAGAGCGATTTACTTAATGTATTTTAATGCTTTCTTTGCCAAGACGCTGCTATTTAGCAGGGGGAGTGGGGAATTGGGAGTAGAGAGTAGGGGCGCAGAGGGGGCGGAAGGGCAGAGGAGCAGGGGAGAATAAATAATACAAATGACCAATGACTATTGACTCTTAGGTAGTTTGTGAATCTAAATAAAGTCTCTATAATTAAGTCTATTTTTCGTGGCAAGTATTGATCAATCAGCAGCGTACAATGAATATATATATAAGTACATAGAGTAGGTATCGTGGGCAGTTACACTATGTAAATGCTCAAATCTACTGATTTACTGACAAAACTTCTAAAGCATTGTCTGGTAACTTCTATGAAAACTGCCACTTAAAACATCATGATGTTACTTTTGGTACGATTTCGGGGAACTATGTAACCATACCTTGAAGATTTGTCAGTAAACTAACCCGAAGGTGAGTAGAAGTACTTTACAGAGCTTTAGACAAAACAATTTCACAGTATAAAACCTATGAATATGAAAGAGAAAGCTACCGACGCGGAGCAAAGACAACCCGATAAGGTAGAAATCGCTGTCCGTTTAGATTCAGAGTTACTAGAGCAAATTCAACATCTTACCAATGATCCTAGCAAGGTGATTGAAGTAGCAATCCGTCAATGGTTGCGGGGTGAATTTTCTAGAGATGACGAACTGACACGGACTCCTTATCGCACGCCTGTTCCGCCTAGGGGTGAATGGAATGATTGACATCCACGCACAAGCTTCTCTTAAGACAAGAAAACAAATTTCCAGTTTGTCAATCACCGTTTTCATCACAGCCAGAACACTTAATGTAAGTATGCAAAAGCTACTAGCAGCTTGAGCAAAACTGTATTGAGTTGCCACTTGTCTACCCAACTCGATTAAATGACTATTACTGCCAACTCTCAATTGCCACCAAACTTATTTTCGCAAAATCAGGAAGACACGGCTAATCAGACTCATGGCTCATTACCAACTCTAAGCGCGGAGTTGGTATACACGCAAGATGGGACAGGACGCTATCTGACATTTTATTGGCAGCATAGCGAACTCCTGGGGTTACACCCTGAGCAAATAGTGAATGGGAACCATGAAGAAGAAACTTTTGTTCCAGTGGACAAAGTAGCCTATTTAGAACGGTTACACCGAATTTTAGCAAGTTTGGTACCAGAAAGGTTTCAATGCTGGTTTCGGTATCAGCAAGAGTTGTGCGAGTTGGAATTAGTCATTAGTCCAATCATGCCGCCATTGGGAACTGCTGCTAACACAGTTTTGGTGATGGGGCGGTTATTGCAAGCAACAGTGCAACAAGGGGCAGCGTGTGCAGCATCTAAAACACCTACACCAATCGAGTTGGCTTTACGATCGCAACAAACCCAAAAATTGGTAAATAAAATTACCAGAAATATTCGGCGAACATTAGATTTAGACATTATCTGGCAACAAACAGTAGATAGCTTAGGAAAAGCATTAAGCGTAGAACGTTGTATTATCTGCCCTTATCAACCCTGTAGCTCAAAAGTTCGAGTAATAGCAGAGTATCATCAGCCAGATCGCTCTTCGATGCTAGGCTTAGAAATAGATGTAGCGTCTGAGCCAGCCTTTGCTCAAGCCTTAGCAACCCTGGAACCAGTAGCAATGGAAGTTCCGGGATATACTTTGTGTCCAGAACAAAAAATTTTGGTAGTCGCAACCTGCTATCAAGACCAAGCAAATGGGTTAATAGCGTTAAGTCTGCGAGATGAATGTTACCCTTTAACAAATGCAGAATTAGAATTAGCAACAGAAGTAGCAGATCAACTAGGAACCGCGATCGCTCATGCTACTTTGTATAAAGAATTAGAAGCAGCGCGTCAAAAAGCCGAAGAAGCCTCCCGCCTCAAAAGCGAGTTTTTAGCTAACGTTTCCCACGAAATTCGCACCCCCCTCAACGGCATGATAGGCTTTTTGAAGCTGATTCTAGAGGGGATGGCAGATGATCCTGAAGAACAACATCAATTTCTCTTAGAAGCTCACCAATCATCCATCCACCTGCTTAACATCATTAATGATATTTTGGACATCGCCAAAATTGAAGCCGGCAAAATGGAGTTAGATTGCGCTCCAGTTAACTTAGATGAGCTATTTTGTGGTGTAGAAAGTTTCATGCGTCCCCAAGCAGAGATGAAAAATCTTAGCTTCCGGATGCAAATGCCCACAACCAGCGATGAAATTGTCGTCCAAGGTAATTATCAACGGCTACTCCAAGTGATGCTCAACTTGGTAAACAACGCTATCAAGTTTACCCATGAAGGCGGCATTACCATCACCGCCGATATAGTTCAGAAAAAACTTAAATTCCACGAACAGCAATTCCCTGGGATGGTCAGAGTCAGAGTAGCCGACACAGGAATTGGTGTTTCGCTAGACAAACAAGACAAACTATTTCAACTATTTTCTCAAGTAGATGGCTCCCGCACTCGCCAATACGGTGGTACTGGCTTGGGGTTGGCAATATCTCAAAAGTTAATTGAGGCAATGGGTGGTGAAGTGCATTTTTACAGCCTGGGCGAAGGACTTGGCTCCACTGTTACCTTTACAGTGCCTTTGTATCAACAACCAGTGATTGTATCGTCTTCTGATACCGATTTGGATTGTGCTTGTTGATTATTAGGGAGTGGGCAGTAGGGGTTAGGTTTATAAAACTTATAACTTACACCCCACACCCAATCTCAACAACTAAACTTTGTGTGTAAGTCTTGGCAAAGAAACAAAGACGACAGACAATCTAGTGGCAATTAGATCTAGGATTGATGTAACAAAGCTAAAAAACAAAATTATGGGTGTGGAGTTGACAGTAGTGCGAAAAACCTACGTCAAACTTATGCCTAATTACCATCACTACTTCACAGGTCTAAAACAATGGAATTGACAATTGACAACGTAGAAACCGTTTTAGATGAAATGCGCCCTTACCTAATGTCGGATGGCGGTAACGTGGAACTTGTGGAACTTGATGGCCCTGTAGTCAGATTACGGTTACAAGGTGCTTGTGGTTCTTGCCCTAGCTCCACAATGACCCTGAGAATGGGTCTTGAACGCCGTCTTAAGGAAATGATTCCCGAAATTGCCGAAGTTGAGCAAGTTATTTAGGGACTAGAGGCTAGGGAGTAAAGGCTAGGGACTTAGTAGTTCACCACGCAAATATTGACAGGTGTAGGTTGGGGAAAGGGTAAGGGGAAAAGGGGAAGATTTAAACCCTTGCCCTTTCCTCTTTCCCCTTTCCCCGGTCTGTCAAAAATACTTTGGCAGACTACTAGAGGCTAGGGATTTGGGACTGGGCAATAAGTACTAGTAAAAAGCTACACTCTTTTGGTGAGTTACTAATCCTTAATCCCTAATCCTCAATACCTAATCCTCAATACCTAATCTCAATCTCCAATACCTAATCCCCAATCACTGCTTATGTCCCATCCACTTTACGTTGCCTTTATCTGGCATCAACATCAGCCGCTGTACAAGTCTCCTGGCAGCGGCGTTTCAGTTTCATCCAGTCAGCATTACCGCTTACCTTGGGTGCGCTTACATGGCACTAAAGATTATTTAGATTTAATATTAATTCTTGAAAAGTATCCAAAATTACACCAAACGGTGAATTTGGTACCATCTTTGATATTGCAACTAGAAGATTACATTGCTGGTACTGCTTTTGACCCTTATTTAACAGCTAGCTTGACTCCAGTTGAGCAATTAACGCCGCAACAGCGAGAATTTATTGTCCAGCACTTTTTTGATGCTAATCACCACACCCTGATTGATCCTCACCCCCGCTATGGTCAGTTGTATCAGCAACGCCAAGAAAAAGGGCAAGCTTGGTGTTTAACAAATTGGGATTTACAAGATTACAGTGATTTGCTGGCTTGGCATAACTTAGCCTGGATTGACCCTATATTTTGGGATGACCCAGAAATTGCCGCTTGGTTAAAGCAAGGGCGAAATTTTACTTTAAGCGATCGCCAGCGTATTTACTCCAAACAGCGAGAAATCTTAAGCCGCATCATTCCCCAACACCGGAAAATGCAGCAAACAGGGCAATTAGAAGTGACTACCACGCCCTACACTCACCCAATTATGCCTTTGCTGGCTGATACCAACTCCGGTCGGGTGGCTGTGCCAAATATGACTTTGCCCAAGCATCGGTTTCAGTGGGCAGAAGATATTCCCCGCCACTTACGAAAAGCTTGGGATTTATATAAAGACCGCTTTGAGCAAGACCCACGGGGTTTATGGCCTTCCGAACAATCCGTAAGTCCGGCAACTTTACCATACATTGTTAAACAAGGTTTTCAGTGGATTTGCTCAGACGAGGCTGTATTAGGGTGGACATTAAAACACTTCTTCCACCGAGATGGGGCAGGGAACGTCCAGCAGCCAGAATTGCTGTATCGACCTTATCGCTTGACAACCCCAGCCGGCGATTTGTCAATTGTCTTCCGTGACCACCGATTGTCAGATTTAATTGGTTTTACCTACGGGTCAATGCCTGCTAAACAAGCCGCAGCTGACTTGGTGGGACACCTACAAGCGATCGCCAAAATGCAAAGAGAACGCCCCAGCGAACAACCTTGGTTAGTCACCATCGCCTTAGATGGCGAAAATTGCTGGGAATTTTATCCCCAAGACGGCAAACTCTTCCTCGAAGCTTTATATCAAAGTTTAAGTAACGAACCACACCTCAAACTGGTCACTGTCTCGGAGTTTCTCGAACAATTCCCGGCTACAGCCACGATTCCTGGCGAACAGCTGCATAGCGGTTCTTGGGTAGATGGCAGCTTTACCACGTGGATAGGCGACCCCGCCAAAAATCGCGCTTGGGACTATCTCACCCAAGCCAGGGAAATGCTAGCTAGTCATCCTGAAGCCACAGAAGAGAACAACCCAGAAGCCTGGGAAGCTTTGTATGCTGCCGAAGGTTCCGACTGGTTTTGGTGGTTTGGTGAAGGACATTCTTCTAATCAAGATGCGATCTTCGACCAATTATTTAGGGAACATTTGTATGGCATTTATAAAGCCTTAAATGAACCCATCCCGCCTTACCTCAAACAACCAGTAGAGGCGCATGAAGTCCGGGGAAGTCATGTGCCGCAAAGTTTTATTCATCCAATTATTGATGGCAGAGGTGATGAACAAGACTGGGATAAAGCTGGGCGGATAGAAGTCGGTGGTGCTAGAGGCACAATGCACAACAGTAGTATTGTGCAAAGAGTTTGGTACGGAGTAGATCACCTAAATTTTTATTTACGGATGGACTTTAAAAGTGGTACTGTGCCAGGACGCGATTTACCACCAGAATTAAATTTGCTGTGGTTCTATCCTGACAAGACAATGCACAATAGCCCAATTCCCTTGGCGGATGTGCCAGATCAAGCACCAGTCAATTATTTGTACCATCACCAACTAGAAATTAATTTGCTGACGCAATCGGTGCAGTTTCGGGAAGCCGCAGATCATTATCAATGGCATCCCCGATTTAGCCGCGCCAAAGTCGCTTTAGACAATTGTTTAGAGTTATCCGTACCTTGGGCAGACTTGCAAGTTCCGCCTGATTATCCCTTACGCTTGGTTTTGGTGTTAGCTGATGAAGGTCGATTCTGTAATTATTTACCAGAAAATGCCTTGATTCCGATTGAAGTACCTTAGGAAGGTATGAAGTCTAAAGTGTGAAGTGTGAAGTGTAAGGTATGAAGTTTTTCAACTTTAGCTTTCATACTTCATACTTTTTTAGCAGCAATCTAGGTAATCCAGATAAATCAATGACAAAAACAATAAATTTTTGATTTTAATTTAAGCATAAGTTTTTGAAATAGATTAGGATTTCGCAAAGTTCCCGTAATGCTACTGGCAAAAAAATATTTTTACAGTTAAATTGGAGACGACAAAAAGTAGCTGTCTTTGAACCATGAATCGCTTTCCTGAAAAAACTACCGATTTTCAAAACGATTATAGTTTACAGCAGAATCAACTGAGTCAGTTGTGCGGTTCTCGGCAGCTATTTCGCGATCGCTATCTCATCCTGCGAATTTTAGGGAGAGGTGGTTTTGGCATTACCTTTTTAGCCAGAAATGCCTTATTACCCGGACATCCTTTGTGTGTTATTAAACAGCTTTGTCCAAAAACAACTAGTAGCAAAAGTTGGCAAAAAGCTTGTCAGCGTTTTGAACAAGAAGCAAAAATGCTGGCGCAACTCGGTAGCCATTCCCAAGTTCCCATGCTTTTAGACTATTTTGAAAGGAACGGGGAATTTTATTTAGTGCAAGAATATGTGCGCGGCTATACCTTGGCACAGGATGTGAAAAAAAACGGCACTAAAACCGAAGCGGAAGTTAAACAGTTTTTGCGAGAAATTCTACCAATATTACAATACATACATCAAAATCACGTCATACATCGAGATATAAAACCGCAAAATTTGTTGCGCTGTGAAGATGATCAGCGATTGGTAATGATAGATTTTGGTGCAGTTAAAGAGAAATTAGCTGATATTGCAGAAGAGGGTCATAAAACTGCAACTACTCATTTTGTTGGAACAATGGGGTTTGCACCTCCAGAACAGTTTGCCCTGCGTCCAGTTTACGCCAGTGATATTTATGCAGTGGGGATGACTTGTCTTTATCTGTTAACTGGTAAGGGGCCTTTAGATTTTGGACAAGACAGTGCAGGTGACGTATGTTGGCAAAAAGAAGTTAATGTTAGTGATAGCTTTGCCAAAGTCTTAGGAAATATGGTGAAGTTTTCTTTAGGCGATCGCTTCAAAACAACGGATGATGTGATTAAAGCTTTGGGTAGAGAACATAATTTACCAAATTTAACTAACTGTTTAACCACTAAACCGCTAAGAAGCAGCCAACAACCACCAAAAGAAGAACCTCCAGAATATATATCACCCACAGCCAGAACTGCGATCGCGATTCGAGAATGGAAAGCTAAACTCAACAACAAGCAGTCAAACCGTCATAGTGGTTACTTAACTTCACTATCAAATTAAGTAGCTCAACCTGGAAACCTGCAAAATGGAGGGTGTGTTATGCCGTAGGCTAACGCACCTTATAACCTATAACAAGATTATGCGGTGCGTTGCGCTACACGACAATGCACCCTACTAACTAATTGAAATTCTATTGCTTAAAAGTATGAATTTTGACAATGTATAACTTAAAGTTTTTTGCAGGAATATATCAGGAAATCTACTAAAATCTGAGGTTTTAAAATATTTTTACTGAGATTCATATATAATCGAGAAAATTAAAATAAGGACTCTCGTAGTTTTCCTGAGCTTTGGAAAACTCATTAGCATTTACCTAATACTGTTCGGTTAAGCATTTTTAACTTGTAATATGGTTTTGGGAAAAGGTTAAAGGGTAAGGGTTAAAGGTTTTCTTCTACTTTTTCCCCTTCCCCTTTCCCCCTTAACCGAAAGGTATTGAGCATTTACCACAATTAACTAGATAAATAATTCCCCAGTCCCAACACCAGCGTTATCTACCATATATCCGCGAGAGCCAATTTTATTACGGGAAATTTCGGGGTTCGCTTCATATAAATATTTACGCAGTCGCGCCTGTCAGATGATGATCTGCTGCTTAAATCCCGATTGCCCAAATCCCCTAAATCCCAAAGGAAAGAAGTCTTGCCAAACTTGTGGTACTCCTTTAGTTCCACTGTTAAGAAATCGCTTCCGTGTGATTCGGGTGCTTTCCGATGAGGGGGGATTCGGCAGAACCTATTTATCAGAGGATACAGATAAACTCAATGAACTTTGTGTAATCAAACAATTAGCACCAAAATTCCAAGGAACTTGGTCACAAAAAAAGGCAATGGAATTATTTGCTGAAGAGGCGAAGCGATTACAAGAGTTGGGCGAACATCCCCAAATTCCGACACTCATCGCTTACTTTGAGCAAGATAACTGTTTATATTTGGTGCAACAATTTATTAATGGACAAAATTTATTAAAGGAGTTACAGCAGCGCAAAGCCTATAAACCTAACGAAATTCAAGCTATTTTACTGGATTTATTGCCTGTTCTTAAATTTATTCACGATCGCGGTGTCATTCACCGAGACATTAAACCAGAAAACTTGATTCGCTGTCGTTATGATGGACGATTAAGCTTAATCGATTTTGGTTCTTCTAAGCAATTAACCGAAAAAGTTAAAAATAAAAGTGGCACATCTATTGGTTCTCATGGTTACTCACCACTAGAACAAATCAGAGACGGTAAGGCTTTCCCCGCTAGCGATTTGTTCAGTTTGGGTGCTACCTGTTTCCATCTCCTCACAGGAACGTCTCCTTTTCAATTGTGGATGGAATATGGCTACGGCTGGGCGAATAATTGGCGACAATATTTGCGTAGTCCTTTAAGTCCAGAATTTGATTGCGTGATGCATAAGCTTTTGCAAAAAGACTTAAGTCAACGCTATCAATCAGCCGATGAAGTTATCAAAGACTTGCTTCCTAAACAGCAACTCGCCTTACCACCTGCTGGCAAAACTTCGGGAAAGTTACCTGTAACGCCAACAAAAACTTTGCCATTTGGCTATGTCTTGGTGAAAGGTTTAATCTTAACTTCTGCTTTGATTTTATTATTTGGATTTAGCGATTCTTGGTATCAACAATATCATCGGATTCAAACTAGTTTGTTATCGAGGTTGAAGCAGCCAAATCATAATTCTGATCAAGGTGAAGCGGTTTTTAGTCAGCAACTTAATCAGCCAGTAGGAGATATTTCTTTAGTTGACAACCTCAAAGTTCATACAAAATCGGTTGTATCTGTTGTGATTAGTCCTGATGGTCAGACAATTGCTAGTAGCGGCGAAGGTGAGCGGATTATTAAAGTTTGGAATCTGATCACCCGAAAAGAAATATTCACTCTTAATGGACATTCTCAAAAAGTAAATGCTATAGCTATCAGTCCCAATGGCAAAATCTTAGTCAGTGGTAGTGATGATAAAACTATTAAGGTCTGGAATCTGACAACAGGTAAAATTATTCGCAAATTAGAGGGACATAGTGATTCTGTTCAAGCACTAGCTATTAGTCCGAATGGCAAAATTTTGGTGAGTGGTAGCGATGACAACACTATCAAAGTCTGGAATTTAGCAACAGGGAAATTAATACGGACGCTGATTGGACATAAATTTTGGGTGCGATCGCTTGCTATCAGTTCCGATGGGCGTAACTTAGCAAGTGGCAGTTTTGACAAGACGATCAAACTTTGGAATCTCAACCAAAACGCCCCAGCCCGAACCCTCACCGGAAATAGAAATACAATTACATCAGTAGCTTTTAGTCCAGATAATACAACCTTAGCTAGTACTAGCCGCGATCGCTCGATCAAACTTTGGGATGTCGCTTCCGGAGAAGTCATCCGCACTTTAACCGGACATACTAACACCGTTACTTGTGTCGCTTTTAGCCCAGATGGTATGACTCTAGTTAGTGCCAGCCGCGATCGTACCATCAAACTTTGGAATTTAGCTACTGGTGAAGTCATCCACACATTAGAGGGACATCAAAATACGGTGACATCTGTTGCCTTCACTCCTGATGGTAAAACTATTGTTAGTGGTAGCGAAGACAATACTATTAAGGTTTGGCGAGTGTCTCAGTAACAAGTGCTGAGTTAATAGTCATTTGTTATTAGTTCTCTCCTCTACACCCTTAAGCCTCTAATCTCTAGCCCCTAGACCCTTTTCTACAACCAATTGCCAATCAACACATAAGCAGCCCAAAAGCTGGGTGCTTTGAAATTAGGATGTTTTAGCATGGCGAGTTGAGCATGACGAAGAGCTTGTGCTTTACTAATGTTGCCCTTTTTCAGTTGTTGATAAAAGTCACCAACAAACAAAGCTGTTGATTCGTCATCAATTTGCCACAAAGAAGCCAACGTACTCCTAGCACCAGCGCGAATTGCTGTACCAGCAAGTCCCAAAGCAGCGCGGTTATCCCCCATTGCTGTTTGACAGGCACTTAAAACTAAAAGTTCAACTGCTTGTTGTTGTTTTGCATCTCGACTTCGTAGTAGGCTATCAAATTGCTTGACATGAATTGGCCCATCGGCAGCCAAAATAAAAGTTTGATCAGCATTAGAACTAAACTGGCCGTGAGTAGCTAAATGCAATACATTGAAAGGAACAGTGTTTACCTCTGCTTCTAATGCTTGGCGGGTGAATTGTTGATCTAGGAGATTGGTTGTGGAGACTCCAGCCTGGGCAATGTAGTTAACTTCAGATTTAATTGCCGGTAAAGGAGCGAAGTTAGAAAATCCTAGCGGTGGCTCAGATAATCCCGCAATTAAACCTTTAAGCTGCTGTTTGACTAAAGGTTGAGGATTTTGTAATTGTAAACTGACACTTAAGGCGATCGCATATTTTTCTATTAAGTATTTTTCCCCATCATAAAGCGATGCCATTGGTATATTACGTAATACTCCATCTAGTACAAATACTAAGGTATCAACTTTACTAGCTGATAACTGAGACTCAATAGGTTTGAGTAGCCAATTGTAAATTGTTTGAGATTGGGTTCGGATAGCTTTAGTAGCACTTGGACTCACCAAAGCTGTACGGAGATTGGCAACAACTTTTTCCACTTCTCCTTGGGCAATATTAGTGCTGTAATTCTGTAGTTTTTGATGGGGTAGTTTGACGATTACCTGGAGTTGTTGCGGGAGAATAATCGGATAAAATACCGCCGTATTGGGATTTTCCTGATCTACAATTTGATCGAGGGCTACACTCTGACCTTGCAAACAAGCTTCTTGAAAGAAGTTATCTAATTCTGCTAATTGCAAAGCTTCGATTCGCTGACGTACCTTATCTAAAATTTTGTCATTTGTTTGAGATTGCAGCAGTAATTGAACTGATTCCCGATAGACAGGTTCAACACTATCTCGAAAGTTAAATTGTACGTCTTGATTAATTGCCGCTAAGTCACTACGGAGATACTTTAGAGTATCTACAGCCGCATCATAAGCTGCGATCGCACCTGGAAGTTGTTTTTGCTGCCAAAGTAATCTGCCTAATTGCCACTGTAAGCGATAAGCAAGATCTGGTGTATTGCTAGCTTGTCCTAAAGTTAAGCCTTTTTGCGTTAGTCTTTGTGCGTCTGACCATTGTTTAGTTTGTTCGTACAAATGACCTAAGCTTAAAAGCGCATAAGCTTCGGCACGCTGATCACCTAATTTGCGAGATTGGTTAACAGCATTAGCTAGGAGTTGAGCAATTTGAGGATTGGTGATGGAAGATTGAGAGTTAATCCCTATTTGGATTAAGCTTTGGGCAAAATTAATCTGAGCATAAATAGCAGCGCGACTAACAGGAAGTTGATTAAGTTGGGATTGAATCGCAGGTAATAAATTTTGGACTTGTGCTAATTGTTTAACTTCAACTAGGAGGCTGAGGTAATTAAGTTGTGCTTGGACTTTGGCTAAAGGTGAGGGCGATAGTTGAATTGCTTGTTGATAATATGCGATCGCTTGTTGTGTTTGCTGTTGTTTACGCGCATTATTCGCTAAACTCAAAACACTGGCTGCCATCTCAGCCGGGGATTTTAGATTTTCAGCAATCTGCCGACTCTGTTGAAGAACATTCTGAGATTGACGTAAATTGCCTGATATTAACAGTGCATCACCCAGCGATCGCAATCCTACGGCTTTTTCTAGAGAATCTGGTTGCGATTGTAACTGCTGCTGTACTGCTTCTAACATTTGGACTGCACGGCGATAAAAGCCTTGAGTTCGCCACGCCTGGGCTTGATTAATTTGCGATCGCACCACACCACTGGGATTTTTGGCTTGCTGATAAATCGCTGCTGCTTGCTGCCATGTTGTCAAAGCTGCCTCAGGCTTACCCATTGCTAGTTGCAGACGACCTTTAATTAAAAGCGATTGTGCGAATACTGGCTCCTTTTGGTTGCTTTTAAGTAATTTTAAGCTCTCATCAATTGCTTGCTGCGCCTCTGCCCATGCGCCTAATTGCTGGTAAGCAAGTGATAAATTGCTGAGAGTGGTAGCTAATTTTAGTTCATCTTTCTGTTGCCGATATTCCTGGGCTGCTTGTTGCAGGACTTTTACAGCTTCAGCAAAACGCCCGCCATCATAAAGCATTTTGCCTTGTTGCAGGGGCGAAGTAATAGTTGAGGATAAAGTCGGGTGAGGCAATAAAGCCAACACAGGCGAACCTAGTACACACAACAGCCCAATCAGGAAAGACAAAAATAAGCGTAAAATCCTGCTAATTTTAAGATGATTTGACCCAAAATCTCTAGTTGAGGTCTTAAATGGCATGGCAAGAGGTAGATGATAGATGCAATAAATAAAATAATTTCACCAGTGGCTTCGACAATTTTATATGGTTTGTTGCAGTGACTTTCCCAGAGTTACAGCCTAGAACTTTAATAAGAATAGAAATTTAAGTAAAAGGATAGATGATTACTCCAATGCGTATATTTGTATTAATTTTTAATGCTCATACAGAGAACGAAGGCATTCATACGGTTAAGGTGGGCGATCGCAATAAAATTCTCATGTTCGAGTCAGAAGATGATGCCTTGCGCTTTGCCCTGATGTTGGAAGCTCAAGACTTCCCTACACCTACAGTAGAAGAGATCGATGCGGAGGAAATCAAGACATTTTGCGAAAGTGCCAATTACGAATGGGAAATTATTCCCGAAAACAGTGATTTAGTTATTCCCCCAGAAATTAACCTAGAAGAAACCGACTGGCAAATTGATGCCGAAAATGAAGATACTGATGAAGATGCGTTTGACTCTGAACAAGTCCCACGTGCAGAAGAAACAGAGTTATCTGACTCTGAACTCGAAAATATTCGCCGTAAGCTAGAAGGATTGCTGTAAAAGAGGCAGGGGAGCAGAGGGGCAGGGGGGAATAACAATTGACTAATAACTATTGACTATTGACACAGGATAAAAAATGGTAAATTTGCATGAACGTGGGCATCTTTTAACTGAGCAGGTCAATCCTGATAGTTTGAACTTAGACCAACTCAGTGCCTTAGAATTAGTAGATTTATTTAATAGCGAAGACCAAAAAGCAGTGGCGGCGGTAGCGGCGGCTAAAACTGAGTTAGCAGAGGCAATTGAACAGACAGCCGAGCGATTGCACCAAGGAGGACGTTTATTTTATATAGGTGCAGGAACCAGTGGTAGGTTAGGGGTACTAGATGCGGCTGAGTGTCCGCCAACTTTTTGTACACCACCAGAATTGGTACAGGGAATTATTGCTGGCGGTGCGGGAGCGCTGGTTCGCAGTTCTGAAGATTTAGAAGACTGCACCCAAGATGGAGAATCTGCGATGGCTCAACGACACATTACGCAGTTAGATGTTGTGGTGGGGATTACGGCTGGCGGGACAACACCTTATGTTCACGGGGCTTTGAGTGCTGCCCGTCAACGGGGCGCGCTAACTATATTTATTGCCTGTGTTCCCCAAGAACAAGTTAATATCGATGTCGATATTGATATTCGCCTGTTGACTGGGCCAGAGGTGCTGGCTGGTTCCACTCGCTTAAAAGCTGGTACAGCTACTAAGTTGACTTTAAATATTCTTTCCACCGGGGTGATGGTGAAACTGGGCAAGGTTTACGGCAATCGCATGGTGGATGTCGCCGTGACAAATCAAAAATTGCGCGATCGCGCTTTACGAATTTTGCAAGACCTCACAGGCTTAAGCCGGGAAACTGCTAATGTTCTTCTAGAACGTAGTGGTAAATGGGTAAAGTTAGCTTTATTGATGCATTGGACTGGTTTAGAAAAAGAAGCAGGCGATCGGCTTTTATCAGAACACCAGGGTAATCTTAGAGCAGCTGTAGCTAGCTACAAAAATCAACAATCTTGAGTATTTGTGAAAATCCCAGTCACTCAACTCTCTTTTGAAGATATAGCTGGCGAATAGAGATTTGCCTCTATTTGCCAGCAGTAGGAGAAAGTAGACCTAATCTCAACAACTAATATTTGTGCGTAAATTTTAGAATCTTATGGCTGAACAAATCCAGACCGAAAACGACAAATTACAGACAAACACTAGTATTGAGATAAATCAAGAAACAGAACAAGAAAAAGTTCTATGTCCTCATTGTCAGCGCACTGCTACGAACGGTATTAAATGTAAAGGTATTTGTGTTGCTGACAGCGACTATTAAAAATAGGAAGTGAATTAATACTGTCAAACTACTTTTTAATAGACAGCCTTTTTTTCTTATTTAATGTTGCTGCACCAATGGTACTCAGAGCAATTAACCCTAAGACTGAACTAGGCTCAGAGATTTTAGTAAAATTAGTGATTTGTGGTTGTGGTAGAACATTTATTTGTGTAGGATGTTGTAATGGAGATCTATCAATAATCGCACCTCCACCGCCTCGATATTCTAAATTACTCTCTGGTGATGACGTAGTTTGAGAAACCCCTGTAGTAGCTAATAATGCTATTGTTCCAGATACCAAAATAATTTGAGTTATCAAAGTTTTAGCAAAATTTAGAGAATTCATTCTTTCAGGCTTCTCCAAACTAGTACAATTATATTATACCTTATTTATTTAGAGAAAAGATATTATTTAGGCTAAAAAAATAAACTTTAAATAGGACTCATATTTGATAAAAAAATCAGTACATTTCTATCAGCATTCTTTCCTATTGCCTATTGTCCATTGCCTTCTTCAAAAAGTAGATTCCTCTATGACTACTTTAAGCACAATACTGCAACATAAATTTTTCGGTAATGCCAGATAAATGTTCATTTAAATAAGATAGGGTTTGATTAGCGATCGCTGGTGGTACACCACCATAATATGCTTGAGCAATACCGCCTGTAATACAAGCAATAGTGTCACTATCACCACCAAGAGAAATTGCATTGCGAATTGCATCTTCATAATCTTGAGATTCTAAAAAAGCGATAATTGCTTGTGGTACAGAACCCTGACAAGAAACATCAAATTTATAGTTAGGTCTAATCTCATCTAAAGTTGGTTCTAAATCATAACCAAAAGTTGTTTGAATGTAAGATTTAATCGCGGATTTTTCATTGCCTGTACGTGCTAAAAATATGGCTGCGGCTGTAGCTTGTGCGCCTTTAATACCTTCAGGGTGATTGTGAGTTATTTCGGCACTAAGTTTGGCTTCTTTTATAACAGTATCTAAGTCATTAAATGCAAATCCTATCGGGCTAACGCGCATAGCCGAACCATTACCCCAACTGTTGTAGGGTTCACTGTTGTTAGAGTTTGCCCAATTTCTAAAAGTGCCACCATAACCAGCAAAAGGATAGCGGCGAAAGTATGATTTAAATTGCTCAATGTATTGACCATGTAGCAACTCACGCCCATCAAGAATGACCTCTGCCACGGCTACTGTTAGCACAGTGTCATCGGTAAAGCTACATTGCCTATCGAATAGAGGAAAATCTTTGGTTTTGATATTTTTGCGTTCATATATCGAACCAATGATATCACCAGCGATCGCACCTAGCATATTTTTTAGCTATATTTTTCCAGTCTTACGACAGCATTGTAATCTGGGACTCCTTCAAGCGATCGCTTACTTTTATCAAGCAAGACATTTCCCTCAGGCCAATGGACTTGTAAATTTCCCTGCTGAATGGGTGCAAGATAAACTCTCCCCACCAACTCGCCCAACTGGTTTTTTAAAATTACCTGATCTCCATCTTTTAAACTCAACTTTGCTGCATCAGCCCCATTCATTAAAACTGCCTCACGCAAAGCCCCAGTAATCGCATCCTTGCGTTCTTGCACCATACTATTAAATTGCTTGCCCCGACGTGTAGCCACCCAAAAACAACCTAGGGGTAATTCTTTTTGCGGTGGCGACAAAGGTGTAAAGTGCGCCTTGCCATCAGGGGTAGCGAAATTCCAACCAAAACACAAATGTGAACCACCGTATTGAAACTGATCTCCCGCTTGCTGTAAGTGTTGAATACCAGCATATAACGGCACAACTTGAGCAATTTCTTGACGGATAGCGGCGGTATTCTCAAAACCCAGCTTATTTGCTAACTCTGGACGTACTCGCTTTGCTAATTCGATAAATACTTCCCACTCTGGACGCGCTTCGCCAATACGTGGCCCAGGAATTTCGGGACTGAAAATTATTCGCCGTTCTGTAGAAGTTTCCGTTACTCCTCCCGGTACTTCATAGCGAGTGGTTGCAGGTAACAGCACTACAGTATCAGCAGGTTCGACTAACATTTGGCTAGAAAGCACAATATCCATATGCACTCGCAATGGGATCTTTTGCAATGCACCTTCTACATAATCTGGTTCTGGCAAGACTTCTAAGAAATTTCCGCCTACAGAAAACAACATATCTAGTTGCCCGTGATCTGCTGCATCAATCATTTCTGGGGCAATTAAACCTCTAGTAGTCGGTACTTCAAAGCCCCACTGTTGACTTAACTTTGCGGCATTTTCTGAGTTGATAGGCTTCCCACCAGGAAACACCGTCGCATAACATCCCATCTCTGCCCCGCCTTGTACGCCAGAGTGACCACGAATAGGCATTAAACCGCAGCCTTCCCGCCCGACAAAACCTTTCGTGAGTGCCAGGTTGATGATACTGCGGACATTATCTTCACCGCACTCATGCTGAGTAATACCCATACTCCAAACAAACACAGCTTTGTTTGCTGCTGCAACCATTTTTGCGAAGGCGTACATATCATCGCGGGATGCGCCTGAAATTTGTTCTAACTCTTCCCAAGATTGTTGTTCTAATGATGCTTCCAGTTCTGCAAAGCCTGTGGTGTAGTTGTTGATGAATGACTCGTCTACCCATCCTTGGGCAATCATGTGCTTAATTGTCCCATTCAGAAACGCCATATCACCGCCGAGGTTTACCAAAAAGAAATCTTCGGCAAACTTTGTACCAAATAAAGCACTTTCCACAATTGAAGGCACCCAATAGCGTTCCATTCCTGGTTCGCGGTAAGTGTTAATTACCACAATCTTTGTGCCAGCTTTTTTGGCATAGTGCAGATATTTCACTGTGACTGGCTGGTTATTGGCGACATTAGAACCAATAAAAACTAATAAATCAGTACCTATCCAGTCTTTATAAGAACAAGTGGTAGCCCCCGCGCCAACGGTAGTTTTCAACCCCGCCGTACTCGGAGAATGGCAAATACGGGCGGCATTATCAATATTATTACTGCCCATAGCCCGCACAGCTTTTTGGGTAGTGTAATAAGTTTCGTTGACAGTACCGCGACTAGTCACGTAAAAGCTGAGTTTGTCTGGTGTGGTAGCGCGAATACGACTTGCAATCACATTTAGTGCTTCATCCCAACTAACTCGATGAAAACCTTTGTCTCCACGTTGGCGCATCATGGGGTAAGGTAGTCGCCCCAACTCACGTAATTGAGAACTTTTTTGAGTTTGTAATTGGGCGATATCTTTGAGTAGATGCGGGTCGAAAGCTGACATGGTGTTCATCTGCAACAAACGCAACCGCACATTGCACAGATGAACACCATCTAACGTCCAATCTTTCATCCCGGTTGTTCCTAAAGCACAACCATCACAGACACCTTTATTCAGGATGTTCCATGTATAAGGTAGTTTATCGCGCGATCGCCAAATTGCCCGAAATACTTCCCAATAGTTATTCGGGTACTGTTCGCCAAGACCAAAGGGCTTCCAACTCGCCCAGTGCTGAGGTGTCCAATATCGCTTGGGTTTAGGCAACATAATGAGTGCGGGAGTGAATCAAACTACCACCTTTAGGCTACCGTTTTGAGTAGAAAATGAGTAGTAAGGGGACAGGTGATAGATGACAGGTGACAGAATTTTGACAACTCCCCTTCCCTATTGCCTATTGCCTATTGCCTTGTTTCTTAAAAGTAAATATTGCTACAAAGTTACATACCCTTCCCATTTTTCCAACATTCTTAGGCTTACCCCTGAAACTCTTGCCAAGTCTTGCAATGATGTAAATTTTTGCTGCTGACGGGCAATAATTATTCGCTGTGCTAATTTCTTACCTACACCGGGGAGACTAGCTAATTCTTCTAGACTAGCTGTATTGAGATTTACAAGTTTAGTGGGTAAATTTTTCTTATTTGTGCGAGTTGTGATTGTAGGACATTTTTTAGCTTCTGCGGCAATTTTTGATTGAATGTTTGGCGACAAACCGAGTTGGGCTTTGGTATAAAGTCGGGCAAATTCACGGACATAATGGGCTGCAATTGTCGGATTTTCTATTACTATTAATGTTTCATCGTTACTGTTATTAGCTGCATCCGACCAATTATGTGAACCTGTGATGACTATTTTGTTATCAATCACGGAGAATTTGTGGTGAAGTAAATCGCCTTTATTTAAGGTGGGTACACCTACGCTAGTAATTGGATTTTGCCAAGGTTTATTACCAATTTCATACTGACATTTATTAGCCAGTGCTACCCCCATCAGATCCAACGATTCGCTATAGGGACGATAAGCAAATTGTGAGTCAATTAAAGCACGAATTGCTACATTGTTTTGATGGCGATTTTCGAGAATATTTGCTAGTTTCTGTTCTGAAAATACAAACAATGCCATATCAACAGATGTCGTGGCTGAATTTAAAGTTTCGCCAATTAAACCATTGCTAGTTTTACTCCAAGGTTGAGTAGGAGAAGCAGGAGAAAACTGAACTGTAATTTTATTTAGACCTAAAATGATTGTAGTTGGCGATCGCAATGGTTTATTCAGTCCAAATTTGCTATCTGGCTTACCACCTGGCCCATCACCCCACATCAAATTAAACTCTTGGGTAAATATATGGGCGAGTTCTGGACTATCAATTTGCAATAAATTATTGGCATTTCCTAAACTACTGAGATTGCTAAAATCGCCTGATGTATCGCTGAGGGTGAAGTTAGCCGAAGTGACAATCACGATGCGATTATCAACGATTAAAAATTTATGATGCATCAAACTACTGCCCGCCGAACCATCAGCTTGATCATCTATTACAGGGATTTTAGCATTTTGTAAAATTACTAATGCATCTCTTTGATTAATTTCTTCTCGGCTAAGTTTATTATCGTTGTTAATGTCAACAAATTTATAAACTTCATTGTATCTTTCTCTTTCTCTTGGAACTAACTTTTTTAGTTCATCTGGTGTAAAGCTACTCCAAGGACGGCTATAAGTATTTTCTAAAATCACCCTGACTTGTACACCAGATTTTTGTTTTTCTAGCAGGGCTTGAGCAACTTTAGGTAAACGCAATTCTTGCACGGCAACATCTACTGTCGATTTAGCCTGAGAAATTGCATCTACAATTAAATTTTCTAAGTCATCCCCCTGCCGACTTTGCTGACGATAAGTTTCTTTGTATTCCGAAGATTCAGAATGATTAAAATAAATCTTAACTAATGGGTCTTGTGGTAAAGGCGATAAACGGTTGTAAGATGATTTTGCTTGTTGACAAGCAGTGATGACAAATATTAGCAAAAATATCCAAAGATACCTTTGTTTACGAAAAATATGCACGGGAATCTGCTACAAGTAAATTGGTAGTGAACATAGTTATAGTTCCCAAAATGATTGAAAGAGAGTAACAGCTTGATCAGCAGTAAAAAATCAATCTATTGATGCAGAGTAATTCAGCTTTTATTAAGATTTACCTACTAAACTATCTATGCTGAAACAGTAGTAATGCCTATTTTCCTTGCCTTTCCGCCCAAGTTTTGTGATATGCAAATATATTTAGATTACAGTGCTACAACGCCAACTCGTCCAGAAGCGATCGCAGCAATGCAAGCAGTCCTGACTCAACAGTGGGGTAACCCTTCTAGCTTGCATGAGTGGGGACAACGGGCTGCAACAGTTATAGAACAAGCCAGAGTGCAAGTTGCGGAATTAATTAACGCGCCTAATCCCGCATCAATTGTTTTTACTGCTGGTGGAACCGAGGCAGACAATCTGGCAATTATGGGTGTCGCCCGATTATTTACTGTGCCACAACACATCATTATTTCTTGTGTAGAACATTCAGCAATTTCTGAAACAGTCCGGTTGTTAGAAATGTGGGGTTGGGAAGTCACACGCTTGGGAGTGGATGCCAAGGGCAGAGTTAGCCCTGGAGATTTGCAAGCCGCATTGCGAGATCACACCGTTTTGGTATCGATAATTTATGGACAAAGTGAAGTTGGTACAATCCAGCCTATAGCAGAATTAGGCAAGATTGCGCGATCGCACGGTGCCATATTTCACTCTGATGCAGTGCAGGTTGCTGGACGTTTGCCAATTGATGTGCAAGCATTACCAGTAGATTTACTCAGCATTTCTAGCCATAAAATCTACGGGCCACAAGGCGCAGGGGCATTGTATATCCACCCAGATGTGGAATTGATGCCTTTGTTAACTGGCGGTGGGCAAGAAATGGGGATGCGTTCTGGGACGCAATCTGTACCAGCAATTGCTGGTTTTGGTGTAGCCGCCCAATTAGCCGCCCAAGAACTACCGACAGAAACACCCAGGTTAATTGCATTACGCGATCGCTTATTTTCGCAGTTAGCTGATGTTTCTGGTTTAATTCCCACAGGCGATTTAATTCATCGTCTACCCCATCATGTCAGCTTGTGCCTAGAATACGCCGACGGTGAAAAACTCAGTGGTAAAACTTTGGTACGAAAGTTAAACTTAGCTGGCATTGGTATTAGTGCTGGTGCTGCCTGTCATAGCGGTAAACTCAGCCCTAGCCCGATACTTTTAGCAATGGGCTATTCTGAAAAAGCCGCCTTGGGGGGGATTCGGATGACACTAGGGCGTGATACTACCGAAGCCGATATTGATTGGACAGCGATGGTTTTGAAACAGGTTTTGCAGAGGCTGACACCAAACTATACTATTCACGAAAATCTCCACTCCTACAGCCTAAGCAGCATTAACCCAACTTCAAAAATGAACTGATGAACATTCAAGTTCAACTAGCACGATGGAAATTAAAGTTTGATAGTCTTTATGAATACTCAAATAAGCTTTAACTCCCCAGATATTTATTCAATTTTGAGTCAAACTCAACGCTTGCGGGTTAGTGATGGAGAGATTAAACCTATTTTAGATGGTTGCACCCATGCTTCAAAGTTGCTCGTACTCATTTGGTCGCAGTTGGGAGATTTTGATAATTTAGAATACGCTTGGTGGCTGCAAAGAGAAAAAGCACAGATCCAAGCCAGAGGAATTACAATTCGCGCTATCGGAATTGGCGATCGCAATTCTGGGATCAAGTTTTGCGAGTATACGGGTTTCCCTCAAGAATTCTTGTTTGTAGATCCAAAAGCCCAAATCCACGAACTTTTAGGACTTTATCGCGGTTTATCTCTACAATTTCCCCTGTTATCAACCTCACAAAAAGCTTGGCTAAATTTAATGCTCATGTGTGCCGGAATTGGTAGCCCAGGAACGCTAAAGGAAGTTTTTCGGGGTTATAAAGGTGATAAAAAAGCTCCGCAGTTAATTGCTGATGAAGAAGTTGTGAGGGGTACACCATTACCACCAATCAAAGGTGCGTTTTTCAAAGCTGCTGGAGGAAAAGGCTTTCAGCGACCATTTGAACTAGCAACCTTGCGCCTGCGAAACATGACTGAAGTTTTGAGCAACTGGAAGATGTACGTACCAGATTCATCTTATTTGACACAACGTGGGGCAACTTTCTTATTTGATTCCCAAGGACAATTAATTTACGCTCATCGAGATCGCGGCATTTTGGGTTTTGCTGAAAATATGAGCAATCCTTTATCTTTTCTGTATGAGTAATTCATTCTGGTGCTTAAACTTGTTGAGAGTTTCTCAGTCCTTGCTTTGATTTCAATTGAGATCGTAACGATCAGGTGCTGGCAATTGAAATACCTCAGAAAAACGTGAATACTTAACCGCATTGGTAGGAGGATAATCTGCTGACACGGCAATTAATCCAACTTTTATATCCTCGAAATAAATCACACCCCCAATACGTCGTTCAACTTGGAAAGGCCCATGAAAAAAACCATACTCCGCAATGTAGATTAGCAAAAAGTCAGTAATCTTTACTGTCCTGCCAAACATTTGCTCACAAGTTTTTTGGATGACACTATCTAGATATTCATTGTTAGCAGGCTCTCCCAAGTCGGTAAATTCTGCATGATCCGCAAAATGATCCATGTAAAATAGCCAGATATTGGACAAGTCTGCGTCTAAGGTTAGTTTTTGCTTAAGTTCTTGGAATCGGTCGATGTTCATAGCCTAGATATTGATGAGATGGGACGAGCAGACAGCAATGTTAAAAATTTACCATTTAAGAATATCCCCTAGAAATAAACCCTGTTTCTTCCAGCATCTGTTGTAGTTTTGCGTGAGGAAATTTTATATTCTTATGGTTATTCGTACACATATCAGTAAAGAAGTTTTGCATCAGTGCAATAATGCTACGGTATTTGACAACATTAGTAACATAAAACTTATCCAACTTCATGACTTCATCAGCATATAACTGCTCGATGTTGCTCAATAATATAGCTCCTATTTCATAAGGTTTTAAATCTTCTTTTATGCCATATTTATCCATGATTCTGCGTTGCTCAATCTCAGAACATAAATCATAGGATGAGCGAATAAGATGGCCAAGATTACGTAAGATTTCCCCGTAGTCGTACAATTGGTTCTGCTGAAAAAAAGACTCTTCATCTTTGGTTAAGGAAAAGCTTTTATCAAGTACCAAACCAAAATCTGTTAAATATATCTGCTGTCCGTCTGTGAGGATATTATAAAAATGTGCGTCAAAGTGAATAATTTCCTTTGTCCTCAAAAAGGTAATTGTTTTATGTAATTCATCCAAGTATTTCTGGATGTGGTTGGGGTTGTCTTGCAGCCATGTTGCTAGAACATGAGGTATGTACTCTAGAAACAGAATCAATTCATAGTTGGCGTTGGCTCTATCTAATACATAATTTCTAATAGTGGCACTATTACCCCAATACTCCACAAAGCTTTGATAATTTTCCAGATCGATATCTTCACGTACTCCAGAGAATGGGATAATTCGATAATGATACATTAGAGGAAATGAGGCGATCGCTCCTTCTAATACCCAGTTAGTGGTCTTGATGTGTGTCACCAGTTCACGGAATACATTTAAACCAATAGACCCTACACCATAATTAAAGTAAGTTGGTAAATTATACAAATTTTTAGTAGAATAGGAATTCTCATATTCAATTTTTGTAACGGGAATACGTTTGACAAAGATTTTAGATTGTCCAAGAACGATGGTATAGTTTCGCCCCGAATTTAAACTTGATGTACCCGAATCACCATCATCAAACAAAGAATGCAATTGGGAATTATCTAAACTAGCAAGTTGTGAACTAAGTTGGCAGTACCTATTGGTTCTGAGTTCTAGATCGTTACTAGGCATTTTCTTGGGTTTAGATATAGTCTCAAAAACACTAACACCAATTGTAAATATTTTAACTTTTGACCAAGCCCATTTGGGGCGGGTGTGGGGTGTAAGGAAAGAGAATTCACCTTTACAAGTTCGGTCAATCTCTCTTAGCCCTGTTCTGTCACTCTGAGAAAAGAAAAATCAAAGCCAAATTTTAAACTGTAGAGATAACGGGCATTTGAGCGTTTATTTTCTAATAGAATGGCTGGAATCAAGCTTTTTTGGCAAAAGTATTATGCTGTAAGCATCCTAGATTATTCTCCAGTAAAAGTGACAGAAGAGGGTTAGTCTGTAGTTCAATTATTTTTATAGGTGTTGAAACGTGATAACTGAAAAAAGAACCAAACAGCGACAAGAAAGCATAACAATCCAGCAGTGAAAATAGTTTGAGATATTCCGATGTGAGTTGATAATACTCCCATTAAAAGGCTGCCAATAATTCCTGTTCCCGTATATGTCATGATATATAGACTAGAAACTCTTCCACGCTTCTCTTCGTGAACTACTATTTGAACTAAGGCATTCCCAGCGATCTGCTGTAATAAAAATCCCAATCCTCCAACGAACATTGCTATTAGACTTATCCATAGTGTCTGCGATATTGCCACGATCGCTAAAGCGCAACCAGATAAGATAGACCCTAACCATAGCAACTGACTCAGCCTTTTAACATATATTTGTGTACTTACGTACACCGTAGCTAGCAATGCTCCCAAAGCGGCAGCACTAGTTAAAAAGCCTAAAGTGACTGCATTTCCATGCAGGATGTCTTTGGCAATCACTGGTAATAAAGTTGTAGTACCAGTGACTAACATACTCATAAGAGCAATCAGCACCAGCACCACTCTAATTGGATGAGAACTGATTACATAATGAATTCCTTCTTGTAATCCTTGTCGAAGGGGCTGGGGTTTCGTAATCGGATATTTTTGTGGTAAGTGCATGAATAACAGCCCAGCTAAAACTGCCAAAAAACTGAAACCATCAATTAAAAAGCAGATTCCTGTACCTGCACTGGCAATCACTACCCCTGCAATGCTAGGAGCAATCATACTTGCAATACCGTAGATAGAAGAATTAAGTGCTAGGACGTTACTTATATCTTGGGAGTCGTCTACGAATTGGACAATTAAGGATTGACGAGTAGGAATATCAAAAGCATTGATACAGCCACTACAAAACATGAGCATGAATAGTTGCCAAACTTGAATGCTATTACTCAGTACTAGTACTGCTGTTAACAAAGAGACAAACATTAAAAGAGTTTGAGTAACAACGAGGGTATAGTAACGATTCCATCTATCTACTAATACCCCAGCCACTGGTAACAAAACAAAGGTAGAAAATTGATTAGCGAAATAGACTGCACCAAGCCATGTAGAAGAATTAGTTATGGAATATACTAGCCAAATTAGTCCTGTCTGAGCCATAAAATTGCCCAAAACAGAGATGCTTTGCCCAACAAAATAGACCCGAAAGTTTCTTGATTGGAACGCTCGCCAAGGGTAGCGTAAGTGATGCATTTGGTATTTAAAATATGTATAACTTACTATATTTTAATACTTAAGTAATTAATAAAAAGAATAATTTTTCATCTAATAAATTAATTTGCTATGTCGTTAAATTTTTGTTTTCAAAGTAGAAAAAAGCTGTCAAATGTGTCCTAAAACTTGGAAGCTCTGGCAACAAATTCCAGGACTAAAGGTAGCATTTTTCTTTATTTTATCTCCTAGAAAGCATATCCCCAAACATCGAGGTCAGCATCAAGGGCTGATTCGATATCATTTGGAATTGATTATACCAGAACTAGAATCTGCCTGTCGGATTCGGATTGGTAATGAAATTGCCTGCTGGAAAGAAGGCAAAATGACACGGCGATCGCGTAGTGTTATTCCTAGACATTGTGAGAGGGGAAGCAAGCTACGCGTAGCGTCTCGCAGAGAAGACATTGGCGCAGCCATCGCCTATTTATTTCTGATTTTTAACTACATTATTTGTTTAATTTGTCAATAGTTAAGTTCTAATTTAAAAAAACTGTGAAATATTTCCTTAACTATCTTAACTGTCTTAACTGTCCTTGTTTTTTCCTTACGAAAATGATATGCAAAGTTTCACTGTTAAAACATTTTCTCAGGACAATGAATAAATTAGCTCTTGAATCATACATCTGGAATCGCAAGTATGAGTCCATGCCACGCAAAGAATTATGTGAGGTAAAGAAAAACCGACTAATAAGATGTGTAGAAAGAGCTTATGAACGCATACCCTTTTACAAACAAAAGCTTGATGCTGTTGGCATACATCCTAGCCATATTCGGTCTGTAGAAAATATTTCCCTGCTTCCTTTTACCACCAAAGCTGACTTACGCAACCAGTACCCATTTGGAATGTTTGCAGTCCAAATGGATTCAATTATTCGACTTCATGCCTCTTCTGGTACTACTGGCAAACCGACAGTTGTTGGTTATACTCATAACGATTTAAACTTATGGTCAGAACTAACGGCACGAGCATTAGCAACTAGTGGGGCAAAACCAGGGATTATCGTCCAGAACACTTACGGTTACAGTCTTGCCACTGGTGGGCTTGGCTTTCATTACGGTATTGAACGCATTGGTGCTACAGTAGTTCCAGCTTCTGGCTCTTCACCTCAACGGAATTTAACACTTTTACAAGATTTTAACAGTGGCATTATATTGAGTACCCCTAGCTACATATACACTATTAGTGAAGTAGCAGAAAACGAAGGTATTGATTTAGGTTCATTGTCTATTGCCGCCGGGATTTTTGGTGCTGAATCATGGAGTGAAGCTTTACGAGATGACATCGAAAAACGTTGGAATATAGTAGCCTATAATACTTATGGATTAAGCGAAGTGATTGGCCCTGGGGTAGCTCATGAGTGTCCTCATCGAGTTGGTCTGCATATTTATGAAGATCACTTTATTCCGGAAATTATTAACCCAGAAACAGGGGAACAACTGAAAGAGGGAATATATGGAGAACTTGTATTAACAACCATTACTAAAGAGGCTGTTCCCCTAATTCGCTACCGAACTGGTGATATTACACGCCTATTTTATGAACCTTGTGCTTGTGGTCGAACTCTGATTCGGATGGATCGTGTTAAGGGTCGTATTAATGACCTAATTAGAATAAGAAATCAAACTTTCTTTCCTGCGGAAATTGAAGATGTCCTATTGAGATTGCCTGGGATCATACCTCAGTTCCAAATTGTGATTGACGATAATGTCAATTTAGTTGATGACATTGAAATTTGGGTTGAAGCTTCTGATGCAATTTGGCAAAAACCAACTTTACTTGTTGAGTTAAAGCAGCAATTAATATTTAACATTGAAAATCGCTTAGGGATAACTACTAAAGTCAAGTTGATGCCACCACAAAGCTTACCTCGTAGTGAAGGAAAAGCAAAACGTTTAGTTAAGAGAAGTCAAGTTAATACAGGATTTTGAACCAGAGCTTGAGCATTTAAACCATAACTTGTTATTAGCTGTGTAGCTTAAATTAAGCTAGCTATCACCCAATTTATGGTTTAAGACTTTTAGCGAATTATCAGTTAAAATACAGCTAGTTGAATGTTTTTTAAATGTTATCTGCTAGACTTATCGAACTAAGCTATCTTCTCTAAAATCATTTATTTTTATAAGCATAATTTATCTAAAAATAAAATTGATTGATTTACTTTTATCTTTAATCAAAAATACCTTAAGTGTCTTAACTGTCCTTGCATCCTTATTAAAATTTTGACATATTACAAAATATCAAGTGTAAAGTTATAGATTCTAAATAATTTAGAGTAACAAACACGAAAAAAATAGCGTAGTTGCTATCTACAAGCAGTAGCAAATACAGAAGGAATTAATCAAGTATTTGTTATTTAGCTTGGCTATAAATAGATAGAAAACCTTTTGTATTACAGAAATTACAAGTATTAGTAAAAAACTGAAATCATGAAACCAATCTTAGTTAATTTACCAAAAAAAACTACAAGTGACATCCTTCAAAGTATTCGGCATATCGACCATATTACTTATGTTGCGCCATTTGAAGATGAACACAGGTTTCTCTCAAAATGGAGTTTGCTTGGTTTCAATGAACACATGAGGCTTAAGACTGTGCGTTTTCCCGCTACTCACATCGCATTAGTCAGTGGTATCAGTGCTGATTATCCGTGGGCAACTATGACAGGGTTATCGGTAAGTGAAGATCCTAATTCACCAATTAATAAGTTTATAGATCTCTATGGTGAAGGTATGCAGCATACTGCTTATAACATTGATCCAGAAGCTGATATGGAGGAACTACATCACCATATGAAAGAATTGGGATGGAAGTTTATGACACCAGTACTATCATATAGTGATGAATCTGGTGCGTTACTCAAGCAGATGTTTGTTGCTCCTAGTACTCCCTACGGTTCTTTTATCGAGTTTGTTCAACGATTACATGGTGCTGATGGTAAAGCTTTCAACAGTTTTGACATCAATAATATAGATGACCTCTACGAACATTATGCCGATTATAGTAATTGGCTTGCTGAAAAAATTTAAAGGCGCACATATCAATATCTATCAAGGAATTAGCGCGGAATTTCATCAGCTAAAATTAATTATCAAACTGAAAAGCAATTCCTTCATTGATAGATAGCATCTGCCAAATAGTAAATTTTCCAAACAACTAAAGAGGTAACTTATGAGCAATTTACAACAATTAATCCCAGCTTCAGATTACATGAAAAAGAACTTGGGAATTTTTGCAGCCCCCCTTGAAGCATACTTAAATTATGGGTATGCACTATTGGTTATTGCTGGAGCAGATGAAGAGGTTTCAGAAGCCGAATTTAACTGGGTATTAAATCATATGCACATGGTTGGTACTCCTCAAGAAGTAATGGAGAAATACAAAACATTTGACTACAAAAATGCTGATCTAGAAAACATCCTGAGCAAGATTACAGTTGAAGGTTCTAATTGGTCTCAATCAAGGACGTTATTATATCACTCAATTCAAGTATCTCGCGCCGATGGAAATTATTCACCCGAAGAGCAAAAAGCTGTAAAGAAACTAGCTAAACTGCTGAAGGTTGAAGATGACATTGCGTTTGCTCTTAATAGATTAGTAGAAACAGAAGAAGCCGTAACTGCACTACGTAAGGCACTACTACAAACTGAGATTTTAGCTTAATTGAGCAATCTTTCAAAATCCCAATTAGGCTGATTCAGCGATAAATAGCACGCTTGTAAATCCTAAATCGTTGGTATTTCTAAATGAACGGGTGTGAGGTGTAGAGTCTGGGGAATGAAAGAAAATTTGATTTTCTTTGACTTACTAAAAGTTAATAGTTATGGCTCTCCCAGAGTAACTATGGTAAAATAATATAAGAAAATTAAATAAAACTTAGATAATTTAGATTGGTTAATAGAGAAAACCCAAGCTATAAACCGAAT
>NZ_JACJRV010000060.1 GCF_014697475.1 Nostoc sp. FACHB-152
TTTTGGCGTAAATCTAGGGAATATGCTTTCACTTTTATCCTTAATTAAGATACACAGCTTTATTTGATTGAGTGTACTTCATTAGATAGGGAAACGCTATAAGGGTGTAAGGGTGTAAATAACAGTAGAGTTGAATCCTTGACTTTGATGTATTTCATGACCTTAAGGCTTAAATTGTATCAGCCATACTTCACTAACCTAGCAAACGAGCAACTTCAACCACTATACTAGGCAACGCCAGTGGAGTTAACGTACCTGTAGAAACGCGCACAACTGACTGATATTCTCCATTCTGTGCATTTCGATGCACCCACAACTGGGTATTGACTATATCCAATACCCAATAATATTGAATCCCGCCTTTGGCGTAGAGCTTGGCTTTTTCGTCTAAATCGTAAGCTATTGTAGAATTTGATACCTCAATTAGCCAATAAATGTCCTCTGGTTCAGGATGGCGTTCATCGTAGCGAGATTCTGGGGGAACCACTACGCAAATATCGGGTTGTGGTTCACCATACTTGGGCAATGTAATTGGTGCTGCTGAGAAGATGACGGCACTATCGCCTAGCAATTGTTCTAGATACTTCACACCTCGTCGATACGTCGCTCGATGAATCGGCAGTTCTGGAGCCATTTCTAAAACCTGCCCATCAATCAATTCTACCTGTCGCCCTGCCAGCAAACCGCTTGCGATCATCCGATGATAGTCTTCTACTGTCCAGTGGATGAGTGTTCTGGTCATGGTAACTGTGTAATGGCTTGGCTCTCTTCATTGTAGTTTCGTAGGGTGCGCTCTAGACACACGGAAATAACAAATGCGTTGGCGTAGCCCGCCGTAGGCATCGCCGAAATAACAAATGCGTTCACCGAAATAACAAATGCGTTCGCCGAAATAACAAATGAGTTCGCCGAAATAACAAATGAGTTCGCCGAAATAACAAATGAGTTCGCCGAAATAACAATTGCGATCGCATGATTGCAACAATTTAGCTTTATCACGCCAGCGTAACGCACTACAAATCTTTGGGAGATGAAGTTTTTTTGACTTGTATGTATACCTTAGCTTTGGTAAGGGGAGGGGTGTACCTCATTTACTTGCGAAACGCTGTATCTCTATCCTTTTATAGTCCTGGTATAGTTCCTTGACCTTCGACTGTCTTGCGCTTGCGCTTACTTGTACGATCGCTTTTTGGTTTGCTGTTGTTTAATTTTTCCCGTTCGGCTCGGATTCGTGCTAGTAATACTGATGCAGGTTCATCATCTGGGTCTTGGGGGACGAGTTCACCCCGGAAAGCTTTGGCAAGGATGGATTGATCTATTTGTTCTAAATTTGCTTTGGCTTTCTGATATTCTTGTTCAACATTCTCAATAGCTTGGAACAGATTTTCTATTCTTAAAACAATTTCTTTTTGTTCAGAATGAGTAGCAACAGGTACTTTAATTCTACTCAATGCTGTAAGGCTAACTAGGGGTTGAGAAGTACCTGTAGATAGTTCCGTAGCTTGTTCAAATACAAAGTTTGACCTTAATGCGTATAGTAAGTAAATAGGATTGATTAGGCTACATGGCTTCAATAATGCCATATTTCTCTGGAAATAAAATTCAATATCAGTATCAATTAATGCTGGAATACCATAAGAACCAACAACAGAGTATAGTATGTTTCCTCTCTGTGGTTTTTTGTATTCTGGAATAGCTTTGTAATAATCCTCAGATACCCGTCGCGTATTACTAAAATCTAAATTGCCAGTACGGATGTTTGTGATATCTAGTAAGGGTATTCCTTCAGGAACTTTAGGGATCACCTGATGATCTCCGTCAGTAATAACCTGACATATATTTGATAAACTAGACCATATCCAATTATTAGGTAGAGAAAATAAATCAGGAAGTTCATCCACGTTTCTCTTTTTTCTCTGCAAAATCTCTTCTTTTATCCTCTCCAGCAAAACTGAAGCAGGTTCAACATCTGGGTTTTGTTCGCGCCAATCTGCTGTTAAATCGCCTCGGAAGGCAGCAGCGAGAACTGATTGACGGAAGCGATCGCACAACTGAGGTATACTGTCGAGTGCTTCCTTCGCTTTTTGAGTGCGATCGTTCAACTCCTCAATTTTGGTAACAATCCGCTTTTGCTCGTTGAGTGGTGGAAGAGCAATAGAGCCATTTAATAGCTTTGTTGGAGAGGTATGTGTAACTAAAGTTCCTGTAGCTGTTGTATCAACGTGTTTCTTAAAATCAGGATTAAGAATACCATATCGTAAATATTCACGACAAATTTCATTCAAAAACGGAACTACTAATCCTATTCGCTGATTGTGTAACACTACTTCTTCACTACGTAGAATTGCGGCAACACCAAGAATTAACTTCTTTTGCGATAAATCAGTCATCACAACGAGTAAGTCGCCATTATTCAAAATCCACTGTTTATCGTAGGAGCCACTCAAACGAACAACTCTTTTGTTTAAAAAGTCAAGCTGACCTTGTTCCGTAAAGTTCCCTGGAGTTAGAACAATAGGGCCTGTTTCACCAAAGTCTTCTGATTTGAAAGCGTAGCCATGACGAATTTCACAAACGTCCCCTAACTTTATGTAAATCCAACCTTCAGGCAATTCTGTTAATTCGTCAATAATGCCAACCAATTCCGTTAATCCTCATCCTGTCCTAAAAACAAACCTTCTAAATCCTGATACCCACTAACAACACGCACAATTTCAACACCTTCCTCACGTAGAAGCCTTTAAGCCTACAAATGTTAATCATTCGCCAGCTTGAGTGCGTTTTTGTTGCAGCTTTTCGCGCAACCTTTCAAATACATCTTTTACATCCAGTATCTCACCCCGTTCAGCCGCCTCAATTCCCACCTGAATTTTCTGCTGTAATTCCTTAAACTTTCCTTTATATAACTGTTCCCATTCGTCAAATGACAATTTCATTTCTTTGCTCAACTTTCTTACTCCCAATCTTCAATCTGTAACCCATTCACTCTACTAAACTCACGTACATTATGCGTCACTAAAATTAAATTATTTGATATTGCAATAGCAGCAATTTGTAAATCATAAGGGCCAATCGGCGTACCATTAGCTGCTAACTCAGCCCGAATTGTTCCAAAAATCGTAGCTGCTGCATCATCAAAAGGTAAAGATATAAAATTATTGAGAAATGCTTCCTGTAAAGCCAAAGTCCTTACAGGATTATTACTACGCATTGCACCGTATAATAGTTCACCTTTCACAACTGAACACACAGCAACATCTTGCGGAGATAGCATGGTTAATCGTTGTCGCACACCAGACATAGGACGATTTAGATAAACAATGCAAGCATTAGTATCTAATAAATAAATCAATCTAACTGCTCCCTTTGTTCATACTCCCCTTGGGGATATCTTTGAATAGGGTCATCAGCTAAACAACCAGCCGTTTGTTCAAAAAAACCTGGAGGCCAGCCTTTACCTTTAAGCGTAGGATTTTGAATTTCTTCTTTCCCTTGGGACTTGATTCTGAAGTGAAGAAACTCCACAAAATCTAAAACTTCTTCTTGTTTATCTTGAGGAAGAGAACGCCAGTGTGTTAATAATTCTTGCTCTGCACTCATTACTATTCACTCACTAAGATTACTCATGTTTCTATTCTAAAGTTCGCATCCCCACGGAAGAACTCACAGCCTCTGCTGCTTCTTCACCTTCCAGCAATATCATCTTTTCGCGCAACCTTTCAAATACATCTTTTGCATCCAGCACCGCACCCCGTTCAGCCGCCTCAATTCCCACTTGAATTTTCTGCTGTAATTCCTTAAATCTTCCTTTATACAAGTGTTCCCATTCGTCAAATGACAATTTCATTTCTTTGCTCAATTTTATTGCTCCCAATCTTCAAGTTGTAACCCATTAACTCTACTAAACTCGCGTACATTATGCGTGACTAAAATTAAATTATTCGCTATTGCAATAGCAGCAATTTGTAAATCATAAGGGCCAATAGGTGTACCATTAGCAGCTAACTCAGCCCGAATTCTTCCTGCTATCCTTGCCCCTTTTGCATCTAAAGCTAGAATAGTAAATTGACTAAAAAAACGTTGCAATATTTCTAAATTTCTCTCTTGTTGAAGACTACGGTAAGCCCCATAGTACAGTTCTAATTGGGTGATTGTAGAAATTAAAATATCTTCTGGTTCTTGCGATGCCAAACGATTTGTTACCGCAGCACTACTATTATTGATTAAGCGGATACAAACATTTGAATCAAGCAGATAACTCAAAATAGAGCCTCCCTCGTTTCATATTCTCCCTGCTCTGGTCTTTCTAAGGGTTCTCCTACCCAACCGCCAATCACCTCTTCAAAAAAACCTGGCATCCAGCCTAATTTTTCTGGTGATTTTTGCTCAGTTTGACCTTTTTTGTCAAAATCGTTCTTTTGTGATTTAAACTGTAAAAACTCAATAAAATTTAAAACCTCCTCCTGTTGTTGAGGGGTTAAACTTTGGATAATTTCAAAAATAGATTTTTGCTTTTCCACGGATTGAGGCATAATTAAAAATCCTCCTAATTAATCAAAAATAGAAACTACAGTAATCCCAGTAACGCGGTGCATAGGTTTTGTTCTTTTCTCGGTTGTGATTAATTCCTCTGCACTAACTGACATCGCCGCAGCTACATGAAGCGCGTCCATAGCTGCTAAACCATACTGAGAAGCAATTTGATAAGCCTCTTGAACAATATAGATCAAATCATTTGCCCAGTAAGTAACATCACCAAAAAACTCTTCATAGAATTGCGCTTCTTCTGTTTGCTTGTTATAAATCGCTTTGGGGCTGACCTCCAATTTAACAAATTCACTAGACGCAAATTCTCGTTCGGAATCTTCTAATATTTCAAGGGCTTTATCAGCAATTGCACCAACCCCACTTGCTGCACTGAGTAGCACTCCTGAATCAATATATGTTATTTTCATTCTTCACTACCTTGTAACCCACCTCTGCGGCTGGCAAGTTCTTTTTCTATTTCATCTTTATTTAATAAAGGCTTACCAGAAGCAACAATTTTAGAGCGAAGTTCTCGTAAGCGTACTCCCAAGGGAAGTTTATTTGCAGAGTTTTTTAAATGAAGAAATTCTACAAAATCTAAAACTTCCTGTTGTTTATCTTGGGGAAGAGAACGCCAGTATGTTAATAATTCTTGTTCTGCACTCATACAATTTCTTCTCTTTTTTCAAAATCATCTTTAATAATCAACAATCTACAGTTACATAGGTACTTTTTGATATCCAGCTTGAAAAAAGTGTTTATCAAAAGTTAATACTAATTGAATATTTAAACGATTCATAACTAAAAATGAAATACAATCAGTTAAAGAATAAGATTTATCATCATGTTGTTGGAAGTATTGCCAACCTTCAAAAAACAACGCTTCATCAACCTGAACTATATCAACAATTGCGCTATTAATTAGACGATTTCCTACCTCAACCGCTTTATCATGACGATTGCGACTATTGAAAAAAGTTACTATTTCATCAAATACATAAGATGAAATTACCAGTTTTGGCGAAGATTTTATTAAGCCTTGCCAATACTGTGTTGCAATTTGGTGATACTGCTCATCTACTAATTCAAGAGCAATTATAAAACTCGTATCTAAAAACAGAATTGTCATGAGTCAGAAGTATAAATATATAAATCATGATTTTCTGCTGCATCAGTAACACCAAGTTTAATTGGCTGAGAACCTAAACCTAAAATAGGATCTGATTCTGGCAAAGATTTTGTAGTATTTTTTTCCTGAAATTTTTTGTATAAAAACTCTGTAAAATCTAAAATTTCTTGTTGTTTTTCTAACGGTAAAGCTTCAAGTTTTTCAAGTACAGATTGTACAATGCTCATAATATATAATCCTCTCAATTCACATAAATTATATTCATTTTCTCGATTTTCTGCCTTCTATCTCATATTTCTATTCTAAAGTTGGCATCCCCACAGAAGAACTAACAGCCTCTGCTGCTTCTTCCCCTTCCAGCAATATCATCAAGGCTTCCATCTCCTTGGTTGCTATTCGCAGTTTCTCCATAATCTCAGCAGCAATCACTTCTGGCTCAGGTAAATTATCGCCTGATTGCAAACTTTCATCCCGTAACCAAGAAATATCCAGGTTTTCATTACGTTTTTCAATATACTCCCGCGTAAAGCAGCGAAAACGCCCATCTTCACCCAAATCTACACGGGGACTATTGCCATTGGGGTCATCGCCATAGCATTGCTCAAATTGGGAGAAATGCTCACGAGTTAAAGGATAACGCTTACCAAAACTGGGCATATTGGTTCGCATATCATAGAACCAAACTGCCTTGGTGTTGCCTTTCTCGGTTGTGCCACGTTGGAAAAATAAAACATTCGTCTTTACACCCTGGGCATAAAATATACCTGTGGGCAACCGTAAGATTGTATGCAAATTACACTTATTCATCAAATCAGCCCGAATCGCTCGTCCTTGTCCATCCTCAAACAGTACGTTATCGGGTAAAACCACAGCCGCCCGTCCCCCTGGCTTGAGTGACCTGTATATGTGCTGCAAAAACGCCAATTGCTTGTTTGAGGTGGGAAAAGTGAAATCATCTCTGGAAGGTAAACCACCACCTTTTTTTGTGCCGAAGGGCGGATTAGTAAGAATTACATCGGCTTTGGCTAATCGCTGTCCTGTTGGAGAAAGAGTATCACCTAAATCAACTGCCCCCTCGATTCCGTGTAACATCATATTCATCAACAGCAAGCGGTGAGCATCCTGCACCAACTCCATGCCATAAAACGCCTGATGCTGCTGAAAAGATTGCTGGGCTTCTGTCCATTCAAAGGGATCATGGTATTGACGAATATAGCGATCGCCTGCAATCAAAAAACCCCCTGTACCCGCAGCAGGGTCTTGAATCAATTCTCCTGGTTGCGGCTTGATCAGGGCAACCATGCAATCAATCAAAGGTCTAGGGGTAAAATACTGTCCCGCACCAGATTTTTTCTCATCGGCATTTTTCTGGAGTAACCCTTCATACAAATCGCCAAACTCATCTCGATGCTCGGAAAACCAGTCAAGTTCGTCAATACTGGTGACTAACTTTTTGAGAATGCGCGGTTGTTTGAGAGAAGTTTGAGCATTAGCAAAAATCGCCTGTACTCGCTGCGAAGAATCCTCAGAACCCAACATGAGTAACAGCGACCTGTAAAATGTTAGCTGTTCAACTCCATCCCTACTAACCAAATCAACCCAGCGATAACCCTCTGGTAATTGCTTTTCCGCTCCCGTCTCCTGTGCCATCTTCAAAAATAGCAGATAGGTTAATTCTGTAACATATTGTAGGTATGTAACACCATCATCGCGGAGAACGTGGCATAGATTCCAAAGCTTTTGAACAATATCGGAAGTGGCTGGCATATATATAAATTTATGGCGTTTATACAAGTCAAATTACCCCCCTTAATCCCCCCTTGGAAAGGGGGGAAATTGTCCCCTCCCCTTTACAAGGGGAGGGTTAGGGTGGGGTAATTCGAGGAATGGTAGGCTTAGGGTGGGGTAACTTCCCTCAACATACAAATAACTTCCCTAATTTTATCCACCACACCATCAATATCTTGATAAACTTCCTGATTAGTAAATCTCAAAATCCTCGTACTTTTTGATTCTAAAAATACTTGGCGATCGCGGTCATATTCGGGGACTCCATCTTGATAGTGACTATCACCATCGATTTCTATAGCAAGCCTCAATTCCGAAGAATAAAAATCAATCACAAATCTTTCAATACTGTATTGTCTACGAAATTTACAGCTTTCAATTTGTTGATTTCTCAGCTTTGCCCAAACTATTTTTTCTGCTAGGGGCATATTGTTTCTAAGAGTTTGTCGTTTGGGCTTTTCTGAGGCTTTATTATAAAGCTTTGTCATCAATGTTTTTATATTCTTTGACCTGCTTATTGTTCCCCAAATTTCCCCCCTTTATCCTCCGTTATAAAAGCTATCGTATACACACAAGTCGAATTACCCCCCTTAATCCCCCCTTATAAAGGGGGGAAACTGAGTAATCTAATTCCCTCCCCTTTACAAGGGGAGGGTTAGGGTGGGGTAATTCCAAATGCTTTCATGAATCTGGCTCACAATATTCTCTAAATCTCCGCCAAAAACCTTATTAAGCCTTTCAAATCCGCCACCTTGGTTTTTAAATTCCCCTTTATCCAACGCTCCCCGATCAACGATTGTTTCCGCTTTCAGCTGTTTCCCAATCCGTTCTAACCATTGGCGTTGCGGAGGAGTCCAAGGTTGACTTGCCAGAATTTTCTTCATAGCTCGATCCACTCGTTCTGCATAAGGAATCAAAGCATCACCCAAAGTAGCCTGACGGATAAAGCCAATGATGGAAGCAGCAATATCCTCATTGGTCATTTCTCGCCATGCAGTTTTGATGTTAGTTTCTGTATATCCTGCTGTATCTAGTAGCATTCGCAGTTCCTTGAGTTGCGCTCTAGTCAACTCACGAGGACGCTGTGTAACAACTATTAAAGCGGGAATCTTGTTCATGTTCTCTAACAAGAAAGCTCTAAAGCTATCTAAATAATCTTCTGGACGTTCAGCATTGCCGTAACCCCTTTCAATTGCAACTAACTCATCAGTATGGCGGGAAACCAATATTGGTGCAGTTCCACCATCTCGACGATCCAGAATTTGGGCAATTGCTTTTCTTTGTTCCCACCATTGTTTTACCTGCTGTGGTGTACTTTGCTTGAGATGGGAAACCATATTTGATAATGGCATTCCGGCGATCGCTTCTAACTGTTCTTGACTGTTAGGGCTTAAATGTCTGCGTTTGCGCTGAATTTTCGCCAGTAGTTGGTTAATGACTATTTCTAAAGCATCAGGATTTTTGGCAGTTTCTAACTCTTCCACCAATTGAGTAAAGGAAATATTGGGGTTAACCACAACAGGTTTCATACTGGAAACAGGTGCGATCGCTTCATATAATCGCACTGCGTCGAAAATTCTAAACACCTCTTTGCCAATATCATGACAGAGACGAGTTGCCCTACCCAACATTTGCTCGTAGAGAATGCGGGAATTGACGCGACGAATAAACACTAAATTACAAATCGCGGGAATATCAATTCCTGTGGTGAGTAAGTCTACGGTAACAGCCACCTTGGGATTAACTTCATTGCGAAACTTACGAATCAACTCTAATGGCTTATCTGCATTGCCTGTAATTTTGACAATTGCATCATCCTCCACACTGCCATAGATAGACTGAAACGCTTGTTTAAGTTGGTTAACCACAATATCTGCATGACCGTCGGTAGCACAGAAAATCAACGTTTTTTCTGGCAGTGATGGATCAATATGCTGGGCTAATGCTTCACAGACAACTCGGTTAAAATCTTCTGTAATCACTTTGCGATTAAACTGTTCTACCTCAATTTTTACCTCATCAGGCGCATGAACTAAGTCAAGTTGCCCAGTTTGGGGATTGAAAAATTCCATCTGCTCACCAGGATTCCAAACCATCCCCTCATCAGATAACTTTGTCCTAATCTTGAAAGGTACTTCATGGTCAATTAACCAGCCATCTATCACAGCTTCTCGATAACTGTAGATGTAAACAGGTTCACCAAAAATTTGGGTGGTGTGCAGTGCAGGAGTTGCAGTTAAACCAATTTTTACAGCGTCGAAATGCTCCAACACTCGACGGTATTTTGAGACGTAATCGTTAAAATCCCGAAACTCTAGTTCGCGATCGCTTAATTCTCGATCCAGTAAATAGCCTCGGTGACACTCATCCACCACAATGCAATCATACTGGTCTGGTGTAATTACAGATGCAGTATCGGATGGGTAGAGAACTCGTTTAACCATACCTTGCACCGTGGCAATATGGATTTTAGTATCTCTGTCGGGTTCTGTGTCTTTTAACCCTTTAATCTCGAAGATATCAGCAAAGCTTTGCAGATTCTCCATGCGAGAATCTTTAAAGGCATTGTCAGTTTGTTCCCCCAGTGCGGTGCGATCGACCAGAAATAAAATGCGCCGAAATCGCTTGGTTTTGAGTAAGCGATACACCAAAGCAATACAAGTTTTAGTTTTGCCTGTGCCTGTTGCCATTGCTAACAGTAATATCCGTTGTTCCCTTGCTAAAGCAGACTCTACAGCTTGGATGGCACGAATTTGATAATCACGCAACTCTAACCCATAGTTAAAACCTTCCTGGGTTAAGCGAGTGTTTGCCTGGTCAATATCTTGAGCTAAAGCATCTAATAACCCTTGCGGACTGTGCCATGTGGGAAGGCATACCCGCAAATTAGTTGGACGACGTAAATCACAAAACCAAATGCCACTCTTGGTCTGAAGTTGCTGCAAATATGGTCTACCGTTGGTGGCAAATACAAACGGCACTTTGTAGTTTTGCCAAGGGCCACCACAAAGAATTTCTCCGGCAATTTGAAAACCTTCACTGTAGCGTTTGGCTTGGTTCAATGCTCCTTCAGAGACATCCTTACTCTGACGCTTGGCTTCCACTACTCCCACAATCTGCAAACCACAGAATAAGGCATAGTCAGCGCGTCCATTAGCAGTGGGATATTCTGCGATCGCTAAATTTCTGCCTTTGTAAGGACGAATACCATTTTGATAAGTCAATTCTTCGGAATCTGCTTCCCATCCAGCAGCACGTAATTGAATATCAATCAGTCGGCGTGTCTCTCTCTCATCCAGTAGCACTCCACTTTCAGCGATTTGGGCTTGAGCGATTGTCTGCTGTATTGTTTGCTGGGACTGGTTTTGAGCTTGGGCTTGAATTTGGGCTAAATGTTGTAATACCTCCTGCACTTTGGCTTGGGCTTCCCGTGCCAAATCTTCGGCAGTGCTGCGCCGTTGTGCTTCAGTTTCCGCAGTTGCTAAATATTGTTGCGCTTCTTCTCGCAAGCGTGCTAATTCTGCTTTGAGTGTCTCTGTCTCTATTTTTGGGTCAGGTGGAGGAATAAACGCACCTGGATCAAAATTGCGCCCTCCACCAAAAGCGCGATGAAACCAAATCCCTAACGCACGAGCATATTTCAGCCCACTTAATGCTGTGCGGTGATTGCAAGAAAGCTCATGAGTCGCCTGATTACCAATTTTTCGCAACTCATGAAACAGACGATCTACTTCACCTTTAATTAAACCGCGATCGCGCAACCGATTGAGTAAATCAATCTGCCGTTCATCTGCTACCTCATAAAGTCCAATATTAGCTGCTGCTAACTGTGCCAGTAATTCACCAAACTGCCGCAACTTAATTAAACAAGTATTTGGGTCATCAACAAAATATCGCTCTGCTAAAGCACCCAAGCGCACAAGTTGTCGATCGTGGACTACAAGAAATGAGAAGTTTAACGATTCTGGCATATTGGCTTCGAGAAAAGCACCCTAATGATAGTGTTTAGAGTTACTTATAAAACCTAAGTAACTCTAATGCAGCATTATCAACTTACAGTTATAACTTCTCCGTTTTATCCTGCACAGACTGCACTGGGTAATTTATGATGGCTGAAACCCTGCTACAACTTAGTATCTATGATTGTGCAGTATGGGTTGCGAATTAACTCTTTGCAAATATTGACCCTGCACTAGATAATTCCTTATATACCAAGACTTTTGGCGACTAAAAGCAGACTGTGAAGCGTGTGCAGGGTGAACGAGGAAATTTTAACAGGGTGGGGATTCATGGATAATAGATTCGATTAATCCTCCTAAATCATCTCGTCTCAGTCCAAGAATCACAAAACCGCTTCTAGTTTTAACTTTTTCCAGTTTTCCCCGTCCCAGTTCGATAATCTCTCGGCTAAAATCCTTGTTGCCACAAGGTTTAGACCGAGTTTTATGGTAATAAATACAATATTGTTTATTAGTAGAGTTAGCGGGATTATAATCATTAAAGCTAAGGAAAAGGTTTTTAGCGAAACTTCAGAAATTAAGTATTACAACAGTGTTTACTGTACAGAGTTCTTAACTTAGAGAATTTTGTATCCTCATTCTGAGCTAACTATTAAATAAATTAAAAATGGAACCAGAAGTTTTTTTGGAACAAAAGGACGTTGTACCTTTAATAAAAGCTCTGTCAAAAGTACTAATGCAAAGAAATACTGCTAGCGATCGCCAAGGTCTTCTGGAGGCTGCTGATATTAAACCAGCGTTGATTGGTAACTTAAGACTTGAATCACAACCCAATATCTTGGCACAAGCTTTAGTCGCAGAATTTAAAAGATATCGTGTTGACAGCAGAGACTTAGACTATCATCCAATGGTTCGTCTTTTAGGTTTCTTGTGTGATTTTGAGGAAGACTATCCCTCATTATCAGAACAGGAACTCAGTCTGTTCAGGCGGCTTTTTGAGCAAGGTCAGAATAACTTACAAGCTTTTAAAGAGCATAGTCCGATTGGTAAAATAGAGCCTCCCCAAAATGCTCAAAAAATCGCTAAAAAAACTACAAGAATTTTATTCTTAGCAGCCGACCCTAGTGATGCTTCTAGATTACGTTTGGGTCAAGAATTACGAGATATTCGAGAAAGACTACAACTTTCTGCTCTACGCGATGCATTTATTCTCGAAACTCTTACATCAGTAAGACCTAGAGATATTAGTCAAGCTTTTTTAGACTTCAAACCTAATATTGTCCATTTTTCAGGACATGGAACTGAGGCTGGTGAACTGTGCTTTGAAAATAATTTAGGTGAAGTTCAACCAGTCACACCCCAAGCACTGGCTGCATTGTTTGAGTTAGTTTCTCATGAAGTTAACTGTGTTGTGATGAATGCTTGTTATTCTGAGTTGCAAGCACAAGCTATTGCAAAGCATATTTCCTTTGTTGTGGGAATGAATAAAGCTATTGGTGATCAAGCTGCTATTACTTTTGCAGTAGGCTTTTACAAAGCACTCTGTGCAGGGGAATCTCCTGAAAGAGCCTTCCAGTTTGCCCGTGTAGAGCTTCAACTCGAAAATATTCCAGAAGAGTTAACCCCTGTTCTTCATCAAAAAATCTAACCTAAATTTATTATGAAGCGAGCCAAGCTCGCTTCAGTTCCAAATAAAGCAGCAAAATTGGTAGTATTATAAAAGTTTTTTAAGCAGCAGAACATTCACAGTAGAGCAATTGTGATTATAAAAAATGGAATTTCTTAAACCCCAAGAAGCAGCAAGACTTCAACGAATTCTAACCAATACTTTACGGTTAGAAACTGCTGATGAGCGAAGAAACTATCTCACAATTTGTGGTTTAGAAGAATATCGTGGCAGAATTCAGTTTGATAAAACTTTAGAAAACTTTGTAATTAGTGTTTTAGCAACTCTTTCTAAGGGTTATATCGTCAGAGATAGTGCAAGAGTACTATCGTTAGTTGTTTTTTTGGAATATACTCTCGAAAGTTACGAAAATAGTTTATCTCCACAAGAATTAGAATTTATTCAACAGGTTATTAATAAGTGTCAAGATAGAGAGGAATCAAAGAGACAATCTGCATCCAGAAGCCCTCAACAACCGACTAAGCCGATTTCTTCTCAATCACAAAATAAATCGCCAAATATTCAACAGCCAACAAATATTACACCGCGAACAACAGCACCAGTCAACAATAAATCCACATCAACACCGCCAGTAAACAGCAAATCTCAATCAGCGTCGCCAGCAGTAACTACTAGACCAACATCAACAGGACGACCATCTCCTACTCGACCACCTACTTTCACCGTAAATTCTGCTGTTGATGTTGGTAAAAAAATATGGTTTATTCTCTTACCTATTGTAATTCTTTGGTTCTTTGTGGGAGCAGCTAATAAATCATTTCTAGACGCATCTAACAATGCACAAAGCCTAAACACTTTGATTATCTGCGGTTCTGTTGGCGGTTTAGCCAGTGGTTTAGGTGGATGGATAGCATGGTGGCGTGTAGCATTAGCACGTCGTCCGATTCATTGGGAGCAAGCTCTCATGTCCTCAATTATTGGACTTATTGGTGGTGCTATTACTTGGGCTGGCGTTGGAAACGTTTTAAGTAATGGAGGTATTTTCAGTGACCATACACCAACTATTGGATTATTTTTTGGCTTAATTGTGGTAACAGGAATTTTTGGCTGGCTCAGTTTTAAACTATCCAGAACATAGGCTAACAAATAGTATATACAAAAATTTATTAGTGAAAATTATTGATATTTTTGGTCTAAGTTCTTTTAAGATAATTAACGTATAGGCACAAACTCATAGCCAGTGGCTGGACTTTTACGAGGCCGAATTTCTACTAGTTGAATTGAACCATTGCGATCGCCAGAAGATAAAAACTTAATCACCCCAGATGCACCTTTAGCAAAAAAACCTGTTCCAGAGAGCGATTGTTTAACACCAGAGCGAGTAGGATCACGCTCAAGTGCTGTTATTAAGGCTTCTGCCGCATCATAGGACATTGCAGTGCGCCAATTGACTTTACCTTGCCAAAGTTCTTGAGATTTGCGAGCAAAATCTGAATTAGGGTTAGCGTCAAGTTGCCAAGCAACTGCCACTACTAAACCGACTGCTGTGTCAGCACCATCTGTTAATATTCTGGATGCGTACATATCATCACCTCCAAGAAGGCTTAAGCGTTTTTTGTTAGCTTGAAGTACTAGCAATGCTTTATCGAGCATCGTACTGTCAGTTGCGAACATTAGTACCTGTGTTCCCTTGGCAACTGCCTTTTCTACACTATTACGCGCACTAAAATTAGAATCGGATAAGTCAAATTCTAAGTCTTGGTCAACTTGTCCACCATTGGCAACAACTTCCTCCACAAATTGAGACTTAAGAGAGCGACTATATTCAATTTGAGAATTATAGAAAACTGCTGCTTTCTGCTTTTTCAGCTTATTAAACATCTGTATAGCTAATGTCTTTGCAGCGATCGCATCACTAGGAACTGTACGAAAAACATAGGGGCTAGAATTTGATAGTTTTGCAGATCTACTAACAGGAGAAATTGCCACTAATTGCCCCGTATTATACTGTTCTTTTGCTGCTAAGGTTGCATCACTCGAAAAATGACCTATTACACCTAGCACTTCTGGTTTTTTCACCAACTCTGAGGCAATCTGTTGAGCAATTTCTGGCTGATTGTCGTCATTAGCAATTAATACTTTTAAAGGTATGCCATTAATACCTCCAGCCTCATTAACTTCAGATTGAGCTTGAGCTACTCCCCGCAAAATTTCTAAAGCACCATTTCGGTTACTGTCAATTGGTACTACTACTGCGATCGTGTATGAGTCTTGATTATTGATTTGAGAATTATTTAGATAAATTAACGTTTCCGGAGCATTTGGATATATGCCGATTGCAGTTTGAAATTCATTAGCCGCTTGTAAATAATTCCCTGCGGCTATTTCCTCCACTCCTTTGGTTTTTGCAGTCTGAAAATCTTGACTTTGAATCCCTGGTGCTTCTTGTGTTACTAAAATTTTCTCACCAAAACTCAGTCGTTTCTCTATAGGGTTTGGAAGGGTTGAGCTAGGAGAAGATTCAGGTGTTGCAGTGAGGGTGCTTTCTGGTGTTGATGTCTGTGTTGTTTCCGGTGTTGCCGTAGAAGTATATAAATTATTATTTGAAGCTGATAAGCTTGTGTTTTCAATTACTTTTACAGATATAGCACTAAAAACCATAACTGCTGTAGCAATTGCTAGTGGTGTAAAATGCTTACTAATTTTCTCCACAGTCATCTACCCAGTATAGTAAGTTTAAAATTTTATTCTTGATAAGTTTCAAAAATACCAGATAAAATTATGAGAATAAATGCCAAAGCTCCAGCAAAAAGAGCTAATAAAAATACCACTAATATTACTGATTGTATTGATTGTTGAGTGCTTGATAAAATACCACGCGGCCAAAATAAAAACGTAACAGCTGACGAGAATACAGTAATACCAAAAATAGCAGACCTATCTGATTGTGGAATGTATTTAGCAAAATAACCAAATATTAAGCATCCCAAAATAATTAACCAAAATGTAGTACCAAGCCAAATTATTCCTATCATACTGGTCAGGAAAATAACCAATAACCAACTGCCCGATCCAAAGATTGCTGCTTGACGCAATAAATAAACATAACTCAACTGTAAATCTTTTGGTGATGGTGACGGATCTATGTACGAAACTACGCTGTTTGCTTTCTCAGGAGGCTGTAAGGAGGCTTGCGTTAGCTGAGGTTCGTTAACCGGAGTTGCAATTGGCGGTCTTGAGACTTGGGTTGGTTGCGGTTCGTTAACAAGAATTACAGGTGGTAAAGAAATTTGGGTTGGTTGCGGTTCGTTAACAAGAATTACAGGTGGTAAAGAAACTTGGGTTGGTGACGGTTCGTTAACTGGGACTGGGCTTGGCACTAAGGAGTCTGGAGTTACCTGAGGTTCGTTAACCGGAGTTGCAATTGGTGATATTGAGACTTGGGTTGGTGACAGTTCGTTAACTGGGACTGCATCTAGCGATGAAGATACTTGGTTTGGGTGAGATCTAGCGATTACTTGTCCTGAGGGAGTTACTACCGAGTTTAGGGATGGTAGAGAAAATCTGGTTATTAGTGGCTCAAGGGCGGTTAAAGCCTCAGTAGCAGATTGGTAGCGGTCTTTGAAGTGATAGCGCACCATTATATCCAGGATAGTGTTTAACTCTTGACTAATTTGCGCCCAAGGTTGCCAGATAATCTCTCCCGTCTGAGGGTCTTCTTGAAGCTGAGTTGGATTTAAGCCCGTCACGGACTGGATAGCAATAATACCTAAAGCATAAATATCACTATTAGGTCGAGGGTTTCCTCTCCCTTGTTCTGTCGGCATATAACCTGGTGTACCAATCGCAATAGTTGCGTTGACATTCATCTGTCCAGGAGTTAACATTTGAGTCCGAATTTGTTTAACTATGCCAAAGTCAACCAGTACGAGTTTATTGTCCTGGCGGCGACGAATAATATTATCTGGCTTGATATCTCGATGGATTACCCCAAAGCTATGAACAAATTGCAGAATGCTTAAAACTTCTTGGAGCATCTGGCAAACTTTGCTTTCTGGCCAACGTTGACCCGGTAAAAGTTCATGGGTCAGGGGAAAGCCATCAATCCAGTCTTGAACTAAATAGAATTCCTGATGTTCTTCAAAGTAAGCTAAAAGCCGAGGAATCTGGTCATGTATGCCTAGTTTTTCCAAGGTTTGAGCTTCAGTAAGAAACAGACGTGTAGCATTTTCCAAAAATTTTGGGTCACTACTGGCTGGCACAAGATGTTTAACAACACACACCGGATTGCCTGGACGGCGTGTGTCTTCTGCAATATAAGTTTGGCCAAAGCCGCCTGCTGCCAAGCTGCGAACTATCAAGTAACGATTATCTAGTAAATCGCCAGGTTTGGGTGCTTTCATAATCGTTTTGGCAACATCAACAATTGATCATGGATTGAGTTATGGGCGTTGCATAATCTATGGGATGAATTGAGATTTTTGAGTATAACTAAAGTTACATTCTTAGCATCTTTGGGCGAGATAAAATTCATTCCATTAATCAGCAACGCCGACTGCAACTTTATGTTGTCTAGCTAGGCAACAGACTCTTTGCTAGTAGGACTTTTATAGATTAAAGTAACTTGATTTTCAGGGTCTAAGCCTATTTTGAGATGATCCCCATCTTGAAGAAGATGTCCTTCCTGGGGGTTGATTGGTGCATTGTTGATCCAGATGCGGTTTGTGCTGAGTTTTGTACCGTCACCGTCGTAAATGCGATAATTTTGTCCTTCCTTTTTTAAAACTGCATGATGCCAAGAAAGAACATTCCATGCAGGTTCAGTTAGGTCTATATTTGACCAATCGCGATCGCGTCCTATTTGATAGCGTTCTCCTTGGAGATTCAGCCTCTGCACTCCACCTTGGGGATTTCTCAATTCTAAATAAGTGCTGCTGCGTGTACCTAAACCACTCATGACTGTTGCTGGTCGGTAGATATTGCTCACAGAACCAGAAACTACCTGCAATGATGGTGCGCGTTCTACTGGTTCGACTACAGTTGGTTCTTGTATTTCATGTGTCGGCTCTTGTAGATATTCTGTTGATTCTATTATTTCGGTTGAACCAGCAACATTCCGTTTTCGTAAGTTTATAAACAAGAGTACTGCCGTTGTTCCTGCCAGAAAAGCACCAATTGCCAATAACCAGGGAGTGTAGTCAGTTTTCGCCGATACATCTGCAATTTTTTCTTGGCTGTCACGAATGAGTTGATCTATCTCTGAGTGCTGCTCAAAAAGACCTTTAACCGCCTCAAACTTTGCTTTTGCGGCTCTATAGTCTTCTTTCCAATATAATTCCAGACCGTCACGATAAAGAGGATCAATCCGGCCTTGCTCATTGACAGTGCCAGAGCGTCTAATATATTCCTGAATTGTGTTTGTAGGTATAGCAAAAGGAATAGAGGTTCCTCCATAGTCTCGACCAGTAAGTGTCATCATCATACCAACCACTTCGCCTCTGTCATTCAGCACAGGACTACCTGAACTACCAAGAGCAGCTTGTACATCAATTTGCAGAACTGGAGCGTTGTCTTTTAACTTTTTCTTAGTGCTAGAAACCTTACCTTCATTGACAGAAGCTTCAAATCTTGACGACGCTTTAAGTTCATCACCAAGATCCGCAGCAGAGGGGTATCCAATAACCAATACATTATCTAACAACTGCACCGTATCAGAATTTCCTAACTTAAGAACTGGTGCATTTTTGGTTTCAATTTTAATAATTGCAACGTCCTGGCTTCCTGTTGGTATGCCTATCTCTTTTACTTTAAACGGAAAAGAATCTTGGGTATTTGGAAGCAATACATAATTATAAAACTGGAAATTATCACTTTCCTCATTTAACGAGTTTTTGATCTTTTGTACTATCTTCTCGTCTACCTTTTTAAAGTCTTCTTTGATCTGCTTAGCTATGTCATCGGCTACCAGATCTTTACATCCGTCTGGTGTATTTTTAACTTTGTCTACTATTTCTACTACATTTGCATTAGTCGCTATGTAGCCATTGGAATTCACAAAAAAACCGGAACCGACATTACCATTGAGAGATGTATAATACTTACTACTTTGCTGACCAGTATTTTTATCAATGCCACTATGTTCATAGCGACCATAGCAACCAGCCTTAATACGTACTACAGATGGCTTTGAGTACATTCCAAGTTTTTGATTTAAATCTGGTTGAGAATTTTGAGCAAAGGCAATTTGAGCAGGAATTAGAATAGGAGCAATGAGAAAGGCAGCCAGATTTTTTAGCATTGTATCTATACCCTGTTTGTGATGAAGAAAAACCCTACATTTAAACCTCAACAGCCGAATCAGATTTTACGCAGACAAACGCTTTAATTTTTTAAATATGTCTTAATATGTGTCTGAGAATACAATTACAGGCAATATATTTATTATCATTCATCTAAATATAGTCAAGAAAATCAATATTCTCCTGCCAATCGGCATTAACAGAATTTAATTGCACCTAACCAGAATGAAACATAGTCTTGTGCAATGCATAACCTATGTTTTGATTAATATAATAATAGGAGTTTACTCATTAATTAAACTGCTTATTTAATAATTGATTTACTTTTAATCTCTTAGTAAGTAGCCTGATTTTACCATCATTTATGCGTTATGTTCAGTATAAATATGTTCAGGCTGCATATATAAGTAAATTTAGACTTTCTTAATTCACATCTTGCATCAAGCGACTGAAGTCGCGGCTACACAGACAAAACCCTTGATTTTATGTTAGTCCGCGCAGGTGGTCACTGAGCTTGTCGAAGTGCGAACACGCGTTTGTATAGCCGCGAATTTCATAAGACTGGGGTAAGGTGCAAGATGTGAAATAACTGTTGCGTTACGCAGTTGGTGTAACCGTAACAAATATCACCAGTAACTCCAAACAATGTCGCAGGAGTATTTCAAATTCAATGACCTAAAAGTACTAATGTGTCCAAAACGTTTAAACGTTAGAGACAATACTATATGGAATAATACTTTACGAATATTAATAATGACTGGAACCACACAGCAGTTACCTTCAGCTACTTTAGATAAATTCCTTTGGACTTGGCAGGGTCACAAAATTCAATACACTGTCATGGGTGTAGGAAAGCCTTTAGTGTTAATTCACGGTTTTGGGGCTTCTATTGGACACTGGCGAAAAAATATTCCTGTGTTAGCTGATGCTGGCTACCAAGTTTTTGCAGTAGATCTTTTGGGCTTTGGTGGTTCAGATAAACCGCCTTTAAATTACTGTGTAGAAATTTGGGTAGAACTGCTGAAAGATTTTTGGACGGCGCATATTCAAGAACCTGCGGTATTTATCGGTAATTCTATTGGCGCACTCCTGGGCTTGATAGTCTTGACAGAATATCCAGAGATGTCTGCTGGGGGCGTTTTAATTAACTCGGCGGGTGGGTTGAGTCATCGGCCCCATGAATTGAACCCGCCATTACGTATTGTAATGGCAACTTTTAACCGAGTTGTACGATCGCCCCTAACTGGTAAATTTGTCTTTAACCGTATTCGCCAGAAACATCAAATTCGCCGCACACTCTATCAAGTTTACCGCGATCGCACTGCTGTCACTGATGAATTAGTAGATCTACTTTATACACCATCATGCGATCCGGGAGCGCAACAAGTGTTTGCATCTATTCTGACTGCACCTCCCGGCCCAAGTCCAACGGAACTTTTACCCAAAGTGCAACGTCCATTATTAGTGATTTGGGGTGCCGACGACCCCTGGACACCCATCACTGGGGCTAAGATTTACGAAGAGGCGTGTGAGAATGGCAAAGATATCAAAATTGTTCCCATTCCTAATGCTGGTCATTGCCCCCACGACGAAGTTCCAGATATTGTCAACGCCCAAATCATTGATTGGTTAACACAAGTCTGAAGTATGTAGACGCGTAGCGGCTTACCGCAGGCTAGTATGAAGTCTGAGTGTTACAGCATTTTTCGGTTGGGTGCAGTACAAGTAAATAGGGGCGAGAGGCTAGAGGTTAGGGGTTAGAGAAATGTACCTCACTGGGATGAAAACTGCTGTAATTACTAATTTCAGACTTCATAATTCATACTTTATTTGCTGGGTGAGTACCTTTTATTTTTAATTGCACCTTGACAAAATCAAACTCAGGTGGTGTGTAATGGAGCTTGATGTGCGTAATAAAGGGAAAATTCCCGTAACCTACTATCCAGATTTCTCAGCGCAAGGCTATGAAGTTGTTCGAGAATTAGGACGGAACCAGGAAGGTGGTCGTATTACTTACCTGGCTAGGGTTTGTAACTCTCACAAGCTAGTAGTAATTAAAGAGTTCAGCTTTGATATTACCGCTACAGACTGGTCAGGTTCCAAAGCTTATGAGCGAGAAATTGAAATCTTGCAGCAACTTGATTATCCTCGTATCCCCCGCTACATAGATTCGTTTGTCACCTCAGTAAGTTTTTGTCTAGTACAAGAGTATAAGAATGCTCCTTCTTTAGGGACAAAACGCGATTTTTCCCCAACAGAAGTTAAGCAGATAGCAATATCAATTTTGGAAATTTTGGTGTATCTGCAACAGCAAATTGACCCAATTATCCATCGAGATATCAAACCAGAAAATATTTTAGTGGATGAGCAACTAAATGCTTATTTGGTTGACTTTGGTCTAGCTAGTAGACAGAGTGCAGAAATTGCTTTTAGTACATTATCCACAGGAACTCCTGGTTTTGTACCGCCTGAAGAACAATTTGGTTATGCGCTGACGCAGGCTTCAGACTTATATAGTTTAGGGGCGACATTGATTTGCTTACTTACCAATACCCATACAGGGGATATTAGTAAGTTAATTGATCATGGCGATCGCTGCCAATTCCCTAAATTATCAAACCAGCTACATCCCAGTTTTCGGTCGTGGTTGCTGACAATGGTGCAACCTAACTGGAAAGACCGCTACCCTAATGCAACAGTGGCTTTAGCAGCACTTGAACCAATTCCGGTTATGGGGAACGCTAGTTTAATTGAAATTTTATTTGCTGCTATCCAGTTGAAAAAACGAACCGCAATGCTAATACTTGCAGTTCTGGGAATGTTAGCAGTAGCAGGTACAACTTTAGTATTTTCTCAGCAGGGTGGTGCAGCCCAGCAATTAAAAGAAAGCAATTCTTTAATTAATTTCCAATAATCCCGGAGGCGGTGTAATTTCAATCCTACGGGCTTGTAAATCTACTACTGGTGCAATCTCTCGAACAAAAGGAATTAACACTGTTTTTTGTCCTACCCTGCGGGAAGCCACTGGCGCGTCTATGTCCTTTGTCATTTGTTCTTTGTCATTAGTCACTAATTGCACTTCTAATAAATCATTGCCAGCAGGGATGACATCTACCACATTACCCAACAATTCCCCAGACTCTTGGAGAAAAACTGCCAAGCCAATCAAATCCACAACATGATATTCATCTTCTCCTAATTCGGGGCGATCGCTTGCTGGTACAAATAATTGACAATTACGTAATTCTTCAGCTTGGTTACGATTCTCTACGCCAGCTATTGTAATTACATATAAATTCTTGCCATCCAAGTAACGGCCATCTAATAATTCTATTGGTTGCGGTTCTGTCTGACCAGGACGCAACAACCAACGTGTTCCCGGTACTTCAAAGCGTTCGGGAAAATCAGTTTCAGGATAAACTCTTAATTCTCCAGCCAACCCTTGAGGTGCAACAATTTTCCCAATTGTTAACCAGTCATCTAAATTAGGGAGTTGGGAGTTGGGAGTCGGGAGTGGGGATTTTGCTTCAGCTTTGCTATTCTTCTGTTTTTTTGTCATTGGTAATTTGTTATTCGTTACTAGTTTTACTCCCCTCTGCTCCCCTGCTCCCCTGCTTGTATTAAGCACTCACAGCCGCACGCTGATAAACTTGTTCTGCTGCTTTGGCTAATCTTTGCATACCAGACACGATTTCATCATCACTGCCAGTCAAGCTAATGCGTACACATTGATGCTTGTGTTGCCATTCTTCTTTCAAACCAGGGAAGAAGGTACTACCAGGAACGACAATGACACCGACTTTTTTCAGTTCTTGGTAAAATTCCCAATCAGTGATGGGTAAATCTTTCAGCCACAACCAAGCAAAGATTGCGCCTTCGCCACGGTGGAGGAACCAAGGTAAATCTTTAGGCATGGAAGACTCTAGAGTATTTTCTAGAACTGTAAACTTCTTCTGGTAGAAGGGACGGATGACTTGTTCAGATATTTGTACCAGACTACCAGAGTTGATAGCACGAGATGCGATCGCCTGTCCATAGCGTGAGGGATGAATGCACATATTTGTCTGGAAGCACTCCAGAACTTGAATCAAATTTTCATCACCGATAGCTACACCGATGCGTTCTCCTGGTAATCCTGCTTTGGACAAACTCATACAATGAATAATGTTATCGCCAAATACTGGCTGCATATCTGTAAAGTTTAACGCCGGGAAGGGAGGCGCATAAGCTGAATCAATCAATACAGGTACATCATAAGCAGCAGCTAAAGCGGCGATTTTTTTCACCTCATCCTCGGTCATTACGTTACCTGTGGGGTTGCAAGGACGAGAGAAAATAATACAGCCAGTATTTTCTGACACCGACAATTGGCTAAAATCGGGGCGATATTTAAATTTATGGTTAGCCGCATCAATATCTAGAGTTGGTTTGTAGGCGACTAAAGCCTCTGGATACAAGCACACACCACCATAGCCTGTGTAGTCGGGACTTAAAGGTAAAACAATTTGTCTGAGTTCACCGTTACTGGTGTAGCCACCAAAAGCATTAGCAGCGTAGAAATAGAGAGTTTGGCTGCCAGGAGTGATTAAGATATTGCGTGGGGTTAAGCTTAAACCATAGCGTTTGTTGAAATCATTTGCGATCGCTTCAATTAATGGCCCGTACCCCTGACTGGAACCATAGCGACAAACAACCTCGCCATATTCTGAACTAGCCAAAAGTTCTGCCGTTGCATCTCGCCACAACTGTTCTACCTCTGGCAAAATTAACGGATTTCCGGCACTCAAATTAATTAATTCCCGCCCCTCACTAGCTTGCAAGGTTTCGATAATGTCCTTCATAATCGCGCGTACACCAGTTAGGTTGGACATTTGAGCGCCAATTTTAGTTAGGGCAGGGTTCATAAGCTTTGTAAAATTAGGAATAGAGGAAGGGGTTGACAAAATCAAAAAATTCATGCGGCGGATAGATATCATCTTCCAGATTTGCCGCCTGTAACTAATGTACCAATCTCACCAGAAAATGCAATTTTAGTTAACGTCTAGTAATTATAAAAAATCTTTTTGCAACCACCCTCCGATATAAACTAATACTGTGTTCCTCAATAGAAGCAAGGGAACAGGCAGAGAAAAAACAGGCTTATCTGAAACTGGATTGCAATATAAACTCATAACAGTTTATTAATGCAACTGGATACAGGAGAGCTACGGCGTGGAAGTTAAAGCAGCAGTCGCTTATGGTGCGGGTAAGCCGTTAACTATTGAAACGGTTCAATTATCGGGGCCACAAGCTGGAGAAGTTTTAGTTGAAATTAAAGCCTCTGGAGTTTGCCACACCGATGCTTATACCCTTTCGGGTGTTGATCCTGAAGGTTTGTTTCCCGCAATTTTAGGGCATGAAGGTGCTGGTGTGGTAGTCGAGGTGGGTGCTGGTGTCACCAGTGTCAAACCAGGAGATCATGTAATTCCCTTATACACCCCAGAATGCCGCCAGTGTGAATATTGTCTCAGCCTCAAAACCAATCTTTGTCAAGCCATTCGCTCCACCCAAGGACGCGGTGTAATGCCTGACGGTACTAGCCGTTTTAGTATTGGTGGCGAAATGATTCACCACTACATGGGTACATCTACGTTTGCTAACTATACAGTCTTACCAGAAATCGCCGTTGCTAAAATTCGAGAAGACGCACCCTTTGAAAAGGTTTGTTACATCGGTTGCGGCGTAACCACAGGTATTGGTGCAGTTATTTATACAGCTAAAGTCGAACCAGGTGCAAAAGTTATAGTTTTCGGCTTAGGTGGTATTGGCTTAAACGTCATCCAAGGAGCGCGGATGGTAGGAGCCGATATGATTGTGGGAGTAGATATTAATCCCAGTAAACGCGCCTTAGCCGAAAAGTTCGGCATGACGCATTTTGTTAACCCCAACGAAGTCGAAGGTGATTTAGTTAGTTATTTAGTTGATTTAACAAAAGGTGGTGCTGACTACAGCTTTGAATGTATTGGCAATGTCAAAGTTATGCGTCAAGCCTTAGAATGCTGCCATAAAGGTTGGGGTGTCAGCGTAATTATTGGTGTAGCTGGTGCAGGGCAAGAAATCAGCACGCGTCCATTTCAACTAGTCACTGGTAGAGTGTGGAAAGGTTCAGCTTTTGGCGGTGCGAGAGGACGGACAGATGTACCGAAAATTGTTGATTGGTACATGGATGGGAAGATAAATATTGATGATTTGATTACCCATGTCATGCCCATTGAGCAAATTAATGATGCCTTAGACTTGATGCACAAAGGTGAATCGATTCGCAGTGTCGTGACATTTTAATGGCTAAAACTTACAAAAGAACTCTCTAAAACTCTTATTTCTCTGTGAACTCTGCGCCTCTGCGGTTCGTTTCTTAGCGAAAGAATTCGCGGCTACACAAACAAAGTCCGCCTACGCGGACTAAATAATAGTCTTACTCAACAGCCTAGAGATTAAACACGACTTTTCCATTGCCGAAATCATCCTCGACTCCCCATAAAAAGAGTTGCAGAACTCCATTAAAGAACCTTTGAGCTTCATTAATGAGCCTCAGAACTCCATTAAAGGAGTTCTGAGCTTCATTAATGAACCTCAGAACTCCTTTAATGAAGACAAAAGCCTCATTCACAAAACCTAAAAATTAAACATTCAGTAGACTTCTTGCAAAAATATTTTTACCCTACCCTAACTCTGACTTTTCATGGGATCTGAAAAACCCCTCTCCAAACCTCTCCCCTATACGGAGAGAGGCTTTGAATGTTACCCCTTCCCTACGAGGGAAGGGGGTTAGGGGGTTAGGTTTCAAGTTCTATAATTAACGTTTTATCTGTGTAGACGCGATTTCTAACCGCCCATTTCTTTGCCGTAATTACCGAAAATACCAGCGAAGACCGATGAAATTTATAAATAGTTAAGGTAATACTACTGGATAAAGACGTGAATACCGATCCAGGCAGTTGCACTCCTCTTCATACAATAACGATATAGAACAAAAGTGAAACTTTTTCTGCGCTTCATGTCTGGAGTGGTTATTTAAACAGCCTATGCAACCTACTAACCCTAATCAATTTACAGAAAAAGCTTGGGAAGCGATCGCCCACACACCGGATATTGCTAAACAATATCAACAGCAACAAATTGAAAGCGAACACTTGATGAAAGCCCTGTTAGAACAAGAAGGGCTAACCAGCAGTATTTTAACTAAAGCGGGTGTTAATCTCCAAAAACTCCGCGATCGCACCGATCAATTTATCCAACGTCAGCCAAAGGTTTCTGGTAGCAGCAGTTCTGTCTTTTTAGGACGCAGCTTAGACACATTACTAGACCGGGCTGATAATTATCGTAAAGAATTTAAAGACGAATATATTTCTATTGAACACTTATTGTTGGCTTACGCCAAAGATGACCGCTTTGGCAAAGGTCTACTCCAAGAATTCGGTTTAGATGAAGGCAAGCTGAAAAATATTATTAAACAAATTCGAGGGAACCAGAAAGTGACCGACCAAAATCCAGAAGGTAAATACGAAGCACTGGAAAAATATGGGCGTGACCTCACAGAAGCGGCGCGTAAAGGTCAACTCGATCCAGTAATTGGGCGGGATGATGAGATTCGTCGTACCGTGCAGATTCTCTCACGCCGCACCAAAAATAACCCCGTGTTGATTGGGGAACCTGGTGTTGGTAAAACTGCGATCGCGGAAGGATTAGCCCAACGCATCGTGGCTGGGGATGTTCCTCAATCTTTAAAAGACCGCAAACTCATCGCCTTGGATATGGGTGCTTTGATTGCGGGGGCAAAATTCCGGGGTGAATTTGAAGAACGTCTCAAAGCAGTCTTAAAAGAAGTTACCGAATCTGGCGGCAATATAGTTTTATTTATTGATGAAATTCATACCGTTGTTGGTGCAGGTGCAACCCAAGGCGCAATGGATGCGGGTAACTTGTTAAAACCAATGTTGGCGCGGGGTGAATTGCGCTGTATTGGGGCGACAACTTTAGATGAATATCGCAAATATATTGAAAAAGATGCTGCTTTAGAAAGACGTTTCCAACAAGTTTACGTGGATCAGCCCAGCGTTGAAGATACAATTTCAATTTTGCGCGGCTTGCGCGAACGCTATGAAAACCACCACGGCGTGAAGATTTCTGATAGTGCTTTAGTGGCTGCGGCGCAACTTTCGGGTAGATATATTAGCGATCGCTTTTTACCAGACAAAGCCATTGACTTAGTAGACGAAGCCGCCGCGAGACTCAAGATGGAGATTACCTCCAAACCAGAAGAACTCGACGAAATCGACCGTAAGATTCTCCAATTAGAAATGGAGAAGCTATCTTTGCAAAAAGAAAGCGATGCGGCTTCTCGTGAACGGTTGGGAAGGCTAGAAAAAGAAATTGCCGATCTCAAAGAAGAACAAAGAACCCTAAGTACCCAATGGCAGTCTGAAAAAGACATTATTAATAAAATTCAGGCTGTTAAAAAAGAAATTGAACGGGTTAACTTAGAGATTCAGCAAGCAGAACGCGACTACGACCTCAACCGCGCTGCTGAATTAAAATACGGCAATTTAACAGACTTGCATCGCAAACTCGAAGTAGCCGAAAGTGAACTAGCCAACGCCCAAAGAACTGGTAAATCCCTGCTGCGGGAAGAAGTCACCGAATCTGATATTGCCGAAGTTATTTCTAAGTGGACAGGAATCCCCATCAGTAAGTTAGTGGAATCTGAAAAAGAAAAACTACTGCACTTAGAAGATGAACTACACCGCCGCGTAATTGGACAAAATGAGGCCGTTACAGCCGTTGCGGATGCCATTCAGCGATCGCGTGCAGGACTCGCTGACCCCAATCGTCCCATTGCTAGCTTTGTTTTCTTGGGGCCGACTGGTGTAGGTAAAACCGAGTTAGCGAAAGCCTTGGCGACATATATGTTCGACACCGAAGAAGCACTGGTGCGAATTGATATGTCCGAGTATATGGAGAAACACGCAGTCTCTCGCTTAATTGGCGCGCCTCCTGGCTACGTCGGTTACGAAGAAGGCGGACAACTTACCGAATCAATCCGCCGTCGTCCTTATGCCGTGATTCTCTTCGACGAAATCGAGAAAGCACACCCCGATGTTTTCAACATCTTCCTGCAAATTCTCGATGATGGTCGCGTCACCGATGCCCAAGGTCACACTGTGGACTTCAAGAACACGATTATCATCATGACCAGTAACATCGGTTCGCAGTACATTCTTGATATTGCTGGAGATGATTCTCGCTACGACGAAATGCGCCATCGAGTTATGGAAGCCATGCGGAATAGCTTCCGGCCAGAGTTCCTCAACCGGATTGATGAAGTTATCATCTTCCACAGCCTGGATAAGAAAGAACTGCGTTACATTGTGCAGTTGCAAGTACAAAGATTAAGAGATAGATTGAGCGATCGCAAGATTTCCCTCAAACTCTCCGATGCTGCCCTTGATTTCTTAGCAGAGGTAGGCTACGACCCAGTATTTGGGGCGCGTCCACTAAAACGGGCGATTCAACGCGAGTTAGAAACCCAAATTGCCAAAGCCATCTTACGCGGCGAGTTTAACGATGGCGACACAATTTTTGTTGATGTGCAGAATGAACGTCTGGCCTTTAGCCGTTTGCCTGTGGAAGTATTCAGCAGCTAATTTCAGATTATTTCATTAAAAAACGCAAAGGTTCGCCTTTGCGTTTTTTTGTAATTAAAAGTTGACACAACTATTACTCTTACCTCAGTTCGGGTTAAGACGATTTTGCTGCTAGTTATACGAAGGAATAGGAGTTTCAGCCAACGATAGAATCATGGTTACAGCTTATCCCGAACTCACGTTACTCTTGTTTTTGAGAGTTTAACCATCCTTCCAAATCTGCGATCGTCGAAAAATCTAGCAAAGCCTCAGCTAAAGCTTCTATCTGTTCTAGCGACAAAGCCTGTATTTGGGAAAGTAATACACCAGAAATTGTCCCTAATTTACGATTTAACTGTCGAAAAACTAGTGTTTGACCTTCTTCTTGCCTTGCTTCTTCCTTTGCTTCTCTAATAGCCCTTGGTTCTTCTGTAATCAGTCCCAACATTGCGGCAATCTCCTCTCGACTTAGGTTAGAAAACTTGTAAAGTATTATCGTGGCAATTAAATCTATTATTGCCTGTTCTGATTGTTGCTGTGCTTGCTCTACTAAATACCGCGCGGCTTCCACTGTTTCTGCTTCAGGAATTGTAGTCAACAGCATCAAACCCAATCCCAAAGGTTGTTGTCGTAAATCACCCAATTCATCTAAATAAATCCGCTTGACTTGACCACTCTCCAACAAAGCGCGGTGAATTATCCAGTTGGAGGGTTCCAAGCTGCGAGAAGGAAATATCAGCACTCCAAACCAGTCATCATAACGGATAGCATTGCGATAAAGAAACAAAAACAATTCGCTAAAAAAGCGATGATATAAATCTTCGTCCTTTTGAAACTGCACTTCAGCAAAGAAGACAACTTTAGATGCTGCATTAGCAGGTGGAAGGAATACGCCGTCAATGCGAAACGCTGTTTCTTTAATTTCCACCGATTCAAATTGATAATTGGCTGCTTCTGGCGGTGGTTGGTCTACCAATTCAAACAGCAATCCTGGAAATTGCTGGAACAATTTATAGAAGATGGTGTCGCGGCGCATTTACCCTGTTAGTCAAAAATCATCCCTGATTGTACTTGAGAGACTAAATTTTAGCGATCGCTTCCCAGTCCGCGATAAAATTCTCAAGCACAATCGCGCAATTCATTCTCATGCAAGTTAACTGGCAACCTGTCAAAACTTACGAAGACATTCTCTATCACAAAACTGATGGCATTGCAAAAATTACCATTAACCGCCCTCACAAACGTAATGCTTTCCGTCCAAAAACTGTGTTTGAACTTTACGACGCGTTTTGTGATGCCCGTGAAGATACAAGTATTGGCGTAGTTCTATTTACAGGCGCAGGCCCTCACACTGATGGCAAATACGCCTTTTGTTCTGGCGGTGACCAAAGTGTGCGCGGACAAGCTGGTTATGTAGACGATGCTGGAATTCCACGCCTGAACGTGTTGGATTTGCAACGCTTGATTCGTTCTATGCCAAAAGTAGTTATTGCCTTAGTAGCTGGATATGCGATTGGTGGTGGCCACGTTTTACATTTAATTTGCGACCTAACGATTGCTGCTGATAATGCCATTTTTGGACAAACAGGCCCGAAAGTCGGTAGTTTTGATGGTGGTTTCGGTGCTAGTTACCTCGCCCGTGTTGTTGGGCAGAAAAAGGCGCGAGAAATTTGGTTTCTCTGCCGTCAATATGATGCCCAGCAAGCCCTAGAAATGGGTTTAGTGAATTGTGTCGTGCCAATTGCACAATTAGAAGCAGAAGGTATTCAATGGGCGCAGGAAATCTTACAAAAAAGTCCGATCGCAATTCGCTGTCTGAAAGCGGCCTTCAACGCTGACTGTGATGGACAAGCAGGTTTACAAGAACTTGCGGGGAATGCAACTTTACTGTATTACATGACAGAAGAAGGTGCAGAAGGAAAACAAGCCTTTTTAGAAAAGCGATCGCCCGATTTTCGCTCCTTCCCTTGGTTGCCTTAAAATGGCTAAAATCGCACCTTTGGAACGTATCAATTTTGGTTTGGGTAATATTTTTATATTTGTCTAAAAAAGCCTTGTTATGTAGATTTTTTCTACAACCCCAAAATTGGTATTAGGTGCGATTTTTTGAGATTTCAAGGTTTACAGCACTAGAAATTTTCAAAGTAAATTTTTTCTTAAAATACTACAAACTAAGCTCACTAAAAAATACTAGCTAAATTAGCAATGCTTTAGCTTCAGCTTCTTCAGGCGTAAGGCTAACTATTTCTTCAACAGGCACAACATTTATATTATCTGCCACAGCAGCCAGAGAGTGAGAAGTCTCTAAAACTGGTGTTGCATCTGGCAAACTCCAAGAATCTTCCAATTTCTCCCAAGAAGGTGCAAAAGGCGGTAGGGCCAAAGAACAAGCTTTCCAGCTTGCTTGTACTGATGCACCTAACTGCTGGCACGTTCCACCACGGCGGCCTTCTGGCTGGTAATGACGGCAATATCTACAGGCTGATGTAAAAAAATTAATCGGTTTCATATGATTTTATTTTTATTGCCGTTTAGGGCTGAGTTGCATCTTTATATTTTGCTTCTAGATATAAACACGGATTTTTGCCAACAAATCATTATTTGCTCTGTGTTCTAGCGATCCCAACATCAAAATAAACTTTAGGATGTTTTTAGAATCTTGTTATATTTATCAAAGATTGCTAGAGCAAGTACATACTAATTTTTAGTTCAAAATTGCTAGGGATCAAGCTTAAAACTCAAACTTTGGATTTGACAGGAATTTTAATTTATACTTTAAACTAGACTAATATCGCTATTCAACGATAAAACATTGTATATATTGTAGCTAGCCAGAAAAAAATTGCCACCAAAATTTACTGAGATATTACTAGCCAAAACTTATCTAGATATAAAGCCACTATTTCTGAAAAATAGCCGGAATTTTCCTATTTTAAAAATCAAGTAGGATTTCAAAACTTGTAAGCAGGAAAAACTTAGACTTCTTCCTAGATTAGGGCAGCCTATTGCCAAAGCAAAATTAACTCAGATTTTTTGTAACCAACAACAGTCTAGAGATAGATGTTCTAGCTTTGTAATATCTGAGGCTTCAGTTATTTTGTATTTAATTGCTTAGGTATTTCCGTTAGGTAAATCAGCTATATCTAACGAAAAATTACCTTGTTTATACGTAGCGTTCAGCCAAATTTTAAATTATTTAGGTAAATGAATACCTAGACCCCTGATTACTAATTTCTAACTGTTTTTTGACCAGCTACTAATTCACCCTAAATTTCTTAATAATTTCGCAATTAGGTCTAAGAAGACATAGCGACAATAGCAATCTTATCAACAGTTTACTAATTTAATCAAAAAATATTAATTAAGATAAATATTAATTACAAAACCAGTTTGATTGTTCAAAACTGCTTAGAGGCACAAATAGCACAAACTTGCCAACGTTGAAGTTCACCAATAGGAGTAGGAGATTGACATTGGGGACAAAGAGGTAAACCCTGCGATCGCACTTGCATCTTTTGCGCCCAGGAACCAAAAGCAGACTGAGCGTCTTCTAGTGAGCTTAACTTATCAGATCTGTCATTATTCACATTACCCAAGTAACTGGGATGTTCCTGTGGCGAACCTGTTAGTGGTTGTGGCTGATTAGAGGGATGTTGCCAACCAGCAGTAGAAAACCGAATATCTGCTAAGGGTGTAGGCAGCTTTTGATTTAACTTTAAAAGTATAGTTTGGCGTTTAAAAGTCAAATTTTGCGCCCAAGCAGCACCAGAAGTTGCAACCCGCAAAACATCACGCTGAATTACCAAAGGTTGGGTATGAGTAGCGGCTACTGCGCCAACCACTTCGGCCCAGCACTGAAGTACCTTTTGTAATGGTTGCTCTTGCCATCTGGCTTGCTGTTCCAGAACGCCTAAAATATCATTGATTGATTTAAAAGACATCCTTAATTAAAAGTGCTGAGTGTGGAGGGCTGAAATTCAAGATATTTCAAGAAAGTCTATAGTGATCAGAAAATTTTCGCTAGTATTAGCACAAATTATCTCAAGTCAATCTCACAGTCTAGGTTTAAGGCATACGGGCAATGAGTCAAAACTCGCCGATAGATTCCGGTATTCAATTGTCTAAAACAACTGGGTTGAAGCCAGCACTAGCCGCAGCCTTGGCTAGCTTGGAAGTGCAGCTAGATCAAGAATTGGCTCGATACCGCCGTGCGCGCATCGCATCCAAGACAGCCCATCAACCCCGTACAGGTGTTTATATCAGCAGTCTAGCTCAGGAAGCTAAAGAAATAACAGCCTTAGCAGGGCTTGGGCTACCAATAGCCGAAGTTAAAACTAATGTACTGCCTAGGCCTATACCCGAATCTTCTTTAGAGAAACCAGCATCAGCCACAGCGAACATCGAAGAAGGGCAGAAGATTCAGCACCCACCGTCTACAGATTCTCTTCAAGAAGCACACATTCCTCTGCCATCACCCCAGTCTACCGGCAGCATAGTACCTGCTAAAGTTAAGGCTGCTCAAAGTGAAAACCTCATCCAGCCAAACGAAACGCCTACTCACCCAGATGATTATTTAGAATCGAGTGAAGCTTTGCTGCGGAGTTTAACAGATGAGCAACAACAAACAAAACCGCCCAGCAATTATAACGACAGTCTGCTGTCACCTTTAGGGATCGGCTCTATGCTGCTGTTGTTAATGGCTAGCCTCACTTTAGGGTATGTAGTGTTTAATCCTAAAAGTTTGCCACAGTTGAGTTTAGACAAGATATTTAACAACAATTCTGCTTCTAATTCCAATAGCACTGAGACTCAAGGTTTTGAACCTACGTCCCAACCTGCTGCTGAAACACAACTGACCCCTATACCCAAGTATCCTAATTTAGCGGCTCAGGAGTTTCCAGAAGTTAAAGACCCCAACGATATAGTTGGATTACAGCCTAAACTTCAATCAACCCCGGTAGCACCTGTTAATCAACCTGTGGTGATTCCTACCCCAGTCGCCAGCCCACTACCAGAATTACAACCAGTACAGCCAGTACAGCCACTGAATCTCCCTTCTATTGCGACAGCAACACCTTTGCCACAACTGACAACCACTGCACCACAGATAAATGCCGAAATCACACCCGCAGCAGATGGGTTTTATCATATCGTGATTGATAATCAAGATGCTCGTTCTCTAGTTACTGCACGGCAAATCGTTCCGGATGCTTATTTATCAAGCGACCAAAAGTTGATTTTTCTAGGTGCTTTAAAAACTAAAGAGCAAGTTCAACAAAGGTTACAAGAGTTACAAGCTCAAGGGCTGAAAGCGCGAGTGCAACAGCCATAATTGACAAAAATTTACGATAGGATGAATCAACAGAAGGCGCAAAAGTTTAGAGGTGTGGAGGTGTGAGGGTGCAAGGGTGTAAAGGAAGAAAGTTTATTATTTATACCTCCTGCCTGTTGCCTGTTGCCTGCTAAGAATGAATGGAGAGCCGATATGGACTTAATCAAGCGTATCCTGCGGGTGATTCGTGCTAACCTTAATAGCCTGATCGGCAGTGCAGAAGATCCAGAGAAAATTTTGGAGCAAGCCGTCAGCGAAATGCAAGACAATTTGGTGCGATTGCGACAGGGAATAGCACAAGCGATCGCTACCCAAAAACGCACTGAACGACAGGCTATTGCTGCCAACTCTACCGCCGAAGAATGGTATCGTCGCGCCCAACTCGCACTTCAACAAGGTAATGAACCTTTAGCACGGGAAGCCTTAACTAAACGTCGAGCTTACCAAGAAACTGCCACATCCCTCTCTAATCAAATAGGGCAACAAACCGAAATTGTAGAACGCCTGAAAAAGGATATGCGATCGCTAGAGTTGAAGATTTCTGAGGCTAAAACCAAAAAAGATATGTATATTGCCCGCGCGCGTTCTGCGGAAGCATCTTATAAACTCCAGGAAATGCTGAGTGGCGTTTCTACGACTAGCAGCCTCAATGCTTTTGAACGGATGGAAGAGAAAGTTTTCCAGATAGAAGCAAAATCGGAAGCTATTGCCCAATTAGGCAGCGATGACCTACAAAAACAGTTTGCATCTCTAGAATCTAGCAATGATATTGATGCTGAATTAGCAGCAATGAAAACCCAAGTGCAGCATGAGTCAGAAAAGACATCACCACAGCAATTACCTAAGGCTCAAGAGCCTTGAAAACTAGTCAATTGCTCTAACCAGGGTATATCTTAACAATATAAGAGGTGTCGGCCTGTACCGAACCAAGCCGGAAAGATTACATTGAAATAAGAAACTATTAAATAAATAGTAAAAACCTTAACCGTCCAATCAAGCACCTAAACTGTAAAAGGAAAAACAAGGATTATGGGATTATTTGATCGTATTAAGCGAGTAGTCGGTGCAAATATCAACGACTTAGTAAATAAAGCTGAAGACCCTGAAAAAATGCTAGAGCAAGCCATCCTGGAAATGCAGGAAGACTTGGTACAGTTGCGTCAGGGAGTAGCTCAAGCGATCGCCGCCCAAAAACGAACTGAAAAACAGTACAATGATGCCCAAAATGAAATTAATAAATGGCAGCGCAACGCCCAATTAGCACTGCAAAAAGGTGATGAAAACCTAGCACGTCAAGCCTTAGAACGTAAAAAAACTTATAACGACACTAGCGTAGCTCTTAAAGCTAGCTTAGATCAGCAATCAACTCAAGTAGAAACCCTAAAACGTAACTTAATCCAGCTAGAAAGCAAACTTTCGGAAGCTAAAACCAAGAAAGAAATGCTCAAAGCCCGGATTACTACCGCCAAAGCTCAAGAACAACTTGAGGGTATGGTACGGGGTATGAATACTAACAGTGCAATGGCTGCATTTGAGCGGATGGAAGAAAAAGTCCTGATGCAAGAAGCTCGCGCCCAGTCAGCAGCAGAGTTGGCAGGTGCAGATTTAGAAAGCCAATTTGCCCGCTTGGAACAGGGAAGCGATGTAGATGATGAATTGGCAGCATTAAAGGCATCACTGGCTCCTGCAAGCCCACCTAATCAGAACTTACTACCACCAGAGCAAACTACTCCACCCCAAACTACTTCAACCCAACCTAATGAAGTAGTTGATGCCGAATTAGATTCTTTACGTAAGCAATTGGATCAATTGTAAAATTTGGTAAATACTAAATGTGAGCTAGTCCCACGCCTGTAGGTTGTGGGATTTTGCTTCGGTAGTCAATAGTCAATAGTTAAATGACAAATGACAAATGACTATGGACTGTTGACGACTTTGGGATAGAGTATTTTGTGTGCCAATGATTGATGTCAACTAATGGAGACTGCAATGAGTAAGGGTGTAATCACCATCACTGATGCTGAGTTTGAAACCGAAGTTTTGAAATCTGAGCAGCCTGTATTAGTTTACTTTTGGGCTTCTTGGTGTGGCCCATGTCAATTGATGTCGCCACTGATTAATATAGCTGCTAACAAATACAGCGATCGCCTGAAAGTTGTCAAAATGGAAGTTGACCCCAACCCTGTTTCTGTTAAACAGTATGGGGTTGAAGGTGTACCAGCCTTAAGGCTAATTCAAGGAGAGCAATTATTAGAATCAACTGAAGGCGTAATTGGCAAAGATAAGTTACTCAGTCTGTTAGATACGCATTTGAATAAAAATTAGTCATTGGTCATTAGTCATGAGTCGTTAGTAAATGGCTAATGACAAAGGACAAAGGACAAAGGACTAATATGCAATTTGCACAACGTTTACAACCCCTGCAATCTAATGTATTTGCCGATATGGACAGAGCCAAGGCGGCGGCTCTGGCGGTCGGGCAAGAGTTAATTGATTTATCGCTGGGGTCTTCTGATTTACCTGCTGAAAGTCACGTGATTGAAGCGATCTCTCAATCGCTGCATGACCGTAGCACCCACGGTTATCTGCTGTTTCATGGTACACAAACCTTCCGCCAAGCTGCGGCTCACTGGTATGAGCAGAAGTTTGGCATCAAGGTTGATCCAGAAACAGAAGTATTGCCGCTCATCGGTTCCCAAGAAGGTACTGCTCACTTACCACTAGCTTTACTGAATCCAGGCGATTTTGCCCTGTTACTCGATCCAGGTTATCCCTCCCATGCGGGTGGAGTTTACTTAGCTAGTGGGCAAATTTACCCTATGCCGCTATTGGCAGAAAACGATTTTTTACCTTTGTTTGCTGATATTCCTGCGGCTGTTGTGGCTCAGTCGAAAATGATGGTATTGAGCTATCCTCATAATCCCACTTCAGCGATCGCTCCTTTATCGCTTTTTCAAGAAGCCGTGGCTTTTTGTCAGCAACATAATATTGTCTTAGTTCACGATTTCCCCTACGTAGATTTAGTATTTGAAGAAATTAGGGGAGTAGGGGAGAGTTTTTCTCAGTCTCAATCTTTAGTACCGTCAGTTTTACAAGCTGATCCAGAAAAAAGCGTCTCGATTGAATTTTTCACCCTTTCCAAGTCTTACAATATGGGCGGCTTCCGGATTGGGTACGCCATCGGTAATGCTGAGTTAATCAAAGCTTTACGACAAATCAAAGCCGCAGTTGATTTTAATCAGTATCGGGGCATTTTAAATGGAGCGATCGCTGCCTTGACAGGCCCACAAGCAGGGGTAGAACATACAGTTGCTACCTTCCGTAAACGTCGTGATGCTTTTGTGAAAGCTTTACATCGCATTGGTTGGCTGGTTCCTAGCCCTAAAGCCACAATGTATATTTGGGCTAAGTTACCTTCACCTTGGCAGCAAAATTCTATTGAATTTTGTACTCAGTTGGTCAAACAAACGGGTGTAGCGGCTTCTCCCGGTGCTGGGTTTGGCAAATCAGGAGAAGGATATGTCCGTTTTGCACTAGTACATGAACCACCTTTGTTAGAAACTGCCGTTGACAGAATTGCCGATTTTCTGTAATCCAAAAAATTAAAATTGCTGGCTCAAAATCTTAACCCTGGTACTATGTCTAATTTATGAATTCTTGATTGTAAAATTACCAGAATTTTATAAGTTTATACCTGTGTAACTCTAGTTTCACGTTAGACTACAGGGAAATTACTTAAGGTGATAGTAGATAAATTATAATTTACTCAAAAAAGTAGATTTACTATTACCTAAAGTTCAAACCCAAAATTAACTAATCTAGGTGCATGGTCAGCAATCTTGTAAAAATTAGGATCTTTGCTACTTCTTTGTCAGTAATTGCCGCTTTAGGACAATATCCTCTGCTAGCACAAACTTTCCCAACAAACTCAGATTCAATCGAACTTGAAACCACTGATGATGGAATTGAAGGCGGAGAAAATACCTTACCCAACAGCATTATTAAACAGACTGGTGGTATAAGTGCTGCTCCCGTAGCCAGCTATGCGGGGGCAGTTAGTAATCAGCACACTAGACTTAACAATGCATCTCCTCCCAGACGCAAAATCCCAGAACCATCAGCACTAATTGGACTAATGGCGATCGCTAGTTGCGCGGCTATACAGCAGCGAAAAACTAAAAAAATATAATCTTTATATCTATCCATATGCACTAGGTTTTTATCTAGTAGCTTTTTCAGGCTAAAAGTTACTGATATTGATGAATAAGTCTTAGATTGAATATGTATCGATAATAAACGTATTGCTAATAACGTTTTTGAAGTAGATAAAGTTCTAATTATACCTAAATTGTAAGTCAAAATTTAAGCCAATACGGTTCAGTTTGTAATATCTTCTTTCTCTTTACGTTCTTTGTGTTCTACCCTGCGATTACTCCAAAGGATAACTCGTATTGCTAAAGCAGAACCCGAAGGGTAGAGTAGCTGCGGACTTGTCTATGCGGTTCATTAAAACAATTGACTTTAACCAAGAGTTTGGGACTTAACTGAAATATATTTGGCTAAACAACGCAAGTTTAAAAACTATCCAGTTAAAATGCCGATTTTCAATCTACTAAATAACTAAAGAAGCAGAATTGCTTCTTTTTTTATACACTCTTAATATTTAATCTGTATTATTACTGTTGTTTTATACTTATTATTAAGTATTAATTTAAGTAGATTTACTTTAGAATTAGCAAAAAGTAAACTTTTTATAAAAATTTGAGGTTAGATGCTACTAAATCTGCAACAAATATAAATTTATTGTTAATTTTTTCCTAAAAAGTACAATAACATTTTTTATTCAAAGTCATACAAGAGTAAAATTTGGTTGACTATTATTAAAAAATATTTTAATTTAAGTAAAACTCAAGGATTTTATTTAGATGATTAAAAAATTTCTGTATTCATTGTATGAACACAATTGTAAATATTTGCAGAAAATTAGTGATAACAAATGACATCACATCTCCTGAATCCAGCCACACAATTGTATAAACATGAGGCAAAAAAAGTTTTACTAATTGAAGATAATGACGTAAATAGAATGTTGTTATGTGATTACCTTGTTTACTGTGGTTACAACGTCAAAAGTCTATCAAATGGTAACGCTTTTTTCTCAACTATAGAAAATTTTCTGCCAGACTTAATGTTGTTAGATTTGAAATTACCTGGTGTTGATGGATATTGGTTGTTAGAACAAATTCAGCAACACTCTGATTTAGCTAAAATACCAATTATTGTAGTTTCAGCATTTGCCTTTAAAGCTGAGAAAGAACGGGCGATGAATTTAGGCGTTCGTAGTTACTTTGTTAAACCAATAAATTTAATACATTTAACTAAGGCAATTCAAGAAGAATTAGCTTGTTGTTGTATTTAAATTATTTAAATCAATCTATTTTGCTCAAGCAGGATAAGTTCTAAAAAAACTAATATTTTTTGATAAAATATAAACAATCTGTGCAATATATGTATAGGTTAGAAACAGGCACAGATAGTGATTCCGAGCAAGATACAGGAATCCGGTTTGATTACTGAACATACTTGTGTAGTCAGGCAATAGGAAATAGGCAACCCAAAAAGGCAAGTAACAATGTACTGATTTTTTTCAAAAATCAAATACTAGTCCTATATGTTTTTGCAAGTAAATTTTGAATTTTATTCAAAAGCGAAATTCACACAAAAAGTTTATTTATTCTTAAAATAGAGATAGGTAAAAACGTAAGATTACCTATTTATAGTTGTGACAACATCAGCTCAAATACTACCACTGGTTAAAGATCCAGAACGATTAGAAAGTCGTCTAGCTGAAATCCCACCGGAACCAGGAGTTTATTTCATGCGGGATGGCAGCGATCGCATTATATATATAGGTAAATCCCGTAAGTTGCGATCGCGTGTCCGTTCCTATTTCCGCGAAGGTTACACTAAAAGCGAGCGCATCGCTACAATGGCTAGACAGGTGACAGAAATTGAATTTATTGTCACCGACACCGAAGCCGAAGCCTTGGCTTTGGAAGCCAACTTAATTAAGCAGCATCAGCCATACTTTAATGTACTACTTAAGGATGATAAAAAATATCCTTATGTCTGCATCACTTGGTCAGAAGACTATCCGCGCATATTCATCACTCGCAAACGCCAACTAGGTAAAGAAAAAGATAAGTTCTACGGGCCTTATACAGATACAGGTTTGTTACGCGAAATCTTACGCATTAGTAAGCGCATATTTTCGCTGCGACAACGACCGCAACCCCTATTCAAAGACCGACCCTGCTTGAATTATGATATGGGGCGTTGTCCTGGTGTGTGTCAACAACTGATTTCACCAGAAGAATACCGCAAAACTGTGCAAAAAGTGGCAATGGTCTTCCAAGGTCGGACTCAGGAATTGATTGATATTTTAACCGAACAAATGCACAAAGCCTCTGAGGCGTTAAATTTTGAGTCGGCAGCGCGGATACGCGATCAAATTTCTGGGTTAAAATCTCTGACGGCGGATCAAAAAGTCTCCTTACCAGATGATACAGTTTCGCGGGATGCTATAGCCCTAGCAAGTGATGGTCAAAATGCTGCCTGTATTCAATTATTTCAGATTCGGGCTGGGCAATTAGTAGGACGCTTGGCGTTTGTCGCTGATGCACACGCTGAACCAGGTGCTATTCTACAACGCGTTTTAGAGGAGCATTATCAAACTGCGGACGCGGTAGAAATTCCCGCCGAAATTTTAGTACACCATGAGTTACCCGATGCTGAAATCTTGGCCGATGTTTTAAGTCAGCGTAAGGGAAGAAAAGTAACAATTGTAGCTCCGCAACGCCAAACTAAGGCAGAATTAATTGAGATGGTAGAGCGTAATGCCCAATACGAATTGCAAAGAATGCAAAAATTGGGCGATCGCAATACGCAAGCAATGCAAGATTTGGCTGATATTCTCGATTTACCCGACTTACCCCACCGCATTGAAGGTTACGACATTTCTCATATCCAAGGTTCAAATGCGGTAGCATCCCAAGTTGTGTTTATTGATGGTTTACCGGGTAAGCAATATTATCGTCATTACAAAATCAAAAATCCCACAGTCACAACTGGACACTCAGATGATTTTGCCAGTTTAGCTGAAGTCATCCAACGCCGTTTTCGCAAGTATAGCGAAGATCCACAAATGCAACGCGCCGGAAATCCTGACTGGCCTGATTTAATTATGATTGATGGCGGTAAAGGCCAGTTATCATCCGTCGTGGCTGTATTGCAAGAGATGAACTTGTTAGAAGACTTGCGGGTTGTGAGTTTGGCAAAACAGCGTGAGGAGATATTTCTACCAGGAGAGTCACACCCTTTACAGACTGATGCAGAACAACCAGGAGTACAATTACTGCGACGCTTACGGGATGAAGCGCATCGGTTTGCCGTGAGTTTCCATCGTCAACAACGCAGTGATAAACTGAGGCGATCTCGTTTAGATGAAATACCAGGATTGGGACATCATCGACAAAAGCAACTGTTAGGACATTTTCGCTCAGTCGATTATATTCGCCAAGCTACCCCTGCACAACTAGCCGAAGTTTCGGGAATTGGGCCACGGCTAGCGCAAGAAATTTACGATTACTTTCATCCCTCTTGAAAAAGCTGAATTTCTTTTATTCATCATTCATTAATCTGCCTAAAATCTCATTCCACTTCTCTTTGTGGATTTTTTGTAGTTCATTATCCGACGCTATCAACTGAGAATATCCCTCAATAAAATCAGTGATGGACTCGATTAACCTTAAATAGTATTTGATTGTCGGGATAATTCCATTCAGGATTACCTGACAACCATGTTCAGATGAAATTTGTGTAATCAGGTTGTTAATTTCTTCTCCTTCTGATTGCTTAATACCTTTTGAAGCAAAAATATAATATCTTCCAGGATTATATTTAATAATCTTTTCTCTAGCACGATAAACAATGTGTAAAATTATTTCTTGACCATGTTTTATTTCTATAGCTTCAACCAGATGATTATTTTGATCAAATATTTCAATATCTCCCGCAGTCCTAGAAGTTCTATCAGAAGCTGTATGACTGCCTAGCTTTCCAAGCTTACATGAACTATATCTAGATATTTCTCTAATTAAAATCTGATAAATAGCATAGAAAGCAATAACAGGCAATTTTGAACCACCAAGAGTTTTATATTTATAGTTAAAATGCTCCTCTAAAGCATCTATTACACTTTTTATATTTAACTTTTCATGATTTGTTAATTTAATAATTTCAACTATATTTTTATCCTTATTTAAATTTATCAATTTAAGCAGAAATTTTAATATATATTCTGCCTTTTCAGGATTTTGCTGTACAAAATCAAGAATATTAAGAAATGCTTTTTTTAAAGACTTAGGGGTGATTCTGCCTTCATATTGTAATGTATAAGGATAGGGGAGTTCTAAAGTACGAGTTAGCCAACCCGCTTCCTTCATTGCTGGTAAACCCAACTCTGTTAATGTTGGAGTGATATATTTTTGGCTCTCCCAGACTAGATATGATAAATTAGTAGCAGAAATACCAATTGAGTAGAATTCTTCTTCTAAAATTATCAAAGTTAGTTAAACCATAAGCTCTTCT
>NZ_JACJRV010000061.1 GCF_014697475.1 Nostoc sp. FACHB-152
ATAATCAAGCTGTCGAGTTGTTCTTGCAATGTGCTGCCCTTAATCGCATGATCCAGTTGGGCAAGCCGGACAGTTACAAAGTCGAAGCCTAATTACTGCTCTAACCCAGGGAAAGTATATCTTTTTTTCCTTTCATGCAACAAAGCCGTGCAGAATTACATGGTAATGCTTGGTAATTGGCTCTCCAGTGTCTGATCGCTCCACTGTGTCCCAATCTATATTTTGTCGTTCTTCTGCTATTTGGCGATACTCATGGGCTAGTTGTTCTAATGCGATCGCGATCGCGTGTTCCTTTGTTTGGCCGTAGCATTGTATATTCCCGCTAGGAGAATCGCTCAAAGACGATGATAAGTAACAAATATACTGTCCATTGTCTTGAGGCTGTACTGCGATCGTAATAGTTCCAGTGATGTTGGGGTTTACGTCAGTCATATTAACCGCGCTGACAAATATTTACAGGATATGCTTACGGTTAAATTGTAAGCGTAGATGCAACGCAGCTTGTTGTCAGGCATATTTATGAATGAGCGATCGCCTAATCACATATTTTGAAGCTAGATTTTTTTGCTGAGTCATAACTAAGGCTATAGACGCACAATTATAATTGTAAAAATCTATACTTGTTAGTTAATCACTAATTTCCAATTTACCTACGCTAATTTATAGTAAAATTTATAACCAAAATTAATATTTATTTGACAAAGAAATTGTTTAAAATATTCAACGAATTGGTACTTTTGAGATTAGCGCTTTTGCTGTCTAGTTATTTGATTCTGGGAGAAAGCCATGCCCTAGCTGAAATTAAAGTTGATGGGACTTTGGGTAAGGAATCATCAATTGTAACCCAAGGTGTTGATGCCCAAGGGCAAGAATCTTCAGTTGTACACATTGATGGTGGTGCCATCCGAGGGGCCAATTTATTTCACAGCTTTAATGAATTTAGCATTGGTAATCAGCAACAAGTTTACTTTTCTAACCCCACAGGAATAGAGAATATTCTCACAAGAGTTACAGGTAATAACCCATCGAATATTTTAGGAACCCTGGGAGTTTTGGGTAATGGGAATCTATTTTTAATTAACCCTAACGGCATTATATTTGGAGCAAATGCAAGGTTAGATGTTGCAGGTTCTTTTGTAGCAAGTACAGCTAATAGTTTAAGATTTGATAATGATTTTAATTTTAGTGCTACTAATCCCCAAATTCCACCATTACTAACGATTAATGTTCCTCTGGGTTTGCAATTTGGCACTAACCCCAAACCAATTCAAGTACAAACATTATTAATGCCTGGTTTATTAGTACCAACAGGTAAAACTCTAGCATTGGTTGGTGGTGATATCAGTTTGGAAAGTGCGATTTTGCAAGCAGCCGCAGGACGCATCGAATTGGGATCTGTGGCGGGAGAAGGAATTGTCGGAGTGGATGACGCAGGCGATCGCCTGAAGCTAACTTTTCCTGATACAATCCCTCTGGCAAATATTTCCCTATCTCAAGCATCCCTCGTTAACGCCAGTGGTGAAGGTGCTGGTGATATCCAGGTGCAAGGTAATCAAGTTTTTTTGACTGAAGGTTCGAGTTTAGTTACAAATACCTTAGGCGCACAACCAGGCGGTAGCTTGCTAATCAATGCTGCGTCTTTAGACATATCTGGTACGGACGCTAATGGCAATTCTGGGGGACTTTTTGCCCGCACATCCGGTACTGGTAACGCTGCTAATGTCACTATTAATACAAATAAATTAACTGTTCAGCAAGGTGCTAGAATTTCAACCGCCACCTCGAACCAAGGACGCGGCGGAAATTTGCTAGTGAATGCGTCCCAGTCAGTAGATGTGATTGGCACAACAGGTGCAGGAAATAGACGGAGTGCCTTTTTTGTTGATTCTGCAAGCACTGGAGATGCAGGAAATTTGACAATTAATACTGGAAGGTTGACTCTTCGAGATGGTAGCTTGTTCAGTGTTGCGACTCGCGGAAATGGCAAAGGAGGAAATCTCACTGTCAATGCCTCACAAAAAGTAGAATTACTAGGTACTACGCCTAATGGTTTTTATTCTAGTTCCTTTGATGCTTATACATTAGGTGCTAAAGATGCAGGCAGTGTCACCATTAACACTGGAGATTTTATTGTTCGGGATGGCGCATCAATCTTTACAGCGACTTATGGTGCTGGTCGAGGTGCAAATATCACAGTCAATGCCTCAAATACTGTAGAAGTTAGTGGCACTGGGAAAGTAGGCAATATTGTGTTTCCTACTGGCTTATTAGCTGAAACCCTACCAGATGCAACTGGGAATGCTGGAAATATAGAGATTAACACTCGTGGGTTGATAGTTAAAAACGGAGGAAGCATCTCGACTTCTACGGAGAGTGCAGGTAAGGCTGGTAACATCATAGTGAATGCGACTCAATTTGTAGACGTACTTGGCACTTCTGCAAATAGCGAACTGGCTAGCTTAGTGACAACTCAAGTAACTACAGATGGCACTGGCATGGGTGGAGACTTGCAGATTACTACTGGACGCTTAAATGTTCGAGATGGCGCGCAGATATCGACTTCGACCTTTGGGGCTGGCGATTCTGGCAAGTTAACAGTCAAAGCTTCAGAGTCGGTAGAAGTGAGTGGGATATTACCTAATAATCAATCTGCAAGCGGATTATTTAGTCAAGTTAATAGTAGTGGAACTGGCAATGCTGGAGAATTAATCATTGATACAAAGCGGTTAATTGTTGAGAAAGGCGCAGAAATATCTGCTTCTACAAGGGGTGCAGGTAATGCTAGTAATTTAATAGTTAATGCTTCAAAATCTGTAGAAGTTATTGGCACCAGTATAGATGGTACTCGCATTAGTAATTTGTCAGCGCGATCGCTAAGATCTGGCACTGCTGGAAATTTGCAAATAAACACACCAGATTTACGAATTGAAGATGGGGCTAAAGTAACCGTAAGTGCTTCAGGTTCAGGCAAGCCAGGCAATTTGGACGTAGTAACTAATAGTATCTTTCTCAATCAAGGCAGTATTGAAGCTGCAACTGCTGTTGGTGGTGGTGCTAACATTGGGCTGCAAGTATCAGAATTAATATTGATGCGAAATCGCAGTTTAATTAATGCCAGAGCCTTTAATAATGGTGATGGCGGCAATATTAACATTGGTACAAATTTTGTAGCTGCTGCCCCTAATGAAAATAGCGACATTATTGCCAATGCTTTTGCAGGTTCGGGGGGCAGAATTAATATTACCGCTCAAGGGATATATGGATTGCAATTGAGTGAAACTTTAACTCCTCTGAGTGAGATTAACGCCAGTTCACAACTTGGAATTAATGGAATTGTAGAAATAAAAACGCCTGATGTAGACCCAAGTCGTGGAATTGTAAATTTACCCACAAATTTAGTAGACGCTGCCAAACTTGTTGCTCAAAGTTGTAGGAATAGTGGAGAAGCAACAGCTAATCAACAAAGCGAATTTATAGTCACTGGACGAGGTGGTTTGCCAGTTAACCCCATTGAACCACTTAGCAGTGATGCTATCTGGCAAGACTTACAACCCCATGCTTTGCTGGATGAGAACGTAAGTGGCTCCCAAAAAGAGGTAAATTTAGTTTCAGAAACACAGATTGCGATCGCTCAAGCTCAAGGATGGGTGACTAACTCTGATGGTACTATTACCCTTGTAGCGCAAGCTCCCACTCCTACCCCTTACACATCCTCACTCACGCCTGTTAGCTGTCCGGTTGCCCAAAACTAATGTTGGACTTCTCTCATGACAAAAAAACAGCAGAAATTTTGGCGTAAAGCTCTAGCTTTTGTGCTTTGTGTGCTGTTAGGAATAAGTCTGACTCTCACGCTGGAATTGAAGCAAGTTATAGCTTCTTCAGTTCAATTTGTAGTTAGCAAAGAGAAAATTACAGAAACATCAAACTTAATTCAACAAGGTCGAGAACTTTACCAAGCACAACGATATGCTGAAGCGATAAATATTTGGCAGTTAGCACTCAAAGCCGAAAAAAATCTATCTTCTCAAACTATGGTGCTAAATTATCTCTCCTTAGCTTATCAGCAGTTGGGAAAGTGGCAGCAGGCAACACAGGCAATTAGCTCTAGCTTGAATTTAATCCGAAACTTACCACAAACAAAACTTATTCTTGCCCAAGCACTCAACACTCAAGGAAGTTTGCAATTAGCTCAAGGTAAGACAGAACAAGCCCTGAAGACTTGGCAACAAGCTACTACTATCTATACCGCAGCCGGCTATACACAGGGCAGAATTGGCAGTTTAATTAATCAGGCTCAAGCCCAACAAGCTCTAGGGCTTTATCTCCAAGCTCGTAAAACCTTAGCAGAAGTAGAAAAAACATTAGAAAATCAATCAGACAAACAGTTAAAAACTACAGGACTGCGTAGCTTAGGTAACGTTCTTAAATCAGTGGGTGCTTTGGCTGATTCTCGCAGAGTTTTGCAACAAAGCTTGCAGGTGTTACAAAATGACGCTCATCTTTCACAAGAATTGAGTGCTACCTTACTCAGTCTAGGTAACACAGCTTATGCCCAAGGCGATACAGATGTAGCATTAGCATTTTACAAACAGGCTGCAACTACTGGGTCTGCAAATAGCATGACGCAGATTCAAGCTCAAATCAATCAATTTCAACTATTCATAGCAACGGGACAAACAAAAACAGCCGAGAATCTCTCTATAGAACTCCAACGCAAGTTTACGAATCTCTCTCCCAGTCGCGCAACAATTTACGCTCGCATCAACTTTGCCAAAAGTTTGGTGAAACTAGGAACTAGAGAAAATACTATATCTGCTAAACTACTAGCGATCGCAATTGGAGAAGCAGAAAACTTAAGCGACCAACCAGCACAATCTTATGCTTTGGGTTATTTGGGCGGACTCTACGAACAAACTCAGCAGTGGTCAAACGCTCAAGACTTAACTCAGCAGGCTTTGCAAATAGCTCAAGCCATTAATGCTCCACATATTGCTTATCAGTGGCAATGGCAATTAGGACGAATTTTAAAAGCCCAAGGTGCAATCAAGCAAGCCACATCAGCTTATGAAGTTGCCTTCACCACATTAAAATCTCTGCGTAGCGATTTGGTAGCAATTAACAGTGACATTCAATTTTCCTTTCGGGAAGCTGTAGAGCCTGTATATCGGGAATATGTACAACTACTTTTAAATTCAGAACCTAGTCAGGATCAACTAAAACAAGCCCGTCAAGTAATTGAATCCCTACAACTAGCAGAACTTGATAACTTTTTTCGTTCAGCTTGTCTAGAAGGACAGATAGTACCAATAGAGAAAATTCAACAGTCGGCAGCAGCAGTGATTTATCCCATCATATTGCCAGACCGACTAGAAGTAATTGTGAGTTTACCTCAGCAGGGGCTACGCCACTATACTACGAAAATCAGTCAATCGGAAGTAGAAGAAGTCACAGAGCAACTGAGAGAAAATTTAGAAAAGCCCTTCACCACACCTGAGGGAAAATCATTATCGGCAAAAGTTTATGATTGGTTAATTCGCCCTGCGGCAGTAGAACTATCTCAAAATGGGGTGAAGACATTAGTTTTTGTTTTAGATGGTGCATTGCGGAATGTAGCGATCGCCGCGTTGTATGATGGCGATCGCTATTTGGTAGAAAAATACAGTATTGCCCTTACCCCTGGGTTAGAGTTATTAGGGCCGCGTCCTTTACGTAAAAGCAAGCTCAAAACTTTAGCTGCTGGACTCACAGAAGCACGACATGGGTTTAGTTCCTTACCAAACGTCAACGACGAATTAAAAGCAATTGAGTCGCAAGTTCCCAACGAAGTCCTCCTAAATCAAACATTTACGAGTTCAGCATTACGAAAACAAATTGACTCAATACCCTTTTCTGTTGTGCATTTAGCAACTCACGGTCAATTTAGTTCCAATGCTGATGAAACCTTTGTGTTGGCTTGGGATAAACCGATTAAAGTCAACGAATTAAAAGAATTGCTTCGCAGCAGAGAGCAAACTACACCTGAACCCATAGAATTACTCGTTCTCAGTGCTTGCGAAACTGCTGAGGGAGACAAACGCGCCGCTTTAGGACTAGCTGGAATAGCAATTCAAGCAGGCGCTCGTAGTACCTTAGCTTCTCTGTGGAGTTTGGATGATGAATCTGGCGCACGTCTCATTAGTCAATTTTATAAAGAATTGGCAACTAAACAGGTAACAAAAGCAGAAGCACTGCGCCAAGCCCAACTTTCTTTGTTAAAAGACCCAGATTACAGACATCCTAGACATTGGGCGGCTTACGTGTTGCTCGGAAATTGGCTATGAACCAGTTATCAGTTATCAGTTATCAGTTATCAGTCCTGAAGGCTTATGGTGTGGTTTTACAGCTTCCACCTATTGGGGTGGTGTTTCACCAAGGATTTAACTGTTTACTGTTCACTGTTCACTGATAACTGTTAAAAATTTTTTTTGGCTTTGTTCTAATTTGAGTGCATAAACCTCAAAAGTGAAACGTGTAACTAAGCAAGAAGCTCAAAGGCTAACACCAAACTTCTTTACACACTCAACAAAAGGTTTATAAGACATATGGGAACATATACTGGCAACAACAACAATAACATCTTCCAAGGAACTAATGGCGAATCTTGGACACTCAACGGACGAGGTGGCAATGACTACCTAGCTGGTGCAGAGCAAGAGGACGTAATTAATGGTGGAACTGGCAATGACACTTTGCTTGGTAATGCTGGATATGACAACTTGTATGGTGATGACGGTGATGATACTTTAATCGATATTGATGGTTTATTAGATGGTGGTACAGGTGTTGACACATTAGTAGCTAACTACAGCCAATTGAGCAACGGTGCTGGTGTAGACGTGGGATATTTGGAACAAAATTCCATCTTTAGTCGCCTTGATGGTACTGAGATACTCGATTATACAAATATTGAAAAATTTGACATTACAGGCTCACAATATGCAGATGTCCTGCGTGGTGGTGCTAGCAGCGATACTCTGCGTGGTGGCGGTGGTAACGACCAAATTGAAGGTCGTGCTGGCTATGATTATCTTTATGGTGAAGCTGGGGATGATACTTTAATTGATACCGATGGTTCTGTAGATGGTGGTGCAGGTGTTGACACATTAGTAGCCAATTACAGTCAGTTGAATAATGGTGCTGGTGTAGATATAGGATATTTAGGGCAAGATGTCATCTTTAGCCGCCTCACTGGTACTGGGGTACTTGGTTACAGCAATATTGAAAAATTTGACATCACAGGCTCAAAATATGCAGATGTCCTGCGTGGTGGTGCTGGCAGCGATACTTTGCGTGGTGGTGCTGGTAACGATCAAATCGAAGGTCGTGCTGGCTATGATTATCTTTATGGTGAAGCTGGAGATGATATTTTAAGCGATACAGATGGTTTTGTAGATGGTGGTGCAGGTGTTGACACATTAGTAGCTGACTACAGCCAGTTGAGCAACGGTGCTGGTGTAGACGTAGCATATACGGGAGTAAATGCCATCTTTAGCCGCCTGAGTGGTAATCCCGTACTCAATTACACTAATATTGAAAAGTTTGACATCACAGGCTCACAATATGCAGATGTCCTGCGTGGTGGTGCTGGTAACGATATTTTAAATGGTGGTGCTAGTAACGATATTTTAAATGGTGGTGCTAGTAACGATATTTTAAATGGTGCTGCTGGCAATGATATCCTAGTAGGCGGTGCTGGCAACGATATTCTGAATGGTAGTTTAGGTGCTGATAACTTTGTTTTTAACTCGAAGCTAGATGGTATAGACACCATCCAATACTTCGGTAGAGGCGAAGGTGACAAGATTCAAATTTCTAAAATTGGTTTTGGTGTAGCTGACCTCAGCAATTTCAGCTATAACGATGCTACTGGTGCTTTGTTCTTCCAAGGAACTCAATTCGCCACTATTGAGAATAAACCTGGTAATTTTGCAATTAGTACAGATCTACAGCTTATTTAAAATTCTCTAGAGATTAGTTGGACAAGTTCATTATATAAGTTACCAGTCCTTAATCTAACTAAGGGCTGGTTTCCATATGGAGGTAAAAGGCAATACGGTTCAGTTATCACTCTTTTGTTACTACGAGGAGAGAAAAATCTATGCCCTTTGCCGAAAATATTATCTGCTAACCTGAGTTACCTGCGGAATGTAGGTTTCAAAATCAAGACATTGATTTTATTCGCCACCATCGCTGAAAATAATGTTGTCGCTACGAATCCAACCAATTGCTCCCGATTTCGGGAATTTCACTCGACACCAGTTAAGCTGACTACCACGTCTATCTTTATCTTGAACGCATTGCAAGTTTTGGACGCGATCGCCACCTAAACCGTATCCTCTAGTCGATGAGTTGATAGTTGGTCTTGAACGCAGATTAATTCGTCTTGAACGGCTTCCTGTGAGCGTCACCCAATTAGGTTTAGCAATTAGATAAGGCTGGTTTAACTGATTGACGGGGGAAGGATTTGAGGATACAGAAACATCATTAATTCCTTGTACTTGTGAATTAACGATATTTGCTTTGACTGGGAAAGCCGGAGTAATTGACGCTAAAGATAAAACAGTTGCCAAAAGTGATGTTCTAATTTTCATGATTTTGTTTCCTAAGCGAATAAATGAACGTTTTATAACTCACTCCATCTCAATTGCATCTATCACTGGAGTTGTAGACAATAGAACTGAAGCGTCCTTCAACAGTCCCTACTTCAACACAATATCCCGTCTCATTTTCAACATAGTAGGCACTTGCGCCGCCTTCAAAGGTTTGTGTTGTGTGGTAGGTATAGCCTCGTCGTTGCAATTCTCCCTCTGCTTGTCCAGCTCTCGCTCCAACCAAGTCTGCCAAGTTAGAAGGTACAGTACTGATAAGGTTTTCAGGGGTACTCCCTCTTCTCCTTGAAGAGCCTGAATACCTGCCATAGTTGTCTCGTCTCTGGTCTACACCTTCTCTATAACCCCGCTCATAGTCTGATGAGTTGTTGGAATTATAGTAATCACGGCTTCTTTCACCATCTCTTAAACCTCTGCGATACTCTTGCTCTCTATTTCCCCGGTGATTTGAATGCCTGTCGTTGCGATTACGTTGACCAGCTAAGATACCAATGCCCACAGCAGCTGCACCAATACCAAGGACTTCTCCCGCAGTTAGTGCCTGGACTGGTGTAGGTATACTGCTAATAGCAGTGGTGGTTGTGAGTAAGACAGCAAAACTGCCAACAAATAAACGTTTCATAAGTTTTACCGAATAAACCAAATAATTAGTAGTTTTTACAAAGTTCATCCACTACTGAGCTGTTGAGTTCTGGTGGAAATTTACTTTGCTAGGCTCTGAGAAGTTGTTCGTGAAAGCGTTTCAGCAGTGTGAGAACGAGATTCAAACGAGATTATTTTCAATTCTCCATTCACTATTGCGAATCTGGTTTTAGTACTGCTTGTAACTATATGTTTCTTACCATCTTTACCAGTCAACTCTAAAACTGAGTCATCTTCAGCAACGGCTATTTGACCTTTTGCAGAAATAACTACTTCTCTATCTCTTACCAGTTCTTGAATTTCCTTAAGTTTGCCATAGGATTGTTTCATAGTGTCTCGGAGGTTATCCCTACCTTCAATCACCATTGAGACAGAAGCATCCGTCGTTGCGGAGGTGAATTCCGAAATTAGAAAAGGAACTGCATACTTCACCAATAAGGAATCAACATCCAGCTTTTTTGTGCCTGCGGCAATTTCATCCATAATCCGATTCACATCTGCCTCACTAATTCCCTTGGAATTGGCTTGAGCTATTTCTAATGCTCTGACTTCTGCCTTAGTTGAGATTGATGTGATGCCAACAAGTAAAAAACTAAAAGAAACAGCGATGAAACTGGTGAGTAATAATCGGGATTTTGCCATGATATTTTGTTTAACTTGACTGGTAAATCAATGATGATGTGTGGTGAAGAAATACAAAATTATTGCTAGTATTGGATAATACTTATTTTCGGTTTTTTCGCAGATTCGTGCATTGCGCTTACCGATGTTTTAACAAAGATAAGGAACATGAAGTCTAAAATTTTTCGACAGCATTAAATTTGCCATGTTTTTTTATTTACCTCAAGTTCAGATAAATCAGTTAACTTGCAGGCAAGCTAACTGAACACACTCCCATGATGAGAGTTATTGGAAAACCAGGTTTTAACTCTTGCTGTACAAGGATTTTATTCTCGTTAGATACTATTTTTTTAATACTTATTGCAGATAAATCTCAAGATTTTCTTAATATAATGGTTAATTTTATTTTTTATATTTTATTTTCTCATCGCTAAAAAATATTAATTAATTTTGTTACAGTTAGAAAATATTACTTAAATCACTTAAGAGATAAATCACATCAATCAAAACATCATATATGTCAGTTAAGCAGGAATTAGTTACGAAGATATATCTTTATTTAAGGCAGTCAAAATAAATATTGATTAATTGAGATAAGCAGAAAAAATTTAACTTGACTTTGTTCCATTTGGTGGTATTTGTAGTTGGTAACGCTTAGATGAAGACCTCATCAAGTAGGTATTGTTATGTTTATTAATGGAAATGGCCAAACTTTTGTATTTGTTTATTTTTACAATCGAACTCTTATGAGAGAATAACTATGGATTATGGTTCTTTTGATACCTTCCTAAAAGAATCGCAATCAAATTTATCTAAGCATATCAAATCTATTAGCCATAATAAATACTAAAAAAATCAAAAGAAAATATCAAATTTAATCTGAATATGATAGTCAGTCCAAAAATTGGATTAAATTAATTACGCAGATTGATGGGTGAGAAAGGCTAGAGGCTAGAGTGTTGTACCACATCCCCATGAAAAGTGATGTATATCATTGAGCATAAACATGAAAAACAATAAGCAATTTCGCGTTTCTTGGTGGTTAACTAGCAGTATCTTGCTGGTGCTAGGAATTTGTACCACATCCAATACTACTGCTTTCGGTAATCACTCCCATAGCAATAAGGCTGAACAAGTTTCTCAGACTAAGTTTCCTCTGGGTTTTTCGGTGAACAAAATAGATACCACTGTAGACCCCAAGCAGGACTTCTATCGATTTGCGGCGGGTAAATGGTTGGATAGTGTTGAACCTACCCCAGAGTTTTTGCGGGTGTCTGGTGCTGATTTTTTAGACAAAGAAGTTTCTAAGCAGTTGCAACAAATATTGTCACAGGCAGCAACTCAAAGCACTAAGGCATCGAAGGGAAGCCCATTGCAACAGGTAGGCGACTTATATGTGTCGGGTATGGATGAGAAGCGAGTGAAAGCCTTGGGAGTTTTGCCTTTGAAGCCCATATTTGAACGGATTGACGCAATTAACTCTCCTCAAACTTTAACCAAAACCCTTGCCGATCTATCACTGATATTGGGTATTTCGGATAATCCCGATATTTTGATGTTCGGTGTGCAGATTGGAGCAGATATACAGGACAGAACCATCAACACAGTTTATATAGGCGATCGCACACTGCTCCTGAGCCAAGTAGAATATCTAAATCCAGATGCAGCACCTATCCGCGCCGCCTATTTAAAATTTGTGACAGCCAACTTAGAAATTGCTGGCTCCTCCCCCGCACAAGCAACCGCCGCAGCTAAGAAAATTCTAGAAATTGAGACTCGCCTTGCCAAGAAAAAACTTACCCCTGTAGAAAAAAAAGACCTCAACCGCAGATTTAACAAGATGCCTTTTGCAAAGTTTCAATCTTTGCTCTCAAACTTCGATCTGAAGACCTATTTTGAAAAATTGGGATTACCAACTGAGGGCAATGTCATTGTTGTGGAGTCTCAAGCATTGGCAGAGCTAAACCAGATACTTCAGGAATACCCAATCGAGGATATCAAGACCTATTTGCGTTGGGCTGTATTGTTTAACGCTAAACCCTATCTAACCCCGGCATTTAACGATCCTGCTTTGGCACTTTTTGAGGCTCGCGTCGGCAAAATTAAGCTTCCGTCTCGCGCTGACATTATATCCGGCCAGATTCCTAAATTATTAGGTCATCCCCTATCCCAACTCTATGTTAAGGAATACTTTTCTCCCGAATCTAAGCAACGAGTAGAAAGTATGATTGGACGGATCAAGTCTGTATTCAGGGCGCGGTTAGCAGCAAATAGTTGGCTCAGTGATACTACCCGTAAATCAGCTTTGGAAAAGCTTGATCGTATGGTCATCAAAGTAGCCTATCCAGAGAAATGGATTGATTATTCCGGGATTGATATCCGCCCTGATGACTATTTTGGTAACGTCACGCGGATCAAACAATTTCTCACCCGCCGCAATTTGGCTTTGGTTGGCAAACCAGTCACCCGTGATGAATTCAACTCAAAGGGGACATTGCCCATCGTGATCAATGCGGCTTACGATGCCTCAAACAATGGAATTGAAATTCCTGCCGCCTTTCTACAACCTCCATATTTTGATCCCAAGGGCGATGCAGCCGTGAACTTCTGCACTATTGGTGCTGTGATTGGTCATGAAATCACTCACGGCTTTGACAGTGAGGGGCGGTTGTCCGATGCTCAAGGTAATTTGCGGAATTGGTGGACTGAAGAAGATGCTGCCAAGTTTGTAGCCCAGACTGACAAGTTGGTGAAACAGGCTGATGCTTTTGAAGTGCTACCAGGATTGAAATTGAACGGCAAGCTATCCGTCGGAGAAAATCTGGCTGATGTTGGTGGGGTTAGTCTAGCTTATGAGGCACTACAAGGGTATTTAAAAGAAAATCCCCAAGCTAATCAAAAGATTAATGGTTACACACCCCAACAGCGTTGCTTCATTGCCTGGGGTCAGCTATGGGCTTCTAAAACTAATGAAGGTAGTCTCCGCCAAAATGCAGCAACCGAAGAGCATCCCCCAGGCCCTTATCGTGTCTTGGCTCCTTTACAGCATGAGGATGGGTTTTACAAAGCGTTTGATATCAAACCTGGTGATCCTATGTGGCTAGATGAAAAAGACAGGGTGAAAATTTGGTAGCGAAATAAAAATCAAGTTTTTCAGGCGATCGCAACGATATCCAGAAATAACAACCAGAATTAACAAATAAATATGATCAACAATCAGCAATTTCGCCTCTCTCCCTGGTTAACCAGCAGCATGGCTCTGTTACTGGGAATTTGCACTACACCCTGTAGCATCGCTCTCAGCGATCAGCCCAAGAGCAAAACCTCTGAACCAGTTTCTCTACAGCAGTTACCTCTGGGTTTTTCCATAGAGAAAATGGATACCACGGTAGATCCCAAAAAGGACTTCCATCGATTCGCCGCAGGCAAATGGCTAGATGCTGCCAAGATTCCTCCTGACCAATTGAGCATCTCCGGGATTGCCCTACTGGCGGTTCAGGTTTCCCAACAATTAGAGCAGATCACACAACAGTCTGTCGCCCAAAGTACCAAAGCCGCAAAAGGCAGTCCATTGCAACAAGTGGGTGATTTATATGCTTCTGGTATGGATGTGAAGCAGCTAGAAAGTTTGGGAGTCTCCCCCCTGAAGCCACTATTTGATCGTGTTCAGGCGATCGATTCGCCCCAACAGTTAACGAAAACCCTTGCCCAACTGCAAATAAAACTGAATAAGCCAATCATTGTGCAGGTGGGCATAAGTCCTGATCCTCAAAATAACAAAATCAATACCATTGCCCTAATTGGTGGTACTCTCGGCTTACCATCTCAAGAGGATTATTTGAGTCCCAACAGAGATGCTATCCGCAAAGCCTACTTGGATTATGTGACAGAGGCCTTGGCAATTGCTGGTAGCTCTCCAGCAGAAGCGACATCCGCAGCCAAAAAGATTTTAGAAATTGAGACTCGCATTGCCAGCAAGCAACTTACCCCTGCCGAGTTTAGAGATCCCAACCGCAGAATGAAAAAGATGTCCTTTGCCCAACTTCAGTCTTTGTTGTCGAATTTAGACATGAAGCTATATTTTCAGGAGTTGAAATTACCTACTACAGGAAATGTCGTTGTTGTCGATCCTGGCTCATTGGTAGAGATTAACCAAATACTGAAAGAATACCCGCTTAATGACATCAAGACTTATTTACGTTGGGGTTTGTTAAACCAAAACATCGCCTACTTAACCCCGGCATTTGAAAAGCCTTTACTCGCTTTTAAAAAGGTATATTATGGCAAAGAATTTGAATTTCAGTCGCGTAGCAAACGCGTGACTGCTCTCATCTCCGAAAAATATGGTCATCCCTTGTCTCAACTCTATGTCAAGAAACATTTTTCTCCCGAAGCCAAAAAACAGGTAGAGGGAATAATCCAGCAGATTAAAACTTTGTTCAGGGCGCGACTGGAAGCAAATAAATGGCTAACTGATGCTACCCGCAAGTCAGCACTAGAGAAAATAGACCGCGTAGTGATCAAAGTAGGGTATCCAGAGAAATGGATTGATTATTCTAGTGTTGATATTCGCCGAGATGACTTTTTTGGTAACGTGATCCGCACCAATGAATTTCTCAGTCGCCGGGATCTGTCCCGATTTGGCAAACCCGTTACCAACGATGAATTTGACGTTCCGAACTCTACATTACCTATTGTTGTTAATGCAGCTTACGATTCCACCGTCAACGGAATTGAGATTCCTGCGGCTTTCCTGCAACCACCATTTTTTGATCCAAAAGGCGATGCAGCCGTGAACTTTTGTTCGATGGGAGCTGTGATTGGTCATGAAATTACTCACGGTTTTGACAGTCAAGGGCGGCTCTACAATGCTCAAGGTAATCTGCAAAATTGGTGGACTGATCAAGATGCTGCCAAATTCGTAGCCCAGACCGACAAACTGGTGAAACAGGCTGATGCTTTTGAAGTGCTACCGGGAGTGAGATTGAACGGAAAGCTCACCGTCGGGGAAAATCTGGCTGATGTTGGTGGTGTCAGCCTAGCTTATCAAGCACTAGAGCAGTATTTGCAGAAAAATCCCCAAGCCAATCAAAAGATTAATGGCTATACACCCCAACAGCGTTGCTTCATTGCTTGGTCGCAGTTATGGGCTACGAAAGTCAATGAAGGCGCTCTCCGCCAAAATACAGCAACCGATGGGCATCCAGTCGGCGCTTATCGCGGCATTGCTCCTTTACAACATGAGGACGGTTTTTTCAAAGCCTTTGATATCAAACCGGGTGATCCAATGTGGCGGGATGAGAAAGACCGCGTGAAAATCTGGTAGGGAATCTGAGATCCGTGAAACTAAATGAGTAAGGAGTAAGGACTAATGAGTAAAGAGTAAGGACTAATGAGTAATACCCATTACTTATTACTTCAAAATCAAAGACAGTTGGAGTCGGAGAGTAGCGCTTTGCGATTTTGATAAAAATTTTCCGCTTCTTAACATGGGAGTTGAGATGGAAATGAAACCGTGACATCGAACATCACTCCCATATCATCTGCCAAACCTAAAATCACTGCATTTTTTAAAGATCATGAAGCTTTTTTCTGGTTTATTTGTCATTTCTTCCTTAGCGATCGCGCCCATAATTAATTTTCAATCAACCACAAGCACAACCCCAAGCAAAAACACAACAGCCGTGGGCTTTTCCGTTAAGCATATAGATAAATCTGTTAGCCCTAAAGTAGATTTTTATAAATTTGCGGCGGGTAATTGGCTCAAAAATGCCGTTATTCCTGATGATAATTTTCGTGTTGATAGTTTTACTCATGCTGAAGACCAGAGGAATCAGAAAGTATTAACCATCATGGAACAGGCGGCCGCCAAAAGTTCCACAGCATCACCAGGAAGTGCTACTCAGCAAGTAGGCGATCTTTATCGGTCAGCGATGAATACTAAAATACTCAATAAATTGGGTATTTCTCCTTTAAAACCCGACTTGGACAAAATTGCAGCGCTATCTTCAAAAGAAGATTTGATCACCCTCATGGCTAGTCAAAGTTTAATGGGAATACCATCGGTTTTCACATTAATTGTCGAGGCAGATGTAAAACAAGCAAAAGTCAGTGCTTTATATGTGAAACCAATACCCCATATCGAAAAGACACTAGGTAAAGATTTTTATCTAAGCTCAGACTCTACTTCACAAAGAAAGGCTTACATTGCTCATATTACGAAAATACTGGAATTGGCAGGAGAAACACCAAGCAAAGCGGCAACTCAGGCAAAAACTATTTTGCAGATAGAAACAGTCTTAGCTAAAGCTATTTTCACACCTACGGAAGCCGCAGATGTGAATCTTACCTATAACAAAAAACAGATAGCTCAATTTAAGTCGGAAACACCGAATATTGATTGGGATCGCTATTTTTCGACCATTGGTTTATCAGGGATTAAAGAGATTATTGTCACCCAGCCAAAGTATATGGTGGCAGCTAATCAGTTATTAGGGGAAACTTCTCTTGATGACTGGAAAACCTATTTACGTTGGCGAGTATTAAATAGTAATGCCTCTTTTTTGAGCGAAGACTTTGCCCAAGAACATTTCAACTTTTTTACTAAAACAATACTAGGGACACAACAACGCCAACCCCGTAATCAAGAAGTAGCAGAAGTAGTCAGAACAAATTTAGAGCATCCCACCGCTAAACTTTATGTGGACAAATATTTTCCCCCTGCTACTAAAGCAAAAGCAGAGGAGATGGTAAAAAATATCAAAGCTGAATTTAGACTTCGCTTAGAGCAAAATACTTGGATGAGTGCAGAAACTCGCAAACAAGCTTTAGACAAGCTCGATAAGATCAAAGAATATGTAGGCTATCCGGAAACATGGCTCAATTATTCTCGTGTCAAGATTGACCCCAATGATTATTTAGGTAATATCACACGTTTGAATCAATGGCAAAGTCGCCGTAATTTCGATAAATTAGGAAAACCTTTTGTGTCTGAGACTTTTACACAAGATTCAAATAGTACCTCAGTTAATGCCACCTACGAGCCATCGTTAAATATAGTTCAAATTCCCGCAGCTATTTTACAAGCTCCTTTCTTCGATGCTAGTGGTGATGATGCTGTTAATTATTGTGCGATCGGCGCGATAATTGGCCATGAATTTACTCACGGTTTTGACAGTCAGGGGCGACTGTATGATGCTGAAGGGAATCTAAAAGATTGGTGGACAAAAGAGGATGCTCAAAAGTTTGAGGCAAAAGCCAATCAATTAGTTGAACAATATAACAAATATGAAGCACTGCCAGGGTTATTTGTCAATGGTAAGTTATCTCTAGGAGAGAATATCGCTGATTTAGGAGGTATTTTAACCGCTCATTCCGCTTTACAACGTCATTTAACAGCAAAACAGCGCTCTAGTAAAATTGACGGATATACCCCTGGAGAACGTTGCTTTATCGCTTGGGGTCAGGTGTGGAAATCGCAATGGCGACCTGAAATATTACGTAAAATAGTTCTTAATGACGCTCATCCTCCTGGTCAATTCAGGGCTATGGGTTCTTTAACTAATACATCAGAGTTTTTCTCTACCTTTGACATCAAACCGGGTGATCCAATGTGGCGCGATGAAAAAGACCGCGTGAAGATTTGGTAAGTAGTAGTTCATAAATGCACAAATATTGACAGGCGAGAGAAAGGGTTTCAACCCTTTCTCTCGCCTGTCAAAGTCTTTTTGACGACCAATATTAGGCTAGAACTTGGTTCTACTGCCACCCCAATCGCCTGATTCGCACTCACCCCGAAACTTTTCAATCCCATCTATGGCGATCCTACCGCTGCGCCGGTCGATATTGACATGGGGTTTATTTAGCGCATTCATCCGGTATTTTCCTGTAATTTTATCGCGTGAAACCTTAAGGTCGTCGAGCTTCCACCATCCATCGTCACCGCCGTCATTGATCGGCGCGATGAGCTTTCCGGTCAGATGGATTTTTCCCTGTGTACCACGGATTTCGACCTGAACCTCGGAATCGAAGTCGCTAGTCGTTGACTCTATGCGATTACTTGATTCGTAGCGATGGCGGCGGTTGTTCCATTCATATCCATAGCGATTTGCGAGAGCCGGTTTGCGACCTTCACCATAGCAGATCAATGTCAGATTTTGGCGCGACGATCTGCCATTGTGATTGTCAGATGTGCCTTGTTCCCGCAGGTAGGTATCGATCGCTGTCTGGGCTTTACGAATATCTGTGGAACTACAGGATCGTCCCTGTTGCAGGATCTCTCCTTCAGGGTTAAAAAGGACTGTGCAGCCACTTCCCGATCGCATACCAGTCACACTCAGATTACCGTTGTCTAAAGTGTCAATCACTGGTTGAGCGTTAACAGGATGAGTAACTGTAAGAGTTAATAAACCCACAATAGTGGGGACTAATGTTCGCAAGCTTTTCATTGGTTGCATTGAATCTACATGAATTTGTTGGGAAACTTTACCATCAAAATATTCAATCTCTTACTTTTTGCATAGTTGAGATTGAGCCTTGCTCTTGAATGAGATTGTGTTCTTTCTTGATTTGCAACCACAGCAGAATGCTAACAATGATTTCAATGGGAATGATGATCACAGACGAAACCGAAACAGTCTCCCCCACCCCATTGCTAAGGATGCCAGATGCAAATAGAACAAAATCCCATAGCCAGTGGAAGATAATCAGCGGCCAGATGTTGTTGAGTTTAAGCATCAGTGCCGCAAAAACACAGCCAAACAAGAAGGTGGCGATGAGTTGTACTGGCGAATTTGTTAGGGCTACACCACCGAACACATTGACCGAGTGCAGAAGGGAAAACCCGATCGCGCTCACCAACATCGCCCACCACACCCGTTGAGTGGTCAAAAAGGCGTGTAGAACGATACCCCGATACATAACTTCTTCGCCAACACCAACCAAAAATGTAGTGAACCCTGCCACAGCAAATAGTCGCCACTGTGCAGCATTAAATGGTACAGAGGCGAACCCCTTCCAGAACAACACCCACATTGCGATTAATACCGCGAACAATGGCACAAACCACAGGAGTTGTTTGGTCTTGAGTTTGCGAAATCCTACCTCTTGCCAGCTAAAGAAGCGATTGACAAAAAAGACGTTAATGGCATTGACCAAAATCATCACAAACCAAAAAATATTCATCATTTCTGGTTCGCCATAGGTAATGCCCTTGAAGTTTTTCATGTAGAACATACCAATTCCCATGACAGCCGTATAGAGGCAGGCAGCTAAGATGGCGATTTTGGGTTTTGAGAATGAGGTTGAACTCATGATTTTTCGCTCCTGTCTAGATTTGGGAATGACTGGATTCTGGCTAACTTTAAGGGGGGTACTTAGCTACATCAACACGCTGGCAAATCATAGAGAATTTGGCCAGTGTCAATCAGCGTTATGAGTTCTGTGGAAATGGTTTAGACACAAGAACGGGATTATTGATCGCAGTGATGCCAATCGACGTAAAAGATATTTTTATAGCGACCGTTTGAGGTGACGATTTCTATACACCGACCTGAGTTGCCTTCAGTCCAGAACGAAGCAACAGAAGTATTTGACACTCTTTGGTTGTGGCGATAGGTATATCCTCGCCGCCGCACTTCGCCCTCTGCTTGACCAGCCCTCGCGCCTACTAGGTCTTGCAAGGGTCGGGAGGAAGAATTGCTGGTATTTTGACTACGCGGCCGATCTCCGCGATCGCAATCTGCTGTGGTTCCAGTATTAACTAGGGAGACATAGCGACCTTGTTGTGTCCTCACACTAATGCACCGACCTGTTTTAGTTTGAGTCCAATAGCTATAAGTAGAATCATTAGATTTTTCAGCCCAGCGAAACCTATAGCCCCGCTTTTGGAGTATGGCTTCTCCATCTCGTCCGCGGACATTCACTAAATCTTGAAGTCCACGAACGGGATCTCCTGCATTTTGTGCGTGGGCATTGAGGGCAGTTGTGATGATTAGGGAACTCACGATGACAGGAATTAAACGGTGTAGTTTCATGTTGTCTACAGTACAAATATCTGAGGAATCATTACAAAATTGGCTGGCTTTAACCTAAAGAGCCCCTTCATTGGTGTCAGAGAAATAGTAGTTGTAAAACTCAGTTCCCGTCTTTTTGTTAATCACGACAACCTGCTTAGTGCCTCGGTCATACATTACGCGCACCTGCTCGTCCTCGCCAATGAATTTATCGCCAGAGGTACGCTCCAGATAGCCGTGGAATAAAAATTCGCCTTCCGTAATTTGGATGACGATTGTATTTTTGTCGATTACTGTTATGTATGTGACGGGTTTAGCAGATTGGGAAATGATAATAGAAACAGGTTCAAATGTTTGAGCTTGGGCAGAGCTAACCAGCATCTCCATGCTCAAAAAAAGACTGCCAGCAGTGACAAAACAAAGAGCAACAGATTTTTTGTTGATGCTTTTCATAGCGATTACCAAAAGCGGATTTGAAAGCTTCATACTAAATTTATAGTTACAAATAATCGGGGTAGGTTTATTACTCATATATACCTCCCAGAGATGACAAAAATTTAGTTCTCGATATAGATGAGATTTACAAAGATTTGATGACGTTTAATACAAGTAAACTGCTCCTGTTTCTTGTATGTCTAAAGCACGATGACTTTCATTGGCGTTGTCAGCTTCTTCAACAGTAACCTCGACAACTTGATCTCTTAATTTAACAGCGTATTGCAAGAAAAAATTGGCACTGCCTGCAATATTGTAATCGGGATAGATAACTAACTGTAGAGGATAGTTAAGATTTCGGAGAGTTAGTTGTTGTTTTGCCCTAATTAAAGGATGTTTCACTTTCGTATCGGTTATCCCATAATCTATAGCAAAACTTGCTTTATTAATTATCTGAATAGTAATGGGACTCTTGCTATTTAATCTTGCTACAGGTTGCCAAAATCCCTCTTTATGTGTATTGGCTGGTGGTTCTTGCGCTGTAGCAGTCATGCAAGGAAATATATTTAAACCAGCACTAGCGATCAGTAAAGATGAAATAATAACAGATCTAAACATAATTAGAAACAATTCCTCAAGTTAAAAAACTGGTAAGTAGTATCATCTTTATTAAGGTGGTTATTTGCTTGTTTATCAATATACAACTTTAAGATAATGCTAAGTTTAAAAATCAATTATTTAAGACTGGAGAATAAATTTCAATTGATTTTACTTGGCGATAAAATCTACAGTCCTGACTTGATAAAAGGCAACAACTACAAATTTTATGCAACATTTTTTTATTACTTTAGATTAAGATAAGTTTCTAATTTTCAGATAAATTTAAATCTGTCATATTTTCCTATTTACTTCAAGTGCAGATAAATCAGTTAACCTAACTTGCCAACAAATTAGCTGAAAAACACTGGTGTATAGTCTGTAGCTCTTTGGCAATGGAAGGATTGAACAAAGGCTTACTTAATTCCCTGACAACTTTTGTGTTTTTATATACATCTTTTGGATATTAATTTACGCGAAATTCTAAAGAATTTCTTAATATTTTTTTTCATTATGTTTTCTATTGAGATGTTTGCAGTTCAAAATGTCGCTTAAATCAGTTAATATCTAGATGAAACCCATTAAAACATCACATACGTCATTTAAGGTCATAAAATTGCTTTTAATAAAAATTAATTATGAAAATCAGCAAAAAATTTCATTTAGAGATGAAAGAGGAGAAAAATAAATCCCTACGAAAAAGAGGAGTAGTTCTAACGGTTGTTGGTTTGAAGAGATTGCAAACTGCAATTTTAGAAGAAGAGAGACAAACAAGAGGAGGTAAACGTTTTACCCAAGTAGAATTGAGCGATCGCATTGGAATTTCCACCTCTAGCTTAAGCCGTTTATGGTCTTTAAATTCTCGCATAGATCCGCGCACCATGCGAATCTGCTTTAGTGCTTTTGATTTAGCTTTGCATGAAAATGACTACACTCTCTATGATGCAAATGACATTGATTCTCAGCACGAGGATTACCAAGAAGAGCAACAGGTAATAGATCGAGATTTATCTGAGTATTCAGATAATGCAGATTCATTATCCGAAAGTAAATTGTCTTTGCAACAAAAAACAATGACAGCAAAGACTGCACCATCTGAAATTGTTTCTGTATTTCTCGGTGGAGAGAAAATTAAAAGTGAAATTTCACTCCACAAACAGAGTGATTACAACTGTCAAGTAAAGATTACTGAATATATAAAATATCCTTGCGGCCCTTTATCTTTAGATTCAAAATTCTATATTCCTCGCCCTCCCCTAGAAGAACTAGCATATCAAGAAATCATGCAACCAGGATGCGTAATTCGCATTAAAGGTTATCGAGGTATGGGTAAAACATCTCTGATGTTACGGATTTTAGCTCATGCCAGAATGTTAGGGTATGAGACTGCAAAACTAAATATGACTCAAGTTGATATTAATGTTTTGCAAAAACCTCAATTATTTATGCAATGGTTAGCTGCAAGTATTGCTCGTCAACTAGGTTTAGAATTTAATGTTAATAAACATTGGGACGAAGAAATAGGTAGTAAACTTAGCTGCACTCTTTATCTAAAAGAATATTTGCTTGCACCTTTAGATAAACCTCTATTATTGGTGTTTGATGAAGTTCAGCATATTTTTGAATATCCCGATCTCGCCAATGAATTTCTACCTCTGTTACGTTCTTGGCAAGAAGAAGCGCAACAGGATGAAGTATGGACAAAGCTGCGATTGGTGATTGTTTATTCCACAGATGTTTATCTTTCTCTGGATATTAATCAATCTCCGTTTAACATTGGGCTACCATTGAAATTATCGGAATTTACATTAGAGCAAGTAATTGAGTTAGCAAACCACTATGGAATTGATTGGCAACACAACGAGCAAGTGCAGCAATTAATGGAATTAATTGGGGGACATCCGGCATTGCTTAATATTACTCTTTATCACTTGCACTGTCAGAAATTAACATTAGAAGAGATTCTGCGAACGGCAGTCACAGAATTAGGAATTTATCGCCAACATTTACGAACTTTATTAAACAAATTACAAAAAAATGCCCAATTATTAGATAGTATAAAAATCCTTTTAACAAAAGATGAAAATATTGATTTAGATATATTAACTACCTACCAATTAGAAAATATGGGGTTAATTCAATTGCAGCAACAAAAATGGGTAATTAGTTGTAAATTATATAGAGACTTCTTGAAAAAATATATAATGTCATAATTAAACAAAGTTCAGCAAATTATGATTTGCGCTCATGAACACAAGTATTTACAAAGTTGGTGGTTGTCTAAATGCTAATGCTCCCAACTATGTTACTAGGCAAGCAGACATTGAACTTTATACAGCCCTGAAAGCAGGGGAATTTTGCTATGTATTCAACTGTCGCCAAATAGGTAAGTCTTCACTGCTGGTACATACCAAGCAACAATTACAAAATGAGGGCTTTAGTTGTGCTTACATTGATATTACGCAGATACGCAGCCAAGAACTTACCCAGACACAATTTTATAAAGGGATAATTGTGCGCTTGCTGCATAGTTTCGGGTTAGCTAAAAAAATCGATTTTGCAGCTTGGTGGCAAGAACAGACTGAGTTATCACTCATACAACGCTTGAGCAATTTTATTGAAGAGATATTGCTAGTAAATCTAAGTAGCAATCGCATTTTGATTTTCATTGATGAAATTGATAGTTTGCTGCAATTAAGTTTTGGTATAGATGATTTCTATGCCTGGATTCGGTCTTGTTATCAACAAAGAGTCCATAATCCTGAATATGAACGACTCGGTTTTGCTTTATTTGGCGTTGCAACTCCCTCGGATTTAATTCAAAATAAACTCAAAACACCGTTTAATATCGGTGTTGCTATTAATTTAGAAGGGTTTACATTAGCAGAGGCGCAACCCTTGGTAGTGGGATTAGAGCAAGTTGCGAACAGTCCCCAAGCGGTATTTAAAGAAATTATTGCCTGGACTAATGGACAGCCATTTTTAACGCAAAAATTATGTCAGTTAGTGGTGAACACAAAGGAACAGTATGACAGCAAAACTAGCCCTTTGGAACTTGCACCAGGTAAGGAAGCAGATTGGGTAGAGTGTTTAGTGCGATCGCAAATCATTAAAAATTGGGAATCTCAGGACGAACCAGAGCATTTACGCACAATTCGCAATCGCCTACTTTACAATACTCAGCGCATTAGTAGATTACTCGGTATCTATCAGCAACTTTTACAAGCGATTCCTGTAGCAGCCGACGATAGTCGAGAACAGGTAGAACTGCTGCTTTCTGGTTTGGTAGTTAAACATCAAGGATATCTGCAAATCCGCAATTGCATATATCAAGAAGTTTTCAATCGGGAATGGGTAGAGGCGCAATTAAATCAACTATGTCCCTACTATGAAACACTATCAGCTTGGATTGCTTCTCAAAAACAGGATACATCCCGAATTTTACGAGGACAAGCCCTGATTGATGCCCAAAAGTGGGCGCAAAACAAAAGCCTCAGCGATCTAGATTACCAATTTCTGGCAGCAAGTCAGGATGCAGAACAGCAAGAGATCCTGCGGCAATTTGAGGCGCAGCAAGAAAGCGAACGGTTCTTTCGGCAACTAGCAGAAGCAATACCCCAAATGGTATGGATTGTAGAGCCAGATGGTAGGCTCTCTTATACCAACCAGCATTTAAGTAGCTTTTTGGGGCGATCGCTTTCGGAGGTGACAGATTGGAAACGCTTGGATATGGTTCATCCCGATGATCGCTCCAATAGCCTTGCAGCTTGGGCATATTCCTTAGAAACCAACTCACCCTATGAAGTGCAACTGAGAATACAAGATGTCGAGGGAAACTATTGCTGGTTTCTCAATCGGGCGATTCCCATCAAGGATGGCAGCGGACAGGTGGTGAAGTGGTTTGGCACCAGCACCGACTTAGATGAGGTGAAACGAAAAGAAGAATTCCGGCGACTGCAAGAAGTTGAAAAGCGACTGCAACAAGAAAAACGTGCCAGTCACTTGCAAAAGTGGCTGCTAGGAACTGTTAGTATTGCCTTTGTCATCGCCAGTTCTTTGGGAATGTATGCTTTTGCTCAAAAACATCAAGCCACTCTCCGAGAAATTGAAGCGATCGCCAACGTCTCGGAAGCTCAGTTTGCCTCTGGGAATCGCTTAGATGCCCTAGTGACTGCCATCAAAGCCCAGACAAGGTTGCGTAAATTATCGGCAGTGCCTACTAAATTAACCACCGATGTTGATCGAGAGTTGCGCCGTGCCGCTTTTCAGGTAATTGAGCAGAATCGGTTTAATGCAGACAAAGGGAGAGTGCGTGGCATAGCGATTAGTCCCAACGGGCAAAGGATCGCCACAACCCATGACAAATCCATCATTATTCTCTGGGGAACTGATGGCACTATGCTGCACACTATTCCTGAAAAGGCTCGTAGTGTCAAATTTAGTCCAGATGGTCAAATTCTCGTGGGAGCAATGGACGATAACACGGTACGCATATGGAATCGAGACGGCAAACCGTTAAAAATCCTCAAAGGGCATCAGCAGCGAGTCATGTCTGTTGCCATTAGTCCTGATGGACAGTTGATTGCCTCAGCAGGCCGCGACAATCTCATCAAACTCTGGAGTATCGATGGAAAGCCAATTCGCACATTGACTGGGCATCAGCAATTTATCTGGGAAGTGGCATTTAGTCCTGATGGGCGATCGCTGGCGAGCGCGAGTGGAGATAATACAGTAATACTCTGGAATCTCGATGGTACAAAAATTCGCACCTTAAAAAACCCGATCGCCTCCGATAAAGGTGAAAATCGCCTCGTAAGTGTAGCTTTTAGCCCCGATGGCAAAATTTTGGTAGCAGGCGACTGGTATGGCAATATCCTCTGGTGGAGCAGTGATGGCACGCTGATCAACACCACTTCCGAACACCATAAAAGTGTCGGTAATCTAGTCTTTAGCCCCAATGGTCAAACCCTCGCTTCTGGCAGTTGGGATGACACAATTAAACTTTGGAATCTGGATGGTACTGTCACCAGGACTCTGACTGGTCATCCTAGCGGCACCCTGGCAGTGGCTTTCGCTCCTGATGGTCAACGTCTATTTTCTGGTGGTGAAGATGACCTGGTGCGCGTCTGGCGACTCTCTGCCAATTTCGTCACCGTCTTGCGGGGACATCGTGCCTCGGTGTGGAATGTTAAGTTTGCCCCCGATGGCAAAACAGTGATTTCTTCTGGCTCGGACGGCACGATTAAACGTTGGAACAACAACGGTCAGATTGTGCAAACTTTACCCTCACAGTATGGAGAAGTCTGGGCAGTTGATAGGAGTTCAGATGGACAAACCATTGTTGCTGGCAATGATGATGGCTCGGTAACGCTATGGAGAAACAGCGATGGCAAACTATTGCAGACGATTAATGCCCATAGCAAGACTACATTTGATGTCGCCTTCAGTCCTACTGACGCAGAAATCGCTTCCGCTAGCTGGGATGGTACGATAAAACTGTGGCATCGTGATGGCAAGTTGATTCAATCTCTAGAGCCAAGTCAAGATGACTTCAATGCCGTTGCTTTTAGTCCGGATAACCGATGGCTAGCTGCTGCGGGTCGGGATAAAATCATTCGCCTGTGGCATCGAAAGGCCAACAGGCAGTTTTCCACCGAACCCCAACTCAAATTGGCAGGGCATGAAGATAATATTTGGGATGTTGCTTTTAGTCCAGATAGTCAGATGCTAGCAACCGCCAGTGAGGACAACACAATCAAGCTCTGGTCGCTGGATGGGAAACTGATTCGTACACTCAAAGGACACAGCGATCGCGTCAATGCTGTCACCTTTATACCCGCAAATTCAGGACTTCCTGCCGCCTGGGGTACTGTCATCGCTTCTGCCAGTTGGGACAAAACCATCAAACTCTGGAAACTGGATGGCACCCTGCTCAAAACTCTGGAAGGACATGAAGAACGAGCATTGGATGTTGCTTTTTACCCCGCTACCCAGAACCACGGAGCATTACTAGCATCTGCTGGATTAGATGATGTGGTGATTCTCTGGCAACTTGATCGCGTCTTGGATAGTAACCAGATATTGCACTCTGGTTGTATCTGGATACGCGATTATTTACAAACACATCTAGATATGCGCGATCGTCAATCTCTTTGTCAGGTGGATGCTAAAGCGTCCCGTGTCGTTTTCAGCTTCCCGCTATTTTCTATAAACTAGTCTAAATTAACTTGTTTGAGTAGCTCGCTCCAAGCTGATAAAATTTTTGGATCTTTGTTTTTAGGATTTTGCAAATTTTCTCCTAAACTGGTCAAAGCATCATACCAAATACCATGTTCAGCAAAAAAAATAGCTTTTTCTAATGGTGTTTTAGCGGCTGCAAGTTGTTGTTGCGATGATGAATTCAGAGCCACTTGTGTCATTGAACCTTGAACATAAACAGCATTAGATGGCTTGTCAGGATCGCAATAAATCGAAAAAGTCCAACGGTACGATTTACCAGCTAATAAAGGTTTTGTCGGTTGTACAGGTAGCCTGAAAATTCCTGCTTCGGTTTCTGGCGGATTAAATTTTGTATGATAAATGTAATTATCTGCTTCGTCTTGAATGACAAACTCAACAGGGAGTTTGGGTGTTAATTTATCAGGTACAAGAAACCAAAACGTTGGGGTTTGAGATGCTGATTGTCCCCAGACTAATTGCTTATTTTCTGTCTTAGTTATAGGTACTAAAGCTGTCAGAGTTTCATACTGTTTGCAGGAACCGCGACTACCTCCACCTCTACGTCTTCCTGTGGGTTCTCCTGGCTTTTCTTCTACTTTTGGTGCAACATATGTAATTTTGTTTGTAGATGTTAAGGTTTGAGCTTGTACATCCCAATTATTAGCAGGATTTAAAATACTCAAGGTAAGCGCAGATACTAGGGTAGTAGTGTGAAGTACCTTTTTCATAAGAATAATTAATTAGTAAGGATTCAGAATTCTGAATTTTTATAGCTAAGTTATTACTACACTTACCTTACCTATAGTTTCTGTAATTTTATGCAAACTACTAAAAATACAGTACTACTAAGTAGTAAACCAATCATCGGTGGTACTAAAGGTATCCACCCGCCTTGAGTCAACAGAATCGCGCAAAGTCCAAATAGGGTTACAGATGTTATGGTTACAGCAATACTGATAAAAGCTGGTTTGCGAAGATACCAAGCTAGTAAACTACCTGTCAACGACCAACCCCAAACCCAGCAAATATCAGCCCATTGTTTCCAAACCCATAGCAAAGGTCTTTGGTCTAAAGCAGCACTAATGATTTCGCTGACCATCTGTGCTTGAATAATTACGCCTGGAACTATTTCTGAAGGGTTTTTTCCATCTGGTGTATACCAGTAATCGCTACTACTATTACTGGTGACACCAATCAAAATAATCCGGTTTTTTAGGGCATTGGGGTTAATTTGTCCGTTCAAGACTTGGCTGAGGGAAACTTGAGGTGCGATCGCTTCTACGGAAGGCGAAAAACGATAATTTAGTAAAATCTGGCTACCTTGGTCATCTATAGACTGATAACCGCCAGTGCGATTTTGTAATCGGGGAAAAGTTTTATTTCCCAGTTGCAAATCCCAATTTTGGTTAAATTTAGCTGTAATTCCCTGCTGTTTTAAATAAATAAATGCTAACTGCACACTAAAAGCAGAAGCCGCAGTACAACTTGACGAAATCGGGTTAGGAGTCATCGCCAACAAATGGCGACGGAGTACACCATCGTTATCTTCAACAAAATCGCTAAAACCTAGCCTTGTTTCTGGTATTTCCGGTGGAGGTGAAATACCTGTAGGGTCGTATTTCGGGTCAGGACGTTTACAAATTGCAAAAAAGCGATCGCTTTTTTGCATCCGCTTGGCTAGTTCTGGGTATTTGGCATTTACAGAAAAATCTCGGTATATATCTAGACCAATCGCTGCTGGCTGATATTGTTCTAGTTTCGCTAGAAGCAGATTCAGAGATTTGTCAGATAAGGAACCTTGGCGAGGTTCATTTCCCTGTGCTTGAATATCTTGGTCAGTAATAGTTATTACTAACAACCGCGAGTCTGGCTGTTCTTTGGGTCGCAGTCGCATTAACTGGTCGAAAGCTTCTAATTCTAGCGGTTGCAGTCCACCCAATAACCTGATTAATACAATAATAAAAGTCACGCTGAAGCTAGTTAAAAAAACTGCTGGTAATTGCCTGAAATTAGGACGCGGTAGCTGTAAACTCAACCGACCACCGCAGAAATCTTGCCAATTAGGGGGAATTTCGGCTGGATTTTGGCAAATCACAGGTAGCCAAGTAGCGCAGGGAAAATCATGTTCTAGAGATTGTAATCTTTCTCTTGCCTCCCTGACGGCTGCATATAAAGTTTTGCCTTGAGAAAAAAGTGCTAAAAAGTACTTCAAAAATTCCTGCGCTACCCGGTCTGGTACGGGTTCGCGCATGACAATTACCTGGGGTAAATGTAAATCGGCTAAATCTTGGGCTAATCCCAAACCATCACAAGAGTTAAAAATTGCCAACTGTAAACCTTGAGCGATCGCCTTTTGTAAACCATACTTTAATTGGTCAATAGTTAAACTTTCCCCAGAATTTAGGAAAATTCGCCCTTTTCCTTGACTGGAACTATGTCCAGCAAAAAAAAGAATGTCCCAACCTGATTCCCATAAATGTTCTGTAAGTTGTGAACGGTTGGCTTCAACTAAAAACTTGAGTTCAACATTAGGTAATTGTCGGAGCAAATTTTGGTCTTTTTCGATATCAATGCCGTGGCGATCGCCTAAAATTGCTAATATTCTGACTTTACCTTTACTCTTTTTAGAATTCGTCTTCACAGAACGCGCATATTCTGGTGGACTCAGGGCAATTTCAGCTTGTGGGTAATCACTAAAAAAATGCCACAGACACCAAGGAAGCTTTAAAACCTGCTCAGATTCAGCAGTAATTATGCAACGAATTTCTTCTTTTGGTGAGAGTTGGGTACGTAGCTTGCGGTCAATATTCAGAAATAGTGGACTATTCAGCCATATATTTAGACTGTCTTGTAATTCTTGGCAGAGATGGTCAAACTCCGCTTGAGAAATATGGGTAATATCTTCTTCATCAATTTCAAAGTCTGCAATGTTACCACTACGCCAGCCCAAACTAGCATACAAAGTTATATACATTTGTTGCCAACGTTGATAAAGATGCTCCAATTGTGGTGCAGCAGGTAATCCACCTGTAAACTGCATAGGAGTAGGAGTATCCGTTTGCCAAAGTTGAGCAATGACCGTGGGAAAGCCTTGCTGTAAGTTTCCTTTTCCTAAGTTGAGGACGATCAGTTTACTCATAATTTATCTCACGCAGAGGCGCAGAGAATAAGAGTTGAGGAGAGTATTTCATATTTTACTTGAGCAACACCAAACTCCTTATCTCCTCCGCGTCTCTGCGTCTCTGCGTGAAACAATACCCAATTATTAACTTTCAAACTCCTCCATAAAATTGAAATCATCTAAAACAACCTGAAGACTAAACCGTGTATTTTGCGGACATTTAAAGCGTTTGAGTTGAATTGAGTTATCTGTTTCCCTGGCTTGTACTGATTGGACAATTTCTCCAGCCGCAGAAATTAATGCCAAACTAATATTTCTAGGTAGATAGAAATCGCGTTCTTTATTATATAGTTGAACACGAATTCCTACTCTCCCATCTAATTCTGCTGTCAAGGTCAACATTAAAACTACAGCTTGATTTGGTAACTGAATTTCCTTAACTCGTTGGATTGATTGCTCTGCTGCATCAGCAACCTGACGAAAGCTAAAAGCGAAATCTGGCTGTGTACCCAAGAAACTTTCTATGGTTTGCCAGTTATCTGCAATTATATTTTGAAACCACTGACGCAAGTTGACAAGTGGTGTCTTTTGTGTAAACCTTTGTGGCCAGTCTTCTCTGTTTAACAAGGCTCCCCAGATTTCAAAGGGCAATTCTAGGCGAGGATTAGTAATTGTAGGACTTGTTAATCTTTGCCAGAGATTTTCTATTTGAGCAGCTGATAAAACTGGCAAAGAAGCTAGTGCTGTTCGTGTTTGTTCTTCAGGATATAGTTGACGTACTACCCAAAGCACATTTAAATCTTCAATCATTTGAGTAGCATCTAAAGAGTAAGTCCGTTCTTGGGAATTGTAACTACCTTGATTTTTTAATTGCTCGTGGGTAGTATAGCCCCAAATTCTCATCCACTCACCATCGGGATTAACTTGTACTGCTAAGTAATAATCTCCTGCCCATTGAGGAATATCTATCCATTCTTGGGGTACAGAAAATTCTCTCGTTTCTAAGCTTTTATCTGGAATTAAAATCAAGCGTTTTGTATCGATATTTATAGCAGTACCATTAACAAATTCCCAAGTTATAGGTAATGTCTCAATAGTAGCTTCTGGTACATATTCTGTTTGCAACCAAGGCAGAAAAGTACTGACACATACTTGATTAAGAAAAACATTCCAACGACCACGGGGACTCACGCTAGACTGGCTTTGCTGCCAAGATTGATTTTGAATTTCAGGAGATACATCCAACCACAGTTGAGTTGGCGGAACACAGAATGATGACATAGTTACAGCTCCTTTGAGGAATGAGGTTCTAAATTAGTGAAATAATTCTGTAACCATTCCTCTAATATTGCACTAATATGTTTAACCACGTTGGAAGTCGGAGAAATATGCATTGTTTCTTGACTCCATTTGGTGATCGCTAGTAATAATGTTTCTCTAGTTTTCGCCAATTGCCGCGATACTTGATATTGCTGGATTTGCTGCTGTTTAGCAATTTGTTGTTGAGTCAGTCCTTTTTGATAGTACAATTGCAGCAATTGTTGTGATTGGAGAGGCAGTTTTTCCAACGTAGTAATTAATAAATTCTGGATTTCTTGTTGTTGATTTTTGTGAGTTTCGGCTTCTTCTTGGGCAATTAAATCTGCTAATAAAGATTCATTTAGAGTAGTGTCGGGTAAATCATCTTGTAATTCACTATCTACTTGACCTGTTTTAGGAACATTGAGTGAAGAAACCACAGGATATAAATAAGAACGTGCGTATTTTGCAGATGACAATAGCCATTTTTCTATAGCTTGGGCGTTGGATTCTGTGCCTGGGGAGTTAAGTTGTGTTAAGCGATCGCAGTTGTAGAGTTGAGCAATTTTTTCCCATGTATCTTGGTCGGGTCTTTGCAACTTACGCACTCCTGGCGATTTGCCCAGAATGTAACCATCGACAAAACATTTCCAAGCTAACAAGTAACAAGCAATAGTTTCATCTGTTAGCCCAGCATTTTGTAAAGATTCCTGTAGTCGCTTACGGCTTAATTTTAGTAACAATGCCCAATCATTACAAAAATCTATTTCTTGTTTTTGACGTAAAGCATCACGAATTATATTACCAAAAGCCACATTGCTGTAGCTTTTTAAGCTGGCTTTTTGGTCAGGATCGCAAGCTTTCAGGATTTTTGGTAATTCTGCGATCGCAATTTGAAAACAGTCAGACAAGGTACACTGTACACTAGGAATCTGAGGAATGGTTCTTTGTGTTGACCAATAACAAGTTTCTTGCAGATAAGCCGATAGATGTGCTTCCGCCAGAAAGTTAGGCTGATTTTGCCAATGTTTATGCCAGTAAGTTGCCCAAAAATTTTCTGAGTTTTTCGTTTCTAATATCTGTGACCAGCAATTTTGGATACTGCGCCGTAGTTTGGCATCATATATCCAACATTTAAAGCGATCGTCTTCAAATTGGATGAAAGTAGAAAATATTTCTAGAATATTTTGGCGAGGACGCATAAATTTAAAATTTAAACGCAGAGGTACGCAAAGTTATACCATTTCACCAAATAAATGATACCAATAATTTCTCCTCTGCTCCCTTGCGGTCTATTTGTATCAAACTGAAAGTCAAACGCTATTACCAGGGGTCGATGGGATTAATAGAGAGTAGCGGTAATTGCTGCTGTATAAGGTTTTGAGTGACTTCGCTTTGGTTAAATTTCTTTAGAGGCTGTCTCTAAAACGACAAACGCGGTAAAAACACTAACAAAAGTTACTGCACAATTTAAAATATTTAGGTAAGCTGGCAAAAGCAGTTTTCATCCTCAAAAAAAATGACCGCAACTAGTCCTACAATTTTAGCCTTAGACTTTGATGGAGTGATCTGTGATGGACTAATTGAATATTTTGAGGTAGCATGGCGCACTTACTGTAAAATTTGGTCGCCTGCTGACGATACTCCACCAGATGACTTAGCTTTGAGATTCTATCGCCTCCGACCTGTAATTGAAACAGGCTGGGAAATGCCTGTTTTAATTAAGGCTTTGTTAGCTGGAATTTCCGATGAACAAATTCTGCAAGAATGGACAAAAATCACTCCACAAATTCTATTAGAAGACAAGTTACAGGCTAGAGAAATTGCTACCAAACTCGACCATTTGCGGGATGAATGGATTGCTACCGACTTACAAGGCTGGCTAAGTCTGCACAAATTTTATCCAGGTGTCATCGAAAAAATCAAATTGACCCTTGTCAGTGAAATTCAGCTATTCATCATCACCACTAAAGAAGCTCGTTTTGTGCAGCAGTTGTTGCAGCAAGAAGGAGTAAATTTACCCCCAGAGGCGATTTTTGGCAAAGAAGTTAAACGCCCCAAATACGAAATTTTGCGGGAGTTAATTCAGTCTGCAAATCAACAGCCAGTTAGTTTATGGTTTGTGGAAGACAGAATCAAAACCTTGAAATTAGTCCAACAGCAAGCCGACCTAGAAGATGTAAAACTTTTCTTAGCAGATTGGGGCTATAATACGCAACCAGAAAGAAAATCTGCCCAAGATGATCAGCGAATTGGGCTATTATCGCTGTCTCAGTTTGCAAAAAGCTTCTCAGATTGGTTGTAAAAAAATTGTAGAGACGCAAATTTTGCGTCTCTATATTATTGTCTGGTTGATAGCGATCGCACATTTATCTCTTCGCCAATTGCTCGATAAAATTCCTATGTTCAGGGGAATTTAACCCCAATTACAACACCTCCAACACCCACGCCATCTGATTGTTTAGTAACGCTTCTACCTCTAACCACAATCCTGGAAATACTTGAGAGCGAGTCAGGCGATCGCCACTTTGAAGCGGGGGCAGATTTTCTAGAGGCGAATTGAATTGTGTTTGGGGTGAATATTCTCTAACCATTGAACAATTCTCATAATTTTTGGAAGAAAAAAAGACAGCCTAAACTGTTTTGAAAAACTAGATTTTACTGAGAGCTAACAGGTACTAGGTAACATTTTATGGTCAATTGACTAATAAATTATGTCTAGAATTATATTTTATGCTTTATTAATTAAAGGCTTCGGTTAAAAATCTATGCTTGACCTAACAAAATTAGCGCGACAAATGCAGGGTTTAAGTCAGCATCTATCACAAGAAGCTGTTGCTGGTCGCCAGCGTTTAGAATTAGCGCAACAACATTTAATAAACGCTTACGAACGTCAGCACGATTTAATTGAACTGCAAGAGAAATGGCGCGATCGCATTCTGTTTGCTAATGCTACCCCAATTGAACCATTAGAAACCCGCGTAGATATTCCTGTGCCGCCCAAGGTGCATACTGTGATTGCCACCGACGGTTCGCAAATTGCCCCCAGTCACCACGAAATTGCTTACTGCTATCTGTTAAATATCGGTAGAGTCGTTTTACACTACGGTCAAAACCGTCACCCACTGCTTGATAGTTTGCCAGAAGTATTTTACCGTCCTGAAGATTTATATGTATCTCGGCAGTGGGGTATTAGAACTGAAGAATGGATGAGTTTTTGCCGCACTTCTAGTGAAACAACAGTATTGGCAGAATTAGCTTGTGCGTCTAAGGGAGAAGGGCCAAACCTCGCAATGGTGGATGGTTCGTTAGTTTATTGGTTTTTAGAACAGTTACCGCTAGATGCACGCGATCGCATCTTAACGCCGATTTTGCAAGCTTGGCAGCAGTTGCGGGAAGCTGGAATTCCATTGATGGGTTATCTTAGCGCGTCGCGTAACGTTGAAGGTATCAACTTTTTGCGCTTGATGGCTTGTCCGCATACAGTACCCGATTGTGTCAGTTATTGCCCAAACCAGTTAGAAAAAGTTCCTTGCAAAGTATTTGAACCTTTACGAGATACATCCCTGTGGTCAACGCAACTCCAACCAGGACAACGTGGCCCTTTGTGGCGGAGTAATGCGCGGATATTAGAGTTTTACGAAGGACAAAATATTTATTTTTGCTATGTCCACGTTGGGACAGAAATTGCCCGAATTGAAGTTCCAGCTTGGGTTGTAGAGAATCAGGCAATGTTTGATGAGGCTTTAGGTTTGATGCTGGCGCAAGTACAAAAAGGATATGGCTACCCAGTGGCGATCGCCGAAGCGCATAATCAAGCTGTAGTCAGAGGTGGCGATAAAGCGCGTTTCTTCGCTGTTTTAGAAAAACAAATGATTAAAGCTGGGTTGAAAAATGTCGGTACTTCTTACAAAGAAGCACGAAAACGGGGAAGTATTGCTTAAAATCAAGGTTTGTCACCCGCGCAGGCGTTTAACAGGGTGTAGGGTGTGGGGTGTGGGGACGGCGTTGGAAGAGGATTCTGACCCCTCCCAACGCAAGCACCTTTTCAAGGCGGGGCTTGCGACCCACTGGTTGTTCGATGCTCTTTCTTGCCCTACACCCAACCCCCCACACCCTTCTTCTTGACCTTTTTTAATTGTCTATTGCTTTTCAGGCTGATTTGTGAGAAATTCTAGTTTAATCATTAACTACGGTAAATCAATCGATTTTTAGTAGTTAATAAATTACATAGATAAAAAGTGGCTTGCAAGAGCTTCAACAAAGACTTCACTAACGCATCGCCTGATGATGCGCTATAGGTAATCAACGTCTACAGAAAATTACTTGTAGCGATGTATCATATTGCCCTTTTAACTAAGGAGAAAATTTGATGTTATTTGAATCTGATTCTGCTAATCAAACTCAGAGTGAAAGTAAAAATTCTTCCACTCGCCGTTCATTTATTGGTCGTTTCAGCAGACGTTCTTTTATCAATCGCACCACTATGTTAACTGCCACTGGTGTAGTTGCTGGTGTGATGGGTTCGACTGTCTCTTCTTGGAAGAAAGAAGGTATTGTCCAAGCTAGAGATATTGTTGGAAGGTTCAACTATGACAGGTTTGTAGAAAAAGCCTCTAGAGTACGTGTTGATGCAGCAAGGCTAGAACGGAGTTTTCCGATTCCGCCACACCCAACCAACGGCGATGAGGAGCGTTATTCTAACAAAATTGGCAGTGACAGTAGAGGATTACCTCATGACCAAAAGGGTGAAGTTAACCTAAATGCTTACAACTCGTTGACCAAAGCATTAACTACCCAAAACCCCGATGATTATGAAAAGATCATTTTGGGCGGTACAAGAAAGCTAGTTAACCCCCAAGGGCCTTTGGCAATTAGCTTAGAAGGCATCAACGCTGCTCAAATTGCCGTCCCACCACCACCTGCTTTGGCTAGTGCAGCACGAGCAGCTGAAGCTGTGGAACTTTATTGGCAAGCCCTACTGCGTGATGTGCCTCTGTCCAAGCTGGAAAATAACACTGATGAGCCAAAAGTTTTGGCAGCTGTCGAAGATTTAAACAAGCTTTCAGCATTTTATGGGCCAAAAAGAAATGGTCGTGTTACCCCGCAAACGCTGTTTCGCGGTAGTGTTAGCTACGTTGATCCTGCTGACCGTTCAGGTAAGACAGCAAAACACGTTACTCCTCCAGGCGTGTTAGACGGCCCTTACCTTTCGCAATTTTTATTGCGGAACATTCCTTGGGGAACTCAATATATTTTGGCGGTAATTCGGACTGCTTTGCCTGGGAATGATTTTCTGACGAATTTCAAAGAATGGCTGACTGTCCAAAATGGCGGTAGTTCTGGCAAATCAATTCAGTACGATCCCAAGCGTCGCTATATATCAACGGTGCGTGACCTGGGCGAGTTTGCTCATATTGGTGGGGCTTTGTATTACGGAGCTTCTTTACTTCTGGGTGCGCCAGTAAGTTTGAGCGATCCTGTTGCTGATGGTGGAATTGGCGCACCCCTGAATCCTGGTAATCCTTATGTTAATTCCAAAACGCAAATTGGTTCTGCTGCCACGTTTGCAGTTGGACATTTACAAGCTTTACTGAGCTTAGGTACATCTCGCGCTATCCGAGCTTCATACTGGCAGAAGTTTTACGTCCACCGCACTTTACGCCCAGAAGCTTTTGGTGGGCTAGTTTATAACAATCTTGTGAATAAAACTCAATATCCAATTCATCCTGAGTTGTTAAATTCTCAAGCTTTGGCGCGGACATACAGCACTTTTAATACTTATTTGCTACCTCAAGCTTATCCAGAAGGCGCACCTCTCCATTCTTCATACACTGGTGGTGCTGCGGCGATCGCAGGTGTTAATGTCACATTATTAAAGGCCTTCTTTGATGAGAATTATGTCATCCCCAATCCAGTTGTACCTGATCCCCAAGACCCGACAAAGTTAATTCCCTATAGTGGCTCACAATTAACTGTTGGTGGTGAGTTGAATAAGCTGGCAACTAACTATGCAATTGGTCGCGGTCATGGTGGTATCCATTGGCGTACTGATGGGGCGGCTGGTTTGGCTTTGGGTGAAGAGGTTGCTATTAGTCTTTTAAGAGATGAAAGGCTGGGTTACAACGAAAAATTTGGAGGTTTTACTTTCACCAAATTTGACGGTACAAGGATTACTGTCTAAATACAGCGTTATTTAGTTGGGTGCTGTACAAGTAGATAGGGGCGCTTAGGCTAGAGAAATGTACTGTATTAAACCTGCCTTGAAAATGGTGTAGGGGTTTTCAATACCTGCACCCTTACTCAAACCCTTGATTTTTTCTGTGTGAGTTCTACGATAGTTCTAAAGGCGATCGCAAATCCGGCGATCGCTTTTCTCTAAAGCTGGGTTAGTTCTTAAATAATCACGCACCAGAGTACAGCCATAAGTCAGTAAATCTAAATTCAGAATTCGCGGCAAGTTCCACAGAATCAGTGTGTTGTCATCACCGCCAGAAGCCAGGATTGTGCCATCACGGCTAATATCAATCTTTCTAATCGCTGCGGTATGTCCGTTGAGAGTGGTTATTTCCGTACCGTCCAGTTTCCAAAGCTTGATGGTAGAGTCCACACTACCAGAAGCCAGTATTTTACTGTCAGGGCTAAAAGCTACGCCCCAAACTGCTGCTGTATGACCTTTAAAAGTTCTGAGCAGTTTACCATCAATAGTCCACAGCTTGACTGTATTATCGCCACTGCCAGTAGCTACCATTTTATTGTCGGCACTGAAGGTAACTCTCCATACTCCTGCCTTGTGTCCAACAAGGGTTGTCAGCAACTTACCATCCAGTGTCCACAGTTTTGCCGTACTATCAGCACTAGCAGAGGCCACCATTTTACCGTTAGGACTGAAGGCAACTTGCCAAACCTCCGCCTTATGGCCTTTGAGAATCTGCGGTGCAGGCTGATTAAATTTCCATATTTGGGCAATTTTGTCAACGTTAGCAATGGCGATCGCTTGACCATCAGGACTCAACACTGCTGTTGTAATTTTGCCTTGAGTAGTTTTGTAACTAGCAACATTAGTTCCATCTCGCCGCTTGAGTGTGACTGTATCATCGTAAGCAGGAAGAGCGATTAACTTGCCATCGTCACTAAATGAAACTGCAATAATTCCCTTCTTACCCTGGTCGAAGGTTTTCCACAATTTACCTTGGCGACTCCAAAGTTTAATATTATTTTCGTGGCTGGCTGTGGCGATAGTGGAACTGTCGGAGGTAATTGCGATCGACCAAATACCGCCATTATGGGCAACTACACTTGTGAGAAATGGATTTTGACTCTCCCAGATTCTCACAAGGTTTTCTGCACCAGCCGAAGCAATAAAACTACCGTCTGGACTAAAACTAATTCCCCAAACAGATGCACTATGCCCTCTGAGGGTTTTTAATTGTGTACCATCAATGTTCCACAATTTAATTGTTTTGTCGAGACTGGTGGAGGCAATAGTTTGACCATCGGGACTAAAAGCAACTCCCGAAACTCCTGCACTATGACCAGAAAGAGTTCTCTCCAGGCGGTAACTGCCATTTAACCTATCTCGTCGCCAAAGTTTGATAGTTTTGTCTTCACTGGCTGAAGCTAGTGTCTGTCCGTCAGGGCTAAAAGCTACTCCCACAACCCAAGCCGTGTGACCCTTGAGAGGTTTTAGAGGTTTGGCGTTCTCCCAACCTGTCGAGTTCCGTTGCCATAATTTTACTGTCCCGTCTAGATTGGCAGCAGCAACTGTTTGATTATCCCGACTAAACGCAACTCCCCAAAACCCAGCTTTGTAACCGCCAAAGGTGTTGAGTAAAGTACCATCTTGCTTCCACACCCTGACTGTTGCATCCCAACTAGCCGAGGCGATAAATTGGCCATCCTGACTAAAAGCAACTCCCCAGACAGAAGCAGTGTGACCTTTAAAAGTGTTCAGTAAAGTGCCGTCTCGCTTCCAGAGTTTAATAGTCCCATCCTCGCTCGCGGAAGCTAATATCTGACCATCAGGACTAAATTTAACTGATCTAACTGCTCCCTGATGACCTTTAAGAGTGGCAACTTCTTGACCATTACGTCGCCAAAGTTTGATGGTTCTATCCATACTGGCAGAAGCAATTAGAGAATTGTCAGGGCTAATATCTACAGCCATCACAGCTGCGGTATGACCCAAAAAACGGTTGTATTCATCTGCACCATAAACCGCTTGCCGCAGTACATTCTCTGCCTGATTTTGAATATTTTGGTTCGGTTGTGCTAATTTTTTGAGTCGATATTTGGCTTTCAAGGCTTCTATTAGTGCATCTAGCCTACGATTTGAAGCAAACATTCCTTCACTAGAGGAGATCAAAGCGCGAATTTCACTATTTTTGGCTTGAATTTCGCTGGCTCTGGCTTGGCGGTACAAAATGTAAATTCCTACTGCTAAACTAATAAAAACTATGAGTTTAAGACACATTGCTACCAGCAGCAATTTTTGCACTTTTGCTGTTTTTTTCTCTTGTGCTAGTCGGGCTTCTACTGCTTGTAATCGTGCTGCTTCTAATGCTGTTTGAATTTCGCGCTGTTCGTATTCTTGACTGGCTGCGAGAAAGCGATAATCTAAATCGCTTAAACTTTTGCCCACTGACCAATTCTGGGCATCTTTGAGTGCTTGTCCCCGCAGTAATCTTGACTCATCTTGATAATTAGATGCTATCCAAGCATTGAAGACTTGAGAGTAAGGACGAAGATTGTCTAACTGTTTAATTACCCATTGGTGATTAAATACATGGCGATAAATAGGGTTTTTAATTTTTAAATAACCGTTGTGTTTTTCCACTAAACCAGATAGCAATAGTTCTTTTTGTTCTTGAGAATCATCTACCGCTACAGGTAATCCACCCGCCTGGGATTGTAATATCTGCTGATAAATTCCTAATAACCTGCCGGCGCGTTGTTCGTTGAACAAAAGGCGATCGCGAATCGTGCGAAGATGTTCTGGTTCATCTTTTGATTCCCAATGTTGAATAATCTGCTTTTGTACTAGTTGTTCTACCCAATATCCTGCTGTGGCTGGAGGTAAATCAATTTTCCCAGTTGGTGTTTCCCATGCTGCTTGAACAACTAATTGACAAAGTTTTTGAGTCAGAAACGGTTGTCCACCTGTCCAGTCAATAATGTTCTCTAATACTGCTTGTGGTTGAGAGACTACTTCTTCTAAACCTTTAAGTAATGGTTGACCTTCATCTACTGTAAAACCATGTAACCCAATCGCCATACCAAGGTTAAAGGGGGTGCGACGCTTATCAGTGATTAGGTCGGATGGACTCACCACCCCAAACATTGCAAATCCTAAACATTGAAATTTTGGGTTGTGCGCTCTTTGGTTATAACAATGACGAATCCAAGCGAAAAAATCACTGACTGAAAAACTTAAGCTTAACAGACTATCAATTTCATCAATAAATATAAATATACGCTCACTTTCTGGTTGTGAGAGTAGCACTTCTTCTACAAACTGATTTAACTTTTGTACAGGCGAAAGGCCTACCTGCATTTCCCACCATTGTTTAAAATTAAGTTTCTCTGCCAAGTTTAAGCTGTAAAAAAGACTAATAATGATCCCTTTGTACCATTGTTCAATTGTTGTATCTTCACTACCCAAGCGTGTTACATCGATATAAATACAGCTATGACCTTCTTTAGACAGAAGATTGCTGGTGCGATGTAATAAAGAAGATTTTCCCATTTGTCGAGAATTGAAGACGTAACAAAAATCGCCAGCTTTGAGGCCAGCATAAAGTTGTTTGTCCGCCTGACGGATAACATAGCTCGGATCATCACTAGGGAGACTACCACCAACCTGGTATTTCATATCAGTTTTTTGATATTAAATAGTAGCAATTAGCAAAATAATTAACAGCTTCTAGAAATTTAGTAGTAAACAACCAGGGCATATTTGACGGTAAAACTCGATGTTTATGTATGTACACAAACAATCTTGTATTTTCTAGGGACTATAGCTATTTGATATTTTGGATAATCAACTTATTTTTAGTTTAATTACCGCCACAAGAGGAGCATAAAAAATTTAAAATCCTCTATATAAGGGTACAGCCCTCTTTAGATTCTACATTTTATCTCCAAAATGTAAAATCTAAAGAGGGCTAACTTGTTTTTAAATGTTATTTAATTGCTATTAAGTAAAGCAACTACTATACAAGGATATTTTTCTCTTAAGTGTCTTAAATTTCTTTTTAAATGTCTTAAATTTCCTTGCATTTTCTTAAAAAAAGCGAGAAGCTATTGTTAACAGATGCAGAGTAAATCCACTCTAAGTCTGATTCAATAAGATACAGCCGTAAATTTTAGGAAGTTCTCAACATCTGCTATAGGCAACATTATTCCCTAAATAAAGGTTTTTAGGATTTCAATATCCTTATTTGTGGAATATGGTTAAACAATAGCAGACAGTTGTTTTTTAAAATAAATACGGTAGAGTTCACAACGTGGTAGAATGCGATCGCCTTCAAAGGAAATTAATCCTAAACTTTCCAGTTTATAAGCATCCATCGGGTCAAGCAGCAAACTTTGTTGGCTATTAACAAGCTCAGTATATATCTTGACTAGACTAAGATTAGTTTGCAATTTTGCCCAGTGTTGCTGTAAATGATGGCGGTAAATACCGCCATTGGCGATCGCGTCTTGGATCAGTTCTGTTAAAGTTATAGTCCCAGAACTCAAATAATAAAATGCTAGTTGAATCAGTGCCGGATGTCCACCAACTAAAGACATCAAACGCGCTGATTCTTTGCCTACCGTCCACCTGAACCCATATTTTCTAGCTAATTCTTCTACCTGTTGCTGGGTAAATTCAGGCAGACGGATAGGTAGCCCAATATTAAATGGAGATTGGTTAATATCTAAAGAAATATACTGCTCTGTAGAGTAAACTAATACGAGTCTTAGTTTCTGCCAATTATGATTTTGTCGTGCTTCTTCGCACCAAGAACGCAATAAGACAAAAAAATCATGAGCAATGTGGGGATATTTAAAAAAGCGATCAATATCGCTCAACACCAAAACTAAAGGAGTCTGGCACTGTTTAATAATATAGTTTTG
>NZ_JACJRV010000062.1 GCF_014697475.1 Nostoc sp. FACHB-152
CGAACTCTAGCTAGTGCCACTGCCAAACTCAACCTCTGCTTCATCAGGCTCATGATTAAGAGGCTTGCAGGTTCTTCCTAAGATGTCAAATGGGTTCTATATGTCCGATAATTTAATAATTAGAGAGCGTTGTTTCAATTGGGGACAACGTACTTATTTGATGGGTGTTTTAAATGTAACGCCTGATAGTTTTAGCGACGGTGGCGATTTTAATAATACTTCTGCTGCATTAGCTCAAGCATGGGCAATGGTAGCTGCTGGTGCTGACATTATTGATGTTGGTGGGCAATCGACCCGACCAGGGGCAGAGCAAATTACCCTTGAGGAAGAACTGGAGCGAGTAATTCCTGTTATAGAGATTCTTCGCTCTGAAATGACAGTACCCATATCTGTAGATACAACTAGATCTGCTGTAGCAAAAGCAGCAATAGAAGCTGGGGCAGATATCGTTAATGATATTTCTGGTGGTACATTTGACCCTGATATGTTGCCAACAGTTGCCAGCCTGGATGTGCCAATAGTGTTGATGCATATCAAGGGAACGCCACAGACAATGCAACAGATGACTAACTATCAGGATTTGTTGGGTGAGATTTCTAATTTTTTGACAAAGCAAATTACTGTAGCAATTAACGCAGGCGTTGAACACCAGAAAATTATTCTTGATCCTGGGATTGGCTTTGCTAAGAACTATGAGCAGAATTTAGAGATTTTGCGCGAGTTGCGATCGCTCTCAGCACTTAATTGCCCTATCTTAGTAGGAGCATCTCGCAAAAGTTTTATTGGTCGCATCTTAAATCAACCAGAACCGAAAGCACGAGTTTGGGGAACAGCAGCGGCTTGTTGTGCTGCTATTGCTAACGGTGCTGATATCCTGCGAGTTCACGATGTTAAAGAAATGCGTGAAGTATCGCTAGTGGCTGATGTTTTGTTTCGGCATAGTTAAAACTACACAGTGCCATTATCAGATTTACTACTTTCAGTTTCTATACCTACGGTGTCACCAAGCATTTGATCTAACGCTCCTTCCGATAGTCCTTGGTTAAGAAAGACTACTTTGGCATTGGTACTAGCACTAAGTTTATGGCTTGCTTCTAATTGTTCTTGCGCTACCAAATACCTGAGAATTTCTCTAGTTTCGGGTTTAGCAGTGACAGCTTCCGAAAGTATCCGAATTGACTCTTTCGTTGCTTCGGCTCTCTTAATTGCAGCTTGTCGTTCTCCTTCGGCTTCGGAAATAGCTGCTTGCTTTCTAATTTCAGCCGCTTGTTGTTCAGCCATTGACCTTTGCACACTTTCTGGGGGTGTGATGCTTTGAATATCTACCCGGATAATCTTCACTCCCCATTTTTGACTGGTGTCATTAACAATCTGCAACAGCGATTGATTCATTTGATTCCTAGCAGAAACAGTTTCCGACAAGGTTCTCTCGGCAATGTGAGCACGGAGTTCAACGGTGACAAGGTTGGCTAAAGCCACTTGCATATCCTCAACTTTATAAAAGCTGTCCTCCATGTTGGTAATTTGCCAGGTGACAACACCATCAACTTCTAAGTAAACGTTATCTTTAGTGATTACTTTCTGAGGCTTGATGTCTAAAATCTGCTCTCTTGTGGTATCTTCCATCACAACTTGATCCACAAAAGGCACAATAAAGTTCAACCCTGGCTTCAGAGTACGATGTTTCTGACCCAAGCGTTCAACTAGGGCTTCATTTCCTTCATTAATAATCTTGGCAGATCCTAATGCATAGCCGACAAGTGCTAAGACTATAGCAATAATTGGCTCCATAGATGCTCCTATTTAAGTTTTGAGAGAATTTAGTGTTAAGGATATGGTATTTTGTCCTACCTTTTAGTCTAATGTCTCTAGTTTTTGCTTTTCTCAACACTCACTAACAGAATCTACATCTATGTTACATTTGCAACGTTTTGTGCAAACGAACAGATTGACAGAATGCGATCGCTATTAAACCACCTTGATAACATACTGGCAAGGAATTTATGGTAGGTGACAGAGGATAGGTGATTGGTGAGCTACTGCTGTGAAAGGGTTCACCGATATAAAGCAAGTGGCTTTAAGAGCGTCACCCGAAGGGTGACAGGGTTAAAAAGTTTTTTGATATTTAAGTTTCATCCTCGTTTGCGGTAATAATCACCTTAGCTATTAGCAGATTTACTTCAAGGCTAAATTCAACCAAGGTTTGATATTCATTAGTAGCAGGTATATACCCCAACCCAAAACAAGGCACAAACTAAACAATAATCCTTGCAGGCGGGAGAGCTTGCAAGGATCTTGGCGAAATTGAGACTGCAAAGAAACTGCCATTTTCTGGGAACCAAAAGATTACCAGCTATGGGGACGAATAAACATTGCTTATTGTCCCCAAGATTTAGCTGTATCTTAAATTAAAGTCCGAAGATGCTGAGGAAACCCCTGAGAAGCCCGAAAGGCGCGAAGATGGTACCCAGAGAATCCCCAGTCTTGGCCGCACCATTGCGGCTAACTACTACAACGTCATTATTCCGCAGAATGGGATTAGTCTCTTCGTTAATTCCATCAGCCAAATTTATTTTGACGACACGTTTAGTAACAGAGCCATCGGGGTTCAGCCGAATTAAATCTACAGCACCTCTACTAGCTCTAGCATCATTAAACCCACCAGCAGCCAGCAACGCTTGGTTTAAAGAACTATTGGGCTTAAGTTCGGTCGCGCCTGGTCTTTTCACTTCACCGACCACACCTATTTGAATTGTGTTCGGAGATAAAGTTGTATTAGCTAATTGGGTAGATTCTGCGGCGGTGAGATCTGTAGCTGTGGGAATAATCAGCGTATCTCCGTCCTGCACAATGATATCTTGATCAATATCACCACTTTGGAGTAGCTGCCAGAGATTCACATCAATAGTTTGTTCACCACCAGTTCTAGTGGGTCGGCGGAGTTTTAGGTTGCGAATGTCAGCTTGTCCTGTGATTCCACCTGCTAATTGAATCGCTCTGGTGACTGTAGGTAAACCACCTCCAGGAGCAGCAGCTGCGGCTCCTTCTCCACCACCGGCTGCTGAAACAACATACGAACCAGGACGATTTACTTCACCGATAATAGCAACAGTTCGCGGTGCGGTAGGATTAGCTGCAAAGTTAGCTGCTGCTAAATTTCGTGCTTCAGCTTTGTTAAAGTTAGTTGCTGTAGGTACAAAGATGGTATCTCCATCCCGTAATGTAATATCTTGCCCTACCTGACCTGTTTGTACAGCATCTTTCAAGTTGAGGTTAACTATTTGCTCTCCACCTCGCCCGATTTTACGCCGTACTTGTACTTGAGAAACATCGGCTGCTAAAGTCACACCCTGAGCCGTAGTTAATGCTGCTAATACAGTTGGGTATTGTACGCCGGGGTTATCTCCTGCACCGCCACTCAAGTTAAGAGTGTAAGATCCCGGTCGTGTAACTTCTCCAGCAACAAAGACATTAATGGGGCGTGGTGATAATAAGTTGACAGATATTAAAGGACGTTTTAAATAGCGGGCGTATCTTCTAGCAATTTCATCAGCAGCTTGTTCAGTTGTTAAGCCTAAAACTGGGACGCTGCCTATTAGAGGTAAATTAATTGCGCCACCAGGAGGAATTTGATATTCGCCGGTGTATTCGGGTACTTCAAATACGTTAACACGTATGCGATCGCCGCCTCCTAAGGTGTAATTGGTATCTAATTGTTGTGCTGTTGGTGATACCTGTAGTGGCGGTTGTATTACTCTTTGCCTAGTTGGTGATACTGGTTTTGACGTTGGTATAACTGGTTGTAATTTTGGTAATACTGGTTGTCCCTGAGCTAGGCTGACGGGCGACACAGCTAAATTAATAGCCGAACAAAAAGCCACACCCATCATTGGCTGGGTGAGGGATTTCCATAAACCTGTGTTAAGCATATTTCCCTTAGACTCTGAGACTACGATCGGCAAAGTACTGTCTAAACATTTTAATCTTGACTATACTTAAGTATCTCGGTTCCCGACATATTTTATTTTCCCAGAAGGATACTATTTTCCGGAAGCATAATTGTTTATTGCATTTGAATTTTTAATAAAGTTAAGTTAAAGTTATCTGCACTTAGATCTAAAATTTACAGTTAATTAAGCTGAGATTGAAAGTATGGCAGGCAACAGGCAACAGACAACAAGCAACAGGCTTAAAATTCTTTTTTTGTAAGTGTTTTGTCATTAGATAATATCTTAATTTAACTGTAAAATGTTAATTTTTTATCTGGCTTAAAGCTAGTAAAAATTCTGACAGTCTAACAAATAACAATAACACCAACTTCTTAAAAAGTCGGAGTTATAAAAATTTCAATTTTCACCAATTTAGTTCACTGAGAGTTTTTGTTTTTCTAGCTGTTCAATAAAAAAGTCTTCTAAGGAATGACGAGATAAATCTAGAGAAATAATATGACCTTCCATTAAGCGAAGACTATCAAGAAAATCATAGTAATCTTCTTGTAGCGTTCCTTGCCAAGAACCATCATGGCTAAATACAAGGTTAGGTATCCATTTGTGGAGAATTTCTTGATCACCACCTTTACCCTTGATATGGTAAGCGTTACTCCTACCTAATAATTCATTGAGAGAACCAGAACAAATTAATTCACCTTTAGAGAGGATAGCAATGCGATCGCAAATTTGCTCTACCTCACTGAGAATATGGCTGTTGAAAAAAATAGTCTTACCTGCGGCTTTCAACCCTAAAATGATTTCTCGCATTTGGTAGCGTCCCAGAGGGTCGAGTCCCGACATCGGTTCATCGAGAAATATCAGTGCGGGGTCATTAATTAACGCTTGCGCCATACCGACACGCTGTAGCATTCCCTTAGAGTAACGACGCATTTGTTTTTTACGTGCGTCAGCAACAGGTAAACCCACTAATTCCAAAAGTTGCGGAATGCGATCGCGCTGTATATTTCTGGGAATCTGGAAGAGTCCAGCCGCTAACTCTAAAAATTCCCAACCAGTCAAATAATCGTACAAATAAGGGTTTTCTGGCAGATAGCCGATGCTTTGTTTAATTTGGCGATCGCCTAATGGCTTACCAAACAATAACCCCCGTCCCCCAGTTGGACGGATAATTCCTAGCAACAGCTTTAATAAAGTAGTCTTACCAGCACCATTCGGCCCCAGTAGCCCAAAAGTTTCCCCCTGGTAAACTGTCAAAGAACAGCCTTTGAGAGATACGACTTTTTGATTCAGCCAAAAGCCACTGCGGTATACTTTTCGCAAATCAAAGGTTGAAACAACTGGCGGAACATTAATAGGTTGTGATTGAGATTCAGGAGTATCTACAACAGATTTCATATTAGTTTCAGTTAATACCTAGCAATGTTATAGCCGCCAGTCGGGTATGTTGTCGCGTAGCGCAACGTACCAAATTTTATATAAGCTGCTACTCAAAGCCAGACTCAGCTTTATAAAACACCTTTAGAACTAGGAATTGTCCCAGCACGACGAGGATCAACTTCAATCGCTATCCGCATAGCTCTGGCAAAAGCTTTGAATGTTGCTTCAATAATGTGATGGGAATTAATGCCATCTAGTTGGCGAATATGCAGTGTGATTTGGCTATGATTCACTAATGCCACAAAAAATTCCCTTACTAGCTGAGTATCATATGTGCCGACTCGTTGTGTGGGAATTTCCAAGCCGTAGCTAAGGTGGGGTCTTCCAGAAAAATCTAACGCCACCTGAATTAAAGCTTCATCTAAAGGTGCTAAAAAATTCCCAAAACGGACAATACCTTTTCTATCACCTAACGCTTTATGCAAAGCTTGACCTAAAGTAATGCCGACATCTTCGTTAGTGTGATGGTCATCAATTTCCCAGTCGCCCTTAGCTTTGATATCTAAATCAATCAAACCGTGGGATGAAATTTGATGCAACATATGATCTAAAAAAGGCACACCAGTTGCAGCAGTACATTTTCCTGTGCCATCCAAGTTGATAGTTACTTGCACATCAGTTTCACCAGTAACGCGGTGAACAGAGGCAATACGAGCCGTGGTAAGAGAAACTTGGTGCAGAATAGAATCTTTGCTAGAAGTATCGCTGATTTGCATAGTTAACTAGGGAGTAGGGAATAGGGAGTAGGGAGTAGAAGATAAAACAGTGGAGCCACCACTCCCTACTCACCACTCACTACTCCCCAAATCTTATTACATTCCCATAATTTCATATCCTGCATCCACGTACAGAACTTGCCCGGTAATACCACTGGCTAAATCACTGCACAAGAAAGCCGCAGTATTACCCACTTCTTGTTGCGTTACTGTACGCCGCAGGGGTGCTACTTGTTCAACATGATGAATCATGTCTAAAATTCCGCCGACTGCTGAAGATGCCAAAGTCCGAATTGGCCCAGCTGAGATGGCATTGACGCGAATATTTTGAGGGCCTAGTTCTGCGGCTAAATAACGCACACTCGCTTCTAAGCCTGCCTTGGCTACTCCCATAACGTTGTAATTAGGAACAGCTCTAACACCACCAAGATACGTCAAGGTGACAATGCTACCGCCTTCTGTCATTAAAGATTTAGCCGCGCCACTTAACTGTACTAAAGAATAAGTACTAATCTCTAAAGCTGTATTGAAACCAGAACGGGAAGTTTGGCTAAATCCTCCAGTTAAATCATCTTTATTAGCAAACGCCAGACAGTGGATGAGGATATCTAACTTGCCCCACTTGTCACGCACCGCTTCAAAGGTAGAGTTAATTTGTTCGTCGTTCTGGACATTACAGGGAACAAATAAGCTGGGGTTGAGAGGTTCTACCAATTCTGCGACTTTTTTTTCCATCTTGCCGCGTTCGTCAGGTAGGTAAGTAATACCTAAATTCGCTCCGGCTGCGTGCAGTTGTTGAGCAATACCCCATGCGATAGAGCGATTATTGGCAATACCTGTAACAAGGGCGTTCTTTCCAGTCAGATTCAGCATACAAATTGTTAACGAAATCAATCATGATCAGGATGCCTGAGCAGTATCCAATATTTTTGTTGATCCTTTAGGTTCCCTTTTACAGGAGAGTATTGCAGACGGAAGTCTAAATTTTTTCAGGGAATTTAGAATACTTCAACTGCTTAGTGTATCATCAGGGACTTTTCAGACATCCTCTTAGGAGGATACTAGAATCTGAGGCCTGTTTTTCTTTGTTTGGCACAGGATTTGTAAAAATAATATTTAGGAGATATGTTTCCTGTTTAAAAAAATTGTCTGCAATTCCTGAAGATATTCTCAAGATCTCGTAAATTTTTTTGCAAAAAACCTGATAGATAGGAGTTTGTAAGTACTTATAACAACTACTAGCTAAAACAGTGAAAAATTATGTATCATTATGAACAAATCAGCCTCAAGTTGAGTATTTGAGTATAGGAAAGTACAGAAAGGTTGACGGTGATTTATTCATTTTTCAGGTGTATTCTTAGGTAATTAGTTTCTTAGTTTTTCCGGCATTGGGTAGGGGAAGGGAGATGATCGTGACACAAGATAAAGCCCTAGCAAATGTTTTTCGTCAGATGGCAACTGGCGCGTTTCCGCCTGTTGTGGAAACGTTTGAACGAAATAAAACGATCTTTTTTCCGGGCGATCCTGCTGAACGAGTTTATTTTCTTCTTAAGGGTGCTGTAAAACTTTCCAGGGTATACGAAGCAGGAGAAGAAATAACGGTAGCACTGTTGCGGGAAAATAGTGTTTTTGGTGTGTTGTCTTTGCTGACGGGAAATAAGTCGGATAGGTTTTACCACGCTGTTGCATTTACTCCTGTAGAATTGCTGTCAGCACCAATTGAACAAGTAGAGCAAGCACTCAAGGAAAATCCAGAATTGTCAATGCTAATGCTGCGGGGTCTGTCTTCGCGGATTTTGCAGACAGAGATGATGATTGAAACTCTAGCTCACCGAGATATGGGTTCCAGATTGGTGAGTTTTTTATTAATTCTTTGTCGTGATTTTGGTGTTCCTTGTGCAGATGGCATCACAATTGATCTCAAGCTATCTCATCAAGCGATCGCAGAGGCAATTGGTTCGACTCGCGTTACCGTCACTAGATTACTTGGTGATTTACGTGAAAAGAAAATGATTTCTATTCACAAAAAGAAGATTACTGTGCATAAACCTGTTAGCTTAAGTAGGCAGTTCACTTAAAACCAATTGGAGGTAGAGGAGTTGGCAAGTATTACGTTTGTTTTTGCAGTTAATACTCATAGCTAGAGGTAAATCTAAAATTGATTAAGATCAGCTATTGCCAATCATCTATCCTCCACAGACAATGGTCGAAAGTAGTAGGCTGTATCTGGAACCATTTCGGTAGTTGAAGATGACCACCGGGTACATCCTCATTGCAGCAATTTTAATTCTGGGAGGCGTAATTGCCACCGTGGGCGATCGCATTGGCACACGCGTTGGCAAAGCGCGCCTCTCATTATTTAAGCTACGCCCAAAAAATACGGCTGTAGTGGTAACTATTTTTACAGGTGGTTTAATTTCAGCATCGACCTTAGGAATTTTATTTGCGGCTGATGAAGGTTTGCGTAAGGGTGTTTTTGAGTTAGAAGATATTCAAAAAGACCTAAGAAACAAACGCGAACAACTGAAAACCGCAGAAGCGCAAAAAAGTCAGGTAGAGAATGAGCTAAACCAAGCGAGAAAAGAGCAAACCAAGGCACAGCAAGACTTACAGGTAATAAATAAATCATTACAAGCGGCTAACGCCAAACAAAGGGAAACCCAAGCAAAACTTAACCAGACCATTAGCCGCCAAGCCCAAACTCAAGCGCAACTACAACGCACTCAAGGGCGGTTAAATCAAGTAGCAACGCAGTATCAACAAGCCAGATCAGAACTGCAAAACGTTTATAACCAAAGACAGGCATTACAGGCAGCTGTCAGCCAATTAGAGGCAGAAAGACGCAGGCTATATGCTGAAGCCAAAAAAGCAATTGATGAAGCCAAAACAGCAATTATAAAAAGAGATAGAGAACTTGCCAATCGCCAAGAAATTATTGAACAACGCGATCGCAAAATTGCCCAACTAGATAACCTCATTCAAAATCGCAATCTAGACATTGCTGCACGAGAGAAAGTAATTGCCACAAGAGAATCTCGCCTCAGAGAATTAGAAAAACAACAGGATGATTTAGAACAGGAAGTAGCAAGACTAGAAAAATACTATCAGTCTTATCAAGACCTGCGTTTGGGCAAGCTGGCTGTGGTTCGTGGTCAAGTTTTGGCAGGTGCTGTTATTCAAGTTAACCAAGCTGTCGCGGCGCGTCAGGCAATCTTGCAACTTTTAGGAGACGCTAACCAAAATGCCCTTTTCCAATTAACTGAACCTGGCGCAACCCCACAAAATACCCAAATACTGCGCGTTCCTCCAGAAAGAGTTGAGCAGTTGATTAAACAGGTAAGTGATGGTCGAGAATACGTGGTGCGAATTTTCTCGGCTGGCAATTATGTTAGAGGGGAAAAACAGATAGAATTTTTTGCAGATGCTGCGCGTAATGTATTAGTCTTTGCAGGCGGCGAAGTCCTAGCTACCACTACCGCAGACCCTCGAACCATGACATCTTATCAGCTGCGGCAAAGACTAGATTTGCTGATATCTGCTTCGCAATTTCGGGCGCGGAATGCTGGAATTGTCGAAAGTGTACAAATAGATGGGACTTTTCTGAGATTTGTTAATCAGCTAAGACAATCAGACCAGCCTTTAGATATTAAAGCAGTAGCCGCAGAAGACACTTACACAGCAGGGCCTTTACGAGTCAGGTTAATAGCTATTCAAAACGGCACAGTTATTTTCAGTACGTAAAATTTTCCAAAAAACAGGGAACGGGAAACGGGCAAAAGTTTAATATGACCTTAAATGAATTCTCGCCAACTCAACCAGTCATTCTCGGCTTCGATCCTGGTAAAGATAAGTGTGGTTTAGCTGTGATGGGATTAGATCGCAAACTACATTATCATCAGGTTGTGCCTGCACAAGATGCGATCGCCATTATAGAAACATTAAGGCAGAAGTTTCCCATTTCCTTACTCGTGATGGGTAATCAAACCACAGCAAAGCGATGGAAACAGCAGCTACAAGCAGAATTAGTGCAACCATTAAATATTATGCTAGTAGATGAGCGTTATTCTACTTTAGAAGCGCGCGATCGCTATTGGCAGATGTATCCACCTCAAGGGCTAACAAAACTATTACCAAAAGGGATGCGGCAACCACCAAGACCAATCGATGATATTGTGGCAATTCTGTTAATTGAAAGATATTTAAATCGCTTGACAGAATCAATTAATAGTTAACGCTAGAGAAAAATACTTACAAAGAATTATTTAATTGATTATAGTTCTGCCCGAATAGTAAAAGCATAGTCTCCTCCTGGTTCCAGCTGATAATCTTGTTTTTCCAAGAAGCGACCAAGCGGTTCTTTGATTAAAGCCCGACCTTGGGAAGGCTTCACAGAAAGCTCTCCACGGCGGAAATGCCACTGGAAATGCCATTCAAAGTCACCTGCGCTGACTTCGCCTTCAAGAAAGCCGTGTTGCCAGGATTGGCGGGTAATTCTGACATGGGCAGTAGTTTCTGGCAAACGTTTTGTACTCACAATGCTGTATATCAAGTGTGGGATAAACGCAAACAATGCAGTCTATTTCTTTTATTTACCAAACTTAGCGTAAATCGACAAACTGACAAAAGGGGGCTTTAATAATTTGTTGAAGAGCCAAACGGCTGAAATTACAAATTAACGCTATCAAAACTTTGCTGTAATCATCTGAAAAAATCGGACAATTTAGCTCATTATGATTACTTGTATAGGAATTCGGTTAGATTACTGAACATACTGGTGTAGTCAGTCAATAGGCAATAGATTTGTTTGAATCTCCTACAATGATTGCCATAGCACATCAGTAACGATAGTCATGACAAATGTTATAGATAAAACTAGAAGACTAAAAATTATAAATTAAAAAGTGCTAGCTATGTTAACAACAGCTTCACTCGCAGAAACAAGAACCCTGCTGAACAATATTAGCTGGCAGACATTCAAAGCTATGCTGGCAGATATGGGCAATCACAGAAATTATCGACTTGCCTATGACAATGGAAAAGTAGAAATTATGACTCCACTAATGCCCCATGAGAACTCTCATTTATTCAAGAAAGCCAAAAAATTGGGCAATTAGCAGCAAAAAAGGCTTTTTGCACTTGGGGAAAAAAGCAAATATAGCTTTCCGTAGTTATGAGATTATTGATGCAGCGATCGCTAAACAATGTTCAGATTTAGGATGCAAAGTAATTGCTATTGGTGGCACAGTTAATCACGTTCACTTACTAACTGATTATCCACCCAACTTAAATCTATTTTTATCTATTTAACCGCCAATGTCTTCATGCGGTTTCTATGACTTGCACAAAACTTTTAGAGAAGCTACGGCGATGCCTATAACAAAGGCATCGCGGATTTTAGAAAATATCTAAAATCCCAAATCGATTTTTATCGATTCACTGCCGCAGCTTCGCGCGCCGCAGCTGCCTGATCTGGATGGATACCTAAGCGTGTGAGATTAATCCGTCCTTTACCGTCAATCTCACGCACTTTGACAATCACTTCATCACCGACGGCTACTTCATCTTCAACTTTGCCAACGCGATAGTCAGCTAGTTGAGAAATGTGGATCATACCTTCTTTACCGGGTAGGAATTCCACAAATGCACCAATTGGAATAATTCGAGTTACGCGTCCGGCGTAGACATCCCCTTCATGCAGCTTACGTGTCATTCCTTGGACGATGTTCCGCGCTTTCTTGGCTTTGCTTTCATCAACAGCAGATATGGTAACTGTACCATCATCTTCAATGTCGATTTTAGCGCCAGTTTCTTCGGTAATACCTTTAATTGTCTTACCGCCAGGGCCGATGACTAAACCAATCATGTCTGGATCAATCTTAATCGTCAGCAAACGTGGAGCGTAAGGCGATGTTTCTGTGCGTGGTTGGTCGATAGTTTGCAGCATTTTCTCCAAAATGTGCAACCGCGCTTCTTTGGCTTGGTGAACAGCTTGGGCAATAGTTTCTAAAGGCAGACCAGAGATTTTCATATCCATTTGTAAGGCAGTAATCCCGGTATCTGTCCCAGCAACTTTAAAGTCCATGTCGCCGAGGAAGTCTTCAATGCCTTGAATATCAGTTAAGACACGGACTTCATTACCTTCTTTAATCAGACCCATAGCCGCACCACTCACAGGTTTGATGATTGGTACACCAGCATCCATGAGGGCGAGGGTGGAACCGCAGACTGAACCCATTGAGGTGGAACCATTTGAAGAAAGTACTTCCGATACGACCCGAATCACGTAAGGAAATTGTTCTTTGGGTGGCAGGATGGGCAATATTGCTCGTTCTGCTAAAGCCCCGTGACCAATTTCGCGTCTACCAGGCGCACGCATGGGCTTGGTTTCGCCAACGGAGAAGGGTGGGAAGTTGTAATGGTGTAGGTAGCGTTTGGATTGGTCTGTTTGCAGGTCATCATTGAGGTTTTGGGCATCTCCAGGAGTACCAAGGGTACAGTTGGATAAAACCTGAGTTAACCCACGGTTGAATAAACCACTACCGTGAACGCGCTTTGGTAAAACACCAACTTGACAAGAAACAGGGCGTACTTCATCTAGCTTGCGACCATCAACGCGCACGTTGTCTTCAACGATTTGACGGCGCATGAAGTATTTGGTGATCTCTTTAAAAGTTTTGCCTAGTGCTTTAGGGTCAGCAGTGGCAGCAACGCGAATTGGATCTTCTTCTGGTAGTTCAGCGATCGCGGCTCCGATTGTATCTTTAACTACATCTAAAGCTGCATCACGTTCTGGTTTAGTTAATTCAAATTGAGCCAGAATTTTCTTAATCTCGCTGCTGGCGCGATCGCGAATATAATTTTCTAGCGTCTGGTCTACCTCTGGAGGTGCTTGTTTAATTATTTCCAGACCCAGTTCTGCTATTAAATCTAGTTGTGCTTTGATTAAATCGCGTACTGCTTCGTAGCCAAAATCAATCGCTTCGATAATATCTCGCTCTGGCAGCTGATTAGCTCCTGCCTCCACCATGATTACGCCATCTGGTGAACCAGCCACAATCAAATCTAAGTCGCCAGCTTCAATTTCTGCATAGGTAGGATTAATAATAAAATCATCTCCTACTAAGCCCACCCGCACGGCTGCCATTGGCCCGTTAAAGGGAATTTGGGCAATCAGGGTAGCTATTGAAGCACCAGTGACTGCTAAGACATCAGGTGGCACTAACTCATCCATTGATAGAGTTAAGGCGATAACTTGCAGGTCATCCCGCAACCATGAAGGGAACAGAGGACGTAAAGGACGGTCTATAAGACGACTAGTGAGAATCGCTTTTTCTGGTGGACGACCTTCCCGACGCATAATCCCACCAGGAATTCTACCTGCTGCATAAAGTCTTTCTTCGTAATCTACGGTCAGGGGAAGAAAATCAATGCCTTCTCTGGCTTCTGATCGCGTAGCTGTGACCAAAACAGCTGTGTCCCCTGATTCTATCAAAACCGACCCACCAGCCTGGGGAGCTAGTAGGCCCAACTTCAGTCGAATATCCCGTCCATCAAAGGATATTGACTTTTCAACTTCTGCCATTCAGTTTTTTTTCCTTCTATGCACGCTATTCTCTCTCTGTGGCAATCCTAACATTTATGCACTCTGGCTGGCTTCTGTTACATACAAAGAGCAACAAGTCTTTGAAAGCTAAATGTAATACAAGTTTGCGTCTCAAGCAGCAGTAGATCTGACTGCTCGATTCTCTGTTAGGCTCACCACATCCGAAAATATGTCTAAATGTAACCCTGGTTGTACAATAGTACCAACGTTGCAAATATTAGCTGTATTAGTCTTGTAAAATTAAATTTTCTAATCTTGAGGCTGGCTAATGGATAATATTCTCAGTAAGTATTCTCATGGCCAAGCCATACACTATTTTAATAAGTAAGTTGACGTGAATATTTAGCGTGGGTATCAGGCAGGAGCGAGGAGAGCTTTAGCCTAAGTTATTTTTATTTACAATAGTTCATTTTTGCTTATTGATTGTAATTAAAATATTTTATTTTTGATATATAGTTTTGACTGTTAATATTGCTGAAATCCAAAAAATCAGAGTTTGAAATAGTTGAATTTAACGACAATTTTAGTAGTTAGCAAATGGCAATCTTACACGGAAGTTGGTTAACAAATAATAAAAATGGTGGTTTATTTATTTGGGGAGAAACTTGGAGATCGCAGCAAGTAAGTTGGGATTTAACTCAATCTACAGATATACCAGTAAATCCATTGGCAATGACATCACTGGAGTTAAACCAGTGGTTGGCTTCGCGGAATATTAGCATTGGGAGTGCCACACAGCCGGAACTACAGCCTCAAGGGATGCGATCGCGTAAAGTCACAAAACCTAGTGAACCAAGTTTAAATACACATCATCAAATCATCGCTTTACCAACTCATATTTTAGAAAATAGTAAAGATGGAACATTAACTTTATCGCCTTTGCATTCTGCTAGCCAAGATTTAGATAATGCTTCAGCACTTCTACAACCTTGGCAAGTTGAAGGTTTTTGCCTCAATATCAACGAAGCAATTCAATTTCTGAGATCTCTTCCCTTAAACATTACTCATGGTGAAGATGCTTTTTTAGCTGGAGATTTAAGATTTTGGTCACAGGTGGCACGTTGGAGTTTAGATTTAATTTCACGTTCTAAATATTTACCAAATATCCAACACCAAACAGATGGTACTACCCTGGCTGGGTGGCGAGTGCTGTTAGACAGTGCTGTCGATGCCACTCGGTTAGAAAAATTCGCCGCAAAAATGCCTCTGGCTGGCCGTACTTATCAAGAAGCAGGGAATAGAGAGTCGGGAGTTGGGATTGGGTTTGTTTCTGTAGAATTACCGAAGACTCCGCAGGAATTAATTTTAGAATTTCTTAACGCTACAATCGATGCCCAAGTACGGCAGATGCTAAGTGGTCAAGCCATCCTGGAACCCAGGGTCATGGCGACTTTGCCATCAGCAGTGCGGCAGTGGTTGCAAGGTTTAACTAGTGCATCTAACACAGTAGTTGCAGATGCAATTGGTGTTGAACGGTTAGATGCGGCACTAAAAGCTTGGACTATGCCGTTACAGTATCAATTGGCAGGAAAAGCCCTATTTCGCACCTGTTTTCAACTACATCCTCCATCGGGAGATACAACCTGGACGTTAGAATATTTTCTCCAAGCGGCTGATGATCCTGAATTTTTGTTAGATGCAGCAACGATTTGGCAAAATCCAGTTGAAAAATTAACATATCAAAACCGGATAATTGACCAACCGCAAGAAACATTTTTACATGGATTGGGGTTAGCTTCTCGATTGTATGGGGCGATCGCACCCAGTTTAGAAACAGAATATCCCCAATCTTGTCAGCTAAATCCGATCCAAGCTTATGAATTTATTAAGTCTGTAACTTGGAGGTTTGAAGATAGCGGTTTAGGCGTAATTTTGCCGCCCACTTTATCTAACCGTGAAGGTTTTGCGAACCGTTTAGGGTTGAAGATTACTGCCGAAACTTCTAAGAAAAGAGAAGGAAGCTTGGGGTTGCAAAGTCTATTAAATTTTCAATGGCAATTAGCAATTGGCGGACAAACAATTTCTAAAGCTGAGTTTGATCGATTAGTAGCGTTGAATAGTCCCCTAGTAGAAATTAACGGCGAATGGGTAGAGTTACGTCCTCAAGACATCAAAACAGCCCAGACATTTTTCGCTTCGCGTAAAGAACAAATGGCACTGTCATTAGAAGATGCTTTGCGCTTGAGTACAGGAGATACCCAGGTGATTGAAAAATTACCAGTGGTGAGTTTTGAAGCATCTGGGGCTTTACAAGAATTGATTGGGGCGTTAACGAATAATCAGGAAATTAAACCCTTACCCACACCAGCTAGTTTCCAAGGAAAGTTGCGTCCTTATCAAGAAAGGGGTGCAGCTTGGCTGGCTTTTTTAGAACGTTGGGGTTTAGGCGCGTGTCTCGCCGACGATATGGGACTGGGAAAAACCATACAGTTTATTGCTTTTCTTTTACATCTCAAAGAACAGGATGTATTAGAAAAACCCACCTTGCTAGTTTGTCCAACCTCTGTTTTAGGTAATTGGGAACGGGAAGTTAGAAAGTTCGCGCCCAGCTTGAAAGTAATGCAATATCACGGTGACAAACGCCCTAAAGGAAAGGCATTTGTTGAAGCTGTGAAAAAGCATGATTTAGTTATTACTAGTTATTCGTTAATTTATAGAGATGTTAAATCATTGCAAACTATTTCTTGGCAGGCAATTGTATTAGACGAAGCCCAGAATGTGAAAAATCATGACGCGAAACAATCACAGGCAGTTAGACAGTTAGAGACAACATTCCGCATCGCCTTGACAGGTACACCAGTAGAAAATAGATTACAAGAATTATGGTCAATTCTAGATTTTCTCAATCCTGGTTATTTAGGCAATAAACAATTCTTTCAACGGCGGTTTGCCATGCCGATTGAAAAGTATGGTGATGCAGCTTCTTTGAATCAATTGCGTTCATTGGTTCAACCTTTTATTTTAAGAAGATTAAAAACAGACCGCGACATTATTCAAGACTTGCCAGAGAAGCAAGAAATGACGATATTTTGTGGTTTAACTACAGAACAAGCCGCACTGTATCAACAAACAGTAGATACATCTTTGGTTGAAATAGAATCGGCTGAAGGATTGCAACGAAGAGGCATGATTTTAGCTTTATTAACTAAACTCAAACAGATTTGTAATCACCCAGCCCAGTATTTAAAAGAAAGTACATTAGCACAACATAATTCTGGTAAATTACAACGTCTAGAAGAGATGTTAGATGTGGCAATTGCAGAAGGCGATCGCGCTTTAATCTTCACTCAATTTGCAGAATGGGGTAAATTACTCAAACCACATTTAGAAAAGCAATTAGGTAGAGAAGTTTTCTTTTTATATGGCAGCACCAGTAAAAAACAACGCGAGGAAATGGTAGACCGTTTCCAACAAGATCCGCAAGGGCCACCTATTATGATTCTTTCTTTAAAAGCAGGTGGTGTGGGATTGAATTTAACCCGTGCTAATCATGTATTTCACTTTGATAGATGGTGGAACCCGGCGATTGAAAATCAAGCTACAGACCGAGTATTTCGGATTGGTCAAACGAGGAATGTGCAAGTACACAAGTTTGTCTGCACTGGCACTTTAGAAGAAAAGATTCACGACATGATTGAAAGTAAGAAACAACTAGCTGAACAAGTCGTGAGTGCTGGTGAAGAATGGTTAACTGAATTAGATACAGACCAACTTCGTAATTTACTCATACTTGATCGCAATGCTTTGATTGATGAAGATGGGGAGTAAAAGAGTTTAAGAATTTAAACGCGGAGTAACGCAGAGTATTTTTAAAGTGAATTTGTGGTTAATTCGCTGTATATCTCTGTGCTTACTTTTTTTAAGATGTAAGGTTGGGTTGCGTTGTTCAAAACATCAACGTCCGAGTTCCGAACACAATTGTTCAGGTTTTAAACATGAAACTCCGAAAATTGTATGTATGAATTAGTTGAGATTGCCAAAAAAATCAGCGATTAGAAAAATCGACTTTAAATATTTGCTGCATTGCCAGCCCGCGATCGCTATATTTGTAAATTTTAGAAAATCAATATAAACCTAATATAAAACTAATAAAAAACATATGAGAATTTATTATTGATTAATCATGTGACTCGTGCAATTATTAATAATAAGTTAGCCGGAAATAGAAGTGAAAAACAAAAAAGTTTTTCATTGAATTTTTGACTCCTAGATAGCTTGCTATATACGCTTAAAAAGCAGTCTTCATGATGAATGCCATATTATATGCGCCCCATAGCCATTACTATTCCGTCTGTGGTAAGTATTTGATTCCTATAGCTGATCATCATTTGTTGTTTCTTCCGAATTTCTATATGTAATTACAGCAGATTGCAGGCAAATGAATTACAGATTTTAAGAACAAAGCCATATAATAAACATTTTCAACCCGATTGCCTGTTTACCGTCGTTGCTAGATTTATACAAGAGTTTTATTTTTAAAATGAAAATTCAGATTATTGTACTAACTTTCAGCACTTTTAAGTAAACTATCAGGATAAAAAATTATGGCTCTATTTTTAAATATCAAAAAAGTAAAATATACATTATTGTAAATAACAATTTCTTACTAACGAAAGAGAAATTAATTATATATATGTTCTATATTGAACTGTCAGTGTTGTCAGCAATAATTGTTACTTTGTCAGGGCATTTTTATATTCCTGTGGATGGATAGGTTTGTGAATGCATAGTTAGAAAGGTAGAGGTGTTTATGGACGCGTTTATCGGAAAATATTCCCCATACATTTATGCAATTTTACGAATCGTTACAGGTTTAATGTTTGCTATGTATGGTAGTCAGAAACTGTTTGGCATACAAGGCAACAAGCCTCCAATATCATTGGCTTCATTGATGGGATTTGGTGGACTGATTGAATTTGCTGGCGGATTAATGATTGCCTTGGGACTACTAGCAAGCTATGCAGCTTTTATTACAAGCGGTGAGATGGCAGTTGCCTACTTCATGCTACACGCTTCGCCAGGTTTTCTGCCGCTTGTCAATCATGGCGAGTTAGCAGTCCTTTACTGTTTCCTCTTCTTTTATATTGCTGCACAAGGATCAGGAATCTGGAGCGTTGATGTACTTCTAGACAGAACAAAAGTGAGATCTGCAATCCACACTTAAGGAGAAGAATTTCTCACTGAAATTATGAGATTATTGTTCGTTCCTAGTTAATGAGTAGTCTTTCTTAACATTTAGTTGTTTTGCCTAGATAGTAGGAGGGTGAGCCATTGGAGACTTCTAAAATTAGTAATTCTGTTCTGGGAAAACTTTCAGGACAGCAGGGATTGTTGGTAGGGGTGGGGCTGGGTTTAGTCTTAGCTATTGGTGGAATGGCTATATTTTCGAGTTTTGGCACTGGGCGTTCAAATGCTCCTACTCAAAATTCTCCCGCAGCCAATGCGAAAAACTCCGCATTGCCAGTGAAAGTTCAGCAAGTTGGGACTAGCACAACTGAAGAAAGTTCTAACTTTGTCGGAGCCTTAGAAGCACAGCAAAAAGTCACACTACAGCCGCAAATCCAGGGACGAATTGAAACAATTTTCGTGTCTAGCGGTCAACGGGTGCAGAAAGGAACACCGATCGCATCTTTGAGTTTAGATCAGACTCAGGCAAATGTTGCCAGTTCCATCGCCGCCGCTAGTGCAACCCAAGCTGGCTTAAAAACAGCCCAAGCACAACTACAACAAGCCCAAGCACAACGTACTAAGGCCGCTGCTGATGTTCAACTTCAGCGCACACAATTTAATCGCACCCAGCAATTGGTAAAAGAAGGAGCGCAAGCCCAACAAGAGTTAGATGTAGCCAGAAATAATTTACAAACTGCGATCGCTGATTTACAAGCAGCAGATAAACAAGTTGCAGCAGCTAGTGCCGCAGTTAGACAAGCCCAAGCCAATGTCCGCGCAGCTCAAGCAGGTACGGCGGCGGCTCAAGTTAATGTCAATCTCAAACGAGTAGTAGCACCCATCACTGGTATAGTGGGTGAATTTCCAGTGAAAGTTGGAGATTATCTCAACACTGGACAAACTATCACCTCAATTATCCAGAACGATGCCCTAGATTTGAATCTTTCTGTGCCTTCTAATCGATTGAAACAACTGCGGATTGGCTTACCTGTGCAGTTGATTGATCCTAACACGCAGCAAATCATCGGCAAGGGTCAGATTAACTACATTTCGCCAACAGTAAGTTCAGATCAACAATCGATTTTAAGCAAAGCACGCTTTCTCAATTCCCAAGGCCGATTACGCGATGGGCAATATGTGCAAGCACGGGTAATTTGGAATCGACAACCAGGGTTACTTATTCCCACAGTTGCCATTTCTCGAATTGGTGGACAGAGTTTTGTCTTTGTCACAGAAAACACAACTGTCAACGGCAAACAACAGCAAGTTGTGCATCAACGTTTAGTACGTCTCGGTGATATCCAGGGAACCAATTATCAAGTTCTTGATGGACTAAAACCCGGCGAAACCATCGTTACATCTGGCATTCTCAAACTGCGAGAAGGCACACCCATTCAACCGCAATCCTAAACCAGGACACTCGCTAATGTCGATCGCGAACAACTTTATCAAACGTCCGGTACTAACTACCGTTTGTACCCTAGTGATTCTGATTGTGGGATTCGTGTGTATTCCACTATTACCACTCAATTATTTGCCAGACATTGCACCGATTCGGGTTCAGATATCAGCGAACTATACTGGGGCAGATGTGGCAACCGTCGAAAGTGCAGTCACAACAACGCTAGAGCGTCAGATTAACGGTGTCGAGGGTATGCAGTACATGACCTCGAACAGTTCCGCAGGCAGTAGCCAAATTTCAGTATATTTCGGGTCGAACACTGATAAAAATATTGACCAAGTAAACGTACAGAATCGGATTGCACGCGCAACACCTCGCTTACCTACAACTGTCCAACAACTTGGTGTGACAGCGCAAACTGCTTCGACAAGCATTTTGTTGGTGTATACGTTTTATGCAGAAAATAATGAGTACGATCCGTTATTTATAAGTAACTATATTGACCTAAATTTACGCGATCAACTCTTGCGAACGCCAGGGGTCGGCGATTTAACGATATTTGGAGAAAAGCGTTATGCCATGCGGTTGTGGCTCGATCCCAATGCTTTAGCGAGTCGGCAATTAACTGTGGCAGATGTGGCGACAGCATTGCGATCGCAAAACATTCTCGCCGGAGCCGGAACCTTGGGTCAAGCACCAATACCCCCAGGTCAAAGCTATGAAATTCCCTTGCGGGTGAATGGTCAATTTAAAGATGCTTCGGAGTTTGGGAACCTCGTCATTAAAGTAGGAACTAATGGAGATTTAGTCAAACTCAGTGATGTCGGTCGTGCGGAACTCGGCTCAGAAACTTACGCCAGCAACGCGAAAAATAATGGTAAGCCAGCGATTGGTATGGCAATATATCAATCACCTGGAAGTAATGCGCTGGATGTGGCGAGAAGCATTGAAGCGCAAATGAACGAATTGATCAAAGAGTTTCCGCCGGGATTAAAAACCAAGATTGTTTACGATACCGTTGGATTTGTGCAAGCTTCACTGGAAGAAGTTGTCAAAACTCTAGTTGAAGCGATCGCTCTGGTTGTATTAGTAATTTTTCTATTTCTACAAGACTGGCGAGCCACAATTATTCCGATTGTGGCAATTCCTGTGTCGCTGATTGGCGCGTTAGCATTTGCTTACGTATTCAGATTTTCGCTGAACAATTTAACTTTATTTGGATTAATCTTAGCGACAGGCTTAGTAGTTGATGATGCCATTATCGTTGTAGAAGCGATCGCCCGCAAAATTGAACAAGGAGTCAGACCTTTACAAGCTTCCTTTGAAGCAATGGAAGAACTGACGGGAGCAGTGGTTTCAACTTCGTTGGTGTTGATGGCGGTGTTTATTCCGGTAGCATTTTTTCCCGGCTCAACCGGAAAAATGTATCAGCAGTTCGCCTTAGTGATTGCATTCTCAATTGCCATCTCGACGTTTAACGCGCTTTCGTTCAGTCCGAGTATGTCTGCGATTTTACTGCGTCCGCCAAAACCGAGACGCGGCCCGTTGGGCTGGTTTTTTAACAAATTTAATCAGATTTTGGCATGGATTATTGACCGATTTCTGGCGATCGTTAATTTTTTGATTCGCCTGCGTTACGCTGTTGTGGGATTGTTTGTCGTGGGTTTAGCAGCAACTTACTTTATGTTTACCCATGTACCAACAGGATTTGTCCCCTCAGAAGACCAGGGGATTGTGTTAGGGATTATTCAAGCTCCCGATGGAGTTTCCCTAGCTTATACCGACCAAGTGATTACAAAACTGGAACAAATTCTGGAAAAAGAGCCGGAAATTGAGAACGTTTTTGCGACTTCGGGATTTGGTTTTGCAGGTAGTGGCTCAAATCGCGGTGTATTTTTTGCCAAGCTCAAACCTTGGGAAGAACGCAAACAACCTAATCAAAGCGCGTCAGCAATCTTAAAGCGCATCAATGGCGAATTTCAAACGATTCCCGAAGCGATTATTACCGCAGTCAGTCCCCCACCAATTCAAGGTTTCAGTACCTTAGGGGGATTTGAGTTACAACTGGAAGACAGAACTAACGGCAGGTTGACAATAGATGACTTTAATGCAAATGCCCAAGCGATAATTGCTCAAGCAAACCAACAACCAGCCCTCGCTGGTGGAGTGTTTACCCAGTTTACCGCCAGTACACCCCAGTTCCAAATCGACTTTGATCGCAATCGTCTAGAAGCCCTCAACGTTGATTTTCAGCAGGCTGTAAATACCTTGTCATCTGCTGTTGGCTCGCAGTATGTCAACGATTTTACTCTCGGACAGCAGAGCTATCGTGTATATGTGCAAGCAGAAGGTAATTATAGGCGATCGCCAGATGATATTAATCAGCTTTATGTGCGATCGACAAACAACCAAATGGTGCGATTGAGCGAAGTAGCAAAACTCACGCCAATTACAGGGCCATCTGTCATCAGTCACTATAACGGCTTCCGTTCCATCAGTTTACAAGGCAGAGAAGCACAGGGTTACAGTAGCGGACAAGCGATTCAAGCAATGCAGCAAGTTGTGAACGCAACAGCAATACCTGGCGTTGGCAGCGATTGGACAGGAACCGCCCGCGAAGAATTATCCGCAGGTAACTTAGGAATTCTGATTTTTGGCTTCGGGATCATTATGGTGTTTCTCACCCTGGCGGCTCAGTATGAAAGTTATGTTGACCCCGCAATTATTCTGTTAACTGTACCGTTAGCTTTGTTAGGTGCGTTAAGTGCATTGGCCTGGCGCGGTTTGGTAAACGATGTCTACGCCAATGTAGCGTTAGTAATGCTGATTGGACTCGCCTCAAAAAACGCGATTTTAATCGTTGAGTTTGCTAACCAAGCCTTTGAACAAGGAATGAGCATTCAAAAAGCAGCTTTGACAGCCGCTCAAGAGCGATTTCGACCAATCGTGATGACCTCCAGTGCGTCATTGCTGGGATTTTTCCCACTCGTTGTTGCTTCAGGTGCAGGTTCTGCTTCGCGCTGGTCGTTAGGAACGGCGTTGTTTGGAGGGTTATTAGTAGCAACCGTTTTGAGTTTGCTAATTGTTCCAGTGTTGTACGTAATTATCAAAAACTTAGAGGAACGGTTCTTAAAGCGCAAACCTTCTACTCATGCAGGTCAGTCTACTTCAAATAAACAGGAGGATGAACAAGCCACAGCAGTTGCTCAACAAAAATCGGCAGGGGTAGGAATGCAAGCCGGTGATGAGCGTACTAAATCTAACGATGCAAAATAGCGAAATTTTGGCAAAATTTCGCCTAAAAATCCAAAATTTCTTCTAGAAATTACCATAGTAAACACCGATAAATATCGGTGTTTACTTGTATTTGGGTATTACAAAAATTACTTCCAGTAGATTGCAGGTGAATGAAGTAGAAATTTTCAGAAAAAAGTCATATAGTAGAATACTTTCAACCCTCTTGCCTATTGCCTGTTGCCTTTTCCCTGCTGTATCTGAAAGCTATCATAACCGAACGTAAGATTTTGATATTAAAAGATTTAAAGATAAAACTCCCACTTGAAAATCCGTTGAGACAATTAAAATATCCCCTGATCAGCTATTAGGGATATTTAAAAATCCAGGCAAAACAAATGAACGCCAAACTTATCGGTTTCTCAGGCATTGTGACTGCATTCTTAGGTGCTGGTATTGGTTTTATTATTGCTTATTTACTTCCTTCACCTTACACAAGTCCAATGTATAAAGACTTAGCCCAAAAATACGCGATTATTGGTGGGGTTGCTGGCTTGCTGATTGGTTCCAGTCAGGAAATGGTTCGAGAACTCAAGCAAGAACGTGATTTAGAGGAAGAATTATTACGGGATTTGAATCAAGCAATTCGCTCAACTACCAATAAAGAAAATTTGTGATTCTGTTACATTTAGTTAGTTGAGTTATTAGTAAAAGCTAAAATTTGCTCTGCGGCTCTTTGTCCACTGCGAATGGCCCCTTCCATATAGCCACAATATTCAAGCGGCGCAGTATGTTCTCCTGCAAAAATGACCTGCCCAGCGCAGTAAGATAGCTCAGAACGCCAAGTTTTTAAGTCACCAGGAGCAAAATAGCAGTAACTACCACCTGCCCAGGGATCAGTACTCCAATCATGCGTTGCAGTAGCGATCGCTTGGGGCGCATTGGGGTAAAGTGCAGATACTGTTTGTTGTGCTAATTCCACGCATCCCACCACATTTCGGCTTGGCGTACCACTACTGGTACAAGCAAGAATTCCTGCTTCACCTAGCCCAGTTGAGCTAGATTCCCAGACGGTTTGATAAGGTTTGTCTGTCACCACCAGCCCGAAACTGGATGGCTGCCAGAAACGGTGGGAATACTGAAGTAAGGTCTTAACTGATACCCCATAAGGTAAGTGAGAAATCGCTTCTCGTTGTGCCTGTGTCAGCCCAACCTCAATAGATATATGGCGCAAGACACTCCACGGAACCGTGACCACAATCCAATCGCTCAATACTTCAATCTGCCCCTGAGGTGTTTTTACACTCGCAGCAACAGCTTGTTCTTGTTCCCCAATTCGCACAACTGGCGTGTTTGTCTGGATACGATCACCTAAAAAACGAGCAAATGCGCTTGTCAACTGAGTATTACCACCGCGAATTCTTAAAGAGCGGTTGCCAGAAGTACCACTGTAGGCAAAGAAACCAACTCCAATCGCCTCTGGATCTGCTGCATACAACCCATAAGATTGCTGACGGATAAGTTTGCAGGCAAAAGGATCAATCGAATGTGCAGCCAGCCACTGGGCTAATGTTTGGTCAGGGTCGGCACGTTGCTCTAATAGTTGGTCTAACTGCTGATACGCATTATTTAAGGCAGTTTTCTGTTGAGAACTAAGCGTTTTTTGACTAGAGAAATGACCATCAATGTAAGAGCGAAGGTCATCTGGAAATTTAAAGGCAGGCTCAAGCGAGAGGTTGAATTGAGCAGCATAAGATAACAGTGCCGTATGATCATCATCGACAAACTCTGCACCCAATTCACCATACTGCCCCGCATCCAAAAAGGCAGTATGGACTCGCCCTCCTACTCGCTCACGGGCTTCAAATACTTGCACATCAAAACCGGCGCGAGTCAGTTCATAAGCAGCAGCCAGACCTGCTAAACCAGCCCCAACTACAATTACTCGTTTAGTCATTGGTGATTATGATCCTGCTACATAACTTGTCGCATACTCCATGAACTGTCTCTTCTATCCACAGAGTGTAATTCTGAAAATTATTAGCTATCGACTCTGATAGTGTTTGTGCTGCAAGATTTTAGTCTCCCACTAGCGGCTCACGCAAAGTGCAAAATATAGAAGAAACACAATTTCTTTTCTTATTGCCCTATTGCCTATTGCCTGTGTTTCTTAAGAGGATGATTATGTTGCACTGAAACTATCAGTTATGCCTGTGTATAAGCTACTGTTGTTTTAATGAGAGCGATCGCAGCAAAATTATATGTCTTGCCAACATCTTAATGAACTGACTCTAGAAAACTTAATTTACAAATCCAACTATCCTGTATTTCAATGTCAGGAGTGCATTCGACTCAATGAGCGTTGGGTACATCTTCGTATTTGCCAAACCTGCGGTAAGATGCTGTGCTGTGACTCTTCCAAAAATCAACACGCACGTCGTCATTATGAAGAGACTGGGCATCCTGTTATTAGTTCAGCAGAATTAGGGGAAGAATGGCTGTGGTGTTTTGTAGATAAGCAACAAAAGAATTATTGATAAACTGAGCCTAATTAAGTTATTGCAGTGAACAGGCGATAGGCTTAAAAGTCTTTTGCTGTCTAGATTGTAACCTTATCCCAGTTTCTTCTCTACCTTGGCTATTGCTATAACTATGTGAAGTTTGTCAAATCCACTACATTTGATGTTTTTTTAGGTTGAGCTACTTATAACCCAATACAATTCAGATAACATAATTAATCTACCCATAAACCTTGTAGAGACGTTGCATTGCAACGTCTCTACAGATTGTTAAACCTAACTAATCATCTTAACTGAACCGTATTGTTGTATGAGTACGACTTCTAGTAGTGAAAACTTCTAATTGTCTCTAATTCCTACGTTGATTATCTGGCTTTTCCGCCTCTGGTTTTTGATACTTGCCTGGATACTTACGCTGGAAGTAATCTTCCATAATTTGTAAAATCATCGGCGCTGCTACACTACCACCACCACCACCAGAGTGTTCAGCAAAGGCAATAATTAAAACTTCTGGGTTATCTGCTGGGGCATAAGCACCAAACCAAGCATGATTTTGTTTGACACCACGTTGCCAAGCTTCGGCTGTGCCACTCTTGCCAGCTACAGGCGGAATTGTTGGTTTGTTCAAAACCTTACCTGTCCCCTCAGCGACAACCTTTCGCAACCCATCGCGCAAAATTTTCACTGTTGTTGGCTTCATATTTAAAGATTCGCGCCAGCTTTTAGCATCTTCGTTATCTTTAAGCAAATGCGGCTGGACTCGGTAGCCACCATTAGCTGGTACACCAAACATCACAGCGACCTGTAAAGGTGTAGTTTGTAAAGCACCTTGACCAATTGACATATTAATTGTGTCGCCTACAGTCCAAGGCATTTTCCAGGCTTTCTGCTTCCAACTTTCATCAGGTACTAAACCTTTCGTTTCTTCTGATGCGAACTCAAAGCCAGTTTTTTGTCCAAACCCGTACTTGCGAGTCCATGCAATTAAAGCTGGGCCACCCACACCCCTACCTATTTGATAAAAGAAAGTATCACTACTCCACTGTAATGCGCCAACAAAACCCAAAGGCCCGAACCCAGCATGATTCCACTCACCAAATCTAGTTCCACCAATATTTAAGGAACCGTATGTCTGTAGTACTGTGCTAGGTGAAAATTTCCCTGATTCCAACCCAGCAGTTGTGGTGACAATTTTAAAAGTGCTAGCAGGTGGAAAAGCACTGAGGGCGCGATTAACTAGAGGATGATCCTCACCTTGTACAGTTTCCCAATCTTTTTGCGAGAGTTTTTGCTTAGAAAATATATTCGGGTCAAAGGTGGGGTGAGATACTAAGGCTAAAACTGCACCGTTTTTTGGGTTGAGGGCAACAATAGCCCCATCTCTATCACTTAAAGCTTTTTCGGCTGACTTTTGCATATCTAAATCTAAGGTGAGGTGAAGGTCATTCCCAGCTTTGGCTTGTTTTTCTCCTAAAACCCGCAGTGGTCTTCCAGCACCATCTACTTCTACCTGCTGACCTCCCCATTCACCCCGCAATGCTTTCTCGTAGGCTTTTTCGACTCCCATCTGTCCGATGACATCACCCAAACGGTAGCCTTCTGCCTTTCTTTCTTTTAACTGTTCAGCCGTTAATTCTCGTGTATATCCTAATACGTGGGCTAGTTGTTTACCGTGAGGATAATAACGAACGGCTTCTGTATGAACTTCGACATCTGGCAAGTCGTTTTCATACTCTTTGATAGCTGTAATCTGGGCTTCATTTAAATCACGCGCAATTCTAATAAGAGAAGATGAATTTACTCCCGCTTCGTCTAATTTTTTTTCGATTTCTGCTTGAGGAATGTCTAAAATTTTCTCTAAACGCGGCCCTACTATTGGCCAAGAGGGCTTAGTATGTGCCATCGGCCAAAGATACACAGACCGAGGGTAGCGTGTACTAGCTAAAAGTTTGCCATTCCGGTCAAAAATATTACCTCTTTCTGGTTGTTTAGGAATCATCCGAATACGGTTTGACTCGGCTCTTTTGCGGTGAATCGACCCCTCAACAATTTGCAGATACGCTAAACGCATCGCTATTCCAGTGGTCATTAATAGAGTAAATATAATTAAGAATACAGGCTGGAAATTTCGTCCAACTGTACGAGTGTTTCTTTTTTCACTTAAAGGTGAAGGTTGTAGTACTGCCATAGAAGAAAGTGTTATTTATAAATAAGTAATTTCTAGATATCGGAATGCGATTTGATTACTGAACATACTTGTGTAATCAGGCAATAGGCAACCCAAAAGAAGCTAATTAACAATGTACTGATTTTTTCAAAAATCAAATACCAGTGCTATACAATATTGCTGTGTTTATACTGAATAATTTTTAGTATTCAGTATAAACACTTACTTTTTTGTATATTCATAGTTCATTTTTGTTGGAATTGAAAGATAATTTTTGGGATCTGCTAAACCATAATATCCACTAGTGATGCTTTGCACAACTACCAATATTTTCTCAGTATATTTATGTATAAATATACTTTGAAGATGAGTCTAGTTAATTTATAATGTTTACGCCGTTAGGATATTTTAATAAAATAATCGAATCAAAAGATTCGCAGATATATAAATGGACTGGATTACGCTGCTGCGATCGCTACAGTCTGATTTTATTAAAAGATTGGCATCTGGGTGTCTGCTTCATTGCGAAACAGAAGGTCAACATAGTGAGTTAACTATAATCTCTGGAGAAAGATTAAAAATACTACGTGATTTTTGCTGGCAAATGGCAGAAAAATATAAGCGTGTTTCGCCAGTGCGTGATGTTTTTATCAGCTATCTCAAAGGGAAATTAGGAGAAGAAGTTGTTAAAGAACGCTTGGCTGATTGTATTACCGAAGTTGATTATGAAAAACGCTTTGGTGGCGATGGTAAAATTGATTTTACGTTAACTACTGACCCGACCATTGGTATTGAGGTGAAATCTCGTCACGGTAGTATTGATAGAGTTAGATGGTCTGTCAGTTCTGAAGAAGTTGAAAAAAATGCCGTGATAGTTTGCATTTTTATCCAAGAAGAAGTGCATGAGGCGCAATCGGAATACCATCTGTTTTTAGCAGGTTTTCTACCAACCCGCATGATTAAACTGAAAACAGGTAGAATCGCCTTTGGGATAGATCAGCTTTTATATGCTGGGGGTTTGCGTTGTTATTTAGAACAATATCAATCTGCCATTAATTATAATATTTCTAAGGAAGAAAAATATAAGCCGTCACCTACTAATAATGTTCAGATTATTAAAGCACCTGTTGAAGCAAATAATAATATTTACACATATATTCAAGAAGTAAATTTTCTAAATCAAGGGCATGAATGCTTTCAAAAATGTGAATATCAAGCTGCTATTACTAACTATAGCCAAGCGTTGAAATCGCAATCAAATGATGCTGAAATTTATTATAAACGAGGTTTAAGTTATTATCATCTGGGAGATTATGAAGAGGCGATCGCAGATTATTCTCAAGCAATACAAATTAATATCAATGATGCCAAATTATATCTCAATAGAGGTTTAGCACGTTATCAAATAGGAAATTATGAACTATCTATTGAAGATTATACTCAAGCGATTAGATTAAATCCTAACTTTGCTGTCGCTTATAAAAACCGTGCTGATGCTCGTTCTCATCTGGGAGATAATCAAGGTGCAATCGAGGATTATACTCAAGCAATCAAAATTAATCCTAATTATGTTGCAACTTACAAAAACCGTGGAATGGCACGTTATTTTTTAGGATATCAGCCAGGATTTACTCAAGCTATCAAGATAAATCCTCGTGATGCGGTGGCTTACAAAAATCGAGGGAATGCGCGTGCTGATATTGGAGATCATGAAGGTGCAATAGAAGATTACACACAGTCAATCGAAATTAATCCTCATTATGCCGACGCATATTATAATCGGGGAAATGCTTTTTATGATTTAGGTAATTTGGAGCGATCGCTAACAGATTACACACAGGCTTTACAGATTAATTCTAACTTCGCTGATGCTTATTACAACCGTGCTAATATTCTGGCAGAGATAGGAGATAAGCCAGGAGCAATTGAAGACTTTCAAAAAGCAGCAAATATTTATCTTAAAGAAGGTAAATTAGAAGCCCTGAAAGACGCACGGCAACGAATTTTAGATTTACAAATAGAAGAATCTTTGGATATTTTAAATTTTTAGTAAAGGCTTTGTAAGATAAATGTTAGTGAAAAAAGCAATTAATCGGATTTCAATATTATTTGCCCATTCTCCTTGGTTGATTGTAATTCTTTTTTCACTTCTCGGTTTTATAGGTATTCTTAACCATTCCATGTGGCGAGATGAGCTAAACCCTTGGCTGATTGCTAGAGATAGCGAATCTCTTAGTAATTTAGTTGCAAATATTAAATATGAAGGGCATCCGGTTTTGTGGTATTTTTCTCTAGCATTTTTGATAAAAATTGCTGACACTCCCTTGGTTATGCAACTTTTTCATTTAGCTATTATAATTGCTGGGGTTACAATTTTCTACGTATATAGTCCTTTTAATTATAAACAGAAATTACTGTTTACATTTGGATATTTTCCCTTATATGAATATTTGATTGTTTCTAGAAACTATGCTTTTAGTCTGCTGTTTGTTTTTGCTTTCTGTGCAGCATTTCCATCTAGAAAAACAACTTATTTATATTTAGCTGTTTTATTAGGTTTATTAGCAAATAGTAGTGCTTATGCTTTATTAATTTCATTTGCTTTGTCATTGACTTTGTTAGCTGAATTTTGTTTTGATAATGAGCATAGAAAACAGTATTTTAAACAAAGTTCTAAATATGATTTATTGATAAGTATTGGCATTATTACAATTTCTTGTTTATTATCAGCTTATATTATTATTCCTCCTGAAGATAGCTACTTACATGGAGGGTTGAATAATGGATGGACAACTCAATTTGATATCCGCAATTTGTTGAAATGTATAAATAGATTGTTTGCTAGTTATTTCTTGATTATTCCTCATAGAAAATGGCTAGATTCAATTGTTTGTGCCTCCATAGCTTTATTTATCTTTGCACTAACTTCAGTTAAACTTTCTAAAAAGCCATTTCCTCTATTTTTCTATATTATAGGGAATGGTGTAATCCTCACGTTTATATATTTAAGGCAGTTACAATTTCCCGGAAGTCCTCGTCATTTAGGACATCTCTATTTAGTTCTTATAGCAGCTTTATGGTTAGAGATTTATTATCAAAACTCTAACTATTTATTTAATAAGTTTTCTATTCAGCCAAAATTATTTGAATTAGCTCAAAAATGGCATTACATTGCCTTTACATTTATTCTCTATGCTCAGTTGCTCGGAGGGATATATGGCTTTTCAAAAGATTTAATTATCCCATTTTCTGCCAGTCGTGAAACGGCTCATTACATCCAAAAAAATCAGCTAAATAATGAATTTATTGTAGCCAGCAGAGATGCGAATATGGCTGCCTTATCAGGTTATCTCAACCGTAAATTTTACTATCCTGAACTACAGAAAATGGGAAGCTTTACCCTATATAAAAAAGGTCGGCAAGGGGTTGACCAAGCTGAGGTATTAAGACAAATTCATTTTTTATTTGAAAGCCAAGAAGTCAAAAACAAAATTTTATTGATTTTAAATAAAAAACTGGGTTCCACCAGAAATGATTTAAATATCGTTCCTATCAAGGATTTTAATAGGGCTTGGGTGGATAGTGAACGATATCATCTTTATTGGGTAAATAAAACATAGAAATTAACTGACTAAAGTTAACCCCTCCTCGTGACTGAGGAGGGGTCAAAACTCAAACTTAATATCCGCCTTCTTCTTCGTATTCTGGCTGTCTTTCTTTGACTTTTTTGGGAATATTCACTGGTTTTGGCGCATCTTCCCAAGCATCGCTTTCTACATCATCGTCATAATCATCGTAATCGTCGGTGTAGGCTTTGGCTTCGTACTTGGGCGGTTGTTGATATCTATCTCGCCCTGTGGCTTCACTCCAGTTATCTTCTTCTTCGTCTTCTTCGTAGCGGATAGACTCATACTGTTGCGCTCTCATGACTTCGCGCCGTGGTCTTTCTTCTTCTACGTAGTCTTCATTCCATTCTTCTTCCCGCGCTACGGGTTCGGGGGTGCGAACTTTTGGCTTAGGTGGCTGTAATGGTACGCCACTAGGTAGCTGATTTGAAGGTGCAACTGTACGCGGTGCAGAATAACCATATTCTTCTTCTGCATCTCGTTCCCAAGGTGCTTTCCCGATACCTAAACGCTCTAGAACGCCTACAGTTAATTGTGTTGTGCGTTCTTCTGCTCCTTCAAATACAATTAATCTGCTGGGGCCAGTGCTAACAATTTCCTCTATTGAAATCTCATAAGTGCTAAGAAATTGATCGGGAATTTGTGGTACTCCCAAGGAAGCAATAATTATAGAGTGCAGCTTACCTGAGATGGCATCAAACTTAAAGCCCCGGACTCTGCCTAAGACTTCACCTGTTTCTGTAATTACTTCCCAGTTAATGAGATTACTGAAAGCTTCAATTTCAATATCTTCTATGACATCTTCGTTATCAACCAGGATGGCATCACCAATTTGGTTGATACTGCTGAGGTACATATAGCGTGGCAGTCCAGAGATAGAGATCAGGCTGTCTCGTAAACCAAGAGCCACAACCTCTCTTTGATCGATATCAACCCAGATTTGATTCACAATCCCTAGCCGCTTGGCGTTATCGCGGGTAATCACCTGAGTATTTAATAAGTCGGAACGCCTAATTATCTGTTCAGAGGTCATTCTATACCGAGTCCTGATCTCGAATCCGGTTTATCTATACACTATTATTAACAAAGTTTCAAGCAGATGTATTCGAGGTGGGCCACTTAATTCCCAAAACTTGGGTATAAGTGCCTCGTGCTTGAGTAACGCCAATGGTGCGTTCGGCTGATTTTATCATCGGATGACGCAAACTCACAACTATAAGTTGTGCTTGTTGTTTGATCATTCTAGCTAATCGTTCTAAGTTTGCCCCGTCTGAAAACATATCTATTCTATATTCTTTAAAAATATAAAAAGATGGCGGGCAGTAGCGTTGCAGAGCAAAAATAAAATTTATCAAGCAAGACTTTGTAAAGTTTTTGCTGCGTGATGTATTTAATATCCTGCTATGACTTTCATTAGGAACAAATATCAAAATTAGCTAATGTAAATCAATGGCTAATGGCGTTGAGAGGTGGTTAACTCTCTCCTTAATCTGTCGCCTGTCACCTTTAACCTTAGGACTTATGCAAGAACCCTCTGAAACTCTTATAACTTCGTGAACTTTGCGTCCTTTGTGGTTCGTTTTTTCATGATTTTGCGTAAGCCCTGAATCTAACTAGATGATTTTAATTTAATTCCCAAAACTTGGGTATAAGCACCTCGTGCTTGAGTAACGCCAATGGTGCGTTCGGCTGATTCTATCATCGGACGACGCAAACTCACAACTATAAACTGTGCTAGTTGTGCTTGTTGTTTGATCATTCTAGATAATCGTTCTACGTTTGCTCCGTCTAAAAACATATCTACTTCGTCAAAGGCATAAAAAGGTGATGGACGGTAGCGTTGTAGGGCGAAAATAAAACTTAAGGCGGTGAGGGATTTTTCTCCCCCAGACATGGAAGCTAGTCGCTGTACTGGTTTACCTTTGGGGTGAGCAACTAAGTTTAAACCACTGTTAAAGGGATCTTCGGGATTATCAAGTTGTAGGTAGCCGTCGCCTTCTGAGAGGGTTGCGAAAATCGATTGGAAGTTTTCGTTAACAGCATCGAAGGCTTCTTTAAAGGCGCGTTGCCGCAATGTGGTAAAGTTTTCAATTCTTAATAATAATTCGGTACGTTCTGCTTCTAACGTCTGTAACTTGTCTGTAAGTTCTTGCAGGCGGTTTTGGGTGCGTTCGTATTCTTCTAACGCCAGCATATTTACAGGTTCCATTGCCTGTAGGCGTTTGGCAAGCGATCGCAATTCTTTCTGCAATTCTTCTAAATCTACTTGATCGGGTACTTCTGGTAAAGGACTGGGCAATTCTGGGAGTAGTTCTTGCAATTGGCTTTGTAGGGTTAGTAATTCCTCCCGCCGCTTTTGCTGGGTTTCTTGCAACTTTTCGAGTTCCCATTCCAATTGTTGCTGACGCAGAAGATGCGATCGCACTTCTTGTTCAATTGCGTCACGTTTTTGTTTTTCTTCACCCAAGCTTTTTTCCATTTCGCCCAGCTTGGCGCGAGTTTCGGTGATTTGGGTGCTGAGTGCTGCGTGCTGGGTGCTGAGTGCTTGGATTTTATGCTGAGAAGTTGCTTGTTCTTGATGATACTGAGCAATTTTTTGTTCAGCTTCTTGAATACGTTCTTGCAACCTTTGTTGCTGATTTTCTAAGTTTTTCAGCCGTTGTTCTGCTTCCCGTAATGAAGATTCTCGTTGTTGTAATTGTTGCTCTTGCGTTTTAATTACCGCTTGGATTTGCTGCCATTCGCTGGGTGTTTGAGATGCTTCTAACTCAGCTAAAGCATGACGTAATTGTTGTAGTTGCGCTTCTTGCCCTGGTAAATCTTTATCTAAAATTTCTAGGCGAGATTGGGCGGTGGAGAATTTTTCCGTATTTTGGGCAAGTTGCGATCGCGTCCCTTCTAATTGCGCTGTTAAAGCCTTAATATCTTTTTGCAACTGTTCTAATTGCAATTGCTGTTCGCGCCTTGCTTGACGTGCTTCCGTGAGTTCTTGGGATAGCTGTTTAGTTTTGGTTGATAAGGATGCGATCGCATCGATACAACGATCTAAAATCCGTTCAATATCTGCCAAGCGATTTTTCAACGCAATAACTTCATCTGATTCTGCCGCTTCTCCTGTGCCAAAGCGCAACGCTGAACGCTGATTTGTGCTACCACCAGTCATTGCGCCACTGGTTTCTAATAATTCTCCGTCTAAGGTGACGATGCGATATAAACCGAGGTTTTTCCGCGCCTGTTCTAAGTTAGCGAATACGACAGTGTTACCGAAAACATAGTTAAATACATCTTTATAACGGCGATCGCACTCAACCAAGTTCACAGCATAATTGACATAGCCGTTAGCTAATCGCAGGGTTGCATCTTGGGTAATTCTCGGAGCTTGAATCTTATTTAATGGTAAAAAGGTGGCTCTCCCCGCGCGTTTTTGCTTGAGAAGTTCAATTCCGGCGGCGGCGATACCATCATCATCGACTACGATATGTCCCAACCTAGCACCAGCAGCAATTTCCAACGCTAATTGATAACGGGGTTCCACTCGTCCTAAATGTACCACCAAACCACAAACCCCAGGCATTCCCGATTGAATAATTACCTTACTCGCTTGAGTACCTTGGACTTCTTGCTGTGCTTGTGTTTGTGCCTCAATTTTATCTAACTGGCGTTGTTTTTCCCGTTGCTCTTGGGAAAGCCGCTTTTGCGTATCTTGCTGGATTTGTAATTCCTGTTCTGTAGCGGCGAGATTTTGCGCTAAGTTTTGGATGGGTTCGTTAGAGACGTTAAATTCTGCCTCAACTCGCGTACACTCAGCTTGTTTTTCTGCTAACTGCGGTTCTAAATTGGCAATTAACTGAGTTTGTTCGTGAATTAATTCTTGTAGCTGACTATTACGTTCTTTTAACTGTGCTTGCTCTGTGCGTTGCGGTTCCAGAGTTTGCAGTACAGTTTCGATTTGACGGTTCAGTGCAGTTTGTTGCTGCACCCATACTTCCGAAGCTGAAGCGATTTCGGCGGCGGCTTCACGGGATTTTTGCAGTGCTTGTTCTGCCTCATCCCGTTGCTGTTGACAATAAACTATAGATTGTCGTTCGACATTCTGGGTTTGAGCAATTTCTCCTAAAGCCTGTTGATGCTGTTGAATTTCTTGCTGCGTTTGCACCAAGCGTTTGGCTGTTTCTTGGGAAGTTGTTTCTAATTCTGTTTGCTGACGCTGGAGTTGCTTGCGTTCTGCTTCTTGAGTAGCGAGGCTAGACTGTACCGCTAATAATTCCTCCTCACCCAAAGCTTTCACATGAGCATTGAGTTGTTCTAGTTCAGCAGTTTTTTGGGTAATGCCGACATTCAGAGTTTCTAATTGGAGTGTAAGGTCATTATGAGAGCGATCGCCATTTTGAATTTCTGTCGCTAACTTTTCTTGCTGTGCTTGCAGCGAACGCCACGATAAAACTGCTTCCCAAGATTGCTTATGCAAGTATTCCGTTCGCAGCTTTTGATATTTTTCTGCTTTCGCTCTATCTTGAGAAAGGCGATCGCGCTGTGCAGTTAACTCCGTCTCAATAATCCGACAGCTATCTTCCTTTTCCTTCACCTCATCTAAAGTACCCTTGGCTTGATGAATCTTGCGATCAAACGCCGCCACCCCAGCCAACTCATCAATAATTTCTCGCCTTTCCTTAGCATTCATCGAGATAATGCTAGTAACGTCCCCTTGCAACACGACGTTATAGCCTTCAGGATAAATCCGCAGACTCTCCAACTCCTCATGCAACTCCGTCAGCGTACAAGCAACACCATTGATATAGTAATTTGACGTGTAAGTTCCTTGATGAGTCACCCGCAACCGTCTGGTGACACTCCATTCCGTTGGGGAGTCGGGAGTAGCGAGTGGGGAGTGGGAATTCTCTTCATCTTCCTCCAATTCCTCCGCGCCATCCTCACTCCCCGCGACGGACACTTTGCTCAAGTCGGGAGACCCGCCCACGCAAGTGTCCTCCTCTGCGCCTTTGCGTGAGATATCCTCCCCCGATAAATCAAACGTCACCGTCACACTAGCTTCCACGGATGCGCGTCCTTTAGCCGTTTGAGTATTATTTACCAGATCCGGCAGGCGATCAGCCCGCATTCCCTTAGAACTGGCGAGTCCCAAACAAAATAACAGCGCATCCAAAATATTAGACTTACCGGAACCATTTGGCCCAGAGATGACAGTGAACCCCGGTAGCAAAGGGACTGAGGTAGTACCGCCGAAGGATTTGAAGTTGGTAAGTTCCACGCGCTTGACGTATACCATATGCGCTGGTTCACTGGGCTAATGGTTAATGAAGAACAAGTGTATCAACTAATAAAAATTTCGCAATAGTTTCGTATAGAGAATTTAAGGATTATCGTAGACGCGCAAGCGGCTTGCCGCAGGCTACCGCAGAGGCGCAGAGGAGAGGAATTATTGGAATATAAAAGATAATTTTCTTTTCTAGCATTTTTGACTAGATGATTTTGCAAGTAGCCAATAGTTATTTTTGCAAGATTTTAATTTCTTGCAGTATATCTCTGTAAGTATCATTATCTCCCTGTTCTTGGAACAGTTTTGCTGCTTTTTTTAGATCAGCGATCGCTACTTTTTTATTACTTAATTGGGCGTATAATAAACCCCGACGATAATAAGCTAAACCATATGTAGAATTTATAGTGATCGCTTGGCTAAAATCCCCTATCGCCGCTTGATAATCTTTAATTTTCACCCGTGCTAAACCCCTTCCATAGTAAGCGTAGGAGTTTTGAGAGTTAATTTTAATCGCTTGTGTGTAGTCGGTGATCGCTTGTTGATATTTCCCTAGTCCAAACCTAGCAAATCCTCGGTCATAATAAGCATTAGCATCTTGAGGATTCAGTGCAATTGCTCGACTAGAATCTGCTTGTGCTTTTTCATAATCACCTAAGCGATAAAAAGCATCACCTCGATGATTATAAGCTAAAGAATTTTGTGGGTTAATTTCAATAGTTTGAGTAAAGTTACTTACTGCTTCTTGATAATTGCCTTTTTCATATTGACTTATTCCTTCTTGATAACTAAATTGCTCATTACTTCCTAGTTTTAGTCCTTGTAAGAACCATCCTGTAATCATAACAATCATCAAACTAGCTACTCCTATAAGCATGAGTCCCAATTTTCTAGCCTGACGTTTTGGTGGCTCATAATGAGCATATTTTAGCTGTTGGAGATCATGTAAAACTGCTGCTACAGATTGGTAACGTTGACGATAATCAAACCTGACCATTTTATCGATAATTTGGATCAGATTTTGACTCACTCTTGTGATTCCGTCATACCAAATTAGTTCACCCGTGAATAAATGTTTCTGACTTTGTAATATTGATACCTCTTCGGTGGTTAAACCCATAATTGCAGCGATCGCCACTATTCCTAACGCGTAGATATCGCTGTTATATTGAGGTTGACCCTGTAATTGTTCTATAGGTATATATTCCAAATTGCCTACTGTAGTTGTCACCAGTTCTTGAACAGAACCAAAATCAACTAAAACAAGTTTATTGTCTGAATATCGGCGGATAATACTTAATGGTTGAATATTTTGGTGAATTACATCACGACTATGTATGTATAATAAAATTTCTAATAATTCTAATAATAAATCAATTACTTGTTCTTCATTTATAGGTACACCTGACAAAACTTCTTCCGTTAATTGATGACCAACAATCAATTCTTGAACTAAATAAAATTCATTGCTTTCTTCAAAAGAGTCATAAATGTTCTGAATTCTGTCGTGTTCCTGCCCAAGTTGCTTTAAAAGTTTATATTCTTTAAAAAAAGATTTTCGTAATTGTTTTAAATGTTGAATATTTTGAGTTTCTGGATGCAGTCGCTTGACAATAAATTGCTGATCAGCTAAAGCAGTATCTTCAACCAAATATTTTTGTACTGCTTCCTCCATACACAAGACTTGTAAAATGCGGTAACGTACCTCAAGAATTTGACCATCCATAGTATAGATAAATTTTTTATACGTAGTTACATGATTATATATAGCAATCCTATTTGATTTATAAAGTACTGGTTGAGGTAGGGAGTAGGGAGTAGATTTGTTTGTAATTCATTTAGGATTGCTATATTAGAGTTATTAGTACTATAAATTTTTTGTATACCAGTATTTGTTAGACAAAGTATACAACTTTAAAATAATTGTCAATTGATACAAGTAACTATAATAAACACCATATAGCAGTGTAGACTAAAAAACAATAAAGCTCAGAGAAAATACGTCATCTTACTACGTAGCTAATAAGCTAAGAAAATATTTTTGTCTGATTTTGAGATTAATAATCCTCTATTTTTGTAAAATTATTACTGAGTAACTACTAAACAATTACTTGGTAGAGTTTTCGCCGTGATTTTACTCATGACAGGCTATTGCTAAGTACGCTAAAAGAGTTGTAATCAAACTGCCATAAACGCAAAATAGCGTGAAAATCAATATATTTCAACGCCACAAAAACAAACAACTAACAAAAGCCAAGCGTCAATTGACTCAGGCACTGCATCAGCGCGACATGGCTGCCCTTCAGAATTTGATTACTCGATGGCAAAAGATTATCAAAGAAGAAAAGTTAACTAATTTAATAGTCAATGAAGTGCTGTTAGAATGCGATGCTGAAAGTCACAGTTGGTTTTTTGAAAATTGTTTAGGGAAATTTAGATATCAACAAATGCAGCAACAAGCTCAAAATAATGTCTTTCACATCTTAGTTAACGCAGGTTTGGAACCAGGAAAAGACTTTAGTTTTGGGCTAGATGCTGAAATAATTATTAGCGATCGCACCAAACAAGTCTTAATTGATCACTTACCACAACAGCAGCAAAAATTTTTTGAAGCTCAATTGCAATTCGCTAAAGTTGCAGATCCAATTGCGGCGATTGAGCAAAATTTAGGATGCCCCTTTTATCAAAACTTAACCATAATTGCGGCTCGTCAGGTGCAATCATTAAGTAATACCCAAGCAGCAGCTTATTTAGGAGTCTTACTGGCTGGTTTAGTCAAACGGCATCCAGCCCTGCAAGATGTAGACTTTCCGACAAAATTTATTTTTAATAGCTTGCAAGAGTTACCTCAACAGCGAGTCACAGCAATATTAAATGATCAAGAAACAAATCCTCAGTTTGATCAAGTAATCATCTTTCAAGATTTGCTAGCGGCAATGGAAGAACCTGAAGTTGTTTGGATGAATGAAGCAGAACGTTGTCTGAGTCTAGAACAACTCAAAAAACTAGATTTAGTTTGGTGTGGTGAAGATATGTCAGCAGAGATCATGGCTACCCCGAAAGACTTATGATTAGGAAGCCAATACAGGCTTCCTGTCAATTTGTAGTTGGCTTCTATGCGGGAACTACAAATTTCTCACTACCAGCTAATTCAAAGGCAGCATGAATTACTTGTAAGGCTTTTACACCTTGTTCTTGGGCGACAACACAGCTAATTTTGATTTCTGAGGTGGCAATCATTTGAATATTGATTTGGTGTTGTGCCAACGCCCCAAACATTTTAGCCGCAACACCTGGTTGTCCCACCATACCTGCACCAACGATACTAACTTTAGCGATCGCACTATCTAAAACCACTTCACCCCAGCCTAATTCTGCTGCCACCTGAGTGAGTAGTTTCTGGGCAGTTTCTCCATCCATACGCGGAACTGTAAAAGCAATATCCCGTTTGGGAACACCATCAATGATGCGACAGCGTTGAGATTGAATAATCATATCAACGCTGATGTTGTGCTGTGCCAAGATGCCAAACAACTTCGCCGCCATCCCGGCTTTATCTGGAACTTGGCGAATCGCCAGCCGTGCTTGGTTCAAGTCTAAGGCGACACCGCGCACAGGGGAAGAGGAAACGGGGCAGGGTGCAGGGGGCGGGGGGCATGGGACTACCTCTTGTTCCCTGCTTATTGTCTCTTCTGACTCTCCCTTAGCTGCGATTTCAAAGGCGGTACTAAGTGCGGCAACAGCGCGATCGCAGTCTGTGGCATTCACTAAGCAGCTGACTTTGACTTCACTCGTAGAAATCATTTGAATGTTCACGCTTGCTTCCGCGAGGGTGGTAAACATTTTCGCCGCCACCCCAGGACGACCAATCATCCCTGCACCAGAAATACTAACTTTGGCAACGTCTTGCTCGATAATTACCTCGGCTTCGTCTGATTTGGGATTAGATGGATTTCTCAGGGCTGGTGCGATCGCTGCTGCTACTGCTTCTGCCCGTTTTAATATGGGTGTGGTGACGGTAAAGGCGATATCGTTGGTATTACCTTCGTGAATTGATTGAATAATTAAATCTACATCGACATTTTGACGAGCGATTTCCCCAAATAACTTAGCTGCTACCCCTGGCTTATCGGGTACGCGCAACAACGCGACCCTGGCTTGGTTCATGTCAAACTCTACTGCATCTACAGCCTTAGCAATTTCTAAATTTACCAGCGATCGCTCTTGCGGTTTGAGCGATGTTACCCAAGTACCAGGGTCATCTGTCCAGCTAGAACGCACTACTAAAGGTACACCATAGTTACGGGCAATTTCCACTGAACGGGGATGTAATACTTTTGCACCCAAACTTGCTAGTTCCAGCATTTCATTACAAGTAATGGCATCCATCAGCTGGGCTTCAGGGACTAAGCGCGGGTCTGTAGTTAAAATTCCTGGGACATCTGTATAAATTTCACAAAAATCTGCTCCGATTGCTGCTGCTAGGGCGACGGCTGAAGTATCGGAACCACCACGTCCTAAGGTCGTAATTTCTAACTCTCCGGTGCTGGATATCCCTTGGAAACCAGCTACTACAACTACTTTACCTTGGTTAATATGACGCAGTAGACGGTCAGTTTCTATGTGCAAAATTCGGGCGCGGGTGTGTTCTGCTTCAGTCACAATTCCTACTTGTGCGCCAGTCATTGAAATAGCAGGCTGTCCAATTTCTTGCAATGCCATACTTAGGAGAGCAATTGTGACCTGCTCACCAGTAGAAAGCAACATATCCATTTCCCGGCGGTTAGGATTCTTTGAGATTTCACTAGCTAGTTTGACGAGTCCATCAGTGGTTTTACCCATTGCGGAAACTACTACAATCAACGAGTTTCCTGCTTTAACTGTTTTATATACACGCTGGGCAACAGCTTGGATACGTTCGACTGAACCGACAGATGAACCACCGTATTTCTGAACTATAAGCGCCATAACTTTGTGTTAAATGAGGTGTGCCTACTTTCATCAATATTCCCACCGGGCTAGGAAGCATTGAAGGCATTAGCAGTAGTTATTTAATTTACTAAATTATCAGAATCAGTTGGCACAAAAAACTTGTCATGTAAATTTTGTGGCTAATTTTGCCTATTGTGTTGAAAAAACCTCATAAAAGTCAATACCTTAGCCAATTTACGAGGGTTTAATGCCTGTAGAAACGGGATGAATACGTCCTAAAGAAGTAAGCTTGGCAAAAATCTGGGTTAATAAAATAGGC
>NZ_JACJRV010000063.1 GCF_014697475.1 Nostoc sp. FACHB-152
CATCCAAGGGAAACTACAGTACACAACGTGTTAGATTTAACTCTCATTCTTCTGCTTAACTGTTTGTTACATACTTGTAAATTTTTCCGCCGACCTACTTAAATATGATTTGATGGTGAAAATAGTTAATGTCTTTTCTTTACTGCGAATATAACTATTGCAATCTTAATAGGACTTACGCAAGAACTCTCTCAAACTCTTATAACTTCGTGTCCTACCCTGCGGGAAACCGCTTGCGCGTCTACGTTTTTTCATAATTTTGCGTAGTCCTATTTAAATCAAATTAGCTACCAAATAAAACGGATTCCAGGATTGTATTTGAGAAATATTTCAATCATCTTTTCGTCTTGCTTATCTTTTTCATCTGTCACTAAAAAACCTTCATCATCAAGATAGCAGACTCCTGTTTCTAAGTAATCAGCTATAGTTAACATCATGCTTGTTAAGCTCTGATACATTAGAGAAATATCACCGTCATCAGCAATGTCAACTACTGGTGAGGATAGCTGCTTGTGTTCATCGAGTAAAACTGCACAATGGGAACAGTTATCCCTGAGAAAAGGAAACAAACATTTGTTTTCATAGAGGTATGAATAATCTGTTTCATGTGGATCAAAAAAAGCAGGAAAAATCTGCACTGCTTCATCTAATGGGAGAAAATGAAACACAGGATAAACAGTTGATTTCATTTCTTCCAAAGTACCGTTTCTATATTGATAAAGCTCATAAATTTCTTCAGGAATTAGCCCTGGTAAATCTTTAGTTTGTTCTTGAATTTGTTCACGAGTCAGCCCAGGTAAAAACGAAGCAGCAAACTCTGGTTGATATTGCTGCAACCAATTCATAATTCTCTCGATAGCTGCGGTTAATCCTGTCATTGATGACCAAACCTCAATATCAATGCTTGTAGCTCAAATTATCACACCCATCACATCCCACTTTTTACCCGACTTTCACCGACTGACAAAAGCAGGTGCGATCGCTTAACTTATTGGAGAGATCTAAAATTATGTGTAGCCAAATATGCTTAATACTCTTAGCCCACAAACTCAAGACTTAGCAAGTAAAACCTTTGCCCAGCCTGACTATTTCCAAACACAGCAGCGTATTTCCTCTTTAATAAATAATTATCTCAACCCCGAAAAGCTACAAAAACGCCTGGAAGATTTACCAGTACAGTGGCAAAATCCCCAAGCGCGTCCTTGGAAAACAATAGATTGGCAAGAAATTAACCGCAATCAAATTATCGGCATCAACGCAGAGGTGTTTCTATCCATTCTCATAGGTGCGATGGATACAGAAGCCCCCATACGCGGCTACACTCAAACTAGTCGTCAGTATTTAGAAAAGTTGCATCCGCAAATGGCGCGGTTTGTGGGTGGAACAGTGGGTGATGATAGGGAATTACTCGAACTTGGTTTGTGGGAAAAGGAAGAACGTCAGCACACACCAGCCTTAATTAAGGTTTACACCCAACTCACCGGCGAGAAAATTACGCCGAAATTCCGCACCGTCAGAGGCTATCTGCCTACAGATGATCCCCACGAAGATTTATATCGTCACGGCTTACATCGAGTAGCGACAGAATACGGTGCAACTTGTCTGTATTTGTGGCTGATGGCACATAGTACAGGCGCACTTCAGGATGTTCTCGAAGAACTACTCCAAGACGAAATCAACCACATGACAAAGTTTTGGGGATTTGGGGTTTGGGCTTTTCCTGATACTTCATTGTGGCGCGTGGGCAGGACATTAATCAAAACGCGATCGCAAAATTACCAACGCAACAACCTCATCCGCACTCTTCGTCGCATGATGGCTACTCTCAACTGGAGTGGTTGGTCACTTTCAAACAAAGCCAGCTTAATCTTTACTTTCACTTACACCATGCGCCGCCTCTGGATGTGGAACAACAGCCTCACCACAGAATATTTACAAACTTTATTCGGAACTAAGTAAGAAGACGCGGAGATAGGTTGCAGGAGAAACAATAACAAATAACAAAGGACAAATGACAAACATACCACCCGACTTGAACCCCCAACACCTACCCCAACACGTCGCCGTCATTATGGATGGTAACGGTAGATGGGCAAATCAACGAGGATTACCCCGCATTGCGGGACATCGCCAAGGTGCCAAAATACTCAAAGAATTGTTGCGCTGCTGCAAAGATTGGGGAATCAAAGCACTCACGGCCTATGCTTTCTCAACAGAAAATTGGCGACGACCGACAGAAGAAGTGGATTTTCTCATGCTGTTATTTGAAAAACTGCTGCGTCGGGAGTTGGCACAAATGCATAAAGAAGGTGTGCGAATTTCCTTTATTGGTGATTTGTCAGCTTTACCTGATTCCTTACAAATGCAAATGCAGCGTTCAATGGCCGAGACATTAAATAATCAGGCAATTCATTTTACAGTTGCAGTTAATTATGGCAGTCGTAATGAAATCACCAGAGTTTGCCGTCAAGTTGCCCAACTAGCGCAACAGGGCGAACTCAACCCTGAAGATGTGAACGAAAATCTCTTAGAACAACACCTCTATACAGCAGGCACTTCGGAACCAGATTTGCTAATTCGTACCAGTGGCGAAATGCGGTTAAGTAACTTTCTATTGTGGCAATTAGCCTATACAGAAATGTATTTTACCGATATTCTCTGGCCAGATTTTGATCGAGAAGCATTTCATCAAGCACTGTTGAGTTACCAAAAACGCGATCGCCGTTTTGGTGCAGTTAAAACTACACTATCAGCTTAAACTTGTGAAGTAGGTAAACAGAATTAAATTTAAAATGCAAATCAAAGAAACCCTCTTATATCAAAGGTTTTAACTCCTACCTCCTGCCTTCTACTTAAGTTCCTAACATTTGCAAGTTATGCAAAGTGGCATACATACCACCTTGTTGTAACAGTTCTTCATGGCTTCCCTGTTCGATTAATTCACCCCGCTTTAAGACAAAAATTCGATCCACATTGCGAATTGTCGATAGGCGGTGAGCAATAATAATCGCAGTCCGTTTGATCAACAACTGATTTAGTGCCTGCTGAACTAAAGCTTCGGTATTCACATCTAAGCTAGCGGTGGCTTCATCTAATACTAAAATTTGCGGGTTACGAATGGCAGCACGGGCAAAGGCTAACAGTTGTTTTTGACCACTAGAAATATTCGTGCCACGTTCCCGCAGTTGAGTATTATAGCCTTGGGGTAATTCTTCAATAAATTGAGCAATGTTAGTGTTTTGTGCTGCTAACTCAATTTCGTCAAAGGTGTAGTGGTCTCCTAAAGTAATATTACTTTTAACATCGCCAGCAAACAAAAAGCCTTCTTGTAAAATCACTGCCATGTAACGCCGCAATTCTGCCTGTGGTACATCTCTGATATCGACACCATCAATTAAGATGCGTCCTTGGGTAGGTTCATAAAGACGACACAACAATCGAATTATCGAACTCTTACCCGCACCAGTGGGGCCGACTAATGCCACTTTTTCCCCAGGACGAATTACAAAGTCTAAATCTTTAATTACAAAATCATCGTCTTTGTAGGCAAACCAGACGTGTTCAAACCGAATTTCGCCTAATTCTGGTGCGGAGTTGAAATTTTGTGATTCCATCTCCGCAATGATTTCGTCGATATAGCCGAAGGTATGATCAAAAACTGAGAAACGTTGATTGTTATAGTCGCGGATTTCTATCGGTTCATCTAAAATGTCGTTAATCCGTTCAATGGCAGTAAACCCAGCTTGAATTACTGTAAATTTTTCGGCAAAATCTCGCAACGGGTCGAATAAACGTTGGGCATACAAAACAAACGCAGATAGGATGCCAAATGTCAAACTTTGCCCCATGAGCAACCAACCACCAGCCCACAATACACCTGCGATCGCTACTAGGCCAATCCATTCTAAAGTAGCTGAGACGGCAGAATCATAAAATATGGTTTGATCCATTTGCTCAATGTAGCGTTGGTTAGTGCTACGAAACAATTGGGCATTAGTTTTTTCCCGCCTAAACAGTTGCACTATATTAATGCCAACAATGTTTTCTTGTAGCTGGGAATTTAAAATTGACAGTTCTTCCCGCGCTTTGTAATTGGCTTTGCGATACTGTTGCTGAAACAGAATAATCAACCAAGTGATTGGTAGCAACATTAACAACAGCAAACCCGCCAGTTGCCATTGAATAGAAAACATAATCCCGATAATCATCAACATAGAAAATATATCGGAGATTATGCCAATTGCCCCAGTAGAAAAGACATCGCCTAAGATTTCGACATCACTAGTAAGTCTGGTAATTAATTTACCTACAGGTGTACGGTCAAAAAAGCGCACCGCTAGAGATGTCACATGAGAGAATAAATCTTGACGAATTGCGGCTGTGATATTCTGCCCTAACTTTTGTAATAGGTAGCCTTGAACACCAGTAAACATCAGCCGGATAATAATCGCCGCCAGGATTGATCCCTCTAAGATATTTAGCCCTTGCCACAAAGGGAGATTCCTGAGAAACTCATAAGTGCTGGGTTCGTTGCGAATTAAAGATATAGCCTGTCCAATTAGTAGTGGTTGTATGGCATTAGAAAGGGCGATCGGCACCAGCAGTAACAATGCCAACGTTAGCAATTTAGTGTTGCGACGCGCATAGGGAACTAAACGCAAAAATAACCGCCAGTCATTGTTACGCCAACGGTCTCTTCTGTAAGATTTTTTCTGAGATTGGTAGATGCTCATAATAGGAGCATTATATTAATTTTTTACTGGGACAAACACGCTTATTAATGTAACATTCATAGCTCTGCCCAATGACATGGTTGAGATAGAAACCTCAAGACTGCGACTTCGGCAGTTTATCCCCGATGACTTGGATGATTTATTTCGCCTTTACAGTGATGTAGAGGTAATGAAATATTTATTGCCCAGAAGCAAAGAACAAACACAAGCCAGCTTAAACAAACATATTCAACACTGGCAAGAATACAACTTTGGGATGTGGGCTGTCGTTCATAAGGATAGCGATAAATTAATTGGTCGCTGTGGACTGGGGTTTTTAGATAATACTCCAGAAGTGGAACTTGGCTACGTCTTGGATAAGTTTTATTGGAACATGGGCTTAACGACAGAAGCCGCGATCGCTACCTTAAAATATAGCTTTGAAAAAGTTAAACTAAATCGCATAGTCGCCATAGCGCATCCGCAAAACATCGCCTCAGTGCGTGTAATCCAAAAAGTCGGGATGAAATACGAAAAAAATGCCCGTTTCTACAACGTAGATGTAGTGTACTACGGACTAAATCGAGAAGACTGGCAACCTGATCAATAAAATGAGGTGATAGCTAACAGGTGACAGGTGATAGGGAATTTCCAAGAAATAAGTTATTCATCTTGTGGGGTGGGCATCTTGCCCGCCCTCAGGAAGGGACGGGTGAGGACACCCCGAAGTTTGCTCAACGGGGGGAACCCCCGCACGCAACTTCTCTCCATCCCACAAGAAAATTTTGGATATTTTTTTACTTGGAAGTCCCTAGAGTCAAAAGTCTTTTGGTACCTTAAACACCTTGGTTATTGCTATATCAAAGAAAAACAGTGAGTAATCTTTATTTCCTCTCCTCTGATTCCCTGTCCCTCAACTGACCATTTTCCGATTCTTCAACTACCAAGTTAGGAATTACAATCGTAAACTCTGCGCCCTGTCCTGGTACAGAAACACAGTTTAATTCGCCACGGTGATTTTTAACCACAACTTGATAGCTAACAGATAATCCCATACCAGTACCTTTACCTACAGGCTTAGTAGTAAAGAAAGGGTCGAATATGCGTTTGGATACTTTTTCAGCCATACCAGGGCCATTGTCAATAATGGAAATCATGACGCGATCGCCTGCTTGTAAGCAAGTAGAAATCCGAATTTGGGGATTAGCAATCCTCACTTCTTCCAAAGCATCAATTGCATTTGTTAACAGATTCATAAACACCTGATTTATTTGTCCAGGATGGCATTTTATCTTTGGTAAATCGCCGTAATCTTTAATTACCTGAATTCCTGGAGATTCTGGTTTAGCTTTCAAACGATTTTGCAGTAGCAGCAAAGCATTATCAATACCTTCATGGATATTTACCAACTTCATGCCTTCTTCATCAAGGCGTGAGAAATTCCGCAAAGATAGAACAATTTGACGAATACGTTCTGCCCCCGTATTCATTGAATCTAATACTTTAGGCAAATCTTGCCGAATAAAATCTAAATCAATGTCGTAAATTTCCTTGTGAACTTCTGGTGTTAGCAAAGAAGAATGCTGTTGATAAAGTTCCAATAAGTACAGTAAGTCATTAACATATTCATTAGCGTGTTTCACATTACCATAGATGAAATTAACCGGATTATTAATTTCGTGGGCGATACCCGCTACTAACTGTCCTAAACTAGACATTTTTTCTGACTGGATGAGTTGCGCCTGAGTGTGTTGCAGTTCTAATAGTGCTGCCTCTAACTGCTGGGCTTTTGCTCTAAATTTGGCTTCTGATTTCCTTAAAGCATTTTCTGTACGCTGTCGTTGGAGTTCTGCTTGTTTACGAACTGTAATATCCTTGCAAATTCCCACAAAATACATCACATTCCCACTAATATCTTTAATGGCTGAGGAGTAGCAACTGTGCCAATGCCAACTACCATTCTTGTGTTTAATGCGATATTCTATGGGGTCTTGTTGTTTGCCTGTGTTTAAAATTTGGTTGAAATATTCTCTACAGGCTAAAACATTTTCAGTATGTAAAAAAGAGACAAAAGGTTGACCTTCTACTTCTGTCACTTCATGTCCTAAAATCTCATTCCAGTTAAGTGATACATAAGAAAAAACACCATCAGGGGTGAGCGCAAAAATAATATTATTGGCCTTTTCTACAATGCTACGAAATTTATCATCACATTGAATGAAAGCACTTTGAACTATGTGAGTTACATCCCTTACCAGCACTACAATTTCTGGTGCTGATAATGGTAATAATCTAACTTCAAAATGAGTCTGTCCTTCTGCTGATGGCAAGCTATATGTAAAACTTACTAATGATTGAGTTTGTAATACTTGATTGATTGCTTGCTTAAAACGAACTACTACAGAACTTGGAAAATAATTTAGTAATTGCCGCCCTTGAAATTCTAATGATTCCTGAGACAAATTAGGAATTTTACTGGATTGGTAATCTAAAATAACACCATCAGTATTTATGCGAAAGTATGCATCGGCAAGCAAATTCCAAATCGCTTGTATTTCGGAAGTTTTTTGGCGTAATTTCTCTTCCGCTTCTTGCCGTTTATTAACTTCTATTTCCAGTTGTTGTAGTGCATTATTTAATGCTATTGTTTGGTTTTCAATCTTTGTTTCTAGTTCCGTATAATTAGCATCTGTTATTGCTAATATTCTCGACTTACGCCCACTATGTTTTGTTCTAATGTGCGGACTGTTATTGATTTCGTGAGTTAAATTCTGCACCCTTTCAAAAAACACTTTTATTTACCTGTTATCTAAAAACTTATTTTTAAAAACCTAAAAAATCATGCTTTATTTATTAGTAACTAAATTTTGAATCAAATTGTGGATACCAACCAAACTAATAAATTGTTTCAGACTTTGCTAAAACTTGAATTTGGAAAAAATATGCACTATTTCACCCTTTAAACCAAAATCTCAGACAAAAATAGATTTTTTGCTCCAACTAATCAATTCTGATGTCTAAATTTTTCTACAATCAATTATTTATTGTTAATTTTTTTTACAAGAAAGTAGATAATAAAAATTTGCTGTTATGGCATTGTGAATATCACTTCAGCAAGCTTGCACAAGGATGAAAAACCACAATTTACAAGTATTTATTTAAGTAAATAAGAATTTAACACAATTTATTTATTATAAAAATCAATTATGATTAAATTTTTAATCACTATGTTTAATTATTTCTTAAACTCAAGTACTTCCAAGGTAGATGCAAATATCAGCAGGAATTTAATTTGCTCAATAATTTTAATTTTTAACTTTTATAGCTGTAGTTCTTTTAAAGATAAAATTTATACCCTGAAATCAGTAGACAGCAGACGACTAAGAATTTTAGGTAAAAGGCACACCATATATTGATACTAATGTTCTTATACTTTTCGCAATCAAGTTAAACTATGGTCTTGTATCTAATAAGATTCGAGCAATAAAGATTTTTAGTACTTTTTGGGTATCTCCTGATTTTGATAGAAAATCCTGTCATCAAGGTTTGATTCAGAATAAGTATCTGTTTAGTTTGGAATACTACCCCTACAACTAGATGCTGAACAATGACCACAAAGCATTAAATTAAAAGCTGCTACGGGCAATTTTTATGTTATAAGGCTTACATAAATTTTATTTTTAACCACAACTAATGTATGGAACTGGAAAAACTAGCTTATTTTAAAGAGTACGGAGAATTCATACTCCAGAAAATTAACTCTGTACCGCAGTATCCTTCTAAACAAGAAGACTGGGTACCAGCCAGCCTTGATGAATGTCTTGCACGTCTGCGAGAAACTGCTGAAAAAACTGTAGAACTTGCCACTTCACCTGTCAAAATCGGTGTAATGGGGGAATTCAGTAGTGGAAAAACTCTACTATTAGGCAGCTTAATCGGTTATGCAGATGCGTTACCAGTCAACGAAAACCCAACTACAGGTAATGTTACAGCTATTCACCTCGTAGCACAAGATGAATTTGCAACTACCCAAGTAGGAAATTTTACCGTCGAGTATCTTTCTCACGAAGGGGTGAAAGAGTGTCTGCGCTTTATGTTAGCCGAAGCCAGCCGCAGGTCAACCGCCGCAGGGCTTGTGCCTGTACAGCTTGGGCAGTTAAACTCTGGCAAAGATATTATTGCGTGGTGCGAACAAGCATGGAATAAGAGTAATAATTTAGAGTTACGCTATCTGCTGCGTGAGTTAGTTTTATTTGTACGTGCTTATACTGCCTACGGTGAGGCGATGTGTGGCGGACGCTACCAGATTGATCATGCCACAGCACGAGAGGGTTTACAGCTGGCAGAACAGCCGATGGCTATCCAAACTCTCAGGTTTGAAGACTTACCGCCAGCACATATCCGCTTACCGAGTCCACCCCACAAGCTACCAACAAAACTATTACAAAACAGCTTCCCCTTAATTCGGCGCGTCGATATTGAAGTCAAAATCTCACGGGAAATTTGGGATGTTACAGACGCTTCGGAGTTTATTCTGTTAGATTTTCCTGGTTTGGGTGCGGCTAACTCTGGTGCGAGGGATACGTTTTTATCGTTGCGAGAATTGGCGGAAGTCCAGACAATTTTAATCTTGCTCAATGGTAAATCTCCGGGGAGCGATCGCGCTAACAAAATCTTCACCATGATGCAGCAACAGCGACCAGGACAAGACCTGAAAGATTTAATTCTGGTCGGTGTCGGTCGTTTTGACCAGCTACCTCTAGAAAGTGAAGGTGGCGAAAGAGAACTTGACCAACTTATTGAAAATGGCGCAACCAACACTCCTTTATCTGAGGAAACTGTTGTCAAAAAACTCAAAGTTCTGCAAACAACTATTGATGGTGCGAGTGCATTCACTACTCAAAAAGACCGCATTGTTTTGTTATCACCTTTGTTAGGACTAGCCGAATTAGCTAAACGGTCGAGTAGTGTCAAAGCAGGTTCACCAGAATTTTTATCTAACCTAGATTATCCTGATTACCTCGAACGCTCGAAGCGGTTGCAACAAAAATGGACACGTTTAAGCGAGAGACTGTTAGAGTCTGATGCACGTAGTCAGCTTGGGAGACAATTAGGTTATTTTGCTCAAGATGGCGGTATCGCTAAACTCCGAGAATTAATTCAAAATCACGTTGCAGCGCACGGACTGAAGCAACTGTATGAAGATACTCGGCGTGCGGCTGAGAGTATTCGTCAACAACAAGAAAACCTGAAAAATATCATCGAAGAAATTCACGAACAAGGCATACCAACTATTGATAGTCCCACATTAATCCAGTTGCGTGATGCCATTGATAGTTTAGATAAAACCTACCGCAACTTCCAAAAAGAATTAGGTAAAGAACCACTCAAAGACCGCCGAGGAATAGTTGTTAGTGAGGTAGTAAAAGACGAACTCACTTATCAAATTCTCAACTGGAATCAGTGGACTTTATTATTTAACAAAGCTAACAACGGTGCTATTACCATAGCAGAAACCAAAGGTGCAGCCGGGAAGTTATTCGACAGAGGAAGTAAAGTCAATAATGCTTTACCGACTAAGAGTGAAGACTTTTATCCAACCTTTGAAAAAACTGTGCAAGAAGTTGAGATATTTGCCCGCGATCGCATCCGTCAAGCAGTGGTAGATTTATTAAACAAACTCTCCAATCAAGTATCTGAAGCACGAGACTATCTTAAAACTCTTCTTACTGCCGAAATGGAACAAGAAATTGAGATAGGTTTTGGTAGTGAAGAAGCCGATTTATTTTATAAATTACTATTAGGATGCGACCCTAATCAATGGAAAGAAGCCATTCTTGCAGAAATTAATAGTAAAGACCAAGAAATTGCTCCCGAAACTATGTTTCCCTTGGCGCGCCAAGACGAAAAACACCACATTGGCCAAATTTTTGATTGGTCGCCAGAAAGAAGCAAAAATTCACCTAGAGCCGCCCATCATCAAATGTTAGTACTGCGCCTGCGAGATGAAATTACTGCTAGCGCAAGTTTACATCTTGTGCAGTATGTTAGTGAAGTCAATCAACAAGTTAATTCAGAAATAGAAGGGATTTTAGATCAAATTATTCCCACATTGCAAAATATTTCCAAAAAAGAAACATTGTTGAGATATCTTGCTGCTGGCGACTCGCCACCTAAACTCGCTATTCCTACCTGGCTAAATATTCTCTCAGAAATCACCACCATTTCTTATTCAGATATAGCTAATTAATTGCAAACTTATACCCTCCGACCTTCTTTGCGCCTTTGTGCGAAATATAAAGGAAAATAAAAATGCCAGTAGAAATTCGCCTCCCACCCCGCTTTCAAGTTCAAGTCAACGAAAACGAATACTTAGAACTTCCTAGCATTCAACTAGTTGCCATTGGTAACAATGTTCCACACATTGCACGCATCCATTTCTCCGTTAAAGGTACTCCCAGCGAATTAACTACACTAATTCAAAAAGCATATAAACCCTTTGATGCTGTCACACCAAGAATTTCGCAAATTGGGCAATTAGAACAATATCCTTGTAAGCTAGAAAAACATTTAACAGAACCAATAAACTGTACATTACAGGTAATTGTTGAGTATTTTGATTCTGACTTTTCGGGGGAACCACTACTATCTGAAACGAAACAAATTCAAGCAGTTTGCTATTTATGGACACCAACAAATTCAGAAGAACAAATAATTAAATCAGATATATCCATGAATCCTTTTCAACTGCCAAACTCTGCCGAAAAACAACCTAGTCATCAACCACAAAAAAGATTTCCGGGATGGTTTGCTTTAGATTTTGGTACGTCGAATTCTACAGTGACACTTTTCGACCCAATAGAAATCCCAATTGCTGAAATTTTACCACGAGAACAAGAATTAAGACTGCGCGATCGCCTAGCGCAATGGCTCAATTCTCCTGCTGCGGAAGCTTTACCAGATATCAGCGAGGCTGAGTGGCAGAAATTTATTATTGATATTAGTAAAAACTTAGAAATCGAACCCAGCCTGTTATGTGAAATTTTTGAAAATGATAACCAAGAAAGATTTTTAGAAGCAATTCGCCAAATCGAATTGTGTTTAGGCAACAGCGAGAAATTCCAGCGCGCAGTTAGCAAAAAGCTTTATGAAATATACCATGAAGTATTTCGCGTCCCGACATTAGAATCACAAAATTTAATTCCTGTAATTCTTGATATTAACCGCCGAGATATAGAAATTCCTAGCGAGTTAGAAATTTCTAACTTGGAAGTCTTACAACTGAGAATGGGACGAGAAGCAAGAGACAATAGAAAAAAATCAATTGCTCAAGGAACTACCAGTTCGTTAAAAGAAATTATCAGTCGTTTTCATCACTCACCCAAGCGTTATTTTGGGCAGAATAAAACATTTCCCGTAATTTTAGATGATACCGAAGCGAATATTAATGTTAATCAATTAATTCAAGCAGCTTGGGCGCATTTAATTGGGTTAACTGAAGATTATCGTCAACGCGCTAGACGCAGATTTTCCGAAGGTGATTTTTTAACAGCAGTTGTTACCTATCCTACCGTTGCACCGCCAGTAGTTCGTAAAGAAGTTAAGCAATTAGTTGAACAATTAGGAATTGATGATGTTCAAACTGCTTATGATGAAGCTGTTTCTGTAGCAATATTTTTCCTGTGGCGAGAATTTGGTGGGAATCTCAATATCGGGATTGAATCTTTTAAAACTCGTTGTCGTCGCGCTGGGAATAAATGGTCACAAAATGTTCTAGTTTTAGACATTGGTGGTGGGACAACAGACTTAGCATTAATTGAATTAACATTAGAAGATAAAACCCCGTTTTTTGCTAGCAACGAAGACCGAGGTTTAGGCGGACGATATTATAAATTAACTCCGAAATTATTAGGTTCATCGGGACATTTGCAGTTAGGTGGCGAATTAATTACACTGCGAGTATTTAGGTTATTAAAAGTTGCGATCGCAGATTTTCTCTTAACAGCAGTCACCAGAGGTGATATCGACAGTGAAAAGTTAGAAGATTTAATTAGCTCCGAATTAAACGAGCGTTTTCTAGAACAAGGTAAATTCAAAACTGGCAGTTTATTAAAATGTCTAGACAAAGAAAATCCCGAAGGCGATGCAGCTTATAAAGATGCTTTAGATACAGCCGAGAAAGTATTACCAACCCGTTGGCAACAAGCACCCCAACGTCTACAAACCTTTTATACACTTTGGGATCATGCAGAAGCAGCCAAACTCAAACTCGGACAAAAACCACCAGCCGATAATTCACTTTTAACCTTTACAATATCTGAACAACAAATTGCTGAACTGCTCACCCAAAGCGCAATTAAATATCAAATCCATAACCCAGATACTATTTCTGTTACTATCGATAATCAACAATTTGAACGCGTTGCCACATCCCCAATTAAAGAAGCAATTGGTATTGCTAAAGGCTTAATGGAAAGCCGATTGCGTTCAGATGATAACACTATAGATCCTTGGAATACACACAAAGTTGACTGGTTGATTCTGTCAGGAAAAACTTGCAATTTAGACTTAGTACAAAGTCATATTTACCAAGAATTTAGTAAATCTTCCTACTTCGTCTGGAACCCTGAAAGAATTACCTTTGTTTTAGAATTTACCAAACTCGCTACCTCCGCAGGTGCGTGTTATGCAGAGAAGTTACGCCGACTGAGATTTGACCCAGAAGAATCTAAAAGTTTGCTGCAAAAAGGTGCAAATCAATTAGAAATTGATGTAAAAAACCTATTTTATTATTTACCTTGCAACTTCAAACGTAAAACCCAAAGCAACGAACTATTACCAATATTTAAAGCAGGACAAGAACTCTATCAACTTGCACCTTGGGAAACCGTTGCAAAAGTGCGTACACCTTGGCAAGGGATACAGTTAAGTAACATTATTTATCGCCAAGACTACGAAGCCGGTGATTTAAGACTCTGGGGAAGCTTCGACGGTAAACATCTCATGGAAAAATTGGGAATGGAAGAAGCAGAGTTTCTCAAGAAAATCAAAATTCAATTTGAGATTGACCAGACACTACAATTTAGCGTTTTGCTGTGTCAAGGAAACCCCCATTATTTAATTGATGTTCCAGGTATTGATGTCGGTTCAGCAATATTAGCAGCTTCCGAAACATCTGCACTATTTGCTGACGGAAAATTAAAATGGAATATCGCAGTAGAACGACCAAATAAAGACTTAACTGATGGAGATATAGCCGTCAATGTCATCGAGTCAGCAACCGTTGATCAACCAAATGCCTATCATTTAGTCTTTGAAATAGACTCAAACGATAACAAATCCCTGCACCAATTTCATTATTTAAAAGACGGTTCACCACAACCAGGAAGCGGTTTAATTAGTAATCCCTTACCGCCATTTCCTTACACTGGTCAACACACATTTTACGTTTATCAAACAGACACCGACACTAACCGTAAAAAGTGGATACGTATTGGTTCACTGAGTAAGCCAAACATTACCACAGACTACCCTTGCCAATATCGCGTCACCCTCGACAACCAAGGTATTCTGCGGATGCACCCAGGCGAAGTTCCTTACTGGACATCCACAAGCCAAGAATGTTTAAAACAAGAAGGTTGTGTTTATCGTGCCGAATTAGATTTACAACCTAACGAAGTAGATAAAGAACGCGATCCCTTCTGTGGCATACATTAATTTACCCTGCGTTCCTCCGCGTTTAAAAATAAATACTTGTACTCACCATGCAGCATCTACGTCAGCTATTACAAACCGAAAACTCCGAAATAGCCAGATTACTACGGTGTAGCTTACATGGACTAGAAGCTGCATTAAAACAAGCGCGTACAGAACTACCCCATGATCCTGGTGCTGAAATATGTGCAGAACTGTTGCAAGAAATCCAAAATTTGTTGCAACCTGCACATGACAAAGAAACGCTAATTATCCAATCTCCAAATGAATTAAAGCTAAATCATCTGCGAGAAGCGTGGAATGCTGACTCAGAACTGAGTTTATATTTAGGAGATGCATCACTAAAAAGCCAAACCGATGCTGATTTATGGAACGAACTCCACCGTAAGCTGCTGCGAATTCCCGATGATTTAGCAACATTTTGGCAACAGCACGCTTTAAATGCCGCTAAAGAAATTGGTGCAATAGAAGATACTTCCAACCTCCATCAACTGCCTTTTATTCGTAATGAAATTATTTACCCTGGACTTAAAGGTAGTATTAATGTTCAAGGTTTATGTTTATCGCAAAAAGCACTTTTAAATTCCAACTTTGTTCATAATAATGCTTCAGAAAACTTACAATTGTTAACTAGTTTTTTGAGCTTATATTTAAAATTTATTGAAATTGAACCAGATTTAAATCACGCATTAAAAAGTATCTGTAGCTTTGATATTGTTTCTTTATCCAAATCAGAACAGCAAAATCAATATATAGAAGCTTTAATAGACCGTTTCCATCGAATTCAAAAAACTGAGGAAAATAACGACGACCTAGCAATTTTACGTGCTTGGATTGATATGGATGAAGCCATACATTCCTTAGTATTTATACCACCTGTTGAACGATACTCATGGTGGGGAAAATTACAGCAAGAATCACGAAGAACATTGAAAACAATTGTTGATAAAGCTAATAAATCAGGTCATAATGTCAGAATCAGGCAATTATTAGGACTCTATGCTGATGTCTGTGCTTTCTCTAAAGATGATCTACAACTAAATTGCGGCGGTATCCCTGGCGAAGTTTTAACCTGTCTACGAGTTTACGCGCGAATTAATCAAGAAGAATCTCCAGGGCGCGTAATATTTCGCTCATTACGTTAATAGATTCAATCATGTTAACGAACCACAGAGGCACGGAGAACACAGAGAGTAGATGAATAAATACTCTTTGCATCTTTGCGCGGCAGTCGCTCTATGCCGGGAAACCCGTCCACCGCGCAGCCTTGCCTTTGCGTGAGATTTCAAAATTTTCTTATTCATAATCTATTGAGTAAATCTTACTATTCCGAGAAAAATAGAGGTAGGAGAAAAGCAACGATAACTCCAATGAATACAAACGCCTCAATAATTCTCAAACTTAAATTATTATCTAACAATTGATTAGCTCTTTCCCCAAAATTAGTTGGCAAGCTACTCCACCAAGTACGGTAACGATTGACCCAATTGCTAGGGCTATCTTCTGGACGCACTTGCCATGAAAACATAGATAATAATAAGGGCGCACCACCCACCTTAGTAGACATCAAAATATGAATAGCTAAACAGCAAACTATCACAGCCCAAGCCGTGATATGTAGAGAATACCAAATATGATGAATTTCTCCAGCAGGAAGCCACTCTTCTTTCATCATCCTGCCAGAAATTACAGAAAAAACAGAAGCAATTAGCATGAGAGTGTTAGCCAGTCTTTGCAAACTCACCCACCAAATTGGTTGGCCAACTTGGCTAATTTGCTCCCATGAATTTTTTTGAATAAGTCGCTTATTCCCAGCATGAAAGCTATAAAGTGCAAACGCTGGTAGCACAATCAAGAAAAATAAGGCAAATGTCCCATGAATTCCTTGAATATCGCCCTGCTGTGGAAATGGTATTTTACCAAATCGTCCATCGTAGGTATTGTAAACTAAGAATCCGGTGATGATTGCTGCGATCGCTAAAATTCCACTCACGCCATGCAGCATTCGCAACAATAAAGGTTGATAGGGAACAGAACGAGGCATGAAAATAGTATGCTAAATAAAAACTCTAAAGATATTTTAAGAGAAATTGTGATCGCATCAATCATTTAACTTTTTTATTATGTTCAAAAGTCCACTCCGTTATCCTGGAGGCAAATCCAAAGCAATAAAACAAATTGACGAATACATTCCAGATAATTTTTCAGAATTTAGAGAACCTTTTGTAGGTGGTGGTTCTGTATTTATTTATTTAAAGCAAAAATACCCAAACCTAAAAATTTGGATTAACGATTTAAACCATGAGCTATTCTTATTTTGGAAAATGGCTCAATCTGATATAACTCTGTTAGTTCAAGAAATACGACGAATCAAACATAAATATAAAACTGGTAAATTACTATTTACAGAATTTACCAGTTTAGATATCAATGGTTTATCTAATTTAGAAAGAGCAGTGCGTTTTTTCGTCCTCAATAGAATCACCTTTTCGGGAACTATAGAATCAGGTGGTTTTTCTCAGGAAGCTTTTGATAAAAGATTTACCTATTCATCAATAGAAAGGTTAGAAAAACTAGAGTCAATCTTAACAGAAGACATCAAAATTACTAACTTAGACTATAGTTACCTATTGAATGAAAAAGGTGAAGATGTATTTTTATTTTTAGATCCACCATATTTTATTGCTACTAAATCTAAGCTATATGGCAAAGATGGTGATTTACACACCTCTTTTGAACATCAAAGATTTGCTGAAAGTTTAAAACAATGCAAACATCATTGGCTCATTACTTACGATAATTCTCCACAAATTAGAGAAAATTTTAAATGGGCAAATATTTTTGAGTGGGAATTACAGTACAGCATGAATAATTATAAACAGAATGGATCTGCTAAAGGTAAAGAATTATTCATTACTAACTATATAAATAGAAAAATTTCTATGAATTCGCCTGTGCATTTTGAACCCAACTAACTTTGATCGCTGCTCATTTTCCGGTACGATAGCTGCCATATCCCCTTTTTTAGGAAGCTTTGGGGATCAATGTTCGCATTTCATCACTCACAAACCCTAGCTATGGCAACTTCCCCAGAATTTTCTACAAGCTGGTATATTCTGTTACAGCAATTAATAGATGCTCAATCTTTGACTCGCCCTCAAGCTGCGGAATTGATGCAAGGGTGGCTTAGTGAAGCAGTTCCCCCAGAGTTATCAGGCGCAATTTTAACAGCCCTAAATTTTAAAGGCGTTTCTGCCGAAGAATTAACTGGCATGGCAGAGGTCTTACAATCTCAAAGTTTGGGGAGTAGGGAGTGGGGAGTAGGGAGTGGAAAAATTTCTTCCCAATTCCCCATAATCGATACTTGTGGAACTGGCGGCGATGGCTCATCAACTTTCAATATTTCTACTGCGGTAGCTTTTGTTGTCGCGGCTTATGGTGTACCCGTAGCTAAACATGGTAATCGTTCTGCCTCCAGTCTCACAGGTAGCGCGGATGTATTAGAAGCATTAGGGGTCAACTTAAGCGCGCCTAGCGAAAAAGTTCAAGCAGCATTACAAGAAGTCGGGATCACCTTTTTGTTTGCCCCAGGTTGGCATCCCGCATTGAAAGCAGTGGCTCAATTACGACGGAATCTCAGAATTCGCACTGTTTTTAACTTATTAGGGCCTTTAGTCAATCCCTTGCGTCCCACGGGGCAAGTGGTGGGGTTATTTACACCCAAACTTTTAGAAACTGTTGCTCAAGCTTTACATAATTTAGGCAAACAAAAAGCGATCGTTTTGCATGGGCGCGAAAGAATTGATGAAGCAAGTCTAGGTGATTTAACTGACTTAGCCGTGTTATCTGATGGCAAAGTCCAATTAACTACTATTAATCCCCAGGAAGTGGGCGTAACGCCTATCTCTATTGATGCCCTCAAGGGTGGCGATGTGCAAGAAAATGCCGAAATTCTCAAGGCTGTGCTGCAAGGCAAGGGAACAACAGCACAACAAGATGCTGTAGCGTTAAATGCTTCGTTAGCACTACAAGTTGCAGGTGCGATCCCATTATTAGATCACGCCCAAGGTGTAAGTGTGGCTAAGGAGATTCTAAAGAGCGGGAGTTCTTGGGAAAAGTTGGAGCAGCTAGTTCAATTTCTACAGAATTGACTTCTGAATGTGATTGAGGACGGAACTCGATCACATTACGTTTAATGGTGACATCGTAGTTACCAAAAAAGTCATGTCCTAATAAGCCAGTTTCTAGTTCTGTCCCAGCGATCGCCACTGGCACTCTACTTATTTTTACCCCACTAACCGCCATTGAATCTACATAACCAACCGGAAATTCCACAGCTTTGGAACTGGCAGTATTAGCCTTGGCTTTACCTACAGGGATAATTCCTAAGTCATTTGCCATTTGTTGGGTAATTACAGTGCCACTGGCTCCTGTATCTACAATCATGTCAAATTTCTGCTGACCGTTAAAGGTGACTTCAACAATCGGCGTACCACCACTTCGCCGTTTAATTGGGGCAATAAACACATTTTTTTCGGGAGGCAGAATTTCTGCTGAGGAAAAAGTGCGCTGTTCTGGCGGCTGTGTGGTTGGGATCGGTGGCGGCGTAAATCTGGGCGTAGTTTTTGGCTGGGGAATTGCTACCACTATTTTTTGATTATCGGCGGATGGCGGCTGCAAATTAGGATTGGCCTTTTGCAGTGCATACTTGACTTTGCGCTGATATTCGACGATTTTTCCTTGAGCAGAGACAAAATCGGGACTTTGACTACTGACTTGTTCCATGAGAGCGATCGCCTCTTGAAACTGATTCGCCACTAAGTTCCAATCCTGAACTGATTGAGCCGATTGACTAATACTCACGGCTCCTGCGGCTTTGTCCAATCCCAATTCAAAATAACTTGGCTCAAGTTCAGACGGCGGCAGTGCTTCAGGTTCTGGGCTGGCTACTGGGGCTGCTGATTCGACAGAAGGCTGTACTGATAAATTGTCAGTTACCACAGATTGTTGATTACCAACAGTCTCAGTAGTCTGTTTGTCTTCACTACAGGCAACAGCCAAAGCGGCTAAAGCACTTGAGAGAACAATCAGGGCTGCACGAGATAAAAAAGACTTATGCATAATTGATATCTATTTTACCTACCCAAACAACTGCAAAACCACTTCTGCCACCGATTACCCTGTAAAAATTTCGTCTCTTTAATTTTTAATTCTTAATTAATTACCCAGAGAATCCACAGTTGTTGAACTCATGGGATAATTAACTCTCGCAGTATTGACTATATTGGGGATGACAGACTGCTCACTATTAACTGTTGATTCAAAATAAGAGACTAGGGGCTAGAGGCTAGAAAAGATGCTTCTCAATCCCCAATTTCTCATACCCAATTTCTCATACCCAATTCCTAATCTATCGCCTATGTCCCTGTCTGACGCAATACCTGCTTTACTTGTCTTAGCAGATGGAACTGCTTACCGTGGTTGGTCTTTCGGTGCGACGGGAACAACCATCGGGGAAGTGGTGTTTAACACTGGCATGACCGGATATCAAGAAGTATTGACCGACCCTAGTTACTGCGGTCAAATTGTAATTTTTACTTATCCTGAATTAGGGAACACAGGCGTTAATCCTGAAGATGAAGAATCAGTGCGGCCGCAGGTGCAAGGAGCGATCGCTCGCAATATTTGCCACAAACCGAGTAACTGGCGATCGACACAATCCTTACCTGACTACCTCAAACAGCACCAAATTCCAGGGATCTACGGCGTTGATACCCGCGCCCTTACCCGCAAAATTCGGATGTTCGGCGCAATGAACGGTGCGATTTCTACAGAAATTCTCGATGAAGCGGAATTGCTGGAACAAGTACAAGGATTTCCGAATATGGCTGGCTTAAATCTAGCTAAAGAAGTCACCACTCCCGAAGTGTATGAATGGTCAGAACCGACCATTCCTGATTGGGAATTCAATCCAGAAACCGTGACTAATGGCACAGAAACATTTACCGTTGTTGCCATTGATTTTGGTGTGAAGCGCAATATCTTGCGCCGTTTGGCTAGTTACGGTTGTCGTGTGATTGTTGTTCCTGTCAATACACCACCAGAAGAAATTCTCAGCTACAACCCAGATGGCATCTTTCTTTCCAACGGCCCTGGCGATCCAGCCGCAGTCACAGAGGGTATTGAAACTGTCAAAGCACTGTTAGAAAGCCAAAAACCTATGTTTGGTATTTGTATGGGACACCAAATTTTAGGACACGCCTTAGGAGCAGAAACCTATAAACTTAAATTTGGGCATCGAGGTTTAAATCAGCCTGCGGGTTTACAACGACGGATAGAAATTACTAGCCAAAATCATAGCTTTGCTATTAACCCAGATACTTTACCTGAGGCAGTTGTCGAAATCAGCCACCTGAACTTAAACGATCGCACTGTAGCTGGTGTCCGTCATAAGTCTTTGCCCATCTTCTCGGTACAGTATCACCCCGAAGCCAGCCCTGGCCCCCATGATGCTGATTACTTATTTGAGCAATTTGTACAAGCAATGCGATCACTAAGCACAGTTAGTAATGCTGAGGTTAAGTAAAATATAAAAAGTGCTAGATGGATAACTAGGGAGTAGAGAGTAGGGGGTATTAACACGAAGCTTGAAAGATGAAACTTCATACTACCCTTCGGGAACGCCAAGGGCGAACACACTTCATAATTCATATTTGTCTCTTCTCCAGCAGGTTGTAGACAACGTGCATAAAAACCATCTATACTTGAGCGTTCACTTTAATGATTGAGGAGGGAATTATTGCTGAGCCACTTAATCTAACCGTAAGCCTGAGAGGTACTCGTGAAGCCCGGGATAACTATCAGCTATTCCGCCTCACAGGTTTGTTAGATGCTTTTTCTGAACCGACATTTCGCAAGGTACTGGGCGGCAAAATTGACGAGGGGCCAAAGCATATTATTCTGGATCTCTCACAAATTGACTTTGTTGATAGTTCTGGCTTGGGAGCCTTGGTACAGCTAGCCAAGCAGGCTCAAAATGCTGAAGGCACCTTGCAAATTGTCACTAATGCCCGTGTCACTCAAACGGTCAAACTTGTCCGCTTAGAGAAGTTTCTCTCTCTGCAAACCTCAGTGGACGCAGCTCTAGAAAACATCAAGGAGTCTTGATAGTTTGACCTGAGGGTGAAATTCTGCTATCCGATAGTTTATCTGGATAGCTTAATTTTTATAAAAGCTGGATGCTAACCTCTCTCCTTACGAGAGAGGTAGAAAAACCAGCCATTTTGACATAAAAAACTTAAATATTCAAATTTTTAACTACATTTTGAATTTACTCAAGCATATTTGAATGTAAATTCCCAAATAAAAAGATAGAATTAATTCAGTAATGTTGATAGTATATATTGTGCTAAGTAATAAAAATAAAGTATTTTAAAAAAAGAAGAGATCGCCTAAAGTATTCTGTTAAGGAATGATGAATTTGTGAAGCCGCAGGAGGAAGAGCCAATAGAGAGTCAAGATGAACCTCCTACAGTTGACTCATCTTGGACTCAAGCCTGTTTAACAAATGTAGTGCAACTACACCAAGAAATTTCGCCAATACAAGTGCAACAAATTTCTCCTGCTGCTTTAGCATATGTAGGAGATGCAATTTATGAGCTTTATGCTAGGATATTCTATCTATTGCCATTACAGCGGCTAGAAACTTACCACCGTTTGGTAGTGGCCCAGGTGAGAGCGGAAACACAAGCCCTACATTTGCGATCGCTAATTCCTCATCTGAGGGAAGCCGAACTAGAAATTGTCCGTCGGGGGCGTAATGCCTCTACAGGACGGCACAAGCGCCTTGCTCCCGAAATTTATCAACAAGCAACTAGCCTAGAAACTTTGATTGGTTACTTGTACCTTACCGACATCCCACGCTTAACCGAATTGTTACAGAAACTTCAACTCGACAAAGAGTGAGAAATCTAACCTGATGAGTAAAAAATTGGTGTGTTCGGTTTAACACCTTTGAGAATTCAGGATGCCTACTTATAAGTCTGTCTAATAATTTTGAACCTCATTATGACTAGTAAACCAAAAAAACTCCAGACATCTGGCGAACCCAATCGTGGGCGAACTTTGAAAATCAAAAGCAAGCGATTTATTGGTAGTCCTATTCGGAAAACCAAAAATGGAGAGCGCGAGAATAATGTGATTGGTAGTCCTATTCAAAAAGCCCAAGCCGGAGAGAAAGAGAATAATGCCGGCAATCCTATTCGCAAAGCCAAAGCCGGACAACGCGATAATTATCTTATGCCTGGCAATTCGCGCCAAAGGCCTCAGATCTCTCTTCCATCCCCTGTTGCTAAAAATCCTGAAGATAACGATTTGATTTACGGTCGCCATCCAGTCTTGAGTGCTTTAGAAAATCAACGTGAACTGAACCGGATTTGGGTCACAACTCGGTTACGTTACGATCCCAGGTTTCACAATTTGCTGCTCCAAGCCAAGGAACATGGCACAGTTATTGACGAAGTAGAACCCAAGCGTCTAGACCAAATTACCGAAGGTGCTAATCATCAAGGGATCGCTGCCCAAATTGCGCCTTACTCTTACCTAGAACTACCAGACTTAATTACCAAAGCAAAATCCGTTGTCAACGATCCTGTGATTGTAGTAGCTGAAGGCATCACAGACCCCCACAACTTGGGAGCTATTATCCGTACTGCTGAAGCAATTGGCGCACAAGGATTAGTTATTCCTCAAAGGCGGGCTGTTGGGATCACTTCTACTGTGGTAAAAGTAGCAGCAGGAGCTTTAGAGAACTTTGCTGTCGCCAGAGTGATTAATCTGAGCCGTGCTTTGGAAGAACTCAAAGAAGCTGGTTTTTGGATTTATGGTACCGCCGCCACTGCTAGCGAACCTCTACATACAGTGCGCTTTAGCGGCCCTGTTGTGTTAGTCATCGGTTCCGAAGGAGAAGGTTTAAGCTTATTAACCCAACGTGCTTGTGATGTTTTGGTGTCAATTCCTTTACAAGGAAAAACTCCTAGCTTAAATGCCTCAGTTGCAGCCGGGATGGCACTTTATGAGGTTTATCGCCAACGTTCTTTGAACACTTTGTATCTAAATAAGTTACAAAAACCTCTTTGAAAAACAAGGACAAAAGAGTATAAAGAAATGTAAACAGGACAAAATCGCAGCGTAGTATCTAACAACTACTACCAGATTGATCAATCGGCAACTACCATGAAAACCATCGGGTACAACATGAAAGAAGCTTTAATCAACGTATTTAATATTCTCGGATTAGCTTGGTGGGTAGAAATTGTAACGCAAAGCCCCCGTTGCACTTACTACTTTGGGCCATTTCTCTCTTCTGCTGATGCCAAAATAGCCCTGAAAGGCTATGTAGAAGATTTAGAAGTAGAAGGGGCGCAAGGAATTCAGGTGAATGTGAAACGCTGTAAGCCAAATAATTTGACAATTGCCGAAGACCTGGGGGAACGTATTGACCGCAAAGTAAAGCCTGCCTTTAGCGGTCAGATTTAATTTAGGCAAAAAGTTAACAGTCAATGGTCAATAGTTAATAGTCAAACACTATAAACTATGGGCTATTGGCTACCAGTTATTTGAGGATGTGCTTCTAACCAGTGGTCAATGTCCCTCAGAACCTGATGAGGAATTTCCCACGGGAAAAGATGTGCAGTATTTGGATAACATTGCCACTGACTATTTTTTAGATGTCTGGCAGTTTCCAAGCTAGATTCAGGTGTGATGTGGCGGTCTTGAGAGCCTGCTAGGACTAGACTAGGGCAATTAATCTGCTCTAGTTCTGTTAAACGATTGTATTTAGACCGTAAGGCAGTTGACAAAGCACGAGTAGCAGCAGAGGACGTTTGCCAATAAGCGGGTACTGCTTCTTTGGCAATATATTTATAGGCAGTCGCGTTATGTTGCTGAATTAGATAACGAAATAGCGATCGCTTGCCAAATGTATCGATATTCCATTGCCAACTAGGTTTAATCAAATTCAAGATAGCCGCAATGCCTGTATACAAGTTATCTTGCCATGTTATTGGGGGATGACTGCCATAGGGTCTAGCTGCTGTGGCTACTAAAATTAAACCACTCACCCGATTTGGCATTCTTAGTGCTAATTCCATTGCCAAAATACCGCCCAGCGACCAACCCAATATTAGACATTTATCGATGGCAAAGCGGTTTAAAAGGGCTTCTAAGTCTGTTAAATGGTCGAGCATGACAAAATTATCTTGATAGCGGCTTTTGCCGTAACCACGCAAATCAGGGGCAAAAGTTTGAAAGCGTTTTGATAAGTGATTGGTAAATACTGAAAGGCTACGACCAGAACCAGGATGACCATGTATCGCTAAAATTGGAAATCCTTGACCTTGAACGTAGGTGTGAAGGTTTGCAGCACCCACAGTTTGAATGTAGCGATCGCCCATTACTTCTGTCTTAGTAGTTTGATAATCCGTTTTTTAATTGTGTCACACAGCTAAGAGAGCGTGTTTTGTGGACACTGATTAGCTAACGTAGAAACTAAAGTTGAAACTAGCCCAATGATTCACATTTAATACATAGGAATCATTAGCTGTACCGTTAACTTCCACTGTGGTTATGCTGGCGTTATGTAAATCTTGTAATAAAGCTTGGGCTATTTCCCAAGGATTTACTAGCGCACCAATGGGTTGTTGATCGGCTGTGGGATATTTAGCAGTTTCTAAAGCTTTGAGGGTGGTACTAAAAGGTGCGGTGCTAAGTATTAATTGGTGTTCACATTCGTAAGCTGGCCCCGCAATTGTCCATCCAGATGTAGCAGCATTTTGTGGCAAAGTGATAGTTTCACCAGCCGGAATTACTACTTGTTGGAGTAGAGGTTTAGTTTCTGAGGTGTTTGGTTCTTCAACAGTTTGCCAAGGATAAAACGCAATTGCAGTTCTATGGTTTTTTAATCCTAGTAGCATTAAATATACTGAGCGATCGCCTTTATTTTGAATGCGATATTGTATTCGGCTACCAATAGGTACAGTAGGGAGATTAAGTATTTTTTGGGTAATTTTTGTGTCACTAGTTCGTAAGGTTTCCCGTTGTAAGATGACCTTCGGTGATATTCCACTAATTATCTCTAAACTTACCTTGATTGGTAGGCGAGAAGAACCTTCATTTTCTGTGAGTCGCCATAACTTTGCTGCTAATAGATGGGGTAATTTTGCGCCTAAGCGTGTCACTGCTACTTTCACTGCTTCCCCAACTTCGCCTGCACTATTGGGAATGAGTAATCCACCAGGCGAGAATAAACCGTAGCGGCTGGGAGTTTCTAAGAGTTTACTAAAAACGTAATCAGCCGATTGTTCTCCTGTGATGATACTAGCTACAGGGGCAATTCCCGCAAAGGCGCTAGTTGCATCTACTTTCTCAATTCTTTCTAGTCCAGAATCTAAAGCCACAGCTAAACTAAGGTTTCGGGGTAATACTCGGATAGATTCTTGGATAAGTTGCCCAACTTCGACTGGACTGGCGGTTTCTACACTAGAGATTTGTGCTTTTGCTGTTAAACCTGTACGCGATCGCAATATTAGCTGTTGTCCGTTAGCAGAAGTAAATCGAGAATTTACACCATAGTTTTCTAATACTTGTGCTGGTAGTCCTCCCAACCACAACTGCACAGTTTTACCATCTTCTTCTGTGGCGATAATTGCTCCCTCAGCACTAGTATTTTGGTCTAACAGCAAATTTTCACTAGTTAGCACTTTTTTATTAGTAACTAAATTAAGTTGCTGTTTACTACCCCATTTATACATTGCACTATCCACATGGGAGAGGCTGAATTGAATGGTTGTGGGTGGGGTAGTTTCCCAGAGGTACTGTGTTAAAGCATAGGTAAATAAGCCTGCACTGAATCCAGAAAATAACCCTTCCTTTGCTACCTGCTTCGGGTCGGAAGTAGCAGATAAAATTACAGCATTACTCAGAGAATTTTGAGTTTTTAATAGTTTAAGAAATTCTATTTCTGCTGTTGCTAACTGTGTTGCTAACTCCTGACGGGCGCGAATTCGCAATCCTGTTGGTTGAATTACATTGGGAGCATCATAACTAGTATCCAATACTGCTGTGACACGTTCTGTCGTGAGCGATCGCAACAATAAAAGTAGAGTTTCTTCTAATAGATAAGTGGCTATCTTTTCATCTTGAATTTCTAAATTTTCGTTAGTAGGCACTAAAGCATTGTGTAGCGTAGCATCTGAATCATCCAATTTGATGCGAGTGCCGTAACCGCTAAAGTGAAAAACAACTACATCATCAGGCTTAACCTGCTTACCAAGATGATCTAAAAAAGCTGCCTCAATAAATTCGCGGCTAGCTTGTTCATCAGTTAAAGTCAAAATATTGGAACTTGCAAAGCCAAACCGATGAATCAATAATTCTTTTTGTAGTTCGACATCGGTAAGACACCCACTCAGAGAAGGACTTTTCCGGTATTTATTAATACCTACTAATAAAGCCAATTTTCGGGGGTTAGATTGTGCTAAAGCTTGGGAGTAGCTATCGCTCAAAGTTAACCACTCAGCCTCAGCTATACCCAACACCGCGAGTATTGAGCCAATCTGTTGTAAAAAAGTCCGACGCTTCATAAGTTAGACATCAGTCCTCAGCCTGTCAGCTAACAGCTTAAAGGGCTGAAGTCTTGACTGTAAAGTTAATTTTTACTATTTACCTCTTGAGAAACTAGCTTAATAGTTAGTCAGCCACAATCTACAGAAGTGGAGAATTAGAGACTTGGGGAATAATTCTGCTTATCCCCGTGTCCCCTTATCTCCTGACTAAGCCATTGCTGGGACTGGAACTCGCATCGCCCGTGCCAATTCTGCTGCAACTTCAGGGCGAGAGAATTCTGGTGGTGGTAATTCACCACGACGCAGCATTTCTCTAACTTTTGTACCTGATAGGTGAATCCGTTCTTCTGGGCGGCTGGGACTGGTTTTTGTCGTCGCCATTTGCTTGGTACGTGTGCAGTAGAACGCGTGTTCAAACTTCATTGGTACAATACCGATTTCGCTAGGCTCAAATTCATCGAAAATGTATTGAGCATCATAAGTACCGTAGTAGTCGCCAACGCCTGCATGATCGCGTCCGACAATGAAGTGAGTACAGCCGTAGTTTTTACGAACTAAAGCATGGAAAATTGCTTCCCGTGGGCCTGCATAGCGCATTGCGGCTGGATTGATAGCTAAAATCACCCGATCTAAGGGGTAGTAATGTTCTAGCAAAATTTCATAGCAACGCATCCGCACATCAGCCGCGATATCATCTTCTTTGGTCGCTCCAACTAACGGATGCAAAAATAGTCCATCCACAGTTTCTAAAGCGCACTTTTGGATGTATTCATGGGCGCGGTGGATGGGGTTCCGAGTTTGAAAACCAACTATCGTTTTCCAGCCTTGTTCTTTGAATAATTGGCGTGATGCAGCTGGGTCAATTTGATATTTGGGGAAGAGGGGGTGTTCTTCACGTTGTAGTAGCCAGATATCACCAGCAAGATGAACCGATCCTTGATTATAAAGTACCTTTACCCCTGGATGTTTTGCGTCATCGGTACGATAAACATTAATCGCTTCACGAACTTTGTCGTAAGTGTATTTTTGTGTGAGTTGCAAAACTCCAATGTACTCACCTTGGGGGTTATCCAGACGGATGTAATCGCCTTCTTTGAGTGGTGCAGCTACTTCCTCTGTTACCGAAAGTGTAATTGGGATTGACCATACCAGACCGTTAGCGAGGCGCATTTGGGTGACTACGCGATCGTAGTCTTCCTGGTTCATAAAACCAGTGAGTGGACTAAAAGCACCGATCGCTATCATTTCTACATCAGAAACTGCACGCTCATCCAGTTGCACGCGTGGCCATAAATCCGCCTTAGAAAGAAATTCTTCTCTTTGTTCCGGCGTGGCTATGCGATTAATCAACTGTCCACCGTGCGGCGCAATGGCATCTTGATGGTGACTCAACGTAATCCCCTCTTAGAGTAAAAATAACTATTGCAAACTATGTACTAACTTATCAAAATGCTGGTACAGAAAGAAAAAATAGTTTGGAAAAAGTGTCAAGTTAACTTAGGGAGAAAAATTAGGAACTACGAGGAATACGTTCAATCTCCGCATAACCACTGAAAATTAATTTTTGCCCTTCAGTTTCTAAACGGTTGAGCCGCATTTTTACGCCATCAAGGTCAAAACGGTCTAAATCAACCATATTATCTAAAATTTCTGCCAGTGCGTTGCTCAGGGTTCGAGAAATCTCCCGTTGCGCTTCTGGGACTTGTTCAAGGTCAATTTGTGGATCTTTAAACGAAATTCGTCGCCGCCTTTCCACAGCTATGGAGACTGTCATATTTACGGGTATGAGTTCGCCATTATTTAAATCGGCTGTTGCAGAAATTCGCAGGCGGTTTTCTGGCAATAGTTGTACCTGAATTTCGGGAAAGGAAACTGGCTGACCACCAGATAATGCTGTCAAGCTAGGTACATCTAGATTTACTAGACGCTTTTTCACTAATTCCGCCTTAAACGCTTGATTAATGCCTGCTTCAGATAGTACTACTTGAGCGATCGCCTGAGTAGGTTGCTTGAGATTCAACTTGCCACTTAACACCGCGCCAAAATCTATCGCCACCGCATCCGTTTCAAAAGACATCTCCTCTACTGCAAAGTCTTTGCGGATGACCAAGCCACGACCGCTCATTTTGAAGCTATCAATGCTGCCTTGCAACAACTTGCTGGAGGGATAGCAGCGCACCAAGACTTCTACTGACTCGCTTTGGGTAAACATATGGCGAATCGTTTGGCTGGCGACTGTGTTGAGCATCCGCTCACCCCAGTCAGTGCCTTTAGGATCTTGTAAACCAGTTAGTCCGCCGAACATTTGTTAGTGCGTCTCTAGAAGTTCTTTGTACTTTTGTAACAAAATGTGAAGCATACAGCAACCCTCTAGAGATTGATTGTACTGATAAGTTGACTTGGAATCGCTAATGTTTCCCTACAAAATGTATTTTCTATTACATTGTACCAACTAGAATTTGTTGGAGTCACAATTCAATATAGAAAGTAGTTATAAGACTAATACCAATTCTTTATACACTTGCACTAAATAATTACCAATCTCTTTCTTTGTGACCTTTGCGGCGGCAGTCGCTTCTCCTAATTGGAGACGCTACGCAGTTAAATGGTTTACTCTCTGTCATTACCCTCATATTGTTAAATAAAGACATAAAATTTTGCTCCTCAAGTGGATTATCAGAATAAATTAATATTGAAGTACTTTTTAATCTTAAAAGTTTTTTAGTCAATGTCTCCATTACAACAAGAGATTCAGATGGATAAGATGCAATAATATCATCAAATAAATAGCTATTTGGTTGAGATTTATCTAACATAGTAGTCATCTAAAGTCAAGATTTTATAATAATCATAATTTGCTCAAATGCAAAAAAATCACTAAAGACATTAAAGAGCTTTAATACTTTTACCTAAATCAATTAATTCTTTTATTCTTTCACTGAAGTTTTCATCATTAACAGGCAAATCATACATAATTTTTTCTACTTCAGTAAAACCTGTTTTAGTTTTTATTCTTAACTTTAGTTCATATTCAAAAGAAGTATAATTACTATCTATTGGGTTTTTCTTCATAACTACAAAAACATTTTCTACTCCTGCTACTTTATCGTATACATTACTGTATAAGAATTCATCACTATATTTTCTTATTAACCAAAAGTCATATTCTCCATAGTTGTGAACTATATAACCTGGGATTGTGTTAGAACAAACAATAGATTTATATATTCCATTGTCAATAATTTTTACAGAACCATCAGTCAACGCTATAGCTCTATAATTAGCTGGAAATTGTATAGAAATCCCAAAGTTTTGTAAGCTTATAGTTCTTACTAGTTTTGAATCATCTTCACCTCCAGTACCACAGTCAGTCATGTTGGGAACTTCAGCATTTACTGGAAGGCTAATAAAAATACTTGTTGCTATTACTGAATTAATAATTAATTTATTTATATTGATGCTCATTGCTTCTATCACATCTAAGGTTATTAGTTATAGTTCCCAGTACGCTGCTGAAAATAACTAAATATTGCAGTCATCGTGGTCGGGTAGCGAGACTATATCGATTGTTTGCGGAAGCAGTGTTATATCGTTATCGAGCAGGCATCCCTGGGCGTGACTTGCCATCGAAATTCAGGGATTTTCGGGTGATTCACACCCGCTTCAGTCGAGTGATCGCAACGCGCTATGACAAACGTGCTACAAACTTTTTAGATGCAATTTATCTGGCTGCTTCTGTTATTTGGCTCAATTGATGACACGCCCTAAGAATCTTCTTCACCCTGGACAATATCTCCTAAGTAGAGTCTGACAAATTCAAGGGCGGCTTCTGAGTTAATTCCTTGAAGTGCTTTAGTAATCTCTGCGATTGTGTCACCAGTGGGATCAGTTCGACCATGTACCCAACGACCAACATCCCACCTACGGATACCCATTGTTACCGCTAATTTGTTTTGGCTAATGCTATAGGTTGCCAAAACCTGCTTTAGTGCTTCGCCTGCCTTTCCCATGCCCAGATTTTGTCAGAGATTCAGGACAGAGTAAATGTCTTCATATAGGCAGACATAAGGTATTATTTTATTTATGTCTTCATTTATGTAGACATAAAATATTCAATAAGCTGAGTAAATACTAATGGCTGAAGAATTCGTCTCTGATACACCGGACTCTATTGATCCTGCTTCATCTCAACCAAAACGCGAATCTGTAAAAATTCTGCTGATTGGCTCCCGACGCGGTATCAACAGCATTATTCATTGGCTGTATCGCCTCGGCTTTGCTGAAGTAGCAGCTTGGAGTAAGCCGCAAATTGCGCCTAACAGTGAAGATCAACAAATGATGAGTATCACAGTTAAACAAGTGACTCTAGACTGAGTACTAAAAAAGCGATCGCATTACACAAGCGATCGCTTTTTTGCTCAATAATTTAGCATCACTACTAAAAACGGAAGGGTATATCAGATAATGGCTAGACAATTTAAGATTAAAGCTTATCTTTACGAAGCTATCTGGTAAATTGCAGGTCGATACTTTGGTTCAGGAATTGCTTTACCCTCAAGTTTGGCAGCTTCTAGCCATGCTTCTTTTGCTTTCAATACTTCATGTAGTGCTTCTTCTTCAGTTAAACCAAATGCTGAACAGTATTTCAGGTCAAGAATATCAGCAATGTAGCCTTCATCTTCTTGACTGTAGAAGATATTAATGTGATAGTGTTTCATTCTTCATCCTCTAAAGTCAGTGCATATTTTTCAATTAAAATTACAAATTGACGTACTTGATATGGTGGCTTCCATTAATTCGTGATCAAGAAAATCCGAATGCTTCAACCAGAGTTACCAGTTCATCGAATTGAATATTTTTAGAACCAGCAAGTATTTTTTCTAGTAATTTACGCTTTTTGGACATTTCTATACTCAAACATTGTAAAACCTCGACAGCGATCGCTATTTTTTCAATAACCCACTACTACTTCCTACTCCCTACCTCGTCAATAGCTGCCGACGCAATAAATCTAGTGCGGTACACGCGCTTAAATGACGGATAAACCAGCGATCGCGCATTGTCCCAAAGCGATATTCAAAGCTTTTCAATTCATCGTTTGGCCCGACTAAACCGATATAAACCAAACCTACAGGCTTTGTTTCGGTTCCTCCACCAGGGCCAGCTATTCCTGTGATGCTTAATCCCCAAGTAGTTTCGAGGCGGCTTTTTACTCCAAGTGCCATTTGTTCAGCTACTATGCCGCTAACAGCCCCAAATTTATCTAAATCTTCTGGTTTCACCCCCAACATTCGCACTTTTGCCGAGTTATCGTAAGAAATTACACCTCCCCAAAAATAATCAGAACTACCAGAAATTTCCGTTAACATTTGCCCCAAGCCACCACCAGTGCATGACTCTGCTACTGACACAGTTTCACCGGCAGAACGCAACAACTGACCAACCACTGAAGCTAAAGTATCATTATCTGCACCATAACAATCCAACCCAGCAATTTCTTTAAGCTGTTTCTCAATAGGTGCGATTAATTCTTCTGCGGCTGCTTCTGAAGTAGCTTTTGCAGAAATTCGCAGTCTCACCTCTCCCTTTCCTGCATAAGGAGCAACTGTCGGGTTGGGTAAGTTGAAATAAGAGGCAACTTTTTCTGCTAAAGCCGACTCCCCAATACCCCAAAACCTTAAACTCCGGCTGTAAATAATTTCTTTACCCCAGCCTTGGCTTTGCAGAAACGGTACTGCTGTTTCTTGCCACATTCGATGCATTTCACTAGGAACACCGGGGAATGTAAAAATCGTAATCTCAGGACGAGGTTGCCAAATGATCCCTGGTGCTGTTCCTGTGGGGTTGGGTAAAACTTCTGCGCCTTGAGGAATTAAAGCTTGCTTGCGGTTGGTAGGAGTCATCACACGACCGCGTTGAGCAAATTTTTGAGCAATATCTTCGATTATTTCCGGGTATTCTACCAAAGGTGCGCCAAAAAAATCAGCAATGGTTTCACAAGTAAGATCATCTGGTGTTGGGCCAAGACCACCAGTAAAAATTAAAATATTCGCTCTGGAAATAGCAATTTCTATAACTTGCTTTAATCTTTCGGGATTATCCCCAACTACTGTTTGATAATAGTGAGGAATTCCTAGTTTCGCTAATTGTTGGGCAAGAAATTGCGAATTACTGTTTAGGATATCTCCTAGCAACAGTTCAGTCCCAACACAAATAATTTCTGCACTCATGTAATTAAAGCAAAAAGTAAAAGATATATATACTACTGTATTTCTTTTACCTTGATACTTTTTACCTTTGCTGAGAGCGTTTCCAAACTCGCCAACTGGTGTAGGTTAACAGCGAGGTGGCACCAAAAGCGTAAGCAATGCCGCTGGGAATACCAGCGATCGCTAATGCCAAACTGCCCACCCACAGTGTGAGAGTATAAATAAACAAAACTGTCCAGCGATGAGATAAACCAGCTTGTAACAATCGATGGTGTAAGTGGCATCTATCTGCTACCCAAGGCAATTGACCACGACGAATGCGTGTCAAAATAACTGCTGACATATCCAAAATCGGTACTGCCAAAATTAGATAAGGCAGAATTACAGCCGTGAAAGCGGGAATTTTCACTAGCCCAATTACGCCCACAGCAGCTAACGTGAATCCCATAAAATAAGACCCGCCATCTCCCATAAAGATTTGTGCGGGGTTGAAGTTATAGCGAAGAAATCCTAAAGCAGCACCAGCTAAGGCTGCGGCAATTAAGGCTGCGGCTGGTTGATGCATAAACAGAGACACCAGCAGCATGACGACAGCAGCAATTCCCGACACACCAGCAGCTAAACCGTCTAAACCGTCAATCCAGTTAATAGCATTCACCATTCCTACCAGCCAAATCACTGTAATCGGCAAACTTAGCCAGTTTAGGTCAACTATGCCAATTGTTGGAATGCTAATAAAGTCTATACTTACACCTGCTTTCCATGCACCAGCAGCGACGATTATTTGCAATAGCAGCCTTCCCAAGGGAGACAGACTCAATAAATCATCCGCTAAACCAATCAGGAAAAAGCCTAGACCCCCTAAGGTAACACCCCAAATTTGCCATTCTTTGTCAGGTGGTAAATTGCCAAAGCCACCTAGCCACCAGACAATTAGTAAAGAAATAATAGTACCTGCGAAGATAGAAACTCCGCCCAAACGTACCATTGGGCGTTCATGAACTTTTCGACCACCAGGTTTATCTACATTTCCACTTTTTATACCAATGTTCTTAACATCAGGCGTAGTCCAAAGAACGACTACGGCGGCGACAAGGAAGGCAATCAGATGATAAATCTGAGCAGGCATTTGTATTTTTAATTAAGTAGTTTTTCAGACAAAACACTGCCGATGGAGGTTTCTACTTAATATCTACTACATTTACGCCTCTAATCAGCAGGGGATTTTGGTTAAGGACTGGTAAAGGATGAAGTGTGAAGTATGAAGGATGAAAAGACGTATCAGCCTTCATACTTGCTCAACTTCTTATGCTAGTGCTGGTACAGGAATTTGCAAGTGGGAATATAAGGGGAAGCGATCGCACAGTGCAGCTACTCGGCGTTTACAATCAGCTGCGACTGTTTCTGATTCAGGATTGAGTAGGCGATCGGCAATAATATTACCAATTTCGGTAAACTCGGCAACCCCTAATCCTCTGGTTGTCATAGCAGGAGAACCTAATCTCAAACCGCTAGTCACAAATGGCGATTGTGGATCAAAGGGTACTGTATTTTTGTTAGCAGTAATATTTACACCGCTTACTAGTTGGTCTGCTTGTTTACCAGTCAAACCAATTGAACGCAAATCTACAAGCATCAAATGGTTATCTGTACCATTGGACACTAACTTTAAGCCTCGGTTTTGCAGTTGCGTTGCTAAAGCACGAGCATTTTCAATTACCTGTGCGGAATAAGTTTGAAACTCTGGTTTTAAAGCTTCGCCAAAAGCTACTGCTTTAGCTGCAATCACGTGTTCTAAAGGCCCGCCTTGAGTTCCTGGAAAAACGGATTTATCAAGCTTTTTACCCAGTTCTGCATCTTTGGTCAAAATTAATCCGCCTCTGGGGCCGCGGAGGGTTTTGTGAGTGGTTGTTGTCACAACATCACAATAAGGAATTGGGTTGGGATGTAAGCCAGTAGCTACTAAACCTGCGATGTGGGCAATATCTGCAAGTAAATAAGCACCAACTTCATCAGCAATAGAGCGGAATTTTTCAAAATCAATAATCCGAGGATAAGCAGAATAACCACAAATCAAAAGCTTAGGACGCTCCCTTAACGCCAGCTCTCGAATTTGGTCGTAGTCTAGTTCCTCAGTTTCTTTACTTACACCGTAGTGGCTAGCTTGGAACCACTTCCCAGAAACGTTGACAGGTGAACCGTGAGTCAGATGTCCACCATGAGACAAATCCATCCCCATGAATTTGTCGCCGGGTTCTAGTAAGGTCAGGAAAACTGCAAAGTTCGCTTGCGCGCCAGAATGGGGTTGAACGTTAGCATGAGCCGCACCAAACAGTTGTTTTGCTCGGTCAATTGCTATCTGCTCGACTTTATCAATAAATTCACAGCCGCCGTAGTAACGTTTACCGGGTAATCCCTCGGCATATTTATTAGTTAAGACTGAACCTTGAGCAGCTAGTACAGCCGCAGAGGTAAAGTTCTCACTAGCAATTAATTCCAGGTGGTCGCGTTGACGCTGAAGTTCTTCGTCAAGTAATCCTGCGATCGCAGGGTCAGAAGAAGCCAGAAAATCTGAATTAGTCCTAGTCACTTTAACTATCCTTAGTGGAAATTTGCACAATGGGGGTTTTTACTGGAACTTAGTTGCCAAGTAATAATTTGCAGTCAGTCTACATTGCCAGATTTTTTGACTGCTGACTTTTCACTATTAGTAGTAGCTAAATTTATTACTTAGATGCCAGCCTAATGAAGTCCCATTATTGTGTTAATTATTATAAAGCTCTTTCTGGAACATGAACTTAACAGTTACGAATAGACCACCAATACTGCTCAAACTAGGTGTAAAAATTTATGTATGAGTTGTGACTTAATCAAGCCATCTCCGAGAGACTCAACATACAATAAATTTAAGTTTCACTAGAGAATTTGTGGTTCTCGCCTTCATTTTGTCAAAAATGTGGCTCATTTTGCGTATTTACAGGAGGTTTTTGGATGTTAGTCATTTTAATGGATGATCAAATCCTTGCCCCTGAGAAGGTTTGCCAGTCTTGTTTACTTGCTGACAGGAGTGGTCAACCCCGTTGGCGTGGTGGTCAACTGCATTGCGGTCAAGCTATTCGTAAACTTACCGAACAACAGCCAGAGCAGTACGAATGTATTATGGGCTTTCGGATTGCTGAGATTCAATGAATCTAATTTCTGAGCAAACAGACAACTGCGTTATCCTAGGCTCAAGTAACTCTTAAAATTCTGCCACAGGAGAACGCAAAATGGCTTGGCGTGGTTCGACAAATGTGCCTGATCGCATTTTTGCTTGTTTACCTTATTTGCTACCGCTAGTTGAAGTACTGAGTTTTGGCTTTGTATTATTACAGCAGTTTCCCGCTCTTACAGTCGTTTTTGCACCTGTGCTGATCTTGTGGTCATTGTACAGACGTGTGCGGTTTGCCGGACTAATTATTTTCTTTGCTTTATGGCTGTTAGTCGTGAGAAACGAAAAGATTTCTCATTTCATTCGCTTCAACACCATGCAAGCAATTCTTTTAGACATCATTATCATTTTGTGTGGCATCCTGACTGATATTGTGGGGCTAATTCCTAGTGGAGATTTTGCCATTCAAACTTTATATAGCACTATTTTTCTCGGCATCGTGGGAGCAGCAGCATATTCAATCATTCAGTGTCTTTTAGGACGTTATGCAGAAATTCCCGCGATTTCTGATGCTGTTCATATGCAAGTTCGGTAACTGGATGTATGAAAAAGATACTAGGGGCTAGAGGCTAGGGGCTAGTTTTTGACACTCACTACTTTGCTAGATCTCAAGAAAAATGGAGGATTGCTTAACGGGCTACTATGGTGTTTTCTAGCCGACCAATGCCTTCGATTTCAATACGGATGCGATCGCCTATATGCAAGGGGCCAACTCCCAATGGTGTACCCGTTAGGATTACATCCCCTGGTAATAGAGTCATAACTTTACTGATGTAAGATACCAAAACATCCGGAGGAAACACCATTTGATCGATCCCAGCAGATTGCACTGGATTTGGCTCATCGTTGATGAAAGTCTGTAATCTTGCACCAGGATTCAATTCCCGAACAATCCAAGGGCCTAAGGGGCAGAATGTATCGAAACCTTTGGCTCTAGTCCATTGACTGTCTTTTTGTTGTAAGTCTCGTGCTGTGACATCATTAGCGATCGTATAACCCCAAATCTTGGTTTGTGCTTCCTCTGGGGTGCAGTCACAAGCGCGATCGCCAATGACTAAAGCTAACTCACCCTCATAATCTACTCGGTGAGACTGGAGCGGATACTTAATTTCGGTCTCAGTCGGAATAATCGATGTTGGCGGCTTAAGAAAAATTAATGGCTCACTTGGTACAGGGGTTCCCATTTCTGCTGCGTGGTCTGCATAATTCTTACCCACCGCCACAATTTTTGAAGGGGCGCAAGGGGAAAGAATTTGGTAACTATCCGGTGCTAAAACTAAATCTGTAGGCTGTCCCTGCAACCAAGGTGGCGCATCCAACACCTGCACATTCAGAGATAGCTGTAGCAATCCATAGTAAATTTTGCCTTCTGGATTTTGAACTCGCACATAGCGTTGCGCCATAACCTTGATAATATCCTTATTGTCTGCAATTAAAAACTGTAAGCGGGTACCATCTTCAGTAATTAGAGGAGTTTATAAGCTCCCATTGGGAAGCATACCTGTTGATTTAGTCAATATCTCAATTAATTTGCGGTTATTTACCAAAGGCTGAATTTCCAGTTGCACAGTAGTTACTCTATAAGTAACTTTTGATGAAAAATGCGAAGTTCGGCAGATTTTGCTGATGATTCACATAAAAAACTGGTAAGATTATAGTTCCTTGTTGCTTCAGTTGTGAAAATGTACGAATATTCTCTAGTAGTGTTTGTATCATTTTACGCTAGCAGCCAAATTGTCCAAAAGGAGACTTTAAACTCATGTCCACAGTTTACGAAACAATGTATATCTTGCGTCCTGACCTCAGTGACGAACAGGTAGAGCAAGCGATCGCTAAATACCAAACTTTGATTCAAGATCAAGGTGCCGAGAATATAGAAATTCAAAATCGGGGTAAGCGTCGTCTTGCTTATGAAATCAAAAAGCAACGGGATGGCATTTACATCCAAATGAACTACACTGGGCCGGGGAATATTATTGCTCCCTTAGAACGTGCTATGCGGTTAAGCGAAGAAGTAATTCGCTACTTAACCATTAAGCAAGAAGTTTCAGAAGCAGCAGCAGAAAAAGTTGCCGTAACTGCCTAGGGACATTGTTGATTAATGAGTACTGAGTAATAGACCTCTCGCAAAACTTTTTTTGCAAGAGGTGGGAAAGGGAAAAGGTGAGCCAGCGAGGTCTTGGGGGTTTCCCCCATGAGCGACTGGCGAACCCCCAAGGGGTAAAAGGGAAAGAGTTTTTTCTTTCCCCTTTCCCCCTTACCCTTTTACCGACTTCTGCAAGAAGTTTAATGAGTATTTGTACATCAAAACTCAGTACTCAAGACAGCAAAAAAAATTTTTACCTTTGACTTTTTTCTGCTTCGGTTGGGAATGCTAAATTAACAAGTACTTGCCAAAAGCAATTACAATCTCCGTCATACCTACGATTAGAAAAAATTCGTCAATGGGAGCTGTAAGCCACTGTGAGCCAAACTGACATATCTAACATCCAAGCTCTCTCTACAGAAGTCTCGCAACTGCGTCAAGATTTGCAACTGCGAGATCAGTTAGTGCAACAGCTATCTCAAGAACTATTTCGGCTGGTCAAGGGCAACGCTAATTTTATGCCCCAGCGTTCGGAAACTGAGCGCGACTTAACTCAGTTGCAGGCGTTGCGAGAACAATTACAAGCTGTTGAGCAACAGGTCACTTTTTATCAAGAGCAAATTGCTACTCGTGATGCAGAAATTTATCAACTGCGCCAGTCTGTGCAAGAGTTAACAGACCGTAGTAGGATGTTAGAACAGGTAGTACAAGAATTACCTCAAATTTATCGTCGTAAGTTTGAGGAACGGATGGCTCCAGTGAGAGAAAAAGTAGCAAGCTTACAACGGGAAAATCGCAAACTGCAAGCAGAACTACAAAGCGTCAGTTACCGTTTAGCACTTAAGACCCGCACTGCCAGCCACAGTGGTATTGATTTACCTAACTTTCCTCGCCCTGTGACTGGACAAGGTAACGTTTCGGCCGTGCAGAATGCTTAAAAAAATAAAGCCTGCAATCACAGGCTCTTAAGGTTTAAGATTTTTGTAAATTATTATGAATGAGTTGCGTAAAAATGCCACAGGCTAAAGCCTGTTGGCAATTTGTTTAATACCGAAGAGGGGTTATTTTGGTGAATACAGAAATATTAACCCCTAGTCTATTACATTCTTTTGATGACAGCATATTGGTGTAAAAGCTCTACGATGGCTACTATTGTTGCGACTAGGGTGGTTAGCGATCGCCATCATGGGAGCAATTGTTAAATTCTAAAAAAGATAATTGCTTGTTAGTTACACCAATAGATTATCATCTAGTATAATCATAGATTAGCTCGCTAAAGCCAAAGGTTGCTTGTTGGCGTGATCAAGGATTTCTTCGTAAGTGTTAAAAATTTCAAAAACTGAATCTAACTGTGTCAGTTCTAGAATCAACCTTACAGGAGCTTTGACATTACAAATAACTAAGCGGCAACCAGTCTGCCGAGCAGTCGTTAATGCCTTAACTAAAGGAACCAAACCTGAACTATCCATAAAATCTACTTCTGCTAGGTCAATGACCCAGAGTTGATCAGGGTGGGGTGCTACCTCTGCCATATGTTCGCTTAAAGCCATACCACCTTGCAAGTCGATGCTACCTTGGGGTTTGAATAAAACCACTTGCGATGCTTGTGAGATAGTCATGTATTTATCTGGGTAGTTGAGCTACTGAGAAAAACGGAAACTTGACATCAATACTAGCTTGATATCAATAGCAAGAAACTGCTCTATTCACTTAGATTGTGAAAGTACAGTTGTGCAATTGATTGTCTGCGCTTACGTATTTATGCCGTATAATTTATGTTAACTTCCCTAAATATAGGCACAAACGCTTAGTAAATTCAGTATCAATAGTATCTTTTACGAGATTTTCATATTTCAAGGATATTTTTATAAATCTTTTATAAAAAGTTATTGATTTGTTTTGGATACTATGCACCTGTGATAGATAACGTCTAAATTAGTAATAGTCAATACTCAATAAGTAGTAGATTAGCTCAATAGTTGGCGAGCATCTGGATTGATTTAGGGCTTGCAAAACACTACTTTGATTGACACTCCAGCCACAAACGCGCCAAGATAGAGTAAAGGTAAAAAATTGTAAAGGCGGCGGTGCGGGATGTCTCTTGAATTTATTTCACTAGAAAACATCCAGGAATTTGCTCACCAGTATGGTTACTGGGCAATTTTTTTGGGAATTTTGCTAGAAAACTTGGGCATTCCCCTTCCTGGTGAAACCGTAACCCTTGTCGGTGGGTTTTTAGCGGGTAGTAATGAACTGAGTTATTGGTTAGTTTTAACTGATGCCGTTGCAGGTGCCGTAATTGGTGGTGCTTGCGGCTATTGGATTGGTAAATTAGGTGGCTGGCCATTCCTGGTGCAAATAGGCAAAATATTTAGGATTTCTGACGAAAAATTACTGAATATTAAAGAGCAATTTAGCCAAAATGCTACTAAAGCTGTATTTTTTGGACGCTTTTTCGCACTCTTGCGAATTTTTGCTGCTCCATTAGCTGGGATAGCAGAAATGCCGTTTTTAAAATTCTTTTTGTATAACCTTGCAGGAGCAACTACCTGGGCTGCTGTGATGGTAACACTAGCTTTTTTTGCTGGCAGAGTCATCTCTTTAGAACAATTAGTTGCTTGGGTAAGTCAATTTGCGATCGCAGCCTTACTGATTTTAGTAGCTGTAATTGCAATTCCCTTATGGTTAGAATCCCGCCAAGTTAAACGTGCCGCAGGCGAATAGAAATAAATAAAAAATTATCAGAAGGCAAAAGTCAAAAAATTATCTTTGGCTTTTGCCTTTTACTTTTCAATACCGTTGCCAAAATAAGAGCATGAAGAGGTAGGGCGTTTCGTAGTAGAGTTGTTGTCTCTCACAACGACAACTCAAAAACCACTAGTCGCCCATGCC
>NZ_JACJRV010000064.1 GCF_014697475.1 Nostoc sp. FACHB-152
AGAAGAGCTTATGGTTTAACTAACTTTGATAATTTTAGAAGAAGAATTCTACTCAATTGGTATTTCTGCTACTAATTTATCATATCTAGTCTGGGAGAGCCAGATAATTAAGCTTGTGTCAGCATCAAACTCAATTGATTCAAGCCTTCCAAATATAATATTGATAGCTGATGATTTAACGATTGAAGTAAAGCCATTTTTTATTTTACTAACCTTGCCAAGTGTCAACCATCCAAAAGCTGACTTTCCAAAAAAATGATCCGAATGATTATCCTCAAAAACATAGAGGAGAATAGAAATAACAATAAGGAAGACTCCTAATATGTAAAGTGGATAAATTGGGCTTGAAGCCCTTGAAATTTTTAATGTTGCTGTATCTGTAACCTCAAAATAACTTGCGATAACAAGAAAAAAGCCTAATGCACTTAAAATAACCGGATGTTTTTGTTTTTCAAGAAACTGGAACATACAAATCCTTTGAGTTCAGATTTAATTGATAATAGTAGATGTAGCATAATCGTTAAGTTCGGCTTTATCCAAAATCAATAACTTGCTTCTTTTGATACAGCAAAACCCTAGCTTGTTGGCAAAAACTTTTTTTCATGTCACTGAGTTTCGATGAAATCGAAACTGTATATTTTATTTCTTGGCAGTCCCTTAATATTCCAATGTTATGGTGTTGAATTTTGATGTATTGTCCTCTAAGTCAGTCTTTGCTTGCTGATGGGTGATGTCTTCTTCAGCAATTGTTTGACTATTTAAAATAGCAAGACGCTGCTGAATCTGATGTCGGCGTGCTTCGAGTTTCTGTAGTTCCTGCTCTAAACGCTCTTTTTCCAACATCATTTTGTAAGCATTTAAATAAACTCTTGCTTGTGAACGTTGAGGAGGCATTGAGCTAAGTTTGGCTTGAATTTGTCCGCGATTTGGAGTGCGATGCATAATAAATTTCTCTGTGGGTATGAAAGTATTTAGTCTAATTAGTCTTTAAAATAAACAGGCCGCGCCTGCTTGGATGCGTTCTAAAGGCTGAACTGAGCGAGGAAGCACTGGTAAGCGAACCATTGTCAAACCTGGAAAATCGCAATTAATGGTTGCTGTAGAAGTAAAGCGGTTGAGAACAACGTAATTCTGGCTTACACCTATTTCTTGCAGAGATTTAAACAAGCGATGTTGTTCGGCAAGTACGCTAGTCTGGTTAAGTGTAACGCCAATAAACTCTGCTTGTTGTGGGTCTTTTAGCACTTTTTGGGCTTTGACTACGCGCTGTCGCAAAGTTCGTAAACGCCCCATAAACTCTGTACGACCAAGGACATTTTGATACTTAATCCAGAGTTTGAAAATCCAAGCTAGCCAGTCTGCTAGTGCAGTTGGCATTTCTAGAAAACGCAGAAGGTGACCTGTAGGAGCAGTGTCTAAAATAATCAAGTCTTCTTCTTGTTGCTCTAGCAATTCCATGACTGTTAACAGGGAAAGCATTTCATCAATCCCTGGTAAAGCTTGCTCGACAATTTTGCGCCAAGCAACAGGAGCATAAGCCATTTCAATAGCTTCGCTTGTTTGGGTTTCACCACTCATCATTTCGGCTAATTCCCACAGGTAATCGGCTCTGAATCTATCGAGAATGCGATCGCTATCTACTTCCTGACCTCGAAGATTGGCAGTTATTTGATATGGTTCGTGTCCAAAACTCAGACCAAAGGCATCACCCAAGGAGTGGGCTGGATCGATAGAAACCATACGAATTTTGCGATCGGGATGTTGTTGAGCCATAGCCCAACCAATCGCAGCTGCTACTGTAGTCTTGCCTACTCCACCTTTACCGCCAATTAATAACAGGCGACGACCTTGGTTCAGAAAATCCCCAAAACTAGGAGGAATTGTTTCCGGCCATTGAACTGGGAGTAGCTCAATAGGAGATAGGGGTTCCATCTGAGGAACATGGATTTGGTTGATGAGATGGCTGAGGGCTACAATTCCCAAAGGCTCCTGATCTTGCTGTGGCACGATAAAAATCGGCTTGCCGTTAGCAAGAGCCGTATACTGGCCGATTAGTGGTTGTTGTTCTTGGTAACGATCTGGGTCAGTCGGACTGGCAAGAACTTGGTTGACAAACAACCCTCCGCAAGGAACCTGCATGGTTTGTAAGGCTTCTAGGAATCGTTTTGACTCCAACCAACTCATTGGTTCAGCGATCGCAACTAACAAACAAGCTGTATGGGTGGGATCTTGAAGCAGACGACGACCTTGTGACAGTTCAGCTTTCAGGGTTTGCAAAAATTCGTCAGCGCGATCGGGTGTGTAACTCCCGGCAAAGGTCTTACTAATATACCGATGCTTTTCTTGAAACAGTTCCAGAGAGTGCAGAAAAGTGTCTAAAAAATCCATCAATCCAAACAAGTTGAGAGTATGACCGCTAGGAGCCATATCCACTACTACTCGATCTACCTGCTGCTCGTTGAAAAGGCGTTGGATCTCTAACAAACCCATCAATTCGTCCAGTCCAGGCCAATTTAAATCCCAAACTGGCAGCAAGTCCTCTCCTTCAACAAAACTACCGCGCTCCACTAACAGTTCCAATACCTGACCGTAACGTTCTTTAAACTTTTGTAGTAAAAGCTTTGCATCCAACGCTCTTACTAGTAGATTGGGTAGTTCCGCTATGGGACGAGGAATGTCATCAACGCTAACTTGTAAGACATCTCCAAGAGAGTGAGCCGGATCGGTTGAGATTAAAAGAATTTGCTCGTTGACAAATTTCTGCGCCCAACGATATGCAAAGGTGCAGGAGATTGTTGTTTTTCCGACTCCACCTTTGCCACTAAACATAGCAAGGTGTAGGTTATCAAAAAGTTTCATCTCGTTTGTCATTTCCGGCGTTTTAGGATAAAGTTACTCCATATTTTTAAAAGTGACTTAAGTAATTTTGCTGAATAAAATTATTTAAAACCGAATTTAGGAACTAGAGGTGGGAAAAGGGAAAAGGTTAAAGGGGAAAGGGAAAATACCAAACCTTTTCCCCTTCCCCCTTCCCCTTTTCCCGACTTCTGCAAGAAGTCTAGTAATTAATTTTGTTAAGGTACTTACAAAGATTAGCCAAAGAACTATAACTGAGGGAAAGACTGAGCCAGAGGTGTCCAAAGGGAAGGAGATAAGATGGTTAACAGTTCTGAAGGCAATATAAATACTGGATGTAATGTCCAAGGTATTTCTAAATACAACTTTTTTTCTGACAGTCAATCTGAAGACATTCATTGTCGTCCACTCAAAATAGATTCTCCTTACTTAGGGAGAAAAACTTTTGAAATTAAAGATAAAGACAAATTTTTTGGTCGGGATAAGTGGATTGCTAATCTCAGCGATCGCTTGGAAAAAGATAATGCTCTCTTGCTTTTAGGAGCAGCATACAGTGGCAAATCATCATTGATTTTAGCAGGTTTAATACCTTATTTAGGTTATCATAAAAATTCCTTAATTAATCTAACTTTTCAGCCAGATATAAACCCTTTTGAATCTATTTATAAATGTCTTGATTTTACCTATTTAAAACAATTAAAAATAGCAAATATTAGTCAAGTAATAAGAGAAAATACCCTAATTAAAATTGTCAACTTACTCAAACAAGATTATGAGTGTGTTCTGATTTTGATTGACCGATTTGAAGAATTATTTACGAAAACTCAAAAGCCAGAACGTGACAAATTTGTTGATAATCTGTTTCAATTGAGCCAGCAGCAGGATAGCTCTGTCAAAGTTGTTTTAACAATGCGCTCGGATTTTTTGGATAGATTTAGTGAGTATCCGCAACTGGCGAAGATCCACGATCGCTATAGTTGCATACTCACTAGAATGAGCGATGACGAATTAAAGTTAGCGATCGCTGAACCGGCTGCGAGAAATGGCGTTACCTTTGAGCAAGGATTAATTGAGCAAATTATTGATGATTTTCACCAACAAGATGATTCTTTACCAGTTCTGGAATACACTCTAGATGTACTGTGGAAAAATGAAAATCTTCAAAACCGGGTTCTGCAAACAAAGACTTATCAAGAATTAAAAGAGCAAATATTTGGTGATTTGAGCGAACAAGCTCATCAATTTATTAATCCTAGTGTTGGATGGTGCGAACCCCATTTGAGAGAAAAGGAACAAGAGATTCAAAAGTTACACCTTGCACTGACTGAATTAAAACTACGCGAACAATCCGCCAGGGTTTTGAATTTACTTCCTGTCCAACCGCTAGAGGGTTTGGTGCTGGCAATTCAAACAATGGGTGAGAATCTAGAGAAATATCCACACCAACTTCTAGCTCCTGTTTTGGGAAGCTTAAAGGAAGCAACGAACACACCTACAGAAGCAAACAGCTTACGCGGACACGAGCAAGAGGTGAATTGTCTGGCCTTTAGTCCTGATGGCAAGTTTATTGCCAGTGGCAGTAGCGATTCTACGGTGTGCTTGTGGAATATAGTTGGCAATCCTACTGCTCAATTTTTGTTGGGACATGAGCAAGAGGTGAATTGTCTGGCCTTTAGTCCTGATGGCAAGTTTATTGTTAGTGGCAGTATTGACGGAATTTTGTGTTTATGGGATTTACAAGGTAATCTCATGACTCAACCGTGGCAGGGAAATGAGGAAGGAATTATTGCCGTCGCCTTTAGCTCCAATAGCGATTCTATTGTCAGTGTTGGTTTTGACGGAACGGTGTGTTTGTGGGATTTAGAAGGTAACGCCATTACGCAATCTTGGCGCGGACATAAGGAAGGAGTTATTTCTGTTACCTTTAGTCCCAATGGTGATTCTATTATCAGTGTTGGTTTTGACGGAACGGTGTGTTTGTGGGATTTAGAAGGTAACGCCATTACGCAACCCTGGCACGGACATGAGGCAAAAATTATTTGCATCGCCTTTAGTCCTGATAGCAAGTATATTGTCAGTGGTAGTAGTGATTCTACAGTGCGTTTGTGGGATATCCAAGGTAATCCCATCGGTCAACCTTGGCGCGGGCATGAAGGGCGTGTAAATTCTGTAGCATTTAGCCCTGATGGTAAGTTTATTATTAGTGGTAGCTGCGATCGCACAATACGCTTGTGGGATATTGACGGCAACTCCATCACTCAACCTTGGCGGGGACATGAAGGACAGGTTAATTCCCTAGCCTTTAGTCCTGATGGCAAGCTGATTGTCAGTGGTAGCGATAAAACTGTGCGTTTGTGGGAGCTAGATCAAATACTACAAGATCGGGTCATCGGGCGATCACAGCGCAAATATGAGAATTGGATCAATTCTGTCGCCTTTAGCCCTGATGGTAATTGGATTGTTAGTGCCAGTAATGATTCTACAGTGCGATTGTGGGATATTGACGGCAATGCGATCGGTCAACCTTGGCGCGGACATGAAAAAGAAGTGAATTCAGTTGCCTTTAGTCTTGATGGTAATTGGATTGTTAGTGCCAGCAATGATTCTACAGTGCGATTGTGGGATATTGACGGTAATGCGATCGGTCAACCTTGGCGCGGACATGAGAATTGGGTAAATTCCGCAGTTTTTAGCCCTAATGGTCAAATGATTGCCAGTGGTAGCCTTGATGGAACAGTGCGCTTGTGGCGCTGTGGGTGGCAAGAGTGGTTGCAAGTTTGCTGCAATAGGCTAAATTATCATCCAGTGTTTCACAATCTTGAAAATGGCAGTGATGCAGAAATTGCCTACCAAACTTGTCAAAAATATGTATGGAATCCACAATGGCCTAAAAATTTGAACAACCAAGGTGCAGTAAAGCTAAAAGAAGAACTTTATTCAGCAGCTTTGGAGGACTTCAATCAAGCAATTCAACTTAATTTTACATCACACTGGAAACATCGCCTTGCTTGGCAGTCAGTACATACAGACAATCAATAACTTGAACTATGATTTGTTCAACTGTGATGGCAGGTTGAATTATGGAATATCGTTTTGCCACAAAATACTCTCCAATTTTTGGCACGACTTGTAATTGTAGTTCATGCTGACTACGGGCTTGGTTGATGGCTTCAAAAATTAGTTTTAAGGGACTTACCATTGCTAACGCTGCGCTAACGCAATTCGCAATGACGCTCCTTCTCCCAAAGGGAGACGCTACGCGAACGTCGCTAACGCAATTAAGAAAGTCAGATCTGGTATGGCTTTCGTGGTTTGAATCTGTTGCCTCATTTTAGAGAATTGGTATTATATTAACTAGCTAAATTTTTCTCTTACACCAGAGTTGATTGAACAAATGTGTCGTCAATTGCGGGATTTAGGAATAGTTGCATTGCTCATCACCACTATGAAAATCTTGAATTTCCTAAAATCGCTATAAATCCACGCTCATCCACTGCTGCACCAGGAGCCTTCACCTTGAGCAAAAATTCAATGCTATCTCTTTCCAGTAGCTTTTGAATAGCGATCGCATCGCAATATTTGGATCTTGCTATCGAGTTTTAAAACACACCCTAGTTTTTAAAATGTAAAAAATAGTTGAAAGTATCAAGTTGACAAATATTAATTTTTGCTAATTGATCTCAAAAAATTAGAGGAGCTACCCAAGCAACAATTAGGATTTGAGGGATTATAGCGTTTCTAGCAAGTGAGTTAGAAATCACTATGATTTGGGAAAAATACTGTACATCAATCAGTTTCTTTGCCAAAATTACTCACAATGACTACAGCAGTTGAGCCATTTACCAAGCTTCTGGGTTATAAAATTAGCGAGCGACTTTATGAAGGCACTAGAACCCTAGTTTATCGAGCAATTCGCACGGTGGATGAACTGCCAGTAGTCATCAAGGTACTTAAACAGGAGTATCCATCATTTAATGAATTGCTGCAATTCCGTAATCAGTATGCCATTGCTAAAAATCTTGACTTTGCGGGTATTGTTCGTCTTTACAGCTTAGAACCTTACCAAAACAGCTATGCAATGGTGATGGAGGATTTTGGTGGTATTTCTTTACGAGAGTGGATACAAAAAGAAATTAACAGCAATGGCGGCTCTGTTTGTCCGCATCACCTGAAAGCTTTTTTAGAAATTGCGATCGCTCTAGCAACAATTCTTGATAAACTTTATCGCCACCGGATCGTTCACAAAGACATTAAGCCTGCCAATATTTTAATTAACCCAGATACACAGCAGGTGAAGTTGATTGATTTCAGTCTTGCTTCCCTACTGTCTAGAGAAACCCAGGAAATTTATAGTCCGAATATTTTGGAAGGTACACTCGCCTATGTATCCCCAGAACAAACCGGACGGATGAACCGAGGTATTGATTACCGCAGTGATTTTTACTCTTTAGGAGTGACTTTCTTTGAACTACTTACCGGAGAATTACCTTTTCAATCTCACGATCCGATGGAAGTAGTTCACTGTCATATCGCTAAACAACCACCCTTATTAGAAAGCAGAAGGGAAGAAATTCCGCAAGTAATTGCAAATATAGTGATGAAACTGATGGCGAAAAATGCTGAAGACCGCTATCAGAGTGCGTTGGGGCTGAAACATGATTTAGAAATGTGTCTCAACCAACTGCAAACAACCGGGCAGATTGAGCTATTTGAGATTGGACAACGAGATGTGTGCGATCGCTTTATCATCTCAGAAAAGCTCTATGGTCGCTATAACGAAGTAGCAAGTTTACTAGCCGCTTTTGAGCGAATTTCTCAAGCGCGTAGCGAACTCATGCTAGTGGCTGGTTTCTCTGGTATCGGCAAAACTGCTGTGGTCAACGAAGTCCACAAACCAATTGTGCGGCAACGCGGCTATTTTATTAAAGGTAAATTTGACCAGTTTCAGCGCAACATTCCCCTGTCTGCTTTTTTACAATCATTTCGTGATTTGATTGGGCAACTACTCAGTGAAAATGATACGCAATTAGATCGATGGAAGAACAGAATTCTCACTGCTTTAGGAGAAAACGCTCAAGTTATTATTGAATTCATTCCAGAACTAGAGCAGATTATTGGCAAACAACCTGCTGTCCCCGAACTCTCTGGAAGTGCTGCTCAAAACCGCTTCAATATCCTATTTCAAAAATTTATCCAGGTGTTGGCGACAAAAGATCATCCTCTGGTAATCTTTATCGATGACTTGCAGTGGGCGGATTCTGCTTCTCTCAAGTTGATACAACTGTTAATGAGCGAGATAGATAGCCGATATTTGTTGCTAATTGGAGCTTACCGAGATAACGAAATCTCTACAACTCATCCACTGATGCTGACGCTGCAAGAAATTGAGAAGTCACAGGCTACAGTTAATACTATTACTCTTGCCCCGTTAGATATTTCGGCAGTGAATCAGTTGGTAGCTGATACATTTAGTTGTTCCCTAGAGTTAGCTTTGCCATTGACAGAGTTGATATTTAGCAAAACTCAAGGCAATCCCTTCTTCACAACTCAGTTTCTCAAAGCATTATATGAAGATGGACTGATTGCATTCAATGTTCATGGCGGTTACTGGGAATGTGACATTGCACAGGTGCGATCGCTTACTCTTACCGATAATGTAGTAGAGTTCATGGCAGTTCAACTCCAGAAGTTGCCCCAAGCGACTCAAGAGGTGTTGCAGTTAGCTGCTTGCATTGGTAACACTTTTGATTTAGAAACACTAGCGATCGTTTACGAACAATCCCTAAACCAAACCGCCAAAGATTTGTGGCTAGCTCTAAAAGACGGGTTAGTTTTACCGCAAAATGATGTTTATAAGTTTTTCCAACAAGAAGTATTTTTGAGCGATCGCGAGTCATTAGCAAACGGTCAACCAGAAAAAATCACCACCAACTATAAATTTCTGCATGATCGCGTTCAGCAAGCAGCTTATTCATTAATTCCCCTAGACCAGAAGCAAGCAACTCACCTGAAGATTGGGCGACGGTTGTTAGAAAATACATCCGCAGCAGACCTGCACGAGAAAATTTTTAATATTATCAACCATCTCAACCTGGGTGCTGAATTGATTACCGCTCCTAGTGAACAAGAGCAAGTAGCGAATCTCAATTTGATAGCAGGTCGTCAGGCAAAGTCTGCAACAGCATACGAAGCGGCTGTAAGGTATTTTAATACCGGCATAATGTTGCTAGAACCGCAAAGCTGGCAGACGCAATATGATTTAACACTCGCTTTGTATTTAGCAGCAGCAGAAGCAGAATACCTGAATACAAACTATGAGCAAGCCAATCTGTTCATACAGACACTTCTCGAAAATGTTAAGGATACATTACAAAAAGCCAGTGTTTACGAAATTAAAATTCAATCTTTAATTTCGCAATCTCAGATGCAGTCAGCAGTAGAGATAGCATTAGAAGTTTTGCAGATGTTAGGTGTCAGTTTAGAGCCAGAAGCGATCGCCACCTTAGAAATTGAAGCATTAATTGACCTGCCAGAAATAACAGATCTGGATAAACTAGCTGCACAGCGAATATTGATGACTGTTGCTCCTGCTGTATTTCTAGCTAATCCCCAGATGTACCCATCAATTATCTTGACAATGGTCAATCTGTGCATCAGATATGGCAATTCTAGCCTTGCTGCTTATGCCTATGTCACCTATGGATTATTACTCTGTAGTGGGGGGGATATTGAGTCTGGCTACAAATTTGGTCAGATGGCAATCAAGTTGTTAGATCGCTTTGATAGCAGGAAGCTGAAATCTAAAGTTTACATGATGTTTAATAGCAGCATTCGCCACTGGAAAGAACATTTTCAAGCCACATTGGAACCTTTACAGGAAGGATTTCAGCTTGGGTTAGAAACTGGAGATTTAGAATTTGCTTGCTACAATGCTACGACATATTGCGATTTTTCTTTTCATACTGACTTAGAGCTAGAAACAGTCCTTGACAAGCAAACTTTATATACTGAAATTATTCAAAATTTAAAACAAGAATATCAGCAAATTCAAAGCCAAATCAGCAGACAATTTTTTCTAAATTTAAGTGGTCGCGCAATTGATAAGTTGCGTTTGGTGGGTGAGAGTTGCAATGAAACAGAAATGTTGCCAATCTGGATTAAATATCAGGTAGGCTTTATTTTATTTTTTGTATATTTATACAAATTAATTCTGGCCTATTTCTTTGAAGCTCATACTGATGCGATAGAAAATCTACGACTAGCCCAACCATACAAAAACGGTACTAGAAATACAGTTCATTTTGTGGAATACAACCTGTATTCGTCTCTGTCACTCTTGGCGCATTACCCAGATGTATCAGCCAGCGAACAGCAGCAGTATCTGCAAGAGGTAGCTGAAAACCAAGCCCTGATGCAGTATTGGGTAACTCATGCGCCAATGAACTATCAACATCTGTGGTGTTTGGTGGAAGCAGAAAGAAACCGGGTGCTAGGTAACAAAGCCGCCGCCATCGAATTGTATGACCAAGCTATAGAAAATGCTAAACAGCAGGGCTACATTCAGCCAGAAGCGATCGCTAATGAACTCGCCGCTAAATTTTATCTTAACTGGGGCAAACAGCAACTCGCACAAACCTACATGATTGAAGCTTATTACTGCTATACCCGTTGGGGAGCTAAAGCCAAAGTTACTGATTTAGAAACTCGTTATCCTCAACTTTTAGCCCCGATCCTCAAAAAAGAATCTTGCGCTATCTCTACTAACGAAACAATCATTATCTCTGGTAGGGGAAGTTCTCACAATTCCTCTTCTTCAGGTAATAGCACTGCCTCTGTTGCTTTAGATTTAGCAGTAATTCTCAAAGCCTCTCAAACTCTTTCGAGTGAAATTGAATTAGAAAAACTTGTCTCTAGTTTACTGCACGTTACTCTAGAAAATGCTGGAGCTGATAAGTGTGCATTGCTGTTGTCTGAGAACGGTAGTTTGATAGTGCAAGCGATCGCCAATATCAATAATTCCGTAACGCTACTCCATCCACAACCAATAGAAGAAAGCCCAGAAATACCCTTGAGCTTAATCAATATTGTGAAACGGAATTTGCAACCATTAGTGATTATTGATGCAACTGTGCATCCTAGATTTATCCACGATCCATACATTCAGCAGCACCAGCCAAGGAGTATTTTGTGTAACCCAATTTTGCATCAAGGGAAGTTGTTGGGCATTTTGTATCTAGAAAATAATCACTCTATTGGTGCATTTACTGATGATCGCGTCGATATATTGAACCTTCTTTGTACTCAAGCGGCTATTTCGCTGGAAAATGCCAATTTATATCAAAAATCACGGCAAAATAGTCAACAATTAGAGCGATCGCTGCAAGAAATGCAGCAGATGCAATTGCAATTAGTCCAGAGCGAAAAAATGTCAGCCTTGGGAAATCTCGTGGCTGGTGTTGCACATGAAATCAACAATCCCGTCGGCTTTATTGCTGGCAATATTGAACCAGCTAAAGATTACGTTCAGGATTTGTTCGGGTTAATCAATCTCTACCAAGAAAAGTTTCCCGATCCTGGCCCAGAAATTGAAGATGAAATTGAAGCGATCGACCTGGAATACCTGCGCGAAGATTTACCCCAGCTGCTTGACTCTATGAACTTGGGTGCTAATCGCATTCGTAGTATCAGCAACAGTTTGCGAACCTTTTCCAGAACTGATCGACATTACAAAGTACCTTTCAATATTCATGAAGGCATTGACAGCACAATTTTAATTCTTAGACACCGTTTGAAAGCTAATGAATTACGTCCAGCAATTGAAGTGAAAAAAGATTATGGTGTACTACCTTTAGTGGAGTGCTTTGCTGGACAACTCAATCAAGTCTTTATGAATTTATTAGCAAATGCTATTGATGCCCTAGATGAATCTAATTTAGGGAAAAGTATGGCAGATATGACTGCTCAACCTAATTGCATTACCATCCAAACTTGTGTTTCCCAATCAGGTCAGCACGTTGTGATTCGGATTGCCGACAATGGTGTAGGAATGTCTCAGGAAGTTAAACAAAAAATCTTTGACCATTTGTTCACTACCAAAGCTGTGGGCAAAGGAACGGGATTAGGATTGGCTATTGCCCGTCAAATTGTAGTGGAAGCTCATGGAGGCATAATTGAAGTAGATGTCATTCCACAAGAGAAGACAGAGTTTGTAATTACGCTGCCGATTAAAGTGTAATCCTTAACTCAAATTCATAACTATAGGACTAGTATTTGATTTTTGAAAAAAATCAGTACATTGTTACTTGCCTATTGCCTGACTACACAAGTATGTTCAGTAATTAAATCGGATTCCTATATAAGTATTTTGCAGTACCGACGCGATCGCCACGAATCATTTCTATTTACTTGAACGCACCACCAACTAAGTTAATAAAAACTTACTACAGTTAATTTAGCGGCAAAATATATTAACGGAGAATGCTAAGTTTTAAATTGTGCCGAAAATAACTCCTTGTTGTTTGAGCCACTTACGGTATGCAATAGAATAGCGATCGCTTGGCAAATGTACTTCGGCTGGCAAATCCAAAGGTAAGCGTCGCGGTCGCTGCGATTCTACAATGGCAATGTCTTGACTAGCAACTTGATTTTGAACATTTAGATAGACTTCGACTGGAAGTTCACGGGTGCTATTGACCATTAACCAATATTGCGCCACGCACTCATCTTCATCGACTGGTGTAATAGTATAAAAGATATTTAAACGATGCTCTCCAGGCCCAAGCTTAAAGTATGCCACTAGCGGACGGAAGATGCGGTAATCGTAAGTGTTGAAAATCAGTGGTGCTTCTAGAGGATTGCTTGAACTAAAATCTAGTTCCCATAAACCACATTTGAAACTAATATTATCTGCAACCGACTCTAATGCATAGTGAGTCAACTCAGGACGACTAGCATGGGCAAATAATCCCGAATGCACAATTGGAAAGTGTGCTGGATCGATGAAATTTTCTAGCACCCGTAGCGGGCTAGAGTGATAGTGGTAGGGGCCACAGAAAATCTTACGATAGTGTGGCTCGTCCCATTCAGAAAACGGAGCTATGTCTTGTTTTGGTGTTCCTAAACAAACCCAAAGCAAATCGTAACGCTCTTGAACTTGATAAGTTTTAACACAAGCTGGTGCGGGAGGCGATTGGTCTGGATTAGCTGGAACTAGTATACATTTACCCTCGCTGTTAAAGGCTAACCCGTGGTACGGGCAAACAAGGGTCTGTTGATTGACATAACCCAAAGAAAGACGAGCGCCACGGTGAGGGCAAAGGTCTTGCCAAGCTAATACCGTTTCGCCATTATGCCAGAGTACTAGATCTAAGCCTAATAAACGCTTGTGCAAGACTGTTCCAGGTTGGAGGTCTTGTGAGCGCGCTATTACGTGCCAATCATTCAGCAAAATCTGGTCTTGCACCATGAGTATCAACACCCATCAGGTCAAATACCTATATCTTAATCATCCTCTGGAAAAGTCATCAAAGTAATTTTAGGAATTATTAAAAGATTTTTAGACCTTATACTGAGATTTCGTTTTCATCGTTGGGCTAGGCGGTAGCATCACATAGGCAATAGTTAAAATTTACCATTTTGCCTATTCACGCAACAACGCCGATAGCGATCGCTAGATTAGTACCCATCACTGCAAATATTGTTTTCTTAGATGAATCTGAAGCCATTTTTTACTGTTCTCCATTACCTTTCATCACTTCTAATTCGCCGTCTTGATGGGTAAATTCCCAGTAAGTTTGTTCTCTCTCCCGCCAAAAACGCAATGAAACTTTTGCGTCTCCCACAGATAAATTAGATAGTTCCAAATCTGGTAAACACTCTGGTAAGCAAGGCTGTATTTTCAACTTTCGTTGTGGTGCATCGGCTTCGAGTCCTAAGATGCTGCGAATGAGTAAGAAAATTGAACCAGCCGCCCAAGCTTGGGGTATATTGGCATCGGGATAGGGGACGGGAAAGTTATTATCTTGGCGTTCAATTCCTGCAAACAATTCTGGCATTCGCCCAGCTTGAAAATAACTAGCAGCACATCGTTAATTGTGATTACACCAGGATTGACAGTGACTTGTGTGGGCATAACTTCAACCATTCTCTGTAAAACCTGGATACAAAGTCATGCCACCGTCTACAAACAAAGTTGTACCGTTGACATAATCAGAGTCATCAGAAGCTAACCAAACTGCTGCTTTGGCAATATCTTCTACATCACCAACACGTTTTGCTGGAATCAGTTGTAGTAACTTCGCCTCAGCTTGTGGGGTATCCCAAGCTGATTTATTAATGGGAGTTTTGATGGCACCAGGAGCAATACTATTAACACGAATTTTATGGGGGGCTAGTTCTTGGGCAATACTCTGCATCATCATATGAATACCGCCTTTACTAGCAGCATAATTAACATGACCCGCCCAAGGAATCACCTCATGCACTGAACTCATGAAAATCATCTTACCTGCGGCAGATGAAATCTGCGGTTGCACACCTCGGCGTAAGAATTCTTTGGCGGCTTCTCTAGCACACAGAAATTGTCCTGTTAGGTTGACTCCAATAACTGTATTCCATTGGTCGATGGTCATATCTACAAAAGGTGAATCTTTTTGCAGACCTGCATTGTTGACTAAAATATCTATAGTTCCAAAGTGCTGAAGTGTCTGGCTAAACATTGCTTTAACTTCGTCTTCTTTACTCACATTAGCTTGAATGGCAAAAGCTTCACCATTATTTGCTTTAATATCATCGACTATTTTTTGCGCTTCTTCGGCTTCGGAATGATAGTTAATAGCGACCGATGCACCACATGAAGCCAAAGAACGAGCTATAGCTTCACCAATGCCAGAACTAGCACCAGTTACAAGTGCTTTTTGACCTTTGAGCAGGTAAGGGGAATAGCTCATAATGTTTCCTTATTTTTTTAAACCAGTTATCAGTTATCAAGTTTTATGGTCACTGTTAAGCTATTGCTAAATCCATGACAAAAATTACATGGTTTTGTATTTAATTTATTGATAGGTATTTTTTTGATTCTGGCATTAATTTATAAGTTTGCCATAGCGATCGCCTCCAGCTAGTGGAGGAATAAATAGTTCTTTCTAAAGACCGATAAAAATTTCACTTCATTTTCATAATTGGATGAAATCTTTAAAACATCAAGTTACTAGCACTTGTTTTCTCAACAAATAGAAGATTGATTACATGAAAATTTTTATTTTTTAAATTTGATTAAAGCTTTGTCAACAAAAATTAATAAAATATTTTTTGTAATCACTCTAACGATAGTATTTATTGTTTTATTTAGCAGGTAAGAGTTAAGAATACTTTTGTGGAGAGGAATTTTAAAAGTTAAAAGTCAGTTAATAAGTTAGCGATCGCCAGGAGAAAGCGATGTTCTCTCTGCCTCTGAATAGTGAAAATCTCCCGTACCCCGATCCCATCCACCCAATCGTTGTCCATTTTGTTATAGCGATGGTGCTGTTCTCATTCGTTTGCGATGTAATTGGTTATTTCACCCGCAACGTGCGGTTGTTTGAGGTTGCTTTTTGGAATATGTTTGTCGCGGCGATCGCAATTTTTGTCGCCATAATTTTCGGACAGTTTGAAGCAGGGCTGGCACAAATTTATCCAGCCGTGCAGCCTACACTTAATTTTCACACAATCATGGGTTGGTCATTGGGGGCGATCATTGCGATTATTACAGCTTGGCGGTTTGTAATTCGCGATCGCAACCCCCTAAAAGTTCCCCCTGCTTACCTTGGTGCGGCAACTTTCTTAGTATGTTTAGTGCTGTTGCAAATATATTTAGGCAGCAAGTTGTTTTGGGTATATGGCTTGCACGTTGAGCCAGTCGTTGAAGCCATGAAGCAGAGGATATCACCATGAACTTGCAACTGATTGACTCTTTAGGATTGAAGTTAGGTGCTAACGGACTGCCTTACGAAATTCCTATGCACCCAAAACTGGTGCATCTCACCTTAGGTTTATTTATTATTGCCATTTTATTTGACATAGCAGGATCAATTTTTCCTATAGAAAAACCCATCTTTAAATTCTTAGGTTTGACTGCTTTGCGTTCTGGCTTCTTCGATGTTGGCTGGTACAACATTTTAGGAGCATCTATTATTACTTTTTTCACAGTTGCATTTGGTTTTTTCGAGCTAATACTGGCAAACCCACCACTTAATCAAAAAAGTGATTGGGGATTAAACGCCTCTATGACAATGGTTTTGCATGGTATAGGTGGTATTTTGCTGTTGGGGATGATTGTTGCCATGACCGTCTGGAGAGGTTTGCAACGCTACCGTTGGCGCAAGGATGCCTCCAGACAAGTGCAGTGGGGTTATTTGTTAGTAGGAATTGCAATCATGGGTATTTTATATGTTCACGGAACTTTAGGAGGGCAATTAGCCTCGGAATTTGGGATTCATATCACTGCTGCTAAGTTAATCCAAGAAGGCGCAAATCCAAACTTACTACCCAAATAAACGATCAGCACCTGAGTTTATGTTTAGATTTTTAGAATATTTGCTAATAACTGGTTATATTGCAGTTTTGCTTGTTGTCAGTCATTGGATTGGACAGTTAGCCTATTCTTGGATGCCACTAGAAGCTACAGCAGAAGCACAAAAGGTAGATAGTTTGTTTAGCTTCTTAACTGCTATTGGCGCGTTTATTATTCTTGGGCTTGTAGGGATGATGGTGTACTCGGTACTGTTCTTTCGCGCACCCAAAAATGACTACAGCGAGGGACATCCATCTAGAGGCGATATCAGGCTAGAAGTTTTATGGACAGCAGCTCCAACATTACTAGTTTTGTGGGTGGCTTGGCAAGGCTTCAATATTTATCAGCAATTAGATATTCTAGGTTTGCAACAAATTGTACATTTGCATACACCTCTAGAAGAACCAGCCTCTGCCGCATCAATCAGCGATATCCCTAAACCTGCTGATGAAACTATTGAGGTGTTCGTGAAGCAGTGGGATTGGACTTTCCGCTATCCAAATAATGTTACTAGTAATGAATTACACCTACCTGTAAATCGTCGGACTCGCCTAAATATGCACGCCAAAGACGTACTCCACAGTTTTTATGTCCCTGAGTTCCGCTTACAGCAGTATATTGTCCCAGGGCGCAATATTGACCTTGTAGTTACACCCACTCGCATCGGTAAATACAAACTCAAAGACGCTTTATTTAGCGGTACATACTTTGCTTTGATGGAGGCGAATGTCCACATTGAATCTCCCCAGCAATATAACCAGTGGCTGACCACAGCAGAAAACCAACCAGTAGCCATCAAAAATCAGGCTGTTGCTGAGTATGTCCAACCGCCAAAAACATTGTTTAAGAGTGGCTGGTACACTGTTGCACCTGAACAACCAGCTATTGCAAATCAAAGGAAAGTAATGAATGACACATGATTCTATAGATGTAACATCTCAAAACGAGTCGGAGAATAACTGGCGACAATACTTCAGCTTCAGCACCGACCATAAAGTCATCGGCGTTCAGTATATGGTGACGACCTTCATCTTCTTCTTGATTGGCGGGCTGTTAGCAATGCTAATTCGCGCTGAACTGATTACGCCAGCATCAAACGTAGTAGATCGCCCCCTATACAATGGCTTGTTCACCTTGCACGGGACAATCATGATTTTCTTATGGATTATCCCCTTCAATGCAGGTATCTCTAACTACTTAGTACCACTGATGATTGGCGCGCGGGATATGGCATTTCCGCTACTCAATGCCATCTCTTTTTGGATTATTCCACCAAGCGGGATTTTATTAATATCTAGCTTCTTGCTGCCCAGTGGAACAGCGCAGGCGGGCTGGTGGTCTTATCCCCCAATTAGTTTGCAAATTCCTCCTGGTCAGCCGATTAACGGTGAATTTATTTGGATTGTCAGTATAGTCCTAATTGGCATCTCTTCAATTATGGGGGCTGTCAACTTTGTCACCACCATTTTTTGGATGCGCGCCCCAGGAATGACATTTTTCCGAATGCCTGTGTTTGTTTGGTCAGCACTCAGCGCCCAGTTGTTGCAGCTGGTTAACTTGCCTGCGCTCACAGGTGCATTGATATTACTATTATTTGACCTCAGTTTCGGGACGCAATTTTTTAAACCCTCAGAAAATGGCGACCCCATTATCTATCAGCATTTATTTTGGTTTTATTCCCACCCCGCAGTTTACATCATGGCACTACCAGCCTTTGGTATTTTTGCCGAGGTATTGCCAGCCTTTTCCCGTAACCCTCTGTTTGGCTATCGCTCATTAGCTGTTGCCTCTTTAGGTATCGCTTTCGTCAGCATCTTTGTTTGGGTGCATCATATGTTTACCAGTGCTACCCCTGGCTGGATGCGGATGTTATTTATGGTGACATCGATGTTGGTTGCCGTACCTACTGGTGTCAAAGCATTTGGCTGGACAGCGACAATTTGGAAAAGTAAGCTGCACCTAGAGACACCCATGCTATTCGCTATGGGAGCTGCGGCCATGTTTCTGCTTGGTGGTGTGACTGGTGTGATGCTGGCAGCAGTACCGTTTGATATTCACGTCCACAATACATACTTTATAGTGGGACACTTCCACTACATTGTTTTTAATACCATCACGATGGCAATTTTCGCTGCCATTTACTTTTGGTTTCCGAAGATTACTGGCCGGATGTATGGCGAAGGTTGGGGTAAGGTGCATTTCTGGTTAACTTTCATTGGTGCTAACCTGACTTTCTTTCCTATGCTGCCACTAGGTTTACAGGGAATGGTACGCCGCATTTCTTCCTATGACCCACGCTATCAGGGTTGGAATGTCATCGCTAGTTTAGGGGGATTTTTATTAGGCGTATCTATACTGCCCTTTATTGCCAATATGGTGGTTTCTTGCCTGTACGGAAATAGAGCAAGTAATAATCCTTGGCTCGCTACAGGGTTGGAATGGACGACTACCTCACCGCCACCGCGAGATAACTTTGCAGAAATTCCAGTTGTCAAAAGACCACCCTACGACTATGGCAATCCTAAATACTCAGTCATAGAACCTCCTGACTATCATCAGCAAGAAAGCTAAGAATTAATGACAAATAATCAAAACTATCAATCTATGAATCGTGGCGTAATTCATGTAGATGAAAGTCCTATCCCTTTAGAACGGTGGCGGCAATACCTCCCACGTTGGCTAAAGCGTTTCTTACCATTTCGTGGTGGGCGTTCTCATGACCATCATGGCAAAGCAATTTTCGGGTTTACCGTGTTCCTGTTGTCGGAAAGCATTGTCTTTTTAAGTTTTATTTTTACATACATTGGGCTGCGGTTAACGCAATCAGGAAATTGGCTACCATCTGGGGTTTCCGGGCCAAAACTATCTCCTTTTGTAATTATTAGCACGGTGATATTACTCTCTAGTAGCTTTGTCATTCAACCAGCAGAAAATTTCCTTAAGCAGCATCAGCTTAATAAATTTCGGTGGCTATGGCTGCTGACAATTTGTATGGGAACCTATTTCTTAATCAGTCAAGGAATTGAGTGGCGTAACCTTGATTTTGGCTTAAGCACAGGATTAGTTGGTTCAACATTTTATGTATTAACAGGTTTTCATGGTCTGCACGTTCTCACTGGTGTAATTTTACAAATAATTATGCTTGTTCGTTCTTTCCGGCAAGACAACTACGATAAAGGTCACTTCGGTGTAAGTGCTACCACTTTGTTTTGGCATTTTGTTGATACAATTTGGGTCTTTTTATTCTCTCTTCTCTATCTTTGGAAAGCATAGAAATATTCAGTTTGCAAGTATTTTTAGGAGTAATTTTATGAAATTTCTAGCACAAGAATTACCGTCTCCAAGAGCAATTGAAGAAACTCCCGTTACTGGAAAAAATCAAGACCCACTAATTGCCCATAGTTTACAAAAAGAGCAGTATATTGGCATTTTTGGGTTAGCGATCGCCTTAATTGCGGCTGTAGGATTTTTTAGCCGGAGATTTGAATACGCTCTAATATTTGCTATTGCTCTGAGTGCTATTCTGATTGCTTTTTTCTTATTTGTATAGCTAATTGGTCAAAAGTCAAAAGTCATTAGTTATTCTCCCTCATATGCCCCTACACCCTACTCCCTGATTATGAACAGCCCAGTTTATCAAACTGTAATTGTCGGTGGTGGTTTTACCGGATTATTTACCGCCTTACATTTAGCTCATGAACATTATCCTCGCTCTGTAATTTTGATTGATAAAAACGAGCGATTTTGCTTTAAACCATTGCTTTATGAATATTTTGATGGCGAGATGGATAGTGTGCAAGTAGTACCGCGTTATTCGGAATTACTCAAAGGTAGCGGTGTCATCTTTGTGCAAGATGCTGTACAGTCTATAGACTTGCATCAACAGGAAGTTAAATTAGCTTCGGGTAACTCTTACAATTACAGCAACTTAGTATTAGCTTTAGGTAGCGTTACTGGCTATCATCACGTTGAAGGTGCAAATGTGAATGCCTTTCCTTTTTGGACACAAGCAGATGCGATCGCACTTGACAAGCATTTACGTGACTGCTTACAAAAAGCCATCCAAACCCAAGATATAGAACAACGCCGTAAACTATTAACAGTAGTTGTCGTGGGCGGCGGTGCTTCTGGTGTGGAAATGGCAGCAACTTTAGCTGATCTCCTCCCCCATTGGTACAGTGCTTTAGGGGGTAATTCTAGTGAAATCCGAGTGATTATCCTCAATCATGGTCAAGAAATTCTCAATGGTGATATTAACGATCCGTTGCGTCCAATTGCTGAAAAAGAATTACAACAACGCAGCATAGCAATAGAAATTCTTACAGGAGCAGAAGCCACGGCTGTTCATCCGAATGCAATTGAGTATAAAAGCAATGATGAAATTAAGACACTGCCAACATCCACCACAATCTGGACTGCTGGTACTTCTATCCATCCTCTCATTCAAGAGTTACCAATACCCAAAGAACACCGAGATCATCACAACCGTCCTCTAGTTACTCCCACAATGCAATTGCTTGATTTTCCCGAAGTCTTTGCAGGTGGTGATTGTGCAGCAGTTCAAGATAGTTCACTACCACCCACAGCCCAAGTAGCTTATCAACAAGGAGCAAATATAGCTCGAAATTTGAAAGCTCTTGCTCTCGGAGAAGACCTCAAACCAGTTAAGGTTAATATCCGGGGAACTCTATTAAAGTTGGGATTAAATGATGCTGCTGCTAACTTATTCAATATTTTTGAAGTCGCAGGCGAACCAGCACATTTAATTCGTCAAGGCACTTATTTAACACTATTACCAACCCCAATTCATGACTTTAAAGCCACTACAGAATGGCTAGATGAAGAGATATTTCATCACCATCTCGATCCTCAAGATGTAGGTAAAAAAGTGGTACAGGCTGTGGAAGTAGTTGGTGCTGGAGTCTTAGGTGTTTTAGCAGCGAGAAAACTATTAAAAATGTTAGGTGATGATGATAAAAAAGACTAGGAAAAATTTAAGACAGCATTTTATTAATTTGTAGTGCAATAAATCTAGCAAAACTCCGCGTCACTTAGCGTTTACTCTGCGTACCTCTGCGTTATGGACACGCAATCTGGATCGATAAACTATGCAGACATCACCATTTCTATCTTAGGAGGAATTTTGCTGTTGAACATCAAAAGCGAATATTTGATCGCTTCTACCGAGTCGATGGCGATGCCTAAGGCGGGCTGCGCCTACGCTCTCGTACCTCTGGTGGTTCCGGACTGGGATTAGCCATAGCAAGAGCGATCGCCCAAGCACACAAAGGCAGCATTCACGTTCAAAGTCAGCCAGGGCTTGGCAGTACATTTACAGTTCGACTTCCAGGAGCATCCTAAATGTGCAGAAGTGAATGGCACGCTTGTTAACGGTAAACCCAGTATTTATCAGGCTTCTGGGTGTAGGTAATAAATTGGATACAGCCAAAGACATTTAACTCTGTTACCTGTTACCTGTTCACTGCTGTAACATTTCATTTAATCAAAAACAACCGTCTGTACTACGTAAGTATTTACGGTAAATTAGTCAAAAATTTGTCTTTGTATTAATTTTTGATTTAAATTAGAGTGAGTTCTAGACTTTTGCTCAACCCTTATTTTAAGCTTGTAGTACAAAATAAATACCTTACTCAACTACACTGATTTCACTTGTATCAATACGTTGGCATCAACTTATATGATTCAGAAAAAAAAGTTGAAATGTATTGATACTAGACTTATTAGGGTGAAAAACATTTAAATAAATCAATTAGGTGCAAGCTACCAGATTTTTAACATTTATGGCGAAAAACCGCCGCTTACAGGAGAAACCATGTTATTTTTCAACCAGCTTAGAGGTAATAAAAAATTATTTTTGGCTTTAGGATTAGTTGCCTTAGGGTTAGTCATCGCTCCCAACCCAGCAAAAGCTGTATCAATCGTCCCTTTGACATCTCAAGATGCTGATTCAGATTTCGACGATTTAGATTTTAACTTGTTGCTAGATAAAGGAGATTTTAAAGAGTTATTTGTGGCAGAGGGTCGAATTGGTAATAATAACGGACAGCTAAACTATGGTGAGCGGGAATTAGGAATTAATAGAGATGTGAGGGCAACTGTTGGTGCTGGTCTTCCTGTAGCTAAAGGAGATTTGCCGTGGGGTAATGGTAAAGTCTGGGATTTTAGTTTGGAATATACAGGTAGCAAGGTAACTTACAAAGTTTTTGACATTGCCCAAGCTGTAGAACTAACCACACAAGAATTTAGTGGGCCTGTCACTGATATCTTTTTACGTACCTTTGCTAGACAAGACAATATTGTTAGCACTACTGACCCTAGCAAAAATAACACTAACAATAAGGTGACATTGAGTGACCTTGTGTTTAATGGAACAGCACTGGGCAGTTTGTCATCTTCGGGTACAGCTATTAGCAAAGATACAGATTATCTCCATCTCGGCAAGATATCTTCTGGCTTCAAGCTAACTGGTAAAACTGCTTTTAGCTGGGTAGGGAAAGCACCTACAAACTCTAATCTGGCTTTCCAAATTAAAGTGGGTACTTCTAAATCAGTGCCAGAGCCTAGTACACTTGGTGCTATTTTTGTTGCTACCATGACAGGTGCAGCAGCATTGAAACGAAAAAAACTGGCTAGTCAACAGATTTAAATTAACAGTTAAGATTTCTAAAAAATCACTGCTAAGACAAAAGCGATCGCTTTCATCAATTGCGATCGCTTTTTCTGATGATGATCAGACTCAGCCAGACACGATAGCATATACTGAGCATCGATGTTTGAACGCTAATGGCTTATTTTTGTGCAACCAGTTGACTTAACCACTCTCACATCTGCTTGTAGCGAACTCCGCGCTTACTGGCTGCCATCGCGTTTAGAACAAGTTTATCAGCGCGATCGCTACACTATTTCTGTGGCTTTACGTACCTTAAAACAAAGGGGTTGGCTCGAAATTTCTTGGCATCCCCAAGCTGCACGCCTTTGCATGGGTGATCCGCCGCCACGATTACCAGATACTTTTACCTTTAGCCAGCAATTAGTACACCAATTGGGTGGCTTGGCTTTAGTTGCCATAGAAGCGATCGCACCTTGGGAACGTGCGATTGATTTACAATTTGCTCGTCGTCCTGGAGAAAATGCCCTCTATCATTTATATGTAGAGATTATGGGCAAATACAGTAATGCCATTCTCACGGATGCGAATAATTTAATCATTACTGCTGCCCATCAAGTTAGTGAGCAACAATCGAGTGTGCGTCCCATACAAACTGGACAGCCTTATGAAATCCCGCCTAAACTTACAGGCCCGGTTCCCAACTTGAGTGAATCTCAAGCACGGTGGCAAGAAAGAGTGAGCTTAGTTCCGGGTGCAATCAAGCGTCAACTAATCAAAAGTTATAGCGGTTTAAGTGCAGCATTAATAGATTCGATGCTGCTAGCAACTAACATCTTACCAGACACAACAACTGATAATCTTTGTGCTGAGGATTGGCAAAAACTATTTCAACACTGGCAAGAATGGTTGCAAGCTTTAGATTTAGGTAATTTTCAACCAGCTTGGACAGCAACGGGATATACAGTTATGGGTTGGGGTGCGATCGCACCAGCTAAAGATACCCAAACATTACTAAACAAGTATTACACTGACCAACTCAATCAACAGGTATTTAGCCAGTTACGCCATCAATTGAGTCAGAAATTAAATAATATTCTGGCCAAGTTGCGAATTAAGGCACAAACGTTTACAGAACGCTTGCAGCAATCAGACCAAGCTGATGATTATCGCCAAAAAGCAGATTTATTGATGGCGCACCTGCAAAACTGGGAACCGGGTATGAAAGAAATTAGCCTACCAGATTTTGAGACAGGTGAACCAGTTGCGATCGCACTCCAGCCAGATAAAAATGCTGTGCAGAATGCTCAAAACCTTTACAAGCAGCATCAAAAACTCAAACGTGCGCGTTCAGCAGTCGAACCACTACTATTAGATGTAAAATCCGAGATTGAGTATTTAGAACAAGTAGAAGCTGCGATCGCTCAAATCGAAAGCTATCAAACAGCCGAAGACTTGCAAGCCCTAGAAGAAATCCGCGACGAGTTAATCGGGCAAAAGTATTTAGAAGATCCAGAATATCGCAACCGCAGCACCGAAGAATCTGCTAACACCAACTTCCATCGTTACCGCACACCTAACGGCTTTGAAATCTTAATCGGTCGCAATAATCGGCAAAACGACCACTTAACTTTTCGGGTAGCAGGAGATTATGACTTATGGTTTCATGCTCAAGAAATTCCTGGAAGCCATTTACTCATGCGCTTAGAACCCGGTGCTGTTCCAGAAGCCAGCGACTTGGAATTTGCCGCTAACCTCGCCGCTTATTACAGTCGTGCGCGTCAGAGCGACCAAGTACCAGTGGTATACACTCAGCCAAAGTACGTCTACAAACCCAAAGGAGCCAAACCAGGAATTGCCATTTATAAACAAGAGCGCATCCTTTGGGGAAAACCGCAGTTGGTCAATGGTTAATAGTCATTTGTCATTGGTCATTGGTCATTAGTATTGCACCCCTATCTCCCTTGTCCTCCTTGTCTCCCCTGCCCCCCTGCACCCTTACCTCCCACCTCTACCCTTTGGTAGTTGTGAATTATCCTGAAAGATAGAAGGCAATCTATACAGCTCATATCTTTTTTTAGTAAATTTTTAAGAAAAAACTGTGTTGGCTGTTACAATATTGTTAAGAAAAGTTTCCCGTCGCAATTTTGGGAACGCGCGATCGGGTTTTAACTCTATTGAGAAGACAACGCGAAACAACTTATGATAGACCGGCTGTGGGAGGCTGGTCTTTTTATTTAAGGATTTACATATAAATCGTGTAGAGACGTAGCATTGCTACGTCTCTGCGTCTTAGAAAGTGAAGGTGGTGCGTATCGTACCAACCACAATATCATCGTTGTCATTGTTGTGGTCTGGCGCAGTCAACCAAATCACCCCAGGAGTGATGGTGATGTTGTCGCTGAGTTTGTACTGGTAAAAGCCTTCAATGTGCAGTGATGTATCAGAGTCAGTACCAATTGCATTCCTAATACCGTTGCTGGCACCAGTTACTTTAGGTTCCATACCTACAATGATGCCGCCAACACTGCCGGGTTTACCCAAATCTGGAAAGGCAAGTGTGACAGCATAATTCCAAATATCTAGTTCACCACGAGGTATTGTTCCGGCATCTGTAGTAACTTCTGAAAGTGTGCGTGTGTTGGTATAGCCAACCCAACCACCAATGGCAATTTTGGGGCTAAATTGGAATGATGCCTGAATACCGTAGGAATTGCTGGAAATTGGCAGGTCAACTGGTTCTCCTAAAAAACCTACCAAAGCCGGATTTGTTGCCAATGCGGTACGCAAGTTTGCACGGTTACTACCAGCAGTCAAGTCAGCGTTATAAGAGTTAACGTAAGTAAAGCCGAGAGTTAAACCCTCAATAGGCTTGACAGTTAATTGTCCAATAGCGCCATAAGCCCCATCAAACAAACCATTTCCTGGTGTGGGGTCGTTAGGTGTACTGGCTAAATAACCTAGAGTCAATTCCAATTTGTCGCTAAACTCATGTCTCACACCAATTCCAGAACCAGCGACGGGATAATAAATTGGGTTGCGTGTACCAAAGTTAGATAAAGCCCCAAAATCACCGTCACCATCAAAGAATGGGTTGACTGTATTCGTAAAGTCATCAGCCGCACCAGCATTTGCTTCTAGCACGACTGTTGTTTTTTCACCGAGGGGGAAGCTATACAACAGTGCGTCTATTGCCACTTCATTATTATTGTCAGCGCTGAAAGTCCCAGCCGTAAATCGCAAATCACCTTCTGGTGTTAGGGTAGAGCTAGACAAAGCATTCAAATTGGTGGCTTGCAGTCGAGTTCTTAACAAGTCTTCACCTGTAAAACTGGTGTTTAAGTCAAGACGTACTCTATCTCCTAAGAAAGGTACTCTCTCAATTCTGTCGCCGTTGGCATTATCACCTGCAAAAACGCTGATGGGTGCAATAACGACAACACCACTCAGTTTCGTTGTGGTTGAAAACTGATTTGCTTCCAACTCAGCAGTGCGCGCTTCTACGGCATCTACACGACCCCGTAATGTGGCTAATTCTGCACTAAATTCTTCTTGTAGCTTTTGTAATGCGGCTAAATCTTGCTTTGTTACTAATTCACTTGTGGCGGTAGCAATTAATTCGTTCACTCGATCTAAACAAGCGTTTAAACCCGCAGCAAATTCATAGCGTGTAAGTGCGCGATTACCACGATAAGTACTGTTGGGATAGCCTGCAATACAACCATAACGTTCTACTAAAGATTGTAAAGCTTGGAACGCCCAGTCTGTGGGTTGCACGTCAGAAAGTTGAGATACTGAAGTAACTTGTGCTATTACATTTTCTTGAATAGTATTCTCAATTGGTTGCTCTGGAGTTATCGCAACTAATGATTCTGTTTTTACTTCTGCTGTTGCAGATGTTTCTTCTGCCCATGTAGTTCCACTGGCTGATAATATAGTACCAAAAACTGCTGAAATAACCAGCAGATATTGCCTTAGTTTGTGCATTTTTTATCCTCACACTTTTACCGTCGGTAGCGCATAACACTGCGCTTTTGAAATAATACTTTTTAAGAAGTATTCTCAAAATATTATCAGTACTCAGCAACTTTATTAACCTAAAAAGTCAAGAAAAATTTAATTATTTAAGTAATTAAAGCCAGCAAAAAAAAGTAACTCTGTCAGTTTTAGAGTTACTTTTTATACAAAATTTTTTTGACAATATACTGTGAGAATGAGAATTATTATAATATACTTAATAAAATCAGTTTCATTATCAATATCAATACAAAATGTCCCAAAGCCAAAATTACTGTCCTTGCCAGGAGAAAACACGGTGAATAAGATGCTTGCAGCTTATATCAAAAAGAAAGAAAGAAGCGGTTTATTACCGTTAATTGCTTTGCTGATATGTTTACTAAATCTAAGCTGCACTCCATCGAACTCAAAACAAGCAACAACTAGTGAAACGCCACAAGTACAAGAGGCTGCATCTAAGCCATCATCGCAATTAGTAAACACTAAAGTTGTAACAACGTTTTTACCGATGTACCTGTTTACTAAGGCGGTAGCTGGGGATGCAGCAGATGTAGAAATTTTAGTGCCGCCGGGTACGGAGGTACATGAGTACCAAGCTACACCAAATAATGTAAAAGCGATCGCTACAGCCAATGTTTTAGTTAAAAATGGTTTAGGACTAGAAGAATTTCTGGAAAATACAGTCAAAAATGCCCAAAATTCCAAATTAGTTGAAATCGATGCTAGCCAAGGTATTAAACCTTTAGGCGAAATTTCGCCAGTTGTCACAACGGTAAAAGAAGAAAAAGACCACGCACACGAACATACACAAGGAAATCCTCATGTTTGGTTAGATCCTGTGTTAGCCAAACAGCAGGTAATAAATATTCGTGATGGGTTAATTGCTGCTGACCCTAATAATAAAGCTACTTACACAGCTAACGCTGCGGCGTACATACAAGAATTAGAAAAGTTAAATAATGAATTTCAGCAAACTTTACAGCAGAACCCTAACTGTACTTTTGTAACTTTTCACGATGCCTATTCATATTTAGCTCAACGCTACAACCTCAAGCAAGTGGCTGTAGTTCAAATTCCTGAAGATCAGTTGTCACCAAAAGATGTGCAAACAGCAGTTAATACAGTCAAACAATACAAAGTTAATGCTTTGTTTAGTGAACCAGGAGTAGATAACAAATTATTGACAAGCCTTTCCCAAGATTTGAAGTTAGATTTGCGAACACTAGACTCTTTAGAAACAGGTGAGACAGATCCACAATATTATTTCAAGGCAATGAGAACAAATTTACAAACTCTAGAATCAGCTTGTAAATGAAGGTATTTTCATATAAATATTATTTAATAATTATAATTACTAAAAACCTATGACAACAACTATTTTAACAGTAGAAGGATTGACGGTATATCAAGGAAATTATTTAGCTCTTCGAGATGTTTCTTTTGAATTATTGCCGGGAACAGACACCGCGATAGTGGGGCCTAATGGTGCTGGTAAAAGTACTTTGGTCAAAGCAATTTTAGAATTAATCCCCCGCAGTGCTGGCAAGATTGAAATATTTGGTCGTCCAATTACAAAACTTGGTGGTCTACGCCATTTTTTGGGTTATATGCCACAAAATTTTATTTTTGACCGGAGTTTTCCGATTTCTGTGAATGAATTAATTGGGTTGGGCTGGACGAAAGAAGTTCAAAAGCAAGATTCACTTTTCACGAAATTTTGGAAACGCAATATAGAAAAAACAACAGCAGTAACAGAAGCTTTACAACGAACTGGAGTTTATCATCTGCGACATCAATCTATTGGGACTCTCAGTGGTGGTCAACTGAAGCGGTTGTTATTAGCTTATTGTTTGGTAATGCCTCGGAAACTTTTGGTACTAGATGAAGCTTTTGCTGGGGTTGATATGCAAGGCGCGGCAGATTTTTATGTATTGTTGAATGAGTTAAAGCAAGAAGAAGGTTGGACGATATTGCAGGTTTCCCATGATATTGATATGGTAAGCCGACATTGCGATCGCGTCCTTTGTCTCAATCAAACCGTTGTTTGTACTGGTCAGCCTGAAATTGCCTTATCACCCGAAAACCTGTTAGCAACTTATGGCCCAGGCTTTAGCCGCTATCATCACCATCACAATTAAAGTTTTCAGTAAAATTTTATTCGGGTTCATCTAAGTGTTCAGCTACAGCTTGGTAAAGATGGAAAATATGATTATCGTGGAGTTGATAAAACACATTTCGTCCTTGCTTGCGATAGCTGACTAAACGCATAGCCCGTAAGTTACGTAGTTGATGAGAAACAGCAGATTCACTCATATCTAACGATGCGGCTAAATCACCAACACATAGTTCTTTTTGCGCCAAAAGAGAGAGAATTCGCAGACGATTAGCATCTCCTAAAAAGCTAAAAAATTCTGCCATGCGTTGAGATTTTTCAATGCTCAGAACTGGCTCGGCAAGCGGTGATATAATATTACTATCGATAGTTGATATTGAATTAAATTGAACCATTGTTTAAAAAAATATAATTGAATTCTTAATTACAAGTTAATGAATTGTTGAGCAAATAAGCTAAAAAACTTCTAATTCGCATGACTGAATTAAACATTGTTTTTATAGATTATACATCTTGCATACTCTAATCATGAAAATTAGACGGAGAATAGCTGATCTATTATAAGTTTTTTTATTCAAATATTCTAAATAATCTACCTAATGGCTGAACAATAGAATTTGGCTAATAATAGTTAATTTCGTGGCGGTGAAAGTTCTTGAAAATATAAGTTTTTGGTTTCTGGATTTCAGATGAATTTCCAGTTAATTGAGGTACAGAAGCAATGTTTTGAAACGCAGAGTGTCGCGGAGGTAAGCATTAAGTTGAATTTGATATTACTAGCGATCGCAGAAATTAACAAGTGCAAAAACATCAGGCTAGGGAACAGAAAACCCTTTGACTGTTCCCTGCTATATTATTGCTTGACTGCTTTCATCGACAAGCTAATTCTTTTGAGTTTTTCGTTGACTTCCAAAACTTTAACTTTAACAACTTGCCCTACTTTCACAACTTTTTTGGGGTCGTCTACAAATCTATCGGCTAGTTGGGAAATATGCACTAAACCATCTTGATGTACGCCAATATCGACGAAAGCACCAAAGTTGGCAACATTGCTAATTATTCCCTCTAGTTCCATCCCTTCTTTTAAATCGGTAATTTCTTTGATTCCCTCTTTAAAGGTGGCATACTTAAATTCTGCACGGGGGTCTCTACCGGGTTTTTCTAGTTCGCTGAGGATGTCACGTAGCGTAGGTTCACCAACGGTATCTGTAACGTATTTTTTTAGGTTGACTTTTTTCAGGTTTTCAGCAATTTGATTCACCTGATTTAATGATACGTTGAGGTCAGATGCGATCGCTTCAATTACTGAGTAACTTTCTGGATGCACAGCTGTATTATCTAAAGGGTTATCACCACCGCGAATTCGTAAAAATCCTGCTGCTTGTTCAAAGGCTTTCGGCCCCAACTTTGGGACTTTTAAAAGTTGACGGCGATTTTTAAAAGCTCCATTTTGATTCCGATAGGTAACAATGTTATTGGCAACTGTGGCTGTAATCCCAGAAACGAAAGTTAATAATTCTTTTGAGGCGGTATTTAAATCTACGCCAACGTAATTCACACAACTTTCTACAGTTTCATCCAGTTTCTTTTTTAATAATTTTTGGTCAACATCATGCTGATACTGTCCGACACCTATTGATTTAGCATCGATTTTAACTAGTTCTGCCAAAGGATCTTGCAAACGGCGACCGATGCTAATCGCACCGCGAACTGTCAAATCTAAATCAGGAAATTCTTCTTGTGCTACTTTGCTGGCAGAATATATAGATGCACCCGACTCATTAACTACGACCTTAATAGGTTTGCGGTCTAATGTTTGGAATACTTCGGCGACAAATTCTTCTGTCTCACGGGATGCTGTACCATTCCCAATAGCAATTAGCTCAATTTTGTATTTTTCAATTAAGTTTTTCAGAGTTTGGGCGGCTTTTTTACGCTGTTCTGCTGCTTGGTGCGGAAAAACTGCCTGATATTCTAAAAATTGCCCTGTTTCATCTAATACAGCAACTTTACAACCAGTTCTAAACCCAGGGTCAATTGCTAGGGTTGGTTTCATTCCTGCTGGTGCAGACAGCAATAACTCGCGTAGATTAGTTTCAAATGTTTTAATAGATTCTATGTCTGCATAGCTTTTCTTTTCACCAATTACTTCTCCCATTAGAGATGCTTTCATCAGACGATTGAAAGCATCTTTTAGCATTACTTGATAGAAATCCCTTATTGCCCGGACTTTTGTTTTAATTATTTGCGATTCTAGATAACCAAGCACAACATCTTCATCAAAGGTAATGTCGAAGTTTAAGATACCTTCAGTTTCACCACGACATAAAGCCAACATATTGTGCGGGGCAATATTTTTGACTTTTATTTGATAGTTTCGGTACATTTCAAACTTGGTTGTACCTTCAGGATAATCATCTTTAATTTTAGAAACAAATAGTCCGGTTTCTAAAAAGAAATCACGTAAGTAAGCACGTAGTTCAGATTTTTCGGCTACTTCTTCTGCTAATATGTCAGACGCGCCTTTAAGTGCTTCTTCTGGCGTTTTCAAGCCTTTTTCTTCAGATATATACTTTGCTGCTTCTGCTTCTAAAGATGCGGCTACCCCATTTTTAACATTCAGCGATTTAATAAATTCTGCTAGTGGTTCTAACCCTTTTTCTCTAGCGATTGTGGCACGGGTGCGGCGTTTTGGTCGATAGGGTAAGTATAAATCCTCAAGTTCCGTTTTTTGTAGACAAGAGGTAATTTTCGCTTTTAACTCATCGGTAAGTTTACCTTGTTCAGCGATCGCATTTAAAATTACCGCTTTTCGTTCTTCTAATTCTGTTAAGTAATTGTACTTATCAAATAAATCGCGCAATTGGATTTCATTCATTTCACCAGTGCGCTCTTTGCGGTAACGTGCAATAAATGGAACTGTTGCACCCTCCGCTAAAAGTTCCAGAGCGTTCTGCACCTGAAAGGGTTTAAGGTCTAGTTCAGTTGCCAATAGTTGAGGAATGTTCAGCATCGGGAGTTCAAGTTGAAAAGATTACTTCTAAAGGTAATATGCTAGATCAATCTAGCGGTAGTAGCACTGAGTGTTAAACTAATTTACCGAATAAGTGCGGAAAGTTCGCTTACTGATTGTTTATTTATTTAGACTATTGTTAATAAATCATTTTTAGATGTAAAATTAACGACAATTATGAAGACTAATTTATTTTAACTTTATGAACACTTTACATTTGGGTTAGGAGAGAATTAGCAATGGCTTTGTTTTTTTTAGTTCCTTTGTTTACTGGTTTAGTAACTGGCTATCTATCAAAAAAATGTCATGATGAGGTAGCTTATCTGATAGGCGTTTTTACAATCATCAGCTTATTTGTAAGTTTGGTGTTAGCACCCTGGCAGATCCAACTAGTGCTGTTAATTTTGGTTTTTATCAGTACCCAGAGACTTTTACGGAATAATGAGAACAAACAAAGTCCAACCAATAGAAAATAGCTAACAACAATCGGTGATAGAGATTGTAGCGATCGCCTGTATATTCTTTACAGCATTTTTTATCTGGATGAGATACATTTTTCTAATCTCTAGTCTCTCGCCTCTATCTACTTGTACTGCAATCAACCGAAAAATGCTGTAAGTACTGGCAGCAAGAGTGAGTGCAGGGCAATGGCGATCGCTTTCTACGGATGAAACTCAAGTATAAATTATTACCTGTCTTCTTTTTTGTTGCCTATTGCCTATTTCCTACCCACATAAGTATGTTCAGTAATCAAACCGGATTCTTATATATTCGAGTTATTAACTAGTACACCACGGCGGAAATAAGCAGACCATTGAAAAGTTCTAAACAGCTTATTCCATAGTACTTTTGACTTTTGACTTCCGCTTTGCGGTACTAGAGCTACAGTTTATAACTCTCTAATAATAAGTATTAAAGTTAGTTTTTTCACCGTTACCAACTATACCTAAAACATTCAATCGAGAAATTTTTAGATTCTCCAAAGCGTGCCTTAAAACTGATGATTCAGTTTTGCCAATCTTCACCACCAACAAAATACCATCAGTATGTGGTGCAATTAAGCTGACATCAGCTAGCCCCACCAAAGGAGGAACATCATAAATTACTAAATCAAAGGAATTATGAAATTCCGCCATTAATCGCTTCATTTTCTCAGAGGATAGCAATTTAGTCGGATCAGGTGGTATGGGGCCAGAGGTAATTACTGATAAATGATTGAATTCAGGTATTTTTTGGATTACTTCTCCGGCTGGCAAGTTTGTCGAAATTAAGTTACTCAACCCCCAAAGATTCATTAAATCTGCAAAGTTATGGATTGTTGGCTTGCGTAAATCTGCATCTACCAGTAGCACCTTCTGCCCCATTGCTGTAGCTATTTGAGCCAGATTAAACGCCACAGTAGACTTACCATCACCAGGCATAGCAGAGGTAATGATGAGAGAGCGAATCGAGCGATCGGAACTCAGGAGTTGAATATTGGTATAAAGTACCCGTAAAGATTCTAAAAAGTTTGTAGAATAATTACTAATTTCTGGGAGGGTCGCAACATTTGAATCAGGAAGAAATTCTGAAAAGTATTTAGGTAAATTGAAACCAGGAATATTCTGAACTAAACCTTGCTCCTGATCAGTTTGAAACTCTTTTTCAAAAGGTAGATTACCTAACACAGGTAGTTTAATCTTTTCTTGTAAATCATTGATTGTATTGTATGTATTATTTAATTTTTCTAGTAGTAAAGCTACTGCAATTCCTGCTAAGATACTCGCCACCAATCCTGAGATTAGATTACGTGTCAGACTAGATGAAGTTACAGGATATGCCGGTCTAGCTGGTGCTTGTATTAACTGCCAGCCGAATTCTGATTGAGATCTTTGAATTTGGAGATTTTCACGAGTAGATAAAAAACGGTTGAGGCTCTCTACTGCAACTTGTAATCTCCGTTGCAAATTAGCATATTGTCGTGACAAAACAGGCAACTGCTGACGTTTTTGCGCTAACTCTTGTTCTCTTTTCGCTATTGCCTGACTTTGGACTTCCAAGATTCTAATTCCAGTTGCTATTTCGGCACGTTTAGTATCTAAAAAACGCTTTGCTTCTTGGTTAATTAACGGCAATAGACTGTCTCGTCTGTCTTGGATTGATTGAAGTGTGGGGTTATTTGGTTGTAAGCGAGTTGCTTCCGCCGCTACCAGAGCATCTAACTGATTTTTTTGAGTAATTAACTGCTGATATAAAGGAGCATTAATTAGTGCAGATTTTTGACCATCTGAACTTTGAAGCAGAGTTAAATTAACGCGGCCTTGTGCTAATTGGACATTAATAGCTTGCTTTTGTCCAGCTAAGTCTATAGCTTCCTTATCTAAGATTTGCGCCTCTGTTTCTGGATCATTAAGAGCGTACTTTTGCTTGAAACCTTGTAACTGTTTTTGCAGCTGATCTACACGATTCTGAGCAATTTGTAATTGTTGTTCAACAAACTGAAGCCCTTGCCGTAATTTAGTTTGTCGTTTTTCTTGACTATATTCTAGGTAAGATTGAGCAGTTTTATCCAAAACTAATTTAACTTTATCTGGGTCATCCCCTTGATAAGTAACTTGGATAATTTTTGTTGATTCTAATCGGGAAACAATTAAAAATTGTGCCAATGAATCATAGTTAAAATCTGGATAACTAACTTTTACCTCCCTCACAATATCTCCCAAGATTAAAGGACTCTTGAGAATTTGAATTTGACTATCGTAATCTAACCCAGACTGATTTGTGCTTTGCTCATCTTGAATCACATCGACAGTTTTACTATCATCACTTACCGGTTCTACTAAAATCTGAAAACTTCCTTCGTATTCTGGCTTAGTTGGGTTAAGCATTAAGCCAACAACAACAGTAGCCATGACTAAACTTGCAACTCCAGAAATAAGTAGCCACCTTCGCCGTAAAATACCCAATATTTCTTTAAAATTCCAACCTCCTTCTTGTTCTTCTGTCCACGAGAGAGGTTGATTCTGAAATACTATATGTCCTGAGTTGGAGAATTGAGAAGGATGTTGTTCCATCATCGATGAATGTTTGGTAATAAACCATACAGGTTATTTATAACAATTTTTTTGCCTGAGATTAGGTATTATCAATTATTACTAAATAAAATTAATTGCAGAAAACACATTATTTTATCACCTCAAGTAAGTATATACGTATAATAATTGACATTAGAGGTAGTCGGATTTATCATTTAAACTACTTATTGACTATTCTAAAAACGTACTTGGGGTTGCTTTTCAGTGAAGAGTATTTGCTAGTTTATGTAATTTACTCCCAAGTCGTTAGAGTTTTAAACTACACACGGCAATCAATATTTTAAGATATTTTTTAGCAATTAGATAAAGTTATATTTGCAGAAGTTTTATTTGAGTAACCAATATCTTCATTTGTAGTGAGTATTTACTACTGTATAAATTGTTTGGGTTGATTATAAGTGCAGACCTTGACGATGCATTAGGCTACTCAGACTATCTTTAGCCTTTATAAAAAAATTCTTTCTAACTTTCTACAATGGAAATTAGGCACATTTACTCAAAAATCAACAAGTAGTTATAGCAATCTTATCTGATTTATACACTGTTTATCAAAGCAGGCAATAAGGAATAGATTTGTTTGAGTCTCATTTAGGGCGGCTATAGTTGAGGCCTTTTAGCATTAAACATTTACATTTATATACGTTAACAGACCTTGCTTAATTAAGGTATGTTTCAGGCTGTCAGGGGAAAGGATATTCCATAAGGAGGTTATTCCTGCTATTACCATTGATATATTTTTATGGCTATTATTAGCCTCGCATTTTTATTACTCTCCTTTTTCTCTCATCCATTCATACTACTATTAGGGAGAGTCAAAAAATAAAATTACCCGCATCGAGACGCGCCCTTTGGTGCGAAAGCACAGCATTCCAGTCATCTAACGCACTCTACCTTGATGGGATGGGCGGTTTTATTCCTGGTAAGTGCCTTAATGCTATTTACATCAATAATTTCAACTGATTAAGCTACATTATTTCTTACTAATCTTCTTCTACCTTTAGATATAAATTTGTTGCATAGTAAATAATAGCTTTGAGTAGAATATTAGGTACTATATGATAGTACTTACTAGTAAGAAAAAAGAGCATTAATTATACATAAGAAATTCTACTTATTCAAAACGAGATTTTATGAAGATTTGATTTAAAACAGTTTGAGTCAGATGAATTTTTGATGAAGCATTCAAGTCTATTTTGAAACATGATGTTATTGCGATCTAAAATTACAAAAGGATAAACTGCGGTGAATATAACAAGGTTTACCAGCACAAAAAATTAAAGTTAAAATTTTAATTACGATTTTTTAGTATTTTTTTGGAGAAAGCAATGTAAAATATCAGATAAACTTAACAGCCTATTGTTTGTAAGTTCAATATTTGTTGATATCGCTGTAAATGTTATATATTGAAAGCAAATTTCATTTCTACCAATGAAGCTTTCTTTGATAATTGTGTTATATATTTTGGTAGTCTGTGTCTAATTTTTTATTAATAAATACGATATAGGAATCCGGTTTGATTACTGAACATACTGGTGTGGTCAAGCAATAGGCAATAGAAAGAAGGCAAGTAAAACAATGTACTGATTTTTTCAAAAATCAAATACTATCCTATATCAGCATTTATATAACCTAAGTGAAGATAAGCTTCAAGAAATGTAGGTATAGAAAGTAAAAAGTATATTTAGATTTTTTAAATTGAAAAAAGCTACTCCAAGTATTGAATTTTTATTGATTAACTCCTTTAGTTGTTCAGTAGTATTTTCCAAAAACTCTCTAGATTCTCAAATAGGATAGAGCCGATGAGACTTAATGAATGGATTAATCAAAAATTTACGCAATCCATTTCTACTCAGTTAGAAGCAGAAAGTGATGATTCTGTAAAAACTCAGCAATCTATTAAATTATCTGTAGTTACTCAATATTTTCCTCCAGATTTTGCTGCGACCGGACAATTAATTGAGGAACTTGTGAAACAATTAGGTCAGCAAGGAGTAGATGTAGAAGTTTTTACGAGTCAACCTGGCTATGCATTTCACTCCGAAAAAGCCCCATCTGTAGAACGAGAAGATGGAATTCGCGTTAAACGTTCTCGGACTGCTCAACTCTGGCCGGGCAGAATTCGGGGTAAAGCTGTTAATGGTATATTGTACACTTTACGTGCTGTGCTTTATATATTCAGAGCATGGCAGCGTAACAATTTACTGTTAGTGACAACAGCGCCTCCTTTTCTGCCACTTGTCGGATATTTGGCTTATTTATTGTTTAAATTGCCATATGTCTGCATAATATACGATCTTTACCCAGATATTGCGATCGCCTTAGGAGTAGTTTCTCAGCGTCATTGGATAGTCAGACTCTGGTATGCTCTTAACCGACAAGTTTGGTTAAATGCTAAAGGGATTGTAGTTCTCTCTCCAGCAATGAAACAACGGGTTTTAGCTCATTGTCCGCAGGTAGAAGATAAAATTTCTGTGATTCACAGTTGGGCCAACCCCGATTTGATAGTCCCTATTGCCAAGCAAGAAAACTGGTTTGCCTGGAAGTACAATCTTGTAAAAAAATTTACCGTTCTCTACTCTGGCAATATGGGTCGCTGTCACGACATTGACACCATGCTAGAAGCTGCCAAAGAACTCAAACATGAGCCAATTCAGTTTGTTTGTATTGGCGGTGGGGCAAAGCGTGAAGAATTAATTCACGAAGTAAATAGATTAGGTCTGAAAAACTTCACCTTCCTACCATATCAAGAAAAACAAGTACTGCCCTATTCTTTAACAGCCTGCGATTTATCCTTCGTGAGTGTCGATGAAATTACAGAAGGTTTAGTTGTTCCTAGCAAGCTTTATTCAGCCTTAGCAGCTGGAAGACCCATAGCAGTTATTTGTTCTCCTTACTCATATCTGAGACAAATAGTTGCAGAAGCCAACTGTGGTGGTACCTTCGATAATGGAGATAGCCACGGTCTAGCTCAATTTATCCGCTTACTCAGCCGTGATCCACAATTAGCAGAAAGGATGGGCAAGGCAGGTCGTCAGTATTTGCGATCGCACTTTACACCTAAATTAATCTCGCAACAATATCTTGATGTTTTACAGCAAGCAGTATCTACTGATGAAGAGATCGTTGTAACTCAAAGTAATACAAACTAAAAATTGGGGACAGAAATTTTCAGACAATGAAGTTAAATTATCTTCTGAAAAACTTCCAGCAATTTAGTCTAAAGTATATCGAATATATGATAAAGTTTAGACAAATAAATTACTCTTATTTAGTATCATTATGCAAAATTTGCTGTCTGTAAATATTTTATTCTTGTAATAAAAGCTCAACGCTTTTATTACAAGAATAAAATTAACACTCAATATATACCAAGCATTTACAAGCAGCGAACAGCAATTACACAAAAAATCTAAACTGACTTTAATTGAATATTTTGCAGGTAATTTTTAGGAGTTGGGCTTTGATGGTCTTATTGATCTCAGCCTCTCCAACGCAACCTTCCTTATTTTGTTATGTATTTTAATCTGGGAGGCCGAATTGCAGAGAAGGTGTGACCGAAATCGGAAACGTTCAAAAAGAAGAGCTATCTACTGCCCCATACATGGTTGCTATATAGATAGCATGAGTCAAAAGTATCATTTGTTTGCTGATCAAGCAGGGCAATTACAACAAAGAGGAATGAATCGGCGGAGTGCATTAATGCTCGTAGCCAGTCAGACCGCAGTTCCTATAGAAGGAGAATGGTTAGAAGCTTTTTGGTGTGAGGAATGCCAACAGACAAAATGGTATCACGTACATAAGTCTGGCGATCGCAACTATGAAATTGTACCAGCACCGCAACAGCTTTGGCAGCAGGTCACAGGAGTGATAGCACCACATGGCAACCCTTCTGTTGGAGAGTTTACCCGCAGGCAATCACGGCTGATTAGTTACAACAACATTAAAGATTTTAAGTTTGTGGGTTAAGCTTTACATCTATACATGAACAAACAATCTACATCCCAACAGGAGTTAGTAATAGAAGCTGGACGTACCGAACGCCAGTATTGGCAAGACTTATGGCGTTATCGGGAATTATTCTATTTTCTAGCTTGGCGCGATATTCTAGTTCGCTATAAACAAACAGCAATCGGTATTGCTTGGGCATTAATTCGCCCATTCCTGACAATGGTAGTCTTTACCGTAGTCTTCGGAAATTTAGCGAAATTGCCTTCTGAGGGAGTGCCATATCCGATATTAGTATTTGCAGCTATGCTACCTTGGCAGTTTTTTGCTAACGCTTTGAGTGAGTGTAGTAACAGTTTAATTACTAACGCCAACCTGATATCTAAAGTCTACTTCCCCCGCTTGATAGTCCCAATTAGTGCGGTGATTGTCAGCTTTGTAGATTTCATGGTTTCAGGCATAATTATGCTGGGACTGATGGCTTGGTATAACTTTGTTCCTGATTGGCGAATATTAACATTGCCCTTATTTATTGCGATCGCATTTGCTGCGGCAATTGGATGTGGACTATGGTTAGCAGCATTAAATGTCGAATACCGAGACTTTCGCTACATTGTGCCATTTATCGTTCAGTTCGGATTATATATATCACCCGTCGGCTTTAGTAGCAGCGTAGTACCAGAACAGTGGCGTTTATTATATTCTCTCAACCCAATGGTAGGGGTGATTGATGGTTTTCGGTGGGCGATTCTAGGAGGTAATTCTAGAATTTATTGGCCAGGATTTACACTATCTCTAGCACTAGTTTTAGTTTTACTGTTAAGTGGTATTTGGTATTTCCGCAAAACAGAACGGACATTTGCAGACGTAATTTAGCAAGATGATGCCTGATATAACAATCTTATTTTATTTCTAAAGTACTGGTTGAGGCAGGAAATAGGGAGTAGAGAGTGGGGAGTAGATTTGTTTGTAATTCCTACACGGACTGCTATAGAACCCATTTGACATCTTATGAGGTTTTGAATTAAGGTACTCCTCAGCATCTAAAATCCAATGCTAATGGCGTATTCCAGCGACTTCACTGATGCAG
>NZ_JACJRV010000065.1 GCF_014697475.1 Nostoc sp. FACHB-152
AAATCCTTATTTTAGCGTATAGACTAGGTAATTCGCGATGCTTGCATTTGCGCCTTATAAGCTAGTCACAAACAAGGTTTGATAGTTTTCGGAGATGTCTAATTACTCAGATCTAGCCAAAAACTTTGAAAGATGGAAGCAGCCGTAACGCAATCACTGTCTTGAGAAACGTATTCAGACTGATGAAAAATGAATAAGCGAATTCATCAAATCATCCACAAATTAGATTGTTTATGTTTCTAATTGAAATAGCTGAAAATGACAGTTTCCCCTACGGCTGAATGACAATTTTGTAATTTTTTTGCTTAGTGTACTCCTCAAATTACGCCATCTGAAGCCCAACATTAAAGGTTGCAGTATAACCTTGTCCATTCCTAGTGAGCTTGAGCAACATTTGCTCGCCACCATCAGCAAAAATCCAGTCATTAGCGTTTTTGGTTGTGCGTTGTCCTTTGCTGGCGTAGGGCAATTGGCTATAGATGCGATCGCTGATTGCGTCATCGAAATATAACTGGGACGTAAACTCGTAACTTTTTCCTGATGTCCTATTTGTGCGAACTTTAAAGTGAATATGGCCTGTTCTCCCTGGATACCAACCAGGATAAATGGTAGTGAACTGCACATTTCCTCTAGCGTCAGTTACTTGATAGCCGCGCAGAAACTTTTTGCCGACAGTATTAAAACTTTTGTCTGTCACATCCGAATAGACACCCAAAGCGTCACAGTGCCAGATATCTACGATCGCACCTACTAAAGGTGTACAACTATTACTACCGACCTGAGAAACGTGCAGCGTTAGTTGGAGTAGTACACCTGTTTTCACCGATCTATCCGTTGGATCGGAACGGATATCGGCACGGTTCAGTTTCTCGTCTACGAAATACGGCCCTTCCGTTTGCTGTGGACTCACAACACAGCCAGGTGTAGTTGATGCTAAGACAGCTTCACTAGACTTTCTTGGTATATATCCAACCACAAGCATTGCAGTTCCAGTTGCCCTAAATAAAGCCAGTGCTTCTCTGCGAGTGAAAATGCGGCGTAATTGGTGATTGTTATTTTTCATTAGGTTGAATTTTTAATCATTCATGTTTAGTTAGCAATTTAAACCCTATCTGAAACTAAGTGAAGTGTTGTTGTCTTAACTTTAGTTAGAACTTACCACTCAGATCCCCCAACCCCCCTTAAAAAGCAGGTCGTCGCAAGCGGGGGGAGCTTAACTGCAATAAAATTTATTAGTATCTAAAAACACAGACAACAAAAGCTAAAACAAAGTGAAGAAATTGGTTTTTTACGTGGCAAAATCGTAAAATTACAATCGTAACTAGAGATACAGAATATTAGCTTGTAGTCCTCTCTACAGCCAATTTCCGGGCAAATGAGTACATCTTAATATATCGTAAAATAACTTGCCTAAATCGCTGCAAAGTCTTACAGGCAAAGCAATTAATAGTGAGTACAGCAATTCTGAAGCCCCCACCCAAGAAATACTAGTACCTCTACTCTGAAAAACTAGTACCCTTACCCCAAAATAAATTTAAAACTTATTTGTAATCAGCGTTTGAAGTGGTTGAGTACAACCTTAATTAATCCAATAAATCCAACCGACATAGAGTGTACTGTCCTGTTTGGAGTCGCCTGATATAAGCATAAAAATAGCACAAGGCTTTTTTACCCAGGCAGTACAGATGCAACAGTCATTAGACAGTATCGAGAATTCTCTAGAGGATTCACCAAATACATCCCTGCTGAAAAATCTACTCTCTGGCGTTTATTTTGAGCCATTGTTGAGCGATTTTTGCATTATATTTGAACGCGACCCTGCTGCACGCAATTGGCTAGAGGTAGTATTCTGCTACCCAGGATTGCACGCGCTGTGTTTACATCGTCTCGCCCACTGGCTGCACTGTCGAGGTGTAGCTTTCTTTCCCCGATTGATTTCGCATATTGGTCGATTTTTAACCGGGATTGAAATTCATCCAGGTGCAGAGATTGGTAAAGGTGTATTTATCGACCACGGGATGGGTGTTGTGATTGGCGAAACTGCAATTGTCGGAGACTACACGCTAATTTACCAAGGCGTAACCCTAGGCGGAACTGGTAAGGAAACTGGTAAACGTCATCCGACGGTTGGCAATAATGTTGTTATTGGTTCAGGGGCAAAAGTTCTAGGGAATATTCAAATTGGCGATCGCGTCCGTGTGGGTGCAGGTTCGGTTGTCTTGCGCGATGTCCCAAGTGATTCCACAGTTGTTGGGGTTCCCGGTCGAATTATCTCTCGCAAAGATAGCAATCACTCTCCTCTCGACCATGCAAAGCTACCCGATGTCGAAGCATCTGTAATTCGTTCTTTACTTTATCGGATTGAACAACTTGAACAAAAACTCAAAAGTCACGAGTCAACTGTTACACAAAGGACAAATGACAAATGACAAACCTCACTTTAGGCGAACAAGTTCTGCACATTCCTTTAAGCGATCGCTGGCGAATTTGTCACCGCTTGCAAGAGTTAATGATTCCTTGTTCCTGTCCCCCTGATGGTTCTTTACGGGTACAAGTAAATAGTTTACTAGCAGCAGTTTTAGTCCGTAGCACCGTCATGCAATGTCTTGCATCTCGTCAAGAATTAGTAGATTGGCTCGAACATTGTTGGTGTCTGTAATCAGAAGGCAGAAGGCAGGAGGCAAAAATATTATTCTTCCTAGCATTGATGCTTTCAAAATGCCTAACCTATACTTCTATTACGGTAATCACCTCAAAATATCAGCCGCTTGAATTTATTCAGAACTAATTTTTTTCAGTCTCAAAAATTGCAATTTCAACCTTTAATCCTTGTCTCTAATTATCTGTTCTAAGCTCGATTATGGTTTCCCGCACAAATGAGAAAAAGTTCATCAATTTTTTACATAACGAAATCGAACTTTCTAATGCAGATATTGCTGTAGCATTACGACAACGTAAATCTGATCATGCACCATTACCTATGCTACTTTGGCAATATGGATTGGTTAACTTAGAACAGCTAGAACGAATTTTTGATTGGCTGGATGCCCAGCCATAAGCAAGTTTTCGGTTTCGCTCACCATGCAAAACTTTTTGGCAGAAATGACTTGCAATTATTTGTAAATGCCACTATGATTTCTAGCTTGCCGACTAGATTTTTTGTTTTCAATAATTTGATTCTAGTTAATAGCTATCAAGGCAATCTACTACTCAAAAAAACATCGCAGGCAATAGTAAAAACAGTTGCTAAATTATACTCTCGTTTTGTCTTATGCCATACAGATGCGTTGTTTTTAATTGAGTATTATTAAAGAATCATGAAGACAAAATATTAATTGTATTAACTTATAGCATTTACCCTAACTAAGCGTTGCGGAAAGTAATTAACACTCCAGAAAGAATATTAAGAAAAATTCCTAAGAGGCTGTTTGAAATGAGTGAAATCATAATTAATGACACTACATTACGCGATGGCGAACAAGCAGCAGGTGTTGCTTTTTCTCTAAAAGAGAAAGTTGCGATCGCTAAATTTCTTGATGCTATCGGTATCCATGAATTAGAAGTCGGCATTCCCGCAATGGGTGAAGAAGAAATTCGCGCCATCTCAGCAATTGCTGACTTAGGTTTAAAAGCCGACCTCCTCGCTTGGAACCGTGCTGTATTATCAGATATTAAAGCTTCCATCGCTTGTGGAATGAAGCGAGTACATATTGCGATTCCGGTTTCGGGTATCCAAATCGCTGCGAAATTTCATGGACAATGGCGAGTAAGTCTGCAACGACTCAAAGATTGTATCAGTTATGCGCGCGATCGCGGTCTTTGGGTTGCAGTCGGTGGCGAAGATTCTTCCAGAGCCGATGAAAGTTTCTTATTAGATGTCGCCTTGTATGCTCAAGAATGGGGTGCATCTCGATTTCGTTTCTGCGACACCGTAGGAGTTCTCGATCCTTTCACCACCTATAAAAAAGTTAAGCGGCTTGTTTCCTGGCTATCGATTCCAGTCGAAATCCACACCCACAATGATTTCGGCTTGGCTACAGCCAACGCCCTCGCCGGAATTAAAGGTGGCGCATCATCTGTTAATACCACCGTCAACGGCTTAGGCGAAAGAGCAGGTAACGCCGCTTTAGAAGAAGTTGTCATGGCCATCAAACGCATATATGGCTTAGATATGGGTATTAACACACCCCGTTTGTTGGAATTATCGCAACTTGTAGCCGCCGCTTCTGGTGCTGGTGTACCACCTTGGAAAGCAATTGTCGGTGAAAACACCTTTGCACATGAATCTGGAATTCATGCACACGGCGTACTACAAAATCCTGACACCTACGAACCCTTTGCACCTGAAGAAGTAGGTTGGGAAAGACGTTTAGTAGTAGGTAAACATTCTGGCAGACATTTAGTGTCTAACTTGCTTCAGCAGCATGGTATCTTTCTCAACCCCGAAGAAACACAGTCTGTATTAGATGCAGTTCGCCAGCAATCAGTTAAGAAAAAACGTAGCCTCACCACAGAAGAACTTTTGAACCTAGTAAAAGAACAAAGGTATTCTCATGCAACCCGATGAGTACGAATTAGAGTCAGAACCCGATTTTGAAATTGGCGAAAAAGTCAGACTCCGCAAACAAATTAAAAACGACGGGACATTTCCCGGTAGAGAGATTGGCGAGATTTTAGCGAAAAAAGGAGAGATTGGCTACGTAGCAAGTATAGGTACTTTTTTACAACGTTCCTATATCTATGCTGTGCATTTTTTAGATAAAGGAATCGTTGTCGGTTGTCGCAAAAAAGAACTAGAATCTGCTGAGGAAAATCATGAAAGTAATGCTACGGATGAATGATACTGGTAATTTAACGGTCTATGTTGCTAAAAAAGATTTAGAAGAAGTAGTAGTTAAACAAACAGATGGTGAAGCTGGAAAAATTCTGACCTTAGCCAACGGTTGGGAATTAGAATTTCGGGAAATACCAGATGCAGCTAACTTACCTCAAACTGTAGAAGCGAAACGCTTGGCTTAGAACTACAAGAAGGCAGTAAAGAGAGAAGGCAAAAGGTAACAACCAATTTTTCCTTTTTTTCCTTCTTCTTTTTTACTAATCCTAATCCTCTAAAAGATTCCTCCGCGCACCTACCCTGCGGGAAAGCCTAATGGCGAATGCGTTGAAACAATCAAGATTGAACGATAAGCAACAAAGCCCCAAAAGCTTGGGGTTAATTATTTTGTAATTAAATTCTGAGTAGTTAACATGGGTGACAAACATTTGAGGTTATCGGAATTGAACCTAGAAGGGCAGTTCTTAGGTTTTACTGATATTAAATCAGGAAAAGCTAAATACTTGCAATTAGCAATCCCTACTGGTAATTTGTACATTAAATTACCAAAAGAATTGCGTAGCCCTTTACAATGTAGTTTAATCCCTGGTGAACAAATTCGCGTTTGTGGCGTTAGTAAAGTAAACACACGCACAGGTGAAATTAAAATTAAAGCACATCAGATAACATCAATTGATGTTTGCCCAAATCAAGAATTATCACCGCAACCCCAAGCCAAAATTATGGTGTGTCAAAAATCAGGTTGCGTTAAAAGAGGTGGTAAAAGTTTATTATCAGAACTAGAAAAAACATTGTGCGATCGCGGTTTGCGTGACAAAGTAGAAATTGAACACACAGGCTGCCAAAAGCGTTGCAGCAGCGCACCTAACTGTGTGTTAATGTTAGGTAAAAAGAAGTATAAAAAACTTCATCCAGAAGCGATCGCATCACTGCTAGAAAATCACTTAACCTAAATCTAAGCTTCTTTTCAAATGTACATATCACTCCCCAACTTTTTTGAAAAGTTGGGGGTAAAGCCAACCCTCTTTACTATCACCTGTTACCTACTCCCTTTTTCACCATCCTCTCATTTGAACTAAATCCATACATAATTCATTAATAGCGTGAGTATTGGGGCGATGGGGTAAACTTGAAGTGTTGTAAGCCACCTCAATTTCTTTCTCTAATTCGTCAGCCAAACTTATCACCTCAGCGTAAGTTAAATCCCCATTCAGAATACTTTTGAGTAATTGAGCGTCCCCAGCTTTTTGCCTATTAGGAGTCAGCACTCCAGTTTGTAGAATTTCCATTCCACATTTGAGTAATCTAATTAGGTGCATAGCGTGTTTAGTGTCAAAGCCTGACTTCTTTTCCATCTCGGCTCTATTTGGGTTTCTATTCTTTTGCCAGCTAAGATAAGCTTCCCATTCCCTCAAAGCAGTGCGGTAAGCTTGACTTTTTCTTAAGCTACTAAAGAAGTCATCACTACCTTTAGTTAATTGCTGAGTATATTCAATTGCATCTTCACCTAAGTTATGCTGTTTAAGAAATCCCTTAAAATCAATATCTGCTGTTAGTAACTGATATAATTGCTCTGATTCTTCTAAATACTCTATTTTACCCCTAATTAAAACATAAAGATATTCAAGAAAAGCATTAATATTATCTTTGCTTAAAGGTTCTTCTTCAATACCAAAATCTGTTGGAGTAGGTTTCTTTTGGGGAGGATTAAGTAACCATTTTCGATGAGATTCAATTTTTCTTAGTTGGGCATGACTATAGCCAGTAAATGTATGCTTAACCTTTTTGCTTAAAAATATTTGCCTATTATTAACTAGATGCTGACCAACTTCAGTTAAAACTAAATAATTATCTAACCACAACAGTTCTAATATATTAGGATTGGCATCTTGGGCTAACTTTATATATTTTTTAAGTTCATATAAACAAGTATCTTTATTATTATCTAAAAAAGATAACAGTCCTGGTTCATCCCAGCCGCTATCTTTTTGCTCAATTACGGAAAATCCTAAATAATGTTCCTTCTGTCCTATAAATATCCCTCTGTAATCAAAATCTGATTCAGGTCTATTTAACCCGTACCCATGACTACCTGTTAACCCAACTAAGATTGTTCTTTCTTCTATTTCTATTCTTTTCACAATTGTTATACCTTATAGAAATTAAACTTCTGTGTCTTTTGGATTATCAGAGGATGCCTGATAACTTGTTAGTTTTGTGTTCAATACTTGTATATTTCCCTAAATCTAGGCTCTTCAATCATTTTAGAGATACAATTTTTATCCCTGTTTGTTTTTAGTATTGTCAATAGCCGACATCTGAGTTAAAACTGTTGCAACCTTACTAATTATCGGGTGTGTAAGCAAAGCATAATGCACCTTACACGCTGACTACGCTAAGTTTTAATTTAAATGTCGTTATTTACCAAATTACTTAATCTGCATTCAGCCAATAAACCATTAGAAGACTTTTTTACTGAAATTGTCGCTTACTTTTTCACTATTAATCAAGATTTGCTAATTACTTGGCTGAAACATAACTTAATTATTAGCGATGATAGTTATTACAGTATCACTATTACTACTCAAAAAGAACACCAAGGACTAGAAAGTCATACAGCTCATAGTCGATTCGACATTTTGATTGAACTATCAAATGGTGTAAATACAGATGTAATAGTTATTGAATCAAAAATTGGTTCAACAGATGGAAATAATGCTTTAAAAAGATATGTTGAAATTTTGAGTAGTCTGCCAAATGTTAATCAGCGTATCTTAATTTATATTACTCGTGCTTATGACCCTCAAGACGAAATCAAAATTTTGGCTTCAAAACAAAGACTATTAGTAAATTTTTATCAGTTAAGGTGGTATCATTTCTATTCTTTTTTAGCCACATATGGCTCTGATGACTTAGCCCAAGAAATTTTAACTTTCATGAGGAGTAATCAAATGTCGGTAAAAAATCAATTTTCATCAGTTGACCTATTAACAATGGTTAACTTTAATAAAACTCTTAATTTTATGCGTTCAACCCTAAGTGAGGAAGTACAGGCAGAATTTAAGTGTGCTTTCGGTGGAGTAATCAGTGGTTCACCAAGTATGACTCAATGGAGACATCACAGTAGATATATTATTTACACTTTCTTGGCTCACGGATGGAATTTTTATTGCGGTCTTGGGTATTTTTCTTTAAATCCAGATGATTTAACAAGTTATCCCAATATCGGTATATGTTTAGAAGTTTCACCGACTTTTATAAACCGTGAAAGAATTATTAAAGGTATGAAAGATATAGTCAATAATAAACCTGAAATTTGGACTCCACGTAATTTAACAGTTACACCAGCTTGGTCAGGTATAGTCTATCGCAAAAGCTTACAAGAATTTTTATCTTATGAAGACCAATTAGGTTCTATTAAAAAATTTTTTATAGAATCAATTAAAGAACTAAAGACAGTTCAAGAGGAATATTTTAATTTTCCTTTGGAGGTTGTTAGTACAGAAGAAATTATAGAAGCAGAGAGCGATTTTGAAGGCACTTGCTCAACATGAATATAGCAGGTCTACTCGCTATAATTGCCTTATACTACTAATGAAGCCAGTGAGCGGCTCCTTCAAAATTAAAAATTAAGCGATCTTGCTTTAACTCTTATGAATTTAGTAAGTGCTAAACGTTTTACTATAGCTGAATATCACCGTTTAGCTGAACTCGGATTTTTTGCAGAAGATGACCGAGTTGAGCTAATTAAAGGAGAAATTATTCAAATAGCGGCTAAAGGTAAACCACATTCTGTTTGCAACACTCGCTTGTATAGAGAATTATTTACACTTATTGCAGGAAAAGCAACGCTTAGAGGACAAGAGCCGGTTATTCTTTCTGATAAAAGCGAACCAGAACCAGATTTGGTAATTGTACAAAATCGTACTGATGATTATTTACAAGAACATCCTCACCCATCAGATGTTTTACTGTTAATTGAGATTTCAGATTCTTCTTTGAAATATGACCAAGAAGAAAAACTATCAGTTTATGCTGAAGCTGGTATTTCAGACTATTGGATATTTAATTTAGTAGATAGTTATTTAGAGTGTTACAGCGAGCCTTATAAAAACCTACAAGGTAAATGTGGTTATCGTAGCAAGCTAATATTTCTACCAAATGAATCAGTCAAGCTACCATGCTTCAATGATTTAGGGTTGGATTTATCTAAAGTATTTCCAGGTGTATAATTAAAAAAAATAAATTATGAGTGCAGATCCAGTTTGGTGCTTATTTAGAATATAGGCGTTTGATGTACTCGATGTATCTCAAGTTTTTAATCAAGCTGTAGAGCGATCGCAAATCGTATCTCAGTTACAAGACTATCTTAAAAGAAGAACTGAAATTGTTAAATTCCTAAAAATTATTAATCGATATCTTGCATGAATTAGATTATGCTCGCTCAATAACTCTCTGCGCCTCCGCGTCTCTGCGTGAAAAAAACCTTCTCCTCATCAAATCAAACTTTGCATCGCTTGTTGTAAATCATTCGTAAAATCAGCCACAGCTTGCTTTGCACCTGTACGACTTTCTTTATATGCCGCATAACGCTCAGATATCGATAGCGGCTGACCGATAGTAAGATTAACTTTTTGCTTACCCAATTGCGGACGCTGAAAAGATTTATCGCCTCTAATTTTGGCAATCATCTGCCATAAAATTAAGGTTGTTTCCGCAAATCTTTCTACTGAGGGTTTTGCTTTTATATAGTTACCGGAAACTGCTACGAAACTTTCTACTAATCTCATATGCCACATTCTAGCAGTCGCTTCTTCTGCAACGCGATCGCCTAAAGCTATCTCCACAGAAGATAATGCTTTTATATCCTTAAAATCTTCCCTAAATATATAATTCCATCCAGCTTGTTCTACTTTACGACAACGGTCAGTTAAAGTTCCTTTGGGTTGCAAGTTAAAATATTGCTCAGATATTTCTAATGCTGCATTTAATAAAGCTTGTAATCGCAATGCCAAGGCTTCATTTCTATCTTTAATTTCCCCTACAGTTTGAGCATCTGCTAACTTTTGATGATAAAAACGCGTGTAAAATTGCTCCATTAAAGATAATAAATGTTCCGCTAAAGCTAATAATCGCGGATAAAGTAACTCCATTGAAGCAATATTATCGGTTCTTCCCGCATTTACAGGCAAACCACTAGCGGCTTCTAAGTCACTCAACAATTGCGCGATCGCACTCCAAGGCGCAGCAGTATAACTATATTTAATCCCAACTGGTACAATTAAAACCTGTTCCGAGCGTCCGGCTTTTTGTAAGTCTTCCGCGCACCAAAAGCCTAACTGGGCAATACCTGGTTCCAATGGACTCATAATTTCTGATAGTCCGTTTGTCGCACCCTCCGGCGCAGCAGCCATCGGGAATGTACCATTGGCGAACAAATCCCGCGCTGAACGCAACCCCGTCCAGTCAGCCTTACCGCGTTGGATAGGAGTTCCGCCCAAGCGCGAAGCCACCCAACCTGCATATTCACCCGCCCAGAGAGGAATGCCGCGATCGTAGATAAAATGAGCATGAATCGGAGATTGTAATGTTATACCCTGTTCTTGTGCTACTTTCGGCACAAGTTGAGACAGCAAGTAGCCCAAACAAAAGGGATCATCTGTTTTAGGATGACGAAATGCCAACAAAAAGCGCACCTTACCCCCTTGAAACTGACGATAAAGATCCGCCAAAATCTCAACGTTGTCTGCTTCAATATGGGAAATAGCAGTTTGCCACTGTATCCAACTCGGTAGAAACGTGTGAACAAATCGCAAAACTAAAGGATTATACGCTGGCGGAATAAATTCTAAAGGTGGCTGTGCTTGATAAATTACGTCTGACAAGGTAAGTTTCTCCTGAAGTATGAAGCTAGGGACTAGAGGCTAGAAGTTAGAGAGATGATGGGAGTAACAAATGACTATTGATCATTGACTAACCACTTTATACTTCATACTTGAAAAGATTTGGAATTTGGAAAGGGATTAAACGATGCGACTGTCACAAATGTTATTCGTCACACTTCGGGATGATCCTGCTGATGCGGAAATTCCCAGCCATAAGTTATTACTCCGTGCAGGTTATATTCGTCGCATCGGTAGCGGTATTTATGCTTATCTCCCGTTTATGTGGCGGGTGTTGCAAAAAGTTTCTCAAATTGTGCGGGAAGAAATGAACGCCACAGGCGCACAAGAATGTTTGTTACCCCAATTACAACCCTCTGAGTTGTGGAAGGAGTCAGGCCGTTGGGATACTTACACCAAAGCTGAGGGAATTATGTTTTCCCTAATCGATCGCCGCGATCAACAATTAGGGTTAGGGCCGACTCATGAAGAAGTGATCACAACGATCGCTCGTGATATGATTCGCTCTTATCGTCAGTTACCGCTACATCTCTACCAACTGCAAACCAAATTCCGTGACGAAATTCGCCCCCGCTTTGGTTTAATGCGCGGCCGAGAATTCATTATGAAAGATGGCTACTCTTTCCACGTCGATGAAGAAAGCCTAAAAAAAACCTACCAAGATATGTACCAAGCCTACAGCAATATGCTGCGGCGGGCTGGTTTGGCATTCCGTCCAGTAGAAGCTGACTCTGGTGCAATTGGTGGTTCTGGTTCTACAGAATTTATGGTGTTGGCGGAAGCTGGCGAAGATGAAGTTCTCTACACCGAAGATGGTAAATACGCCGCCAACGTCGAAAAAGCCGTTTCTTTACCTGCGGATGCAGAAACTTCCCCTTTTACCAGTTATGAGAAGCGGGAGACACCCGGAACAGATACTATTGAAAAACTCTCTTCATTCTTGAAATGTTCTCCCACCCAAATAGTTAAGACCGTCCTTTACCAAACAGTTTACGATAATGGAGTGACTGTGTTGGTACTGGTCAGTATTCGTGGGGATCAGGAAGTTAACGAAGTCAAATTACAAAATGAATTGACGCGGTTAGCAGGTAATTACGGCGCAAAAGCAATCATCGCCTTAAATGTACCCAGTGCGGAAACACAACAAACCTGGGCGGCGAAATCTCTACCTTTAGGTTACATTGCGCCAGATATTAGTGATGAATATATTGCCGGGAACAAACAAGTCCAGGCTAAGTTTGTGCGGTTAGTTGATAAAACAGCCGTTGATTTAAAAAATTTCGTGACTGGTGCAAATGAAGCTGGTTATCACGTAGTCGGTGCAAATTGGAACCAGCAATTTAAGCTACCAGAAAGTATAGTAGATTTGCGTAAAGCTAGACCAGGCGATCGCGCCCAGCACAACCCCGAACAAATTCTCCATAGCGCAAGGGGAATCGAAGTTGGTCATATCTTCCAATTAGGCACAAAATATTCCGTGGCGATGGGTGCAACTTATACCAACGAACAAGGAGAAGAAAAACCCTTGGTGATGGGTTGCTATGGTGTGGGTGTGTCTCGATTGGCACAGGCAGCTGTTGAGCAATCTTACGATAAAGATGGGATTATTTGGCCTGTAGCGATCGCACCTTATCACGCGATTGTGACAATTCCTAATATTAATGATGCCCAACAAGTACAAATTGCCGAAAAACTTTACACCGAACTCAACCAAGCCGGGATTGAAACATTATTAGATGACCGTGATGAACGCGCTGGGGTGAAATTTAAAGACGCTGATTTAATTGGCATACCTTATAGAATTGTTACGGGACGCGCAATTGCCAACGGTAAAGTTGAAGTAGTAGAAAGAGCAACTCGTCAATCTCAAGAAATTGCCATTGATGAAGTTGTAACAACACTTAAACAATGGATTACAGCCGCAGTAGAAGTTAAAAATTAATCGCCAAAATCCTCAACAGCAAAAGGCTGAGAGTAGTTTGCAGTTGAGGACAATATAACTTTTAACCTTAGGGAAACAGGTAAAAGTAATAAATAAAATTTCTCTTGCCTGTTCCCTGTTCCCTAATTCTTAATAATTTCCGAAATCTCAAGAAACAATGAGATTTATAGAATTTGGCAGATGACGGATTTAAAGTCCAAATTCTAAAATTAGAGAAGGACTATTTATTGTCAGCGATCGCATAATTTAACGCTCCCCTAAAAGGTGAGGGAGGAGTAACGAAAAATGAGGGTTTTACTTCCCTCTCCTCGTAGTCGAGGGGCTGGGGGTGAGGTGAAAACAATATTCATCGAACTCACGTGAATTTAGGCTGATAGAGCCATGCTTTAAATCTCTGGAAACTCTCAACTTATAAGTATCGTCCATAACCAGGCTGCTCTTCACATACAAATTATTTCAGCCCTCAGTCAGGAAGGTTTTTAATATGAATGATCAACAAGGATCTAATCGCATATCTTCGGGTGTAGTTGCAGCCGCCTCCGCAGCTGTTATCGCCGTTAGCGGTGGTCTGGCTTGGTTTGCTACCCAGTCAAACAAAGCCCCAATAACATCAAATCCCGCCAACCCCAGTCAAAGCATTCAGCAGCCACAGCAGCCATCAACTACCCAACCCAAGGAACAAACTCCTCAAGTTTACTGGCTAAAACCGCAAGAAAAAAATGTGGCTTTAGTTCCCAAACCAGTTACAGTAGCAGCTAACCAGCCAAACCAAGCCTTAGAAAGAGCTTTCCAAGCTTTGTTAGCAGGGCCAAGCGAAAGTACAGATTCTACAACCATTCCCAAAGGTACTCAACTACTGGGGTTGCAAGTAAAAGGTGATGAAGTTCACGTAAATTTATCGGATAGCTTTACCAGTGGCGGCGGTAGCACCTCAATGGTGGGTCGTGTCGGGCAAGTTGTTTACACTGCCTCAAGCATCAATCCCAAAGCTAAGGTTTACATTGACGTGAACGGTAAACCTTTAGATGTGTTAGGTGGTGAGGGTGTAGAGTTAGAACAACCCCTGACTCGTGAAAGCTTTGATAAAAATTATCCACTTTAGTCAAAAGGAGTCAGTGCGTTGCGGTGAACCACTTGCGGTGGACGGGTTTCCCGGCATAAGCAAAGTGGTGTTAGCGCAGCGTTAGCGACGCAGGAGCGTCACCCGAAGGGAGGTTCCCTCCGTTGTAGCAACTGGCGTTCAAGAGTCAAAAGTCAAAAGTCAAAATTACCATTGACTATTGACAAATGACCATTGACATATGAGCTAAAGTTTTGTGTTCAGAACGCGAAAGTTACGAGCTTGCTGTTCTAACCTTGTAGCGAGGCGATCGCATACCTGATTACACAATTCAAAAATCATTTCGTCTTCTACCCGGTAATAAGCGCAAGTTCCTTCACTGCGACGGCTGAGGATTCCAGCTTGCCACATTACTTTCAGGTGTTTCGAGACATTTGCCTGCGAAGTTTGTGTTGCCTCTACCAATTCTTGTACACATTTTTCTTCATCCCGTAATAAGTGCAACAGCCGCAGACGCATCGGCTCACTTAACAGGCTGAAATATTCGGCTACTTGTTGCACCACTTCCGGCGGTATAGGCAACGCTTGTTTCATCAGGAATGACCCGTAAAAACAGACAAGGTTAACAATTACTCATTTCATATATAGATTAATACTTAATCGGGGTTAATTCGCATCAAAGGTTGACCATATTCTACAGGTTCCCCATTTTGGAGAAGAATTTCCATCACTTGCCCTGATACTTCCGCTTCAATTTCATTCATTAGCTTCATCGCTTCAATGATACAAACCGTTTGTCCTTTACGAACGCGATCGCCCACTTCCACAAATGGTGCTTCGCCAGGTGCAGGGGCGCGATAAAAAGTTCCTACCATTGGCGAAGAAACTTCGACTAATCTTTGGTCAATAGTTGAAGGCGGATTTGCTGATATCTGTACACCTGCGCCAGCCGCAGCCGTATCTAAAACACGCTCTGTGGGTAGTGTTGGTGCTACGCCTGCTGCAACTGTCGTCACTGCCGCACCAACCACACCACCAATAGCAGCTTGCGGTACAGCGTGATTGCTAATGCTTACTGCTTTACGTACCGTTAGCTCAAAATCATCACTTTTAAGAGTTACTTCTGCAATATCTGTTTGTGCAATAGTTACCAGCAGTTGGCGGATTTCATTAAAGTCCAATGGCACAGCTTTTATTACCTCAACCTGTCCGTAAATTAAGTAATGTTATTGAGGGCAGGGATTTAAACCCTATATGGGGATTTAAATCGCAATTAGCTCTAAAAATTTAAGAGAAAATTTATTCCCTGCCTAAATATTTATCTTCACGAGTATCAATCCGAATCCGTTCTCCTTGAGAAATAAACAAGGGAACCATAACAGTTGCACCAGTTTCTACTGTGGCTGGTTTAGTCCCACCTGTAGCCGTATCACCCTTAACTCCAGGATCAGTTTGAGTAATCTCTAGGACTACAGAGTTAGGCAATTCTACTTCTAGAACTTGGTCATCCCAACGAACCACGTTGACTTCCATACCTTCTTTGAGGTACTTAACGCGATCGCCAATTTGCGTTGCGCTGAGTCGTCCTTCTTCATAGGTTTCCATATCCATAAAGACAAACTCATCGCCCTCTTTATAGGTATGCTGCATCGTGCTTTTTTCCAGAGTTGCTTGCGGCACAGTTTCCCCAGCCCGGAAAGTTCTTTCTAGAACCTTGCCAGATTGGACGTTTTTGAGGGTGGTGCGGACAAACGCCGAACCTTTACCGGGTTTAACGTGGAGAAAATCAACCACCCGCCATACAGACCCGTCTAATACAATTGATACACCGGGTCGAAAATCGTTACTAGAGATCATGAAGCTTTCAAATTTTGGAAGACAATCGGCATTTATTGTACCCTTCAAGCGGAGTAATTGGTTAATTAGTCAATAGTCATTAGTCATTTGTTATTCTCGTTTGTCCCCCCCAACTCCCCACTCACTCCTAACTGTGGGAAGATTATTGATGGGTTACGCCCAGTCAACAATATTCATGCTGCATTTGAGCCATACTCATGCTTAAGTTAATAAAATCCTGGCTAAAGTCCAGCCTAGTAACAATACTGTTGGTGATTATATTTTTAGGCATCAATACAGCTGGCTGGACTCCCTCCAGTAATGCTGCCTTGCCCTCTGGCAATGCAATTACCGACGGCAAAGCTTTGTTGCGCTATGCACTCCCAATCAAAAATGAACCAGTAAGGCAACTACAAGCCAGTCTAGAAGATATATCAACTCAGTTGCGGGCTAATCGTCGCTGGGGTGCTATTTCTAAAGACCTCAGTAAAGCATCTCGCGTTCTCGATAAGCCTTCACAAATCTTAGCAAGCGTCCCCGAAGAACGCCAACCTCAAGCCCAAGCATGGCTTGATGAGTTAAAATCTGGTGTGGCTAAACTACAAGAATTAACACAATCCAAAGATAAAGAACAAATTCTGCAAGAGCGAAACAAACTGCTGAATTTAGTTTCTTTGCTTGAAGAATCAATGGTAAAGGAATTTCCCTTTGAAGTACCTGAAGAGTACAGTAATTTACCCCAACTCAAAGGTCGTGCCACCATTGAATTTAAAACCAACAAAGGCGACTTGACTGTTGTTGTGGATGGTTACAGCGCACCAGTTACGGCTGGTAACTTTGTAGATTTAGTACAAAGAGGTTTTTATAACGGGTTAGAATTTACTCGTTCTGAAGAATCCTATGTGTTGCAAACTGGCGACCCCCCAGGCAAAGAACAAGGTTTTATTGACCCTAAAACAAGTAAATATCGGGCAATTCCATTAGAGATTTTGGCCGAAGGGGATAAAGCACCAACCTACGGCATTACCTTAGAAGACGCTGGCCGTTATCTAGATATGCCTGTTTTACCTTTCTCGTCCTTTGGTGCATTAGCAATGGCGCGTCCCGAAAGCCAAGTTAATGGCGGTTCATCCCAAGTGTTCTTCTTCTTATTTGAACCAGAACTCACCCCCGCCGGGCGGAACTTGCTGGATGGTCGTTACTCAGTTTTTGGCTATCTAACAGAAGGCAAAGATATTTTAGATAAACTCAAAGCTGGTGACAAAATCGAATCAGCTACCGTAACTCAAGGCATAGATAACCTAGTACAACCCCAAGCAGCTTAATTAAAAATGAAGTATGAAATTTTACACTTCATACTTCATCTTTCACAAATTTCCAGCAGCGAATATTTGATGAGGAGCGATCGCTAATTCTGGAAACGTCCGCGATAAAATTTTCTGGTCAGCAGTAAAAACCTCCTCCTCGTAAAATCCTTCTTCCAGGAACAATACAGTAATTTTTAACTCTAATGGGTCTACAACCCAATATTCTGGCACTCCAACCGCCGCATATTCAGACCGCTTGTAACGATAGTCCCGCTTAATTGAATCTGGACTAACCACCTCTACAATCATTAATGGTGGTGTTTCAAACACTGCTGAAGCCTTCAGTAAATCTCGTGCTTGCTCCTGCGTCACTACACACAAATCAGTTAACCTAGACTTATTTTTCCCTGTTCTTGTCCCAGTTTCCCGAAACGTCAACCAAGACGAACTCAACCGCAAGATTTCTGCATCTAGTGTTTGCTCAAGGAATTTAGCAATTAATAAGTGTTCTATCGTCGGGATGTTGATTAATTCCAGCCTGCCATCCACCAGTTCATAGTGAAAACCAGTACCATCATCATATTTTAGATACTCTTCAAATGTGAGATTTGATACTGGTGTAGTGACCATACCCACAGTCCCCTAGACGATAGCTTTATCGTAACTTGAGGGAGTAGAGAATAGGGAGTGGAGAGTAGGGGAGGTAAAGGTGCAGGGACGTAGAAAAGACAAGGGACAGGACAATAACAAAGGACAATTGACAAATGACCAATGACCAAAGTTAAAGATATTGGCGAACAAGGCCTGTTAGCAAAATTACAAAGCTTCTGCCCCGCAGAAATTATTGGGGATGATGCGGCAGTCCTAGTAACTACGCCAGGAGAATCTTTAGTAGTAACAACAGATGTCTTAGTTGACGGCGTACATTTTAGTAATGCTACCACGTCCCCAGAGGATGCTGGTTGGCGAGCAGCAGCAGCCAATTTATCAGATTTAGCTGCAATGGGGGCTTCTCCCTTAGGTATTACCGTTGGGTTGGGGCTTCCTGGCGATTTACAGGTAAGTTGGGTTGAGCGACTTTACCAAGGCATGACAGAATGCCTGCAAAAATACAATACCCCAATTGTCGGCGGTGATGTAGTGCGATCGCCTGTTACCACTCTCTCAATTACTGCCTTTGGTCAAGTTGATCCTGGGCGTATTATCCGCCGTTCTGCTGCCGAAGTAGGAATGGCGATCGTGGTCACAGGTATTCACGGAGCCTCCCATGCTGGCTTACAATTGCTATTGCAACCCCAATTAGGGCAAAACCTGTCTAACAAAGTCAAGACGGCTCTCATCAAAGCCCATCAACGCCCTCAACCCCGATTAGATGTTTTACCCATCCTGTGGGAAATTTTCACTTCCCAACTCCCTGTTGCCGGAATGGATAGTAGTGATGGTTTAGCTGATGCTGTTTTACAAATTTGCCGCGCTAGTGGTGTTGGTGCTGTCTTAGAACGCCATAAAATTCCTGTACCTGCATCTTTTGAACATTGGCTCAAACCAGAACAATCAATAAAATATGCCCTTTATGGTGGCGAAGACTTTGAATTAGTGCTGTCTTTACCAAAAGAACAAGCAAATACTCTAGTGAAAAAACTCGGTCAAGACGCAGCAATTATTGGAACCATTACATCTGGTTCACAAGTACTATTGCATGACGAACATCAAAAAATCCCTGACCAAGTTCTCAGCCTTAGCCAGGGATTTCAACATTTTAGTTAATAGTCTAGAGTCAACAGCCCATAATTTTTACTATTGACCATTGACTAATGACAAATTATTGCCACTTTTCAGCTACCAGTTCTGCCAAATCTAGAACTCGTTGGCTATAACCCCACTCGTTGTCATACCAAGCCATGACTTTTACCAAGTCATTACCCATGACTAAAGTCAGGCTAGCATCAATAATCGAAGAAGCATCAGTACCTTGGTAATCAGAAGATACCAATTGGAGTTCACTGTAGTCTAAGATACCTTTGAGTTGCCCCTCTGATGCATCTTTAAGAGCTTGGTTAACTTCTTCCGTAATAGTACGCTTCTCAACCTGAACAACGAAATCTACCATTGAGACGTTCGGGGTTGGCACACGCAAGGCAACGCCATTAAGCTTACCTTTGAGTTCTGGAATTACCAGCGCCACTGCTTTTGCTGCACCTGTCGAGGTGGGGACAATGTTGATGGCTGCTGCTCTTGCCCGGCGCACATCACGGTGAGAAGCGTCTAGCAAACGCTGGTCTCCGGTGTAGCTATGGGTTGTGGTCATTGTGCCTTTAATGATTCCGAATTTGTCATTCAGCACCTTGGCAATCGGAGCTAGGCAGTTAGTTGTACAGCTGGCATTACTAATAATGTGATGTGTATTGTGATCGTAATCGTGATGATTCACACCGATTACGAAAGTACCATCTTCATTTTTACCAGGAGCAGTAATCAGAACCTTTTTGGCTCCAGCATTGACGTGCTTTAACGCTCCCTCTTTGCTAGTAAAAACCCCAGTTGCTTCGATAATCAGGTCAATTCCCCAATCTTTCCAGGGCAAGTTTTCTGGATTGCGATCAGATACGCATTTAATGGTTTTACCGTTAACGATGATAGAGTTATCATCGGCGGAAATGTCAACATCCTTTAACTTCCCAAGCATTGAGTCGTATTTCAGGAGGTGAGCATTTGTTCTAGGATCTGATGTGTCGTTAATAGCTACAAGGTCGATATTACTGTTTTGCCGACCTAGCCAACAACGTGCAAAGTTACGCCCGATGCGCCCGAAACCGTTGATTGCGACTCTAATCACAGTGTCTTGCCCTCTGTATTTATGCCTATAAGTTGATATCTTTGAACCCAATCATATCGCAAAGGAGGGAGTATTAATAACTATAAAGTGTTAGATCCAAAAAAAAAATATATATTTTATTCAGATTTTTTGGAATAGAGGTTGTGATTCGTAATGTACAATCTCACCGGCTCTGGAACTAAATCGTTAATAGATTGCCTTTCGTAACAAAGTTTGCGAATAAGACTTGACGAAACTCCTACTAAGGGTATATTCAGGAATTGCCAGTGAATGGTTAGTGACTGCTGCCTTAGTTGTTGCTCCACTTGTTGGCAAAGCAAATCACTTGGAACGGTGGTATCACTACTTATCTTTCGGGGTGCAATCAACCAATCACACATTTGTATTAATTCACGTCCACGGTACCAACGAGGCAAGGTTTGGAAAGTATCTAAACCTACAATCCAGTACCAGCGAGTATTTGAATAAACAGCAGATAAATCTATAAAAGTGTTGATGGCATAAGAAGTTCCAGGGCGATTGGTTTCCACTAAGGAGACAGTAAAAGCTGGATTTTCTTGTGTTGCTAATAACAGCATCTTTAGTCGATGCTCAAAAGGTGCTGCTTGTTTATGCGGAGGATTGAGCGATGGTACCCAAATTATTTGATCTAGGGATACTTGATGTAAAGCCATCTGGGCGATAAGCAGGTGTCCCCAATGAATTGGATCAAATGTGCCACCAAAAATTGCTCGTTGCTGCATTTTATTATGCGTAAGCTCTATGCAGTTGAAACACAATTTTACAACCAATGTATTATTGTACTCAATTCATGCCTAAGCTCGATGCAATTTAACAACGATTTGGTTACGAATGTATTATCGTAGCCTTTACCAGTCAGGAATCTAAAAATATGTATTTGTCCTTAGAAGAATTTCTTTCCCGATGCAGTGGAAATTTTCAGAATAATCATAAAAACAGTTCAGAAATAGCAAAAACCTCTTATAAAGGTAAAATCATTCTCAATCCGCATAACGGCAGTGCAAAAGCTCTCAGATAGCAAGCATAAAAAAGGTGTAGAAAAATTTACGGTAAAAAACAAATTCCTGTTATGATACGCGTGTCAATTATGAATATGGTGTGGTGCAAGAGGAGTAACAATGAGTAATGTTGTGGATTTTAGTGGTAGACCATTCCATTTCATTGGAATTGGTGGCATAGGTATGTCTGCTCTGGCATATGTCTTGGCAAAGCGTAATTTGCCAGTGTCAGGTTCAGATGTTCGTCCTAACCATATTACGCGCAAGTTAGAATCTATCGGAACACATATTTTTGGGAAGCAAGAAGCAAGTAATCTTGAATTCTTTCACCCCGATGTAATGAAGAATGAAGCAGCATTAAGTTCCCAAGAATTGTTAGCTGCTCCGATGTCATTACTACCTCAAGTAATTTGTTCAACTGCAATTAACACTACTAATTTAGAATATAAAGCTGCTTTAGAATTAGGTTGTCCGATATTACATCGTTCAGATGTACTAGCCGCTTTGATTGCTGATTATAAAAGCATCGCTGTCGCAGGTACTCATGGCAAAACCACAACCAGTAGCATGATTGGTTATATGCTACTGCAAGCGGGTTTAGACCCCACAATTTTGGTGGGCGGCGAAGTCAATGCGTGGGAAGGCAATGCTCGCTTAGGACAAAGCCAATATCTAGTAGCAGAAGCAGATGAATCTGATGGTTCCCTAGTGAAACACGCGCCTGAGATTGGCATTATCACTAATATCGAACTCGATCACCCTGACCACTACGACACATTAGAGGAAGTAGTTGATACTTTCCAAACATTTGCGCGGGGTTGTAAGACTTTAATTGGCAGTATTGATTGTGAAACAGTACGCGATCGCCTGCAACCAACAATCAGCTATAGCCTACATCAAGATACTAATGCTGACTATACCGTTACCAATATTGACTATCGTGCCGATGGTACTACAGCATTAGTTTGGGAACGCGGCAAAGCATTAGGTGTGTTAAAGTTGCGTTTACTAGGTCGTCATAACCTCAGCAATGCTTTAGCCGCAGTTGCTGTTGGTCGAGTATTAAATCTAGAATTTGGTGAAATTGCCAAAGCTATTGCCACATTTGAAGGTGCAAGACGACGCTTTGAGTTTCGCGGGGAAGTCGATGGCATTACATTTATTGATGACTATGCCCATCATCCCAGTGAGTTGCGTGCTACGCTTGCAGCTGCACGTCTTCAGGCTAGACCAGGGCAAAGAGTGGTGGCTATCTTCCAACCCCATCGCTATAGTCGCACACTGACCTTTTTGGAAGAATTTTCTGAGTCATTTACCCATGCTGATTTGGTTGTCCTGACTGATATTTACAGTGCAGGCGAACCCAACTTAGGGCAAATCAGTGGTGAACAGTTAGCAGCAGAAGTTGGCAAGTTCCACTCACAGGTCGTGTATCAACCAACTTTACTCCAAGTGCGCGAATTCTTACTCAAAACCCTGCGTCCTGGCGACTTAGCACTGTTCCTTGGTGCAGGCAATCTCAATCAAGAAATTCCAGAAGTAATTACGAGACTTTGTGAGGCTGCTAAAGCCACATCTTAAAACCGTTGAGTAACGGCATTAATTCATAACTATTGCTGTATTTTTGCGGCAGAAAAATGTAAAAATTTCACAAATTGATGTCAAAATGAAAACCTCCTCGGCAGCTGGAAACATCTGCACAGTTTCTGCTACACCTACACAGAAACAAGAAACAGATAAATCATCAGATAGCAAAATTATTTACTTACCCGGTACAGATTGTATTATCAAGCCTCAGGCTGCTTTATCTGCCTTTACGTCCTATAGAGTCGGGGGAGCAGCCGAATGGTATGTTGCGCCTCGAAACTTAGAAGCACTGCAAGCAAGCTTGAATTACGCAAAAGAACATAATTTAACAGTAACAACTTTAGGGGCAGGTTCTAATTTACTCGTGAGCGATCGCGGTTTACCTGGCTTAGTGATTGCCACGCGTCATTTTCGCCACAGTCACTTTGACCCAGACACGGGTTTATTAACAGTAGCGGCTGGTGAATCAATTCCCAGCTTAACATGGGAAGCGGCACAACTGGGATGGCAAGGGTTCGAGTGGGCTGTTGGTATTCCTGGAACTGTGGGTGGAGCCGTAGTCATGAATGCTGGCGCACATAAGAGCTGCATCGCAGATATCTTGGTGAGTGCCGAAGTGCTGTCACCAGACGGTAAGCTAGAAACCTTGACTCCGGCTGAATTAAATTACAGCTACAGAACTTCAATACTGCAAGGTAGCGATCGCATTGTTACCCAAGCCACTTTCCAACTGCAACCAGGTGCAGATCCAGCCCAAGTTTTGGCTCTCACCAAACAACACAAACAGCATCGGCTCTCTACCCAACCTTATAATTTCCCCAGTTGTGGTAGCGTGTTCCGCAATCCCAAACCTTATGCTGCTGGCTGGTTAATTGAACAAACAGGCCTCAAAGGCTATCAAATCGGCGGCGCACAAGTAGCTCAACTCCATGCCAATTTCATTGTAAATCGCGGTGGAGCCAAAGCTAGTGATATTTTTTGCCTGATTCGTCACATCCAGGAACAAGTCCAAGAACGCTGGTCGATTTTGCTAGAGCCAGAAGTCAAAATGATCGGTGAGTTTCAAGCAGCTTGTGGATGAAGAGGCTAGAGGCTAGAGGTTAGGGGCTAGTAAGGGAATTGATTTATAGCCTTATAGCCAGCTATTCAATCACCAATATTTATAATCCCTAGTCTCTAACCCCTCATCCCTAACCCCTAGCATTAATTATTAGTAACAAAAGTGGCAAATTACCACCCGCATCTATAATTGAATTTGATTTGTTATTCAAAGCACACGCGGACAATCAATTATGACAGGTAAAGGACAAGGATTTGGCTTTGGCTTAGGAAAAATGAAAGAACTAGCCGAAGCCTTTAAAAAAGCGCAGCAAGTTCAAGAAGGCGCAAAGCGACTCCAAGAAGAATTGGAGCAAATGGAAATTCAAGGAGAAGCTGGCGGTGGCCTAGTCAAGGTGATTGTCAGCGGCAACCAAGAACCGAAGCGAGTAGAAATTTCTCCTGATGCTTTAGGGCAAGGAGCAGAACTACTTTCAGATCTCGTAACAGTAGCAATGAAAGACGCTTACAACAAGTCCACAGCCACAATGCGGGAACGTATGGAAGATTTGACCAGTGGATTGGAATTGCCTGGATTTTAGTCAATAGTCAATAGTCATTGGTCATTAGTCATTGGTCATTGGTTTGTACAAATGGCAAATGACAAATGACAATTGACAAAGAACAATTGACAAAGGACAAAAAAGACCAATGCCCTACAAACTGTTGTTTGTCTGTCTAGGGAACATTTGTCGATCGCCCTCGGCAGAAAACATCATGAATAATTTGATTGAGCAGGCTGGGTTGAGTGACAGCATCTCCTGTGATTCTGCTGGCACATCTGGCTATCACATTGGTAGCTCCCCTGACCGACGTATGAGTGCGGCGGCGGCGGCGAAATTAGGAATTAAACTCCGTGGTCGAGCCAGACAGTTTGAAAAGTCAGATTTTCAAGACTTTGACATGATTTTGGCAATGGATCGTGACAATTATGATGATATTCTCGCCCTTGACCCAACTGGCAAATATCATGGTAAGGTGCGGTTAATGTGTGATTTTTGTACTCGACATACGCTCAAAGAAGTTCCAGACCCCTACTACGGCGGCGTAGAGGGATTTAATCAAGTAATCGATTTACTGGTTGATGCTTGTGAAGGTCTGCTTCACGAGATTACCAATCAGCAATTACAAGCTTGATTGATTTAGCAAAGTAGCTATTCAACTAAACCATGTTTAATTGCAAACCGTACCAGTTCAGCCCGGTTACTGGTGGCGGTTTTTCTTAATAAACTGCTAACGTACTTTTCTACTGTTCTCGGACTCAGGTGTAACTGTTGACCCATTTCGACATTCGACAGGCCGTGAGTCAGCAGTTCGAGAACTTCTTGTTCTCTGGTAGTTAGGGATGAGAACAACTCAGGTTTTTCTAGATGAGTAAATATAGAGTTATGGGCTTCTACTGCTGTTGGGGTGGAAGTACCTAAATTTTCTTTTTGAGAAACGCGGTACTCAGATTGAATAATTTGCGATCGCTCTAACAAATTGCGAATAGCGGCGGCTAACTCTTCCAACTCAAACGGCTTGGGTAAATATAAATCACACCCCGACTGATAGCCCAGAATTCTCTCTTGGGTTTTAGTACGTGCTGTTAACAAAATTACAGGCAATAAACGAAATCCTGGCTGTTGGCGCACCCTGCGTACCAGTTCATAGCCGTTCATCCGTGGCATAACAATATCAGTGACAATTAAATCAGGATGGTACTCTTCTACCATTGCCAAAGCCTCTTGACCGTCATTAGCCGTAATCACTGAGTAGCCAGACAGTTCAAGATAATCGCTAATAGACAGACGAGTGCCCAGGTCGTCATCCACCACAAGGATCGTCAAGGGCATGAACAGTACACCCCTAGCATTTTGGTTACTTATAAATTTGCTTCTACGAGTGTTTTCAGCGAACACAGACAATAATAGTCTTCTTATGTTTCATACTATGACAGGATTACCAGCTAATGACTGCTCGATAGTTAATTTATAAAGAAAATCTTAAATCATTAGGAGTGGCTCAAGAAGTTTAACGCAGGTTCAATAGCTAGTGTATGTAAAGGATAGATACTTTTGTAATTCTTAACAACCTACCATTGATGCAAACTAATTACTACCATAGTGTGAATAATATTGACTTTAACGATGATAATGCCGCAGCGTTTACAGCAAAAAACATTTTTAGATTAATAGGATAACACTGATATTCAGCTAATAATTAATTTATAGTGGTTTAATATGCCTCTATAAATTCACAAGCTAGTCTAAACGATTTTTGCAACACATTTAAAGTTATCAAAATATCAATGAGTGACAAGAGCGACAGTTACAAAGTTATTAGTGACAACCGTCAAGCCCGTTATTTGTATGAAATCTTGGAAACCTATGAAGCTGGCGTTCAGTTGACCGGAACAGAAGTTAAGTCAATCCGTGCTGGCAAAGTAAATTTACAAGATGGTTATGGTTTGATTCGTGATGGTGAAATATGGCTGCTCAACGTGCATATTTCACCATATAACGCTAGTGGTCAATATTTCAATCATGAACCGCGCCGGACACGTAAGCTATTGCTGCATCGTCAGGAAATTCGCAAATTAATTGGCAAAGTAGAACAACAAGGTTTGACATTGGTACCATTAAAGATGTACCTAAAGCGAGGCTGGGTAAAAGTGAGCATTGCCCTTGGCAAAGGTAAAAAACTTCATGACAAGCGCGAAGATATCAAACGCCGTGATGATCAACGAAATATGCAAAGAGCAATGAAAAATTTTTAATCAATAATCATTTTTCATTTGTTACTCTCCTCTGCTTGCCTACTCCCCTACTCACTACTCCCAACTCCCTAGACTATATACCCTCAGCGTGAGTTAAGAGATAGCCTAGTTTATAGCTACAGATTGATTCTGGTCACGTTGGGAATGGATAGAGTGGTGAGTAACTTTGCAAGCAACAAGGAAAATTCATCATGAAACTTAATTTTACCAATGCTGTTGGTGCTGGCTTACTTTCTTTAGGGATGGCAATATTGCCTTTTACCGTATCTGCACAAGCTCAAGACAACAGTACTTCCACAACCACTAATACACCCCAAAGCACAACAACTTACAATACTGCTGATCGTAATGATTTTGACTGGGGCTGGCTAGGATTACTGGGTTTAGCTGGTTTAGCTGGTTTAGCTGGTAAAAAACGTGACGACGAGCCAACCCGTTACCGTGACCCTAGCGCCCCTGGTGCTACAAGCTATAGAGAGTAGTGCAAACAGCTAGAATGTCAAAAAAGTAAACAAAGGAACTTTTGTGTTCTCAGTGTTTGAAATGGGCAAGTTGAATTTAAAACCTTGCCCTTCCCATCCCAGGTTAATTTGCGGCCAACTCTTGGTTAGTTGAGTTAACTTGATTTACGGGAGTCCAGTAACTAGCAATTAAGGCCACCATTAGCCACCAAAGGGTGTTTACCTCCGGGCGAAACCAGATTGTATCTACTGTGCCATGAGCTAACATACCCAACAGACTAGCAAAAGCCCCAATTAACCAAAATCCCTGGATATTTCTCGATTCTCGTAATCTCCGCAGTTGTAAAAATGCTGTATTAAAGGTTACTACTATCAGCCACAGGAAACAAGCTAAACCGACAAAACCTGTTTCTACCGCTACCTCCAGCAAAATTGAGTAAGCACTCAAAGCACTATAACGGGGACGCTGATATAGGGGGTAGACTTTATTAAACGAGTTGTGACCAGGGCCAATACCGATAATCGGGCGATCGCCGATCATCTCAAACACAGCATCCCAAACATTGCGGCGGAAATTATTACTGCTATCTTGGCGATCGGCAAAAATACTAAAAACCCGCAGACGTACTGGCTCCACAAATAATACTGCTAAAACCAATAATCCCAACAGGCCTCCTAAAAGTATTGGCAATGCCCAAGTGCGCCAAAAAGGAGGCATTTGCACACTTAACCAATAAAGTAACAACGCCATTGCGGTGAAAACTGCAACTAATAATCCTATCCAACCACCACGGCTAAAAGTCAAAACCAAACAGGCACTATTCACCACCAGCATTGTCAATGCCAAAGCTTTTTTGGCCCAACTTTGCCAAGCGAAAATTGCGACTAAGCTTAAAATAACAGCTGGCATTAAATACCCAGCTAATAAATTAGGATTACCTAAATAACTATAAACTCTAGTAGTTTTAGACAGAGGCGATGCTGGGTCTACCCAAGTTGCCAGCTGTGCAGCACCAAAAAACCACTGCCGTAATCCATAGACACTGACAATTAGCGATACTAATAAATAAAGCGTAATTATCCAAGATCGAATACGCGATGACCTGAGTACCCGCGCACAAAGGGCAAACAATAACAAATAAAGCGTTAATGTTGCCAGGTCGTTCAATGCAGCCTTTTTTACTGGTGATAATGCCGTAGCGACAACAGCTACTCCCCAATAAAGCAATACCAACAAGTGAATAGGTGTAAATAACGGCGCATTGGCTGGGACTCGTTCATCAGATAAAGTCAACAACAGCCAAAAACCTACACAAGCTATCAGCAGCACCCCAACCAATGTACTCGATACAAAAGGAGCAAGAGCATAAACTAAGCTCATTAAAGCAGCTGCTATTATATCTCCCCACTGTATCAAGATGCTGCTTTGCCGCCATGAGTTGAGCAAACCAACAGAAAAACGGCGTAGGTAGCTAGTTGCAAGATATTCTTTGAGCGGTAAATCAGATAAAGTAAATCGTTGCCAGACTAAATTCATAAAACACGCTGCAATCAATTAGCAGATCTGCACAAGCAGAACTTGCACTTAATGATAATGCGGGTAGTTATAAACAGCTAACATCTGAATTAAACTTCGCTGTCTTCAGAGCTAGTAGGCATTTGTATAGGCAGAGATAGTACATAGCGGTGTCCTGATTCTGGTGAACCTTGGATCGAAATTTGTCCACCATGCAATTCTGCCAGTTGATAACTCAACAACAAACCTAAACTTTCGCGTGACAAACTACCATTACCCTTAGCTAAATCTATTTCAGAACTGATAAGAGATAAATCTGAGTAAGAATCAGTTAGGGTTGGTGACTGTTCTACTGCTACTGGTAGGCTGCCTGATTCCTCAAAAAAGTCTGGATAAGGATTATAAAACCCTGCTTCATTGCTCAGTTCCAATAGAGATGGGGGATGAAGACGAAAATAGGGGTCAACCTCAGTAATACCATCTCCTAACCAGGGATGTGAAACCCAAACAGTAATGTTGAGAGTACTTTCTTTATAAGAAACATGAATCCTGACAATGCTGCCCGTAGCAGAAAATTGAATGACGCTGAAAACCATGTGGTAAAGTATTTGCCGCACTTTATCTTTATCTAAAGGCCAAATGCGACCACGGCCGGGTTCTATCGACAGGCGGATATCTTGCTCACGGCGGTTAGCTGGCTCTTCTAGGCTATTGATAGCTTGTTGACATAGCATTTCAATATCTACCGGAGCCAAGTTCAGCACATTGGAGTTATCATTTACAGTTCCTAGTTCGGTAATTTCGTTAACTAAAGAAAGTAAATAACGGCCACTGTGTTGGATAATCTCAACATATTCTCTTTGCTTAGTTGTTAAAGGCCCATAAATTTCTCGCCCTAAAACGCTAGCCATCCCTAATACCGAAGTCAAGGGAGTGCGTAACTCGTGAGTAAGTTGTTCCAACAGTTCTAACTTTAATTGCTTAGTAGAAAGTGGTTCTTTTTCTGAATTGGATGGGCTAGTTTTGGTGTTAGTGGTAGGTTCGTTATTGAGTAACAAACTTGCAACACTTTTCTGATTGCTTTTTTCTGGTTTAGTTTGTAGCAGTCGATTGCGCTCAAATTCACTCATGCTCCAACGAGCTATGATTTGTAGAAGCTCAATATCTCGATTTTTAAATTCTCGCGGCACTAAATCCATTACTGCCAAAGCACCCAAACAATGACCTGATGAATCAATCAGTGGTACTCCCAAGTAAGCACGAATGCCATAATCCTGCACTAACTTACTAATTGCTAAAGTAGAATTACTATATTTTTGCGTATCATTAATTACTATTTCTCTACAAGTTTCTACTACTTGAGTGCAGAAAGATTCGTGACGCAACAACTGACGACTTTGGGCTAATTGGTTCATCAATCCCAGTCTAGATAAACCTACAGCTGACTTGAACCAGTGACGTTCTTGATCTACAAATCCCAAAATGGAAATAGGTGCTTCTAAAAAATGGGCAGCTGTTTGAGTGGCTTCTTCAAATACTGGTATTGTTTCTGGCTGTCGTAAACCTAACTCTGACAGTATTTTGAGACGTTGCTGTTCCCTGGTTTCCTGAGAAGCCCAACCATCCTTAAGACCGAATAATTTATTTTCAGGCTCTACCATTGCCACCACTACCTTGATAATTCCTCGATACTGTAATTTATATAACCCCGGTTTCAGGGTTATGATTTACTATTTTTAAGCATTCCCCAATTTTGCCTCCGACAAACAATAATTGGACAAAAATTTTATATCCTTGCCGTAAATCTAGTGAAGTACTCTGATAAACATATGACTCAGGGTTTTCTCGAAAACTACGTTAGTTTAGTCTTTGCTCAGGGTAATATACGTTTAAGTTTGGTATAAAAGCTATTTGCTATGTTTAATTTATACTCTGAATAAAAATAATAATTTTATGCGTGTTGATGCAATTTTTGTTTACTGAGAATTTCTGTGCATTGAAAAATAATCTATTTTAAGTAGAAAAACGGATATTTGAGGAATAAAAGCAAATTTTTTGAGGTTATTATTAAAATGAATTAAATTAAGTAAAAGCAAAATTAACCTAGAGTTTATGAGATGAATTTACTCATAGGTAAATCTTGATGTGTCAACTTTTATTAGCATTTCCAAGCAAATTGAATATTTAATTTTTAAGGATAAATAGTAATGAATAGAATGGCTGTGAGAGTTCCTTTTGTAGACCTTAACTTCCAACATCAAGCAATTCAAAATCAATTAGAAAAAGCGATCAATGGTGTTTTAAATAAAGGCGATTTTATTTTAGGTCAAGCTGTTGCCGATTTTGAGATAGCTTTTGCCGCAGCATCGGGTGCAGAATATGGTGTAGGTGTAGCGTGCGGAACTGATGCGATCGCTCTAGGTTTGCAAGCTTGTAATATCGGCATTGGTGATGAAGTGATTCTCCCAGCCAACACTTTTGTCGCCACACTCATTGGCGTGTTACGTGTAGGTGCTAAACCAATTCTTGTTGATTGCGATCCGGATACAGCATTAATTGATTTAGAAGCAGCAGCTAAGGTAGTTACTTCCAAAACTAAAGCCATCATCCCGGTACATCTTTATGGGCAGATGGTATCACCAAAGCAGTTGTTAGATTTTGCTACTACCCACAAACTATTTATTTTTGAAGATGCAGCCCAAGCACACCTAGCCCAACGGGAAGGTTACAAAGCTGGTTCTGTAGGAGTGGCTGCCGCTTTTAGCTTTTATCCCAGTAAAAATTTAGGGGCATTTGGTGATGGCGGAATTCTACTAACAAGAGATTCAGAGGTAGCCCAAAAAATGCGCCGCTTGCGTAACTATGGTGCATCGCAAAAGTATGTACATGAAGAACCTGGTACAAATAGTCGCTTGGATACCTTGCAAGCTGCCATCTTATTGGCAAAGCTTCCCTATTTATCGCAGTGGAATGGCGATCGCCTGACTACTGCACGGCAGTACGATACTGGATTAGCACCCCTGAAAACTGCTGGCATCATTCCTCTAAAAAATCATAGCAATACCGGACACGTCTATCATCTGTATGTCATCAAAATTGATCAGTCTTGCCGCCTCGAACGCCAGCAAATTCAAGAGAAACTCCTAGCAGCCGGAATTCAAACAGGTATTCACTACCCAATTCCTTGCCATCTGCAACCTGCATACACTTACCTGGGCTATCAACAGGGAGACTTCCCGCAAGCAGAAAAGCTTGCCCAGCAAATTTTATCTTTACCTATGTATCCTGGTTTAAGTAGTAACCAAATTCAAGAAGTCGTAGGTGAAATTACAGCAATTATTAATGGCTAACAGTTGTTATATAGCAATCCTATTTGATTTACAAACTACTGGTGAGGTCAGGCAATAGGCAATAGATTTGTTTGAATATCCTACACGGGTTGCTATAAATTTCTTTTTCATGACATTATTTCATGTGTTACCAGTGGTCAGTAACAAAACAATTGAGTACTGTTTCATTCATTTAAATTGCTTATACTCATGGCACTACCGCAACATATTCAAATCAGAAGCAAACAGCAATTACTGAGCATAGCAATTTTAGGCGTTTTAGGATTGTTGTATGCTCCTGTGTTGCTGCACTGGCTAGATGGTTGGCTGAACAAAAGCATCAGCATAGAACATGAATATTTTAGCCACGGTATTATTGGACTACCATTTGCCGCTTACCTGACTTGGCTGAACCGTAAACAATGGCAACGTTTACCAGATAGCACCCATCCTGTGGGTGCTGTTTTGCTTGTAGTTGGGGGAATATTTTATCTTAGCGGTATTGCCGAGTGGGTGAATCTTTCTTTACCTATGATTCTGGCAGGATTGTGCTTGTGGTTTAAGGGCATAGCCGGCTTGCGATTACAAGGATTTGCATTACTGCTGGTATTTTTGGCAACTCCAACTTTCCTACCCTACTTATTGGTTCCTTACACCTTACCTCTACAAAGCTTTATTGCTGGTACTGCGGGTTTCATCCTCAATCAATTAGGAATGCCAGTTGTTGTTGATGAAATCAACATTTATGTAGGCGGACGAATTGTAGAAGTAGCACCATATTGTGCAGGGCTGAAAATGTTGTTTACTACGCTTTACGTCGGCTTGATGCTGCTGTATTGGACTGGGGGGTTAGCTTCACGCCGTATTAGTGCTTGGTTTTTATCTATTGCTGTTGTGATTAGTATTATTGCCAATATCATTCGTAACACTTTCCTCAGTTACTTCCACGGTACAGGTAATGAAGCAGCTTTTAAGTGGTTACATGACAGTTGGGGTGGCGATGTTTACTCTGCTTGTATGTTGTTATTACTAGTGCCATTACTCAACTGGATGAACGACAATTTTTCAGCAGTTCCAGAAATTTCAGAACCGATATCAGAATCTATAAACGAGCAAAACTAAGGAAAAATTTATGTTTGGTAAAAAACAACCAGAACAACCCAGCCAATCACAAAGTATGAGCGGTGTAACTGTAACTGGGGGTGTGATTCAACAAGGACAAGCGGTGGGTAATCTCCAGCAAAGTCAATCAGGCAAGCTGGACACACAGCAACAAATAACTAACACAGATGTAGTCAAGCAATTAGAAAATTTGGAAATAGCTATTAAAGCTGCATCCTTGGCTCAAAATGAAAAAGATGAACTGCTGGACTATATACGTCCCGCCAAACGTGAAGCAGCAAAAGATGGGGTGAATAAAGATTTAGTCGGACAATACCTCAAACCAGTGAGTGAAACTCTGACAACCATGAAACAAACCACAGAAGCCGGAAAAAGCTTGTGGCAAAGTGGACAAGAAGTTTTTCAAGCCATTGCCCCTTGGTTAGGAGTGGCAGCAAAACTCATCGTTATGTAGAGATTTTTATTGAGCGTGAGTGATGGGGCAGAATCAAGATATTGGGCATAGTTCACTTCAGAATAGTCAAGTTCAGCAGACCCAGGCAAATCGGGACGCAGTTAGTTTTCAAAATAGTCAAGATAACCAAGTCACAATCAATAATATTATCTTGGGGATGTTTGCTCAACCAGAGCCACCCCAGGTTAATTGGGAATGGGGAAAAAGGTTGCTGAAAGAGAAGCAGTTGCCTGATATCCGTCAACGCTTGGCTGATACTTTGGGAATTAAGCGAAATTCGATGAATGTCTCTTTTGCAGAACAGTCATCTTGGGTAAGTCGCAATTTGCATATTGATGGCGAAGTTTGCGGCACGATTGATGCTAATAAACTGCTGATTGAGACTTTTGGGCGCGATGATATTCAAGGAAAACTGTTGATTTTAGGTGCGCCAGCAACAGGTAAAACCACAGCACTGTTGAGTTTAGCAGAGCAGTTGGTGTGTGGTGCGCTGCAAAATGAAAAAACTGTAATTCCTATATTATTTGAGCTTTCGACTTGGCAAGATGATCACCAAAGCATTGAAGAATGGTTGGTTGAGCAACTTTATGAACTACACGGGGGAGAACGCCAATATAAAATTTATGAGCGATGGCTAGAGCAACGAGTTTTATTACCTTTGTTGGATGGGTTGGATGAATTGGGGCTGGAAAGACAAAAGAAATGCACCATCAAACTTAATGAATTCGCCCGTCATTATCCCCATGTTGTAGTTTGTTGCCGTCTGAAGGAGTTTGAGGCGGTAAACCTCAAACTGAAAACATTTAGAGGTGCAGTGTGTCTCCAGTCTTTATCTGACTCACAAATTCAAGATTATCTTCATAGTTTGCAACGCTCGGAATTATGGTCAGTGTTTGAGGATAATCCACATCTAGGAAATCTGCTAAAACCAACCTCAGAAAACGAGCCAGGTTTGTTGCGAGTACCATTGTTCCTGAAGTTGGTGGTTGATGTGTATAACCCACAGCAGGCAATTGACAACAAAGCAGACTTGTTGGAAAAGTATATTGATCGTCAGTTGTCGATAGATACCCGTGAGCAAGAACGCCTCAAAGAGAAGGAATGGGGCAAATGGGCATACAAAACAGTAGAAGCAGAACCCGGTTGGCAGGAAACTCGCAAGACTTTAAGTTGGCTAGCAAGGCAGTTGCAACGTCACAATACAGTGGAATTACTGATTGAGCAAATGCAGCCGACTTGGATTGAGTCTGTACTCTTACAGCGTCGCTATCGGCTAATGATTGCGCTGAGTGGCGGGCTTTTAGGATTGATTGTCGTGCTGATTGGCAGGTTGACAGGGGTGCTGGGAGGGCTGTTGGTAGGGGTTACAGGGCTAATTGTCGGGCTAATTGTCGGGCTGATTATCGGGATGCTGGGAGGGGTAAATAAAATTGAACCCGTAGAAGCATTCAAAATTTCAATATCTCGTGCAGTCATCCATAAAATTTTAGATAGGTTGCTATATGGCGTGATTTCAGGCGTGATTTTCGGGCTGATTTACGATCTAGTTTTTGGGCTGACTTCCGCTTTGATTGACGGGCTAGTTTTTGGACTAATTATCGGGCTGATTATCGGGTTGATTATTGGGTTAATTAGAGGGCTGAAGGCGGAGTTAAAGATTCGATCGCGCCCTAATCAAGGCATCTGGAACTCATTGCAGAGTATGCTATGGACAACTGGTTTGACCTATGTCCCTGGCGGCTTGATTTTGGTGATGGTAGATTTAGTAGCTCGCACAGTAGCCCAAGGCAATAACGGGCTTGGATTAACTAGTTTTGCTAACTCACCCCATGATTGGCTATCACTGCTATTTTCCGGGTTATTTATCAACCTATTTTTCGGCTTTTTCTTCGGTGGCGGAGCTGCTTGCTTACAGCACTTTTGCCTACGCCTTGTCCTTTGGCGCAGTGGCACAATACCCTGGAATTTTGCTCAATTCCTCAACTACTGTGTCGAGCGACGTTTACTCTTGCGCGTGGGTGGGCGTTACCGCTTCCTGCACCGCGAACTCTTCGACCATTTTGCTGTTTATTGCGATTCTAATATCAGGTAATTCATCCAGTTAAAATCTTTGCTTTATATAGCTTTACAAACAGCTTGAGCCTATCTTTGACAAATTCTTGTTAGCATAAATTGCTACTTTTACTGAACTCAGAGTGTCAATTTTTAAGTAAAATTTTGCGTAACTATTCCAAATTTTACTAATGCTCTCCTTATCTAAGGTTCTCAAAGAAAAACAATTGTCTTATGTAGTAGTACTTGTCTTATTACTACTGCTTTTAGGAATAGGAGGGGTTCCCGGATACTTGACAGGACGTTGGCAATGGAAACAGCCGCCACCTGTCACCACCCTCAAGGAATTAAGAAAAATACGTGAAACTGGATTAACCATTCCTGGGTGGCAAACAGTTGAACAATCTCAACAACTAGTTGGCGAACATAAATGGTCGTTACAAATCCTGAAACAAGCAACTTCCCAAACCCAAGCGATACTGCTGTTATTGCCACAAAATGGCCCGCGAGACCAACCTGAAGTGGAGTGGACAGAAATTAATGGCTGGGGAAAGTCTCGCTGGGGGAAATGGGATCTAGCCCAAGAAGGTATTGTTGAATTTAAGGTCAAACAGCCCGCAAATTCCGGTTCAAGTTCCGAAATCCCAGTAAAAGCTAAATTTTTTCGAGCTTCTACACAACAAGATACCTTTGCTGTTTTACAGTGGTATGCTTTTGCCAATGGCGGAGATCCATTACCTTTACGTTGGTTCGTAGCCGATCAATTGGCACAGTTACGAAAACATCGTGTTCCTTGGGTAGCGGTTAGTATTATGTTACCAATGGAACCTTTAGGCAAAGTTGAAACTACTTGGCCTTTGGCTCAGTCTTTGGGTGAAACAGTACAAACTACATTGATGGCAAAACCTCTATAAGAAGTTTATAAGTATATATGCTTAAATTTGTCGGAAATTAACATCCGTGAGTAATTCTGTTAATCAACAAAATACATAAAAGTGATTTTCAGAGTAAAATAACGACGCGGTGTAACAAATTATGAAGTCAGCTTTACTGCACTAATGTTCCTAGCTTCCCATTATTATGTGCGTGCATTTAGCACCCTGTGTTTTGTGAGTATTCAGGCAGGTGTTTTCTTAATTAACACTGTCCAACCTGTTGTGGCTCAACCTTTGCCATCTTTAAAAACATCGCCAGGGCTATTGCTTCCGCAACCACCCGCAAATTCTGCTGATGTACTGCCGCTACAGCCTCCTTCACCGCCGCCTAACGCTGACACTGTACCTCCTGAAAATGGCGCATCCTCCCAACTCACCCGTTATCTTTTAGGCCCTGGAGATATCATTGGTGTTGTGTTTCAACGCCCTACTGGTGCTTATCGCTTAGGGCCGGGAGATGCTATTAGCGTCGTAGTTCAACGCTTTCCAGATTTAAGTTTTCAAGCTTCGATCAATCCAGAAGGTAACATTATAGTGCCATTACTAGGCACGGTTTCACTCCAAGGTTTAACGTTGCAAGAGGCACAGGAAAAAATTCGCTTTTTACTGAATCGTTATGTAATTAATCCTGTAATTGTTTTGTCTTTGACTGGGGTGCGTCCTGATTTGAGTTTTCAAGCTCAAATTAGCCCAGAAGGAACTATTGTGGTGCCACAAGTAGGAGTCATATCGATACAAGGCTTGAGTTTAGCCGAAGCCCAAGAAAAAATTCGCTTGAGTTTAAGCAAGATTATTACCGAGCCAGCGATCGCCGTATCTCTAGTTACACCACGACCTGTACAAGTTACAATTAGCGGGGAAGTGTTTCGCCCAGGTATCTATCCTGTTGGTTCATCAACACCAAGGGTTGCTGATGCTTTACTGATAGCTGGTGGTTCGACAATGAACGCCGACTTGCGACAGGTGCAAGTACGCCGCAAGTTGATGGATGGTTCAGTAATTTCCCAAAATATTGATTTGTATGCAGCATTACAAAATGGTGGCACAGTGCCGAATTTGCGCTTGCAAGATGGTGATGCTGTAATTGTGCCACGCCGGGAAGTCGGCAATGATGATGGTTACGATCGCAATTTAATAGCTCGTTCATCTTTGGCTGTGCCACAGATTCGAGTCCGAGTATTAAATTATGCCGCAGGCGGCTTGGTAACACAAACTTTGCCCAATGGCAGTAGTTTTGTGGATGCTTTGGGAGGGATTAATTTAGATACAGCTAACCTCCGAGATATTGCTTTAGTTCGCTTTGACCAAGAAAAAGGCCGCGCCGTAACTCAAAAACTAGATGCGAAAAAAGCTCTGAGTGGTGATATCTCGCAAAATGTACCTCTGCAAGATAACGATGTGATTGTTGTTGGGCGTAATCTAATTACTAGAATTACTAATATCTTTAGTACTGTTACTCGCCCATTCTTTGATGTTCAAAGTTTTCTCCGCTTCTTTGATTTCTTGGGTGGTGGTTCAAGGTAATTTATGTTACTTAAAGAAAAGAAAGATTAATTCATTAAAAATTGCTCAACACAGATAACAAATAATCATTGACTATTAGCTATTAACCGTTGACCATTAAATATTAACTACTACTGTTTTGCTTTCTATATGCCTCTGCTATGACCCCACCAATTGTTAAGCGTTATCTGATTGCTTTCGAGAAGTACAAATGGATTGGACTAGCTAGTTTTGCTTTAATTGTTGCAGGGTCAACGGTGGTGGCTATACAGCCAGAGCCACCGACTAACTATGTAGCAGATGGCGCACTCACTTACACTCGTCCACCAGTTTCATTTTCTGCCACTGGAAATGAGATTCAGCAACAAGGCCAGGAATTAAGCGAGGGGGCTTTGCTTTCTGATCAAATCATTGAAACTGTAGCTACTAAGCTGAATATCAAACCAAAAACTATTGGTACAAATGTGGCTCTGAAATTACCAGAAAAAGCCAAACCCGGAGAACCAGTATCCACACTAATTGAGTTGAAATATAAAGATACTGATGTTAAACGTGCCAAAGAGGTAGTTCAGGAATTGATGCAAGCCATGATTAAGCTGAGTGGTGAGATCAATACGGGGCGATTAACAGCAATTATTAAAAAGATTAACGAACGTGTGCCACAGGTTCGGTTGGAATTACAAACAGCAGAGAAAAAATTAGAACAATATGATCGCCGCGAACGACCTGCAATATTATCAGCAGAGAATGGTAGTTTATTAGCGGCAATAACTGCTAGCCAAAACCAGCAACGACAAATTCAATTAAATATCGCTGGTGTTGATGCTCAACTTCGCAGTTTACAAGCAAAGTTGGGTTTGGATGTTGATCGAGCTTATGTTTCTTCGGCTTTAAGTGCTGACCCCATTTTGACACAACTGCGATCGCAACTTTATCAAGCCGAATCACAAATCGCTTTGCTGCGTCAAGACTTGCGACCTGAACACCCGACCATGATTCAGTTGCAACGTCAAAAACAAGCAACAGAAGAATTAATTCAACAACGTGCAGCAGAAGTTGTTGGCGGTGGAGGTACGGCTGCGCCTCTAGCGCGTGATGTTTCGGGTATTCGCGCCCAAAGCAACTTAGATCCTGCACGACAAGGTTTGGCTAATCAAATGGTGACGTTGCAAACCCAACGGGAGACGCTGCAACAACAATTAGCGCAACAAATCCGCGAAGAATCACGGTTGCGTCAAGAGTATTCTTTAATACCCAACAAGCAATTAGAGCGATCGCGCTTAGAACAAGAGGTAGCACTCAAAAAAGCAGTTTATGACCAAATGCAAGCTAAACTGACAGACTCTAGAACCGCAGAAGCAGAAACTGTTAGTAGCTTGACTGTTGCTCGTCCTCCAAGCATTATTCCCGAACTCAAAAAACCAAAGAGTGTACCAGCAACCTTGGCTATTGGTAGCTTCTTAGGATTTTTAGTCGGTGGTGGAGTGATATTCTTGTTGGGTTCTCTAGAGGGAACGTTCAAAACCAAAGAAGACATCCGCGAAAGCCTCAAACAGAAAGAAGTGGCTTTGCTGGGCGAATTGCCCTTAATGCCAGTGGATGATTTACCTCCAGACATAGTTCCAGTTTTATTCTCCCCTGATTCTCCTTATTTGGAGTTTTATGAAAAATTCCGCAGTAATTTACGCCGTTTCGGGGGTAAAAACTTAAAAGTATTGCTAATTGCTAGCACTGGTAGCCAAGAAGGCAAAACAGTCAGTGCTTACAATTTGGGTATAGCTTCGGCACGTGCTGGCAAACGTACCCTAATTATTGAAACCGATTTGCGATCGCCTTCACGCGCTGCATCTCTGAAAGTTACTCCCGACCCCGATGCCACTATCGAGCCGCTACGTTATTATGCCAGCTTGAGCGATTGTATTCGTTTAGTTCCTGATGTTGAGAATTTATACATTATTCCTAGCCCTGGGCCTGTACGTCAGTCAGCTGCGGTTATTGAATCTAGCGAAATCCGGCGTTTGATGGAGGATGTCAGAGAGCGGTTCGATTTGGTAATTTTAGATACTCATCCTTTAAGCCATTCCAACGATCCTTTATTAATTCAACCTTACAGTGATGGCATAGTACTGGTTGCCAGACCAAACTATACACAAGAAAATATGTTAAGTGAGGCGATCGATCAATTAATGGAAGCTGAACTGGGATTGTTGGGCGTGATTATTAATGGTGCTGATATTGAGGTTACGGCCCCAAGGGTTGTAGAACCTAAAGCATCTTCATCTGAGGGAGGCGAAAACTCAGAAGTAGCAGCAGGGGTAAACAATAATTACAACTAATATCAACACCAATCACAACCCTGCCCGATTAATTAATTGTTGTCAATTGTGGTTTGTTTCTCAATTAACTTAACGTGAGTTCGATGAACCTCTCCCCAACCCCTCTGTCTTGAAAAGTTTTGCGCCGGGAAACCCGGACGCGCAACGCCAGTGAGGGAGCCGGGAAACCCGTCCAACGCACTGGCT
>NZ_JACJRV010000066.1 GCF_014697475.1 Nostoc sp. FACHB-152
TTAAATAGAGCTTATTGCGAATAAATGCTCTTTTTCTTTTACCACAAATTGCTACACTCTTTGTAAGATAAGCATTCTAGACCATTTTGTCCCCCCGCAAGCAACTAGATCCACCCCAACAACAAGCAGATACAGGCTTAAAATTTCAGCTAGAAACCTTTAACTCTCAAGCTATGGGTACAGTCCGCCAATATGGTGTGATTTTACCCCCTAACTATCAGAAAAATCTCCAAACTCGCTATCCTGTTATTTTTTTATTACACGGCGGTCATGATGATGCTCGTGCCTATGCTGATAAATATGCCATCATGAGCGTATTAAATGAATTATATAAAAGTGGCAAATTACCGCCATCAATTATAATTACACCGGATGGCAATGATAATCGCGGTTCTAGCCCTTTATACGATCCCGATTATTATGATGGGCCTAATGGCAAAATTGGGACTTTGATTGGTTCAGAATTAGTCCAAGTTGTTAAGTCACGCTACCGGACTTTAGACCAACCTAAATTTTGGGCGTTAGGCGGTCTATCTTCTGGTGGATGGGGAGCATTTAATATTGGGTTACGCTATCTCAACAACTTCAATATATTATTTAGTCATAGCGGTTACTTTACCGATGACAGTGGGGCGAAAAATAGTCCACTACAAATAGTAAAACAGCTATCAATTGCTGATAAAAAGCGACTGCGTGTATATCTTGATGCAGGCTTGAATGATTCTAATTTGTTAGGTTCTACTAAAGCTTTTCATCAAGTTTTAGAGGAGCTAAATATAGCTAATGTATTCTATGCTTTTCCTGGAGGTCATGGTTTATCTGGTGCAGATATTGGCTGGAATTATTTTCATAAGCATTTAAAAGATTCACTTTCTTATGTAGGAGAACAGTTTAAAACATCTCAGAAATAATTAAATGCAGATTTATGCCGATAAAACATCCTAATTTAGGATATAGCAACCCTAAACAATATCCAAACAAATCTATTGCCTATTTCTTCTTGCCTGACCCCACAAGTAATTTGTAAATTAAATAGGATTGCTATAACTGATGAATCACAACTTAAAAACTCGAATTAGACTTTGGAGCGTAACTGTCCTGACAGGGTTAGTCGGAATAGTAAATGTTTTATCCGCAGTAACACCAAACCTCTATGGACGTAATCATTGGTTAAAAGAATTTTTACCCTTTGAAATTCGCGCCAGTGGTCATATATTCGCCGCATTAACAGGCTTTGTCTTGTTGACATTAGCTACAAACTTATTACGCCGCAAGCGCGTTGCTTGGTTATTAACTATTAGTTTATTAATTATTTCTATTGTTAGCCATCTACTCAAAGGATGGGATTATGAAGAAAGTATATTATCTGGCATTTTACTAGTACAACTGATTCTGATGCGCGATGTTTTTACAGCTAAGTCAGACAGACCTTCAATTGCTAGAGGTGTGCGAGTATTGATTGGAGCGTTGCTGTTTACATTGGCATATGGAACAGTTGGATTTTATTTATTAGATGGCAAATTTACAGAAAATTTTAATTGGAAAGATGCCATACTTCAGACTTTAGCAATGTTTTTTACTGAAGATAATTGGGGGTTACAACCTACAACTAAATTTGGTGATTTTTTTGCTGATTCTATATATATTATTGCTGCCAGCACGATTACTTATGCAATGGTAATGCTGTTACAGCCTGTATTTTTGCAAAATTCGGCAACTTCTATTGAGCGACAAAAAGCTAAAGAAATTGTTGAACAGTATGGTTGCTCTTCTTTAGCAGCATTTACACTGTTAAGTGATAAAAGTTATTTTTTTAGTCCTTCAGGGAAGAGTGTAATTGCTTATGTGCCGAAAGGACGGGGTGCGATCGCGCTTGGAGATCCCATCGGGCCAATTGAAGACCGCAAAGAAGTAATTGTAAGTTTTCAGCAGTTTTGTCAACGCAATGATTGGTATCCTGCCTTTTATCAAACTTTACCCGATGATATTGACCTCTACATTTCTCTAGGATTTAGGGTAATGAAGATTGGTGAAGAGGCGATCGTGGACTTAAAAAACTTTACCCTACAAGGTAAAGCAGGTAAAAACTTTCGCCCATCGATTAATCGTTTAACAAAACTTGGCTATCAAGTCAGTTTTTATCAACCACCAATATCGAATAACTTATTACATCAACTCAAACCTGTCAGTGATGAATGGCTAAGGATGGCGCAAGGTTCAGAAAAACGCTTTTCTTTAGGATGGTTTGACGAAGCTTATCTGCGTAATTGCGAAATTGCTGTTGTGCATACTCCTGATGATGGTATTGCTGCTTTTACCAACGTTTTACCAGAGTATCAGCTAAACGAAATTACGATTGACATGATGCGTCATCGTTCCTCCATCGAAAATGGGATGATGGACTTTCTATTTACTTCCCTACTGCAACATTATAAAGAACAGGGTTATGACACCTTTAATTTTGGACTCTCAGCCTTGGCTGGAGTTGGTGATCATGCAGAGTCACGCCGCCTAGAGAAAGTGCTGCACTATCTTTACGAACATTTAAACCGCTTTTACAACTTTCAAGGCTTACACGCCTACAAAGACAAGTTTCACCCCAATTGGGAACCCCGTTATTTGGTATACCCTAGTTTCACTGCCTTACCTGATGTAGTTGTAGCATTGATTCGCGCCGATTCAGGCGATCGCCTCCTTGATTATTTCAAACCAGGTGCCTAATCCCGGTTAAAAAAACTAAAAGTCTGAAGATAGATAAAGGTAAGCGCTAAATTCGTTACTGTTGGTTAGAAATTACAGTTAAGTAGGTTTGATGAGTAGTCAAACGGCACGCTCTTACGCTTTTTTATCGATCGCCGCAGCGATTATAACTATTGCGTTGAAGTTTGGAGCTTACTTATTAACAAGCTCAGTCGGGTTACTTTCTGATGCAATTGAATCTTGTGTAAATCTTGTGGCTGCACTAGTGGCACTGTGGGCCTTAACCTATGCTGCCAAACCAGCAGATGCAGAACATACCTTTGGGCATTCTAAAGCCGAGTATTTTTCTAGTGGGGCAGAAGGTGCGTTAATTGTAGTGGCATCTATTAGTATTACACTAGAAGCTTGGGGAAGGTTGCTACATCCAGAACCACTAGCTCAACTGGGATTGGGGCTATTGTTGTCATTATTGGCAACCGCAGTTAACGGTGCAGTCGCTTTTGTCTTACTCCGCGCCGGAAGACGCTTACGTTCCATTACGTTACGAGCAGACGCTCACCACCTATTAACTGATGTATGGACTTCAGGTGGAGTCATACTGGGAATTTTGTTGGTTAAGATAACGGGCTGGCTAATACTTGACCCCATCATCGCGTTATTAGTAGCAGTAAATATCCTTTGGGCAGGATTTAGTTTGCTGCGAGAAACCTTTTTTGGACTACTGGATACTGCTTTACCAAAAGAAGAAATTGCGCTCATTCAGCGTATCTTTAGCGAATACGAACATCAAGGTATCCAATTCCATGCAATGCGTTCTCGAATTGCTGGAACACGTCGCTTTATTTCCTTCCACGTTTTAGTACCAGGAGCTTGGACAGTGCAACAAGGGCATGATTTATGTGAAGCGATTGAGTTCAAAATCATTCAAGCACTGCCAGGAAGCAGCATCATCACCCACCTCGAACCGATAGAAGACCCTGCATCTTGGAATGACCTAGAGTTAGAGCGTCGAATTAACCAGTAACATCAATAACTAATATCGTTTCCGGTTAAAGACTTATAATAAAAGCCGCAGGGGAGCAGAGGAGAAGTTTTTGGGTCTTCTGCATAGATTTGGCAATTACAACTAATTAGCCGGACATAATATGGGATTCATATTTGATTTCTGAAAAAAACTCACTATACCTTTATTCCTTCTTTCCTGTCCCCTATTGCCTATTGCCTCTCTACACAAGTATTTTCAGTAATCAAACCGGACTTCTATAAGCGATCGCTTTACACCCAAGAATAATAATTAATTTAAATTCTCCATTGGTGTGGCTATTTTTAGGAAAGCTCAGTTTTCTGTTTCAACTTTATGCGATGTCAGGATAGCGATCGCCCTCCGCACATCTACTTAGGGCTTGCTTTTAACGATTTTTGCCACAACTGACTAGCCCTTCTGGTTTCTCCGCAATTTCACTGTATTATAAATTGATTTTTGAAAAATATCAAAAAAGTTTCGTACTTCTACTATGTCGTTCTTAATGGAAAATTGTAATTGTATAAGAGCAATAGCTTGATGGAAATTTTATTTATGAACTTATCACCTAATGCTCAATTGAATAACAGCTTATTAAGTCAGCTAAGATATCAGCTTGATGCCATAGAAATACATGATGATAAAATTGCTAGACTCTTTTGCAGAATCATTCCATCTCAGTGTCCATTTGAAAGAACTGTAAAAATTTTAGGACGTACACTTTTTCACATTCCACCTTTGTGTAAGTTCAATCCTTTTTATGAACAAGTAGTTGGTCTTCGGTTTAAGTGTTTGATGTATTTAGCAGATGAATGTGGTGAAGATGTGAGAAAGTATTGCTAATTCGATTTTATTACTGAACCAACGTGTGTAGTGCGCGAAGCCCAGCGCAAAAGCGATAGGCAGGTAACAGGCAATAGCAAAAAAGACATATATAAATCTATTGGGTTTGAAAAAAATCAAATATTATTCATATATATGTTTCATAAATAAAAATAAAATTCTGCTCATCTCTTTAATAAAAAAAGTAGAGTATTTCTCATCGTTTAGCGATGTCTGCGTCAAGTATAGTGAGTGAGCGGCACATTATTTATTCAACCTCATAACATTGCGTTGCTTGCAGTGATGATAGTATTTATCATTGAGTTTTGTATTTAAGTAAAAGGCTCAGGCTAAATATTAGGGACAAATGAGAAATTGATAAATAGCTCAACCTAAAAAAATATAAAATGTAGGGGAGCCAGTTGCGTGGGCGGAAGCACCAGTCGCTACAATGCAGAGGCAGTTCGTTGGGCGGCTCTGCCGACTTGAAGGAACTGCCGTGGGAACCGCCGCAAAGTGCTGGCTTGACTTGAGCAAACGGGCATTGTGTAGTCGCACAGCGCACCGCACCATTATGATATCCCAAGCAGTGCGTTAGCCTATGGTATAACACACCCAACTGGACTTAAGTAAAAGGCTCAGGCTCAATATTAAGGACAAATTGTTAAATTCATACTTCAGATTTCATACTTCATGTTTTTTTGATTAGCTAGGAAGATGTCAGTATTTAAGGTAATCATCTAGCTTGGAAAAGTCAGCTAATTTAACTAAAGTGCCATGATGGATATTCAAGCTATTTCGATTCCTGATCCTCAAATTCCTACACCTCAACCCAACCCACTACCCACTCCTGAACCGACACCAGGGCCAGCAATTCCTGAACCTGTACCAGAAACCGTACCTACACCAATTCCTCAAACAGTCCCCGCGCCAATACCCCAAACAGTTCCCGGTACAATTCCCCAAACCATACCTGAACCTGTTTGAATTATCTTAGTAGTTTGAGCTAAAATCCAAAATCCAAAATGCTAAGAGCCGGAATTGTCGGACTTCCCAACGTCGGAAAATCTACTTTGTTTAATGCCGTAGTAGCCAATGCTAAAGCGGAGGCTGCTAACTTTCCCTTCTGCACGATTGAACCGAATGTCGGTGTTGTCGCAGTACCGGATGAGCGGTTAAATGTGCTTTCGCAAATTTCTGGTTCTGCACAAATTATCCCAGCCCGTGTTGAGTTTGTGGATATTGCTGGGTTGGTAAAAGGTGCAAGTCAGGGTGAGGGACTGGGTAATCAGTTTTTATCACACATTCGAGAAGTTGATGCGATCGTTCATGTGGTGCGCTGTTTCGAGAATGATGATATTATCCACGTTGCTGGTTCTGTTGATCCAGCACGGGATATTGAAATCATTAATTTAGAACTCGGTTTAGCAGACTTAGCACAAATCGAGCGCCGCATTGAACGTAGCCGTAAACAAGCGCGCACCAGCAAAGAAGCTCAGTTTGAAATTACAGTTCTCGAAAAATTAATTGCGGCTTTAAATGAAGGTCAATCTGTCCGCCAAGTCAGTTTAAATGAAGAGGAAGCAGCAGTTATTAAAGGACTAGGACTGCTCACCAATAAACCAATTATCTACGCTGCTAATGTTTCGGAAGATGAGTTGGCAACAGGTAATGATTTTGTCGAAAAAGTCCGGCAAATTGCATCGCCAGAAAATGCTCAAGTCGTTGTTGTTTCTGCTCAGGTAGAAGCAGAATTAGTGGAATTAGCGGAAGAAGAAAAAGCTGATTTCTTAGAATCTTTAGGTGTGAAAGAAGGCGGTTTAAAATCTTTGATTCGCGCAACTTACACCCTATTAGGTTTACGCACATATTTCACCAGCGGACCTAAAGAAACTCGTGCTTGGACAATTCACGCGGGTATGTCTGCACCCCAAGCCGCAGGTGTAATTCACTCTGATTTTGAACGGGGATTTATTCGTGCCGAAACCGTTGCTTACGATGATTTAGTTGCCAATGGTTCGATGAATGGTGCTAAAGAAAAAGGCTTAGTCAGAAGTGAAGGCAAAGAGTACATTGTCCAAGAAGGAGATGTAATGTTATTCCGGTTTAATGTGTAGGTTATGAGGGTTTAGGGGTGAATGGGCGTAGGTGAAAAACTAGAAGTATATATAGCAGGGTGCAGGGAACAGGTGAGCCACTGCGGTGGACAGGTTTCCCGGCATAAAGGAGACAGTTCCGTGGTGTTAGCGTAGTGTTAGCGACATAGGAGCGTCAGCAGTCCTATCTTGGGGTATTCCCCTAGGAGGAAATGCTGAAAGGGTTTCCCGACTCCCTCACTGTCGTCAAGTCGGGAAACCCCCTGTGTACCTGTCGCTGCCGTACTGTATCAAGGTAGAGTGCGTCATCCCACAGGACTGTTGTGCTTTCGCCCCATTCTACACATATATGGAATCGTTGCGTAAGGGACTGAATCACCAGAAGAGAAAGCAGCAGAAAAAGACCGAACAAAATCAAGAAAAGGTAGAAGTTTTGTGAGATTCGCTAAATCATATAGGAATCCGGTTTGATTACTGAACATACTTGTGTAGTCAGGCAATAGGCAACCTAAAAGAAGGGAACAATGTACTGATTTTTTCAGAAATTAAATACTAGTCCTATAGCATTGCCTGATTTAAAAATGGGTGTAAGGATTTGAATCTTGCTTCATCCCTCGCAGAGTATGTCATAATAAGCCGACGCATACCCTAGTCAGTTATCCACCGTGCAAGATACCGACGCTATTAATGACCTTGCTGCTGCCCTACAACAGCCAACTGATCTGAGTTTTGAACTGCCAGACCCAGAAGATGAGCAGATTCCTGAGTCTGATTTTTTACAACAGTTAGATGTAGCTTGGCAAGTATGCGATCGCTTCGACTTACAAACAGAAATTTGGCGGGGGCGAATTTTAAGGGCTGTGCGCGACAGGGAGAAAAAAGGCGGTGATGGACGGGGTACAGGCTTTCTCAAATGGTTGAAGGAACGCGAAATTAGCAAGAGTCAAGCTTACTCTTGGATTCAACTAGCTAATAGTGCTGATACGCTTGTAGAAGAAGGCAGGCTAGAACCCGCCGCAGTCAATAATTTTAGCAAACGCGCCTTTGTCGAAACTGCTAAATCTTCCCCAGAAGTACAACAAATGGTGAGTGAAGCCGCCCAAAAAGGCGATCGCATCACGCGGCGCGAAGTTCGTCAACTCACCGATGAATGGATGGCGATGTCTTCCGATTTAATCCCGGAACCAGTGAAGGTAAAAGCCGCAGATAATTCCTTACCACCACGCTACATTGCGCCATTGGTCAAGGAAATGGAAAAATTACCAGAACAGCACCAAAAATTTATTCAAAAAGAAATTATTGCTAACCCTGACGTAGACACTATCAAGCAGGCAACGACAGAAGCGCGTCAGTTAGCCAAATATCTCAAGTCTGCGGCGCAAGTTCAAGCACTGACTAAAGAAGATGTAGATATAGAAACAGCTTTAGAAGAAGCCCACAGAGTCGGCTGTTTAAGCGTTGCAGCTGATTTAGTCAATCAAGCTTCGCAAATGGAACAGCTGATTGGCAAGTTATACATGACTTGGAAACGCATCGGTAGTTTAGCTGATAGGTTGTATGTTGATACTGGTGCAAGTACACCAAACTTGCGATCGCTCCTCAGTTCCATTGAACCCCTCGGTACAGAAATTATGGAACTGCAACTCAGTGGCACAACAGATCACACTATCCGCTTGCAAATACAAGAAACGAATTAGTCATTTGTTATTTGTCATTGGTCAATAGTCCATAGTCAAAAGATATTCTCCCTTGTTTCCCCGCAACTAGTTAGAAGCAGCACAAGCCGCAGCATTAAGCACCGGGCTATGGGGTGTGACAGTGGGTGCTTGAGCAACTAGAGTCACATTCCCTTTGCCATCGATTACCCAACCTTCGGCAGGTATGACTTGAGTGACTTTATTGACATAATCAATTTTTTGTGTATTTGCGTGATGCTGAGGCTTAACACTAGTTGCACTGTCAGAATCTAGATTTATCCAACCTGCCAAGACTGCATCATTCATCAACGGTTCTATGGGGCTAGTGGCGATTCCGCCGCGGCCTGTAGCGACCAGAGAACCTTGGTTAAGTTTACCGCCTGGTCTACAACCAGTAGCAATTTGCCGAGAAGCATCAACTGGGTCTGTGGGTAATTCTAATAATCCTTTACTAGGGTCAGCATCTGGCGTGTTGATTTCGATAATCCCGTTCAATGAAGGGTTTTGTTGAGAAAATGCTGTAATGTCGTTAGTTGGTAGCTTGTTGGGGTTTAGTTGTGCTGGATCTTCAGTACCTAAGAGGCTAATTAATTCGGAGCGATCGCGCTGCACAAATCCAAATATACTTTTAGCGTTGATTGTAATCTTACCCCCAGCACCAGAGAAGGCATTGGCTGTAATGTCGTTATTTTCTTGAGAAGTGGCGACAAGAAAACCATTAGGTGCATTGATAGTAATATTGCCACCGTTCCCTGGAGCGTTAGCTGTACCTGCATTAGTGGAGATTTGACTGTTCCGACGCAATGATAAGGCATCCCGTGCCTGTAGAGAAATATCTCCACCTCTACCAGATTTAGTAATAGATGTAATTGTTGCCTGATTATCCAGTGAAATGGAGTTTGCACTGATATTTATTACTCCTGGCGTACCTGAGCCACTTGTATTTGCTAAACCTTCAACATTTGTTGCTATTGCCGCACCTTCGCTAATATTTAATTTATTGGTATTAACTGTTATTATTCCCGCATTTCCAAAATTAGTTTCAGTAGATAAGCCACTCCGCAGAGTGACAATTCGTGTTAGCGAAGGTAACTCTACAAACCCAATTAGCTCTACAGAATCTGAAGCGTTCACTGTCAAGTTACCTCCTCTTCCTTCAGCTAAAGTCAATGCTGAATTCGATGATATGATTGCAGTGGATTCTGCTGTTATTTGCGCCCCATTTAGAACACGTAATCTCCTGGTGCTAATCATAATGTCGCCTGCATTTCCTTCATTAAAGGTGTTACTTATGAGCGCAGTAATACTATTATCGCTACCAATTAGCTCTACAGATTCAGAAGCATTTACAATCACATTTCCTGAGCTTCCCTTGCCTGTAGTAGAAGTAAATATTTGCGCCCCATCTCGAACAATTAACTTCTGAGATGTAATCTTTATGTCTTCACCATTTTCGACACCCCTGGTCTGACTGGCTAACAGCACACCATCCCCAACCAGTTCTATAATCCTGCCTTGTAACTGGATAGTACCACCGCTATTTGGGCTACTAGCATTTACTACAGAGCTAATCGCAGTACCATTATCGTTTCGCTGGGTTAGTTTAATATTTCCGAAATTTTGAACACCTTCATACGTTAAAAGCCAGCCATTAACCGTTGGGTTAAGCTTGACTAGACTACCACTAGCTACACTTCCCAATTCAATTCGTCCCGACTCTGCCGTTAAGTTTCCACCTTCTAGGTTGATATCACCACCCACAAGTGCTAAGGTTTTACCTGCCTGCACTTGTAGACCAACAGGTTGACGGAAGATGCTCCTCGGCCCATCCGGTCTGCCTTGAGAGAGATTGCTAATAGCAGCCGCAGTTGAGCCAAATTGTAAGCCCACAGGAAAACTTACTGACAGCAGAGGTGTGCTGTTGGTATCTACGGCACTAAAGTTTCTACCATCATCAAAGTTAAGACTACTGGCTGTAGTTGCCAGAAATGAACCGCCTATATTTAAAGCAGCTTTGGGGCCAAATACAATTCCGTTGGGATTAATTAAAAAGATGTTGGCACCTTGAGCTTTTAGGATGCCATCGATTTGAGAAATAGAGTTACCTGTAACCCGACTAATAATATTTTGAACACCATCAGTATTTGTAAATTCAGCCGTGGTGTTCTCACCTATAGAAAACTGCCTAAAACTATGGAATAAATTGCTTTGTACCCGCGTTCCACCTTCAATAAATATAGTATTGCCGTCTGGTCTGACAACAGAATTATTAGGTAAAGTTTCATCTGGTGAGATTTGAGCAATAGCAGAACTTGCAGAGACAGCTATTACACCAACTATGGAAACCGCTTGACTTTTAACCCAGATACAAGAAGTATTCATATAGCCATCCTAAATGATATATGAAAAATTTTAATTAAAATAGAGTGGTCAAGGTATTACTAAAATTTAGTAATACCTTGACCACCCTAATTGTATTTCAAAAATCAATTCGGATTTCTATAATAAAATCGCCAATCAATCCACTATACAGAATTCAGAACCAATCAATAAGGGGTATGAATCCCCTCGTGATTGTAGACTAAGCAATATTCAATTTGGTGTGGTGTTTCACAGTTTATTAATCTACCAGTCGCACTCAGGTAAATTCTGAATGTAAGAATATCGTTAGGAACTTTACTAACATGGAACCATTTTTTGTAGAGGCTCAGACCAGCAAAGACCTTTTTTGGTTCGCTTGCTGGGAAGTTCTACATCTTGTTGCTCAACCGTAGTATCATTAATCTGATTAAGACTTGTCTCAAGGCTGCTGTGCGAGTCCAAGGAATTGTTTTCTGTTGTGTCGTGATTTTCGTTCACAGCAATAGCTTCAGATAAATTCAAGTTTTCACTCAGCTCATTACGATTATCCAGTGTTAATTGCTCTGGGTTTTGAGATTCCATAATTACTCCTTGTTTTGTTGATGGTACACATTGTTTTGTTGTGTTAATAAGGACTTCAACATGGCTCCCAAGAATTACGCACAAGCTTACGAAAATTTTGTTTTTTCTCGGTTAAATTACTCAAAAACCCGCAAAATAGCGGGTTCCTACGACTTCTATAAAGATGCAAGGTTGCATACAGGGATAGTTTCTGGCTTTTGAGTTTGGTTTTTCAAACCATAGCCTAACCTCGTTGAAAACCTTTCGATACTTGTTTTTGTACCTTACCTTTGGGTTTAGATTTATTCACTTCTGTAATTGCTTCTTGAAATAAGTTATGCAGATGTAAAGGAACACTAGCAATTTCTGGTAATTCAGGTTCTAGAGGTTTACCAGACTGTTGCAAGAGATTATCTAAGTCAGTACTAAGGTTAAACTCAGGGCTTTCCAAGATGTCTTGCAATACTTTTTCTAGTTGAGCGGGATACTGTTTTGCTAACCGATGCCAAATATAAGCATTAATACTTTGATTTTCTAGATAGTGACGAATTAGTTTTTCTGCACCTTCAATACTTCGCCAGTCATCAGCTAACAAAATATTGGTGAATTTAGTATATGTTGGTAGAAATATCATGCCCCAACGTGAATGAGAAATTGCTGTTACTTGTTCTGCTTTTTTCAACTCAGCAGGTAAATCAACTTTGGGCGCAACCATTTTTTGCTTGCTGCTTTTACTATTCAGCATTTGGGAAACGGCATTAGAGTCAACGCCAACTTCTTTAGCAGCTGCTTGAATCTCATCTTCTCCAATACCTGCTTCTGCTGCCATCTCATCCAAAGATTTGGAAGTATCAAGTCCTGCTGCTTTTAGATACTTCTCACTGATGATTTCTTGGAATTGAGCTATTTTCTTATTAAGTTGGTATCCTGGCAAAGTGATTTCATCACCACCAAAAAACTCAACAAACTGCTGATGATATTGCTCTACTGACTGCCATGCTTCTTCTAGCAAGTCTGGAGCATCGCTGTAAAGATGATTTTTATAATTATCTTTAAAATTTCCAATGGCGACGGCGATTTTTGGCTTACCAAGTTTACCCAAAAATGTAGATGGGCCAGAAAATATCCATTCGCTGTCGGTCAGGGGAGAAATGCGTGTAAGTAAAATATCTCCTAGCTTGAAACGAGATACTTCTTTTTGTTTTTCATTACTGTTAGGCTTGACAATGTAATTTTTAGCTGTCAGCCAGTTCATAAGTTCTAAGCCATCAGGTAGAATTTGTGTAATGCTAAATAAGCCGATAAAACTGCGATGCCAGCTATTAAGTAAGTTACGATCGCTTGCTGATAAATCTGCATTACTGGCAATAAATAAGTCTATTGGTGATTTCTCGCCAACTTTCCCCTCTGTAATAAAGCTATCAATAATTAAATCTTGTTGCGTGCTATCTCCATTACCACGACGCAACTGTGCAGCTGCATAAACTTCTAATGCTTTTGCTAGTTCACCTTCAGCATCTAAGACAAAATCAACCAAGGCTTGTTTGAGTGTCTGCGATCGTTTTACTATAACATCCACAAGCGAATCTCTCTGACCAACAGTTGTAGCCTATAGCGTTTTTGGAGATGACTGCATCTGGCAATAGCTAGATTTTGCGATGGCGGCGGCGGGCTACGCCAACGCATTAATTATAACGGGAGTCGCTGATATAGTTTTGGCGATCGCATTTGTGATCAAAGGAGTCGTATAAATAGATTTTATAATTACGTTTACTATTTTGGCGATCGCCTCAAAGTTTGAGCAGAAAATCACCTTACTACGAAACCCCTAATGTTTTTATGCTCTTTTTTTAGCAAAGATATTGCTGAAAACCAAAATTATATAACAATATAAAGCCTCAAAAAATCAGCAAAATAGTAGATTACATCACACAATACTTAAATTAGTATGCTTTAGTCCAATACAAAAAGTTAATATTATGCTACAAAAAAACATAAAAATAGGAATTTTAACTTTTCATCATGTAGACAATTATGGAGCAACACTTCAAGCTGTTGCTTTATGGAAATTTCTGAATAGCCAGGGTTTTGATGTTGAGATCATAGACTATCGACCTTACAAAGTTGCGCTGCATTATTGTAAGACTTTGAAGCCGATCCGAAAGCGCAAAGGGATGAAAGAAAATGAGAAGATTCGCATTACTGACATCCGTATTAATGAAAATGCCCCAGCAAATCTTCGCAGAGCTTGGAGAATGAGGCGTTTCTTACTTTCTCATGTAAAGTTAAGCGATAAAAAAGTATATTTACAACAAAAGTTAGAGTATTTTCGTAGTAAATATGATGTAGTAGTATCTGGTAGTGATCAAATATGGTGTGTAGATACTTTTTTTAGAGGTTTCGATTCCTCTTTCTTTTTAGATTTTATTGATAATACTTCTACTCGCAAAGTAAGTTATGCAGCTAGTTTAGGTAACTCTAAAAGTTTCGGTAAGTATCAAAAAGAAATTTGCAACTACTTAAATCAATATCAAACTATTCTAGTTCGAGACTCTAATAGCGCGCAGGTAATTGCTAATGAATGTTCCTTGCAAGCAACAAAAGTATTAGATCCCACTTTTTTAATCAATTATGATCAGATTCAAAAATCTCTAAAAATTCAAGATAAATATATCTTACTTTATACTCAAGATATATTAGAGCCAACAGAAGAAGATTTCGCTAAATTAGTGGCAGAAACTTATAACCTGAAAATAGTTTCTATTGGTAAATACAATCGAATTGCCGACATAAATATAACAGATGCTAGTCCCAGTGAATGGGTTGGGGCGCATTGGCAAGCATCTTATATTATGACCAACACTTTTCATGGAACTGTATTTTCTCTAATGTATCAAAAACCTTTTACTGTATTTGTTCCTCCTCATAAATTAACTAAAGTAAAAGACTTACTTGGAGATTTAGGTTTAGAAAATCGCTTGTTTTCATATCAGAAGAATCAGCAATTAGAAAATGAAGATATATTTAATGTTGATTACAGCCCAGTTTCTAAAATTTTAGAATCAAAAATTTTAGAATCAAAAAAATATTTAGTCGAAGCAATTTTACAAGGTACAGCCGATATAAAAACCAAAGTTGAATTTAATCTGGTGTAAAGTAGCCAATATGTCCAATTTAAAAATTGAGTCTTTAACATCTAATAGTCTGTCACACTACAGAACTCGCCACAATTTTCAGCGAGTTGGTGAGATTACTGATATAAATGACCTCCAAGATTACTGTAATTGGGCAAAAGAAAACAAGGTTAACATTTTCATCATTGGTAATGGTTCTAACACACTATTTGTGAGAAAAAATGTTCAATCATTAATACTTAAAAACAAACTACCTAAATACATCACTCATCTAAACGATGATAGGGTAGAAGTATCCTCGTCGGTTTCAATTATGGAGGTGTTAAAGTACTGTTACCAAAATTCCAGAAATTCTTTTTATTATCTTGCGTCTGTACCTGCGACTATTGGAGGCGCATTAGCAATGAATGCAGGCCGAGGACGACAACATAAACAGACAATATACGACTTCGTTGAAAGTGTAACTTTTTTTGAAGATGGAAGTATCAAAACCCTTGATCAAAGTCAAATTGTCCGAGATTATCGACAAACGATATTTACTGGGATGCACTCAAAACTCATATTAAGTGCAATATTTAAGTTTGAAAGCAATGAATTTGATGAAAATCCTATCACTTCAAGACAAGCTTGGGCAAAAGAACATCAAGATAACACAGCACCTAATTGTGGCTCGGTATTCAAAACTGCCAATTATAGAATACTTAGTAAACTCAAAGGTATTTTAATTGGTAGAGCCATGTTTTCTGCGAAAACTGATAATTGGATACTTAATAAGTCCGATAGTGCTTATCCAATAATCCTCCTAATCATAATTGCTAAGTTTTTGCATTTCATAACTATGCAAAAGATTTCTCTTGAAGTAATAGAAATTGATTAACTCTGTACTTGAATGCTAAGGAGTTGTTTTAAAAGGGCTTTTTTTCTCTCATGGTAAACACAGCGAAGCATATGATCTACATACCTAAAAACTTGATTATTCGTTGTAATTACCAATGTTAGAGCGGTAGGGAAAATTCTACCTGATGGCACTTTTAAAACAACCTCTAAAAGCTTTATTAGGTTGGGTTTTACTTCGTAGACTCAACCTATATTTAATTATGGCGAAGAACTAAAAGACGCAATCTACCAGGAACTTAAGGCGGGGGTTAGTCTACAAAATAATCAAGCCAAGGCAAAAAATGCCCTGGCTTCAATGTAAATCCTTGATGTAACCAACTAAAAGAGTTATGACTCTTGAGAATCTTCAGCTATTGGTTCTGAAGAAGTTTCGGCTTCTGGTTCTGGTTCTGATTTGACAATGACTGGAGGTTTAGCAGGTTTTGGGGGACGCGCTAGTGCAGGATTAACAGGTGGGGCTTCATCTTTAAAAGATTCTTTTTTTCTTTTACCCGATGAGCGATCGCGACTCGATCTTTCTCGTTTAGGATTAGATTCAAAAGCAGGTTGAGAATCTGAATTGTTGTCAGTACTTGCTTGGGACTGACGTTCTGATTTTTTGATTGGGCGTTCTACCATTGTTTAAGCCTAAAATTTATTTGTGTAGTACATCGGTTCGATAGTTATCAAACTGATGAGTCCCCAGCAAGTAAGTATGAATACGCAAACCTTACTGCTTGTTCAATATACTACCCAATATTAGCGCATCATTCACGGCATCCAAAATTTTAAAGGATAGGGTTAAGAATGTCAGGCACTCAGGGTTTTAACCACTTACACCTAGACATTCTCTTGCCATATCCTTGATTTTTCGTTTGATCTTCAGTTTTAAAATCTCCGCACCTACACTTCAATAGCTGATGATTTTACTGCTTCTGCACATCACGAGCCATATTGAGGTAGTAATCGTCAACTTTTTTCTGAGAGCGACGACGAATAGCAGTAGGAGTTTCAGATGTAGTATTTTGATTTGTCTTCACTGGTTGTTCTTCAGCAGCTCGCTTGATAGATTCCGCCGCATCAGATTCCAAGTAGTATTGAGAGCTAGTAAATCCAAACAAGGTGGCAAAAAAGCCAAAAATGTTTCTGATAAAACTTACAAACCCTTTGAAAATAACCGAGAACAAACCTTCAAACCGAATAAAAAAGTTTCTAACAATTTGAGTTAGACGATCCATAGCAGCCCCCTCTATGATTGCCTAATATTATTGTGACTTAATTTATCCCGGATATAACAAACATAAATGACATGAAAACAAATCTATTGCCTATTGCCTATTCCCTATTCCCTGCCCACATAATTAGTTTGTAAATTAAATAGGATTACTCATGTTAAATTACTTCCTCTGGGCGATGCGCTGCTGGAAGATTACAACCAGAAGTAGAAAGCCACCGCGCAGTACAAGCTGCCACCAGGGAGTAATGGTTCCCTCAAGATTTAAAAGGTTGTACATCATTCCCAGCAATAGTACACCAATAAGTGTTGGAAACACGCTTCCCTGACCACCGGCGAGAAACGTTCCTCCCATAACAGTTGCAGCGATCGCATCTGTTTCCCAGCCAAAGGCCGCCACAGGTTGACCTGCCCCTAACCGACCCGCTAGCACTACACCAGCCAGCCCTGAAAGCATCCCACTAAAGGTGTAGACTGCAAGCTTAACTTGGTTGGGATTCACACCCATGAGCCGGGAAGCTTCTTCGTTGTTACCAATAGCGTATATGTGCAAACCTAACCTGCTTCTTTGCAGTATCAACCAAGCTGCAAAATATAACAATGCAACTATCAAGACCGGAACAGGAACAAAACCAATAAACCCCCTACCTAACCAAACCAGCCCTGATGCTGTCGAAGGTACGGCAATCGACCTTTCTTGAGTGATACTCAAAGCCAGACCCCTTGCAGCACTAGCAGTGAATAAGGTCACAACAAACGGCTGAAGCCGGGCGCGCGATACGAGAAGACCGTTGACCGCACCGAGTAACGTAGTACTGATAATGCCACAGGCGATCGCAATAAAGCTTCCTTGTCCAACCAGCATTGCGGCAACAACGCCACCTAACGCCACCAGCGAACCCACAGATAAATCGATTCCTCCACTCAAAATCACAACAGTCATACCCAACGCCACAATCGCCAGCATACTGTTCTGCCGCATGACGTTCATGATATTCAGGGGTGTAAGAAAAGTTTGATAACGAAACGATGCAAAAACAGCCAAGCTCAACAGCATCAGCAGCACACCCTGGGAGGTGAGGAGCTTGCCCAGACGTTTCGAGAGGCGTAAACCAGCAAGCGCAATAGATCTTGTAGCAGCCATAACTATTGATATTAAATTGGGATATGTAGTCTTATTTCAAAGATTTCAAAAGTCTGGGATAGTCCTAGAAACAACAAAACCCTCTCCCCTGCTCCTCTGCTCCCCTGCGGTCTTGATGGTAAGTCTTTAACCGGATACGGTATTACACTTCCCTGGGACGCTGCAAAAAAATGGCGAACAGAATGATGACAGATTTCAAAACCAATGACCAAGTAAACGGAATCAGCAGCATATTGAAACTAGTAGAAATCACCTGCATCAGCAAGGCTCCGACAACCGTACCGAGGACATTGGCACGACCACCAGAAAAAGGCGTACCACCGACAACCACAGCTGCGATCGCATCAAATTCCGCGTTGACACCCACCTTGCTAGGATCGCCCATCCCCAGCCGCGCTGTTTCGACCAGTCCGGCCAACCCAGCCAGCAGCGCGCTAATCAAATAGACTGTATATTTCACACGTTCCGCCCGAATACCCGCCAGCCTTGCAGCCTGCTCATTGCCACCGACTGCAATAATTTGATGCCCGAAAAGCGTAGAACGGATACAGAAGAAAGCTCCCACAATCACGACTGCCGCAATCACAACCTGAACTGGGATAGAACCGATAAATCCCTTTCCAAGTGCTTCAAACGTGGGATTAGTGAAGGGAACCAGCTTCCCATCACCAATAACCTGAGCAATTCCACGCCACAAAATTAGAGCCGCTAAGGTGGTGATTAAGGCATCAAGTTTCAGGCGGGAGATGAGAAAGCCATTGAGAAGACCAACTAACAGCGCACATATCAAAGCGAAAGTGATAGCAACAACTATTCCATAATTAATCAGCAATGCCACAATTACTGAAACCAATGCCATAGTCGAGCCAACTGTTAGGTCAATGCCACGGGAGGCAATCACAAAGGTCATCCCAATAGCAACTAACATTGTTGTGGATACTTGCAGCAACATATTCAATGTGTTGCTAACTGTAGCAAAACGTGGCGTAAAGATGGCGTTTGCAACATAGAAAATTAATAGTGCCGCAAATGCACCGAAATTAGGGTGCCATAGAATTCGCCAATCCACATTATGCTTCTTGATCTTCATTATCTGTCCGGCTCTGTTTTAAACTGTAGCAATAGCCAAGAAAGTTAAGACATCAACAGATGATATAACTCTGTCACCTGTCACCTGTCACCTGTTCCCTGCCGTCAACTTCCTGAGTATCTGCTTCCGCCATTACGTGCAGAATTGTTTTGATGTTCTTCTGTTCGCCACTAAGTTCTGCGACTGACTGCCCATCACGCAGGACTACGACACGTTGCGAACCTTCAACGAGTTCTTCCATTTCCGAAGAAATCATCAGAACTCCCAGCCCTTGTTCTGCTAGTTCGGCAATCAGTCTTTGAATCTCGCGCTTTGCACCAACATCGATACCGCGTGTCGGCTCATCAAGGAGGAGAAGTTTGGTATTTTTGCACAGCCATCGCGCCAGAAGCACTTTCTGCTGATTGCCTCCTGATAGTTCGTGAATTTGCTGATCTGCACTGGCAGCCTTGATGCCAAGACGCTGCATGAAACGGTTAACGAGTTCGTTCTGTCGTTTTTTGGAAACGATGCCCCATTGCGTCAGGGAAGGTAAAGCAGCGAGAGTGAGGTTTTCGCGTACCGAAAGTTCAGGGATAATGCCGTCTGCCTTGCGATCCTCAGAAAGAAAAGCCATTCCAGCAGCGATCGCATCATGAGGATCGTGCAGGGATAAAATATTACCTTCGAGTTTAACAGTTCCATCCTCAAACGGTTCCGCACCAAACAGAGCGCGCACCGTTCCACTACGACCAGAGCCAAGCAAACCTGCTATTCCAACGATTTCGCCATGCCGCAATTCTAGCGAAACGCCATTCAGCCGCTTTTTGTATTTGAGAGCTTCTGCCTGGAGTAACACTGGCTGCTCTGGTGTATTTTGTAACTTTTCTGTAAATGCTGTGACTCCTTGACGCACCTCTTCCAGCTGGCGATCTAGCATATGACAAACGAGTTCCAGACGATTAAGGCTGTCTAGGGATTGGGTAATAATGTTACGCCCATCACGTAAAACTGTGACGCGATCGCACACTGCGTAAAGTTCTTCAAAACGGTGGCTAACATAAACTATAGATGTTCCTTGCGACTTGAGCCGCCGCATGACATCAAACAGGACAGCAACCTCAGTTTCCGTCAGCGAACTCGTTGGTTCATCAAGAATAAGTATCCGCGCCCCAAAAGATATAGCACGAGCGATCGCAACCATCTGCCTATGAGCAATATTCAGCGAATCAACCACTGAGCGCGGATCAATCTGCAACCCCAGACGCTCTAACATCTCCGCCGCGCCAGTATTCATCGCTTTTTTATCGACAAAGCCGAAGCGTTGCGGCTCTCTACCCAAAAAAATATTCTCGGCAACGGTTCTTAAACCCACCAGTTGGATTTCTTGGTAGACAGCTACAATACCTGCCGCCTGCGCTGCGGTCGGGTTCTGGAATGCAACAGTTTTTTGGTCGTACTCTATAACACCCGTATCCCGTCGATACGCCCCCGTCATAATCTTGATTAACGTCGATTTGCCAGCACCGTTCTCGCCAACCAGCGCATGAATTTCGCCTACTTTCAGTTCAAAATCTACCCCCCAGAGTGCTGGCACACCGGAAAAACTTTTCTTTATGCCCGTCATGCGAAGCACAGTTTGAGTACCCTGATTCATCGGCTTTACCTGTTTAAATTTTGATTGCCGATAGTGGATATCCCTTGCTTTGCACCATAGTCATCTTTTTGCCTATTGTGAAGGCTCAGTATATTCCAGGTTATCTTTTTTTATTTTAGGGTGAGAAATATTTAGAAGTTTGCTAACGCAAAAGTTTTGGTGAAGCAGGGCAGGGGATCTGAAAGTTCTGCTCAGAATCGAGAAGCGAGAATAAGTTTTAGCGTCTGGTAATTAGTAAATGAGTAGTTTGTTGATTTATATATTAGAATTTGCTTAAATTAACGGGCTTATCAACTGTGAAGCTAATATACGAGGTGCAAAAATAGGTTTACGAGTCGCAAAAATAGGTTTACGAGTCGCAAAAATAGGTTTACGAGTTGCAAAAATAGGTTTACGAGTTGCAAAAATAGGTTTACGAGTTGCAAAAACAGGTTTACGAGTTGCAAAAATAGGTTTACGAGTCGCAAAAGTAGGTTTACGAGTCGCAAAAGCTGATTTTTAGAGATGATTTATAAAGTAAAGTTTAAATTGTAGCGTTATAGCAACGCTTAACGCACCATATCTCTCGGTGCATTACGGCTCATCCTGATTTTCTAAAACTACCAAATCCTTACATAGCCGTAACACACCCTACTTAATAATTAATACGCTTCATCTACAAAATTCTTCGCGTTGGTCACATCAAATAGTCTGTCCTTGAGAATAATTCTCGGTGGAATTTTCTTGCCAGCAAAATACTCTTCCATTGTGGCGAAAACTAGCGGGCCAAAACGCGGGTTTGACTCAACACTCACGCCAAGTTCACCACGAATAATCGCTTCAAGCGCAGTTTTCTGACCGTCGATTGAACCAACTATCACATCCTTGCCAGGTTTCATACCTGCGGATTTAAGAGCTTGGATAGCACCTAATGCCATTTCGTCATTGTGAGCATACACAGCAGTGATGCCAGAACCCTTGGCTTGGATAATGTTTTCCATGACGCGCTGGGCTGCTGCTCGTGAAAAATCTGCCGTCTGGGTGGCGATAATCTTCATGTTAGGGTAACGTGCGATCGCATCCCGAAACCCCTTAGCCCGATCAATTGCTACCGATGAACCTGCTGTTCCAGTAAGTTCCACAATTGATGCTTTACCGTCCGTCGCCTTAGCCAGCCATTCACCAACGCGGCGACCTTGGGTAATAAAATCCGACCCTAAAAAGCTGACAAAATGTTCGCCTGGTTTGCCTGCCGCTTCCCGGTCGATGAGAAAAACTGGTATTTTTGCATCTCTTGCTGCTTCGAGGGCGGGGGTAAGTCCCTCATACTCCCGTGGGGCAAGAAATATAACATCAACTTGTCGGGCGATTAAATCCTCTATGTCAGAAAATTGTTTTGATGTTTGCCCTTGGGCATCCGTCATTAAAAAATCATAAGTTTTCTTACGCTTGGCGGCTTCCTCTTTGATGCTATTTGTTTCGGCAATACGCCAAGGGCCGATGTTCTCTGTTTGCGAAAATCCGACAATTTTTTTCGTTTTCTCACGCACACAGCCAGATAGTGAGAAAGCCGCGATAGTAATAACAACGTAGGCACTAAATACCAGGAACTTTGGCATATAGGCTCGAACACCTGAGCATTGAAAACAGGTTTCATTTTTCATAAGCCAACGTGAGTTCGGGATAAGCTGTAACCATGATTCTATCGTTGGCTAAAACTCCTATTCCTTCGTATAACTAGCAGCAAAATCGTCTTAACCCGAACTGAGGTCAACAACAGGGTGTTGGGGCTGTCTGTTTCCCCACACCCTACACCCCACACCCGCCCCAACGGGGCTTGGTTAGTTTAATTTTTGACGCACAATAGCCCCATGAGGGTCACTCAAGTTTTTCGTGCTATCTCCATTCATTATCATCGTGGGCAAAACATTTGTTAATTCACCACTTTTTTTATTAGGAGATAGTGTAATAATTCCTAATCCAGGACAACTCCCTGCTGCTGCATGGGCTATGGTTAGAGGATTTGGCCCCCGTAAGGCAACATAAATCTTGTCACCATTATTGCCTAAAGATAAATCAGCTAAATCTGGGGTTGGATCATTACTTTGCTCTGCTCCCAGAGTTGTCCCACAAGCTCCAGTCTTTGTCAAACTATACGTACCTTCGTGGCGCAATTGAAGATTTTCCCACGGGGAATTCATCTTAAATACTTCTGCATTATTGCGTACCCGATCAAACTGGTGCAGGTATTTGTCCTCTCCAGAACTTAAATTTTTGACAATGACCATCCCATGTGCATCTCGATTGTTGCCTGGTATGATTTTTCCATTGTCTGGGTCTGCCCAGACAGCAACTGGTAATGGTTGATTGGGTTGATTATAGTTCGGTGCTAGAGGATAGTCTTGTGTAAACCGATAGAGTGTAAATTCAGAAACATTGGGGGCAGAGGTTCCAGTGTTGAGCATCATAAATCCATCAGCCGACTGTCCTCCACAACCCGCAGCATGAACTACGTTCAGATCGTATTCAGCTACTATCTTCATGGGTGCGGTAGTAATGTCAACCACGAACATACCACCGCCGCCTAAAGTTACGTAAGCGTGCTGACTGTTGTCGGAAATAATCGGGCAAATTACTGTGTTAGTCGGGCGAACTCCTGTGGCTTGTTTAGGATTGCCGTTAGGGGTAGAAGAGGATTGTCCGTCTGCGACCTGTCCGGTTACAGTACAACTAATGTTATCCCCAAGATTAACATCTACCGCAATAGGTTGATTTAATACTCGTCCCGTCCCACCAACCATGTCAACACTGCTATCCGCGTTATAGTTAAATCCGGTTACTTGTCCTGCGGTATTTTTTTGAATATCCACTCGCTCAAGCATTCGCCCATTTTGGTTAGCGATGAGGATTTTTGTGCCGTCAGGAGATACCGTAGACATATGATTTTGTCTACCTGTACTAGTTGCAGTAGAACGGAATAAGCACACAGGCTGTTTTGTCTCACCGTCTACTATCCCTAAATGCCCTGAAGCAACAAAGTTTAATGTCATGTATTTATCATCTGGGGTGGGAATAATTCCATGAATTCTGTTGACATCAGATCCTGTTGTTAAGAGTGCATTTGGAAATAAGTCAGTTACTACATCTAATACCAATGGATTATTTATGGGTGGGTTCTGTTCCAAGTCTGCACTATCATAAATCCTGACTTTGCCGCCATACAGTCCATTCGGCAAGCTGGCCGTAATTCCTTGACTATTTCCTTGATCTGAAAGCCATACTTCATACCCCGAATTGCGTGCATAAGTCTGTTCCGAAAACAGTATTAGACATAGTGCAATGCTCAAACTCATTAGGCATAAAATAATTTTTTTCATATTGATTTTTGGATTTATGTTTTTATTTATAATTAATTTCACTGTTTCAGCTTCAGTATTATTTGTAAAGTCATACAAATAAAATTTAATAGTTTTCACGGTAAAATCTGTGCGCACATAATATAAGCCGTAGTGTATAACTTGATATAAGTTTTCAGGGCAAGAATATGGCTACTCTAAATCGCGTTCTGTTTATCCAAGATACAGTTCTTAAACAAGAACCCGTACAATCAGGTCAATTACCTAGCACTAAACAACAAAATATTCCCATCGGCACGTTATTTGTGCTTAAGTTTTACGAAATACCTGCAAATTATTCCGATCACTATAAGTTCGCTTTAGAAGATCTTCAATTTAAAGGCTTTAGTAACTGGTATGCTTTTGCCAAACACGTGACAATTATCCAAGAAGCAATTAATCCTGTCACGACTATTAGTGCGATCGCTACTCAGCAACAAGCCAAGGATACTGTAAAAATTACTGTAGACCGTCAAAGTGTCGGTAATCAACAAGGTTTTCTCAAGCTGGTGTTTAATGCAGATACCATAATTAAGCGTCAACCTGTAGATTCTAAGGTGCTGAATGATCAATCCAAGCAAAAAATTCCCGCAGGTACAGAATTAATTTTATTAACTGACAAGCCGGACACTAATAATATTGTTAAATTTACTATTCAGGACAGCCATCTAAAATTTAGCCTGAAAGATGTTGAGTTTAAAGGTTTCTCGAAAGATTGGTTTGTCTTTACGCAACACGTTGGCATTCAAGGTCTTGACTAATTTGTAGAGATGTTGCAATGCAACGTCTCTACAAATCATATTTTTTCCGGCTTTACGGCGTAGATATAGCGAAACTGTCAACAGTGTATACAATGTTTTATAATTACTGTGTACACTGTTGACAAGGTGGAGAGAGATGGGGAAAAAAAACAAGGAATCGCCTATTGTAAGCTTCCGTGTGCCACATTCTGTTGTCGAGAAGTTAATTACAGATGGCAGATTGAAGCCTAACCATATAAAGTCAGAGTTATCCAACCTAATCAAAAATGACTGGTTAGCTTCTGTTGATGCTGGTGTAGAACCGACTGTGAGTGTAAATACTGTTTATGAGCAACTAGCAAAAATAGATAGAGTTCTAGAAATACTTGAGGACAATAAGCCGAATGGCGTTGTTGATGCAAGTGTAGACAGTGTTGACAAAATCAGCTTAAGTCAAAGCATAGACTCAATCTCGCCGGATAATCAGCTTGTAGAGGTTGCCAACAGTAATGTACACCCCGTAGAGGAAATAAATGGGGATAATAAACCGATAAACTTTGTTGATGAAAACAGTATTGAGTCATTGAATTTGAAAAAAAATACTTATACGGCACTTAAAGAGGCACAAGTTAACACAATAGAAGATTTAAATAAATATGGTGTCACAGGCTTGCGAACGCTGAAAAATCTGGGAAATAAATCTGTATCTCAGATAGTTGAAGCACTTCAAAGCCGAGGGATTGAGTTACCAGAGTTAGCAGATCCGGAACACATCCCTTCTCTGTGAGCAGTAATTCCGAAAGCTACGCGCTAGGACTTGATGAGCCGTTTTCAATATCCCAGTGTCAAAAACTTTGTAGGCTATGGGCAGTGATGTCGGGAATTATTAGTATTATTAGTTTTGAGAATCTTATAGTCTGAAAGTCTTTTATAGCAGTACTTTCAGGCTATCTTGCCCCTAGTGACAGCTTCGCTATATCTACGCCTTTACAGTTGTGATAAACGTGCATCTGTGCAGAAACGACAAAACCCCCTCCCGTGTAAACACAAATCCTCTGATCCCCCTAAATCCCCCTTTTTAAGGGGGACTTTTATTCTATTTCCCCCTTTTCAAGGGGCTAGGGGGGATCGAAACTTTACTAGGATACTTTATAAGACTTGTGTGTACACCGTAGCCTCTGCCCCCTTGTCCCCCTGCGATCTTAACGATAAGTCTTTAACCGGACACGATATCATTTCTGAGTTGACACAGTTAATACTTGCGGTGGGGTAGCATCTGGTGGATAGAGAAAGTCTACTTCTACTAATCTGCGATCGCTAGCTTTCATATTTAATACTACCAGTGGTTCTCCTGGCTGACCCCGCTTCTGTACTAAATGCACAAATTTGGTTTTTGGCATACCTTGATCATCTTTGTAACGTACCCGTACACTTCCGCGAAAGAAGGTTTGCTTGGCTGGGGTACTAAAAAAGCGCAGTCCAGGTTTAACTAACTGATCTTCTTTAATAGGGGTTTGTATGGCTACAGCCACGGTTTTTGGGGTAGAAGTATTGTTGTATAACGGCAGTTTCATACTGTATTGAATTGCATAGTTGCCATGCGCGCGATAAGCAGTATCAGGATAACGCGCTAACATCGGCGCACTCTGAATTTGATTAGTTCCTAAGGTTCCACCATGCAAGGTGCTAAGAGCGTAAGAAACAGCTTGTCCAGGGTTCGGAATGGTCAGGAATTTTGTTTTAGGATTATCTACTATTAATGCTCTCCAAAAGGAACCGCCAGCAACTCCCGCCACGCGTCCGTAAATTCTCGGCTTACCTGTATCCTCTAGGGGAGTAGGTGTTTTATCTCGTGGCGTGGACAATTCACCGTTATTGAGTAAATTTTGCCATTCTTCTAAAGTTGGCGCACGTTCACTGCCATCAGAATTAGTTTTGGCAAACATCGCTAAACTAGCTGCGTAGACTGTACCGCTACTTTGCAGCCGCATTAATGTAGACCGACCATTTAAAGGTGGCGTTAATCCCTGCACAGGAATTGGCAGATTGAGTAACATTTGACTTTGCTTAGGCGCAAGCACAATTTTGGCGGGGAATGTTGCTTGTCGCTTTCCTCTGAGGATATCAGACATAACGCGATCGCCTGGCCCAGCAAATACTTTCCCAGTCGGATCTTCTACCAAATATGGTAATTCAATAAATGGTGCATCTGGTTGGCTTAAATAACTCGCAGCTTGTAATACATTAACTGTGACTGGTCGCTTAGTTGGGTTATGTAAAATTATGCCAAGATAGAGCGATCGTAAATTTTCTGGTGGGTCGGCTTTGGCAACATGGTGAGCAAAAATATCAAATCGTCCCCGGAACAAAAAATTTAAATGTGCGCTTGGTACTTTTTTGCCATCGCCTGGAAAAGTAGACAATAAAATCCCTTCTCCTAACACCAATTCTGGACTATTGCTATTAAAAGTTGGTACTGAATCTAACTTTCCTGGTAAAGGCAGGACTTGTTGTTCTTGAAAAATTTCTTCTGGTGGAGGTGTGGGAGGTGTTGCTTGGGCAATTAGTGAACTGAGTAAAAATGACAACATATACTTAGGTGACTATTTTTTCCTACAAGACGCACATCATTTTATGCGAGTGCCAGATTGTTAATAATTAATAAGAAGTCGGTAAGAATAGGCAACAAATTTTCTTGATTTAAAACGGGAACGTGAACAAAGATACAACGAGTGGTGAGTTTATATTGGTATAGATAGTTGAGAACTGCATAATAAAGACCTTCGCAAACAAATTTACCGCAGTCATTACTAATATCAGTTGCTACTGTTCCCGAAACTAATTTTTCCAAATTCACTGCTGTCGGCAAAAAAATTTCGCCTTGGCTAGCACCCACCTCTACACTTAATTGCTGGCGACTGGCAGCCATGCCACAACAGATAATGTAATCTGGTTGCAACTGGTCGATTTTTTGAATTACCCAGGAACTAGCCAGCATCACATCTACAGGTAACAGCCGCAGAAATTTTAAGTCATGGGGGATCGATTCAACTTTAATCAGTTCTTGTAATAAATCATCCGATGAATTTGACACTTGATCGCTTAACCAAGTGTCAAAAGAAGTTAATAGAAATCTTTTCTTCATTAGAATTATTATTTAGAATAGAAAAACCCTCCATAATAAATTTACAAGGAGCAGGTCAATGCCAGTTATTGCAGTCGTAGATTACGACATGGGAAATTTGCACTCAGTCTGTAAAGGCATAGAAAAAGCTGGGGCAACTCCTAAGATTACAGATTCTGCTAAAGAGATATCCTTAGCAGATGCAGTAGTATTGCCAGGAGTTGGAGCATTTGATCCCGCAGTGCAGCATTTACGAGAACGTGATTTAGAACAACCGATTAAAGACGCGATCGCATCTGGTAAACCTTTTTTGGGAGTTTGTTTAGGATTGCAAATTTTGTTTGAATCAAGTGCAGAAGGAACCCAACCAGGGCTAGGAATTATCAAAGGAAAAGTCCGTCGATTTCGCCATGAACCAGGAATTACAATTCCGCACATGGGGTGGAATCAGCTGGAATTTACTCAACCAAAAAGTATTTTATGGGAGCATTTACCAGCTAATCCTTGGGTTTATTTTGTGCATTCCTATTATGTTGACCCAACAGATCCGCAAGTTCAGGCGGCAACTGTTACCCACGGTAGTCAAAATATTACAGCAGCAATTGCCAAAGACAATTTGATGGCAGTGCAATTTCACCCAGAAAAATCCTCTAATATAGGATTGCAAATCCTATCGAATTTTGTTTCTCAGGTTCGTGAACAAATAGCTGCATAGGATTTGTTATTTGTCATTTGTTAGTTGTCATTTGTTTGATTACAGACTAATGACTAATGACCATTGACCAATGACTAATTATCATGAGTCTGAGAATTTACGGCAAACGTCCGATTAAAACTTTACCAGGGAAAGAAACCAGACCCACAAGCGCGCGGGTACGAGAAGCTGTTTTTAACATTTGGCAAGGCGAAATTGCAGGTTGTCGCTGGCTAGATTTGTGCGCGGGTAGTGGTTCAATGGGTGCAGAGGCTTTGTGTAGAGGAGCCAGCTTGGTAGTCGGAATTGAACAATCAAGCCGAGCCTGTGCGATTATTCAACAAAATTGGCAGCAGTTAGCTGAGAGCGCACAAAAATGGCAGCTATTGCGTGGTGATGTGATTCAGCAGTTAAAAACTTTGTCAGGAAAACAGTTTGACAGAATTTATTTTGATCCGCCTTATGCCAGTGGATTATATCAACCTGTTTTAGAAGCGATCGCTGACTATAATTTGTTAGATACCAAGGGTGAAATCGCGGTAGAACATAATCCCCAAGGCTGGACACCACCATTGATCCCAAATTGGGAAATCAGTCGCCAAAAAGTTTACGGTAACACAGCCCTAACTTTTTATAGAGTTATTGATTCGACTATAGAGAGTGATGGAGTAGTTAGTGGGGGCGGTTAGAAACCGCGTCTACACAGACAAAACCCGCGCAGACGGGTTTCAAAGCTGAATTTTCTGTTAGTCCGCGCAGGCGGACTTAGTTTGTGTAGCCGCGAATTTCATTCGCCTTAATAGCTTGGGACATCAACAAAGGAGAAATCTAGGCACCACAGAGTTTTTCACCCTGTCACCTGTTCTCTGTCACCTGTCCCCTACTATATCAACCGCCCAACTCGTTGGGACGTTTGTATTGCTTGTATGCAGCGTAAAACAGACCAGCGAGAGTCACGACAATTAGACCAAGCACAATACCAGAAAGTAGGGGTTCAACCACTTTAAATCTCCTGTTTGCAATTATTAACTATTCATATCCCGTCTTTGATTTTACCAAATTACGGCGAATCCCGCTTGCCACAGCGTTTTTGAGCGATGGTCACTTGCAAAAAAACGGCCATATATGCTTGCAGTAAAAATCAAGAACTTTTAAGCTATGTGTAGGAAATGAAAAACTTTAGATACTTTTACAGCAAACCTTTTGGATAACCAGATTACCAAACCTGAAATTCTGATTCAGAGGATCGCCTTGTTTGTTCTAGCGATACTGCTAGCAATCCCTTTGGGCATCTTTGGTGTTCAAATGGTACAAGCCTCAGATCCCTACGTTAAAACTGTACTTTCCTTAACCGGAGACCCAGTTCAAGGAAATGCTATTTTTCAAATTAATTGCGCTGGTTGTCACGGTTGGCAAGCAGATGGACGAGTAGGCCCTAGTTTACAAGCTGTTTCTAAACGTAAATCCCGTTATAAGTTGATTCAGCAAGTTATTAGTGGTAAAACGCCACCTATGCCAAAGTTTCAGCCTAGTCCTCAAGAAATGGCCGACCTTTTGAGCTTTTTGGAAACATTATAAAGGTTTACTTTTCTTAAAAAATATAGGTTTAGATTAAAGATGTAGGAGAGAACATTCTACATCTTTAATTTTTAGTAAAAATACCTAGAAATATTCCGTGCCAATGCATATAAATATGTAAAAATAAGTGCTGGATGATGCGATCGCGATTGGCAAAAAAATGACAGAAGTTCTTCAAATTGGCAACCGAAAAATCCAAGCTACTGAGCTAATTCCCTTACTGGCAAGTTATCAAATGCTGCCACAGCTACTACGGGAATTAATTATTGATGAAGCGATCGCATCTATAGAATGTACTCCAGAAGAAATGACTCGCGCTCAACAGCAATTTTACGCTGAACGGCAGTTAAAAACTGATGACGACATTAAAGCCTGGATGGCATATCACAGTATAACAGTAGATCAATTAGAAGCTGTCACGATTCGCCGGCTGAAAATAGAGAAATTTAAGCTAGAAACTTGGGGCGGCAAACTAGAATCTTACTTCTTTCAAAACAAAGGCAAGCTAGATAGAGTAATTTATTCTCTGTTACGCACTCAAGATATAGGGCTGGTTCAAGAACTCTACTTCCGGCTGCAAGCAAAAGAACAGTCGTTTGCAGAAGTGGCAAAAGAATACTCTCAAGGCCCAGAAGCCCAAACTGGTGGCTTAGTCGGGCCAATTGAACTACAAACGCTTCATCCAGCAATGGCGCAATTGCTGGCAAACAGTCAACCAGGCCAAGTTATGCCACCAGCCCGCATTGCCGAGTGGGTTGTGATTATACGCTTGGAAAAATTAATCCCTGCACAACTAGATGACCAAATGAAAGCACGGCTGCTGAATGAACTTTTTGAAGGTTGGATACAAGAAAAGCAAAAGCAAATTCAGCAACAGAGTCAATAGTCAAAAGTCCATAGTCCATTGCTAACTAAATTGCTGGGCATAAAATCTAGCATAGCGACCTTCCAGCCTTAATAATTCCTCATGACTGCCTGATTCGACAATTTGCCCTTTTTCCACAACAAGAATCCGATCGCATCTCCTAACTGTACTTAAACGATGGGCAATAATAAATACTGTCCGATGCTGCATTAATCTTTCTAAGGCTTCTTGTACCAAAGCTTCCGATTCGGAATCTAATGCAGATGTCGCCTCATCTAAGATTAATATGCGCGGATTCAGGAGAACAGCACGGGCGATCGCAATTCTTTGTCTCTGTCCACCCGATAAATTTACGCCACGTTCACCAACCCAAGTTTGATAACCTTCTGGTAACTGAGTAATAAATTGATGGGCGTTAGCAATTTTGGCAGATGCGATGACTGCATCCATATCAAAATTATCTTGACCAAAGGCAATATTTTGAGCTAGGGTTCCCGAAAACATCACCGTTTCTTGAGGAACAATGCCAATTTGTCGCCGCAGACTATGTAAGGTGACATCCCGAATATTAATATCATCGATTAAAACTTGACCAGATTCCGGGTCATAAAAGCGGGGGAGGAGATTAACAAACGTCGTCTTTCCTGCGCCAGAAGCACCCACTAGCGCGATCGCTTCTCCAGGTGATGCTAATAAACTGATATCTTGGAGTACAGGTTCACCGGGTTTGTAAGCAAACGAAATATGGCGATATTCCACTTTACCTTTAACTGGGGGAAGTGCGATCGCCACTGGCTTTTCTACTACCCTAGGTTGAATTGCCATCAACTCAAACACTCGGTCTACAGATGCTTCGCCTTGTTTAAATTCGTTGTAGTTGTTGGTAGTATGACCGATAGGATCAATTAACAATGCAGCTGCGGCTAGATAACTAAAAAAATCTCCGACGGTTAAGTTGCGTTGATAAATTTGCCACGCACCCACCAATAATAAAGATAAAGCACTCAAAGCTTCTAAAAATCCCACAATTGGAATTTGAATTGCTTTCAAACGTTCTGCGGAATACTTCGCTTTTAAACTCCTTTCTGCTTCATAACCAAAACGAGCAATTTCATAATTTTCAGCCGCAAACGCTTGTACAAGCCGAATTCCACTGAATACTTCTGTCAAAATTGCCGATAAACCCGAAACCCGATTTTGGCTTTTAAGGGAATATTTGCGTAACCGTTCCCCAAACCAACCAATGATAATGCCCATCAAAGGTGCAACAACAATTGTCGCTAAAGTCAGTTGCCAATTTAGGTAAATCATATAAATGGGTATAGCAACCAACTGCAACAGGCAAGGAACAAAGTCATGAAATAGCTTATTGACAACTTCACCAACACGGTCTATGTCTTCTGTGAGGCGGTAAGCTAAATCACCTGTTTTGGCTTTTTCAAAGTAACTCAAATCTAATTTTTGCAGATGGCTGTATACTTGCTTGCGGAGAGTATAAGCAACTCTTAACGCCACCTTTGCCATGTAGATATCTTGCACTGACTGAAAAAAGCCGCGCACTAAAAATACTAACGCACAAATACCCGCTAGTTGAGCGATCGCTACTACATTACCTTGGCCAAAGGGTGCAGCTAATTTACCTGCCAGATTAATTAATGTCAGTGTAGCCAGCACATAACCGACAATACCAATAAATCCTTTAGTAATATTTGGCCACTGGGGTTTGATATAGGGCAGTAGTTGCCAGTAATTAGAATGAGTTTTCAAGCTGTAACTTCCACAAAAATATTTCCCTTTGTTTGACGCTATCAGCTTTTGCGTAGTTTCACTCTAATAAGTTATTAGTCATTAGTCATTGGTCACAAGCTTTCTAAAATCGCATCTACGCGATGCTGAAAATCAGCGATCGCATCATCGTAAGTAGGGGGTAACGCTTCTCCTTCGTCATATCCCACAGGGAAATCAACAGTGTACTTATCCCCACTGCCGCAAAGCACCCCGGCACAAGTCAGAACCGCCAACAACTTTGATTTTGCGACTATCGCCAGATGCCTCCAGGCTGGGGCAACGCCTAAAGCCTTCTGAAATCGTCGTAGTGACAAGTGGCGTTTAGTTGGTTTTTTAGAATTTCTGCCCGGTCGGATGCTGATTTCTGGTTTACCATCAGCCCCTGAAAAACCAGACAAAGGATAAATTTGAGTTAATATCTTGGCTAAATGCAGTTAAGTTACGTGAGAGTTAAAGCTAAAATGCCAGGGCTTGTGAATAGCTCCCTTAGCAGACTTAATTTCTTAGATTTGATACATATCACAGATGGGCAAGTAAACGCAAGTTACCCTTGATACAGCATAACACTTAGTATATTAATGAAAAAAGCCAATTTATACTGCTGCCACCAGATCCGCACGGGTTTGATAGAGATGAGGATGGCGGGGGTTGTGAGCGTTGATTAGAGCTTTTAAACGAGAAGCTGGACTAAAAACTGCTTCTTATTTCAGCTGATTTAGAAAAATTATTTAGGCTTTTAAATTGGCAAAGTGGCTTGAGAAACCAGTCCACCCTTATTTTTTCTATAAAAGGAGCAGTTATATGGGAACAGAAACGACATATCTGGAGCTTTCGGATGGTAAGTCGCACAAGTTCTATGAGGTCACAATCAACGATGTAGAAGTAAAAGTACGCTATGGGCGAATTGGCGACCCAGGCAAAACAACTGTCACAGCCTATGATACTGCCCAAAAAGCGCAGGCAGAAGTAACCAAACTCGTTAATTCTAAGTTGAAGAAGGGTTACGAACGCGCAAACAAAGGTGAGCGCACTAAGCAACCAATTTCACGAGGCGATCGCCGTTTGGCTCGATTAAACCATCTCCGGCGCACTGGCTGGAAACCTTTGATTAAACCTACTCTTGATGCACCCTTCGCATCTAAATATCTGGGTAAACCTTGGCTAAGTCCTGGTACACATTATCGTCATTGTTCTCGTTGTGGAGATGCTCTAAACTTTCACTTTCAACTTAATCTCCAAGAATTACCAGAAAACTTGCAAGGTAAATTTGGCACTGGACTATTTCAACTATTTTCCTGTTTCTCTTGCTATTTACAATTTCCCCAAATTGTGGGGCTTCCTGAATCAGCAACGCCAACACCATCAGAACCGGAAATTAGTGCAGAAGATGTTGCAAACCTCAGTACATGGACACCTTATGTAATTCAAACCAGTGGCATTGATGACTTTCATGGTCGCTATATGCTGCAAATTGTCGGATGGCAACCTTTTGATGACTATCCTTTTTATGAGGAAGCACAGGAAACTTATGGCACAGAATACACTGAATACGAAGAAATGTTAATCTTCCATGTTGATGCACCCGATTGTGAATACTACGAGGAAGACGACCCCGATAGACCGACATTAATAGATATTCAATTAGCTTGGGATAGAACAGCAGATAAGCTTTCGGGGTGGGGCTACTGGGGACAACAAGTGGAGCATCAGTATTGTCGGCTCTGCGGTCAACCTATGCAACTCTTCTATCAATTGGGTCATGGTATTGAATACGAAGGCAATACTGGATTAGACTATGCGGTCGATAATCTCTTGCTGGTGTTTCAGTGTGCGGAACACAAAGATGAATTTAGCTGCTATGGCAGTGCGTTTTAGTCATTGGTCATTTATCCTCTCTTACAAAGTTTTGAGCAGAGGTTTCCTTCGCTCAGACTTTGCGCTTTGTCATTAGTTATTTCCTCCTTGTCACCCCACACTCCCTTCTCCCCTCTGCCTAATTTCTTAAAATAACTATGTATTTAGGTGTAATCGCTGTATTAATTCTGCTGTTCTTAGGCCCATCTTTATGGATTGGCTATCAGACATTTATGAGCTTTGGTTGGACGTGGATGTTGCTATTACTACCGATCGCCTGGCTTGTAGGACTGTTCCTTGGCGCGATCGCGGCAATGTTCCTCACTGGAATACTCGAATGGATAAGTAATTTCAACCAGCCACCTGCTGAATCTGGTTCAATGGGTGGGGTAGCATGGCTGGGTATATGGGTGTTTCTAGCATTGATAACTAGTCCATTTTTTGCCACCATCTCTACCTGGCTAACTGCAAATGTCTTATTGCCTGCTTTTAGGAGATAGTATGTCAGAAAAAGAACTCATTATCTCTCAAACGCAATCTCAGTGGCGCAATGTTTGCAGCACGCCCCTGGATTTAGAGCAAGCTACAATTGCAATTCAGGCATTGTATAAATTGGCCGGATTGGCGCAACCAGAAGTCCAATTTTTTGAGAGTCCAGCAGCAGCAAGACAGCAGATTGAACAACAAAGTATGCAGTCTGACTGTATGTTAGCCCAGTTATGGGAAGTATTGCGCGAAGATGTGTGGCGATCTCTTTGTTGTAGTCTAGGCACATTACAAAATGAATTAACCCACAGCCTCAGAAATCCCCTGTCACAGCTATGGGAACGTTCTTTCCAACGCATTATGTTGGATAGATTAACTGAGGTTTTAGGCGATTTTTTAGGAGATTGTTTATTACCAGAATGGGGTATTTGCTGGGCAGCAATGTTTGCAGCAGCATATCAGTTAAGAGTTCCACTGGCACAAGACAAATACAATCTGTTTTGCAACTATATGCAACAGGTTGGTTGGATGTTTCCTTATGAGGGAGTAGCAATTGCAATTCAGCGTCCTCTGATTCGCCGTAATAGTGCAGGCGAAATTCATGGAGAAGGAATTCCTGCTATCGAGTTTTCTGACGGTTGTGCTGTCTATGTCTATCGGGGAATTCATCTGCCAGAGAAGTATGGTAAAGTCCACCCAACAAATTGGCGTGCCGAGTGGCTACTAGAACAAACAAATGCTGAACTGCGGCGCGTTTTGATTCAAGGCATTGGCTATGAACGGATTTGTCAAGAGTTGCAAGCGAAGGAATGCGATCACTGGCAAGAATATACCTTACTGCAAATTGAGTCTGAGGTTGACGTTGAACCCCTACACTTGCTGAAAATGACTTGTCCCAGTACAGGTTTTATTCATATGTTGCGAGTTCCACCAGATATCAGTTCTGCCCGTGAATCGATCCGTTGGGTAAATTGGGGTATCGATCCGACTGAGTTTGCTGTTCAAAGCTGATATTTATGCTCGTGCGCTCGCCAAATTTGAGATCATCTTGGTCGGTTAGCAGGACTATATCGATACAATCCCCTTGCTTATACAGCACTTCCTGCTGTTATGGGGTACAGTTAGTAAGAATAAAAATATTATCTTTTTATGAAAGCAATGGTTGATAAAGTCATCTCAGTTGCACTCAACTTAATGAATCCTCAACATTTAAAAAACTGGTTTACTAATTGCTGTTATTGTACCTCATAACACCGGGAAGTGCTGTATTATTTCATTAAAAAAATGATCAAGATATTTAAGTAAGAAATATGAGTAGACGTTCATGGCTGGAAGCGTTTGGAGAAATTAAACACATCAATCATTGCTTTTATTACAGGTTAGGATTTTATTCTTAATGCTTTATTTGCATCAAATTTTTCGTGAATTTGTATCAGAATTTTTCATCAAAATCAAGATTGTGAAATTAACAGATAATACTAAGTTTTAAATTGTGCCGAAAATAACTCCTTGTTGTTTGAGCCATTTACGGTATGCAATAGAATAGCGATCGCTTGGCAAATGTACTTCGGCTGGCAAATCTAAAGGTAAGCGTCGCGGTCGCTGCGATTCTACAACAGTAATGTCTTGACTAATAATCTGGTCTTGCCTAGCAACAAAGGCTAGCTCTGGAATGTGATGAAGATAATTCTCCAGCAGCCAGAACCAAAGAATGCAATCTTCCTCATCGATGGGAGTAACCATAAAAAATAGACTCATGAGACTATCATCTTGAGCGCGTCGTTGGAAATATCCAATCAGTGGATGATAGAGGTGATACTGGGTCGTAACAAATAACATCTGTGAGTCAGTTTGTCCCGACCTTTTAATCACTTCCCACACACCAAATTTGAAATTTATCCCATCTGGATGCAACTGTAAGTCACAATGCGTTACTTCTGGATGGCTGGAGTCGGCGAACACTCCTTTATGCACAAAGGCAAAGTGGGCTGGGTCAATGAGGTTTTCAACGACACGTAGGGGGCTTGACTTGAAGTGGTAGGGGCCGCAAAAAATTTGGCGACAGGAGGAGTCTTCCCAATCGGGAAATGTTGGTACATGATATTGCGGTGTTCCAGGACAAACCCAGAGCAGATTGTAGCGTTCTTGAAGATGGTAAGTTTGGATACAAGCTCTTGCGGGGAGCGGTTGGTCTGGGCTAGCGGGAACTCGCACACATTTACCTTCACTGTTAAAGGCTAATCCGTGATAAGGACAAATCAGCATATCTTCCTCGACCCATCCTAGAGAAAGGCGCGCGCCCCGATGAGGGCAAAAGTCCTGCCAAGCCAGAATTTTGTCCCCATTGTGCCAAAGGACTAAATCTTCACCAAGTAGACGCTTTTTTAGAACAGTTCCAGGTTTCAAGTCTTGCGAGTGTGCTAAGACGTGCCAATTATTTTGTAAAAACTGGTCTTGCACCATGAACATTTACCCATCGTTTGAGTAAAGATGATAGTAATTATCTCCTGTAAGTTGATATTTAGTCACTTATAAATGGAAACGGTAAGGTGACGCTAAAGGAGTTAGCATTGCAGGGTGAATGTCAATACTTTTCGGATCAAGAATTTACTCGTGTTCGCGTAGCGTCTGCTTTAGGAGAAGGTAAGCAAGGGAGCGGGAGGTGCAGGGGGATAGGGAGAATGAACTGTAATCTCTCCCTTAGTGCCTCTGCCCTCCGCCCCTAGAAGTGCCTCAACGAAGAGATCTCTTAACCGAAAGGTATTGGGGTGAACGTTACTCTACATAAATGCACTTAGCTATAAATTGCTTAGATAACTTTATATAACGGTTTTGACAACTTTCTGATGATAATTGCTGGCTATGTCATACTAAGAGGTGAGAGTTAATTCGGCGACCGCGTTTGTTTTTAGTATTGACGGGCTTTTTCCTTTTGGTATTTACAGACTTTTCTCCGAAACCTAAATCTTTACACCCTAATGTTTTCGGAGAAAATCTATGTCAGTTTATGTAGGCAATCTTTCTTATGAAGTTACAGAAGATAGTCTGAATGCAGTTTTTGCAGAATATGGTTCTGTAAAGCGAGTTCAGCTACCTACCGACCGTGAAACAGGACGTTTACGCGGCTTTGGTTTTGTGGAAATGGGTACAGATGAAGAAGAAACATCTGCAATTGAAGCACTTGATGGTGCTGAGTGGATGGGACGTGACATGAAAGTTAATAAGGCTAAACCGAAAGAAGATAGAAGTTCTTTTGGCGGTAATCGTGGAAGCTACGGTGGACGTAGCCGCTATTAATATTTAACGAATTAGCTCTTGAAGCTAATTCGTTAATCCAGCAAGCACAACATTAATTGTATTTATTTAGTACTGGCTCAGGCAAAAATGCTTGAGCCTTTTTCATCAAAAATCTGGACTGAGTAGCGAAAACTTCAGCTTTATGGGCCAAAACCAAATCTCTGAAGTTTTCTATGTCAAACTCAGGTCACTTACCTTTTAAGTACTTGAGCGATCGCCAAGCTTAAACGTAACATCCTACAGAGAACCACAATCTTAACCGCGTTGAGGTTGAATCCGGGGTTAAAAAAACTTCTAAGTATTTTGTCCCAAATTACTTTTATGCTAAATCCCAAAGGAGAAAATACATGATGAAAAACTGTATGCGCCGCTTTGGGTTGGTAAAAGCTTTAACTCTAGCTTTGTTGGTGTTGGCTTCTGCGCTCACCCCCAGTGTTTTGGCTAATCAAGGTAGGAAGCCAGCAAATAGTGATAGTACAACGACACTGCAAACCATACTTTCAAGCTCTCATCGCCAGAGTGAAAATCGCCAAAGGGACAAGTATCGTCACCCGGCACAAACTTTGTCATTTTTTGGCTTACTACCCGGCATGACGGTAGTTGAATTATGGCCAGGAAGTGGTTGGTATACCGAGATATTAGCTCCATATCTCGCACCCAAAGGACAACTGATCGTAACTAACTTTGCACCAAACAACAGTAAGCTACCAAAGATAGTCTTCCAACAGAAGTTAGCTACAGCTTTTCAACAGAAGTTAGAAGCTAGTCCAGAAGTTTTTGGTCAGGTGAAAGTTGCCCAAATCAACCCCCCACAGGAACTAACTTTAGCTCCAGATAATTCTGTGGACATGGTTGTGACTTTCCGTAATATTCATAACTGGGTGAGTTCTGGTTATGCCGAGCAGGTTTATGCAGCAGCTTACAAAGCACTCAAGCCAGGAGGAATTTTCGGGGTGGAAGAACATCGTGCCAAGCCAGGTATTTCTTTGGAAGAGAGTATAAAAACGGGCTATATGTCAGAAGATGGTGTAATTGCGGCGGTGGAGAAAGCTGGTTTTAAATTACTGGGCAAGTCAGAAATCAATGCTAACCCTAAAGATACTAAAGACTATCCAGCTGGTGTTTGGGCATTACCGCCAACTTTGAGGCAAGGGCAAAAAGATCGGCAACGTTTACTTGCTATTGGTGAGAGCGATCGCATGACTTTGAAGTTTATCAAGCCTGAAGCTGGCGTAAATAGCAGCAAGAACGCAAAATGACCTTAATATTTACTTTATAAATAGTATCTGAAGCTTCAGTTATTAACAGCTATAGGACTAGTATTTGATTTTTGAAAGAAATCAGTACATTGTTACTTGCCTTGTTTTCTTTTGCCTATTGCCTATTCCCTCCCTACACAAGTATGTTCAGTAATCAAACCGGATTCCAATAAGATAGGCCTTGCGATAGATAGAATTCATACTTCTACTGACAGAGGGCATGAGACACAACCATCTATTAGCTTTTAAGAAAGGAAACACACTAATGTCGGAACAGCTAAAGAACCTTAGCTGTTCTAATTTCTTTAATATGGATTTTTTAAAAATCAAATACTCTTTCTATATTTAGGTTGGTTTTAGTAACGCAACACAAAATTTTTATTAACCTACGTGATTATTGATAACTCCTAACGGTTGACATTTGTTCCCGCGAATTTACTTATAGAACCCATTTGACATCTTAGGAAGAACCTGCAAGCCTCTTAATCATGAGCCTGATGAAGCAGAGGTTGAGTTTGGCAGTGGCACTAGCTAGAGTTCG
>NZ_JACJRV010000067.1 GCF_014697475.1 Nostoc sp. FACHB-152
TATTGACATTAAGTCCTAATAAGCGTCCTTTCTACCAACAAGGTCAAAGAGCTATGAGACTTATTCTGTCTGCATTCTAGCCCTTTTTGTAGCCCCTTAAGCTCAAAAACACTTCCAGGGGCGACAATTGCCTCTAATCCCAGCCAGATAAAGGTTGACAAGTCTATGGTTTTCAGCGTTTGAAAATAATATCGTACAGTGACAGCAAAATTTCCACCACAATCAAAATCACTACATACCACTCTACTCGCTGGCTACTAGTATGCTGCATGAACTCCAGGACAGTTTGTGCGGTTTGAGAAATTAGCTCTAGTTTGCGTTCCAAGGCATGGTGACGCTCACGGATTTCGTATTCATCCTCCAAGCGCAGATATAAGTTTTCTAACTGTGGGGATTCCCAGAGTAACTCTGGCTTATCGATAATTTCGACTCGACCGACTATTTTATGTTGAACTAACAACGTCGTCCCAAGTTGACGCAGTAATTCCCGACTCTGCCTTCTACTTCTGTTTTCACGCTGGAGACTAGCTGCAAACGGTTCAATTTGATCGAATACTGCCGCTATACTAATTTCATAATGCGACAGCACAACACTTTTGGCGAGAACATCAGCCACAATCTGCAAGCGTTCTACACTCAATTCACGCAGAAAAATTTTTCCTTCCTTGACTCGCTCACTCTCGACAATGTTGAGATGAACTTCCACTTCTTCTGTCTCAGGATTACTGAATGAGTCTTGAACTTGAGAAGATAGCTGACTCAAAAAGTCTGCCTTTTCTACGGGTTCAAGGTTAAACAGAACAACTACACCATAGCCCAGCAGTACAGCACAACCGCACTCACCTACTTTCACCATTACGGGCATAGTTGCCAAGCAATCATAATTTTGTAATTTCAGTAGATCAATCTTCTTACCGAGAAATAGGGCTTGTGCTTTAAAGCTATCTATATTACTAAAAAGGAGTTTATGCATTGTTGCCCTATGCTATGTTTTGCCTATTAATCTATAGTGGTGGCAGCGCAATTGCTCCAGTATTGGTGGAGATTACCACAATCTCAGCTAATCAATCAACCCCTTCACCACTGCCAATAAATGCGCTGGCATTCTCAACCTAAGAAACCTAGCCTTCAATTGGAATGGCTTTTCCCTGCTTATATTTAACCCGAACTCATGTTAAATTTAAACCTCTAAATACACCACAAGTTAATCCAATTTAGTGATTCTGGGAGGAAAATAAAAGACCTATGGCTGGGAAGGCTTTGCTAAGTTAGATGAATTAAGGCAATTTATCTGGAAGCGTTTAGAGAAATTAAACACATCAATTGAAACAAAGCAGTTATTATAGATAAGGCGATCGCTTGAGAAGTGTTCAGCCACTTATTGAGCAAATTTTTATGTAAATATTTTTTAATAAATAACACACTAGCTTGTTTACTCAGCCATACTTTAACAAGTAAGTGGAGGAAAGTAACTTTATAGTTATTAGTTAATTTCCTAACCTTAAAAAAAGATAAAAAATATTGCGGAATTAAACTGAAAATTCTTCCAAATTAAATTTAATTAATATTTCAATTGTTTTTAAGTAAATGATTGAAAGCTGCCACGAATGAAGAATTGACAAGTTTTAAACGTAATTTTGTAACATATCGAAATATGAAATTCTTTAAAAATTAAAAATACTCAAATTTTTCTGCTGTCAAGTGTCAAAAAGTTGCTGAAAGTTGAAAATAAGGAAAATTTTTTTGCTGAATTTTTCATTGATTAGATGGAACTCAGTGAAGAAAAAACGCTACTTACCTATGTAAGGGATGACACGGCTCAATTATTAAGCTATGAAATTTACATACTACTCACCGTTCTTAGTTTGGCGGGCGGTGGTTGGGAGCAAATATTGGTGACTCGCTGACTACCTACCTATTACAAATCCAGTTCTGAGAAGACGGAATTATAGCCATCTAGTCCTACTACCCGACTTACTTAGTAGTACTGAGAAGTAATTTCTAGCTATCTGTACTTATTCACAATTAAAAATAAGTGGAGTTTCAACAATGTCCAAAGCCCCCTGGCATCGACAAATCCTTATTTTGGCACTTCTTCGCTTAAGTCAATTCCGTGACAGCCTGCGGCAAAATAATTTGCACGATACATCGCAATTACCAGACAAAGACAAATTGCCTAAACCTGTGCCAGATCCTCAAGGACGGCATCTCACTACCCGTACATTTGATGGTAGTTTCAACGACCTTGAGCATCCAGAAATGGGGATGATTGGAACTCGCTTTGGGCGCAATGTGCCGTTGAAAGAGGCTTACCCAGACGAAAAGAATTTGATGAAGCCAAACCCGCGCACAGTCAGTCGGGCTTTGATGACGCGAGATAAGTTTATCCCTGCAACTACACTCAATATTTTGGCAGCTGCATGGATTCAGTTCCAAAACCATGATTGGTTTGTACATAAACACAATTCCACAAAGAAATTAGAAATTCCCTTAGAAGAGGGCGATCCTTGGCCTCAAGAGTATCGTCCTTTGGCTATAGACCAAACAGAACCAGATCCTTCTCGTCCTGAAGGAGATAAATCTGGCCCACCAACATTTATTAGTGATTCAACTCATTGGTGGGATGGCTCACAAATCTATGGCTATGATGAAAAATCTGCCGATAAACTACGTTCTCATATAGACGGAAAGTTAACTATTGGTGATGATGGACTGTTACCTTTAGACCTAGAAAAAGGCGTTGACCAAACAGGTTCTAATGATAATTGGTGGGTCGGGTTGAGTTTGCTGCATACTCTGTTTGTTAAGGAACATAACACTCTCTGCGATGAACTAAAGCAACGATATCCTGATTGGACTGATAATCAGCTTTACGACCATGCACGGTTAATTAATGCTGCCTTAATGGCAAAAATTCACACCGTAGAATGGACACCAGGTATCCTTGCCCATCCTGCCCTACAAGTGGCGATGAATGCCAACTGGTATGGATTACTAGGACAGCACGTAAAAAGAGTGTTTGGTCGGATTGGCGAGAGCGAACTTTTGAGCGGAATTATTGGGTCACCAACGGATCACCATACCGCACCCTACTATTTAACTGAAGAGTTTGTATCTGTTTATCGGTTGCACCCCTTGATTCCTGATGAGTTTGAGTTCTATGAACTTAAAACTGGCAAACTGCTGATGAAGAAAGATTTCTTTGAAGCATCTGGAAAACGCACAAGGGCGGTTGTTGAAGCTATTCCCATGACAGATTTATTCTATTCCCTCGGAATTGCTCATCCAGGTGCAATTACCTTGCACAATTATCCACGCTTCTTACAGCAGCTTGTAAGGGATAACGGAGAAGTATTTGACCTAGCAGCAGTTGATATTATACGCGATCGCGAACGCGGAGTTCCTCGCTATAATCGTTTCCGGGAACTGATTGGTCGTGGTCGAGTCAAGTCTTTTGAAGAGATTACCAGTAACGCAACATGGGTTAAGGAACTGCGAGAAGTCTACAACAACGACATCGAGAGTGTTGATTTGATGGTCGGGATGTTTGCAGAAGATTTACCCGAAGGATTTGGCTTCAGCGATACGGCCTTTAGGGTATTTATTCTTATGGCATCACGACGCTTAAAAAGCGATCGCTTCTTCACCAAAGATTATCGCGCAGAAGTATATACCCAATTCGGTCTAGATTGGATTGATAACAATACTATGTTGACAGTTTTGTGTCGCCACTTCCCCCAATTGTCTCTTGCTCATACGGGTCTGAGCAATGCTTTTGCTCCTTGGGGACACTTGTTTAATTAAATGAGTTTTGCTTCAACATATGAAAAGCTTAGAAAAAGAGTATGATTCTCAGGTTAAGTCTGAGAATCCTAATTCACTACCGACTGATTATCTATCCTGGAGTGCAAAGCAGAAGCAGGAATTTCTCTGGAATGAACGGATTGAGAAATCTCAGTATGAACAACTGCCCTCTTTGAAAAAAATTGATGTTATCGGTCTATTTCTGACTCCTTTGAGAGCCAAAATGGACTATGCATCTGATGCGGCTCCGCCAAACTGGAAAAAAGCAATTCATGCTCATGCGAGTGTAGCCAAGATTCAATTTATTCCCGCAGATAACACTCCATATACAGGATTATTTAAAGGAGCCGATTACGGTTTACTAAGATTATCAGTTACAGGTGATCCTAGCGATCGCGGCTTTGCTCCAGGTCTGGCTATCAAATGGTTGATTGATAGCACTGCTTCCGAAGATTTTTCGGCACTTGTTTCCTTAACAGGTCAAGGAAAAAACTACAACTTCTTTGCTAATGAGTTCTCCAACATTGTTCCGGTTGTGAGGCAAATTGGCCCAAAATTGATCAATCTCATCTTTATGAGAGTAACTAGGTATCCCACAAAGATATCGTTAAAAAGATTAGGGGAAATCGATCAACAAGGTCGAAGCGTGACTCATCCTGTCTATCCCACTCAGCTATTTCTAGTTCCGAGTCAAACGGTGCAGTTTTCAGAAAGTCCAGGGCGCGATTTTCGCAATGACTTAGCAACAATCACACCCGGAACAGTTTTATTTTCTGTCTACGCCATTGATTCTAATCAGGCTGACAATAAAACGCCACAGTCTGAACAGCGTCATAACGCTCAATTTATTGGACAGATTAAAACAACCTCTGAATTTATCGCCTCGTCTTATGGTGACAGTCGCCTCTTTTTTAGACACCAGCGTTTTGGTAAATAACCTATGGCTGATAATCTTTTTGAACCGCTACTGTTTCGCAACTTAACAGTTAAAAATCGAATTTTTCGCTCGAATATTTCTGGCAGATTTGACAATTACGACGGTTCGGGAAATCAAGCCCGGATTAATTGGGAAGAGAAATTTGCCCGTGGCGGTGTTGGTGCAATCATTACATCTTTTGTGCCGGTAACGATTCGCGGTCGAATTATTCCTAACTATGCCACCATTGACAGCGATGCACGCATTCCCTTCTGGCGAGAAGTGGGTAACAAGGTGCATAAGTATGATTGCAAACTGATCATGCAACTCAGCCATTCTGGTCGTCAGCAGGATATTTCCGGAATTGAGAATCTCAACAAAAAAGCTCTCAGTTCCACCAGTCACACAGAGTCTTTTCATGGGTTGCTTTGTCAATCTATGACTAAGACAGAAATTAAAGAAACTATCGCTGCATTTGCTGCGGCTGCTCGGCGCGCTCGTACAGCCGGACTAGATGGTGTGGAACTGCATAGTGCTAATGGCTATCTATTTACACAATTTCTCAGTTCCGGAATTAATGACCGTCAAGATGAGTATGGTGGTAGTTTAGAAAATCGCGCCCGCTTTTTATTAGAGGTAATTGGGGCTATCCGCCAGGAAGTAGGAAATGATTTTCATGTCCAAGCGAAAATCAGTGCGGTGGAATATAACAATGCGGTGATTCCTTGGGAGAAACCAGGAAATACATTAGAAGAGTCAATCCAGGTCTGTAAATGGGTGGAAGCCGCAGGAGCCGATGCAATTCATGTCTCTACTGGTAGCATTTTTCCTCATCCCTTGAATCCTATCGGTGACTTTCCCTTAGAGGAAGCCAAACGCTGGTACGATATTATGCTGTCTAGCGGGATTTATACCTTCCGTAATTACCTGCTGTTCCGTTATCGTTTGCTACAGCCCATTTTTACATTTCTGTGGAATCGGCTCAAACCCAAACAAAGACAACACCCAGTCACCGAAAAACAAATTACAGATGCCGATTTAGACCCATCTTTCCGGGAATTTATCTCAACTCAAGATATGCAGGCACTACTGCACCAATATCAAGGCATTAGTCTCAGTCATGCTGGAGAAATTAAAAAGCAGGTGAACATTCCAGTAATTTGCACTGGTGGTTTTCAACAAGCTTCTTACATTAATCAAGCCATCAAAGAAGGCTTGTGTGATGCGGTAAGTATCGCGCGTCCATTAGTGGCAAATAACAATTTGGTGAAGCAATTTGCAGCCGGGAAAGATGTTCCTGCTAGTCCCTGCACCTATTGTAATAAGTGTTTATTAAATGTCTTAGAAAATCCTTTGGGTTGCTATGACGATCGCCGTTACAGTGGCGATCGCGAAGCTATGGTCAAAGAAGTGCTGACGGTATTTCAACCAGCACCGTTTCACTGAGCAATGAGAGGAAAAATGGATGAGCGTACAAAGCACCCCAACGCTACCGACTAAAGGCTTCAAAAAGCTTTGGGTATTAATTATCAGCATTTTATTGGCAGTGGCGATCGCGGTGCTGGTGCCGCTAATTAGCAACAATCCCGTCAAATACTCCGATATTAACGACCATTTCAAATACGGTTCTATTGGTAGCGAACCTGCACGGGGTATTCCCTATTGGATCTGGAAAGTTCTGCCACAGATGTTTCCAGAATACCTACCGGAAAAGGGTAAAGGCGGCTATGCATCGCTGGGTTTTATCTATGAACAGGGAAAGGAGTTACCTGTTGGCTTCTCGCAACGGCGGGTATTTGTGAATCGCGTCGGGTTGAACTGTGCCGTTTGCCATACTGGAACCTTGCGCGAAAAGCCTGACAGCCCGCATCAGGTAATCACAGCTATGCCAGCAAACGTAGTCAACTTACAGGGTTATATTCAGTTTTTGAGCAAGGTTGCCCAAGATTCTCGATTTGTCCCAGATGAGATGTTACCGCAGATTGAAGCAATTGGTGGACATCTCAACCCAATTCAAAAGTTAATTTATCGCTACGTTGCTATTCCGATGACGCGGGATGCTTTGAGTGTTCAGAGCGATCGCTTGTCATTCTTAAATCGCCAACCGCAATGGGGGCCGGGAAGAGTAGATACATTCAATCCCTATAAAACCCTTCAGTTCAATTTTCCAATGGATCAGTTACCAGAGAAAGAACTGATTGGGACAGCTGACTTTCCCTCCGTTTGGAATCAGAAGCCGCGCGAAGGACTTCAGCTGCACTGGGATGGAGATAATACCTCTGTAGACGAGCGCAATCTCAGTGCAGGCCTGGGTGCTGGAATTACCCCAACAACAGTAGATCGTGCCGGATTAAAACGGGTAGCTGATTGGCTGTGGGAACTACCACCTCCAGCTTATCCTTACGAAATCAACGCCGATTTAGCAGCGAAAGGTCAGCCAATCTTTGAAAACTCCTGTGCCAGTTGTCATGCTTTTGGAGGCGATCGCGTTGGAAAAGTTACTCCCATCAACGAAATTGGCACTGACCCGCACCGCCTGAATTCCTACACCGACGAACTGCTGGCTAACCAGAACACCTTATTTGCAGGATACCCAGAACGATTTAAGCATTTCCGCAAAACTAACGGTTATGCCAATATGCCGCTTGATGGCATTTGGTTGAGAGGGCCTTACTTGCATAATGGTTCTGTTCCCACACTGCGAGATTTGCTGGAAACACCAGAAAATCGACCCAAAGTATTCTATCGTGGCAATGACTTGTTTGATCAGCAGAACGTTGGCTTTGTGTCTAATGTTGCTCAGGAAGGTGATAAAAAATACTTTAAGTTTGATACACAACTTCCTGGTAACACTAACACAGGACATATATATGGAACCCAACTCTCTGTAGAAGACAAGAATGCTTTAGTTGAGTACTTGAAAAAACTCTAATGCGGATAATTCCTGATCAAGAAACGAAAGATTTATGACTAGTACAAAAGGAAAAATAGGCAGACTGGTCACTATTGTGGGATTAATTCTTATTCTTCTTGTCGGATCAGTTTGGTACTTGAGTTGGTTTCATCTGTCTCGGAAAGTTCCTACTACTTACGCCTCTGTTGAACAGCAATTTAACTATGGAACAATTGGGTCAGAACAGCTAGATAGTGTACCCTATTGGATTTGGCTGGTACTTCCACGGCTCTTTCCTAAAAAATTGCCAGGGCCAGGAGGGTATGTTTCTTTAAAAATGGATTGGGAACCAGGTGAGGAAGTACCTGTTGGACTTAGCAAACAGACAATTGGGTTTCCCAGAGTCAGCCTTAACTGTGCAGCTTGCCACAATGCTCAATTCTCCTCTGCGAGTAATGGAGAATCTAAAATCATACTCACAGGTTCGGCTCCCACGTTTGATTTACAAGGTTACATTAATTTCCTACGTAGTAGTGCGAATGACCCCAGATTTACTGCCAACTATCTTCTCAATAAATTGGAAGATGTTTATGAATTGTCTTGGCTGGAAAAAAACTTTTATCGATATATAATCATTCCCCAATCTCAGCAGGCTTTAAGTCAACTAAATGACATACCTGAGCTATTAAAATCTCATCCAGAATGGGCTAAGGAGGCTATGCAGCAGTTTCCATCAATTGAGTTTCAAAACTCGCAAACTGCTCAACTTCCCAATCCAACTTAAAAAGTATAGCGATTCCCAGTTAAGTGAGGTACAGATTTAATGTTTTTCAACGCCGAGGGGCGCAGGGGAAAGCGCAGCGAAAAGTTGCGTGCGGGGGTTCCCCCCGTTGAGCAAACTTTTCAAGACAGAGTTACGCAGAGATTTTTTCAAATTTATGAGTGATACTCAAGTTTATTTAAATCAAAGGTTTTTCTCATGAACAAATTCGTCAAAATATTTAACATAGTTACTTTCATTGGTGTGCTGATTAATATTTTCGGGATGGCACTACCGTTTATTTTTACACCGCAATGGTATCTAGATTTTTTCAACTTGCCCGGTGGTGGAGGCTCGGTAATTTGGATGCGACAAGCGGGCTTACTGCTGTTTTTCATTTCCATTTTGTACGTTGCTGGAGGTCGCGATCCTATACGGTACAGCTGGAACGCTAAATTTGCGGTGTTAGTGCGAATGACTATCGGGAGTTATTGGTTGTGGCTGGTTTTTGTTGAGGGGCAGACACCTTCATTCCTAATATTTGGTATTCTCGATTGTGTATACGCCATATTTAACGGGATTTTACTTTGGCTGGTACTGAAAAATGCTGACACTGTTGAGCAGTTAGCATGAAGGAAAGCCCTACCTCTTCATACTCTTATTTTGGCAACGGTATTGTTAATCAAACCGAATTCCGATAATTTATTCGAGTTAGCCAATCTGCCAATTTTGGATAAGCCAAAATTCGATTTTTGAGTGGGCTTGTGCGGATGATTTCTTCGAGTTGAGCAGCAACCGCAATGTCTGCAATTGTCAATTCGTGACTAGCCAGCCAGGGTTGCTGGCTTAATACTACTTCAATTCGGTCTAAGTGCTGAAAGAATTTTGCTTCAACGCGATCGCGGGATAATCTACCTATTCCCTGCGCCCGAAGTTGTTGCCGATAAATCATAGGAGCTAAACTACCAATAACCCATGCTTCATATCGAGGACGATCTGCACACAATATAGGAATGGATAACTGCAATGCTCGCTGATCCATAAAGCGAAAATAAACTTCATACCAGTACAATGATTCATCAGCCCAATCTTCCCACAGCAAAGCTTGAGCCTGCTGTTGAGGCTCAGATGGAAACAGCGCAGGTTGCGGATGGCGACGTTCAATAAATTCCGCAATATCTGAACTATCTTGAATCCATTCTCCTTCGTATTCTAAAACTGGCAACTTTGCTGCTTTAGACAACTTAGAGACTTTTAACGCTAACAAACCGTTGTAATTCTTAATGACATAATCTAACTGTTTATATTGCAGAATTTTACGTACTTTGCGACAAAAGGGAGATATTTCCCATTGGTGCAGAACTATTCTGGACATGGTAATTACCTTAAATAATTGCTACGGAATCTCAGCCTATTTATGCCAGCATTTTATACTATTTATTATTCATACAATTGCTATTTTTTATTGCATATATCGATTTTAGATAAATAATGCTTGCCTAACTAAAAAACTCAATTATTTAGTTTTAAATACCAATGAAAGATAAAAAAGTTCTGATTGTCATCACCAGCCATAACACTTTGAATAATGGCAAGGAAACAGGCTACTGGCTGGGAGAGGTAACACATTTCTACCACATTCTTGCGGAAGCAGGTTTTGAAATTGACTTTACCAGCCCTAAGGGAAGTCAACCGCCACTCGATCAAAGAAGTTATGATTTACGAGATAAAGATAATCGGCAATTTTGGGAAGACGAAAGCCTTCAAGCTCAACTGAATAACACAATTCCCATTGAAGCCGTTAACCCAGAAGATTACATTGCCATTTACTATGCAGGTGGACATGGGGCAATGTGGGATTTTCCAAATAATGAAAGGTTGGCACAGGTAGCAGCCCAAATCTATGAACAAGGTGGCTTTGTTTCAGCCGTGTGTCATGGTTCTGCTGGACTGCTGAACATTAAGCTGGCCAATGGACGCTCTTTGCTAGACGGAAAAACAGTTACAGGGTTTGCCAACCTGGAGGAAAAGTTGATTCGTTTGGTCAAAGCTGTTCCCTATCTTTTAGAAGACGAGCTGAAAAACCAAGGTGCTATCTATAAAAGAGGGATACTACCGTTTATTCCCCATGTCGAAGTGAGCGATCGCGTCATCACCGGACAAAACCCTCAATCTGCTAAAGCCGTTGCCAAAGCATTAGTCGAATCTCTATCAGAGAGATGATTCGTAAACAAACGCTTACATCTGACCAATGACCAATGACAACCTTTACTAGTTATCTTTCAATTACACCGACCTACTTACACTCGTGAAACTCTCTGGATTTCTGCGTGAGTGTCAATCACTGATATGATGTCACTGCGTCAATTTTATAGCAGTCGAAGTAAAGGTTAGGACAGGCACTAATCATAAAACATGGACATTAAAAGACTTTTAAACCTATTCCCTGTTGCCTGTTGCCTGTTGCCTCCTATAATGCTACAACTGTTGTCTAACAAACAAAGCACGATAAATTGGTTCACCTTTGTTTTGGGTAGCTAGTTCGCGTTCTGTGGGTACTGGTAAAGGATTTTCGGTTAACCACTCTCCTGTACCAACTGAAGTAAAAGCGGGGTTTTCAGCAAAGCGATCGCACATTTCCACGGCGACAAACTCCATATCTGATTGCAGAAATACAACCCCACCAACTGCTAAATACTTAGCTAATTGGGCAACTAATTCTGGTTGTACTACTCGCCGTTTAGCATGGCGAGTTTTAAACCACGGATCGGGAAATTGAATAGTAACGCGCTGTAAAATTCCCGAAGGTAGAGAAGATAACAGAGGTTGCAAAGAGTTATTAGCATTGCAATATAAATAATGCAGGTTTGTTAAACCTAACTCAGAACGTATTTGGTTCGCCTCCACTACCAAAGGTTCCCGAATTTCTAACCCTAGAAAATTCCAATTAGGTTCTACCTGTGCCATATTTAATACAAACCTTCCTTTAGCACACCCAATATCTAAGTGTAATGGTTGGTCTGATTTTTCATAAACCTTTTCCCATTCTATAGGATTAGCTGGCGTTCTATATTTTTGGGCAAGTGGGTTAACGTGTTGGCGGACTCTAACAGCAGCCAATGTAAAGACTCCTTGTATACAGTAAACAGTGTGGTTTTGAGAAAAGGTTGAGTATTTAATTAATCTCAAATTGAATTATATAATAATCCGGTTTGATGACTGAAAATACTGGTGTATTCAGGCAATAGGCAATAGGCAATAGGCAACAGCAAAGAAGGCAATTAGAGGATATCTGAGAAGTATTAAATATTTCGCCAAATCTCCTTGATTCTCCCCTTAAAAAGAGGGGAAAGTTATCATTGGCATTAGCAGACAGCACTAATAAAAAAGCATAATTACATTGGATAAATTCATCTATCAATAGTATTAGACTTTTAGGAAATTATTAGTTTTTCCTCCTGAAAACTAGATTATTATCTATTTTTCATCGTGCTAGTATCAATGTGTAGAAATATTAAGTAAGCTGCTTTCAGCAGAGTTGACAACGCAAAGGTTATACTTTGTGGAAAAGGCTTTTTTTAACCTCTATTTTTAAATTGTCTGTACAATGGTTCTCAATTTTCGCTTTGCGGTGGTCAGTGACTTACACATTGCGCTTCCTCATACAATCTGGGATCATCCCAGTCGTTTTCATTTGGTAGAAGTTAGTATTCCTGCGTTTGAAAGCGTAATAGAACATTTAACACAACTTGATTTAGATTTTTTATTGCTTCCGGGTGACTTAACTCAGCACGGTGAACCAGAAAATCATCTTTGGTTACAAGAACGTTTATCACAGTTACCTTTTCCTGTTTATGTAGTTCCGGGTAATCATGACGTTCCTGTGGTCATAGCAAATCAGCAATCGATTAGTTTTGCTGATTTTCCTTATTATTACCGCAAATTTGGCTATGAAAACCCTGAGCAAATTTACTACACTCACCAAATCTTACCTGGAGTGCGGCTGATTGGTCTAAATTCTAATTCTTTTAATGAACAAGGTCAGCAGTTAGGACGTTTGGATAGCCAACAGCTAAGTTGGTTAGAAGAGGTACTAGCAGCAGCAAAGGATGAGTTAGTGCTGGTAATGATACATCACAATGTAGTTGAGCATATACCGCAGCAGTCGCATCATCCAATGGGTCATCGCTATATGTTAGAGAATGCACCCGAACTGTTAACAGTGCTACGCCAGTATGGGGTGAAGCTAGTATTTACAGGTCATTTGCACGTTCAGGATATTGCTTGCGCGGCTGGTGTTTATGATATTACCACTGGCTCTTTAGTTAGTTATCCTCATCCTTATCGAGTTTTTGAGTTTCGCCAAGATGATTATGGTAGGGAATGGTTGCAAGTTCTATCGCATCGAGTGGAGTCTGTACCAGATTTTCCCGACTTACAACAGTTATCAAAACAATGGATGGGCGATCGCTCTTTACCTTTCTTAATGAAATTTTTGACTCATCCACCATTCAACTTACCAACAGCGCAAGCTCAAGAAATAGCACCAAGTCTGCGTGACTTTTGGGCGACTATTGCCAATGGAGACGCTCTTTTTGATTATCCCCAATTTCCTCAAAAAATCCGCCGTTATATTCAAGCTTACGGTGCGATCGCTCAAGGTGGTACACCTAACTTAATTGATAATAACAGCACTCTGCTGTTGGAAAAAATTGAGGAATAGGAAAGCAGGGCGACTGCTTTCGCGCAGCGTCCCTGTGATATCGTGTCCGGTTAAAGACTTATCATGAAGGCCGCAGGGGAGAGGGTTTTCTCGTGTCTGCTCAACTATATCGAATCACAACTGATTAGCCGGAGATGATATTAGGAGAAGGATTTCATTGAAAAAAATGCTGTTTAACTACATTTAGAGGTGAACAATGCCAATAATCAATATGGGAAACAATTAAACCATCAGCATTGAGTTTTAATTCACTCCAGCCGGAAATCGAAATGCGTGGTTTCCAAGGTAAGGGAGTATTCCAACTGAGTGTCCATTCAGTTTTGATGATATCTCCTAAAGGTTTAATGTCATGCAAGTCCATCTTGGGATTAATAAACCAAGTTTGGATGAATTTAATCATCTGCTTGTAACGTTCTACGCCTTTAAATTTATTCAATGGGTCTTGGAAATAAACATTTTCAGCGTAAATAGTGTAAGTTTGATTTACTGGAAATCTTTGATAATCTTCTTTCAAGATTTGAATAATATCCATCATCAACAGAGGTATGCAATCCTACTTAATTTACAAACTAGTCGTGGAGGCAGGCAATAGGCAATAGGCAACAGATTTGTTTGGATCTTTTACACAGTTTGCTATATCTATAGATAAATGTTCAAACCAAAGACAAATTTTTTGCAACACTTCCTAATTACAGGAATTAAAACCTAAACTCTAACCTCTAACTTTTAACATCTATTTCATTCCAAAGGCGTTCTAATTGATATTGCCAAGCAGCTAAGACTTGTTCTCTAGCCTCTGAAGTTTGGTCTATTTCACCCATCAATCCTTCAGCATAAAATCTATCTAAGTTTTGCATAGTGGCTTGCAGAGATTGTCCTTGTTGTTTTGCTGCTACAACAATTTGTCGGACGCGGTTCTCGATGAGGCGATTGAAGACATCATTTAAGCCTGCTTTGTGTAAAGTCACAAGTCTAGCGATCGCATTGGCAAAATCTGCGCTGATTAAAGTACCGCTATTATGTTGGTATACTCCCCACACTACACCGTCATAGGTGGCGTAGCGAACTTCTTGGGTTTCATCAAAGTTAGCTTCTAAAAACTGTGCTAAAAACGCTTCAGCTTCTTGTACTGGCATTAATGGGAGTAGAATTCGCAGCCAAGTTTGGTCTTCTGATAGCAGCACTAACAGCCGAAAACTAGCTGAGTCTACTTGCCACGAACCAGGTGCGATCGCAGCTACACTTTCTGTACCAAATAATTCCGTCAGCGTTCCCGCAATTTCTTCAGGTGTCATAGTCTAAATTTGAGCTTTAGCATCTAGGGTAACGCTTTCAGGTATCAAGATTGCCGTGTTGCTTGTTGAACTACTTCCACGGGTAGATCTAATAATTGCGCTATTGCTTCTAAGCCCAATCCAAACTGGATCATCCGAGGTATAGCTTCTAACTTGGCTCGATACTTGCCCTCTTCCAAACCTTGCAGCTTACCTTCTTCTAATGCTTCCTGATAAACTTTACTTTGTTTTAAGTCATTTAATCCTAACATTGCTTCAATCTCCTCGCGGCTCTTTTGTGGTAATTTGTAGACAATAATTGCCTCAATTAAATTTATAAGGTCAAGTTTAGTATTTATCTCGGTTAGTTGCTGATTTGCTTGTGCGATTAAACGTTTTGCTAATGTTGGTGCTGTTTCAGCATCTTCAATAACTAGCTTAACAATACCGACACTAATAGAAGCTTCTGCATTTTCTCCTAATTCATCTAAATATATGCGTCTGACTCCATTGAGAGTAAGGATATTACTAAAGTGTAAAACTTGTTCCCTTTCAACAGTACGATTCGGATAAATCACTACAACTTGCCAGGGATGAGGAGGTTTGTATTGCCTTAAGTAGATAAAGAGTTCAGCAAATATACGGTAATACAAATTTTCATCAGGCTGGAACTGAATTTCAACTATATAAAATGGCTTGTCTGGGTCGTTTTTTTTTGGTAAAAACAAACCATCTAAACGCAAAGCTAGTTGTTTTACTTCACAAGATGTAAATTCATAACCTGCTGCATCCTCTGGAGACTGGTTAATCAGTTCAAAAAAGATGCTAGGAAATGACTGAAATATGCTGTAAAAAATAGTGTCTGTTTTCATTCACAGTTACAAATTTATTTATGTTGTTCAAAATAAAATGTAGCTAGATTTATTTTTTATAGATCAAAAAAACTGAACCAATAGGCCCACCATTCTCTAAATAAGTTTTCTGATTATAATATAACCCTGGAGATGCACCGCCATCAAATAACATTCCCTCTTGAATATTGCCTAAACAGTTATTGCGGGCAATGCCTTCTAAAACATCATCAAACTTATCTGGAAATAACTCTTGATTTATTTGCGAAGGTTCGATAATTGAATTAGCTTTGATGTCATTAACTAATAAAATGACGTAACCCTTACTAGTGGTAGCTACCATTGAGCGATTTGTCGCTTGCTTACAGGCAAATTCTCCCAAAGCTTGACAGATATCTTTAAACTGTCCTTGCCGATAAAATCTACCATTACCACCCACTAAATTGTAATTAAGAATATTACTAGGTCTTCTTCCTGCTTGGATTGTCGCTTTTCTTTCTTGGGGTTTTCCTCCTGAAATACCAAAGGAAGAACGCTTATTTTTAAATGCTCCTGAATACTCTACTCCACGAGAAATATTTAAGCCTTGTGGTTTATTATCTGTGCCTATATAGTCAGCGTTAATGGCTGCGATCGCTCTTTGTCCATTTAATTTAGAATTTTCTTCAGTAATCAGTTGATTAAACTGCTTGACTACATAATTTTTTACGAACTTTCCCTGTTTATCTTTAGCATAAATTCTGTGAGATAAACCAACGTTAACTTTAAAATCTAACTGCGGTGATTTAGGATTAAAAATAATTACATGGTTGATTCCCTTGTCGTATTTTTTTCCTTGATTATTAGTTTTAAAAAATTCAATACTAAATTGGGGATTATTTCCTGGGCAAGTTTTAGATGCTTTTGTGGCTGAGTTTGCAGTATCTTTGCTACAAGCTGATAAAAAACTTGCAGCAGCAATTAATATAGATAATAAAAATATTTTTTTAATAATCATAATGAGGATATTAAAAAACCACTATAGAAAGACTATAGCGTCTAAAACGTTTAAGCTCCCAAAAACATTAACTTACGGGGTTTCATCAGTGTTATTGGCTTATCTAAGTAACGATATTTATTTTGAATTAATAATAGCTTATTTATCAGGGTATACTTGACCTTAGCTAATGCCAAGACTAGACTAAAGTTGTAACATTAGATACTTTATGCTAGAAATCCTACTAATCTTTGTTGAGAAACACCCTAAAAAAGCAGCTGCTATAGGGGGATTGGTATTTATACTTTTCTTATTTGTTTCAATCATAATTGCTCCACCTACGCCGCACACACAGGAACAAGCCCAAATTCAAGTAGATGAACCGCTAGACCAGCCAGATGAAGAATCCTTTGACGGTAGCCAGTGTAAGGTATATACAGTTGGTATTGTAGCTGGGGCGATTATTCACCAGTTTAAAACTACTAGCAATACCTGGGCTTATGTAATGGTTACTAACCGAGAGGAAGTAGTAAAAATCTTTGAGAATAGAAACCTGTACCTGTGGAAAACCCAGCCAGAATTTCAAAGTACTGAGTATGCTGAATTGGTGCAAGTTTTACCCACTGAAAGTATACAGGAACTAAATAGACTGTTATCTATTTACCCCTATGTTGCAATGGGGACAGAGGCGATCGCAAAGTCAGCCCAACCGACGATATTTGACTCTAATAAGTGTAGTGTAGACTGATTAACCAAAGGTAATAAATTATAGTTATAAGTTAGCCTACTATACTTATTTGGGTACTCTAGAGGTCACAGAGTTAACTTGATTAACATGGTGAAAAAACCCTCGGAGCTTGGCGGTATCTACTTTAAAACCCTAGACGAACGTGATGAGTATATTAGATTATTACTTGACAAGAGTCAAAGAGTTTTAGAGGGTCAAGAGTTAGCCTTAGTATTTGATTTATTACTATTACATCCTGATGCTAATAATAAGATAGGTACAGGAGTAAAGCAGATTGAAGTTAAACCGTCACGACAGCGTACAGACTACAACTGCTTCTGGGTTGTTAGAGAGGATGGTACTATAGATGACTTCAGTTACCAAAAGTGTAAATATAACCTAGACAGATTAATAGTCAAACGGAGAGAATCAGCTTATAGAGAAGCTGTTGTAAATCAAACTTGGGAATACCGATTTGTACAAACGAACTCTAAGCAGGTCTGTGAGATTTGCGGAGCTAGCCAGGGCTTACAAGTAGATCACGACCAGCCATTATTTAGCACTCTTATCAATGATTTTGAGAAAAATAGGACTGATATCCCTAAAGAGTTTGAGGATGCTACAGGAACTTATTTAAGTAAACGGTTTTGTGAAAAAGATAGTGAATATCAAAAATCTTGGCAGCAATATCACCAACAACACGCGGTATTAAGATTACTGTGCAAAAAGCATAATCTAACTAGAAAGCGTAAAGAGGAATCTTAATAATTTTCACCTGTTCGTTACATAAGTGAGCCTCTGGGATTGAGTTGAAAGCATATCACTTATCGACATAATTCAACTTAATATGAATTGAACCATTATTCTTAACTAGCTTGATTTGTCTTAAAGCTGTCTTAAACAGTTAGGACAGCCAACCCAGAAGCCCTGCCAGAGTTGTTTTGCAAGACAAAGCCGCTATAGTCTTTCTATAGCGGCTAATAATTCAATATTCCAATCGGGATGAGCTAAAATCCGCAATCATCGGTAATTTAGAAAAACCATTCGGGAACGGCTTCTTCTTTAGTATTGGTGTTGCGAGATGGTGTTTCACGATTGAATTTCATGTGAATTGAGCGTGTTTGCTCACCATCAGCAGCAACTGCCACAATTGGATAGTCAATTAAACCATCTTGGAAGGACATCTGGAAGCGGAATGTACCATCGGGATTGAGTTTAATTTCACGTCCGCCAATGGTTACGGTAGCGTCGGGTTCTGTTGCACCGTAGACAATCAATTCAGCATCGGCAATTAACCAGAACTGACGAGGACGAATTGGTGGGGCGGAACCTGAGAAGCCTACACCAGACATTCCTACACCGGACATGGTTAAACCAGAGGTGGTGGGAACTGCCCACATACCTACGCCAGATGGGAAGACGTAGGAACTGATAGCTTGTTCGGGACTCACAGAACCAGGTATGTGCTGCATGGAACCAAACAGAGAACCTGCAACCCGTTGTGCTTCGGCGGACTCAGCCAAACCAAAGATTTGGTCATAGATGGGGTTGCCGCCATTGAATCCGGCTGCGGCTGTTGCGAGTTTCTTCGCAGGTGGGACGAGTTCGTACAGAGTCTTACCACGCAAGTCTTCTTCAAATTCAACTTTGATGAAGACATCTTCAATCCAGTCTGATGGGTACACAGGAGGAATGTGTACTTGGGCAGCACGAGCCAATATTAACCAACGTCCGTCGGGTGTACGATAACCGATATCGATGACATAATCGCGATCGCTCACAGGAATTGGTATGTACCATTCTCTAGCAAGCTCATCAACTGGATATTCTTGAATGCTGTGGGGGCTTTGATACTCAAGACTGATGTCGGTGACATCATAAATTCGCAGTGCTAATTGCTGTCCACCTTGTCGGCGCAGTTCTTCTTTATGGTCATTGGGAATATCCCAGTAAGTGTAAGCCCATTGGGGATCGCGGGGTAAAAGTACAATCCGACTTTCACCATATCCTCCTGGCAGATCTCCAAGTCCTTCATCAACATCAGCCAGAGAGCCACCAGTACGGTCTTCTTGACCCAGTTCAAATTTTGCTGCTTCCACGGTTTCCTGTGCCTCCAGTGAACGAGATGGGCTAAGTGAAACTTTGCTGCGCTGCACCTCTTGAATGGCCGCCAGCAGTTGTGATTTACGCATTCGGCTATAGCGGGAGACGCTATATTCACTGGCAACTTTTCTTAGTTGCCGTAATGTCATCTCCTCTAGCGGTGGGCGTTCTTTCGCCATTAAGTTGGCCTCCAGTAGCTTGAAAAGTAAATTATTTCTCCGGGTTAAAGGATGCTTAATAAAGTGCCATCTATCCCAGATGAATTTTTTATTCCTGACTCCTGGTTTTGCCCAGTTTTAAAGTTTTTTAATTGGCTTTTAAAATGAGGGTTGCTCCCTTTTAATTTCCTTAAATACTTAGATAAGCATTTTTCGGGATCGGAGGAGTCGCTTTGTTAAGTAAATACTAACCAGTAAACCTACCTATTGATCAAGGGGTCTAAGGTCGCTTTTTTCAGGGTTTCACGAACTTAATAGGTTTTTCGGGATCACATTGTTATGTTTTCATGACATTAGGATTCAGTGAGCCAACCCTAATGTCATGAAATTGTGACATTAGGGTTGATAAGGCTGTGTAAGCCCGATCAAGTCAGGGCTGGGGTGTTTTTGATGGCGATCGCTTGTTTAAATTTCGTCTGGATTTATGCCTAAAGCACGCAAGCGATCGGCTAGTTGTGCTGCAAATACGTCAAAATTTAAATAAAAGCGATGTCTTACGACAAGCCGCTTTGCGTCTACGCATTTGAGAAACCATGCAGATTACCCAGAGCCTTCATAGTGCTATTCTCGTTACCAACTTAGAACGCTCCGAACACTTTTATGGGCAAGTGTTGGGATTAACAAAAATCGACCGATCCCTGAAATATCCTGGTGTATGGTATCAAATTGGCAACTATCAACTTCACCTGATAGTTTCATCAACTGTTCCTACCGATAACCAAAACGAAAAATGGGGGCGCAACCCTCACATTGCTTTTGCGGTGGCTGATTTAGAGCAAGCTAAACAAGAATTACTCAGTCACAATTATCCTCTTCAAGCCAGCGCCTCCGGTCGCCCCGCTATTTTTACTCACGATCCCGATGGGAATGTGATAGAGATGAGTCAGCAGTGACTTGATAGGGAGCAGAGGGGCAGGGGTGCAAGGGAGCAGGGGTGCAGAGATCATCCAAGCCTCTGAGTAAAAACAGCACCAGTTCCGCTCAATGCCCGATGTGTTTAGCAGATCGCGGCAACCATTTCCGCCATTCGCCGACGGGCTACGTCTCTGGCATTTTGCGCTATCTGGCAGGCGAGTGACAGATTCTTACCAATCTCGACAACTCGCGTGGCGATTTCTTCTCCGGTGCTGTTATCAATCTCAAACAGCCAGTTTTCCAGCCCGATGTCGCGCCACATCTGCCCCTTGCGCGTGTCCGTCGGTTGTCGGAGGTGTACGGCGGGAGTAGCCGCCGCCACCGCCATAATCGGTGAGTGCATTTCAAAACTGACGACTGCGGCAGCCTTAGCATACACGCTCGCCGCTTCGGCGGTCAGCCAGTAGCGATCTAAAACCGCAACACTCGGCTTGATATCGTTAGGCAACGGGTCGTACAGCAGAGGCTTGAGGCGTGGCACTTGGTAGGTCATCTCCGGTACGAGAAACACCCGCATACCAGTCTCTGTCACCCACGCAATGATTGCTTCCCGTAGTTTGGCGTGATCGGGATATGCAAATGCTTCATTGATCGCACTTTTCGGCGGGTTCGGTTTCTCTGTCTCCGGGTAGATTTCCCAGTACGGTGTCCACCTTAGTCGCGGCACAGCACACAAGAAGCTACCTTCCTTCAGGTCGTACTCCTTCAGCAACTTGTCAGCAGCCACATCGTCACGGATATCTAGGGCGAAGGTCGCATCCGGGCCAAACCCGATTTTTGGCCCTGAAATTCCCGCTTTGCATAGAGCAGTCAGAGAGTCGGTTTCGCGGGTGAATATGAACTTTGCACCGGCCAGCAGGTCACGGTATTTGTTTAACTCCTCGTCAAGCAGAGTGATACCAGCGAAGCCATAGGGCTTTTTGGCTTCTTGGGCTAACTTAGCCTCCGCCCAGCCCACCAGTCCTGGGCCGGAGCCGTGCAGAAAGAAATCACAGTTCTCCAACGCCGCCTGCTGCTCATTTTTAGTCTTGGCAATCTTCAGTTTTGGGAAGCGGGTCTTGAGTATATTCTCCACTGTCGCAGAAAGGAGATTCGGCCAAAGCGTAACTTCCGCATTCGGAAATTGTTTTTCGAGCAATGCGAGCATACCTGGAGTGTGAGCGATATCACCGATGTTGACCGTCTGCCAAGACGAGCGTAGTAGGATGTGGATAGGTTTTCTGGATGTGTTGTGCATAGGTTTGCTGGGTGTGTCGGTGCAACATACCATTCCGAGTGTGCAAAGCAAATTGGCAAGAAAAATTCGACGATTCACAACATATTTCTCCTTTGGAAATAAATCTGCTTGACCGCGATCGCTTGTTGCTAAGATAGAAATTCCTCACAACAACGACTGAGACCCTAGTTATTTAATTCAATTTCAAAAGTTTTCGCTCTACTGATACTGTTTCACTTGGTGGTTTTGCTTTGTATTGCAGTAATTCGAGTAGTACATTAAGCCACACAGCTTTCAAATGCTGCTGGGATTCTCTCAAATATTGTACTGTCTCAAACAGAGATAGACGAAGGATAATCACAATTGACAAATGAAAATTATTGCCTACATTTATTGTGACCCTTTGCTGGAAACTGTTCCCGAAGATATTGATTGGGGATGGGAGGTGGAACGGGTTTATCAAGATTTAGGCAACCCAGAGATGCGATCGCAATTACAACAATTACTTACAGACTGCCAAAACCAACCTGTAGAATGTCTAGTTGTGCGGCGTTTAGAAGAATTGGGTGATACTGTCAAAGAAGTAAGCGATCGCTTAACCCAATTAGAAGCTTTAGGAGTAGCGGTAATTGCTATTGAGCAGTCGTATACATCAGAACAGTCAAATTTCCGGGCTGAGTTGCTGAGATTAGTCCAAGAAATTCAATATCAACAACGTAGCCGCCGCATCCGCCAAGGACACGCCCGCAATCGTTTAGAAGCAGCACCGCCACCAGGAAAAGCACCTTACGGCTATCGCAGAGGTCAAGGAAAATACATCATTGACCGTAGTACTTCCCCAGTTGTGAAAGAATTTTTTGACAACTTTTTACTCTATGGTTCCTTGCGGGGCGCAGTACGTCACTTAGCGAAAAAATATGCGAAAAAAATTTCTGTGACAACTGGGCGACGCTGGTTGACTAACCCTATTTATCGGGGGGATACAGCTTATCTCAATGGTGAAATTATCTCCGATACTCATACGCCGATTATTTCGAGAGAAGAAGCCGCCCAAATTGACCGACTTTTACGCCGTAATAGCCGCTTACCATCTCGAACTGCAAGTGCGCCGCGTTCTTTGGCTGGGTTAGTTGTGTGCGGCGAATGTCAGTCACATATGACAGTTACCCGTGTGACTCGCCGTTATCAAAATAAAGAGTATTTGTATTTACGTCCGATTAGCTGTCCTCACAGCCCTAAGTGTCGCGCGATTTCTTATCAAGAAGTTTTGGAATGTACGATTGAAAAGGTCTGTCGTGAGTTACCGTTAGCCGTTGCGGGGATCAACTCGCCCCAGTTGGATGCATTCAAGAATAGTTTAGGAGATGCGATCGCTCGTCAACAAGAAATTTTGGCTCAATTACCTACTTTAATTGAAACTGGCATTTTAGATGCAGAAACAGCAAAATTAAGAGCTTACAAAATTCGTACAGAAATCTCGACATTACAAGCAAAGTTAGCGACACTTCCGCCAGTAAATCTGCGTTCTGTGGCGCAAGCTGTTTCGATTCCGCAATTTTGGTTAGATTTATCAGAGACAGAAAGACGCTTTTATCTAAGAGAATTTATTCGCCAAATTGAAATGATTCGCCAAGATAAAGAATGGGATTTGCGAGTCGTTTTTATTTTTTAGGAACTTTTTAAAAATCAATTAACAAACAAAAATCATCAAATAAATTTTAAATAATCATGATCATAATTATAAGTTTGAGCCGTCAGATATAGGCAGATTTTACAACATACCAAAAGCTGTCTGCTAGTCAGATAAAAATAGTTAAAATTAGTAACTTATTTAAATATTAATTTAATAGAATTTACAAATTTATAAAAACATAACATATATACGGAACGGAATTACACAAAATTTTTTTATATTGAAAGAATATAAAAAAATTTTTAGTGTCCTGATAACTATGTAATGTGTGGTATATCTACTTAGAGTTTTTGAGTAACAGTCGGCTCAATGAAAAAAAAAACCAAATATAGTGTAAGTAGATGGCTATCTGCGTTCAAAGCTAAGATTTTCTTATTAGTGTGCATTTTTATTACTACTATTGTTGGTATTGTATTATCAAATTTTTTGATAACAAGCCAGCCAGCTTTCGCAAAGATTGACCCACTACAAGCAGCACCAACTCAACCAGTAGGCTACTACGATTATTTCGGTAAACTCCTCAGTCCTCAAGAAGCATCACAACTGGTTGCAAGTAAAGGACTTGATCCTCAAGACCCTATTTCTTATGAAAAAATAGGTGCAGTTCATATTACTAAAGAATTGATTGCCCAAGGGGAAGATATATTTTTCAATCGACCTGTAGGCGATTTATTTGGCTTGCAAGGTGTGTTTGGTCTTGGACAAGGTTCAGCCATTCTTTTGGATGAAATTACCGCCGCAATTATTAATTTGCAGGGTCAGCCAAGCAATAACTTAAAAATTACCTTACAGAAAGATGTCCCTATAGGTAGTCGGATGTTACGAAAAGGTACATCCATAAATACAGGCTTAAAGGTAGAAAAAGGATCAACTGTTCCCATAGGAACGACAGCAAATGGGCAAAGTACCTGTGCATTTTGCCATGCGAGTCTTTCCAAAGAAGGTAAACGTCTTCCTGGTGTAGCAAATGGTGAAATAGCTTTTCCCATATTTCTAGGTTTAGCACCAAATTCATCTGCTGCGTTCTCACGCACCAAACTCAATCCCTTAGATCCTAAATACCAAGGTAATGGCAAAACTATTATTGACAGTAAAGGTAATTTAGTAAAATTGCCCGACCCTGAAAAGTTTGAGAAGGCTTTTGATGATATTTTATGGCAATTACCTTTTGGTAATTTTGAAAGTTCCACAGATGGAATAAAAAATACCACTCAAATTCCTAACAATTTCACCTTTAAAACTGCTCCTTACACTGCCTCTGGAGAAGCGGCCGTTGGCCCGTTTGCAGGATTGAGTGCTTTCAACAGTGCTGTACACTCTTCAGAAACAAACATCCTTGCATCATACGAACTAATTGCCAAAACTCTGAATATTGACCCAGAAGTATATCTTGGTACGGCTCTTCAAAATGCTGCGGACGAAAGACTTCGTATACCAGAAGGTGTTAAACCCTCAGTATGGTTGCGGACAATTGCACCGGATGCTAGTCGAGCAGAGTTACAAGATCAAGTTGTTGCTCCTGGTGTAGGTAACTATCCAGATTTGAAACCCAACTTGTTAACAGCTAATGGATTAATTTTTAGTCCCCCAACTGGCAATCCTTTAGATAATGCCAGTGGCAAGTTCATGTTTGCTAATAACGCCATGTCTGCTTTTCAAAATAGCTTAGTACCACCTGCTAACAAGACTCCTGAAAACTGGCAGGCACTGAATAATAATTCAGTCAAACGTGGGGCGAAAGTGTTTGAAAAGGCTAATTGTGCAACTTGCCATATTCCCCCCTTCTTCACTGATAACAAAGTTCACCCAGTTGAGGAAATTGGTACTAATCCCGCCCGCGCCCAGTCTCGCTTGGCACTAGCGAAATTCTTAGTGCCTCCTAAACTATACAGTTTCAATAATCCTGTTCCCATACCAGCCGATGCAGAAGTGTTGGATGTCCCAACCCCAGGCATTTCTGATAACCCCACGAATCAACTACCAAATGGTGGTTACAAAACTACTCCCTTACGTGGCCTTTATTTAAACCCACCCTATTTACATGATGGTGGTGTAGCAGTACGGGCTGGTAGTTTAAAATTTGACTCTAACGGCGATTTCACTGTTGTTGATTCGACTGGGTTAGGATTGCCTGGGACTCTGCGCCAAAGCATCCCAGCCGATGCTGCCAGCAGCTTAAGGGCTTTAGTCGATCGCAAACTTCGTGCTAAAGTCATCAAAGCTAACAAAGCTGACGCAGATTTAGTAAGTAGTAACCTTGATGGTACAGGTCATGAATTTTATGTAGACTGTCAAGCTGGATTTAATCCTAAACAACAAACAGACCTGATTAATTTCTTACTGGCACTTGATGATAAACCTGGTGAGTTCTAATTAAGAAGGTTAATAGTCACTATAAACTATTGACTATAGCAATCCTAAAACTTAGATAAAAAACCCAAACCCCGGCTTCGATAAAAAGTCGGGGTTCGGGTTTTATTGTTTGGTTAATTCTGAGTTAGGTGCAAGACTTGCCCAGAAATCCCTAAATTCTAATGGCTTGCTACTACTTCTAAACCAGCTAGTCTTTCTGCCAATAGTTTTTCTAGGTCTTCTAACGCCTTGGTAAATCCTTTGATACCTTCGTCTAGTTTGTCATAAGCCATTTGGTCTGCGGCGTGCATCTTATCGAAGGTGGCTTTGTCGATGGAGATTTTGTCAATGTCGTAAGTGGCGGCTTTGGCGGGGTCGAGTTTACGGGGTAGTTCGCCAATGGTGGCTTGCAATTCGCCTAACAATGAGGGAGAGATGGTTAGCAAGTCACAACCTGCCAATTCAGTGATTTCGCCAATGTTGCGGAAGCTTGCGCCCATGACTTCGGTTTTATAACCGAATTTTTTATAGTAGTTATAGATTGTGGTAACAGACAATACGCCTGGATCTTCTGCTGAGGGATAGCTGTCGCGTCCGGTTGATTTCTTGTACCAGTCAAGGATGCGGCCGACGAAGGGAGAAATTAGGGTAATGCCTGCTTCTGCACAAGCGATCGCTTGATGCAAACCAAACAATAAAGTTAAGTTACAGTGAATGCCTTCTTTTTCCAAAATTTCCGCAGCCTTAATTCCTTCCCAAGTGCTGGCAATTTTAATTAAGACGCGATCGCTAGAAATACCAGCTGCTTTATACTGGGCAATCAATTCTCTAGCTTTGGTAACAGTTGCTTCAGTATCGTAAGATAAACGGGCATCTACTTCTGTAGACACGCGACCAGGGATAATTTGCAAAATCTTTAAGCCAAAAGATACTGCTAAACGGTCAAAAGCTAGGGAAACTATCTGGGATTTGCTTGCACCTACGCCTGCATCTTTCTTCGCTTGTAGCAATGTTTGGTCAACAATTTCTTGATACTCTGGCATTTGTGCCGCAGCAGTAATCAGTGAGGGATTAGTTGTAGCATCTTGGGGTTTGAATTTTTCAATAGCTTTGATGTCCCCGGTATCGGCAACGACTACGGTAACTTCGCGCAACTGTTCTAGTAGGTTTTTAGACATAAAAAACTCCGTCTTGGTTATTTGTGTAGGATTTACCAAAGCCCCTTCGGGGCGGGTGGGGGGTGTGGGGTGTAGGGGTATAGGGGGAAGAAAAAGCAGCCAACCACCCTTGGGTCAAAAGCTCAACACGATTGAGGCAATCTTGTTGGGCGAGGTTTAACACCTACAACCCTTACACCCTTACACCCCTAATTACTTACACTCTCTACTGTTGTTCTAATTCCAATTCTGGAAATCTTTCTTAACGCTTGGTTTTAGCCTTATTCTAGATACTTCATGCCAAAATTGGCTGTCCAATAGAATGCACTTTGATTAAGCTAGTTGTGCCTGATTTACCAATTGGCACACCAGAAGTGATCACCACTTTATCGCCTTCATTGACCAAACCCGTGTCTACAACTGTGTTGACGACGTTGATAAACATTTCTTCGGCGTTGTGAACTGGGGGAATAAGTAAAGGTTCCACGCCCCAAGAAAGTGCCAGTTGGCGATAGGCATTTTCATCAGGAGTGAGGGCGATAATCGGGGCAGAGGGACGGTATTTTGACACCAATCTTGCTGTACTTCCTGATGTGGTGTTGCAGAGAATTGCCTTTGCGCCTGTTTCATAGGCGATGCGACAAACTGCTTCCGCTACAGATTCGGTAACGCTGAGGCTACCTGCTTCGTGACACCAAGAATGCTTACCACCTTCTTGTAAAGCTTGTTCTGTGCGTAAGGCGATGTTGTGCATGGTTTGAACAGCCGCAACGGGATACTGCCCCACTGCCGTTTCTCCAGAAAGCATGACAGCATCAGTCCCATCCAAAATGGAGTTAGCAACGTCGGTCGCTTCAGCGCGGGTGGGATCAGGCGCGCTAATCATTGACTCTAGCATTTGGGTAGCGGTAATCACTGGTTTGCCTGCTTGATTGCAACGGCGAATAATATCCTTTTGAATCAAGGGAACTTCGTAAATTGGCATTTCTACCCCTAAATCGCCACGGGCAATCATAATCGCGTCAGCGACTTGTAAGATGGAGTCAAAACGCTCGACTGCTTCTGGTCTTTCAATTTTGGCAATTAAGCGAATAGAAGCCCCAGCTGCTTCTATCATCCTCTGGGCTGGTTCTAAATCTTGGGGCGATCGCACGAAAGAAACCGCCGCAAAATCCACACCTAACTGAATCCCAAAGCGTAAATCCATCAAGTCTTTTTCGGTGATGGAACTCACAGGTAAGGGTGTTTCTGGTAGATTTACTCCTTTATGGGTGGAAATTAAACCGCCAATTTTCACTAACGCCCGAATTTTATCAGCATCGCGATCAGTGACAATTAATTTGACACGTCCATCATTAATTAAAATTGGTTCCCCTGGTCGAACCATTGCAAACAAAGTTGGCAATGGTAAAGGCAATTCCTCAAGGCTACTGCCTTTTTCTTGCAAGACAAAGGTAACTTCTTCACCAGCCTCAACATTTAGCCCTTCTGGTGGTAAAGTTCCCAAACGGATTTTCGGGCCGCAAAGGTCTTGCATAATTGCCAATGGCTTGTTTTGCTGTTTACTAATTTGCCGCAAGTACTGGGCTGTTTGTGCATGAAATTCATGCGCCCCGTGCGAGAAATTCAGCCGTGCCACATTCATACCAGCTTCAACTAGGGCTTCGAGTCTTTGAGGTGCAGAACTAGCAGGGCCAACAGTGCAAATAATTTTTGTTCGACGCATAGGGAGAGGGTTAGGTATAAATTGCGATACAAATGCTCAACGCACTTATATCACTTGTGCTTCATATGGCTCCTTTGTTATGTAAAAACACTTTGTTATATAGATTAGGAGAGGAGCTAGAGACTGTTTTCAAATTCTGTGATCCCCCCAACCCCCCTTAACAAGGGGGCTAAGAGTCTCTGAAAGTTCCCTTGAAAACAAGCTCTAGAGGTTAGGAAATTTCCCCATTCCCTACTCCCTACTCCCCAATTAAGCTGGTACAGCTAACAGTTGTTCTTTCTTAGCCATTGACAACAACAGGTCAACTACTCGGTTAGAGTAGCCCCATTCGTTGTCATACCAAGAAACAACTTTAAAGAAATTGGAATTTAACTCAATTCCTGCGCCTGCATCAAAAATGCTGGAGTGAGTATCACCCTGAAAATCTGTAGAAACTACTTCTTCATCGGTGTAGCCTAAAACGCCAGCTAAGGAACCTTCCGCCGCTTCCTTCATCGCCGCACAAATTTCTTTGTAACTGGTAGCTTTGGCAGTTTTGAAGGTGAGGTCAACTACCGAAACATCAGGGGTAGGAACCCGGAAAGCCATCCCAGTTAATTTACCTTTTAACTCTGGCAATACTAAAGCTACGGCTTTAGCTGCACCTGTAGAAGAAGGAATAATATTTTGGGCTGCACCTCGACCACCGCGCCAGTCTTTCTTACTGGGGCCGTCTACTGTCGGTTGAGTTGCTGTCATGGCGTGTACTGTAGTCATCAACCCTTCGGTTAAACCAAAGTTATCATTGATGACCTTGGCAATAGGAGCCAGACAATTTGTAGTACAACTAGCGTTGGATACGATTAAATCTTTGCTGGGGTTGAATAGGTCATGATTTACACCCATCAGCAAAGTAGGAACTCTATCTGGGTCTTTTGTAGGTGCAGAAAGGACAACGCGCTTTGCACCAGCTTGCAAGTGTTTGGACGCGCCTTCATAGTCAGTGAAGAGTCCGGTTGATTCGACTACATAGTCTGCGCCTAATTTACCCCAAGGCAATTCGGCGGGATTGCGGACAGAGACGCAAGGGATAAAATGCCCATCAATTACGATCCCGTCTTCTCTGGCTTCTACTTTGCCGTGAAACTTACCGTGGGTAGAATCGTATTTCAACAAGTAAGCGAGGTTATCTGGCGGTACTAAGTCGTTAATGCCGACGAACTCAATGTTGGGGTTAAAAATGCCAGCACGCAGCACTAGCCGACCAATACGACCAAATCCGTTAATACCTACTTTTAATTTAGTCAAGATTAAACCTCCTGTTGTGGGAGTTGAACAAAAGGGGAAAGTTACAACTCAAAAGCGATCGCCTTTTAATGTTTCCTTTCTGATCCTGACAGTCTCAGTCGGCTAAGGCACAATTACTTGACATCTTTTAAGGTTTGACTCATAACTTATAATTGGCTGGTTTTTATCACAATTTATCAAGGACAAAACGCCAATATTTTGCTGTTCAGGAGTTTTGAGTTAGAGCAGCAGCACCTTAGGGCTAGTTTTCCCCCTTAAACTCGTAAATCCTGAATTAGCAACCACAAAACCTACTGGATATCTACTACTCAGCTATACCTGTTTAGACTTTAAATTAAACATTAGTAACAAATATGTAACTAATTCTGTAGCAGGATTATCAATTTGTCATAAGTATTGAGAGCTACATACAGCAGGGAACAGGCAATAGGCAATAGGCAATAGGGTTGAAAGTCTTTTCCTATATGGCTTTGTTGTTAAAATCTATACTTCATTTATCTGTAATCTCTATATAATTTCAAATTCTTCCCATCAGCCCTAATTGATATCAGATTTTGCGATCGCGTTTACAATCAAAAACCCAGTCGTCATGACTGGGCTGTTGTTGGGGTAATATTTCCCCTGGGTTCAGTATAGAAGTTATTCATAAGTTGCTTGACTGTTAATGACTACAACCGCTAGATGGCGAATTCCCGAAAACAGTAGGCACAAAATTTTCAATTACCCAACCCAATGATCGCGTTTACAATCAAAAACCCAGTCGTGATGACTGGGCTGTTGTTGGGGTAATATTTCCCCTGGGTTTAGTATAGAAGTTATTCATAAGTTGCTTGACTGTTAATGACTACAACCGCTAGATGGCGAATTCCCGAAAACAGTAAGCACAAAATTTTCAATTACCCAACCCAATCGCTAAAGCGAAACGGGATTTGATTTGCGATCGCCGAAATAGCTTTTGCGATCGCCGAAATAGTTATTGCAATCACATGATTGCAATAATTTAGCTTTGTCACGCCAGCGTAACGCACTACTGAACTTACTTAACTAATGTTGGAGTTCCTTCGTAAGTTGTAGTACTGAAAGTAGGGCCGCCAGAATTGTAATAAAGCTTCCCGTTAATTTCTCCTCCTACACCAGAATGCAGCGAAGCGGGTAAATTAGTTAATCTATCCCATACATTTGTTGTTGGATTAAATGCATATACCCTAGAACTTGAAGCATAGTGACTCCATTCCCCTCCCATAACGAATATTCTTCCACTAGAAGTAAAAGTAGCCATACCATTATGAGAGGTAGCAATAGGAAGAGGAGTACCAACAGACCAAGTATTAGTAGAAGGATTAAAGATATCTACTGAATTGTAAGCAGTAAGATATTGGTCATAACTCTTTTGTCCGCCTACTGCATAAATGTTGCCATTAAGAACTGCGACACCTAAATGGGAACGAGGAGTTGGGATGGCAGGTCTACTAATCCAAGCAGTACCATTAATAGGCATACTCCAATGGTCTGCTTGATCAATTCTAGAGAAATCAGCACCCCCAAAGAAATGAAGATTGTTATTAACAATAGCTAATGCCCCGCTACCTCTAGGTAAAGGTAAATCTATACTTCTAGACCAAGTATTAGTTGCCACATCATATTTATATACTTCTTCAGAAGCAAAAACTTGTCTCCATTGAGAGTTGAGAACATATCCACCTGCTAGGTAAATAATTTTATTAACATTATCTACAGCTACTCCGGCATGGGTAATTTCTCTAGGTAAATCAGCTATTCTACTCCAAGTTTTAGTAACTGGATTAAAGGAATATGCCCTTTTAGTTAAAGTCCATGTATTGGTATATCCGCCAAATACATATAATTTACCATCTACTACTGCTCCGGCCGCTTCTGCTCTACCTACAATAGATGGTGTCGTAGTCGTCCAAGATATTGTATTATAATCTACTGTTTGAGCTTGTCCTGGGTTGGGAATTTGCGCGATAAATATAAAGATTAAAACCCCAGCAATAAAAGAGCATAACCCTTTAGCGAATTTTAAGTTCATCATCTAGCAATCCTTAATCATGTGTGAGAAAAGAGGTTAAGGCAATAGGCAATAGGGCAATACGGTTTATTTAGTGATGTTAGACATTTAAGATCCCCCTAAATCTCCCTTAAAAAGGGGGACTTTGATTCTTATTCCCCCTCTTTTTTAAGGGTGGTTAGGGGGGGATCAAAACCTTAACTGAACTGTATTGGGTAATAGGCAATAGGGAACTATATATCTCGTTGCCGTCTGATGATTAAATTTTTTAGAAGGTTTGGTTATTTTTTAATTTCCGTAGAATTAGCAAGCAAAAATAAAAAGTATGAAGTGTGAAATTCCCACTTCATACTTCATACTTCAGACTTTACTTAATAAGGCCATTTCCAGTTGAGAATTTCTGGCATATCTTCGCCGTGCTGGGAAATGTAGTGTTTGTGTTCGATCAGCTTATCTCGCAGGTTTTGTTTAACGTAAGCTGCTTTAGAGCCTAATTTTGGTACGCGATCAATTACGTCTATAACTAGGTGATAGCGATCAAGGTCATTCAGCACAACCATATCAAAGGGAGTTGTGGTGGTTCCTTCTTCCTTATAGCCGCGCACATGGAGGTTGTTGTGGTTGGTGTGGCGGTAGGTGAGGCGATGAATTAACCAGGGATAGCCATGAAACGCAAAGATGATTGGTTTATCGGTGGTGAAAAGAGTATCGAAGTCTTTTTCTGTCAAACCGTGGGGATGCTCACTTTTTGGCTGTAATGTCATTAAATCGACGACGTTTATCACCCGCACTTTTAAGTCGGGGAATTCTTGACGCAGTATATCTACAGCAGCCAAGGTTTCTAAGGTGGGGATATCGCCTGCACAAGCCATGACTACATCTGGTTCGTGGCCTTGGTCGTTACTAGCCCATTCCCAAATACCAATACCTTTGGTGCAGTGTTTAACTGCTGCATTCATGTCAAGATATTGCAGTGCTGGTTGTTTACCTGCAACTATAACGTTGACATAGTGGCGGCTTCGCAAACAGTGGTCGGTAACAGACAGCAAGGTGTTAGCGTCGGGGGGAAGATAGACGCGAATAATTTCTGATTTTTTGTTCAACACATGGTCGATAAAACCTGGGTCTTGGTGAGAGAAACCATTGTGGTCTTGTCGCCAAACGTGAGAGGTAAGTAGGTAATTGAGGGAAGCGATAGGTCTACGCCAAGGTATATGACGGGTAGTTTTCAACCATTTGGCGTGCTGGTTGAACATGGAATCGATAATGTGAATAAATGCTTCGTAGCAGGAGAATAAGCCGTGACGACCTGTGAGAAGATAACCTTCTAACCAACCTTGACAGTTAGTTTCGCTGAGAATTTCCATGATTCGACCGTCGGGTGAGAGGTGGTCATCTTCAGGGAGAATTTTCGCAACCCAAGTCCGGTTAGTGACTTCCATCACCGCATCTAGGCGATTTGATGCTGTTTCATCGGGGCCGAAAATTCGGAAGTTGCGGCTGTCTAGGTTAAGTTTCATCACATCCCGCAAAAATTGCCCCATTACTTTGGTGGCTTCCGCTTCGCTTGTGCCGGGTTTGGTGACATTTACGGCATAATCTTCAAATCTAGGCATTTTCAAGTCACGCAACAAGACCCCGCCGTTAGCATGGGGATTGTCGCCCATACGACGCTGACCTTTGGGGGCTAGTTGGGCGAGTTCGGGAATGAGTGTGCCGTTAGCATCGAAGAGTTCTTCGGGTTTGTAACTCTTCATCCAGTCTTCTAGTAATTTTAGATGTTCTGGCTGTTTAGCGATCGCTCCAAATGGAACTTGATGCGATCGCCAATAGTCTTCGGTTTTCTTCCCATCAACTTCTTTTGGCCCTGTCCAGCCTTTGGGGGTTCGCAACACAATCATCGGCCAGCGTGGACGTTCTGTAAAACCATGCACACGCGCTTCTCTTTGGATGTGTTGAATTTCTCCAACTATGGTATCTAAGGTAGCCGCCATTTGCTGGTGAACTTCTACAGGGTCTGAACCTTCAACAAAGTAAGGTTTATACCCATAGCCGACAAATAAGCTTTCTAATTCCTCATGACTTAAGCGTGATAACACTGTCGGGTTAGCAATCTTATAACCATTGAGATGCAAAATCGGCAAAACTGCCCCATCATTTACTGGGTTGAGGAACTTATTACCGTGCCAACTTGCAGCTAAAGCCCCGGTTTCCGCTTCGCCATCACCGATAACTGTGGCCACGATTAAGTTAGGGTTATCAAACGCTGCACCGTAACCGTGAACCAGAGCATAACCCAATTCGCCGCCTTCGTGAATCGAACCAGGAGTTTCTGGGGCTACGTGGCTAGGAATCCCACCAGGGAAAGAAAATTGTTTGAAAAGTTGCTGCATCCCCTGAGCATCTTGGGAAATGTTCGGGTAGTATTCACTGTAAGTTCCTTCTAGGTAAGTGTTAGCCACTAATCCAGGGCCGCCATGACCAGGCCCCGCAATGTAGATTATGTCTAGGTCATTTTTCTTGATGATGCGGTTGAGGTGAACATAGATAAAGTTCAAACCTGGTGTGGTTCCCCAGTGTCCTAACAGTCTGGGTTTGACGTGTTCGATTTTGAGTGGTTCTCTTAGCAGAGGATTGTCGAGTAAATATATTTGCCCTACTGACAAATAGTTTGCCGCGCGCCAGTAGGCATTGATTTTATGCAGTTCTTCGTCTGTTAAAGGCTTTGTTTGTGGAAAGGTTGCTAAAGTCATCTGAAATTTCCGTATTTCAACAGGATTTTGACTTTGTTCAGTAAGCTAGTTTAGTTCGCTCTTAAGTGATGGCCATCTTACTTATGACAAGTTTTTCCCATACTTTGTAGATCGGGAAAAATCGATATTATCTGTTAGTTTAAACAATGGGGGTTAATTTTTTATAAATAAAAATAACTCTCAACGCTAACTGTCTGAGAGAGTAACAGACCCGATAGTAAAATGGAGACTTTTTAACATTTTTTTAAAACTAATTTTATTTATCGTAAAAGCTATAAATCGGCTAAATTATGCTTAAAAAAATTAATTGTCAACCTTGATAAATATCACCTTTGACGGAGGGCAATAGTGAGAATGCGATCCCCGACTTCTGCAAAAATTTGGGGATCGGATGGCAGATGATAATTATTGCCAGATAATAGAAGATATGGGCTGTAGTACACTACTTTTAGGGAAAAAACCTGGGTTAATCTACACTAGTTCGCTCTGTGAAAAAAATCCTGATTTTATCAGCCCATCCTACCGACGGTAAACCGTTACGGTTAGATAAAGAAGTCCGAGAAATTCAGGCAGGATTAGAACGTGCCAAAAGTCGGGATAAGTTTGAAATTATTTCTAGATGGGCGGTACGTCCTGAAGATTTGCGCCGCGCGCTTTTAGATTATGAACCTGAGATTGTCCATTTTTCGGGACACGGCACAGGGAATCAAGGGCTGGTTTTAGAAAATGATGCGGGAGAGGGGCAATTAGTCAGTACAGAGGCTTTAACTCGGTTATTTGGCTTATTTAAAGGCAAAATTGAGTGTGTATTATTAAATGCCTGTTATAGCGAAGTTCAAGCAGAGGCAATTTTTTTGCATATTGGCTGTGTGGTAGGAATGAATCAAGCAATTGGGGATGATGCAGCCAGAGAGTTTGCTGTGGGTTTTTATGACGCACTAGGGGCTGATAGATCCTATGAAGATGCTTATGAGTTTGGTTGTACGGCTATTGACTTAAAAAGTATACCTGAGTCTGCTACTCCAGTTCTTAAAAGTCGGAACCAGCTAGTTAAGGAAGCACAAGTCTCATCGGCAGTAACCTTAGAAAATCCTGAAGGGCAAGTTCCTTTAGGATCTGCATTTTACATCGAGCGATCGCCAACTGAAACTGACTGTTACGAAGAAATGCTCAAACCAGGGGCTTTAATTCGCATTAAAGCACCGCGCCAAATGGGTAAAAGTTCCTTAATGTCACGAGTTCTTGACTATGGCAGCAAACAAGGCTATCAAACTGCATATTTAAATTTCCAGTCAGCCGATGCAGAATTTCTCGACAGTTTAGATATGTTTTTGCAGTGGTTCTGCGCCAGCGTCACCGATAGCCTGGGTTTACCAGACAAGTTAGGCGACTTTTGGAAAGGGGTTTTAGGGAGTAAAAACAAGTGTAGTAATTACTTTCAAAGGTATTTGCTGAACCAGATAAACTCGCCCCTCGCCTTGGGTTTAGATGAAGTGGATGAAATTTTTAAGCATCCGATAATTGCTACAGATTTTTTCGGCTTGCTGCGGGCTTGGCATGAACGTGCTAAAAATGACGCAGCTTGGCAAAAGCTGAGATTGGTAATTGTCCATTCTAAAGAAGTGTATATTCCCCTGAATATTAATCAGTCACCTTTTAATGTGGGTTTACCTGTAGAGTTACCAGAACTGAACCAAAAACAGGTACAAGATTTAGTGCAGCGTCATGGGCTAATTTGGACTAACTCGCAAATTGAGGAGTTGATAGGGTTAATGGGTGGACATCCTTATTTAGTGCGGGTGGCATTATATCAAATAGCGCGGGGGAGGATGACTTGGAAAGAACTAGCACAAATTGCGCCGACAGAAGCCGGCCCTTACAGCGACCATTTGCGCCGTCATTTGCTGAATTTACAAGAAGATGAGAAATTACTAGCAGCCTTAAAGCAAGTGGTGACAGCAGATAAGGCGGTAGATGTGGGAACAACACAAGCCTTTAAACTCCGCAGTATGGGGTTAGTGAAATTTCAAGGAAATGAGGTGATGCCATTGTGTAGTTTATACCGGAAATATTTTGGCGATCGCCTAAAACTATGAATCAGTATTTAGTAGGGTGTGTTATCGCGCCAGCGTAACGCACGACCCAGATTTGCGGTGCATTAGGACTATCGTCCATAACGCACCCTACAAAACTAATATTCCAGTACTATTCAAATAAAACGATGTCGATTTATGGTTCAGGTTATTCAAGGCAAAGATATTACCATAGCCCAACTAATTGATGAATTTGGGTTACAACTTGCCGATGATGAACAGTTTTTTTGGGAGTGGCGGCAGAATTTACCAGAGTTAACTCAGTTAGAACAGCAATTACTAGACGAAGTTAAAGCCGAATATTTGCATTTATCGAAATACCCAATTTTAAAACCTGTAGTCAAAATGGTGGTGTTATCGCCATTATTGCGGTTAGCTGAATTTTATCAACCACCTTTTTATATAGCCTCAGAACAAGAAGTTGAAATTTCTTCTGAGGATGAAGGCACAATTGTTAGAGGACGCATTGACATTTTAGTATTTCATCCGCCGTTGTGGGTGCTGGTAATTGAAGCTAAAAGGGCGCAATATTCTTTAGTCCCAGCAATTCCTCAAGCGTTGGCTTATATGTTAGGTAATTCTGACACTAGTAAACCAACATTTGGCTTTGTAACCAATGGTCAGGAATTTAAATTTATTAAGTTGATCAAACAGGACAAACCAACATACGCCTTATCTCACACATTTTCTCTAGATCGTGATAAAGACATTTATACTGTGGTCAAAGTTTTAAAACACCTAGCTAATTTAGTTCAATAGAATAATTTATAAACTGTGTACTACATTTCGCAAACCTAACCCCCAACCCCTTCCCTTGTAGAGAAGGGGAGCATGAATCAAAGCCTCTCTCCCTGTGGGGGAGAGGTTTGGAGAGGGGTTCCAGAATTCTCATACACCCCTACACCCCACACCCCCACACCCCTCTATGCCCCAATACCAGTACCAAGTCGGGGGTAGTCTCCCCCAAGATGCGCCAACTTATGTCAGACGACAAGCTGACGAAGATTTGTATGCTGGTTTGCAGGCTGGAGAATTTTGTTATGTCCTCAATTCGCGGCAGATGGGGAAATCTAGCTTGCGGGTGCAGGTGATGCGGCGGTTGCAAGATGAAGGGTTTGCTTGTGCGGCTGTGGATATTACCGCTATTGGGACGGCTGATATTACGCCGGAACAATGGTATGCCGGGGTAATAGATACACTAGTGGGATATTTTAATCTTTATACTGATTTTGATTTAGAAGCTTGGTGGAATGAGAATAATTTACTTTCACCTGTGCAGAGGTTTAGTAAGTTTATTGAAACGGTTTTACTGCCAAAAATTAGTGAAAATATTGTCATTTTTATCGATGAAATTGATAGTGTTTTGAGTCTGGAATTTAACTTAGATGATTTTTTTGCAGTCATTCGAGATTGTTATAACCGTCGGGCTGATAAACCTGAATATAACCGCATCACCTTTGCCTTAATTGGGGTGTCTACGCCTTCTGATTTGATTGAAGATAAAAAACGCACACCTTTTAATATTGGTCGCGCCATTGATTTAACAGGTTTTAAATTAGATGAGGCGGAACCTTTGGCGCGGGGTTTGGCAACGCTAGGAAATACTCAAGAATTGATGGCGGCGGTGTTGGCGTGGACGGGGGGACAGCCGTTTTTGACACAGAAGGTTTGTAAGTTGTTGGTTGCCGATGTAGAGACGCAATATATTGCGTCTCCTGAGGGTTGGGTTGCCGAAGTTGTAAAAAAGCGGATTATTGAGAATTGGGAAGGGCAAGATGAGCCGGAGCATTTAAAAACGATTCGTGACAGAATCATGCAGAGTGGAGAACAGCGCACTGGGCGGCTTTTAGGCTTGTGTCAGCAAATTGTGGAGCAAGGTGAAATAGTTGCTGATGATAGTAATGACCAAATGGTGCTGCGGTTGACTGGGTTGGTGGTGAAGCGGGATGGCAAGTTGCGAATTTATAACCGCATCTATGCAGAGGTGTTTAAGTGGGAATGGTGTAATAAGATTTTAGCCAAGTTGCGTCCCTATTCTGATGCTTTTAATGCTTGGGTGGCTGCGGAATATAAAGATGAGTCGCGCTTGTTGCGGGGACAAGCTTTGCAAGAGGCTTTGGTTTGGCGAATTGGTAAAAGTTTAACTGACGTTGATGATCGGTTTTTGGATGCTAGCCAGGATTTAGAAAAGCGTGATTTGCAAAAAAGCCTGGAAACAGAGGAACAAGCAAAGCAAGTTTTAGCAAAGGCGAACCGCAAAGCTTATCAAAGGATTCGCATTGGTTCTGTGGTGTTGGGTTTTGCTGTGGTGGGAGCAATTGCATCTTTTATAGTCACTCAATATAGTATTAAATTATCTAAAGATGCTGTCGGAGTCGCAGAAACAGCTAAAGAAGAAGCAAAGGCTGCTAAGGAAGATTTAAAAAAAGCTCAGGAAGCAACCAAACTTACTGAGAAAGAAAACCAACAGATATTAAAACAAAAATCTCTAGCAGAAAATAATTTAAAGATTGCTGAGAGCAAGGTAAAACTAGCACAGCAAACATTAGATAAAGCTAATGCACAGTACCAAAAAGCACGGACACAGGCACAACAAGCGATTTTGCAAAAGCAGACGGCACTAAAACAAGCCCTAACTGCTCAACAGCAGCGTGATAGTGCAGAAAAGCAGCGTCAAGATGCTATTGCAGGTTTAGATATAGCAAAAATAGATCGTGAAACTGCCCTCATAGCTACACAGTTAGAGCAAGACGGAACAAATGCCTTGCGAGAATTTAGACGTTTTAACGAAATTGGGGCATTGCTATTAGCCGTGCGGAGTGGCGAAGAACTCAAAACTTTAGTTAAGGATAAAAAATCTTTAGCAGATTACCCAGCTTACAGCCCATTGTTTAGTTTGCAGACTATTGTGCGAGATATTCGAGAAATAAATCGCTTAGAAGGTCATGGCGATTCGGTCAATAGTGTAGTGTTCAGCCCGGACGGCAAAACCTTAGCCTCCGCTAGTCGTGACAAGACCATCAAACTCTGGAATCGGGACACAGGCAAAGTTATCTCCACCTTAGAAGGTCATGGCGATTCGGTCATTAGTGTGGTGTTCAGCCCGGACGGCAAAACCTTAGCCTCTGC
>NZ_JACJRV010000068.1 GCF_014697475.1 Nostoc sp. FACHB-152
TCTGGAGACACTTGCGTGGGCGGGTTTCCCGACTTGAGCAAAGTGTCGTCCTCCTGCCTCCTGCCTTCTCCTAATTACAATTATTTATGTCCCTCTACTTAAGCATGATATCGAGATACTTCAGTCTTACGAGTCCTCAGATGAAACTTTCCTTTTAATTAAACGGTGAAGCAGACGGCAAGGCCAAATGCAAGCTCCACAAACAGTTACAGTACCAATGGCAACAAAAATACGCCAGTTCTGTTCAAATTGATTAGCAGACTTTGATAACTGGGGTCGGGTATTTTTAGATATTTCGGGCAATGAATGAGATAGCTGACTAGCTGTACCTATCCCTTCAATCGCCGCTCCCATGAGATAAGCTACAAAGGCAATACTTAGCCAGTGACTCATTATATTTTATGGGTAAACTTTTGTATTAGTAATTCTCTGACCCAAAGCATAATCTGTCTTCTTATTTGCTTCGCAATGATAAATGTTGTCGCTTCTTCTAATGTTTTAAGTATAGTTTATTATTTTGATTTTTTCTGAAGTTGCAAATAATAAACTCAAAATATTATTTAATTTTGATGTTAGAAAAATAATACAGCATTTTTCGGTTGAGTGCAGTACAAGTAGATAGGGAACAGAGGCTAGTACCGCAAAGCGGAAGTCAAAATTTAAAAATCAACAGTCAAAAGCATGATTGAATAAGCTGTTTAGGATTTTTCAATTGTCTGCTTTTTCCGCTGTGATGTACTAGAGGAATGTAATACCGTTTCACTTTAAATTTGATACAAATTGACCGCAGGGGAGCAGAGGGGCAGAGGAGAAATTATTTGGATCATTTATTTGGTGAAATGGTATAACCATTGGGATGAACATTGCTGTAAATATTTCTTGACTGAGATATTGCACGCATATTTAATTTTTTAATTTCTAGAGATGTTTACTAAATAAGTACGATTAGGAGATAAATATGAAATCTGAAAACATTCAACCTGAAAAGCAACTAGATTATCCAGTCTTATTAGCTGCTGCTAAGGAAGCTTTAAAACTTGAATACCAGAGATCAGCAGCTTTGATTTCACAACTACAAGCCGTAAAAACTGAGTTAGAGCAAGTTCAGCTAGAAAATAAAATCTTGAGAGAGAGTAGTTATGAGGATGTAATTAAGCATTTTGAGGCGCGCATTCAAGCAGCAGAAGCGCGATCGCTCAAAACCGAAGTGCGTCAAAATTTCCTTGAAGTTAATGGTCGCCAGGATGATGAAAGCTTCGATACTCTCTGGGAGAGCATTAAGAATAAGATTCAGATCCAAGACGGTGAAGTGATCATTGTTTCTCAAAATGGCACTCCTAAGTTCACCTTAAATGGCAAACTCATAACTTTGAAAGATTTCCTTCAATCTCTCAAACAAGACCCAATCTCAAGCAAATTTTTCTTGAACTAGCTGACTTTGCCTCTCGTCGATGGTTTTCTGATTCAGTTGCCAATCTCTAGAACCAAACTGCTCTATTTGATCAGCATTGGTTCTGGCTTAGGTAACACAGAGACATTGAGTGGATCGTAGCCTAATTGTTGAGTAATCCGTTCCCTAGCTAAAGCGCGGTACTCCCAAAAATGTTCTCCAGCAGCGCATAGCCCTAAATACATATTGAGAACTTGAGGCTTTGTCAACACAATAGCCCATAGTTGTTGCCAAAATTGCCCCCGAATTTCTGGTCGCCGTAAGCCTTGATGCCAGATTAACTGAGCAACGAGCCGCAAGCCCTTACCTGGAGAAAATTGCATGGTTTGCTTTCGCTTTTCTAGGGAGCCAATACTCAGGCATTGCTGAAAACAACGTCTGAGATAGTTGCTAGGTTCGTATAACATCCATAAGCCTTCTACATACTCTCTAGCGATTTCATCAATAGAACGGGTGGGGATGAAATTCATTAAGGTATTTTGGTCGCCCACTTCAGTGCCACCAATACCCTTACTCTCTAATAAACGCTGCTCGTTTTGCAGACGGTTCCATAAAGCAGTATTAGGCAAAGCTTGAAGGATGCCCAACATCGGTTGAGGAATACTAGTTTGTTCTACAAAAGCTTGAATTCGTTCTCCGGCTCCTGGGCGTTCTCCATCAAAACCAAGAATAAACCCTGCATAAATCAGCATTCCTGCTTCATTGATCTTGCGGCAGGCTTCCACGAGTGGATGGCGAGTATTTTGCAGTTTTTGTGTTACTTGCAGGCTGTCTTGGTCAGGAGTCTCTATGCCGAGAAAAACTGCATAGAAACCTGCTTCACTCATTAATTGCAACAGTTCATCATCTTCAGCCAAATTCACAGAAGCTTCTGTGATGAAGGTGAAGGGATAGTTATGCTGCTTCACCCAAGGAATTAACTCTCGCAGGAAGCGTTTGACGTTACGCTGATTGCCAATAAAGTTGTCGTCAACGATGAACAGTGACCCTCGCCAGCCTAAATCATAAAGAGCCTGTAACTCGGCTATGGTTTGCTGAGGTTCTTTTGTGCGGGGTTTGCGACCGTAGAGTGTAATAATATCGCAAAACTCGCAGTTGAAGGGGCAACCGCGAGAAAACTGGATAGCCATCATCAAGTAAGCATCCCGTTGCAGCAAGTCAAAACGCGGCATCGGGCTTTGGCTGACATCAGGTTTTTCTAGAGAGCGAAAGATTCCTTGTTCTTGACCTTGGTTGAGGGCTTCCAGAAACTGAGGAACTGTCAACTCACCCTCATCCAAAATCAAATAATCCGCTCCAGAGTTTAGAGCATCTTGGGGGATCGATGTCGGGTAAGGGCCACCAACTGCAATTTTTTTGCCTAAGCGCACTGCTTTTTGAATTAGGGCATGAAAATCTGGTTTCTGCACTAGCATTGCGGAAAGGATAACGAGGTCACACCACTCCCAATCAGCTTCAGTTTCCAGATTGACGTTGCGATCGCAAAATCTAATTTCCCAGTCTTTAGGGAGAAGTGCTGCTACTGTAATAATTCCCAAAGGAGGCAATACGGCTTTGAGTCCAGCGATTTCCATGAAGCGATCATAAGACCAAAAAGATTGCGGGAACTGAGGGTAGAGCAATAATACTTTCATAAAATCCTTGTTCCAAAACTTCTGGTATCTCGAACACCCATCAATAGCTAATGTGATCCGTTCTAGAACTCAAATACTCCTCCAAATAAATTAACGTCTATAAGTAGCTTTGATAGCTTTAATCTCTGCACTACGAGCTTAGATACATAGAATATTAAAACTAAGGCAACTTTAACCTCTCTCTCTAAAGGAATAAGACTACAGCCTAAAATTTTATTAGAGAGAACTGCTTCTCTTCCTAACCATAGCAGCAAAACCTCTCTCCACTGTGGCTCAAAAACTCGATAGTTTACCTTTGACTTGCAAATGAAAACTGAAACAGTGAAGACTTACATGAAGCTGGCGTTTGGGAGTGAAGGCGATCGCACTTTCAATTATTAGTTTGATTTTAATTATCTTTCTTGCGGAAGATGATTTAAGCTTCTAGATCAGTCTAAAGACAAATAGAGTCAAGTAGAACTAAGAATTAAAATATAAATCAATTTAATTTACCTTAACAAAATAATAAATATATGTTGAGTATACTTTGGGGTATCGTGGTTTTGCTGGTAGCTTTTTGGGTATTAGGGCTAGTGTTTCATATTGCGGGAAATTTAATTCATATGGCGTTGCTTATAGCCATTGCCCTTGCTATCTACAATTTTTTCAAAGCTCGTGATGTATAAAGAAATAACTCGGAAAAATCCAGTATTTTTTTAATTAAAACCTGTCAAAAATCAACCGATAGACTCTGTAAACGAGTTAAAGTTCTGGCTGCAAACAGTATGGTTTCTTTCATCCATAGTGAGCGATCGCTCCTGAACAGCTTCTGTCACTTTCAGAGTATGTTAATACACTTCTACTTCGTAAGTTATGAAAAATTCTGAGTAAATTTAAGTAACTCTACCATAATTGGTTATTTTAAACACAATTTTTTCTTTTTGAGTATCTAAGATGAAATGTATAACTTTTATCTATCAGATGCTCTGTGAGGATTTTTTATGGGTATTAGGGAAATCAAAATCCGTCAGTTAGAGTCAATTAAGGGCGGAATGGTTGAGTTCTTTACTCTTCAAACCAGTCATGAAACCATTCTGGCCCAAATTGCACCCAATACGATAGATGATTTATTTGTTCATAAGTCACAAACTGACCAATTACTTGTCGTCAAAGGACAAGTCGTACTCGTATCTTTAATTAATAAGCAATATCAGTATATTCCTTTAAGTGAAGACTATCCTGTAGTAGTGACTATTCCTCCTGGAGTTCTGCACGGTGCAATTAATTTAAGTTCGCAACCATGTTTAGTGGTGAATGCCGTACTGCGCCATCGTCCTCCTCAAGAAAGGGATTATATGACTTGTCGTAGACCTTTTCCTTACGATTTAGAAGCGGCAACTCTGGCGTTGAAACAATTGGAAGCAACAAAGCAAAAAGAGTTAATCCAGCGATCGACAGATGTTCTTGAGGTAAACCCTAGTTGAGTGCTATGGCACAAAGCACAAAGCAACAGCATTTTCTCTGCAAGGAAGAACAGTAGGGATTATCAGCAGACTTACTATTAAGCTTGTGTTCGAGAGTGGGGAAGATCGCCTGTTACTAGACAACAAAGCTGGGACTGACATGATCTAATGTTAATAATCATACTTTAGCTAGGTAGCGATGTATAAACTGTACGCACACGCTACCCTCTCCAACACCAGATGCCACTCGTTTTACTGAGGCATAGCGCACATCACCGGCTACAAAAATACCAGGCACACTAGTTTCTAATAGAAAAGGATCTCGTTCCAATGTCCACCCTTTGGGACGACGCTTGTCTCGGATTAAATCAGCACCCGCTAGAATAAAACCATTCTCATCGCGTTCGACGATGCCATCTAGCCAATCAGTTTGGGGACGAGCGCCAATGAAAATAAACAGTGACTTTGCTGGTACAGTTTCAATTGCTCCTGTTTGGTCATTTATTAGTACGACAGCTTCTAAATTTTTTTCCCCCTTGACTTCCACAACTTTAGTTTGAGTGCGGACAGTAATGTTCTGTGTGGCTGTTATCTGGTCAATCAGGTATTGCGACATACTTTTGGCAAGCGAATCAGCACGTACTAACATTGTCACCGAGTGGGCATACTTGGCGAAGTGAATCGCCGCCTGTCCAGCCGAGTTCGCACCGCCAATAACAAATACTTCTTCACCTTGACAGGCAATTGCTTCGGTCATTGCCGCACCATAATAAACACCAGCACCACACAGATGATCCTCACCTGGAATATTCAGCTTGCGGTACGATACTCCTGTCGCAATCAACAGTGCATGACAACTGATCTCACTACCATCTGCCAGTAAAATCACCCGATAGGGGTTTTGAATCCGAACCCCGATTACTGTTTGCGGGGTCAAAATTTCGACTCCAAAGCGTTTTGCCTGCGTTACTGCCCGACGCGCTAAATCTGCACCACTTAATCCTATAGGAAAGCCCAGATAATTTTCGATGCGAGAACTTGAGCCTGCTTGTCCACCTGGTGCTTCTTTTTCAATCATCACGGTGCTGAGTCCTTCGGATGCACCATAAACAGCCGCAGCCAGTCCAGCCGGGCCACCCCCAACAATTGCCAAATCATAAAATGGACGTTCTGCCTGAGTTCGCAATCCAATATGTTCAGCAATTTGCAGATTTGTTGGTTGTATGAGTGTAGAGCCATCTGGAAATAATACTAATGGTAAGCTTTGCACACCATCGGGTTTAGTATAAGTCAATAGTTGATTTGCTTCTTTTTCTAACTCTACATCCATCCATTGATAAGGAATTTGATTGCGTGCCAAAAAATCTTTTACTTGGTGTGACTGTGGCGACCAACGGTTTCCTACTACCCGAATACCTTCAAACGGTGGACTATAATCTGCTAGCCAATCATCAATCAAATCATCCAGCACCGGATACAGACGTTCTTCTGGCGGGTTCCAAGGTTTGAGCAGATAATAGTCGAGTTTAGCGTTATTAATGGCACGAATAGCCGCATCAGTATCTGCGTAAGCAGTCAGCAAAACTCGCTTGGCATTAGGAAACAGAACTATCGCCTGTTCCAAAAATTCCACCCCACTCATGAGCGGCATTCGTTGATCGACAACAAATGTGGCAACAGTTTCATTGCGAATCTTTAGTTGTTTTAAGATATCTAATGCAGTTACGCCGGAGTCGGCTCGCATAATCCGAAAGCGATCGCCATATTCTTTTCGCAAGTCTCGCGCGATCGCTTGCAGCACATCGGGATCGTCATCAACGCTGAGAATAACTGGTTTTGCCACGCGCTTGCTCTCCAAAATTTAACCAGCTGCGCTCTCAGCCTAAAGCTAGATACTAATAAAGCGATTCTATCTAAAGGCTGAGTTTCAAATGCACGACAGTCGGCTTTGATAAGGAAAAGCTTTATTATGCTATCCCAGCAGACGAGGAAATTATGCTTTGTCTTGAAGAACTGCTGACTCTGGAATTGTTTCAAGCCTTGCCAAGAAACCGCCTCGACTGGATCTGTGAGCGCGCCAAAACGATTGACTTAAATACTGATGAGGTATTGGTAAAGGAAGGCGACCCCCCGCAGGGATTTTTTATTCTATTGTGTGGTCGTATGGGGTTAACCCGACGAAGTGAGGGACTGGAAATACCGATTGGACAACATGAAGCTCCTAGCTTTTTTGGTGAAATTCCAGTCTTAACTGGCGAACCTGCCCCTGTGACTGCCAGAGCAATCACAGACTGTCATTTTTATGAACTATCAGCTGACGATTTCCTGACATTGCTCCATGAGTGCCGCACCTTTGAGCAGATGATTTTTCAAAGTGTGGCAAAGCGATCGCGTGGATTAGAGTCTTTCATCCGCAACCGGGAAAAAATGGCAGCTTTGGGTACCCTAGCAGCAGGACTGGCACACGAACTAAATAATCCCGCAGCAGCATTGGTTCGCGCTTTACGAGATGTTACCCCTGCATTAGTGGAATTACAACACATGAATTTAGTCGTTGGACGACACCAAATTGATGAAGCACATACACAAGAATGGCTCAAAGCACGTGATGAAGGGTATGAGGCAATTGTCCACAAACGGATTGATCCGATGAGTTTAAACGAACGCGAAGACCAAATGCTGAATTGGTTGGAAGATTACGGCGTGGAGGATGCCTGGAAACTGGCACAACCGCTAGCTGAAAGCGGTATTACAATTGAAACCCTCTCACAATTAACCACTCAATGGCGAGATGATTTAACTCAAATGCGTGACATAGGGCTGCGTTGGTTGGCACTCTCGTTTGAAGTAATGTCAATGACCGCCAGTGGATTGCATGGTGCAGAACGCATTGCTGAATTAGTACAGTCGATGAAGTCTTATTCTCATTTAGACCAGGGTGCGCGACAACTAGTTGATGTGCATCAAGGGCTAGAGGATACACTACGATTATTTTCCTACAAACTGAAGCATGGTGTAGAAATTCGTCGTTCCTACGCTCCAGCAATTCCTAAAATCTGGGCGTATGGCAGCGAATTAAATCAGGTATGGACAAATTTAATTGATAATGCGATTGATGCAATGGAAGACAAAGGCGTGCTTGAAATTCTTACGAGCCACCACAGCGATCGCATTGAAGTACAAATTATAGATTCGGGTTCAGGTATCCCACCAGAAATCCAATCACGAATTTTTGAACCATTTTTTACGACAAAGCCCGTTGGCAAAGGGTCAGGTTTGGGCTTAGAAGTAGTGCGTCGAATTGTCGAAATTCGCCATCAAGGAACAATAACACTAGCATCCAAAGCAGGCAAAACTCAGTTTACTGTTTGTTTGCCAATCGTTCAGCATGGGACTCCATGACTTTTGAACGCTTATTTTAGTTCATGGTAAGTCATAGTCCGCTTGTCACAGTGCAAACTCACGGCCTATTTAAATAGTTTTAAAACAATATATTAGTTTGATTGACAAACCATATAACTATATGGTTATATAGAACATAAGGTTAACTTGCCTTGAACAACGATTAACCTCGGAATTAAACATTATGACTATTTCTCTGCAACAACGCCAAAGTAGTAACAATCTTTGGGAGAAATTTTGCAATTGGATTACCAGTACTGACAACCGTATGTACATTGGTTGGTTTGGTGTACTGATGATTCCCACACTCTTAACAGCAACCATTTGTTTCATCATCGCTTTCATTGCTGCACCACCTGTAGACATAGATGGTATTCGCGAACCTGTCGCTGGTGCTTTACTTTATGGCAATAACATCATTACTGCTGCGGTTGTGCCTAGTTCCAATGCTATTGGTCTGCACTTTTACCCCATTTGGGAAGCGGCTAGCTTAGATGAGTGGTTATATAATGGTGGCCCTTACCAGTTGATTATTTTCCATTTCCTGATTGGTATTTTCTGCTACATGGGTCGGCAATGGGAATTATCTTACCGCTTAGGGATGCGTCCTTGGATTTCTATCGCCTACAGCGCACCTGTTGCTGCTGCCACTGCGGTACTATTAGTCTACTCTGTGGGTCAAGGTTCCTTTTCTGATGGTTTGCCTTTAGGGATTAGTGGTACTTTTAACTTCATGTTTGTACTGCAAGCCGAACACAACGTTCTCATGCACCCATTACATATGTTGGGCGTAGCAGGTGTCTTCGGTGGTGCTTTATTCGCTGCCATGCATGGTTCTCTAGTCACTTCGTCTTTAGTTCGGGAAACCTCTGAAATTGAATCCCAAAACTACGGTTACAAATTCGGTCAAGAAGAAGAAACTTACAATATTGTTGCGGCTCACGGTTACTTCGGCAGATTGATCTTTCAATACGCATCTTTTAACAATAGTCGTGCTTTACACTTCTTTTTAGGTGCTTGGCCAGTAATTGGTATCTGGTGCGCTGCCTTAGCTGTATCTTCTTTCGCCTTTAACCTCAATGGTTTGAACTTTAATAACTCTGTTCTTGATGCTCAAGGTCGTGTAATTAATACTTGGGCTGATGTTTTAAACCGGGCTAACTTGGGAATGGAAACAATGCACGAACGCAACGTTCACAACTTCCCCTTAGATTTAGCGGCTGGAGATATTCAACCTGTAGCTTTAGTTGCTCCTGCTATTCACGGTTAATTAATTCTGAATTCAGTTCGTTCTAACTCCTCAAAAACAATGTCAGCAACCCAAATGGTTTGGGTTGCTTTTTTATCAAAATGGCTTTGCTGCAAGGGAAAAATTATTGTTTGGCGATGGGCTACGCCCCACTGGAAGCGATGGCGCAACAGCCATAAAAAACTAACTTCAGCCTGGATAATATATTACTATTGACGGTTTGCCATCAAACTTTTTAACTCTTCAACCTTAGCAATCGTGTAATATCCCGATGGTATTGACATGAGATACTGATCTATGGCTGATTCCAATTTAGGAAATCCTTTCTGATCTGACAGAATATCGGTTTCAGCCATTGAGTCTAATGAAGTGGAAATTTCCGATACCATCAAGTTTTTTTGAATGCTTAAAAAGAGACAGAACAACAAAACAATTCCGAGCAGTAGAGTTTGGATTGACTTTTTAAACTTCATAAATTTCTACTAAAATGGGTAGCACTCGCAGGTGTTTTAACTAAGGGCGATAGTAGATTAATAAAGATTTATATCGTTATCTGATAGAACTTTCTCACGCTGCACCATTCTTCATCATTTGGCTAACAATCCATAATGCAATACAGTTCAGTTAAGCATTTATTTCTTCTCTTTGCGTCCTTGGCGGTTCGTTAAAAAAATTGACTTTGACAAAGAGTTTTAGGCTTAACTGAACCGTATTGATCCATAATGGGTATTTCCAAAGTAGCTATGGAGAATTAATTAATCACAAAAAAAAATGTGACATTTGATTGTTTTAAATTATGCTTGAATACTATATGAATTACATGATTTATATTATAAATACACAAGTCTTGATATTAAAATATCCCAATCATTTAAGGGTTATAATAAAAGAGAATATAAAAAAAAATTAATCCTTGAGAGTTGCTTATTGCATAATTGTACTAAGGGTTTTCTCAGAGGATGAAGTGATATGGAACCGATTCGTATTTTTTACTTTTCCGATGTTCTCTGCGTTTGGGCTTATATTGCCCAAATTCGTTTGGATGAGTTGAAAACAACCTTTCAAGACAAAATTATGCTCGCACAGCACTTTGTCCCCGTCTTTGGCGTTGCTCGTGAAAAGCTGGAAAACCGATGGCGCGATCGCGGTGGTTTGCAAGGATATAGCAATCATGTCCAAGAGGTTGCGAAAAAGTTCGATCACATTACCGTTCATCCTGATATTTGGACTCACGTTACACCACCTTCATCGACATCCTGTCATTTGTTTCTTCATGCGATTGAATTACTAGAAGCGAAGGGTTTAGTAGAGGGAGATCAACAGATATTTGAAAAAATAACCTGGGCATTTCGGGAGGCGTTTTTTACCCAACTGGCAGATGTTTCTGACCGCAAGGTGCAATTTGGAATTGCGGAGGAATTAAAACTACCGATCGCAGCTATCCAAGCTCAGATCGATAGTGGTGAGGCTTATGCCAAGCTATCCCAGGATTTTGAATTAGTTAAAGAACATACGGTTACAGTCAGCCCCACCCTAATTTTTAATGAAGGACGGCAGAGACTCAACGGCAATGTGGGCTATCGAGTCATTGAAGCCAATATTCGGGAGTTACTACACAATCCTCCAGGAGAGCAATCCTGGTGTTAAGTATGTTGAGCGATTGCCATTTAGTTGACTGGTAAAGTCGATGTTGACGGAACTAAATTAGAAAACACAAAAAGGGAGTCACGTAATGAATGCTATCAAGATTGAAATTTTGGGTACAGGCTGCAAAAAATGCCAACAGTTAGAGGCAAATGCTAAAGAAGCTGTAACTAATCTCAATTTAACTGCTGAAGTTTCACATATTACCGACCCAATCGAAATTGCTAAACGAGGTGTGATGTCTACTCCCGCTATGACAATCAATGGCAAAGTTGTCAGCAAAGGTCAAGTAATCAGTGCTGAACAAATTCAGCCCCTATTGCAGCGTTAAAGAGGCAAATTCATGTTCGATCCGTTTTATCCTTTTAATTGGTTGGCAACCCAGATCATTACTCAAATCTTGGGCTTGTCGATTTCATCGCATTTAGGATCGAGTCTGCACTTCTTTCTTTATGATGTGCCAAAAGTCTTAACATTACTGATTCTAATTAGCTTCATTGTTGGAACATTTCAAAGCTTTTTAGAACCAGAGCGCGTTCGTTCTTTGCTAGAAGGAAAGCGCACTTTTGCAGGAAATATTTTGGCGGCAATAGTAGGAATCGTCACACCATTCTGTTCTTGTTCTGCGGTTCCTTTGTTTATCGGCTTTTTGGAAGCAGGTGTACCTTTAGGCGTGACCTTTTCTTATCTGATGGCAGCGCCAATGGTAAATGAGGTTGCTGTTATCCTTCTCTGGGGATTGTTTGGGTTGAAGGTGACGCTGATCTACATTGGCTTTGGCGTGGGTTTAGCGATCGCCTCTGGATATATCATCGGACTCCTGAAATTAGAAAAATGGGTGGAACCATTTGTTTGGGAACTGCAAAAATCTCGTCAAGCAAAGCCTCTAGAAGATGAAGAAACCCTAGAACCAGTGGCGTTAACCTGGGGACAAAGATTTGAGCAAGGCAGATTCCAATCCAGTGAAATTGTGCGATCGGTTTGGCTTTATGTGGTGGGTGGAATTGCGATCGGTGCAGGGATTCATGGTTATGTACCGACAGATTTTATTACCCACTATGCAGGTGCGAATAATCCTTTTGCAGTGCCGATTGCAGTAATTTTAGGTGTTCCACTCTATGCAAACATTGCGGGTGTAATGCCAATTACTGAAGCTTTGGTAAATAAAGGAATGCCTATGGGTACAGTTTTAGCTTTCACAATGGCGGTAACAGCACTATCTCTTCCTGAAATAGTGATTCTCAAAAAAGTGCTACAACCCCAATTATTAGCCGTATTTGTCGGGTTAATGACCATTGGCATTATCAGTATTGGTTATATATTCAACGCCATAATTAATTGACTTACCCCACTTAGTCAGGCTGATGAAATCAGGAGTAGCGATAGCTGCGCTCGCCGTACCCCTCCGGGGAAGCAAGCTACGCGTAGCGTCTCGTAGAGAAGGCATCGCCTGGTAAATTTGGAAACGTTTCAATTTGTCAACAATATTACTATATAGCAATATAATGATGTTAGTCTAAATTCAAACCTCGTCTAAAACTCTTTTGAATAAAGATGGGGTTCAGAAAGCATTAAAAACTCAACTTAAAAAATTACCTTTAGGAGTCGTTATTATGGCTCGCGTTATTGTCATTGGTGCTGGACTGGGAGGATTGCCTGCTGCTTATGAACTGAGGCATACATTGCCACGTAAACATCAAATTACACTCATTTCTAATCAACCAAAGTTTACATTTGTTCCTTCGTTGCCTTGGGTTGGATTGGGGTTAAAGTCCCTTGATCGCATTCAATTAGATTTAGCCAAGATTCTTCCTCGGCATGGTATTGAGTTTATTCATGCTGCCGTCACCGCCATTGATCCGAAATCTCGTCAGATAACGATGAGCAATCAAACACTGGACTACGACTATGCCGTTATTGCCACGGGGCCAGAACTGGCGCTGGATGCCCTACCGGGATTAGGGCCAGAAGGTGGTTATACCCAGTCAGTTTGTAATCCGCACCATGCTGTGTTGGCAGGTGTGGCGTGGGAGAAATTTTTAGACGATCCAGGCCCGGTTGTGGTGGGTGCAGCACCGGGAGCAAGTTGTTTTGGCCCCGCCTATGAATTTGCCTTGTTGATCCATCACGTTTTGAAGCAGAAGGGATTGCGAAATTGCACCGCAACGTCAAAGCGATCGCAAATACCGATTACCTTCATTACCTCCGAACCCTACGCCGGACATCTGGGCATTGGCGGTATGGCTAACTCCCGGTGGCTAATCCGCAAGTTCATGGCAGATCGAGAAATTGAGCTAATGGAAAATACTGCCATTTCCCATTTTGAACCTGACGCGGTTTATCTGGCTGATGGGCGGAGGATTCCAGCTAAGTACATAATGGTCTTGCCGCCGTTTCGCGGGCCACGCTTCTTACGTGAAGCACCAGGGCTAACCGATGCCAAGGGGTTTATACCTGTATTGCCCACCTATCGTCACCCTGACTTTGAGTCGATTTACGCCGTAGGAGTGATCACCCAACTCAAACCAGTAGAGCAAACCCCCATCCCTACAGGCGCTCCCAAGGTGGGATTGATGTCCGAGGAAATGGCTCTGGCTGTTGCCCATAATATTGCCCTGGAATTAGGGGTGATTTCTGGATGTCAGAACAAACCAACTCTACAAGCCATTTGCTTCGCGGATTTTGGTGATACTGGAGCGCTGTTTTTGGCCGATCCACTATTACCAGATGAGACAGGACATCGCCACCGGGCTTTAACCTATGACGGCATCTGGGTATCTTGGATGAAAGCAGGATTCGAGAAATATTTTCTGACGAAATTACGCCTGGGCTGGACGATTCCCTGGTTTGAGCGTTGGGCCTTTCGGGTGATCGGTCTGCCTCTAGTGGAACCGATTATTCCCAGCCCACAACTGATTCAGGTAAAAGGATGAAGATGATTAATCGCTGCGATCGCAATTTACTGGAGTGACGCAAGGGATATGGAAATTGCCTTCAACCCTGGTGAACTAGAGGCACTCGCAAGCCGATTTAAGATCCTGGCAGAACCAACCCGACTGCAAATTCTAGCAGCCCTATGCAATCAGGAACGCAGTGTGCAAGAAATTTGTGGTTACACAGGATTACTTCAAGGCAATGTCTCCAAACATTTGCGATTGATGAAGGATGCTGGCGTGGTGGCGTGTCGTCGAGAAGGGGTATGGCGCTATTACCGCGTAATTGATACTGAGTTATTGGCACTTTGTTCTTATCGGCAAAAGTTACGCAACCATTTGAAGGAATGATTTACGTTCAATCTAAGGTTAACTAGCAAATTAAGTTGGAGAAAACAATGGCAGACTTATTTTCAGCCGAATGGATGCAGGCTTTTGCTCAAGAATGGAATGCAGAACCTGAGCTAGCCGATGCCCTTGCGAAGATTCATTTTAATTCCGCGATCGCTTATGGTTTTGTGGACAATCCAAACCCGATGGGCGTTCTGATCGTTCAAGAAGGACGAGTGGTTTCTGCCGAAAGTTATGACGGACAAAAACTTAACTGGGATTTACGCGCTGATTGCGACCACTGGCAACAGTGGAAAACCAAAGGGTTGAACATGATGGGATTGAGCATGGCATACATGAGTCGAAAATTACAATTTCGGGTAGGAGATTACACCGCCATGATTAAAGATCCTCGTATGGCAGCTCCTTTTATCAAATCATTTGCGGTGATGAGTAGAGTTTGAGATATTTACCCATCATCCTCATCACTCCAGTACCCGATGACTACTAGGAAGAAAGACTTGATTCTATGACTCACACTACCTCAGATGAATCGCGGAATGAACCGGTCGATACAACAATTGATGGATTAACTGAGCAAAAACAGTCTCCTTCACCAAGGCTTTCTCGTCAAGGGTGGGGATTATGGCTCTTAGGTGCATTACTGCTGGCAGGAGGAACCTGGAGCATTCTGCAATTGACTCGCTCTACCCATTCACCAGAAGCCGCCTTAGTCCCAGCGATGCCTGCGGCGGGCGGAGCCATCGCAGTTGAAACCCTAACTATTCGTTCTCAACCAATCGTCAATACTTTGGAACTTTCTGGTTCAATTCGCCCTGTCGATCAGGCAACCCTATCAACGCGGGTTATGGGAAGGATTACCAAGTTGTCGCTAGAATCAGGCGATCGCTTTCGTAAAGGTGAAGTTCTGGCTCAGATTGATGTCACAGATATGACTGCCCAAACCAATCAGGCGAAGTCTGGGGTTGTTCAAGCTCAGTCTGTTGTAATGCAACACCAAGCAGAATTATCGCGCTCTCAAGCAATGTTGAATCAGTTTGAGGAGCAAAAAATCGAGACTCAGGCGGCGCTACAGTTAGCAACTATCGATCAAAGGCGGATGGCAACCCTGCGGGCAGATGGGGCTGTTTCCCAAGAGCAACTGGATCGGGCAAACACTGTCCTCACCCAGGCAAAGTCTAAGGTTGCTCAGATTAACGCCGGGATTCGCCAAGCAGAAGCGGCAATTAGTCAATCTCAAGCAGCGATCGCTCAGTTCCGTTCTGCTGTCAAACAGGCAGAATCTGGTGTCACCTCCGCAGATATCAATGAAAGCTACGGAACAATAATTGCCCCCTTTAATGGAGTTGTGATTCAGAAGTTGGCTTATGAAGGGGAAATGGCAACTCCAGGAACGCCATTGCTAAAAGTCGAAAATCCAGAAAAACTTCAGCTAGAGATTGCTGTACCGGAAGAGAAGTTGCGTTTCGTGCGTGTTGGTCAATCAGTCAAAGTACGGTTTGATGCCGTCAATCAAACTCTCAATACTACCATTCAACAAATTGTTCCAGCCGCAGACCCAAAATCTCGCAGTTTCTTGGTCAAAATCCCTCTCAGCAATTCTGGCAGGTTAATTTCTGGGATGTTTGGGAGAATTACTTTGCCTTTAGGTGAAAAACAGCAAACAATGCTCATCCCTGCGGATGTCTTGATGCAACGGGGGCAATTACAAGGGGTTTATGTGGTAGAAAAAAGCGACTCTCAACCGATCGCTGTTTTACGTTGGGTAAAAGTCGGGAAAGTGCAAAACAAACAGGTAGAGATTGTTGCCGGATTGATGAGTGGCGATCGCATCATTACCAACAAAATCAATCAACTCAGTGACGGACAAGCGATCGCAATTGAGCAATAGGGAGTGGAGAAAATTATGCAGAACGAATCTAATGGTCATCAATCCCCATCTCCTCATCTCCACAAATTGGGATTTGTTGGTAACTTAGCCAAGAAATTCATCGACTCCAAATTAACACCACTAATCATTCTGGTGGCGTTACTGTTAGGGATTGGAGCAACCCTGATTCTGCCACGGGAAGAGGAACCACAAATTACCGTCCCGATGGCAGATGTATTTGTGCAAATGCCGGGAGCATCGGCGAAGGATGTCGAGCAGCGCGTCACTGCACCGATGGAGAAGTTGATTAAGGAATTGCCGGGAGTGGAATATGTTTACTCGACTTCCAAACCCGGCTCATCTCTAGTAATTGTGCGATTCCTAGTTGGTCAAAATACAGAAGATTCTATTGTTCAGCTTTATAACAAACTCTACGCCAACTTTGACAAGATTCCGCCCGGTGTTTCCCAACCTTTAATTAAGTCACGAGCGATTAATGATGTACCCATTCTTGCTTTATCTTTATGGGGAGAACAGAGTACTGGCGCAGAATTACGGCAAATTGCGGCTCAATTAGACGAACAAATTAAGCAAATTCCCGATGTTTCTGAAACTACAATTATTGGTGGACAGAAGCGACAACTGAGAGTAGAACTCGACCCCACCCGACTAAATGGATTTGGATTAACACCACTAGAAATTTCCCAGGCTTTGCAGTCTCAGAATGTTGAACTTGCTAGTGGTGCTTTAAGTCAAAATAATCAATCGTTTCTAGTTAGAACTCAAAGTTTTATTCGGTCGGCTGAAGATGCCAAAGGACTTGTAGTTGCTGTTGCAAATAATCAACCCGTTTATTTGCGAGATGTGGCGATCGTTACCGATGGTTCAGAAGAACCCGCCAGCTATGTATTTTTTGGACAAGGAAGTAGGCGAGGGGAGGAGCAGAAAAGCATCACCCAAAATGCTAGTGAAACTGAAGCAGTGACGATCGCGATCGCTAAACGCGCTGGAGCCAATGCCATTCAGGTGTCTCATCGAGTTCTCCACAAACTGGAGCAAATTAAGCATAACTATATTCCTCATAATGTCCATTTGACAGTCACTCGTGACTATGGTGAAACAGCCGCAGAACGTTCTAATGAACTTCTGTTTCATATGCTAATTGCTGTCGTTTCTGTGACGTTGCTGATGTGGTTTGTGATGGGGAAAAAAGAGGCAATGGTGGTGGCTGTCTCGATTCCAGTCACTTTATCATTAACTCTGGCCAGCTTTGTTTTTTATGGATTCACACTCAATCGGGTAACATTCTTTGCCTTAATCTTCTCAATTGGGATTTTAGTAGATGACGCGATCGTGGTCGTGGAAAATGTCGGTCGTCATCTGGAATTACCAGAAAATAAAACCCGCTTACAATTGTCTCCAAATCGCCGCCGCACCCTGAAACAGATTGTCTTAGAAGCAGTGGATGAAGTTGGTAATCCGACGATTCTGGCAACTGTGGCAGTAATTGCGGCAATTTTACCAATGGCGTTCGTTGGCGGCTTGATGGGGCCTTATATGCGCCCAATTCCTCTGGGTGCTTCGGCGGCGATGATCTTCTCAGCACTGGTAGCATTTATTGTGGTTCCCTGGACAACAATGCGAGTATTCACTGGCTCTAGTCATGCTGCTCATGCTCACGGGGAAGATGCTCTGAGTAAATTGTATCGGCGCTTTATGTATCCTCTGGTGCATTATCCGCGTCGGGGAACGGCTTTTTTGGTGGCAACTGCGATCGCTTTAATCCTAATTGTGGGCGGACTGGCAGGATTTCGTTTAGTTATCCTCAAAATGCTGCCCTTTGACAACAAGAGCGAGTTACAGGTGGTCGTAAATATGCCTGAAGGCACGACGCTAGAGCAGACTGCTAGAGCGACAAGAGAAATGGGACAATATCTTGCCACCGTTCCCGAAGTAATTAACTATCAAAGTTATGTTGGTACAGCTTCACCTTATAACTTCAATGGTTTAGTGCGGCATTACTTTTTGCGATCGGGTGCAAATGTTGCTGATATTCAGGTGAACTTTTTGCCCAAGGGCGATCGCCAACGTCAGAGCCATGATATTGCTAAATCAATTCGTCCCAAACTGAAGGAAATTAGCGATCGCTACAATGCTCGGATTCAAATTGCTGAAATTCCACCCGGCCCCCCGGTGCTGCAAACGCTAGTGACAGAAGTCTATGGCCCCGATTACAAAGGTCAAATCGACCTCGCCAAGCAAATTTATCAATTATATCAGTCAACTGATGGTGTTGTTGATGTGGACTGGTATGTAGAAACTCCGCAGACGGATTATCGATTAGTAATTGATCGTGAGAAAGCTACACTCAACGGTATTAGTCCCACCCAAATTTCCCAAGTCTTGCAAATGGCAATTTCTGGTGAAAATGTCGGACTTTTACATGATAAAAATGCCCGTGAGGATGTGGCGATCAATCTGCGTTTCAGCCAATCAAGCCGCACTAGCTTAGAGGATCTCAAATCTCTTAACCTCAAGGGCGCAAATGGCAATCTAGTACCTCTGAGTTCCTTGGTGAAAACAGAAACAGCGATCGCTGATACTAGCATTTATCACAAAAACTTACAGCCTGTTGTCTATGTTCTGGGTGACGTGTCTGGCAAAGTCGAGAGTTCTGTTTATGCCATGCTCAACCTGCAACCAAAAATCAATAAACTGACTCCCGCAACAGGTGCAAAAATTCAGACTTACCTGACTGAACAACCCCCAACCACTGAAACCTACTCGATTAAGTGGGATGGCGAATGGCAAGTTACTTATGAAGTCTTCCGTGACTTGGGCATTGCCTTTGCAGTAGTGCTTGTACTGATTTATGCGCTGGTGGTGGGTTGGTTCCAATCATTTACAACCCCATTAGCAATTATGGCTGCCATTCCCTTTTCTCTAATCGGAATTATGCCTGCTCACTGGTTAATGGGATCATTTTTTACAGCCACATCGATGATTGGCTTTATTGCTGGAGCCGGAATTGTGGTGCGGAATTCCATCATCTTGGTAGATTTCATCGAGTTACGTCTGAAAGAAGGAATGCCTTTAGAAGAAGCCGTAATTGATGCGGGAGCCGTCCGCTTCCGGCCGATGCTGTTAACCGCCGCCGCCGTAGTTGTGGGATCGGCAATTATTCTTGCTGACCCGATCTTTCAAGGGCTAGCAATCTCGCTGATGGCGGGTGAAGTTGCATCCTTGTTACTGTCGCGATCGGCAGTACCAATCCTCTACTATAAACTCTGGCGTAAGCGCAAAGGAATTCAGAAAGATGCCAATACTGAAGTAGCTCAACCTGTTGTCGAAATGACGAGTAACGGAATGATCGGATAACGCGATGATGAGACTTTTCACCCACCTATCATTCCTCCCGTTCTCTTAGCAGTCTGGCAAGTCAACTTTGCAGAGTCATGGGAAGAAAATAAAATTTTTTCCTCCTGCTTCCCCTACCTGCCCTAACCCATCATTTTTGGGTTGCCAGACCACTAATTTCTTCATGCTAGAGGATCTGGCGGTTCGTTTTCTAGGTGTTCAACCCGGTGTTGACGTGATAGGTAGGCAATACCTTTCGGTTAAGGGGGAAAGGGGAAGGGGAAAAAGTAGAAGAAAACCTTTAACCCTTAACCTTTAACCTTTTCCCAAAACCAGATTACAAGTTAAAAATGCTTAACCGAATAGTATTGGATAGGTAGGCACTATACAGTAGAACTATGCCAAAGACAATAGCGATCGCTTTGGTAGAAACCATTCCTGCCACAATTGCCCCTGCTGCCTTAAGACGAGCTATTTACTGATTTAATGCCGCCGAATTTTCTGCCTGTTCTCTAGACTAAACACAGGCATAGGTCAACACTTCGGAAATTTTAGCAATTTTGTCCTGGCTGTTCACAAGCACCAATACTCACCCAACTGCTAGATAGTTTACCATCTAGCTCGCTATACCACTCCTTCTTCCAAATAGGTGCATTATGCTTTAGGGTATCAATTGCATAGCGACAAGCTTCAAACGCTTCACCACGATGGGGACAGCCAACTGCAACTAATACGCTAATTTCTCCTACTTGCAACCGCCCAACGCGATGATGAATCACGACTCGCTTGACATCCGGCCAAAAGGTGCGAATATCAGCAGCAATTTGATAAAACACCCGCAACGCCATTGGTTCGTAGGCTTGATATTCTAAAGCAACAACAGGTTGTCCATCAGTATTATTCCGAACCATACCACTCATGACCACTACTGCCCCATTAGCTGGGTCGTCAGCCTTAGCGTAGATTTCTTCAAGAGACAATGGTGCAAAAGTAATAGCAAAGCTATCTTCACCTCTAGGCTTAATAGGAGCAGTAAATGTACTTATCATAGTTTAGTTCATATATCGGATCATTAAGCATCCTAAGGCTTAAGGCCCAGTCTTTTATGTTAGCCAATTTAGCACAAATTACTTGAGAGGTATTGTCTGAATTAAAGCTGACCCGCTACAAATGCATCAATATCGGACTCATATTTGATTTTTGAAAAAAATCAGTACATCGTTACCTGCCTTCTTTGCTATTGCCTATTGCCTGACTACACAAGTAGTTCAGTAATCAAACCAGATTCCTATATAAAGCAAAACTTACTCGCCAATACGCTGAAATTTCAGCGTCAATATGTGCTGCTTGTGGTCAAATCTATAGTCAATATAGAAATCATATTTGATTAAAAAAACAGTAAATTGTTACCTGCCTTCTTTGCTATTGCCGATTGCTCTCCTATCGCGCTTCGCGGATCACACAAGTATATTCAATAATCAATCATTTCACGTTGCTGTCAGTTCTAAACTTTGATAGATTAACGTCGAAGATAATGGTATAAGTTTTGAACAGCAGTATTGCGATCGCATTCCTTACATATTTAACATTTAGATAGTCTTATCTAATACATAAGTAAAGGTATAAGTTAAGCTATTTATCGTAAAATTTCAGACTAGTATTATCGTATTATTACTGCCAAAATCCCAGTCTGGACAGGCTCAGAATAGATGATAATTTTGCTGATAAATTCGCAAACATATAATTTCTTTCTTTAGAGTAATTACTAAATGTATCTAAGTTGCGATTGATTGTACAGCTATGCCCTTTAATAAGAAAAAATTCAAATTTTAACTCATACTAAATAACTAGTTAAGGAGAAATTACAAAGTGCAGCGTCGGCAAGCAACCGTGACCATCTTAATGGCTGATGATGATGAAGATGACATTATGTTAGTACGTGAGGCATTTACACTCAGCCAATTGCCGGTCTACTTACATACTGTAAGTAATGGTGAGGAGTTGATGGATTATCTTTATCATCGTGTGCAATACAATGATCACAGGCTTGCTCCACGTCCTGATTTAATTTTATTAGATTTAAATATGCCTAAAAAAAATGGGCAGGAGGCGCTGCAAGAAATTAAAAACGACATCCAATTGCGATGCATTCCCATCATTGTCCTGACCACTTCTAAAGCAGAAGAAAACATCTACAATACCTATAGTTTGGGAGCTAATTCATACATTGTTAAACCAATTACATTTTCTGCCTTATTAGAACTGATGACAACTTTAGGTAAATACTGGCTTGAAGTAGTGGAATTACCACTAACAACTGTGGGAGGGAAAAATGAACACAAACCCAATCAGAGTTCTACTTGTTGATGATGAAGAAGACGACTATCTTTTAACTCGTGATTGGTTTAGAGAATTTCAAGTATCTGGTTGCGAGCTGTCATGGGTAGATAATTATGGCATGGCTGCATTGGCGATCGCACAAAACCAATATGATATATATCTTGTAGATTACCGCTTAGGCATCCACAACGGTCTAAAACTGTTACGTGAAGCTATTGCTAACGGCTGTCATGCACCCATAATTTTGCTCACAGGTCAAGGCGACAGAGAAGTTGACCTAGAAGCCATGAAAGCCGGAGCCGCAGATTATTTAGAAAAAGGTCAGTTAACAGCACCTTTACTAGAACGTTCTATTCGTTACGCTCTTGAACGTCAACAAACACAACAAAAAATCCGCGAACAAGCAGCTTTACTTGATGTAGCCACCGATGCCATTTTTGTGCGAGATATAAACGACAACATCTTATTTTGGAACCAAGCAGCCCAAAGTTTATACGGTTGGCGAAAAGAAGAGGCAATTGGAAAAAATACACAAGAACTGTGGCAAGAAAAACACTTATCTCGTTTGCAAGAAGCATTATATATGTTAATGAAAAATGGTTCTTGGCAAGGAGAGTTACATCAAAAAACCGCATCTAACAAAAAAATTATTGTCGAAAGCCGTTGGACATTAGTCAGAGATTTTGCTAATCAACCACAATCAATTCTGGTTGTGAATACAGATATTACTCAAAAACAACAACTAGAAGCACAATTTCTCCGCGCACAACGATTAGAAAGCATTGGCACCTTGGCTAGTGGTATTGCTCATGACCTCAATAATGTCTTGGCTCCCATTTTGATGACCGCCCAACTTTTAGAATCACAATTACAAGATGAGCGTTCACGCAAACTTATACCAATCTTAATTGGTAATGCTAAACGTGGAGCCAATTTAGTTAAACAAGTACTATCTTTTACTCGTGGTGTTGAGGGAGAGCGAACCCTATTACAATGCAAGCATTTAATTATTGAAATCCAGCAAATTGTTAAAGAAACATTTCCCAAAAGCATCCAAATTACGACCGGAATTCCACAAAATTTGTGGACAATATCTGGTGATGCAACGCAACTACATCAAGTGCTGATGAATTTGTGTGTCAACGCTCGTGATGCCATGCCCAATGGTGGAATACTGAACATTACCGCAGAAAATCTCTTGGTTGATGAAAATTATGCCAAAATGCACATTGATGCTCAAGTTGGCCCTTATGTTGTAATTTCTGTAATTGACACGGGTCTTGGGATTCCAACAGAAATATTAGACCGCATATTTGAGCCATTTTTCACTACAAAAGAACTTGGTAAAGGGACTGGACTTGGCCTTTCTACAGTATTAGGAATTGTCAAAAATCACGGTGGTTTTATCAATGTCTACAGTGAAGAAGGAAGAGGCACTCAATTTAAAATATATTTGCCAGCACAGCAAATAACTAAAACAGAAGAAGATTTAGAACCAGAATTTCATCAAGGTAATGGAGAATTAATTTTAATTGTTGATGACGAAGCAGCTATTCGTGAAGTGACTAAAACCTCTTTAGAAAAATATAACTATCAAGCCATTACAGCCAGCGATGGAATTGAGGCGATCGCTTTATATGCCGAACGGCAACAAGAAATATCTTTAGTTTTGACTGATATGTTGATGCCTTTTATGGATGGTATCACTACAATTCGCACTTTGCAAAAGATTAACCCAGATGTCAAAATTATTGCTGTTAGCGGATTAGCTTCTAGTGATAAGGTAAATACAGTGTATGATATGGGTATTAAGGCTTTTTTATCTAAACCTTACACAGCTAACCAGTTATTACAAGTGATTAATGTTATTAAAAATAATAACTAGTTCAATGAAAAAAAGGAAACAGGGAATGGGCAACAGTTAAGATAAGCTAGTAGGTTGGATTTAACGAGGTAAAACCTAATATACTAGAACTTTTTTAATTACGAATTACGAATTGGTATTACCCATGACATCTGAAGTTTTAGCTGTTAATGTAGCTTTTTATCGGGCTTTTGAAAAAAAAGATATTGAAGCAATGAGTGCTGTATGGTCACAGGGAACAGAAAGTTTATGTGTTCATCCAGGGCGTAATGCTTTGCGTGGTTGGAAAGCAATTCGCACTTCGTGGGAAAAAATATTTCAAAATACCGCATATATAGAAATTAATATCGATATTGTTACTACACAAGTAAATGATAATATTGCTTACATTGTCCTAATTGAAAATATCTTACAAGTTCTTGGGGGCAAAAGAATAGAAGCACAATCGATGGCGACAAATGTATTTCAGCATTTAGGTGGCAAATGGTATTTAGTTCATCATCACGGTAGTCCAATTATTCGTTAAGTCATTTCTCAACAGATAGGAAACACAAAGCTAAAGGATGAAATTACCCTGTGGGAAGCCATCCAAAGGGTGTCTACAGACTTTACACTTCATCCTTTATACTAGCCTCTGGCAAGCCGCTAAAAGCGTCTACACACTTCATACTTTTCCCGATTAATCTCCAATCAATTCCACCGCATCTCGTTCATCGAAATCTTGTAAGTAAACTTTGACTATTTCTTCTTTAGAGGTAGGTAATTGTTTGCCGATAAAATCTGGGTGAATTGGTACTTCTCGATGGCCTCTGTCTACTAAAACAGCTAAACGAATAATTTCTGGTCTGCCATATTCGGTGACAGCATTCAAAGCCGCACGAATTGTTCTGCCTTTAAAAATTACATCATCGACAAGGAGAACAGTTTTTCCAGTCAGGTCAAAAGGGATGTCTGTTTTGGCTGGAGTCCGCAACCCAATTTTGTCAAGGTCGTCCCGATAAAAAGTGATGTCTAAAGCTCCTACAGGTACGCTTATACCTTCCAGTGCCTCAATTTGACGCGCTAATATTTCTGCTAAAAATACTCCTCTGGTATAAATCCCTACGAGTACCAACTGGGATAAGTCACGCGTTCTTTCTACAATTTGAGAAGCCAAGCGGTTTAAGGTACGGCGCAGGTCTTCTGATGAGAGAATTTCAACTACTTTTGCAGACATAGCATTTAGTCAAGGGTCAAGGGTCAAGGGTCAAGGGTCAAAATATTGACTATTGACTCAATTAGCAATTTGCTATTTCTATGATTACTTGTTTGGGAGTAGAAATAATATAGCGATCGCTATTCCTAACCACAATAAAAAACTATCACGAGTCAATTGCAAAGCTTGGTGAATGGTAGTTGGCGTTATTGGGTAAATCGCATCTCCTAACAGTGGTTTTTGTTTGGCTACCCCACGATACCAATTTGTCCCTCCCATTTGCACGCCCAAAATCGCAGCATAAGCACATTCACTCCAACCAGAGTTGGGGCTAGGGTCTAAAATGGCATCTCTGCGACAAATGCGCCAAACTTGCAATGGCTTCCCCGATAACAGTGCCAAAGTAATTACCGTTAACCGACAAGGTATCCAAGTTAAGCAATCTTCTAACCGCGCACTAAACCAGCCCAAATAAGTGTATGGTGCTTCCTTATAACCCACCATTGAGTCTAGAGTGCTGCTGGCTTTGTATGCTAATGCTAAAGGAATTGCCCCGACATTTGGTATACAAGCACCAATAACAGCATAAAACAGTGGAGCCATCACACCATCGGTCGCATTTTCGCTCACCGTTTCTAAAACTGCCCGCAAAATTTCTGCTTCTGAAAGGTTTTGGGTATCTCGACCAACATAATTACTTAAAGCAGTCCGCGCCTGGGGTAAATTTCCGGCAATTAAAGGTTCTAAAACATCTGTTGCGGCTTTTCTCAAACTTCTCAACGCAAAACAGCTGGCCAGAATAATGCTTTCTATAACTATTCCTAAAAGTGGATGCAACCATCTGGCAGCTTGAATTATTGACCAACCTATAAAACCGCTACCAATGATTAAAATTAACCCTAGTAAAATTCCGGCAATTTTTTGTGTTATGGAATTTTGACATATATGTAACCAAAATTTTGTGAGGCGAGAAATTACCCATCCCATTGCTTGTACTGGATGAGGCCAACCCCAAGGATCACCTATTAAAAAATCTAAAAACGCGGCGATGATGAATATCATTTGTGCTTTGTCCTCTCTTACAAAGTTCTGAGCGGAGGAAGCCTCCGCTCAGACTTTGCGCTTTGTCATTTGTTCTTGGGGTCATACTAATGGACTAATGACTAATGACCGTTAACTAAACTACAAAACTCGCCTCTTCCCCTAAAGATGCTTGCCAACTGCGAGCGTCGTAATACAAATCGGCCAATGTAATACTGTATAAAGCTTCTTTGAGTTTTTGGTTGAGTCTTTGCCAGAGAGTATATGTTACCCAATCTTCTGCTTGTGCTGGGGTTGGGTGACGATCTGGTACATGGCTAATAGTTTCGCCAACGGCTTCTAATATTTGTCCGATAGAAATTTTAATAGGTTCTCTTGCTAATTGGTAGCCGCCTATGCTGCCACGAATAGATTTTACTAAACCAGCACGACGCATTTCTATTAGTAATTTTTCGAGGTAAGGTGCAGGAATATCTTGACGTTTGGCGATCGCTCTTACAGAGACCGGCCCATAACTTGGCTGTAAGCTTAAATCTAGCAATGCCTTTACACTGTAATGTCCTTTGGTAGTTAGCTTCATTATTTCTTCATCACAAGGTTATAGTACATAACCAAAAATCAATAGTTCATAGTCTAAATATTGACTATGCCAATTTTAGATTTTAGATTGCCGATTTTAGATTTTTGAGTTCATGCCTTACCTCTTGTGGGTAAAACAAATCCAAGTATTCACCCATCACTTAGCCCCTGAAGAAGGGTGGCTGGGGTCAATCCAAAATCCCAAATCCAAAATTGCTTGACTGTTGACTATTGACTAGAGAACAGGTTTACTTATCATTCTTTGTTCCAACAATCAAGCTGAATAAGTAGATTAACTTTTTAGCTGACTTTAGAAAACTTAAACAAATATAGTTTAGCAGTATTTCACACTTTATATATAGTGATCAGGATTGTCGATATCTACTCAATAGATTGTCTTGACATTATTGATAATTGTGCAACAATTCTGGCTAGGATTGTAATATACTTGGCTAGGCTGATATAAAAAATAAAGGATTTTGTTCCTAGTATCTCAACCTCAGCTAAAATAAAATCGATTCAACAACTTCAACCATTCATTTTCCATCTAAGTTGATGCCTAAACAGAAAAAAATTGAACCCCTAGTCGGTGAAGATCTGCTCAAAAAAGTCAAAGAGCTAGAGAACCTTAGCAAAGAAGAAAAAGCTAAACAGTGCGGCTACTATACCGTTACTAAAAATGGTGTAGAGCGTGTCAATATGATGAAATTCTTAAACGCCCTCATTGATGCTGAAGGTATTCAGTTAGATACCTCACCCAATGCAAATGGTCGCGGTGGACGCAGTGCTAGCTATCGAATTAGTGTACAATCCAACGGTAACTTACTGATAGGTTCAGCTTATACAAAACAGATGAATCTTAAACCAGGTGATGAGTTTCTGATCACTTTAGGGAAGAAACATATTCGCTTGCGGCAAGTAGATCCAGAAGATAGAGAAGGTCTGGAAGAAATAGAAGCCACAGCTTAATAAATAGACCAGAGTCTAACACAATCAGTCAATAGTCATGAGTAAAGACCATTGACCAAAAATTTACCAGACGCGGAGAATGTAAGACGGAGAAAGCAACGCTTCTGCAAACTCCGCACATGGTCGCATTAGAGCGAATTAATTTGTGGAGACTAAAAAATTATTTCTCTTGACTTAAAACCCCTAACTATTAGTTAGGGGTTATTGTGGTGTGTTTACTTCTTCTGCTACCATTGTCTATTGACTATATCTATTATTGATAGCACTAGTAATATAATTGTGAAGTGTTTTTCGGGTAACTGCCAAATTGCAAGTTAAGGCAATTTGCTCCTTTTCTAATAAACCTAAAATTCGCTCTTGGTTGTCTCTCGCTACTACGGGTAACTGATGCAAACCACGCAAAGCCATCCGATCTAAAGCTTCAGATAAAGGTTCATCTCGCCAAGCATAAAGAATTTCAGTGGTGCAGATATCCATGAGTGTTTGACTAGATAACTCAGAGGGAATTCCTGTAGCAGAATCTTGGTAGTTTTTCCAGCGAGCAAGAGAGCGATTAATATCTTCTAAAGAGATAATACCGACTAACTGCTCGGCTTCATTAATTACTAAAGCACTGCGTGTGCGATCGCGGGTCATTTCCATCGCCGCTTCTAGTAAACTAAAAGTTGCTGGTAATTTTTTCGGGCAGGAAAGAACAGCATCTTCAACTAAAATTTGCTGCACAATTTCGGCTTGTTCATCTTTTAAATCAGCCAGACCGAATTGTTGAAGTTTCGAGTTAGAGTTAACATTTGGCTTAATTTGATCTATTAACCATACACTCAAACCCACCGCCGCCATCAAAGGTAAAACAATGCGGTAGTCACGAGTTAATTCAAACAACATCAAAATTGCGGTTAGTGGCGCTCTGACACTAGCGGCTAACACTGCTGCCATTCCTACCATTGCATAGGCAGGTGGTGCAGCCATATATGCGTCAATTCCCGGAGCTATAATGCATAAAATTTTGGCATAAGCCGAACCAAACGAAGCACCCAAAAACATAGCTGGTGCAAACAAACCACCTACAAAACCACTCCCTGCACTAATGGCTGTCATCAGCAACTTGACAACCAGCAACGCCACCAACAGAGAGAGCGAAAACTCCACATCTTGAAGCATCGCTTGGACAGTGCCATAACCAATGCCTAAAATTTGCGGGAATTGCAAAGCCACCAAACCCACAATTACGCCGCCAATAATCGGATGAATTGACTTAGGAATGCGTTTAAAAAACCCAAACCCAGGAACTGAACCAGCAAAGCAAGCCTTTGCTAACCTAATTAATTCTGTATAAGCCAGAGAAACTAAACTTGCTCCTAAACCCAAGCCAAGATATAAAGGTAATTCAAAGGGACTCCGGACTTGGTAGACAGGTAAAGCAAAAGCAGGTTGTGCGCCTAAACCAATTTGAGCGACTAATGCGGCTACAACTGCGGCAAGTAGCACCACACTCACCGCCGAAGTTGCAAAAGATGTCGCCCCCATAACTACTTCTAGCGCAAAAAATACCCCCGCGATCGGAGCGTTAAATCCAGCAGCTAACCCCGCAGCCGCACCAGCACTTAAAAGCAAACGCTGACGCTCTTGTGAGACTTGGAGGATGAGAGACAACAACATCCCGAAATTAGCACCAATTTCGACACTTGGCCCCTCCGGCCCCAGAGAAGCACCACTTCCCAAAGAAACAGATGCAGCGAACATCTTTGTGACTGGTCTTAAGGGTCGCTTAATCGCTGTTCCTTGCGAAGCTGCTATTAAAGATGACAAACCAGGGCCAAAATCTTGAGTGCGCCAGCGCATCAATCCCACAATTAATCCGCCCATAATGGGGACACAGGCTAATGTCCAAGCTCCCCAAGTACCAATGACGCTCATTAAATCTTCCAGCATTAGATGATGAACCAGCTGGATTAAATAGTGAAACGTCACTACGCCCATACCAGTACCGCCACCAATCAGTACGGCTAAAAATAGCACAACTGTTTCTGGTGAAGGTTGAAAACGATTAACTAGATGTGTAAAACGGCTCGAAGGTGTAGGAAAGGCAGGTTCTTCCATTACCTTCCTGAGGTTGGTGGGAGGCAAGAGAGTCATGGAAAAGTTAGGGTAAATGTAAGAAAAAATTTAAGTTTTAATCTGTTACTTCTCATTGTGAGCCATTATTTATCAACCGGACAAGTTAAGTTAGATGAGTTTGGTTGACTAAGCTTTAATTAGAAAAAATTTTGCTGCCAGAAGAGCTACATCAAAGAAAATTAATATTCAGTGGGCTGCGATCGCTGCTATGGTACGAATAGATAGTGTCACAATTATCTGTAAAAAATATAGTATCTATAAAATTGAGTAAATTTACTAATGGTAAGCAACAAACAAGAGCCATCCTCATTAAAATCTAGCTATACTCATGTTGCGACCATTAAAAATTCCCTAATGGTCTGTCAACCCAAATAATAATGATGGGTGAAGACAGACAAGGGAGGTAGTGCAGTCTTGGGGTCTCACGCCACTCCCCTCCAGTCGGCAAACCCGCCTACGGCGGTGGCTCCCCAAGTCGAGAAGGCAGCGAAGTCATGGCGGAACCTCTATTAGGGGGCTGCCCTCAACTGCCGTAAAGCAGGGAAAGTGGAAAAGAAAGAATTTGATTTTCTTACTATTAACCCAGCAAAGTTGACTTAACCCAGTAGTAAAACACTTTGTGTATGATTGGCTAATGCTTTCATCCCACATCGTGAATCCTGCTAAGGATTGTTCAACAATTCAATATAACTATTTTTATAAAGCGAGTAGATGGACTAGGCGGACAAGGTAGATGAATACACCCATCTTTGATAATCATTATGTTACTTGCCCTATTTGCCAAAGGAATACTAAACCCAAACCAATCAAGGCTTACATGGGTTTGTTTACTTGCCCCTATTGCCAAGAAAAATTAGTAGTTTGTCGTAGCGGCCATTATGTTCGCGATCCTTTTACTTTAAAGCAAATCATGCTTTGTGCGTCACTGCGCCGACAAAGCAGCCCTTTTGCCAGAATAGCCAGAGATTTTCTGCCTTTCAAAGGGCCTTTAATCGCTTTAGCAGTAGGCAGCGCGGTTTTATTCAGCATGATGAGTATAACTCAGCAAAATACTAATCACGACGAGCCACCATTGCCAAAAACTGAAAAAATTCACGAAAACACTAAAAATTAGGAATTAGGCTAATTTGCGTTTAGAAATACTATTTTTGAACGCAAATTATGTATTAATAGTTAACACAAAATATATTAATACTTTCACTCATGGATGAGAAAGCGGGCAATACGGTTCAACTTATTTTTAAAATCTGAAATCTTGGACTAATTTTAGTAATACTGAACATAATTAATCTAATAAATACTAGGTAATAAAAACTAATTAATACTAATTGCAATTTAGATTGTTACTTTAATATTTATCAAACAAAAAAGATAAAATATTACACTAGTAATTACTAAAGTTAGTAATTGTTTATTTTGAATCAGCGTTCAGAATTTAACCGCAATTTTTTCAAGTTGGCATCTGTTAATGTGCTATCAAATTTAATGGTTCCGTTAGCGGGATTATTAGATGTAATGTTTTTAGGACATTTAACGGAAATTCGTCATTTAGCAGGTGTGGCATTAGCAACCATTTTGTTCAATTACATTTATTGGACATTTGGTTTCTTACGTATGAGTACAACGGGAATGGTAGCACAGGCACTTGGACGTAAGGATAATCAATCAGTTCTATTGATTGGGTTACAGCACGGGATTTTAGCATTAATATTAGGATGTTTCATCCTGATATTGCAACAACCTTTACAACTGTTGGGGTTTGCAATTTTAAGTGCCACACCCGAAGTGAAAAAATCTGGAATTGAGTTCTATAATGCTTTAGTCTGGGGTGCGCCTGCAACGCTGATTAACTTTGTGTTGATCGGTTGGTTTTTGGGACAGGCAAAAAGTAGTAAAGTGTTGTTACTTTCAGCCGTTAGCAACTGTGCAAATGTTTTACTTGATTATCTATTTATTGTTAAATTCGGATGGGAAAGTAGAGGGGCTGGTTTAGCAACAGCTATCAGCCAATATCTGATGCTTATAATTGGTCTTGTACTGTGTTATCCAGAAATTTCATGGCTACATCTCCAAGCCTTAAAGAGAAAAGTATTTGACCTGTCCGCCTTAAAGTCAGCTTTAATGCTTAACGGTGAAATTATTCTTCGGACTTTTGCCTTGATCTCGACAATGGCGATATTTACAAACCTCAGTTCCATGTTAGGAACCCAAATTTTAGCGGCTAATACCGTGCTGATGCAAGTTGTGGGCTTGACAGCATATTTTATTGATGGTTTGGCATTCGCTACTGAAAGTTTAGCCGGAATTTATCAAGGTAGCGGCAATAAGAGTTATTTAAAACAACTGTTACAAATTTCTCTAATCAGCAGTTTGATTATTGGGTTAACTTTTGCTGCTGTATTTATTTTGGCTCCACAACCACTGTTTAAGTTGTTGACTAATCATAATGAAATTATTCTGACATTGTATTCTTATGTTCCTTGGTTACTACCAGTTTTGGGATTTGGTTCTATTGCTTATGCACTAGACGGTTATTTTTTAGGACTAACTCAAGGTTATATCCTGCGTCAAGCCATGCTCACAGCCACCGCAATTGGTTTTATTCCATTAGCTATAACAGCGTGGTATTTCCGTAATAGCCATCTATTATGGCTATCAATGGCTTCTTTTATGGCAGCAAGAACAATAACTCTAGCATTGCGCTTACCAAAAACAGTGACTAAATAAGCTATTACCCTACCCTGTTGTATACTAGTCGTTTTTCTAGGTTATACTCTCCCCATTTTTCTGATGCTAAATGTAGAGATAAAACAGCATCATAGGAGCATCACAAAATATTGCGGAGAATTTTATGTCTTCATTACTGGCACTGTCTAATAGTTTAGCCGATATAGCTGAACAAGCAGGAGGTAGTGTAGTTGCACTCAATACTGGTAAACGTATTGCTCCAAGTGGGATTCATTGGCAAAACGGTATCATTGTCACTTCGGATGAGTCACTTCAAAGTTACGAAGACATCACCATTACTTTATCAGATGGACAAAATAAACCAATTTCGTTCCTCGGTCATGACCCTAGTACTGATATAGCTGCATTTCAATTGCAAAATCATGAACTTCCTACAGCACAAGTTGGCGATGCGACAAAACTCAAGGTTGGCCATTTAGTGCTGGGATTGGCAAGAAGTAGCGAAGGCGACTTAAGAGCAGCAATGGGAGCCGTCAGTGTAGTTAGTGGTGCGTGGCGAAGTATAAGCGGTGGTAATATTGATCAATTCATTCGCCCTGATATTACTCTTTATCCTGGTTTTGCAGGTGGGCCACTCGTAGATGCTGCTGGTTATGTAGTTGGGATGAATACATCGGGGCGACGCGGTACGGCTTTAACTATTCCTGCGGTGACAGTCGAGCGCGTAGTAAATCAACTGCTCACTAAAGGGCGGATTTCACGGGGCTATTTAGGTGTAGGAATGCAGGCTGTACGCTTGCCTGCAAACCTGAAAACTGCATTAAATTTACCGACAGCAACGGGAGTGATTGTCGTCAATGTTGAACCTTCTGGGCCTGCCGATCATGCTGGACTGTTATTAGGAGATGTGGTAGTAACATTTGATGGAATTGCCGTCAGTGATACGGCTGATGTACTAGCACTGCTGAATAATAGCGATCGCATAGGTAAAACTGTCCAGATTCAGATTGTCCGTGGTGGCGCATTAGTCCAATTAGATGTTGTCATTGGTGAACGGCCTGCTGAATAAATATAGCAATCCTATTTGATTTACAAACTACTCGTAGGGGCAGGCAATAGGCAATAGATTTGTTTGGCACTCCTACACGGGTTGCTCTAATTACTACCGAATCAAAGCAATTATGATTACACAATTTAATGATGAACTATCAGCAGTAGCCGCTAAACTTCGTCAAAGCACAGTCAAAATTAAAAGCGGCACTACAAGCGTCGGTTCGGGTGTTATTTGGCAAGCTGACGGGTTGATTATTACAAATGCTCATGTAGCAACCAGCTTACAGTTAACAGTCGAACTATCGGATGGTAGAGAATTTCCGGCAGTGCGATCGCACTTTGACCCCCAGCAAGATTTAGCCGCACTGAAAATTAATGCCACAAATTTAAATACTGCAACTCTCTGCGATCGCGATCAGTTACGAGTGGGAGAATTAGTTTTGGCAGTAGGAAATCCCTTAGCTAATAGTGGTGCAGTCACTATCGGGATTGTTCACACTCATCATCCACAAGCAGTGATAGCAGATTTACAGCTATACCCTGGTAATTCTGGCGGGCCATTAGCTGATTGTCTTGGTCGAGTTGTTGGCATTAACACAATGATTGTCAACAATTTGGCTGTGGCAATTCCTATCGCTACTGTCAACCGCTTTTTATCTAATAGTCAACGTCTGCAATTAGGAGTAACACTGCAACCTGTGGTCTTAGGCAGACGATCTTTCGGTTTACTAGTATTATCAATACTTCCTGGTAGTGTAGCGGAAAACGTCGGATTACAAATTGGTGATGTGTTAGTTGGAGTTTCAGGAAGGTCTTTAACACGGCCAGATGACTTGGCTAAATACCTGCATCAAACTCACTTGTCTATCCCATTACAAATCCTCCGAAATGGTCAGCAATTTGTAGTTTACATCACCCGGAAAAATGTTGTGGAGGTAAGATGATTCGGGTGATAGTGGTTGCGGCTTCGCCTGTGGTGCGGGCAGGTTTATCAGCAGTGGTAAGCCGTAACCCGCAATTAACAGTTGTGGGCAGTGTATCTAGTTTAGATGCATTGCCTGAAGAAATTGAGCAATTACAAACAGATGTAGTTTTAATCGATCTAGGTACTAACCCAGGAACAACAATATGGGACAAATTGCAGTTGTTCCCAGAACAGCAAATTATAGTGATTGCCGAGGATATCGATAGAATTGACCTGGAAACAGCATTTCGTTTCGGTATCCAAGGTATATTATCTAGTACCAGCACAGAGACAGAAATTATTGCAGGTATTGAGGCAGTTGCTTCTGGTTTAGTAATACTGCACCCTGATTGTTTGAAATTGCTGTCGATGCGGGAAAAAGTGTTAGCTAATCCCGTGCAAGCCCTAACTCCACGAGAAATAGAGGTTTTAGGAATGCTCAGTATTGGGTTAGGAAATAAAGTAATCGCAAAACGTCTGCAAATTTCTGAACATACTGTCAAATTTCATGTCTCATCAATTTTTCAAAAGCTTAATGTTTCATCTCGTACTGAGGCGGTGACTGCTGGAATTAGATTAGGTTTAATTATGCTTTGATAATTAGTCTCTAACGTACTTAATGGAAAAATTCAGATTGTACAAGAATGATTGGAAATTTGAGTTTTAAAGCTCAGATTGGAATTTGAATCATAAATTTTGTACCTTTGCCCAAAACAGAGTCACAATTCAATTTACCACCGTGGGCTTCTTCCACAATTTGTCGAGAAATTGCCAGTCCCAAACCAGTTCCCTGACCCACAGGCTTAGTTGTAAAAGATGGCTCGAAAATTTTAGCCTGCACCTCAGACGGCATACCAAGAGCATTATCTTCAATACAAATTAAAACGGTTTTTTGTTGATCATTTACAGATGTAGTAATTACGATGGTGTGAGGGCAAGCAGTACCTATCTCCCGATTTGAACGGTTATGATGAAGGTCATCAAATGCATCAATAGCATTGGCGATCACATTCATAAATACTTGGTTGAGTTGTCCGGGATAGCAATTAATTGGAGGTAACTCACCGTATTGTCTGACAACCTCGATTTTAGGACGATCTCCTTGGTCTTTCAGCCGATGTTTTAATAACATTAAGCTACTATCAATTCCTTCATGAATTTGAAACTGTATCTTAGACGAAATATCAGATCGAGCAAAGGTTCTTAAAGAGAGGCTAATCTCTTTAAGATGTTTAATTCCTTTGTGCATTGAGAAGATAAGTTTTGGTAAATCCGCCGTCAGATACTCTAAGTCAATTTCTTCAACAAATTCTTCAATTTCTGGCTCTGGATGTGGTAGTTTTTGCTGTTGTAGCTTTACCAAATGCAGCAAACTATTCACATATTCTTCAATATAAGAGCAATTTCCACTGATAAAACCTATTGGGTTATTAATTTCATGACCTATGCCGGCAATAAGCTGTCCCAGAGTGGACATTTTCTCACTCTGTATTAGTTGTAGTTGAGTTTGTTGTAGCTGATGTAGAGATTGAGTTAATTCCGAGGTGCGTTCTTGCACTCTTTGTTCTAGGGTGCGGGTAAGATGAGAAATTTTTAGGTGTAACTTTAATCGAGCAATGACTTCTTCCTGTTGGAAGGGTTTGGTGATGTAGTCAACTGCGCCCATTTCCAATCCTTTCACTTTGTCTGTGGCATCAGACAAGGCAGTCATAAAAATGATCGGAATATTCTGAGTTATGGTGTTGGCTTTTAGTCTGCGGCAAGTTTCAAATCCGTCCAAACCGGGCATCATCACATCCAGGAGAATGAGTTCAGGATGGGCGTATTCTGTTTGTTCGAGTGCCGATTCTCCATCTGTTGCCATGAGTGCTTTCCAACCACATCCTTGAATCGCTTCAGATAGCACCTTCAGATTAGTGGGATTATCATCCACCAATAGGATATGTATGGGCTTCAAAAGAGCTTCGGTCATCATGAACATGACTCCGTTGTTAAAAATGATTTGAGAAATTTACGGATTTTTGCAGTTTGAAAGTTGGCAGTGAATTTGCTCAACTGGGTTGCGAAAGGAGTTAACTGATTGTCTTGTTCCATTAGCTCTTTTATTATTCCCTCGATTGTGGGGATATCTCCCATCATGGCTAGATGATAGAGTTGCTGCAAAATCTCCCCGGATGGTAAAATCAACTCGTTATTATCTACTGGCTGATTCTGGGTAGATACCTGCTGCGGTTGAGACTGAGTATAGATCCAGTCAACTTCTAGTAGCGATCGCTTCGCTGCTACCTCGAAGGCAGAACGCAGTGCATGCAATAGTTCATCAATTTGCAGGGGTTTAGGCAAAAATGCTTTTGCTCCTGCTTGCAAACTCCGTTGCCAATTTTCTTCAAATACGTTGGCACTAGAAACAATAATCGGAATCGAACGAGTTTGGGGATTCTCTTGTAAGTGAACCATTAGTTCAAAACCATCCATATTAGGCATTGCTAAATCCAGCACAATGACATCCGGCTGATGTTCAGTTGCAAGTTGTAGCCCATGTTTGCCATCGCTGGCTTCCAAGGTTCGACAGCCAATTCCTTGTAACAGACTGGTCAAAATAGCGCAGTGGTTGCAATCATCATCAACAATCAGAATTTGAGGCACATGACCCCGAAGACCTACGATTTTTTGGTGGGTTGAGGCGATAGTTTCTATCTGCCAATCATGGGAGACTGGGACTGGTACTGTCAAATCCAGCCAAAATAGACTGCCTTCACCTAAACGACTCTGTACTTGAATTTGGCTGCCCATTAATGCTGCAATTCTTTGACTAATGGCTAATCCCAACCCAGTACCTTCAGATTTCCGTCCAGCCTCACCTACTTGCTCAAAGGCTAAAAAGATTTTCTCTAGTTGGTCTGGTGACATCCCAATACCCGTATCTTCAATCTGAAAGCGAATCTTTTGATGTGTGATTTGTGTAGTTTCGTTTGTTGGTTGCGGTAATTCTTGCTCAATCACATCTACTTTAAACTTCACGCTACCGTTGTCTGTGAATTTGATCGCGTTACCTAGTAAGTTGATCAACACTTGCCGTAACCGCTTTTCATCTACTTGAATCGCAACTGGGAGACTCTCATCGATTAAGACTTGAAATTTAATTCCTCTTTCATCAGCTCGAATACTACAAATCTCGGTAACACTATGTAAGAATTTTGGCAAATTTACATTAGTCTCAACCAATTCTAATTTCCGAGCTTCGATTTTTGAAAGGTCGAGAATGTCATTGATCAGCATCAACAAATGTGTTCCACATTGGAAGATAATGCTGACTCCTTCTAGGTCTTTCTCTTTCAGGTTGGGCGATCGCTCCAGCACCTGAGCAAAGCCAAGGATACCATTAAGCGGTGTGCGTAGTTCATGACTCATATTGGCGAGAAACTCGCTTTTTGCTTGGTTAGCAGCATCAGCAGCTTGCTTGGCCTCTAGCAGTTCACAAGTTCGCTCTTCAACTTTAAACTCCAAGGTTTTCGAGTAATCTAATAATTGACCATTGGCAATTTCTAGTTGCTGATTAGCTTCTTCTAACTTTTGCTGTTTATAAGCATTGGTTGTGGCAATTACGCTGCTGATAAACGCAGCTAAGGCAGGTGTAACCGGAATCAGCAGACCAGACAACAACATCCCGTAGCCACCACCGATAAATGCGCCACTGATACCTACAGTTGCCCAAAGAATTTTGCCACCTGGAATCTTTCGCCCAGTATGCACAGTAGCTAAATACCAACTACCACCAGAACCAATCAAAGACCACAAAAGAATCCAGAACCATAAAGCTATGTGTGAAATGCCGTGGAGATTTGCTTTGCCTGTTTTTGCTCCTTGCACTAGTTGATTGGCGATATTGGCATGGATAACTACACCTGGTGTAGGTTTTTGGGCAGAAATTAAAGTAGAACTGAAGGGTGTGCTAAAGAAGTCATTGGTACTGGCAGCAGTTGAGCCAATAAACACCATGCGATCGCGCATCAGGTTTGCTGGAATTTTCCCAGCCAATACATCCCGCATCGCAACTGTGCGGAATGCTGTTTCTGAACCATACCAGTTAAGTAAAATTTGATAGCCACCAACATCAGTATCAGAGTAACCTGCTTCTTGATTTTGTAGTGGTAGGTAGATTTGATTACCTAAGCGAAACTTCTGCTGCTTTTCATCAACAGATTCTAATGTGATTTTTTCAGCTTCAAGGTACTTGAGGGCTACAAGGGTTGCTAGTCCTGCTTTAATTTTTCCTTCTTCTTTGGCATCGACTGCTGTTAGTAAGGCTCGACGCACATGGCGATCGCCATCTAAGACTAAATCTGCTAATCCTACGCGATCGAGTTTTTTCAGTTCTGGTGGTGCATTGACACGTTCCCCAGTCATTTTCTCAACGCCAATCAAATTAGCACTGTTGCGGAAGACTTTAACAAGTTGCTCATGTCCACTGCCCTCTGGTAAATCTCTATAAAGATCTAAGCCAATAGACCGGGGTTGTTGCGCCTGAATTTTTTCTAGTAATTTGGCTAATGACCAATCTGGAATTGGCCATTTACCAACTGATTGAATATCGTGTTCATCAATTGTTACAATGACGATTTCGTCAGCTATGGTATTTTGTGAACACGCAACAAGGGTACGTGCTTCGCAAGAACGCTGTCGTATCCATTCATCACGAAGTTTCCACTCAGGCAAATTAAAAATTCCCAATGACTGCCCAACAATAACTGTCAGAGCAACACTGGGAGTAATAATCAAAATACTGCGAGAGCTTTGGATGAAAGCTTGGAATTTACGCCACATAATTTCGCCAGAGCTTTAAATAATATTGAAGAGAATTCGTCAGCCATGACTCTACTCATTTCTGGTCTGGAATTTAATCAGAGGTAAGGGAAAAAATCAACAAAGTTCTTTCCCTTTAACCTTGCCCTTTTTCCTCCTCTTATCTCAATACGGTTCGGTTAAAGGGGAAAGGGGAAGAAAAAACTTTTAACCCTTACCCTTTAACCCCTTCGGGGTGACGCTCGCAAGCTCGCTAACGCCAGTCGCTCATGGGGAGCCAGTCTCGTGGGCGGCTCTGCCGACTTGA
>NZ_JACJRV010000069.1 GCF_014697475.1 Nostoc sp. FACHB-152
GATTCTGTTCAATGTGGTTCAGTATGTCGCACATTTTTCTGTGTAAAAAAAGCTTTCTGATGTTCTTTTATCACAGAATGATACTATTTTGGAGATGTCTATTAGGTAGGCAAAGACTTTTTCAGAATTTTATATATATAAAGAAATTGCCTAAAAACTGTTGCAATATTTATGATGACGTTATATTTGTTAGTAATTAAGCAATTTCAGTATATATATTATCGCTAATCTAATTATCTAATTGTATTCTAGAAATATATGGCGTAGCGAGGCAGCTTTCAACAGCCATTAGAGCAAAAATTAAAAACTATCTAGAATTTGCATTGATTTTTCTAGTATCAACTAAGAGTCCCATAAGCTTGTAAACTTTAAAAACTATAAATTTTTATGACTATGTTTAATAAAGCAATGAAGATTTTATTAGTTGATGATAACCCTGTAGAATTAATATTTTTATCTAAAATCCTTGAATCACAAAATTATCAGGTAGAAAAATTTAAGTCTGGGCAACAGGCAATTAATGCAGCAATAGCCGCCCCACCTGATTTGATTGTAGTTGACATTTTCCTGCCCGACATAGATGGTTATGAAGTTTGTCAATCTCTGCAAGCTAATCAACAAACTCAAAATATTCCCCTAATTTTTCTTAGCACTATAGAGAATCTGAGAGAGAAACATAAATTCTTTCGACTAGGTGCTGTTGATTATATTAGTAAACCTATATGCGCTGAAGAAGTTTTGGTGAGAATTGGCAGCAAAATTAAGCTAAAGCAAGAACAACTCAAAAAATATCCAACCAAGCAAATTACTGGCTGGAATTATTACGAGCAAAAAAAAGATTGGGATTTCTTAGAAGTGGAAACCATGACGGCACAATTAGAAATTGCCTCATTACCAGCAGAATTAGCAACGCCAGAAAAACAAGCTAGTGAAGCACTAGTCCAACAAAATTTGCAACTGCAACAGGAAATTCAAAAACGCTTATTGGTAGAAGCTGCCCTCAAAACTAACGAAACAAGATATCGTTATTTAGTAGAAACATCCCAAAGCATCATTTGGTCAGCCGATATAGCTGGCAAAATAACCTTTGTCAACGCTGCTGTTCAACAGATTTATGGTTATGCACCAGAAGAAATGCTTGGGGAAAGCTGGGCTAATTTTGTCTTGCAGGAACAATTATTTGATTTTCAAGAAAATTTTCAAGAAATACTTCAAGGAAAATCTGTTTCTCAATTTGAAATTATTGGCTTGGCAAAAGATGGTAGCCTAATTTATTTAATCTTTCAAGCGATCGCTCTACGTAATGAAGCCGGAGAAATTGTCGGTGTGACAGGTACCGCTTGTAATATTACAGAATATAAACGAGCCGAACAAGCCGAAACTACACGCCGCGTTTTGGAAGAAAAGTTAGCTTCTGCCTTTAGATCATCTCCTGACCCAATTACTTTGTCTACATTTCCAGATACACGCTACATCGAAGTTAACGACAGTTTTTGTAGAGTGTTTGGGTATGAGCGTACCCAAATAATTGGTTACACTGGTCAAGAATTGCAGATTTGGTCTAATCCCGAAGAATGTGTTTTACTTACCCAAATTCTGCAACAAACAAAAGTTATCCGCAACCACGAAGTTGATTTCCATACTATTAATAGGGAAATCAAAACAATGTTGTTTAGTGCAGAATTGATAGAAATTAATCAGCAGAAATATGTATTAAGTACAGCCAAAGACATCACTGAACGCAAGCAAGCAGAAAATGAAACTAGATTATTACTATTAACATCTCAAGCCATTACCCGCGCCGTCGATATTAACAGTGCTTTAAAAGTCGTGCTGCGCTTAATTTGCCACTCGATAAACTGGGATTTTGGCGAAGCATGGTTGCCAAGTGATGATGGCAAGTTTTTAGAATATAGTTTAAGCTGGCACGAACCAGAGAGTATTTTAGAAACATTCTGCCAGGAAAGCCAAACTCTAAAATTTGCCCTTGGGGAAGCACTACCAGGACGCGTGTGGCAAACTAGACAACCAGAATGGATTGCAGATGTTTCTGGTTTGACAAAACCAATTTTTTCGCGATCGCAACAAGCAACTAAAGTAGGATTAAAAGCTGGTTTTGGTGTGCCAATTGTGGCTGACGGCGAAATATTAGCCGTTTTAGTCTTTTTTAAACGCTCCTCCGTAGCAGTCGATAAGCGTTTGCTGATGTTAGTTGGTACTGTTGCGACTCAGTTAGGTAGCTTAATTCAACGCAAACTTATAGAAGCAGCTCACAGAAACAGTGAAGAACGGTTGCAACTAGCTTTAGAAGCAAGCAATTTAGGCTTGTGGGATTGGAATCTCAAAACTGGCAAAATTTACCGTGATTGGCGGTGGAACAAAATGCTGGGTTACGCAGAAAACGAAATTGAGAATCACCACCAAGCTTTTGAGCAATTAATCCACCCCCAAGATTTACCCGCAGTCCAATCGGCTTTAAATGACCATTTCCAAGATGATAGTGTTATTTATGAAGTAGAATACCGAATGCGCTGTGCTTGGGGTGAATGGAAGTGGATACAGTCTCGCGGTCAGATTGTGGAACACGACGATTTAGGTGAACCACTACGGATGACAGGTACTCATAAAGATATCAGCGATCGCAAACTTGCAGAACTAGCCTTGCAAGAAAGTCAATTGCGCTATCAAAGATTAGCTGAAGCTTCGCCTGTAGGTATATTCCATGCTGATAAATCAACCTATTGTCATTATGTAAACCAACGCTGGTGTGAAATTACTGGGATGTCACAACAAGAAGGTTTAGGGAAAAGCTGGGCAAAGGCTGTACATCCAGAGGATCGCGAGCGCGTCCATGCAGCATGGCATGAAGCCGCCGCAACTAAATCTCCATATAAGTGTGAGCATCGTTTTATGCGCCCTGATGGTAAAAGTATCTGGGTAATTAGCCAAGCAATCCCAGAATTAGACGAAAACGGAGAAATAAAAGGACACATTGGCACAATTACAGATATTAACGACAGAAAACTAGCCGAAGAAGCTTGGCGTGAAAGTGTTGCACGAGAACAAGCAATCACCCAAGTAATTCAAAAAATGCGCCAAACTCTAGATTTAGAGACAATATTTGCGGCCACAACCGCAGAATTGCGCCAAGTACTGAATTGCGATCGTGTAGTTGTCTATCGTTTTAACCATGATTGGGGCGGTGAATTTGTTTCAGAGTCAGTGGCAGCAGGGTGGAATTCTTTAATAGACCAACAAAAACATTATCATATTCTTACAACTTCTTACTTCAAAGATAGCCGTTGCCTTGAGTCTATTATGGAGAGTCCTGCTTGCCCAATTCAAGATACTTATCTGCAAGCAACCCAAGGCGGTATTTACAACCAAGGCACAAATTTCAGTTGTATTGCAGATATCTACGAAACTGGATTTGATGATTGTTACATCAACTTATTAGAGTATTTTCAGGCTAAAGCTTATATCATTGTCCCCATTTTTTGTGGTAACCAACTGTGGGGATTATTGGGAAGTTATCAAAACTCAAGTCCCCGCCAATGGAGAGATGGAGAAACGAACACAGCTGTTCAAATTGGGCATCATTTAGGAGTTGCTTTACAGCAAGCACAATTGTTGACCCAGACTCAAAGACAGTCACAAGCATTACAACAAGCAGTGATTGCGGCTGATGCTGCCAACCGTGCCAAAAGTGAATTTCTCGCCAACATGAGCCACGAATTGCGTACACCTCTTAACGCCATTCTCGGCTTTACCCAAGTGATGAACTATGAGAATACTCTCTCTAGTGAACATCGACAAAATTTAGCAATTATCAATCGTGCTGGCGAACATCTACTCAACTTAATTAACGACATTTTAGAAATGTCCAAAATCGAAGCTGGCAGAACTACATTAAATGTTAGTAGTTTTGACTTAATTGCACTGTTAAAAAACCTGGAAGAGATGTTAAGCTTGCGGGCTATTTCTCAAGGTTTACAACTGATATTTGAATATGCACCAGAGATTCCCCAATATGTGCAAACAGACGAAAGCAAACTGCGGCAAGTCTTACTCAACCTTTTGGGAAATGCGATTAAATTTACCAAGACTGGCAGTGTAAACCTGCGCGTCAGCGTCGGGGGAGCAGGGGAGCAGGGGAGCAGGGGAGCAGAGGAAGAAGATTTTACTCCCCACACCCTACACCCTACACCCCACACCCCACTCTCCACTCCCTACTCCCTAATCTTTGAGGTAGAAGACACGGGTGCTGGTATTGCTCCAGAAGAAATTGGATTGTTATTTGAAGCCTTTGGGCAAACAGAACTTGGGAGACAATCTCAACAGGGAACTGGACTGGGTTTAGCAATTAGTCGTAAATATGTGCAACTGATGGGGGGAGAGATCACTGTCAGCAGTAATGTGGGCGTGGGAAGTACATTTACTTTCAATATTGAGATTGGTTTAGCCTCTATTAATGAAGTTCCTATTAGCAAGACTCAATCTCAAATTATTGGTTTAGCACCAGGACAAACTGAGTATCGCATTTTGGTTGTCGATGATGTTTTTGAAAGCCGTTTACCACTAGTTAAATTATTAGAATTAATGGGTTTTACGGTGCGCGAAGCCACAAATGGACAAGAAGCGATCGCATTGTGGCAACAATGGCAACCACATCTAATTTTTATGGATATGCGAATGCCTATCATGGATGGTTACGAAGCCACAAGGGTAATTAAATTAAAAAAAGAGGCACTTAAGTTGCCAGATATTTATCCGATTATTCTTGCCTTAACTGCCAATGCTTTTGAAGAACAAAGAGAGGCAATACTAACGGCAGGTTGTCATGATTTAATTAACAAACCTTTTCGCCAAGAAGAAATATTAGAAATACTCAGTAAATATTTAGGCGTTAACTATATTTATCAAGAAAAATCTCAGCCTAACTCAGATGGTATACCGTCAAATATCAAGTCTAGTCTTACCCAATCAGAATTATTGCCGTGGTTGTCGCAAATGTCTCATGAATGGCTGGCGCAAGTATATCATGCTGCGGCTCAATGCAGTGATGACTTGATATTACAATTAATGAGAGAAAGTCCTACAACCAATACTGAATTACAACAGTATTTATCAGATTTGGCTCATGATTTTGAGTTTGATAAAATTATGGAATTGGCAAAAAAGGCCAGTGAGAAAATACCTTAAAATTAGTTAAATAAAGATTTACCATAATTTGATTAATTGCTTACTTTGTAGCCATAAATCAAACCTATGGATATCTTTTTCAGTTTCAAATGCAGCAATTGGTAAGTAGTGAAATTGGGTTTTACTCATATATAAAAAGTAATAATCAGCTTTTTTTCTAACTTCAATAAATTGTTCGTATGTCATTTTAATGATACTGCCGTCTGCGTAATATAAACCAAAAAAATTTTCATCTATTTCGCAGTGTCTAGCTTGGAAGTTTAATGCAGATGTTTGCTTTTGGACTCTAAAAAATAAAGGTGCAGAGGCAGTATAAGCAAGTATTCCTAAAAAATATACCGCCCACCAGTCAAAGCGATTTTGCAGAATAGAAAATATAATACTCATCGTTGCTAATATTGACAAAACAATGAAGTTGCGTTTTATCCGTCTGTAATATTCAACGGTCAAAACTGCACGTAATTCTTTGGGTGTGGTTTGAAAAGTTTTAGTTTTAATTTGCATACTATTTTTTTAATTGAATAATGTTTTTTAACGCAGAGGGGCGCGAAGGAAAGCGCAAAGGTACGCAGAGGTTTGCCTAATTTTATTAGCAATGTATTAAGTACCTCAGCAGATTAGGAAACGCTATATCCCCTGCTACACCACAGGTAACAACACTTGAGAACCCGCCTCGCCGCCGCAATTTATTGTCAAGGTGATGATTTGGGCATTAAATAAATCATCACTATTCATGACTGCGCTATTTCCAGAGTTCATCGCGTAGGCAGGAAAACAGGCTGCACTTAAACTTAAACGTAAGGCGTTACCTTTGGCAATGCGTACACAAGTGGTTTGTAATTGAATTTTTAGTGGCATTGAAGTTTGTTTTTGACAATGCAAATAACCTTGAGTCAAGTTAAATACACGCCCATCAAGATGCACTTGAGATAACACGGCACACAAATCATAACTAGGTTGATCGGCACTGCAATAAATTTCTACTATGACATCCCCTAGTAAATGTAAGTCTGCTGTTAGCGGTTGACTGGTGTAAGTTAAAACATCTGAACGGCAATCGATATGCGATCGCTCAAATACACCCGCAGGTATTCCCGCATGACCACCCAAAGATGGCACTGGTCGCCAAGGGTCGTGAACTAAGACATCTTGGGGATTGGGGATTGGGGATTGGGGATTGGGGGTTAAGGTTCCTGAATCTTCGCGGATGCTGGCAAGTCCAGTGGTTGACAAATAGTAAGATTTCTGATTTGCTATGTTTAAACTGGGGAAAGTGCGCCACATATTACTTCCCATCTCAAACAAGCAAATAGACGATTCTTGTAATAAGCCTGTATCTATATCTTTAAGAAACTGATCAAACCAGCGAATCTGCATCGCATCTACAGGACTGGCAGCTTTAGCACCAAAGTCAATTTCACCAACTTTCCGACCCCAAGGTAAATGCGCCCAAGCCCCAACTAATAAATGTTGCGGTGCAGTAAGCTGGGCTGCCATCTCTTGATATAAATGCAGTGTACCGCGCAGGTAAGTATCAAACCATCCCCCAATATGCAACATCGGCAAGTCTACATTTTGTAAGTGTTGTTTGGGTGATAGTTCTGACCAATAGCTATCGGGTTGAGGATGCGTTGCCCACTCGTGATAAAACGAATCAGGCGCAAGTTTATGGAGAATTTCGGGATTATTTACAGGTAAATTGCGAGAAGCGGCAAATAATGCTTGATAAGCTGTTTTATCATCACGTAACCGCGCCGTTTCTGTGGCTAATTGAATTGCCCAAGCAAGATTAGTTTGTAAACAGAATGCACCACTTTCATACGCCCAATCTGTATATAAATCATAGCCAATCATGGCGGGGCAAATTGTTTTTAAGGCGGTAGGTTTCGCAGCCGCAGCGTATAGTTGTGTCATTCCTTGATAGGAAAAGCCATACATCCCGACTTTGCCATTACTTCCTGGTAGATGTGCTGCCCAATAAACGCTATCTTCACCATCAGCAATTTCATGGGCAAATAACTTAAACTCTCCCGCAGAAGTGCCGCGTCCGCGCACATCTTGAATCGCTACAATATAGCCGTGAGCAGCATACCAACTCGGATGAGCATACACCACAGTAGACGCGATCGCTCTACCATAAGGTTGTCGCATTAATAATATAGGAAAGTTTTCGGTTGCGTCAGGCCGATAGATATCCGCATCTAAGCGTATACCATCACGTGTATACATTGATGCAGTTTGTTTAGGCAGAACTTTGTACATGAATGTGATGACAGAGTTTAATAAATAACTACAGATGACAAAAATGTAACAAACAGCCAGCCGCTAGAATACAGTAAACAGGTTTAATTATTGAACACACTTGTGTAGGGAGGCAATAGGAAATAGGCAATAGGCAATAGGCAATAGGGAATGGGGAATAGGCAATAGGGTAGGTAAAAGTGTACTGATTTTTTACTAATCAAATATGATTCTTAATATAAAGATGTGTAAATAATTTTGTTTAAGTGCTTAAATATCAATGTTGAAATTGTGAATATATTGCCTGCATCAAGGAGGTTCATCTGAGTAGCGATTGCCCAGAAATATTCAATTTACAACAACAATTTTCTCCGCAGCAATCTCATGTGGGCGATCAATCTACAGAAGAAAGGTTGACGGCAATCTTTGAAAACATGACTGAAGCGTTGATTGCGATGGATACCTCATGGCGGGTTACATCTGTCAACAATAAAACAGAGCAGCTTTTGGGTAAAAACCGAGATAGTTTACTTGGTCAACTATTGTGGGATGTATTTCCGGTAGAGGCAACAATTCAGTTTGATCAGGCAATTACTGCACAATTTTCCCAAGAATTTGAGGAGTTTTATCCCAGCTTAAACCGTTGGTTAACAGTCCGGCTGATTGGGTGTGAAAACGGTATACTGGCATACTTACTCGATATTACAGCCAGAAAAGAATTAGAAACAACGCTGCGTCAAGAACAAAATTTTCTCAACGTCTTGTTAGATAACGTCCAAGCCGGAATTGTGGCTTGTGATGCCCAAGGGCAATTAAAACTATTTAACCAAGCAGCACGAGCATTTCACGGATTACCTGAGCAACCCCTGCTACCAGAAAAATGGGCAGAACATTATGATTTGTATTTGCCCGATGGCAAAACACGGATGAACACAACCGATATCCCCTTGTATCGAGCATTGCAGGGGGAGCAGCTGAATAATGTTGAGATGATGATTGTACCGACGCAAGGAGTACCTCGCATTCTCTCGGCAAACGGTCAAGCAATTGTCGATGTCAATGGTGAGAAACATGGTGCTGTTGTCGTCATGCATGATATCACCGCTAGTAAGCAATCTGAAGAAGCACTCCGCAAAACTGAGCAACGCTACCGTTCAGTAGTAAACAATGTGAAAGACGTAATATTTCAAACTGATGCCGCAGGATTATGGACGTTTCTCAATCCTGCTTGGACAGAAATTACCGGATTTTCTATTGATGAAAGTATCGGCACTAATTTTTTAGAATACGTGCATCCGAGCGATCGCCAATACAATTTAGAACTTTTTCAACCTTTAATTCAACGACAAAAAGATTTTTGTCGCCATGAAGTTCGTTATCTTACCAAAACCGGAGACTTTCGTTGGATTGAAGTATTCGCCCGTCTGACTTTAGATGATGAAGGCGCAATCCTGGGTACTTCTGGAACCTTAAACGACATTACCGAACGCAAACAGGCTGAGGAAAAACGAGTCCAACTGATCCGCGAACAAGTAGCTCGTACTTTAGCAGAGACAGCGCAACAACAGGCAGCTTTTTTAGCAGAAGTTAGTGCCGTCCTCGGATCTTCGTTAGATTATGAACAAACTCTGAGGAGTGTGGCTAATTTAGCTGTCCCTTATTTTGCTGACTGGTGTAGTGTAGATTTGCTGAATGACGATCGCACTATTAGCCGTGTTGCTATTGCTCATTGTGACCCTCAAAAGGTGCAATTTGGCTGGGAACTGGCGCGAAGATATCCTAGGCATTTAAATGATGGCTATGGTATGTCTTTGGTGATGCAAACTGGCAAAAGTGAAATTGCCCCAGTCATCACTGATGAGCAATTAAGTGCTGCTGTTCAAGATCCTGAATATTTGCAAATTTTACGCGGACTTGGCTTAAGTTCATGTATCATTGCACCTTTAATAGCCAGGGGAAGAGTGTTAGGCACGATTTCTTTTGTGTTTACCGAATCTCATCGTCACTACAGCAAAGTAGATTTAGCCCTGGCTGAAGATTTAGCGCGTCGAGCCGCGATCGCAATTGATAATGCGCGTCTTTATCAACAAGCCCAACAAGCAAAAGAAGCCGCCGAAAAAGCCGCAGATCGCACAGTCCGTCTGCAAACCGTTACTGCCGCCCTATCACAATCTCTCACCCCTGTGCAAGTTGTGGATGTGATTGTGGAACAAAGTATGGCAGTATTAGAAGCCGCTTCTGCAATGGTAGTTTTGGTAAGTAAAGATCGCAAACAACTAGAAATTGTCAAAGCTGTCGGTTATGAAGCCGAATCGCTGGAATCTTGGCGACAGTTTCCTATTGATACTAATGTTCCCTTAGCAGAAGCCATCCGAACAGGTGAGCCAGTTTGGATGGAAACCTTAACAGATAGAATTAACCGCTATCCTCATCTGATTGAGTATTATAGCCGCTCTGAATACACCTCATGGATGTCGCTACCCTTGATGTTTGAAGGCAAAGCAGTGGGCGGAATCTCGCTAAATTTTAAACAGTTTAAGCAACTGAGCGCAGACGATCGCGAATTTATTTTGGCCATTAGCCGTCAATGCGCCCAAGCAATTTCCCGCGCTCAATTGTATGAAGCAGAACGCCAAGCTAGAGCTAATGCAGAACAAGCAAACCGCGTCAAAGATGAGTTTTTGGCAGTACTTTCTCATGAGTTGCGATCGCCCCTCAATCCTATTTTAGGATGGACACAGCTACTGCAAAGCCAAAAATTGCCACCCACAAAAGTAACTCAAGCATTACAAACAATTGAACGCAACGCCAAACTGCAAGCACAACTAATTGAAGATTTGCTTGATATTTCGCGGATGATGCAGGGCAAACTCAGCCTGAATATTGCCCCAATTAACTTAATATCAGTAATTGAGAATGCCATCGAAACGGTGCAGTTAGCGGCGGCGGCCAAATCTATTGAGATTCAAACTGTCTTGCAACCCAACCACAATCAGACAGTCGGTGATGCTAATCGGTTGCAACAAGTTATCTGGAATTTGCTTTCTAACGCCATCAAGTTTACCCCAGAGGGCGGAAGAATCGAAATTAAGTTAGAGCAGCAAGGCAACCAAGTAAAAATTCAAGTAACCGATAATGGTAGAGGCATCAAACCAGATTTTTTACCTTATGTGTTTGAATATTTTCGCCAAGCTGATAGTAGCACTACCCGGCAATTTGGTGGATTAGGGTTAGGGTTAGCGATTGTACGTCAGATTGTCGAATTACATGGTGGCACTGTGCAAGCACAAAGTCCCGGCGAAGATTTGGGAGCGACGTTTACTGTTTTGTTACCCACAACTCAACTGCGATCGCCTTTAACTTCAGCCACTCAACGAGTAAACCAGTCGATTGACTTAACAAATTTAAACATCCTGGTTGTAGATGATGAACCAGATATGGGCTTGCTAGCCGAATTTATTCTGACTCAGTATGGTGCCAAGGTGACTGTAGCTTCCTCAGCTTTAGAGGTATTGACAATTTTGATGCAGTTTACTCCTGATTTACTGCTGTGCGATATTGGAATGCCAGATATGGATGGCTATATGTTGATGCGACATATCCGAAAATTGTCGCCTGAAACAGGCGGGAAAATTCCTGCCATTGCTTTGACTGCTTACGCCAGCGAAAGCGATCGCCATCAGGCTTTAGCTGCGGGATTTCAACGGCATATATCTAAGCCAGTTGAGCCAGAAGCTTTAATTGCAGCAATTGTATCGGTAATCAGTAAACAAGCGTAAAAGTCATCAATACGTCAGTCTGTTATATCAATACATCGGTCTGTTATATCAATACATCGGTCTGTTATATCAATACGTCGGTCTGTTATATCAATACGTCGGTCTGTTATATCAATACGTCAGTCTGTTATATCAATACATCGGTCTGTTATATCAATACGTCGGTCTGTTATATCAATACAAAGACGTGCCAGCGTTAACTCTATCTAATCTAAAAATTTTCTTACTGTTATTTTTTTTGTTGCAATGGGTACATTAAATATACAGATTACTACGTAACTATTTATGCCTCTTCAAAATACAAGCAACCGTTTGCGCCCTCAACTGATAAGTCAAGATGTAAGTTCATTGCACGGGTTGCAAACCGTTAGCACTTATGACACATCCCGTGCTGATGCTACCGTGGCAAACATACAACAAGCTTATCAAGCAATGTTAGCGCAGCAGCAAGCAGAAACAGAAAAATTAGCTTTATATCGCGCTGCTGCTGATGCGGCTAGATTAGCAGAATGGGAATTTCACAATGCAATCTTAGCCATGAAAGAAGTAGTACGTGGACAATATGGCTCAGATAGCGATCAAGCTCAAGCGGTGGGATTGAAGAAAAAATCAGACCGCAAGCGTCCTAGCCGCAAAAAGCCGGTTATGGTTACAAGTTAATTATCTTGGGCGATCGCTTTCATATGCTTTTGAATTGCGATCGCAATTTATCTACTTTCTGATAAATATCAAGCAAACTTATCAATAATATTAGTTATTTATATAAGTTTTATGTATCTTTGATCGAGTTCAAAGGATATTTTGGAAATTATATGTCATTGTTTCATGACATTATGTAACTAGCAAACTTTTTAAATCAATGAACTTGAATTTCGTATTACTCAAAAAATCCCTATAAGAAGAAACTTTTAACCCTGTTTCCTGTTCCCTTCTTCACCTAAAGACTGTTGGTTGTAGTTGCGCTCAAAAATTATGAAAGGTTATCTACCCAAAAAGCAGAATTATTCAACCTATTTAGCCAGATTTAAATATCAAAATATTCAAGAGAAATGGAAAAATTACTGCTTTAAAATACGTGGAAGTAAGCGTTCATTCTGTTTAGACAAACCTCATCACAGACACATTTTTTGGAGTTGGTGCGGTAGTTTCATCGGCATAGCAGCAACAGCTTATCTGTCTGTAAAAACTAATTCTCCTTTGTTGATGGCTCCCTTTGGTGCTACTAGCGTATTAATCTTTGGTATACCCGACAGTCCTTTAGCCCAACCCCGTAATGTCATTGGTGGTAATTTTGTAGCGGCATTAGTTAGCCTGACTATTCTGCATCTTTTTGGTTCAGAACCTTGGGCAATGGGATTGGCTGTAGCCACAGCCATTGGAATGATGCAACTTACTGCAACTTTGCATCCCCCTTCAGGCGCAGTTGCATTAGTGGTCATGATGACAAAAGCATCCTGGGCATTTCTTTTGACTCCTGCCTTAGAAGGTTCAATTATTTTGGTTCTGTGCGCTGTCGTATTTAATAATTTGGCACACGAGCGAACATACCCCAAATATTGGTATTAGATAGCAATACGGTTCCGTTAAAGGGGAAAGGCGAAGGGGGAAAGAAGAAGAAAAAACCTTGAACCCTTACCCTTTAACCCCTTCGGGGTGACGCTCGCAAGCTTGCTAACGCCAGTCGCTCATGGGGGAAACCACGCCACGTGCTTCAAGCCGGGGAACCCGTCCAACGCACTGGCTCAACTTTTCGCTCCGACCCGGAGAGGGGCATAAATCTTCCTAGTTTTGAACGAAAAAACAAGTTTTGAAAGCCTCTCTCCTTGCAGGGGAGAGGTTTGGAGAGGGGTTTTTAACATCCGTCGAACTCACGTTATATTAAAGCCCCTCTGCGCGACAGATAGGGGTTGAGGTGAGGTTATCGAACTCACGTTTTTTGTAACTACAAACAGGCTGAACAACCTGCTTTTGTGGTTGAGTCTGTTTTTCCTGGGTAATAGAGTGTGAAATAAAATATCAGATTTCAACACAATATCTAGGATATATAGCCGTTGGCAGTTGAGTCTAATACAAACCTAACCCCTAACCCCTTGCCTTGTAAGATACAGATGGCGAATAGGGGGGCAGACCCCTTATTTACCTACAAATTGGCTTGTAAAGACTTACCATTACTACGTCTCTACTGGAATGGCGAAATTTCCTGGAGTCAACAAGGAGAGATGTCAAAAATGTACTGTACCCAATCAAGAACTGCTATGTATGCATTACGTTTCAGAAATCTAGATGGGAATCTCTAACTAGCGCAGCTATGCACTAGCAAAACAGAGGACACTTGATTATCTAATTTCAGAAACTACAGAGCAGACAGAATTCCAACCCAACCCTGAGATATTTCCTCACAACTTTATTCATTAGAGAAAGATATTTGACCTTTTCAACTCATCTAAGAAAGCTTGGTTGGCAGTTTATGAACACGAGCGGTAAAAAACATTTTGCTTGTGCAGTTCTGACAGCCGCTCTCTTGAATTTATCAAGATTCTAAGCCATATACTCACCTCATAATTTAATAAGCAATATTAAACATCTATCTAGTGGTATATATTTTAGCAGTACTCAAGAGAATATTTTATACTCACAAATACGTGTTTTTTTATAATTCGATAAATAAACATTTCTTAAAAAAATTGTGTTGCATAAGGGCTGCATTTTTCAGTAGAAACTCTATAATCAAATCAGCAGGGCAAAAAGTTATTGAATATACAGTTTACTCATTAGCTTTATCTAATGCCTCTGCAAATTCCCCATTACTAAAAGAGAACTAAAATCATGCAAAGCACATTATTCACCACATTAAACGCTAGCGAAGAAGCAAATATTTCTGGTGGTACCAGCAAAAAGTCTTCTAAAAAAGCATTGGCATTGTTATTCGCAACCACTAACACTGCTAAGACTGACGTAGATCAAACAAATAATTCTACTGTTACCAATAACGTTACTGGTAGTAAAGTTGACGTTAAACTAGGTGACATCATTGGAAAGAATATCGGTGTTGGTATAACAGTTAACGCTAATACTACTGTTACAACCACCGTCAACCAATCAAATTCAAATAAATCAGGTAACTCAGCAGGCTAAAGCTAAAGCTGTACTGTAAACTTAAAAGATTTAGTAGAAGGGAAATAATAAACGCAAAGACACGATTAACCGAGTCTTTACGGAGACAAAAAAGAGCGTTTAGTACAATCACCCTGTTGACGCAGGTTAATCTACCTTTACGCAAATGCTAATTGACTTAATCCTACCAGCCACTTAGCTTGTCTTTATCTGGGTTATCTTATCATACGTTTATTAAAACCCATCTACTTCATCACAAAATTTAACAAAGCCTTATTGATGGTTGTAAAATATTAACTATCAATAGGGCTTAATTAGCTAATTATTTAAAGATACTGTTCCTTTCTGGCACTAATCATTGAAGAAGGAAAGCTAGAGGGGATCAAGAAAATAAACTTATCAAACACCCTCTGAAAAAAAACCAGCAATTTAGCCTAAAGTTAAGATTAAAAGTATAAAAATCACTCAAAAAACTTATTGTTTATAGTCTTATACCAATTTTTTATGAAGCTGCATAGAATTTGATCCCCCCTAGCCCCCCTTAATAAGGGGGAAATAGAAAAATATCTATCAAAGTCCCCCTTTTTAAGGGAAGCCACTGCGTTGCAGGGGTTCCCCCCGTTGTAGCAAGTTGCGTGGATTTAGGGGGATCGAGATATGTGCAACTTCACATTAAATTGGGATGAGACAAAATTGAAGAAGTACATCTATTTGATGGACAGACTCTGGTGATTTTTAGTAATCAGAGGATAATAGCAAAGTTATTAAAATGAATGAATCAGCTGTAAAATAATTGACAAAAGTAATATTATAGCTTTTCAAACTATTCAAAAATCTACCATTGCAGATTTAGAAGAATTTGATGAGCGATCGCCTTTACTAGAAAGTGAGTGTGAAGAGTCAGAATGATAATAAAAATAAACTTTTGGTCAAATTTTTAACCACGCAGGGGGAAAAACCCTGCTTTTTTTAGTTTTGGTCAGGATGTAATTGGGTACTGGAGTGTGAAATGAAATATCAAGTTGTAACACAACATAGTGAAGAAGATTGTGGGGCGGCTTGTCTTGCTTCCGTTGCCAAACATTATCGGCGTAATTTTACACTAAATCGCATCCGAGAAGCAGTAGGCACAGGGCAATTAGGAACAACACTGTTGGGCTTGAGACGGGGAGCCGAGGCGCTTGGTTTTAATGCACGCTCTGTCAGAGCATCCAGTGAAATATTAGACAAGATAAATCAAGCCCCACTGCCTGCAATTATTCACTGGAAAGGCTGCCACTGGGTTGTTTTGTATGGCAAAAAAGGTAATAAATATGTAGTTGCCGACCCAGCCATTAACATCCGTTATGTCTCTAAAAAAGAATTAGCGGAGGCTTGGGCAGATAAGGTGATGCTGCTACTAGAGCCAGATACGGCTCGCTTTTATGCTCAACCAGATGACAAGGTAGAAGGGATTGGCCGTTTTTTGCGGCGTACATTGCCTTATAGCGGCGTTATATTCCAGGCCTTTCTGTGTTCTACAGTTATTGGTCTGCTTTCGTTAACTTCTCCTTTTCTGGTGCAAATTCTGACGGATGATGTCTTAGTTCGGGGCGATACCAAGCTTCTTGCTGCTGTAATTATTTCCGTTGTCGTATTGAATTTAGTTTCCAGTGGTCTGGTATTGGTTCAAAGTAACCTAATTGCCCATTTTGCTCAACGGCTTGAGTTAGGGCTAATTCTAGAATTTGCTAGAGCAATTCTGCGGTTGCCTCTAACTTATTATGAATCACGTCGTAGTGGCGAAATTGTCAGCAGATTACAAGATATTCAAGAAATTAATGGCTTAATTTCCCAAGTAGTTATCAGCCTGCCCACCCAATTTTTTATTGGAATGATTTCTTTAGGTTTCATGCTGTTTTATAGCGTGAAACTCACTGTGGGAGCAGCTGCTGTGGCTGTTGTTATGAGTTTATCTACCTTTGTTTTCTTGCCTACACTTCAACAAAAAATCAGACGTTTAATGGTATTAGATGCAGAAAACCAAGGCGTTCTGGTGGAAAGCTTTAAAGGCGCACTGACACTCAAAACTACTACTGCTGCTCCTCAATTTTGGGAAGAATTTCAGAACAGATTTGGTCGGCTATCAAACATCGCATTTCGGACAATTCAAATTGGAATTGTTAACAACATTTTCACTGGGTTAGTTAATGCTGTTGCCAGTGTCGGTATGCTTGGTTTAGGCAGTATGCTAGTTATTAGTAAAGAACTAACCCTGGGTCAACTCCTGGCATTTAATGCCATGAATGGTAATTTTTTGGCATTGATTGGTACGATATTGGGATTTATAGATGAATTCACTCGTGTCAAAACTGCCGTAGAACGATTAACAGAAGTTATTGACTCTACACCAGAAGTAAAAGTAGATGATAGAAGACCTTTTGCGAAAATTCCTGACAATGCAGATATTATTTGCAGCAATGTAAACTTTCACTATCCAGGTAGGCTAGAGCTACTGCAAGATTTTTCTCTCAAGATTCCTGGCGGTAAAGTTGTTGCTCTGATTGGGACATCAGGCTGTGGAAAAAGTTCTCTGGCGAAACTAATTGCTCGATTATATGAACCTATTTCTGGCAATATTCGCATTGGTATGTATAATACACAAGACTTATCCCTTGATTGTTTACGGCAACAAGTTGTCCTGGTTCCTCAAGATGCTCATTTTTGGAGTCGCACGATTATTGAAAACTTCCGCTTAGGTGCGCCTCACGTCACCTTTGAGCAAATTGTGGAAGCTTGCCAAATTGCTGAAGCCGATGATTTTATTAGTAAACTCCCTGAAAAATATCAGACTGTTTTAGGTGAATTTGGATCAAATATTTCGGGTGGACAACGCCAAAGACTGGCTATAGCAAGAGCTATCGTCAACGACCCGCCAATCCTAATTTTAGATGAATCGACGGCTGGACTTGATCCTGTGAGTGAAGCTCATGTTTTAGATCAATTACTAGAGTATCGCCAAGGTAAAACTACGATTTTAATTAGCCACCGTCCTAGAGTTATTGCTCGTGCTGATTGGATTGTGCTACTAAACCAAGGCAAATTGCAAATTCAGGGAACTCTAGAAGATTTACGTACCAAAGCAGGAGAGCATTTAGACTTTTTAACTCCTTAAGTTTCTTTGATGACTTTCGCTAAATTATACTAAAGGCGATCGCAAAGCAAAAACTGAGACATAGAATAGAGCCTTGTCTACCTGCGCTCACTATGAGATTTACAAATGATTACTGCCAGATATATCAACACGTCAATGATAATTTGTGCAGTAATCATTTTTTTTGTTACTTTCAACAATAAAATGAATTTACTAAGCCAAAATATCATAACGGCGGATGTCTAGAGGTACAGCAACTAATCCTTCTAGCTTGCTGACTGCGGCTTGCAGATGGGTTGATGCTAAATGGTTATCCAGTGCCTCAGGCGATTGCCACTCCTCTACAAAAGTAAAATCTGTAGGATCAGATTGATTTTGTAAAAGTTCATATTTAATAACGCCTGTTTCTTTTCTAGTTGGCTCAATCAATCCCAACAATAAAGCTTTCAGTTCTTCTACTTTATCTGGTAAAGCCACAAGACGAGCTACAACATGAATGCGTTGGTTAGCCATTGGTCGTTAGTGATTAGTTATTAATTATTAGCCATTAGTTCATAGTCAACAGTCTATAGTCAATATAGCAATCCTATTTGATTTACAAATTACTCTTGAGCGCAGGCAATAGGTTTGTTTGGATTTCCTACACAGTTTGCTATAGTTGCTTTCATTCATATCTTTATGCCTAACTCAAGGGCTGCAACCATGTAGCGGAAGATGTAGTCTAATAATTCAATATAATTACGAGCCGCTTCCAAAGAAGAAGCCCAAACTGTCAAACCATGATCCCGAATTAGCAATGCAGATATTTGCGGTGTAGTAACAGCAAAGCGTTGTTCAATATCAACAGCAATTTGGGCAACTTGGAGATGATTAACAAAAATTGGGATGACACAACAGGGATTTTCTTGCCAAACTCCTAAACCTTTGAGCATTTCTAACCCAGGTAAAGCTAAAGCTTCACCTTCAACGAAGCGAGAAACTAAATTGCTCTCAATTGAATGTATATGATAACAAGCTTGTGATTCTGGAAACAGGCGGTAAATTAGTTGATGAATGGCTGTTTCTGCTGAAGGTAGCACCTGAGTGGCTGATGCTTCGACTTTGCCATCTGGAGTGATGCGAACAAAATCATTTAGTAATAACTCACCTTTAGATTTACCACTGGCTGTAATCCAAAAACTACCATCAGACAAACGAGCCGAGAGGTTGCCAGCAGTTCCTACCATCCAACCTTGTTGATAAAAATAACGAGCAGTGGCAATTAGTTGCTCACGAGGATCTGCTATTGTTGGGTTTGACTCCATGATTTCGCTAAATAATTGCGGATGTCTAAAAAATCATTCCAAGAGATATAAGGTTTTTGGTGTTCATCTAAATATTTTGTTAAGGGAGCGCGTGCAAAGACAACAGAAGCTTGCAATCCCATATTTAAGTCTGTGATGGAGTCACCAATAGCTATTTTTTCATCGGCTGGGTACTTATCCATAACCTGCACCTTGGCGAGAAGTTCTGTATCTCCTTCATATTGAGAAATGACTTTTAAATAAGTATCACTAGTATCTACATCTACAGCATAAATGCTCTCTACTCTATGCACTAACTTATCTAAAACAATCTCTACCATTCCCCGCAAACCCCCAGAAATTACTATTAATGGGACTTTTTGAGTCTCTAGAAAATCCAAAAATTCTATAAAACCGTGACGTATCAATTGAGGCTGAGTAAATTCAATAATTTCTGGGTAACTTGCCGATGGGATTGATTGCAGAATTTGTTTGACACCCTCTCGGAGGGTCATTCTTTTGGCATACATTTCAGGTATTACTTTTGCAGAAACTTCTGGTGCAAACTTTTTTAGAACTGCGACAAAAGTTTCTTCAACTGTAATAGTGCCGTCGAAGTCACAAAAAACAATCCGCTTCACTTGTTCTCCTGACCAAATTGTTGATTGAATTTTGAAATTACTTCGCCAGAGGTTGGCGATCGCGAATTTCTCTGCCTGTATAATGAGGTGTCCAACCGTCTGTAGTAATGAAATATCGTACTGCTTTTACCCGCCTTGCTGGAGTCAGATAAAACCAATGTTCGGTTCCGCCGGGGACGTTGATATATTCTTCTGGTTGTACAGTCAGTTCTACTTGACTACCATCAGGACGTACAAAGCCAAAAATTGCTTCTCCATCGATGACATAGCGCACTTCATCATCTGTATGGGTATGAATTTGGTCAAACTTGGCCATTAACCCATCAAGGTTAGGAATTCCAGGATGAAGGACAACTAAATCACGCGTTTTATAGCCATCTGTCTGTTGTAGTTGTTCAAAGTAACTATCCAAAGCTTGGAGTACTTGTTCTTTTTCTTCTTCGTTGAGGCTGTCCTGTGCTAATAAGCGTTGGAGTTCGGTGTCTTCTGGGACAGTCCAGCGATTAATTTGAATATTCAGGGGAGCTAATTCTTGGGTAATACGAACTAAATCAGTGTGGAGAGTTCCATTTTCTAGTTTGAGAACCGCCATTGTTGACCTCCTAAAAATAGCTAGGATAAGGCTTTGAGGCATCCAAAAATTACTTGTGCATACAGGCAATAGGCAATAGATTAGTTTGAAAGTAAAAATTCAGGAGTCAGAATTATTGGGTAACTTCTAGTGCAGCGCGCGGTGAGACTTCAGTATTCAACCAACTGAGAAAACCTTCATTAACTGCTACGGGAGAAATTTCGGCAATGAAATTAGTATAAGTAATATACTCTTGAATCACTTTTTCTATTTCTAAGGCATAACCATCTTGCGTTTTGACAATTAAAACAACTTCTGGTTCTTCAGTAATTTCTCCTTGCCAACTATAAGCACAAGTAATCGGAAACCAATTGACACAAACTGCTAACTTACGTTGCAGTAACGCCCAACCAATTTGACGCGCTTCATCTGTATTGTTTAAAGTTACATAGTAGAGTTTCATAAAAATCCCGATCTAAAATTCGAGTGAGAAAACACGCTCTAGTTTTTAGCGTGGCTCTATTGCTAGTAAATAGCCAAAATAGCTATTTAGAGCTTCTACTGATATCTGCTTCTCTACAAAAGTAAATTTATTTTATCTCTTTATGCCAGTGTATTCACTATGTAAAACTCTTGAGCTTGGTGCCGTTGCTTCAAGATAGGGAAATGCAATGGCGCATCGCTAACTCGTGCAAGCCTACTATCACTGTGTTTGAAGATGCTTGGCTGTGGACTTTTGTGTGTTGGTTTTAGGCGATCGCTTTACACTCAGCAATACTACACTTAATTTCTCTTAGTAATCTGTTTGATTACCCTACACAAACCTGTTTGTGCTTTTTTCCTCTCAACTCACGGGTTGGCTACAGAAAAATTTTTATCAGTAACAATACCAAAGTTTAATCAAGAATTATTTGACATATTAAAGAGGCAAATTTGTGCTAATAAAGATAATATTTTCTATAATGGGGAATCTAAAGTTTGAGAAATAATCAAATGCAGTTACAGCCTCCCCCAAAAAAATTTCTCTCTACACTATTGGAAGTAAGAGATTATTATGCTCCGATGGTAGAAAAGTATGGAAAATTGTATAAAGAAGCTTTAGAAAACTTAAATCATGTAGAAGCATTATTATCTAACTGGCCTTTAACCTTGGAAGTTGGTATTAATGGCTTAAAAGGAGAAGTAGGCGAGGAAATATTTACTTCTTCTATCCCAAAAAGCTTGAATGGCAATAGCGATAACATCTTAGGAACGGGGCCAGAACTATTAGAACCTAAGGGTACTGAACTACCAGATGTAGAAAACTTCGCAAGAGATAATGGAGCTTCTGTCAACACAGAAGATGACAACTTATCATTAGATTCTAGTGATACAGTAGCTCCTGCTGGGGAAAACTTATCTTCAGATGAAAGCGAGGATATTCCTGAGACTGAAACCAAATCTCATGAGTCTAATGCTCATGAACTTCAAGCCACAAGTGATAAAGCAACTTTGACTTTAGATAACAATGACAACATTGTAGAAGTCTCAAGTGAATTAGTAGAACCTAGCACTACTGAGCCATCTTTTGCGGAAAATCAAGAGAAAGCAAAACAACCGTCAAACAAATCGTTATTGGGATCAGATATTCCCATGCTGAGTGAGTATCAATCTCTAAAACGCATAGAAGCGGTGCAAAAACTGTTACAGAAACATACAGGTAGTGTATGCCATATCGATTTTGTGGTGCGATCGCTATATGGAGAGTTAGAGCCAGAATTTTGGAAAGTAGTCAAAGGTAGAGTTCAATCAACACTGACTCAAGGAAGAGAAAGTAATAAATGGTCATTGGTTCCAGGTAAACCTGGTTACTACACCATAGATTTAAAATTACTCAACACTCCTCGCAAAGATGCTTCTTTTAAGCAGAGTACAACGAAAAACAAAAAACCTGACCCACAGGCGAAAACTAATAGCATTCCTATGAAGGGAGAGTTTGAAGGAAAATTTGTGATTGATGCGATTACTTTATTGCTGCAAAAAAATCCTAGAAAAGTCTTTGATGTAGCTGAAGTTATTAACAAACTATACGGTCATCTCGAACCTGAGCAAGTGCAAGAAGTCAAGCCTAAGGTACTAAATGAATTATCGCGGGGTTATCGTACAGGAAGATTTTCAAGAGTGCCGGAAGAAAAAGGACTTTACATTTGGGATTCTAAGTATCTACCAGAGTAAGCCGTCCATAAAACAGTACTTTCCAAATCATCAGAATTCAAGATTAAATGAGAACGAGGGAATGCCCATAATCCTTATTAGGGCGTTGCTAGTTCAGGGGATATCTCTTATGGGTTAGGTATCTTGTTTGCCCTGAAACTAAAAGGTACTGGCAAGATACCTTAAGAGTCAAAATAAATTTGAAAAGTAGTATAGCAGGTGACAGGTGACAGGGTTAAAAGTCTTTTGCTGTCTCAGTTTTATGATTTACCGATGTCCTAAATACCTTGGCTATTGCCATAGCTAAAAAATCTAGCTGTAGTCACATAGGTTAGGACATATTAAAAGCGTGAATGCTAAGAATAGTAATACTTTTGCCTTGTGCCTTCTGCTATAAATATGCCTAGTTCAAAAACCTTATGTACTTGCATGAATTTACCACAATAACATTGGTAAACCTGCGACTAAAGAAGCAATGCTTGTCCAAAGGGTGAATTGCTCAAGATTCCCTTCATCTAAAGCAAGACTCATTTGCTGAATTGCTGATAATAGTGCTACCAGTATTAATACAAAGACTGTAAAATACCTAAAAGCAATCATACTTTGCCCTACTTTACTTTTAAAGTAAACATATTAGGTTTTAACAATCTATACTGGGTTTTTCTGTTTCCTAATTAGCACTTTAAAGGGCAAAGTATAAATAATCTATAAATATCTAATTCATTAAAAAAATCAATATTTTTTCTTATATAAATGTAAATTTAACACTGTTTCTATTTATATAAAAGTCATATTTAATTTTAAAAAATTCAGTACATTGTTACCTGCCTTATTGACTGTTGCCTATTACCTGTTGTTTTTCTACATAAGTCAATACGGTTCGGATAAGCATTTTGAACTAAGAATTGCTTTGGGGAAAAGGTTAAAGGGTAGGGGTTAAAGGTTTTTTCTTCCCCTTTTCCCCTTCACCTTTCCCCTTTAACCGAACCGTATTGCTACATAAGTATGTTCTAATCAAACTGCCGCTCTGCTCCCCTGCCACCTGCGGCCTATTTGTATCAAACTTAAAGTGGAAAGGTATTACAGCTTATCCAGCACTCAGGTTAAATAAAAACAGGGGAAGTTTGAAAAACATCACTCCTAATTCTTTTCTGTTAACTTCCCCGAATAAATAGTATACAACGGTAACTTTATAGGTTTATAGTATTTAATAAATTTCAGAGCAGTAATTCTGATGATTAACTTGCTATACCACCACTTAATTGCCAAGTGGATATCGTTGTTTAAATTTGCAACCCTTATGTTTCCAAAGCAAAGGCGATTGCGCTTTTATGCTTACCCGTTACCTATCGTCGGAGCTTTTATTGCAGGTCTTGGTTTAAGCCTGCTATTTGCTGCTTGTTCATCACCATCAAATGTTAATACTCCTAACCCGAACGCTACATCAGTAAGTAATTCAGCTACAAATCAAGCCAAGGTCGTGCGATTTGGCTATCAAAAATCGTTGATTTTACTCAAGACTAAAGGTGTATTAGAAAAGCGTTTGTCTCCAGAAGGAGTAGCTGTAGAATGGATTGAATTCCCAGCAGGGCCACAACTACTAGAAGCAATGAATGTCGGTAGTATTGATTTTGGTCATGTAGGCGAATCACCACCAATATTTGCCCAAGCAGCAGGTGCAGCATTAACTTATGTAGCTGGTATTACACCAAGTCCTGCGGGTTCAGCAATTCTTGTGCCAGAAAACTCTCCGATAAAACAGCTAAGTGAACTTAAAGGTAAAAAAGTTGCCTTTCAAAAAGGTTCGAGCGCCCATTTATTATTAGTTCAAGCTCTCCAAAAAGCGGGATTGAAATATACGGACATTGAGCCGAAATATTTGCCGCCAGCCGATGCACGTGCAGCATTTGTTAAAGGAAGTGTAGATGCTTGGGTAATTTGGGATCCCTTTTATGCAGCAGCACAACAAGCAACTAATGCGCGTGTTCTAGTTGATGGCACGGGAATTAATAAACAGGGAGGCTATTATTTAGGAAGCCGCAAGTTTGTGACTGAAAACTCTGAAACTGTGAAGGCAATACTTGAAGAAATTCAAAAACTAGAAGAATGGTCGCAACAGAATCGAGAAGAAGTAGCAAAAACTCTTGCACCTGTACTCGGCATTGATATTGAAACAATGAGAACAGCAACTAAAAGACGAAGTTTTGGTATTGTTCCTATCGACGATCGCCTGATAAATTTACAGCAAGAAGTTGCAGATACTTATTATCAACTAAAGCTCATACCCAAACAGGTTAACGTCAAAGATGCCGTGTTAACAAAAGAACAGTACGCTGCATTTTCACCAAAAATTTAGCAATTTTTTCAGACTTCAGACTTCCTATGACTAATCCTACAGAACTATTGCGATCGCGCTACGGTGAACTGACCTTTAATTCCGAAATTTGGAATGAATCACTCACAACATTGCTATCTCATCGCTCAATTCGCGCTTATTTACCAGACTCATTACCACCAGAAACCCTAGAATTGCTAGTAGCGGCGGCGCAGTCGGCTTCAACTTCTTCTAATCTACAAACCTGGAGTGTGGTAGCAGTAGAAGACACCCAACGCAAAGAAGAATTATCCAAGTTAGCCGGAAATCAAGCGCATATTCGCCAAGCACCTTTATTTTTAGTATGGTTAGCAGATTTAGCGCGGCTGAGTTACGTGGCGGAAAGTCGTGGTATTAGCCATGAAGCCTTAGATTATCTGGAAATGTTTGTCATGGCGACTATTGACGCAGCCTTAGCAGCCCAAAACGCAACTGTTGCTGCTGAGTCTTTAGGTTTGGGAACAGTTTATATCGGTGGTATCCGCAATAAACCAGAAGAAGTTGCAGCCATTCTCAACTTACCGTCTTCTGTCTATGCTGTGTTTGGGTTGTGCGTAGGCTATCCAAACCCGGAAGTTGCAGCTGCAATTAAACCGCGTTTACCTCAGTCTGCGGTACTGCACCGCGAAACTTATAAACTAGCCCAACAAGATGAAGCGATCGCTCATTATAATGACATCATCAAAGGCTTTTATACAGAACAACAAATGAATGTTGCTGGCGACTGGTCAGAACACTCCTCGCAACGCATTGCCACTGTAGAATCTTTAAGAGGACGCGATAAACTGCGTGAAGCCTTGCATAATCTTGGGTTTAAGTTACGATAAACACGAATAAAGCTTATGGATTTGCAACTTAGGGGCAAAGTAGCCTTGGTAACAGCTGCAAGTAAAGGACTAGGCAAAGCTACAGCACGGCAATTTGCCCTTGAGGGTGCAAAAGTCGTCATCTGCGCCCGTAGTCAATTAATTGACAAAGCTGCTGCGGAAATTGAGAACGAAACAGGCGCACAAGTGCTATCTCTGCGTGCAGATGTTACCCAACAAGCAGATATTGAACGGGTAATTAATGCCACAGTCGAGAAATTTGGTGGTTTGGATATTCTTGTGACTAATGCAGGCGGGCCACCATCAGGTACTTTTGATGACACTGATTTAACAGCTTGGGAAAACGCTATCAACTTAAATCTGCTGAGTGCGGTGTCTTTGGTGAAGTCTGCTTTACCTTACTTACGTCAATCTCTCGCACCAGCAATTCTGACAATTACTTCCACTTCCACTAAACAACCCGTGAAAAATCTGGTGTTATCAAACTCCATCCGGTTAGCAGTGATTGGGTTAACAAAAACTCTCAGCCAAGAATTAGGCAAAGATAACATCCGTGTCAACAGCATTTTACCGGGATGGACATACACTGAACGAGTAGATGAATTAATTAACGCTCGGATAGCTAAAAGTGGCAACACAAAAGCCGAAGAAATCGCCAGTATTGATACAGCTATCCCATTGGGTAGAATGGGAACACCAGCAGAGTTTGCCAATGTTGCCGTTTTTTTGTGTTCACCCGCCGCCTCGTATGTCAATGGCGTGATGCTACAGGTCGATGGCGGACACAATGCAGGTACATTTTAAATAATAAATTAGCTATTAGTTATTAGCGATCGCCAAACCAATCACTAATAACTAATGACTAATTCTAATTATTACCTGTTAAGGCGGGTAAATTCTTCACTTAAACAAGAAACTATTTGTTTTTGTTATTTTTGTTCTTGTGGCTTTGCCGTCCGGCTTCAGCGTGTTGCTCGCTGCTACCGCCTTGAGTACCTTTTGATTCATTATTGGTATCTTCGTCATCGTTATCGCTTGCTTTCTTGCGACCGCCACCGTGAGAGTTTTTACCACCTTCACGACCGATTTCAGCCATATGTTCTCTATCTTGGCTGACAGTTTCGCCACCTTTGCGTCCAGCTTCACGAGCTTCTTCAGAGGTAAACTCATGGGCTGTACCTTTTTCGTGAGCAGCGTGTCCGCCTTTGCTGGCGATTTCGCGTTGCTTATCTTCGTCCATAGAGGCAAAACCGCGTTTACTTGTGTCTGACATGATATCGCTCCTTGTTATGAACTATAGTTTTTGACTTTGGCAGTCAGTAAAAACTTTTAATTGATTCACGTTCTCAATTTAGCCATCCAGATCAGTTGCTTTCATTGGCCATAGGAGAGAATCATGTCAAAAAAAAACCCAACCTCCGATATATAACCTAAGTTAATATACACAAAAATAACTAAAACATTGATTTAATTCTTAACTAATAAAAATTCCAAAAATATAATAGTGCTAACTAAACAAGCAGTAAGGCAAAATTATCAGCGATCGCTATTAATTAATTTACTGTCTGATTACACACATAAATTTGGTAATTTTGCTTAATAATTAAAATTTCGTTACAAACTTAAATTTTGTGGCTGGACATAGCAGCAGACCAATCGGTACCATAGATAACTCGATAATTAGGCAACTTTTGCTTCATATGTCTTTACAAAATCAGCTGTGGCGTTATGAGTCACTAGAGTAAATACGTTGCTTTAATGTTGCCTATTTATAAGGAAACAGAGAAATTCCGCAAATTGGAATTTTTCAAAGTGCCTATTACATTGTTTAAAGTTATGTAGCCTTTTACTTACGGCGGATGAGCCACTGCGGTAAACTATGCCTTGATTATGATTCTTTCGCAGAGAAGAGAACTCGAAAGGAGCCTTTTTTCAATGTCTCATACCGTAAAAATCTACGATACCTGTATTGGCTGCACCCAGTGCGTTCGTGCTTGCCCCACTGACGTACTAGAGATGGTACCCTGGGACGGCTGTAAAGCTGCTCAGATTGCCTCTTCACCCCGCACAGAAGACTGCGTGGGCTGTAAGCGGTGTGAAACTGCTTGCCCCACCGACTTCTTGAGCATCCGGGTTTACCTGGGTGCTGAAACAACCCGTAGCATGGGTCTAGCTTATTGAGGAATTTGCTCTAAATTCCTCATTAGACTCATAATTAAGCCTCTCAATAGCAAGCTTCTTTAGCATCGTAGGGTGGGTACTGCCCACCTTACCAGGAGAGTTTTAAGCGTAAAACTTCAAAAAGAATAAAAATCTTTAGTGGCAGAAGGAGCAACTTGCTCCTTTTTTTTATCAAAACCTACCTCTACTCCCTGATACTGCTACACCCTTTTTGCCAACAACTATACTGGATTTAATAATCCTGATACCAAAATGGTGTGAGCAATGTGTGGAATCGTTGGGTATATCGGCACTCAAGCTGCAACAGAAATTTTACTGTCTGGTTTGGAAAAACTAGAGTATAGAGGCTACGATTCTGCGGGAATCGCCACAATTTGGGAAGGAGAAGTTAATTGTGTCAGGGCTAAAGGAAAACTGCATAACCTGCGTTCTAAACTCGAACAGCTAGAAAACCCTGCCCAAATAGGCATTGGTCATACTCGCTGGGCTACTCATGGTAAACCAGAAGAGTACAATGCCCATCCACACATGGATACAGCACTACGTATTGCGGTAGTTCAAAATGGCATTGTGGAAAACTACCGCGAGTTACGCGAAGAATTAAAACAAAAAGGACATAAGTTTCGTTCCGAAACTGATACAGAAGTAATTCCGCATTTAATTGCTGAATTGTTAAAAAATCCTTCGTTAAATTTTTTAGAAGCAGTTCGTCAAGCTGCTAATAAACTAGAAGGTGCATTTGCGATCGCAGCTATTTGTGCTGACTATCCTGATGAATTAATTGTTGTCCGTCAACAAGCACCCTTAGTAATTGGCTTTGGACAGGGTGAATTTTTCTGTGCTTCCGATACCCCGGCGATCGTTGCTTATACCCGTGCAGTCCTACCCCTAGAAAACGGTGAAATTGCTCGTCTCACACCATTAGGTGTGGAAATTTATAACTTTGCTGGCGAAAGGTTGAAAAAACATCCCCGTTTGCTCAACTTGAGTCCCACGATGGTAGAAAAACAGGGATTCAAACACTTCATGCTCAAAGAAATTTACGAGCAACCAGGAGTGGTGAGAGCTAATTTAGAAGCTTACTTTCATAATTCTGGCGATGCTTCACCTGTTAACCTTGGCTTATCTGAATCACTTTACGCAGATTTAGAACAAATTCACATCGTCGCCTGTGGTACAAGTTGGCACGCTGCCTTAGTTGGCAAACACTTATTAGAACAATTAGCAGGAATTCCGACTCAGGTACACTACGCGTCTGAGTATCGCTATGCACCATCACCTTTGACAGCTAATACATTAATTATTGGTGTTACTCAATCAGGTGAAACTGCCGATACCTTAGCAGCTTTAGCAATGGAAAAAGAACGCCGCCAAGGTCAAGAAGCGAAATATCAAGCGCGACTGTTAGGTATTACCAACCGCCCAGAAAGCAGCCTTGGTCATATGGTTCCCCATATTATCAGTACCTTAGCAGGGATAGAAATTGGTGTAGCAGCAACGAAGACATTTATTGCTCAATTAATGGCGTTTTATGCTTTAGCGTTAGATTTAGCTTATCGCCGTCAAACAGTTTCACAAGAAACTATAGAGAAAATTATTCATGGATTGCGCCACATTCCTCAAGAAATTGAAGAAACATTGGCAAGCCAGGAAAATTTAACCGAACACCTAGCGCACGAATTTGCTGATACTCAAGACTTCATCTTTTTGGGTAGAGGAATTAACTTCCCCATTGCTTTAGAAGGGGCTTTGAAATTAAAAGAAATTAGTTACATTCACGCCGAAGGTTATCCGGCTGGGGAAATGAAACACGGCCCCATTGCACTGTTAGATGCGAAAGTTCCGGTGGTGGCGATCGCAGTTCCTGGTAGTGTCTATGAAAAGGTAATTTCTAACTCTCAAGAAGCCAAAGCCAGAGATTCGCGGTTAATTGGTGTTACGCCTGTGAAAGACGGCGAAGCAGCAGAAATTTTTAACGACTTGCTCCCTGTTTCATCAGTAGATGAATTACTATCACCCATCCTTACAGTTGTACCTTTGCAACTATTGGCTTATCACATTGCCGCCCGTCGCGGTTTAGATGTTGACCAGCCTCGGAACTTAGCAAAATCGGTGACTGTTGAGTAAAAAGTTACTAACTAATAAGTAACATTGTACAACAATAAAAAAGTCGTATAACAAATAAAAAAGTTATACAATATATAAAAAAGTTGTACAATTTATCCTGTAGGTGTATCTGCAAGCATCTACAGGAGTTTTTATGGCTAAAAGCAAACAAGATTGGACGCAAGCCAAGTTTGAGCGTTATTGTAAGGAAGGCCGAGGTCAGGGTAGTGGCAAAGGCTATAAGCCGTGGATAAAGATTCAGGACTTTCCCTCAAGGGGTCGTGTCTCCAGACCAGCAGGTTGGAAAACAAACCGAGAACATCATCTTTTTTCCGATAACGAGAAGCGACTGTTTTATGTATTTGAGTGGTCAGATGCGATCATAGATATAAGAGAACAGTTTCCTCTAATTGAGCTTGACTTAGCAATGAGTATCGCGGATGAAATGGGTATTAACTATCCCAAAGACCCGCAAAGCAATACGCCCCGTGTTTTAACTACCGATTTTATGCTTTCTGTCAAGCAAGATAAGAATATAGTTCAGAAAGCACGAACATTTAAACTAACCAAGGATTTGGGAAGTAAGTCGGTAGCTGAAAATTTTGAATTAGAAAAACGTTACTTTGCTGCCAAAGGTATTGATTGGGGAATAATCACGGAAAAAGAAGTCCCTAAGCAATTAGCTGAGAATGTTGAATGGATTCATACTGCTTATAAATTAGAAGGAAATGCAGATATAAATATTGAAGAATTACGTAACATCGCAAATATTTTAAAGTTTAGACTTCAGGAAAGTGATGCAAGTATCAATAAAATAACGACGGATTTAGACAAGGATATGAATATGGAGTCTGGCACGTCTCTTTATCTTTTTAGACACCTTATTGCTCGGAAAGAAATCATTATGGATATGCTGGCAACTAAAATATCTAGTTGTCCCTCTTCTAAAGAAATTCAAAAAATAATTTTTTAGAAGATAGGACGAGGTACTTTGTATGATTCATGATTTGTTTGTAAATGACCTGATTGAATGGATTGATGAATCAGGCAATAATTTTATAGAACGAGTTCTCTGGATTGATGAAGGATATATTATTGCTTTTGTTTATGATATAAACGCTAAAACAGGATTTCCAGAGGCTAAAAAAGTTTCAGAGATTAGAGAGGCTATTTCTGATGGTCATGCCTTGAAGCTTAAATCAGACCCGTGGGCAAGAATAGTAAGAGATGAAGATTTATCACCAAAGGAAAAAAAACTTAGAGATAGGGCTTGGCAAATAATTTCATTTATCGTTACTCAAGAACCCTCAATATACTATCGGGACTATAGAGGTACTTTAGTTCAACAGGTTCTCGAAAAATATAATGCAGGTAGAACTGAAGGTGAATTAGTACCAATAACTGTTTATAAATATTTAAGAAGATTTTGGCAGAGGGGTAAAAATAAGAATGCTCTCTTGCCTGATTATGCAAATTCTGGTGGTAAAGGAAAGCCTAAAATTTCTGGAGATAAGAAAAGGGGAAGACCAAGAAAATACGCACAAGTTCCAGAAATTGGTATTGGAAGAAATGTTACAGAAGAAGATAAAAGAATATTTAGATTTGCAATTGCTAAATTCTATAATAATTCCAAAAAAAATTTTTTAACAACTGCTTATGATTTAATGATTAAGGAATATTACTCTGAAGATTTTTATTACGATGAAAATGGAGTAAAGAAATGTATTTTAATTCCTCCAGATAAACGACCTACATTTACCCAATTTAAATACTGGTACGAAGTAGAGCAAACTGATATTAGAAAAACTATTATATCTCGTAAGGGTTCGAGAAAATATGCTTTAGAAAATCGAGCCATTACCGGAACTTCTCAAATGGAAACTATTGGGCCAGGGTCTAGATATCAAATTGATGCTACGATCGCAGACGTATATTTAGTATCTATTTACAACCCCAACTGGATTATTGGTAGACCTGTTATATATGTGGTGATTGATGTTTTTAGTCGCATGATAACAGGGGTTTACGTTGGATTAGAAGGGCCATCTTGGACAGGAGCAATGATGGCTTTAGCCAATGCAGCCGCAGATAAGGTGAAGTTTTGCCAAGAATATGGTATTGAGATTTCTGAAGATGAGTGGCCATGCAGGCATATTCCTGATGCCATTTTGGGAGACCGAGGTGAATTAGCAGGGATGAATGTAGAAACATTAATCCCTAATTTAGATGTTCGTATTGAAAATGCTGCTCCCTATCGAGCAGATTGGAAAGGATTAGTAGAAAGACAATTTCGTACTATTCATGGGTATGTAAAACCATTTGTTCCTGGTTATATAGATACTGACTTTAGACAGAGGGGAGGACATGATTATCGCCTTGACGGTAGGCTTAACATAAATGAATTTACTAAAATAGTTATATTTTTGATTCTCCAGCATAATAATCATGATTATTTAAATAATTATGCTAGAGATGAAATGATGATTACTGATGATGTTAATCCTATACCTAGAGAATTGTGGCAATGGGGAATTGCTAATCGTTCCGGTAGACTGAGAACATTTCCAGAAGATATTGTGAAGCTGAATTTAATGCCAACCGGAAAAGCAACAGTTACCGCTCGTGGTATTAAATTTAAAGGAATGTACTACACTTGCGAGAAGGCAAGGAAAGAATTTTGGTTTGAAAAATCTAGAAGTAGTTTATTATCTAAATCCGAGAAATCGTTGGATATATCATATGATATTCGACAGCCGAACTTTATTTATTTACGTTCTCCAAACGGTAGAGATTTTGAAAAATGTTGGCTTTTGGAATCACAACAAAGATATTTAGATAAAAACTTTTATGACATTGATTACTTATTAGCATATGAAAAATTGCAAAGTCAAAAAAATCAAGGTACTCGATTACAAGCAAAAGCTGATTTGATAGCAAATATAGAAAGTATAGTTAGTCAGGCTAAAGAAGAGACTAAAGCAGTTTTAGATGATACTCTAAGTGATAGACAAAAGGTTAGTGGTATTCGACAAAATAGAGCAGATGAAAAAAATAATCGACGTAAAAATGAATCATTTGAACTAACAAAAGCAGAAACTCCCAATGCTGATAATGCTAAGAATCAGATAAGCACTCAAACTGAAGATTCAGAGGATTCAAAACTATTACAGCCTGATCATATGGATTTACTCAAACGGAAAAGAAAGGAGCGTAAACGTGGGCAGGAATGAGAAAAAAGTTGTTAGTATTCCTAATGGAGAATTAGCAGTTATTGCCAGATATATAGATCAAAAACTTCCAGAATACAACACTAATCCATTAATTCAGGCATTACCTCCTATCTTATCAGCAGAAGAATTTATTGATAAAGTAACGAGAACACCAGATTTTGATGAACAAGAGAGGGAGCTAGAAGCGCATTATAGGTTTCATTGCATTGAGAGGCTATCTAGATACTTTGATCCTCAAAATAAAACGGTTGAACTACAGAAGGTTATTTGTGCATTAATTATGACGGGCTATTTAGCTCGGAATATTTTGAAACCTGAATATGCAAGTCGTTCTAGGCAAATCTATAACGCAATCAAAGATGGCGGAGGTAAAAACTTAGAAAACTATGTTAATCTTCCTACATCTGCTTCTGGTTTAACCCTAATTGGCCCATCAGGGATGGGAAAATCTACAAATTTCCAAAATATTCTTAATCTTTATCCTCAAGTAATTCTTCATCCTGAGTATAGTGTTTACCAAATCGTTTGGTTGAAGGTTGACTGCCCTCATGCGGGTTCTTTGAAGGGTCTGTGTACTGATATTTTTCTTGCTGTTGACAGGCTATTAGGTACTAACTACTTTAAAAAATTTGGTTCCTCGCGCAACTCTGAAGATTATATGTTGGCTCAAGTTGCCCAAATTGCCCATACTCATCATTTAGGGGTTTTAGTTATAGATGAAATGCAGAATCTAGTTACAGCAAGAAGAAGTAGCTCAGATATGTTGAACTTTTTAGTAAAAATGGACAATACTGTAGGGATTCCAGTAATTCGAGTTGGTACAAACGAGGCTTTTCCTATTCTTCAAGGAAATTTTAGAAATGCTAGGAGAGGTACAGGAGAAGGTAGTGTAATTTGGGACAGAATGGTAAATGATGATGAATGGTATTTCTTCATGGAAGGAATGTGGGATTACCAATGGACAAAAACACCTGTCCCTTTCTCCGATGAAATAAACGAAGTTTTTTACGACGAAAGCCAGGGAATCATTGATATTGCTGTTAAACTTTACAAAATGGTGCAATGGAGAGCGATTTCAATTGGTGGTAAAGAAATTATTACTACTGAGCTAATTCGCCGAGCAGCTAAAGACGGGCTATATTTAGTCAAGCCAATGCTAGATGCAATTAGGTCAGGGGACAAGGAATGGATGATTAAGTATAAAGATATTGCTGATCTCGATACGACAGAATATCACAATAAATGTCTATCTGAGCTTGAGTCTAACGATTTGAAAGATATTCGCAGATTAGCTAGAAAGCAACAGAATCAGCAGAAAGTACTCGCCGAAGCTCAATCATGTAATTCTTGAGCTTTTGAACTTGGAAGTAGAACCTGCTAAAGCAAAGGAATGTGCAGAACAAATTTTTTATAGTGATGAAGATGCAGATATTCCATCTTTAGTTAAGAAGGCATATGCTCTCGCTTTGCAAGGGGGTCAAGTAAATGAGAGCCTTACTAAAACAAGTATCAAGAAAGCTAAATCAAAGCCAAAGTACCAAGAGAATGATATTCGACGAATTGTCGAGAATGCAAAGAAAGAGAAAAAATCGGCATATGAGGATTTGAAATTAGCAGGTATAATCAAAAACCCAGTTGAAGATTTTATAAATATTTAAATGCTCAATGCTTAGTTTTTTCCCAACTCTGTATCCCGATGAACTGTTATATAGCACTTTAGCTAGATACCACATTCGGAGTGGAAATAAAAGTTTCAAGCAAACTGACTTAGAGCTATTTGGTTACAGTTCTCAACAAATATGCAAAATTACTTTAACTAATAATTTAAATTATTTAGTAAAAAACTTCCCTTTACGCTCCCAGCAAAAAGTTGAAAACTTACTACAAAATCATACACTATATCCCTTTTATGCAACTTTTTTAATGCCACAGGAGGCTTGGCTACTAAAGAATTCAATGAGTAAAAAACTCAGTGGCTCTATACTAGATGTTGCTAAAGTTGCTACTAATTCTAGTAGTGATTCAAAAAAATTTTAAAAATTTTGTCCTGACTGTTTAGAAAAAGATACCCAAAAGTATGGTGAACCATACTGGCATAGAATACATCAAGTTCCTGGCATTTTAGTTTGTCCAATTCATAGTGTCCTTTTACAGGATAGTTGTGTACAAGTTGAATCGAAAGGCATATATTATCATGCTGCCAGCATAGATAATTGCTTATTAACAAATAATGTAAAAAATTTGACAAATAACACTGTAACAACACTTTTAACACTGGCAAATGATATTAATTGGCTAATTCATTGCAATTTTGCCTTTCAAGGTTTGGCTTGGCTTCGCGCTCAGTACCAGCGTTACTTAGTGGATAAAGGATTGCTAAAAATCTCTCTTGGTGGCAAGTTTAACTTTGATGAGTATGGTTTTGCCCAGCTTATATTTGAGTTTTATGGTCAAGAATCCTTAGATGTCCTCAATCCAAAGTTGGCCCAAAATCAAGGTAAATATTTTTCTCACTGCTTGTTTGGATGCGACCTAAACCCAGCAATTGACCGCATAACTCATATCTTAATGATAAAATTTTTAGCAGATTCTATAGAAGAGTTTTTTCAGTCATGATCTTCATTTAAAAGTTTTAAAGAAATTAATAAAAAGCAATAATAACTAATCAAAATTATTGTTGTTGGTTATTATTTTAAATATTTTCAGATTAGTGAATCAGGTAATCTAAGTAATACGGTAGTTATTCAATACCTGTTTGCATCTGCTTAGATCTGTCATATAAAAATGATTGTTGATAGGAATTTACTTACGCAGACTCCCTCAGAAACATCTTCAAAGCCAAAAGAGCTTTTAATGTCTCAGTTTCCATATATAGATTTAACTTTTAGCCTTATTGGTGAGACATTACCTTTTGACCACGGCTATGAATTATTTTCTGCGATCGCCCACTTTGAACCAAAACTTCATAAATTAGACACAATGGGAATTCATACCATTGCAGGTATTCCCAAGAATGGGGTGATTAATCTGACCCAAAATTCTAGGCTTCGTATTCGGATACCAGTAAATCAGGTACGTTTGGTTTACCCATTAGCAGGCAAATCCTTGAGAATTGGCAAGCATACAATTCGTTTAGGTATTCCTGACATATGTTTGCTTCAACCTGCGGAGCAATTGCGATCGCGCATCGTAATCATCAGGGGCTATGCAGAGCCGACGGGGTTTTTAGCAGTAGCAAAACGCCAGCTTGAAAAACTTGGAATCCAAGGAATGGCTGCTATCCAGCAAAAAGCTGACGGTAGAGTAAAACATAGAACTATCAAAGTTCACGATTCTACGCTTGTCGGCTTTTCGCTCAATGTGACAAATCTCAGTGATGAGGATTCGCTGGTATTGCAGATGTACGGCATTGGGGGTAAGCGCAAAATGGGTTGTGGATTGTTTGTACCTATGCAAGAACAGCTAACTAACAATTAAAAATCCCTGCAATATGCCAAGGATTGCTAGTCAGGTCACTCCGAAAATTCATCTAACCATAACTCAGCCCACCACAACTTTATTGCATCGTGCAGGGATGGCTGGGCTTTGGATGACACTCAAGCAACTGGAAAACTTGGGTGTAAAGGTTTTTCCTGGAGTCAAGGAAACAGTACAAAATTTAAAGAAGGTTATAGCTAAAGATTTGATGTTATCAAGGAAGCGTTCTTGAAATGACAAGAGTAGCATTGAAAGTTGAGGTTCCCATAGCTTCCTTTCGTAAGTCTCGCGCTAGGGAATACATCGAAACTTACCCCGTACCACCACCATCAACAGTGTACGGAATGTTACTGTCTCTTATTGGGGAGGTTGATAGATATAAGCATTGTGGGGTGAAACTGGCGATCGCACTTCTATCTGAACCAGAAAAGTCAACTGTCATTCGCTCTATTCACCGATTTAAAACGAAGAATATCTGTGACCCTAAAAATAATAAACCTGATTACCAGGAGTTACTAACTAATATTGAGTTTGTGGTTTGGGTGGATACTGGCGTAGATACAGCTAAACCAAATTTAGTGCAACGTTTACAACAAGCATTTACTAACCCAACTTCTGTTCATCGTTTTGGTGGACTGTGTTTAGGTGAAAGCCGGGACTTGGTGAATGATATTACTCTTTTACCTGAAAATTACTGTGCAGAATCAATGCGATGGTTAATTCGTGATGAATATGGGTTACTCACTTTACCTTACTGGGTAGACCATGTAGGTTCAAGAGGAACACGATGGCTGCGTTACGAGATTCAGGAATGTCAAGTATTTCAACCACCAGAATTATCTTGGACTTTGGTTCAAAGTGATTAGAGGTATCTTAACTTTTGCAAGCACCTCTGCTTGGGAAATTTAAATGCTATCAAAAGTAGTTTTACTTTCTTATTTTACGAGCCTTTTAGGGATTTTATATGCTTCCAAGGTGCTTGCAACTTCCTAGAATGCTTTAAATATAAGGGTTAGCAGTTTTAACAACTTCGTTTTTGCTGTGAATAGCTATTAATTTTTGCAACTTGGCTAACCTTAAATAGTAGATGCTTGTAAAATTCATGTAGAGCTTAGGCAAGTCAATAAATATGGCTATCGCTGTGCTTTAGCATTAGATGTCGTTAGGCGTTGAGCAGGTTACTTTGCAAGCGCAAGACCCGCCTCCCACGAATTAGTGCTTTAGCATTAGATGTCGTTAGGCGTTGAGCAGGGCGTAGTTAAGCTAATGGCTTTTGATGAAGATTGTGCTTTAGCATTAGATGTCGTTAGGCGTTGAGCAGTTGCCTTGAATTACAGTAAAGTTTGCACCTACAGCCGTGCTTTAGCATTAGATGTCGTTAGGCGTTGAGCAGCTTGATGGAGACAAATCATTAATAGTAAAGTTGGGTGCTTTACCATTAGATGTCGTTAGGCGTTGAGCAGGTAGAGATAGTGCCGTTATTCGTACATCCAGATTTGGGATTTGTCATGAAATGTCTTTAGGCGTTATTGGCTTAGATATAAATAAGTTTTCTCTGAAGACAAGATTAGCGATCTTGAGTATCTTCATTCCGGTAAATTTTGGCGATTATTTTTTCCCATTGCTCAATTTGGTTCTGTAGTTGTAATCGCCGATCGCTCAAATCTTGACTATCATCAACAGACACATCCTGACCGCTTAATCGTTCATGATAAATAGCAATCAGTTCGGTTAGGGCTTTTTTATTGCTTGCTGATCCTCCTGGGTCAGAGAACTCACATTGACTGGAATCAGCTTTCTGCCAATTCTCTCCACAAATTCAGACCGACTTAAATCCATGCTGTCGGCGATCACATCTAATCCTTCAATCCCGGTAGGAGTTAGGGCTAGGTTAACTCGTTTCTTCACCTCATCGTACAGTTCTGGTACGTCTTTTTGACCTTTTTGCCCTTTCTTACCCATTGCTGTCTAGTTTTTACATCCCTCCCAATCATAGTAAACACATTCAGCACTTTAAGTTAAACATTACAGCAGTTTCCTGTGTTATGAGGTACAGTAACAGCAATTAGTAAACCAGTTTCTTAAATGTTGAGGATTCATTAAGTTGAGTGCAACTGAGATAACTGT
>NZ_JACJRV010000007.1 GCF_014697475.1 Nostoc sp. FACHB-152
GTCGGAGAGGGGTTGGGGAGAGGTTCATCGAACTCACGTTAATTTAGTGATCTAACGACACAAGTTAGTGATCTAACAACACAAGTTAGTGATCTAACAACACAAGTTAGTGATCTAACAACACAAGTTAGTGATCTAACAACACAAGTTTTTTTGTAGCGATCGCAAGTCAATTCCTTACCACAACATCAAAATGTCCATTTAAAGATTGACTAGGGTCAATTACTCTACCATTTTTTTATACTAAATCGTAGTCATCTAGGTGAGTATTCATAAAACCTCACGGGGCTGGAATAGCCCCGTTGCTGAAAAGTTTCACTCATCAGGAAGCAATGCGATTTCATGCAATATATGCAACAACTGATGAATTTCTTCGACAGTGTTGTAGTGTGCTAGTCCAATACGAAGTAAGCCGCCACTAGCTGCTACATCTAACTTCTCTATTAAACTGATCGCATAAAAATGTCCATGCCAAGTAAATATACCGCGATCGCCTAATGCTTTAGCCACACTCTCAGGAGTTTTCCCAGCCAGCCGAATTCCGACTGTGGGTGTTCGCCAAGCAAAGCGAGTTGGGTCAGTTATGCCATAAAAGCTGATTCCCGGAATTTCTAAAAGTCCAGGAATTAATTTGTGGCTGAGTTCCCGTTCGTATTGTTGAATGGCAGACATCGCAGTAACTAATGCTGCCCGGCGGCTGTGATAAGCCGAGGTAATGCTTGATGGCTCTGGTGATTTCAGAAACCGGGGACAGCTAAACGTTTGCAACCCTTCTTTGTCGGCTTCAATTAAAGCTGCAACTAACTCGTTATCAATTGAAGGTGAAACATGACAACCGAGTTTAGTTAAATAGTTAATTGCGGCAACTACTCCTGCTAACCCTTCATGATTAAGAGTACCTGTTTCCCAGCGCGAGGGAACTTCATCAGGTGCAGGTTTAACTTTATATGGTTGCAAACGTGCAAGAAGCTCTCGTTTACCATACAAAATACCGACATGGGGGCCAAAGAACTTATAAGCAGAACAGGCGAGAAAGTCGCAACCTAAAGCGTGTACATTAATCGGTGCGTGAGGTACATAGTGAACTGCATCAACAAATACCCAAGCACCTACAGCATGAGCTAAACGCACAATCGCTGCAACATCGCTAATTGTCCCTACAGCGTTGGAAGCATAACCGACAGCAACCAACTTTGTGCGGGGATTAATTAACTTTTCTAGTTCGCTCATGTCTAAGGTGCAATCATCAACATGAATGTCAACAACGCGGATAGTTACACCTTTTTCTTCTAAGGCATACCAAGAGGAAACATTAGCGTAATGATCAAGCCGCGTCACAATAATTTCATCACCTGGTTGCAGTTCTCGACCAATAGCACGACTCAACGCAAAGGTGAGGGTGGTCATATTCGCACCAAATACCACCTCATCACTACTGCATCCCAAAAAATCAGCGATCGCAGCACGTGCCGAGGCGATCGTCGCATCTGTTCGATTACTTGTTACAAAAGCACCATGAGCATTAGCATTTGACCTCACCAGATAATCACTCATCGCATCCAGTACTGCCCCCGGTACTTGAGTACCACCTGGCCCATCAAAGAAAATCGCCTGTTGACCGTTAACTTTTTGTGTCAATGCAGGAAACTGACCACGTATCCATTTTAGGTCGAGACGTTCCATAGCAGACTCCTAGGTTGATAATGTTTTACCTATATTTTGAGCCGCAGCAAAAGATTAAATTTGGTATTTTCTGAAAAGCAAAGGGTGGCTAAATATACAAAATTTATTAACAAATGCACCTTATCTTTACTTAAAGAATACCTAATATATCTCTGCCAGCTTTCAGCAAGCTAGCAGGTCATAACTAAAAAATATACTTCGCTGTCAGATTCAAGATAACTATTAATTCAACAAAAAGTGTTTCTTGTTAAATCTAGTTAATAATATTTAATTCTTAGATATAGATTTAGCAATAATTACTTGCTAGTAAAAATACTCAATTTTATCTATGTTTCACTGTATATTCATTGAAGAATCGACAATATAAGACTCTTTAGCCAAGTATTTTAGTATGGGATCAATTCACCACTAAAAATATAAACTTGTTTAACATCTCCAGAATGAAGGGTATTGTTCAGAGATTGCAAATATTCTTTGCATTTCATTTGATTTAAAAATTGACTATTAATGCAGTTCGTTAGAATGACTATAGTTCTTGCTCATAACTTTTGAAGCAATCTAATATTAGGTATCGTTATGCGTTTTACTAAAATTGCAGCTATCGTCATGGCTGCCAGTGTTGGTATCGGTACAATTTTTGGTGTTGCAACTCCTGCCTCAGCACAAGAAGTAATAACTTGTTCCAGCCAGAATAATCGCAGAAATACTTGTTCAGTACCTACAAGCGGCAGAGTCAGATTGATTAGGCAATTGTCTGATGCCAGTTGTAGAGGAAATTGGGGCTACAGAAGAAATCGTATCTGGGTGAGAAATGGTTGCCGCGCTGAGTTTGCAGTTGGCAATAACAGAAACGATAGGTATGACAGAAGAGACAGATATGACAGAAACGGTAGGTATGACAGAAACGATAGGTACAACAGAAACGATAGGTACGACAGAAACAATAGATATAACAGAAGAGACAGGTATGACAGAGAGGATAGTTATTACAGGAACGATAGATATGACAGACCAGATAACTGGATATATATACGCCGTCGCTAGAAGTTAACATACAGCCATCCCACGGCTTATGGCGATCGAGTTATCAGTTATCAGTTATCAATAAAGAATGAGGTGTTTATATGAAGGTGAAACACCTCACCATCCGCCGTGATCACTGTTTACTGTTTACTGTTCACTGTTTTCAGCGATCGCCATATCTTATGAAAATAATAATTATTATCATTTTGATTGTAGAAACTCTACAAGTTTTTATTTAGTTTTACCTCCTATTAAACCTTATTTACTCAAGCGTTAACCTTGAGATTGGTACATTAGGCACGAGAATGTACTGCTACTCAGGTATTTAAGAATGGTGCTTTCTGCACGCCAGCATCTGACTAAAGAGATATCTTTGGATATAAATTCCAGCAGATACATTACGTCAGACTTGATGCAATCAAGCCAAGTAAAGCAAAAATCTCAGGCTTTGTGGACAGCCTTAGTGTTACTCAGTGTCTTCTTTTGTGTGGAATTGAGTGTCGGAATTTGGAGTCACAGTCTATCACTACTGGCAGATGCAGAACATCTTCTCTCTGATGTGGCCGCTTTAGGTTTAGCAATTATTGCTTCTTGGCTATCTCAATCAATATCTAAACAAACTATCTTCAGCCGTTATCGCCCAGAAATTTTAGCAGCTTTGATTAACGGCATTAGTCTAGCTTGTATCGCAGGTTGGATTGTCAAAGAAGCGGTTGTGAGACTGCAATCTCCAGATGTCGAGATTCTGGGGATACCGATGTTAACAACTGCCTTGATGGGCTTGGGAATTAACAGCTTTAACGCTTTGTATTTGCATGGATGTAGCCATCATGACCTGAATATTCGGGGTGTGTTTTTGCATATCGTGGCAGATATCGCCAGTTCCATCGGTGCGGTGTTAGCTGCGATCGCCGTGCTGTGGTTAAACTGGACATGGGCGGATGGAGTCATTAGTTTATTAGTCGCAGCAGTCATCACTTTTTTTGCGGCTTATTTAGTAATTGAGAGTGTGAAATCGCTGCGGGGTCAAATTAGCGATATTACTAGCGGTACTTGTATGTGTAATTTACCACCAGAAATTTGTGGCGATCGCGATTTGGCAGAAAAAGCTTTATTCCCATCTTTGGAGGAACTGATCCGATGATTTCATTAGTGCAGAAATACTGGCTCCAGAAATACTGGCTCTTATTATGTTGGTTCGTAACTGGCATAGTACTGGCAACTTTAGTATCTTGGGGAACGGCAGAACCACCACTAGTTACTTCCCAACTAAACTATACAACCTTGCCAAACAACCCACCAGAATTTTTATCTAGCCACACGGAACCCAATTTCTACCAATAGTTAACTGCAAACACTTACTTAAATAACAAATCAAAGGCGCACTGCAATGATTTCATTTTTGGAAAAATATAGGCGAGTGCTTGGCTTTGCTATGGCTTGCCTTTTTTCTAGCACACTGCTGACATTTGCTAATCCTAGTTCTGCCTTAGCATCAGGCAACGGAATTAACGTCATCATCATGATTGGCGATGGTATGGGTTGGGAAATGGCGAGAGCCGCAGCATTAGCTAAAGGCACTCCCATGTATACTAGTGGTAAAGGCTCTGGTCTGAGCTTTCAAAACTTAACTGGATATGGGTTGGTCAGTACTTACGGCACAACAATTCAGGGCAATACACCAACTAATCCGACTCAAATACATTTAACAGGTAACTCTGCCCTAGATGGCTCTAATCCCTTGACTGGTAAAAGTCCGGAGCGACCAGACTTTTCATTCAAACCTACCCCCTTCAATCCAGGTATTTATTTTGATGGTGGTACTGAAGATCCTGGTAATATCACAGGTTACGACGTTAACAGAGGTGGCCCTGCTCCTTGGATTCCTCTCACACCTGCGAATCCTGGTAAATATGACAAAGAGTACATCAAGTATAGCTATCCCGACTCTGCTAATACTGCCACCACTTTATACACGGGTGTAAAGAGCTATAACAATGCGATGGGGGTAGACGTTTACGAGCAGAAGTTAAAAACCATCTTGGAAATTGGAAAAGAAAATAGCAAATCTACAGGTCTAGTTACCTCAGTACCTGTCAGTCATGCGACTCCCGGTGCTGCTGCTTCTTTTGTTAATCGTCGTAGCAAGTATGATAGTGTCTACGACCCTACTAAAACTAACCAAGACAGCATTCTGCAACAGATATTACTCAACTTCCAGCCCAATGTCTTGTTAGGTGGTGGACACCCCTTAGATTTTGAAAATAAAACTAATGTAGGCCCAACCTACAATTACAACTACATTACCCAAGATACTTACGAGCATTTACACAATAACCCCACTCCCACAACTAATCGCTACGGTTACACATTTGTCGAACGCGGCCCAAATGCTGCTCAGAAATTGCTAGACACAGCTAAAAAAATTGATCCTAATAAGGGAGGTAAGTTATTTGGCCTCTATGGCGCTCGTGGGCAAAATGGTAATCTTCCTACAAGTTCATCTAAAGGTGATTACAGTACCACAGGTTTAGATAACTTCTCGCTCTACACCTCTGTTGTTAGAGGCGCAAGTGGGACTCCTCCGGTTTGTCCATCTGGAAAGATCATTCCTGGTACTTATAAAGATTGTGTACCTGTGGTTGATAAAAAAGGCAATCCAATTGAACCAAACTTGCCCGCGCCTGATACAGTTCGTCCTCTGTCGCCTGGTGAAACAGACGCTAGCTTTATCGCTAGAGAAGTAAATGAAAACCCGACTTTGGCTGATTTGACAAAAGCTGCTCTGACTGTGCTTGGAAAAGACCAAGATGGCTTTTGGTTAATGGTGGAAGGCGGCGATATTGACTGGGCAGCGCATGACGATAACATAGATAACCTGATTGGTGCTGTGAACGACTTTGATAAAGCAGTCCAAGAGGTTATTACCTGGATTAATGGTCATGGTGGTTGGAGTAAAAATCTTTTACTAGTGACTGCTGACCACGACCATTATTTAACTTTGAATAATGACTTCGTATCAAGGCTTCAGCGTAATTCTAATCCTAATCAAGCCAGAGGATTGAAATATAACGCCAAGGAAATCACATACAACAAGCACAATCCTAAAGATGCTGGTCACTTCTGGGGTTCTGACCCAAGATACAAATATCTTTGGGGTAGCCACAGCCGTCGATTAGTACCTGTCTACTATCAAGGTGCTTATTCTTCAGCGCTAACTAAACTTTTGGGGCAGAATGTCCAGTTTACAGATAGCTCTGGTACTTATACTATCCCTGGCATTCGAGGTGTAGTAGACCAAAGCCATATCTTCCGAACAATGAAAGCTGCTCTGACAGGCTCCGCAGCTTAAGAGCTTTAACGCTTTTGATTGCAGAGATGTGTACCACAAAAACAGGGTGTGGGGTGTAGGGTGTAGGGGATGGAGAAAAAACTTTAGTTCTGGGTCTAAAGCCCAGTTAAAAAAAGATGTATTTCGACACACGAAGTGCGATGAAATGAGTGCATCCTTGTTTTCAATCCCATATTTTTAAACTTGGGTCACTACACCCCACACCCTTCCCCCTACACCCTTTTGAACGCATCTCTGCCTCTGCAAATTATTAAGGTAAAAATCATGTTCAGAAGATCAGCTGTTGCAACAATAGGAACTGTTTTAACTTTTGCTGTTGGGCAAACATTACCTGCCCAAGCTGCAATCATTAGATATGATTTCTCTAATACTGATAAAACTCTTGTCGGTAATTTTTCATTCGATCAAGCAGCTACAAAAGACCAATTAGTTACAGTTGCCGAAGGACTAAAGATTTTTGCTTCCTATGGTGGAAAGACATATACCGAAGCTAATGATTCTTTGGCATCAGTTTTTACCAACTTACAGGGGAAAATTCCCCCAAATCAGGGTTTGGGATTGCAATTTGTAGTGCCTGATGTTTTCACAGTCAACGCTGAAAATTTTATTGATGTCGCCACTGTTCAAACTGTTGCTTACACTGCCCATTCCATCCCAGAGCCAAGCGCCATGCTAGGGTTATCTATTGTTGGATTAGGTTTTTTGGTGGCTAAAAAGAAACACTTTGCTAAAAAGACGAAAGTTAGCTAAAGGCGTTGGCATAGTGATCGCTCAATAACATAAAATTGCACAATCAAGCAATCATTTTTGTAAGGTGGGCATTTGACCCACCTTATATGCTGTTAATAGATGAGTATGTAACCTAATGATTTAGGATTAAAGTTGAAACTCAGTAAGTAATTTAGGTCAGACTTGATGCAATCAAGCCAAGTAAAGCAAAAATCTCAGGCTTTGTGGACAGCCTTAGTGTTACTCAGTGTCTTCTTTTGTGTGGAATTGAGTGTCGGAATTTGGAGTCACAGTCTATCACTACTGGCAGATGCCGAACATCTTCTGTCTGATGTCGCCGCTTTAGGTTTAGCAATTATTGCATCCTGGCTATCTCAATCAATATCTAAACAAACTATCTTCAGCCGTTATCGCCCAGAAATTTTAGCAGCTTTGATTAACGGCATTAGTCTAGCTTGTATTGCAGGTTGGATTGTCAAAGAAGCTTTGGTGAGACTGCAATCTCCAGATGTCGAGATTCTGGGGATACCGATGTTAACAACTGCTTTGATGGGCTTGGGAATTAACAGCTTTAACGCTTTGTATTTGCATGGATGTAGCCATCATGACCTGAATATTCGGGGTGTGTTTCTGCATATCGTGGCAGATATCGCCAGTTCCATCGGTGCGGTGTTAGCTGCGATCGCCGTGCTGTGGTTAAACTGGACATGGGCGGATGGAGTCATCAGTTTGTTAGTCGCAGCAGTCATCACTTTTTTTGCGGCTTATTTAGTAATTGAGAGTGTGAAATCGCTGCGGGGTCAAATTAGCGATATTACTAACGGTGCTTGTATGTGTAATTTACCACCGGAAATTTGTGGCGATCGCGATTTGGCAGAAAAAGCTTTGTTTCCAACTTTGGAGGAACTAATTAAATGAACTCTTTAATTAGTCAACAGTTGAGCAATTACAGTAACTAAATCATCTGGTTCTACAGGCTTAGAAATATGCTTTTGAAAACCTGCTGTTATCGCCTGCTTTTCATTAATTTCTCCAGCATAGGCTGTTAATGCGATCGCTGGGATATTTCCGCCTTTTTCTGGTGGTAGCTTTCTCACTTGCTGCAATAACATATAGCCATCTATTTGTGGCATTCCAATATCACTTAACAAGATATTTGGTTGAAACTGGCTCAAAGCTGCAAGTGCTTCAATTGCGGAACCTGCCATTGCTACGTTTGCGCCTTCTTGTTCCAACACAAAAGCCACAAACTCACGGCTATCAGCATCATCATCTACTACTAAAACTTTGATGCCATTTAAGTCTAAAGCTTGCTCCATCTTTCTACCATCCTGATTTGTTGGAGATTGAGTCAGCATTAGTGGTAATCTCACTGTAAAGGTTGCTCCTCTTCCTTCTCCTGGGCTGTCAGCAAATACTGTACCACCATGCAACTCCACTAAATTGCGGACAATTGCCAGCCCTAAGCCTAAACCACCGAACTTTCTGGTTGTTGTACTATCAGCCTGACGGAAGTAATCAAAAACATAAGGGAGAAACTCTAAAGAAATGCCTTTGCCAGTATCGCTAACTTTAATTTGCGCCATAGAGTCAAAGCGTTCTAGTTTAATTTCTACTTGCCCTCCTGTTGGCGTAAACTTAATCGCATTCGAGAGTAAATTCCAAACAACTTGTTGTAAGCGGCTGGAATCGCCAGCAACTTCTCCTACATTCGAGGCCAGCATCGTTTGTATTTTTATTGACTTAGCTTCAGCCGCCAGTAGTACCGTTTCCATCGCGCCGCTAATTACCGAGGTCAAATCGACAGGGGTAACATTCAGATTCAATTTGCCTTGAAGAATTCGAGACACATCTAACAAATCTTCAATCAGTTGGGCTTGTAATTTGGCATTACGCTCGATAGTGTTTAAAGCTTCAGTTATCTTTGCTGGGTTTAATTTTTGGGTCTGGAGTAACCGCGACCATCCAAGGATGGGGTTGAGGGGTGTACGCAACTCATGGGACAGCACTGCTAAAAATTCATCTTTGATGCGGTTTGCCTGTTCTGCTTCTGCCCGTGCTGCTTGTTCTTGTTGCAATAAACGCTCTCGTTCAGCTTCTGCTTGCTTGCGATCAGTTACATCTAATATCAGCGATAATACTGAATTCATTCGCCCAAATTCGTCTTTCAAGCTGGAATTATACCACTCACAATGAACTATCGAACCATCCTTTCTGTAATTGCGGTTGTAGGAAAACACTTGCGTTTCTTCCCCAATTACAAGGCGTTCACAAGCTTTACCGACTGCCTCGGCATCTTCCTCAAAAACAAATCGTAACTCTGTTAACAGCTTGCCAACAGCTTCGTCTGCTGTCCATCCCAAGATGCGTTCTGCTGCCTCAGACCAACGAATCACGCGAAAGTCTCGATCCCACTCAATTACTCCCATTGGCGTGTTATCAACATGGAAATTTAACCTTTGTAGGGCTTGCCGCAGTTTTTCCTCAGCCTGTTTTCGTTCAGTAATATCCCGCCAAGCAATTACACCACCCCTTCTCTGTCCATCCTGATTCAGAATTGGCCCAGCATTGCAGAGGATGCTGATTTTTTCACCATTGGGACGCTGTATTACCCACTCCTCATCTGTGACAACTTCGCCATGTTTCACTGCACGGGTTAAGGGTAATTCCTCTGGTGTAGGGCGGGTAATGCCGTCAGCGCAGAAAAAACCCCACTTCTCTGGATGTTGGCTTGCCGGAATTCCTTCGATTATGTCAGGCGATCGCCCAATTAACTCCTGCCCATACTTACTCACACGGCGAATGGTGACATCTGGTGCATCGGCAATGGTAATACCTTCAGGAATGTATTCCATAATCGCATCGAGAATTTGCCTTCCTTCTCGCCATCCTACTTCTGCTTGCTTACGTTGGGTTAAATCTAAAAAGAAACCAATAATTTCTTGTTGTTGATCGTAGGGTTCTTGTAGTAAGACTGACCCAATCAGAATTGGTACGCGGGTACCATCTTTGCGGATGTATTCTTTCTCAAACGGCGTAGCAATGCCTGTGGTTCTCAGTTCTTCTATTGCTTTGGCATCCAAGGGCAAAAATTCTGGTGGAGTCATTTGCATCCATTGGATATTACCTGAGAGCAAATCTTCTCGGTTATAGCCAACCATATTGAGGAAATAATCATTGGCGTAGTGAATTCCTCCGGTAAAGTTACCGAAGGCCACACCAAACATATTAGATTCCACAAGGCGGCGGAACCGCTTTTCGCTAATACTTTCTAATGCTGCTACTAGCTTACTCTCGGCTTCTGGTGTTGTTTCTCTGTGATCTTTATGGGTTACAGTTGGTTGAGCAAAGCTACGGGCAACCTGTTCAACCAATTCTGAACGCGAAATTCCTTGCTTTTGAGCCTCTTGTTCTAGCAACTGCCAGGCAGTAGCGGTAAGTGTCACACTAAATCGCTGTTTGGCTTCAGATTCCCAATTACTAACAAATTTACCTGTGCTATCCCGCTTCATGAGGTACTTCCCGTATATATACACGGTCAATTCCATTCAATCTTATACCAATTTGAAAAAAGAATGCGACAGATGGAACCAAGGAAAGTCTTGCTAACTCTGAGTTTTTCAACTGCGAATTGCGAATTGCGAATTGGTATTACTTTTAGCTAAACAAAAATCTGTCTTGAGGCGGAGTAAGTTTAAATACTTAGGTAAGAGGTTTAGTTGTTGATATTTTGCTAGCATTAACCCCTAAATTATTTGTCTAAACTTAAACCTGAAACCTTGAAAATAACCAATAATCAGGCTTTTTCAGTTTTCTCGTCTTGACTTTTACTAAAAAATCCTGACAAAATTAGCGGATTGACCCTTACTATTGCGCTGTAAACTACTTTTACAGGAGTTCAATAGGTAAAAGCGGTCTTGGAAAAATTATTAAAAATATCGAGAATTATTGATACTTTTACAGAACGGATTGGTCGATATGCCAGTTGGTTAGTATTAGTAATGGTCATCCTAGGCGTATGGAATGTTATCGGGCGATATTTAGGGCGGATTACTGGTAACAATCTAACTTCCAACGCTTATATAGAAACTCAATGGTATATTTTTGATTTAATTTTTTTCTTAGGGGCAGCTTATACTCTCAAACATAATGAACACGTCCGCGTTGATATTTTTTATAGTAATTGGCCACGTCGGCGTAAAGCAATTGCAGACTTATTAGGAACTCTATTTTTCTTAATTCCTTTCTGCATTATGGTGATTATTTTTTCTTGGGATACTATTGTTGCATCATGGCAGATTCAGGAAGCCTCATCTGATCCGGGTGGATTGCCCCGCTACCCAATTAAAGCCATGATTATCGTTGGCTTTGTATTGGTAATTATCCAAGGAATTTCGCAAGCAATTAAAAATTTAGCAATTATTCAAGGCAGACTAGAACCCCAGGAGGAAAACCATGACACTGGATTATGAATGGCTGGGGCCACTGATGTTTGCTGGTGCTTTGGTTTTATTATCTTCAGGATATCCCGTAGCTTTTGCATTGGGTGGGGTAGCCATTTTATTCGGATTGTTGGGAATTGGGTTAGGTGTATTTGACCCGATATTTCTGACGGCGATGCCACAGAGAATTTTTGGCATTATGGCTAACTATACCCTGTTAGCAATTCCCTATTTTATTTTTATGGGAGCAATGTTAGAAAAGTCTGGCATTGCTGAAAGACTTCTAGAAACGATGGGGATTTTGTTAGGACGCTTGCGTGGTGGACTAGCGTTAGCCGTCGTGTTGGTAGGTGCATTATTAGCAGCAACCACTGGTGTAGTAGCCGCCACAGTTGTCGCAATGGGTTTAATTTCTCTACCAATCATGCTGCGCTATGGATACAACAAAGAATTAGCTACTGGTGTAATTGCTGCATCAGGAACCTTGGGACAAATTATTCCGCCGAGTGTGGTGTTGGTAGTATTGGGCGATCAACTGGGTGTATCGGTAGGGGATTTATTTATTGGTTCTGTGATTCCCGGTTTGATGATGGCTAGTGCTTTTGCGCTTCATGTATTAATTGTGGCTTTTCTCAGACCAGATGTAGCACCTGCTTTACCTAAAGAAGTTAGAGAAATTGGCGGTAAAGCCTTGGGTAAAAGGGTGATTCAAGTGATGATACCGCCCTTAATCCTGATTTTATTAGTATTGGGAAGTATATTTTTTGGCTTTGCCACACCCACAGAAGCAGGTGCAGTTGGTTGTGCAGGTGCGATCGCACTGGCATTGGCTAATCGTCAACTCAGTTTAGAATCTTTACGGCAAGTCTGCGATACTACCTTGCGAATCACCAGTATGGTGGTTTTTATCCTCTTTGGTTCCACAGCATTTAGCTTAGTTTTCCGGGGATTGAACGGCGATCAATTTATGTTTGATGTTTTATCCAACCTCCCTGGCGGAAAAGTCGGCTTTTTGCTGGTTAGCATGACCGTAGTATTTATCCTTGGCTTCTTCATCGACTTTTTCGAGATTGCGTTTATCGTAATTCCTTTATTTGTCCCAGTTGCCCAAAAGTTAGGAATTGACTTAGTTTGGTACGGTGTAGTTTTGGGTGCAAATTTGCAAACATCATTCCTCACACCTCCCTTTGGCTTTGCCTTATTTTACCTACGAGGTGTAGCACCACCAGAAGTCACAACCTCAGATATTTATCGCGGTGTAGTACCATTTATTTTGCTGCAACTTCTAGTGCTGGTACTCATCATAATTTTCCCTGGAATTGTCAGTTTCTTACCCTCATTAGGAGGATAAAATAAACTCTTAATTAACCCGAACTCAAGTTAATTACTCTCTGCGTAACTTTGCGTTAAAAATACTCCTGCTATAGAACTCTTGCAAAAGTGTTTTGTGGTATGATTAAGGGTTTGACAATTTGTAATTAATAAATTCGATTAGCAGTGAAATTTGGGAGAGCTAAACAGCTGACTTCAAAGAAATTTAAGCGCATGAGTGGAGTAAGCCGTCAAACCTTTGAATTAATGGTTGATGTAGTTAAAGCTGAGACTCAAAAGAAAAAGAAACCAGGTCGTACTCCGAAATTAATTATTGAAGACCAAGTTTTGATGGTTCTACAATATTGGAGAGAGTACCGCACCTATTACCATATCGGATTGGATTGGGGGCTTTCAGAATCCGCAGTATGTCGAACAGTGTATAAAATTGAAAACATTTTGATTAGTTCAAGAAAGTTTAGCTTACCAGGAAAGAAAGAACTATTAAAGATGTCTTCTCAAGAAGATTTGGTTGTGATGGATGTGACTGAAAGTCCAATTGAAAGACCAAAAAGAGGTCAAAAGAAATTTTTTAGCGGTAAAACTGGAGAACATACTTTAAAAACCCAATTAGTTATTCACCAAAAAACAAGCCAAATCATCTGTTTAGGGCATGGTAAAGGAAGAATTCATGATTTTCGATTATTTAAAACCAGTGGTGTAAGGTTTTGTGAATTACTAAAAGTTATAGCGGACAAAGGATATCAAGGCATTGCCAAAATTCATAAATTAAGTGAAACACCGATTAAGAAACCGAAAGGAAAAAAGTTAGCTAAAGAACAGAAAGAATTTAATCGAGAACTGAACCGATTAAGAATTGTTGTTGAACACGTTAATCGTCGTCTGAAGATTTTCAATATTTTATCTAACCAATATCGTAATCGTCATCGCAGATTTGGTTTAAGGTCTAATTTAATTGCCGGAATCTACAATTTTGAATTAGCTTTAAAAGCTTAAATAAAACTTCATTAATCCTGAAAATTCAGTCAATAAATAATTGCTGAATCAGGTTGTTATGTCAATTTTTTAGTTCGTTATTTTCTAGCAATAGATAATATTAGGAATTTTGTAAATTTTGGCTATTTGAACTTCTCTAACGTGCAGAAAAATAACCCTTTATTATACCAGAAAATATTTATGCAAGAGTTCTAGTAAAGATATTGGTACTGTGTACAGCAAATGACAATCTAAAGCTTGCAGTTGTTCGCTACGGTCGAGAAAAATTTGGTCGTGGTTTGTGCGTCCATCTTCTTGCGGTATGGGTACAATTCGGTCTAAGTTATCAGCAATTAATACTAGTTGAGAATATCCTGAAGGTAAGTTATTTTTAGCATCTTGAATAAACTCATTTAACGCTGCAATCAAAGTAACTGTATGGGGATTAATGCGTTCTCGAATTTTTTGGCGTTGAGTCGGTTCTGCTCGCAAATTTGCTGTTAATTTGGCGAATTGTGAAATCTGAGTTTCTATACTTAAGCTTTCTAAAGAAACTTCAGTTAATGCTACATCTTTTAAATCTTGCCAACGGTCTTTTAACCAATTCAATAAACTAGTCGGGGAAGTCTGTTTTTTTAATGCTTCTACTAAGTGGCGGGTACAAGCTAAAAGAATATCAGTATATTGAGCATCTTCTGGATCGATATCTTCTTCATCGGCGGGAAAATAAACTACAAAGCAACCTTGCTCATCTAAAAATTTCTGAAGCCGCAGCAATTCTGTAGATTTACCAGCACCGCGATGACCTGCATAAAGTTGCGAGGTCATTCTGTCTGAGTATAAAATCTCTCTGCCGATTTCTACTAATATGTCCCCGTCTCCCCGCACTTTTGTACAATCAACATAAGCGGGATCGCCTGCGGGTAAAGGGCGAAATGGGTCAAAAACATTGTATATCCGCTTTAAAAGCGCAAAATTCGAGGTCATAAATATGATCAGCTGAATTTAGCGTCATATTATCGCAAACTTACGGATATAGGTAGACAATTGAACGGTTGGAATTGTAAATCATCTTTGCAAATAAAGAATGACAAATGACGAACTGAACAGAGTATTGATGTATAGGACTCATATTTGATTTATGAAACACACGTAGGGTGTCTTATTGACGAGAGTACGGCACCAAGACCTGAAAGACGGTGCGTTAGGCTAAAGCCATAACACACCATACATATACTTAGATTTTTTCGATAATCAAATCGGATTTTTATATGCTTACAGGAACTTTCAGCAGCTATCAGAGTCTATAAGGTATTGTCTTTTGAGGGTTAAGCGTCTAACAATACATACTACAAGTTTTTAGCTAAATAGCGTTGTTATATTTATTTATATTTTCACGGCGAATGGTAGAGGATTAGTGGCTAAATTTCAATTTAAAATTCAAAGTTACCAATTACTCTGTTGGAAATTTGTGTATAGTTTATGCTTTCAATCAAGTGGAAGTTTTTTATAATTTTGGTACTCAGTATCTTTGCTACTGCTGGTACTAGTCTGTATATTACTTACCATCAAACTCCGGCAAATCTTGTAAGTACAGCAGATGAAGAGAAACCTCAATTTTCAGTCATGCATAATTCTGAAAATAGTGAGGTTTACCCTGAACGAGTTGATTATCAAACTATACCTTTAGATAGTCTAAATTCTGTGCTTCAAGGCAGTAATCCTACAAACTTGGCACTAAGTGTAATTGAAGATGTAGAGCCAGAAAAAGGAACTCATAAGATAGAGGTAGTTTATCCACAACACAACCAGGCTTTGGTAACAATTACGCATATCCCTGCCAAGCGCAAATCAGCCAAGTTTATTAAATATAGAGTAGAGATGAATACCTTTGGGCGATCGCTGTTAATTAGTTCTCCACCTGTTTGGCAAATTATTTGGGCTGGCTCCCAGATACAATGTAAAACTGGGAGTCGCCTTAACAAACAATGTAATTAGTCATTCGTCATTGGTCATTGGTCAAAGGACAAATGACAAAGGACAAATTTAGAGATCGCCGCGAATATCTTCGATAACTCCATCGCGTAGCACGATTTCGACTTGCATTTTGCTAATCAAGTTATCGCCACGTTCAACACGGAAAAAGCCTTCCATCTGAAATTGATTGACTTCTTGATCCAACTCCAGCAACTGTACTTGCTGAAGATTTTGCAGCATTTGATTTTTCTGTTCTAGAAATTCACTTTTCTTTTGGTTGACTTGCAGCTGGATATTGTCAATTTGTTGGAGGGTTTGGGGGCTGGGTGGTTGTATACTCTGCTTTTGAATGGCGGAGATCGCTCTTTGCCCTTCCATGTCAAGTTGTTGCAATTGCTGATCTAGTTGGTTGATTTGTGATTGCAATTGCTGCTGTACTTCCTCTTTCCACAAGGGAGTAACAATCACTTTGACATTAACGATGCGCTTTAAAAGCAGATTGGGGTTGGAGACATCCATATTTCACGTTCACTCTATAAAGTGTGTATTTGTAATTATCGGAACATACTGTTAATCAGGTCGTTGTAGCGATCTGCAACAATGTGTCGCCGGATTTTTAGAGTTTGGGTCATCAAGCCATTTTCAATAGAAAACGGTTCTAAAATCAGGCGGAATGGCCCAATGCGGTCATCTATACGATAACCAGGACGGTTCTGCACTTCCCGATTCAATTCTTGCCGATACAAATCCTGGATTATTTTACTCTCCAGGTTAATTTTTTCACCTGATGAACAGGTAATATTCTCATTTGGTATATCCAAGGATAGATTTTGGCTTTCGGCCCATTTTGCTAAGGCTTCGAGATTGGGGACAATTAAAGCACCGAGACTGCGCTGATCTTGCCCTACAAGCATGATTTGGTCAATATAAGGCGATCGCAAACAGGCATCTTCAATTGGCTGTGGCTCGATGTTTTCCCCGTTGGTCAAAACAATTGTATCTTTTGCCCTGCCAGTCAGCACTAAGTCATTGTCTGGTGTTAACCAACCCAAGTCGCCACTATCAAACCATCCTTCAGGATCAATGGCTTTTGCTGTTGCTTCGGGGTTTTGGTAATAACCCTGCATGATTTGCGGCCCCTTCAACAACACCAAACCTCGTTGTCCTGTTGGTAGAGGCTGGCGGTTTTCAGGATCTACAATTTTTACTTCTGTACCAGGAATTGGTTGACCGGATGAACCACGAAAATTCCGCCAAGGACGACGGGCATTAGTCACGGGAGAAGTTTCTGTTAAACCGTAACCTTGTAAAATTTCTACACCAATAATTTCAAAAAAGTTATCAATATGCCTTGGCAATGCACCACCACCACTAATAACTTGTTTGATGCGTCCACCTGTGGCTTCTCTCACCTTGGCATAAACTAGCTTTTCGCCTAAAAGATGAAACGGCAACAAAGTTAATGCTTGGGCTTTAGCTGCGGCTCGTTCAATGGCTGAAGCATTGACATGATCTAAACATAATCCTTGGGCAATGCGCTGCGCTTTGATATACTTTTCGCTCATGCCCAATAAAAAATTAATCAGGCGTTGCTTGCTTTGCGGTTGTTCACGAAACTGCTTTTGTACTCCTTCATAGATCGATTCCCACAGCCGAGGCACACCAATCATGAAATGAGGCTTAAATTCTTTTAAATCGCGTTTTACAGAACGCAAGTTAGTGTAAATTTGGGTGCAGCCTTGAGCGAGTAAAAAGTATTCACCACTACGTTCATAACTGTGCCAAGTAGGGAGAATACTTAAAACAATGTCGCCTGGTTCTGGTTGAACTATTGCCCGGAGGCTTTTCACTTGATGCATTAAATTGCTGTGCGACAACATTACACCTTTAGGTTTACCTGTAGTACCAGATGTATAAATTAAGGTTGCCAAGGAACTAGGATCTTGTTTGACTCGCACTAGGGTATGATTCCCACCAATTTCTTGTAACTGGGAAAAATTGAGGATTTTCAGAGAGTCGTCGGTTGGTGGGGTTTCATCAGAAAGCAAGATAACTACCCGAATTGGTAAATCATCTAAGCGATCGCGCAGTCTATTAAAGGTTTTTAAATCTTCAACTACTAAAACTGTACTGCCACTGTTGGCAATGATAAACAACAGTTCCTCTTTTTCGGCTTGGGAACTCCGTACTGCGTCAACTCCGCCAGCAGTCATGATGCCTTGGTCGGCAATGAACCAGCGAGGACTGTTATCAGCAATTAAAGAAATGCGATCGCCTACTTTGACTTCTAACGCTTGCAACCCAGCCGCAAATTGTTGAATTTGATCTGCTAAGTGGGCATAAGTAATTACTGTTTCTGGCTTAGAGTGCGGATTCTTCAACGCCACAATATTACCAAATTTTCTGGCGGCTAAAGGCCAAATCTCCGATAGTAAATTTACTTTTGAGTAATCTATCGCACTTTGTAATGCCTGACTTTCTCTGGGGCTGATGTTAGATAATATGGACGGCGCAGTTTCGGTGTTTGTCATACAACATTACCTAAAGTGTAGTAATTATTTGCCAGTTTATTCTGCTCTTAAGCTACGATATCCTTCCTTATTATTTACATCGCGGATTGTGTCAGCTATTTCACAAAATCCCCGGTTGTATTGATAAAAATTTATGTTAAAGTGAATTTATATAAACTGGAAGCAATGCATTCTCTAATCTCTGCTGAGACTGATGTTTGCCACGCAAAATAGTGACCACCTAAATATTCAATGGGGGTGATTACCTATAACTTTCCAAGATGCTGTGTTCTTAACCCTGATCAGTTCCGCCGCCTGTGTAGCCTTCCCTAAACTTCTTTCTACAATTCTGGCTAAGACAAAATCTCCTAAAGCATCTACAATTACGAATTCAGAAAACGCCAGAATAGAAATTACTGCTTTTCCCTACTGCACGGTTTATTCATTGACAGGTAGCCAATTTTGCAAATTCAGTCCGCGTTTTTGTTCTAGATGTTCTAGCTAATAATAGACAAAGACTTAGATCCCCGATTTCTTAAAGAAGTTGGGGATCTTGTTGTTCACTAAAAGTTTGTATCTAAGGAGACTGATTAAAAAGGGATAATTTTTTGCTTTTTATTCGCTATTAGTATCATAAAAATTCCACTCCCTATCAGCAGGAAATTCAGCAGTGTTTAACAATACGAGAATTTGATGCGATCGCTTTTAGATCTCCGACTTCTTTGAAAAGTCAAGGAGCTTGTGGTTTACAAAACTAAACATTGAACTAGCTTATAGATACCAAAAGAAAATCAAAATCGCTTATGTAACTCATTTGACTAATTATGTTTCACACTAGATAAATAACAAACAGATTTTTGAAGGAGAGCGTTTATATGAGTCTGATAGATGGGCTATTGCTGACGCTGCTGAATACTGTTGCTTGTCTGATGTTGCCAAAAATGTTGTCGGTAATTTTGGGAAACAAAACTAAATCAGAATCTCAATCAGTTATTGAATTACCAGCGTCGAGTTCTGAAATGCCTAATTTGATAGATGCAGTTTAAAAAAGCTAATTAATTGATTCAGGCGATCGCTAGGGGAATAATTACCTAAAAAGAAACTCAAGTTGATTTGATGATAATTATTTAATTTGTGTGATCGCCTTGTCATCTCAACTCATTTTATTTGCGCTTGTCCCGTCGCCACTTCTCTTTTACTAAACGAATTTCTTCAAAAGAATAGGCAGTGCCAAGTTGTTCTTTAAGTGGAGTCAAGGGAATATCGCCAAGAACTTCTAAAATCTGCCAAATTTTTTGATGACGTTCTAAAGGCACAATCTGGTTTATATCTACAGGCTGATTTTTTTCGATTAATTTGGCTAGATGACTCACAATGGTAGCTGGGCTAAGTTTTCGTTTTTTGGCAATTTCGCTAACACTTAAACCTTGTTGATGTAGCTGTAATGTTTGTAATTCTGTACCAGAAATTAAACTGACTGAGGGTATATCTTCAGCAGCTTGATTAACCGCATTTTTAGCATTACGATAAGCACGAATTTCTGCTAAAAACTTATCACCATATTGGGCAAGTTTATGACTCCCTACACCCGATAACTTGCCAAACTCAACTAAAGTTTTAGGTTGTACCTGTGCCATCAACTTTAATGTAGAGTCATGAAAGATAACGTAGGGCGGTACAGATTGTTCATCAGCTAATTGCTTACGCAGCGATCGCAATCTATATAATAGTTCTTCTGCCTCAGCCAACTTGGGATTATCTTCGATTAAAGTTAGTTTTGGCGTTGCAGAGATAGCGATTTCAACTTTGCGTTGTCGTCGCATGACTTCCCAACTGTGGGCATTTAATTTTAAAACAGAGTAACCATCATTAGTTTGTTCTAGCAAACCTTGATGTAAAAGCGATCGCCCTAACATTCGCCATTCATCAACGCTTCTATCTTTACCGATACCATAGGTAGAAAGCTTGTCATGTTCGTATTGCGTAATCTTTTGATTTTTTGCCCCGCGCAACACATCAATAATATGCAGCATCCCAAATCTTTCTTTGCAACGCGCCACACAAGATAAAAACTTCATGGCTTCAATTGTCCAATCTTCTACAGGTTTGGGATGACGACAATTATCACAATTGTTGCAATTTCCCAGAAACCTTTCGCCAAAATAACCTAGTTGAATTGTACGACGGCAATCTGTCCCTTCAGCGTAGTCTATCATTTGCCGCAGTTGTTGTTTAGCAATCAACTGTTCTTGGGCATCAGTTTTTTGGTTAATACTCCATTCAATAGTTTTGATATCACCAAAGCTGAAAAAGATAGTACAACGTGATGCTTCGCCATCTCTACCAGCCCTGCCAGATTCTTGATAGTAACTTTCTAAATTACGCGGAATATCATAATGAATTACTAAGCGGACATCTGGTTTATTAATTCCCATGCCAAAGGCGATAGTTGCCACCATCACCCGCGCATCATCTCGAATAAATCGCGTTTGATTATTGCTGCGTTCTTCGTCACTTAATCCGGCATGATAAGGAAGAACGGAAACTTTATCATTTTGCAGTTTAAAAGTTAATTCATCAACTTTTTTGCGAGTTAGACAATAAATAATAGCTGAACCGTCAATTTCTCGAATCAGTTCTAATAATTCAGCGTAAGCATATTTAGTTTTAGGACGGACTTCGTAATAAAGATTTTGGCGATTAAAACTAGCAATGTGAATACTAGGCTGCTTTAACCCGATTTGTTGAATGATATCCGAACGGACGCGTTCAGTAGCCGTTGCTGTTAATGCAATTGTTGGAACATTCGGATAACGCGATCGCAATGAGCGCAACTGGCGATATTCTGGACGAAAATCATGTCCCCACTCAGAAACACAGTGCGCTTCATCAATTGCAAAAGTAGAAATGCCAACTTGGTGATGTACTAAATCCAGAAACGGCAAAAACCTTTCACTCATCAGCCGTTCTGGGGCGACGTAGAGTAATCTTACCTTGCCATTGAGGATGGCATCTTCCCGCGATCGCACTTGATAAGGATTCAAACTACTATTAAGAAACGTCGCACTAATATTATTATTTCGCAGTGCTTCAACTTGGTCTTGCATCAACGCAATTAACGGCGATACCACTACTGTTAATCCCTTTTTGATTAACGCTGGTAGTTGAAAGCACAAAGATTTTCCCCCACCCGTTGGCATCACTACCAGCAAATCTCGATTTTGTAGCGCATCTTCGATAATTTTTCGCTGTCCCGGACGGAACTGATCGTAACCGAAGTGATATTTTAACGCTTGTTCGAGATTGGGATACTGAAGCATGGCGATGTCTACGACGGGCTACGCCTACGCATTTTTGGTGCTTTTTGCGTAGGTAGTGGATACCAAGATTATAAAAGCACAAAATCCTTTCTGTGCTTGGGTGTGAATTAAAATATGTGCAGGCATGACCCCAGCAAAACTTTACTAGGAGAAATAAAACAATGGTCAGCAGCCTGAAAGAACTGCTAAACGACACAGAATTATCACAAACTGACGACCCAGAGGAAAAATTTGTCACTACTGGCGTAAGCTGGCAAATGTATGAAGCCTTACTCGCCAAACTAGAAGATAACTCTCATTACCGCGTCAATTATATAGATGGAATATTAGAAATTGTGTCACCGTCTATCAGGCATGAAAATATTAAAAAACGTTTAGCTATTTTAATAGAACGCTATCTCTACTTAAAACGAATTCGATTCAACCCAATGGGAAGTTCCACTGTTAAAAAACAACTCAAACAAGCTGGAGTCGAACCCGATGAATGCTACGCCATTGGAGAGAAAAAAAATATCCCAGATTTAGCTATAGAGGTAATTATTACTAGTGGTAGCCTGGAAAAACTAAAAATTTACCAACGCTTGGGAGTATCTGAGGTGTGGGTTTGGCAAATCAATCAACTCAAACTTTATCATTTACGCGAAGAAACACCATCCCAGTTTTTAGATACTCATGGTTATGAACAGATTACTTTAAGTGAAATATTATCTGAACTGAATATTGCCTTATTAAAACAATGCGTTCAAATTTCTGATGATATTGAAGCGATTGACCAATTTGAACAAAATGTGTAAGTTCTAGGAATTTATGAATACAGGTTTTTAACAACGCCAAAAACTTTCATTCAATAATGTTTCAATATCATTAGGAAAAATTTTACTTAAATAGTGCTAATAAAAATGTGATCATTGCCACTAGCACTTTAACATTGATAAGTTTTGCTTTAGCATTACTAACAAAGGTATAAGGCTTTGCTGCTAACGTTCAAGCTGTTGTCACAAATGCTTTAACATTGATAAGTTTTGCTTTAGCATTACTAACAAAGGTATAAGGGTTTTCTGCTAACGTTCAAGCTGTTGTGACAAATGTTTTAACATTAATAAGTTTCGCTTTAGCATTCCAAACAAAGGTATAAGAATTTGCTGCTAACGTTCAAGTAGTTGTTACAAATGCTTCTGTTTTAATCACAGATAACAAAGCTGTTGTTGCTAACATACAAGCATTAGTAAAATATGCTTGTATGTTCATAACGCATACACGAGATATTTTTATCTATAGCTTTGCTACTACAAAAGTACTTAAATTATTCTTTTCAAGATAATTTTATTTAAGCTTCGCATTGCACGAGTAGCAAAATTAGACAGCAAATACAACAAGTACAACAGCAAGCAGAACGTTTTGCTGCAAAACTACGGGAGTTAAATATCGATCCAGATACTATCTAAAAATAGAATCAATTTAAGTTTTTGACCAATTTCCAGATCCCCGACTTCTCAAAGAAGTCGGGGATCTAATTATGGTTAAATCTACGTCGTCCATACTTGCAACAACAAATAAACGCAGACTTAGGTTATTTCCGTCACGGTTCAGAATTGTTGAGCAAAGCCATAGACTCAATTCGTGGCATAGTAGAAATAGAGTAAGCAGAACTCGATAGAGAACAAGCAGAACGCGATCGCTCTCTAGAAAACACCATCCCAATATTAGGTATCGGCTTTGGTGGTGGTGCAATTGTTTCTGGCGTAGTTGTTCAAAATATTGATAAAATCAACCAACCCCTAGCAACCATATCTCCAGATAATCAACCCCATCCTCTTTTTGCATCTTTACTTTTGAGTATCCTTGCTACTTTCTTGTGTACCGCCTTGGGTTGGTGGTGGATAAACAGACACAAAGACTATCCTAGAAATAACAAGTAAATTTACTAAATATTTATGACAACTATCTCAATTACCGATTCTCTAGTTCCTAATCCTGTACCAAAATCAGCAATAATTCGTTTAGAAAATATCTTTAAAATCTACGGCAGTGGAGAAACCGAAGTCAAAGCACTTAACGATGTAAACTTGACTATTACAGAAGGCGAGTATTGTTCAATTATGGGGCCTTCTGGTTCAGGTAAATCAACAGCCATGAATATTATCGGCTGTTTAGATCGTCCCACATCTGGACATTATTATTTAGATAACCTTGATGTTGCTCATATGGATGATAAAGCCTTGGCACACATCCGCAATAAAAAATTGGGGTTTGTCTTCCAACAATTTCACCTGTTACCCCAACTTACAGCCCTAGAAAATGTCATGTTGCCAATGGCATACGCTAATGTTAACCCGACAGAAAGACGCGATCGCGCAGTTGTCGCACTTACAAGAGTTGGTTTAGAAAAACGCCTCAACAACAAACCCACTCAACTTTCAGGTGGACAACAACAAAGAGTAGCGATCGCCCGTGCAATTGTCAATCGTCCTGTCGTGCTTCTCGCCGATGAACCCACAGGCGCACTTGACTCCCGCACAACTGGGGAAGTATTAGATATTTTTGGTGAATTAAATGCTAGCGGTATCACCGTCGTGATGGTGACTCACGAACCAGAAGTAGCGCGCCAAACCCAGCGCATAGTTTGGTTCCGTGATGGTCAAGTAGTACACTCTAACCTCACACCAGCCGATTTAACTCAAGTAGCTGGTTAGAGACTAGAGACTAGAGGTTAGAGGCTAGGAAAGATATACCTTCTATAATTCAGGACAGACTTTTAACCCTGTCACCTGTTTCCTGCTATATTAACTAGCCCCTAGCCCCTCTAAAGGCTTGATGTTTTGCCAGTTTCGGCTTGTGTTTCTATTGGTTTGACATCAGTGTAGCCCATTTCGCCAGCGATCGTTCTAAAAACTGACATTTGCTCTTCAAAATCTAATTCTTCTATTTGAGCGATCAAATCATTAATTGCATTATTTGGCTCATAATTATCTGGCAAGTCAACCACTGTCTTACCCATAGCTACTGCCCAAACATACCAAACTAACAGCTGATTATTTTCTTTGATTGCACCGTAAGCACGAGAATATTCTGTATCTTTGCGTTCAACAATATCCCGCATTACATTGAGTTGTTCTTCATCTGATAATTCCAAAAAATTGTTTAATAAAAGTGGTGCTAATTCAGGTTCAGCAGCAGCTGGCGCAGCAGGAGTAATGGATTCACCCATCTCTTCATAAACGAGATAAAACCATGCTAATTTAGCATCAGTATTTAAACTATTAAATGCTTGTACAACATTTTGAGTTTCATTGCTCAATGCTTGAGACGCTTTATTTTCGTAACTAGCTGTCATAATTTATCTCCGGGAAATTAACATATCAAACTAAGAGTTACCAGACTTTGATCATTATGATCTCCCTCCCAGAGAAAGAGTTATTTATATTGAAAATTAAAACTTATATCTATCTTGTAATAGAGGAATAATCTCTCCGCAGATGGCAGAAATACCTAAAGTTACCTGAGTATAATCGCCTCAGCATTTAATAAAATTACTCAAGGTGTTAAATTATGCCAGAAGATACAATAAAACCAAACCCAAATGAAGCTACTACTCATGATGCACAATTAGCCGCAGAACAAATGGCTAGTGGCGAAGAAAAAGTACAAAAAGTAGATTTTGATGCTGATTATGCAGCAGCACAGCAGTTCAGCGTTAGCGATGTAGATCGGACTCCCGAAGGCGCAGCAGCAGCCGAAGCTGCAACCGCAAACAAATTTGAAGTTCCAGAAGCAGAAGAGAGAAAAACAGAAGCGCAATCAACAGGAAATCCTGATGATTATTTAGAGTTAGCTAAAGAAGTTGGTGGTTCTCGCAGCGAAGGCGTATCAAATGTAAGTGATGATTTAATACAACAAGCTATAGAAAAGGGTCAACCTAAAAAATAAGCAACTGAAGTGTGAAGTATGAAGTCTGAATTATGATCTTTTAGGTTTCATTCTTCATACTTTATTTCTTGGGATTTGGCTATTCCTCTTTGACTTTGTATTTAACAACAGTTTTTCAGAATATCTAGCAGTTCGCTTGGGTGATGAATTAAATAATCTGGCTTTTGCTTAGATAATACTTCGGTAGAGTTAAATCCCCAAGTAACGGCAACAACTCTAATGTTAGCTTTTTTTGATGCTTCTATATCCCTAGTTTCATCACCAACGTAGATAACTGCTTGAGTAGGAATTTGCCTTTGCTTTAATACATTATTGATTATTGTAGTTTTGCCAAAAATAGTTACTCCAGAGTAAATAAAATCAAACAGATTATCTAAGTCATGGTTGTTAAGGAAAGCCGTCACATTTTCCTTAGAGTTAGAAGTGATAATTCCTAACTGATAACCTTGACTTTTGAGTTCTGTTAAAGCTTCTCGAATTCCTGGAATTGGGTGAAACTCGTGAATTTTATTTTTGAGTTCTGATTTAACTTTTTTGAGTAGAAAAGGAATTTTTAATAGAGAAACGCCTGAGTATTTAATAATTTCTCTAGAGGTCAAATTCCTTAAGTAAGCAAGTTGGTCAGGAGTTATTTGTTTGTAGCCAAACTCTGTAGCTAAACGATTGGCAATACCTATAAGAGCATCTACTGTATCCGCGATCGTGCCATCAAAATCAAAAACAATTACTTTCTGAGTCATTATTTCGCCTAGATGCGTCAAGATTAGCACGGGCATTCCGTCTGAGCATTTCTGGCTTAATCCGCCGCAAAGCTGATGCCGGAAATTGTCTGTCCCACTCCTCATCTGAGATTTTTGCTAATTCTACCAGCTTGGGTGCAATATTCCCAGGATAAGGTTGAAAGTCTGCCACGTCAGTTGTGCGGGCAAATCGCTGATTCCAAGGACAAACGTCTTGGCAAATATCACAACCAGCTACCCAGCCTTGTAGGTGTGGTGCGATCACTTCTGGTATTTCCCCGCGATTCTCAATTGTATGATATGCAATACAGCTATTGGCATCTACTACAAATGGTTGCGTGATCGCACCTGTAGGACAAGCTTCTAAACAACGTGTACAGCTACCACAATGTTGGCTATGGGGGCGATCGCATTCTAATTCTAAATTAGTCACAACTTCCCCCAAAAATACCCAAGAGCCATACTCTCTAGTAATCACATTCCCATTTTTGGCAATCCAACCAATTCCAGCTTTTTGCGCCCAAGCTTTATCTTGCACAGGGCCAGTGTCTGCATAATATCTAGCTTTAACTCCCTCACCCAGTGATTCTAACCAGGTAGTAAGTAGTTTTAGTTTCTTGTGCATCACCTTGTGGTAATCTCGCCCCCAGCCATAGCGGGAGATTTTAGCGTATTCTTCACCTTCCGGGCGTTGATGTGGAGTGTAGTAATTAAGCGCAACACACACAAGCGATCGCGCCTCTGGCATAACTAAACGAATATCTTGCCGCTTTGGGTTATCCATCCAGTTCATGTCAGCATGATAACCCAACGCTATCCAAGCTTGCAGCCTTTCAACTTCCGTATTATCACCCTCATCTACAGCAGCAATGCCCACTTTGTGAAAGCCTAACTCCAAAGCTTTTTCTTTGACTGCATCGCTGCTGGTAACTGAACACTGATTCATTTTTTTGAGCTAAATGCTGCCCATACTTGAGCGGTGTAACTCTACCTTACATAGTCAATGTTGCCAGAAAACATTTTACACCTCATCCATTTGTAAATTTTATTTGCAATTTATTAAGAAATAATGCAATATCGGAAAGCGAGACAAGGTTTAGGGAGGTTAGGATGCAAGAGTTTTGAATACATACACCCTTCCCCAAAACCTTGATTTGTCGTTGTTCGTACCAACCTCAATGAATTGCCAAAAGCTGTTTCTAGGAACAAATTCTTTCTTAAGAAGTACTTGAGCTTGGTAATTTACCTCAACAGCTGCTTTTTTTATAAATACTTTTATATTCCAATTAATTTCAGTTAACCTGATACAGGTAATTTTATGAAAGCTGCTGAATATCTAGAAAAGATTGAGATTGAAGGAATTACAGAACCCTGCATTCTAAATTACTTCACGACCTTAAATGCTGGAGAATTTATAGCAACAGCTGCACTGTTTGCCGAAGACGGAATAATGCGTCCACCGTTTGAGTCTGATATTGTCGGCCCAGATGCGATCGTATCCTACTTACAACAAGAAGCCCAAGGCGTTAAAGCTTACCCCAGCCAAGGAATAATCGAGAATTTAGAAAATCACCAAATCCAAGTTCAAGTGACAGGTAAAGCTCAAACTTATTGGTGTGGCGTGAATGCGATGTGGCTGTTTATCTTAAACGAACAACGACAAATTGTATACACCAGAATTAAACTCCTGGCTTCTCCTCAAGAGTTACTGGCTTTGCGTCCAGAAAATAGAGATTAGGGACTAGGGGCTAGAGGTTAGGAAATAAATCTTTTCATCTTTAGTTGTGAAATTTCTCATGAGTAGCTAGCTTGCAAAATTTCTGAGTGAAAGTCAAAAATACTACTTTTCCCTCTCTAAATCTAGCCTCCAGCCCCTAACCTCATTTCTCTTATTTCATCAATTCTGGAATCGTCACTTCTAGCTTTAAACAGTTAGCACCATCAACTTGTAACTGATACTCTACCTTATCCATTAACCGATTCATAATTAGCCATCCATAGCCTCCTTCTTGTTTGTCTAGAGGGTTGGGTTCTAAGTAGGTAGACATATCATAGCCTTCGCCGTAATCCCAAACTTCTAAAGCAATATCTCGTTCTTTCAGTTCTAACCGTAGTAATACTGGCAAATTTGCCTGCTCTTTGTGGGCATGACGAACTACGTTAGAGTAGGCTTCTACCAAAGCCAATCGTAAACGGCTTGATTGACGAGTCCAATCAACAGACTCGCCTAACTGGACTTTTAAGCATCCTAACAACCAGCTTTCGACGATATTTAAATAATTTAAATCACTTGGTACATGAAGCTCACTTTTCATTACTTATATAACCTCCAATGAAAGTATAGTTTGATCATCTTCTTGAACTTGGTTATCCGCTTGGATGCGAGCTAATAAATGATTCAGCGAAAGTGGTTGTGGCTCCATTTGTAGAAGTTGCCAAAGTCCTTGTTGATTTAACATAAAGTGGCTAACTGCCGGAACATTAGTATCAGCTTTGTTACCGTATTTTAGTATCTCATTTGATACTGTTGCTTCAGTAATCCCATCACTAGCTAGCAGTAAGGTATCACCTGAAGCTAAATGTAATCTGCCTGATTGGGCTTTCCAAGTTGGCAAAATACCTAAAGGAATACCCCGTTCTTTAAGATAGTTAGGTTGTTCAGATGAGATTGCTAGGTGTGACCAAAGTAGAGGGTAGATATGTCCAGCATTGGCATAGACTAGTTGCCTAGTACTAGGGGTATAACAAGCTAAGACAAGGGTAATGAAGCAATTATTGCTGGTTAAGTCATTACATAAAGCATGGTTGAGATTTTGGACGATTATATGGGGTTCGGCTGGTGTTTCTTGAGATAATTCGCGGCGTAGTACAGAAATTGCACTAGCCATAAATAAAGCCGCAGGTACACCTTTTCCAGAAACATCACCTACCGCCAACCATAAATCGCCTTTAGGATGGACAAATACTTCAAAAAAGTCGCCTCCTACCTCGCGTGCAGGATAACAGCAAGCTTGTAATCTGGCTCCTGGAATTTCAGGTAAAGTTTGACGGAGTAGATTATGTTGAATTTGGCGAGCAACTTCCAACTCGGCTCTAATTTGCTCTTGCTTTTCTTGCAGCCGTTGATAAAGTTTTGCCTGGAAAAGGGCTATGGCTGCTTGGTCAGCCACACCTGTGATTAACTGGATATCTTCTGCTGTCCAAGGGCTATCACATCCCCATTGGTCAAGGGCAAGTACAGCCAAGAGTTGTTGTTGGTAAGTAAGCGGTACAACTAAATGATTACAAGAGTTGCCTTCAAAGGTATCTTGACTAAGTTGGTAATCACGAGTTTCCAGAACCTTATCGAAAAGGCTTTTGTCAAACGCACAATTTACCAAAGAGGATTTTGAAGATTGGTATGAAAATTTATCATTTGTCAAGCGATCGCCTTCTACTGGGATCAATAGACAACAAGTAGCATCAAATGTTTGTCCAATAGTGGCGACAATTTTCTGCAACATATTGCCATAATCTAGGGACTCCCGAATGGCTGTTGTCACCTCATTAAATAAAGATTCTCGCCTTAAAGAACGACGTAACTCTTGGGTGCGTTTCTTGACTAGGCGATATGTTTCGGTAGCTTGTTCTACTAATACTTTTAGCCGTTCCGGATTCCAAGGTTTGGTGATGTATTTGAAAACTTGACCAGAGTTAATCGCATCTACCAAATCCTCAACATCAGTAAAACCAGTCAGTAAAATCCTGATTGTATCGGGAAAGCGTTCTACCGTATGACTGAGAAATTCAGTCCCATTCATTTCCGGCATTCTTTGATCTGAGATGATCACGGCCATCTCACCTTCTGTCTCTAATATTTCCAACGCACTTAGGGCATGATTTGCTTTAAATACTTGAAAATCTCGCCTAAAAGTGCGGTAGAGTAAATCTAAGTTATCTAGCTCATCATCAACAATCATGAGCTTCAGCTTTTCTACCTCTATTTCAGTCATACTTGACTTTTATTTCCAATACTTGTGTTGCGGGATAATGCAATTTTTATCCCGCCTAATTACAACCTACAAACAACTAAAAAGCCAGCCTTAATTATAGAATTTACCCACTTTGAACGTATAAATTTACTCAATGTAAGGTAATTATTAAAAACCAATTTCAGGGTGTAATCACCCTGAAACCTATTTATCCGACCAAGCCAGAACGCAAAGCACGTACTGCTGCTTGAGTGCGGTCATCAGCGCATAGCTTGTTTAAAATATTGCGGACGTGAGTTTTGACAGTTCCAACAGTAATATATAGTCGTTCGGCAATAACAGCATTGCTACAACCTTCGACAATCAACTGTAACACTTCTAACTCTCTTTCTGTCAGGGTATAAGGGTCAATTACCTCCTCATTTTCCCCAATGTCTTGGCTTTGGGGAGTATTTTTATTATCTGGAGAAATCGTTTCCTGTTTAGGTGAATTCTGTTGTGCCTGTTGTAACACAATTCTGGCGATCGCAGGATCAATCCAAGCGTTGCCATTGTAAGTGACTCTTACGGCTTCTAGCAAATTATCAAACTTAATATCCTTCATACAGTAAGAATCAGCCCCGGCAGCAAAGGCTGCTAATACTGCTTCTTTATTATCTCGAAGTGTTAAAATCAACACTCTGGTTACATCTTCACCAGTGGCAATAGCTTTAATTTCTCGTGTTAGGGCAATACCATCTTTATCTGGTAAACCAATATCAACGATCGCAATGTCTGGTTGTACTGTTTTTAACAACTTTATGCCATCCGCAGCATTGGCAGCTTCTCCTAGCACTTCAATCTCTTCTTTCTGCTGTAGTGCTGTCCGAATACCGACACGGGTGAGATCATGATCTTCAATTAAAACAATACGGATTTTATTCATTGTCAACTTCTGCGCGCTACACTAACTGAACTGTCAAACCAAGCTAATTAAAAAATCTTCATAGATATAGTTAAAAAACATTTATAAAAATAAATATATTTATAATATATCTATATAAATGTATTACCTAAGTAAGCCTATTGTTGATAACGCTGCCTTCTGGGTAGACCCACCTGGGATTGTCAAGACAGCCCGGCTTTATCTTAGATACAAGCACTGAACCTCAACGAATTTGATGACGTTTTCTATTTTGACAGGTGAGCAAACTCAAATTTTAGGATGATATTAGCTACCTCCAATGGTGGCGGAGAAATGCTGTACCTTGTAGGAGACATTTAAAGTCAAGTTAGTCTGAGGTTAGTGAAAAGCCAACCTACTTTTTTATGAGTATACTGGTTGAATTACAACAGAATTATATTTGTTAAATACTCAATGTAATCAAAACGATGCGATCGCTTGTAGAAATTGCGTTCGCATAGTTAGCGGTGCAACATTAGAGATAAATAATAGGTCTTTTTATAAGAAAAAGTTATTGTAATAAAAACTGGTATCCTGTCTTACTTTAATTGCTCACATCCTCTCAAAGAAATAACTAGCAGGCTTTTAAACCAAAATTTTGTTAACTATGACTTGCTTAAAATTCTCCAGGCGACTTATTAAAAAATTTGATAAACTATCGTTCTAGACAATTTGGTGTGAGGCTAATCATAGAGTAGGCTATGTCTAAACCGCCTAAAGTATTTTCCGTACTAGGAATGCCCGTCCATGTCATGAGTAACTATCCAGGCTGGTTGCTAGAATGCCTGCAACACAGCAGAGGCACTCATGTGGTAACACTGAATGCAGAAATGACCATGCAGGCAGAACGAAACAACGCTTTAGCAAAAGTAATTCGCGATGCGGAGTTAGTAATTCCCGATGGTGCGGGAGTAGTTCTTTATTTGCAATGGCTTTTTTGGCAAAAAGTTCAACGCTGTCCAGGGATTGAACTAGCAGAGACATTGCTGCAAGAAGTGGGACAGAAGCAAAAAGATAAAAAAGTATTTTTTTACGGTGGCGCACCAACAATAGCAGCAAAAGCAGCAGAGTATTGGCAGCAGCAAGTTCCAGATTTAAATATAGTAGGTACCCATTCTGGCTATCATTCACCAGAAGAAGAAGAACAATTACGCCAAACCCTTGTACAATTACAGCCTCAAGTAATATTTGTAGGTTTGGGAGTACCACGTCAAGAATTATGGATTGCCCAAAACCGTCATTTATGCCCTCAAGCAATTTGGATTGGTGTTGGCGGCAGTTTTGATATTTGGTCAGGTACAAAAACCCGCGCTCCCGCTTGGTTGGGTAATAATCATTTGGAATGGCTGTATCGCTTGTATCAAGAACCTTGGCGTTGGCGACGGATGTTAGCTTTACCAGAGTTTGCACTGAAAGCCTTTGTTTATCGGTTAACTGCGAAAGGTGCAATATAGGGAACAGGCCAATACTATTCGGTTAAGCATTTTTAACTTGTAATCTGGTTTTGGGAAAAGGTTAAAGGGGAAGGGTTAAAGGTTTTCTTCTACTTTTTCCCCTTCCCCTTTCCCCATTAACCGAAAGGTATTGGGGAACAGGCAACAGTGAAGAAGTTCCTATTCCCTTTTTTTATCGTGGTAAGTACTGAAAACTTCAAAAATTCTTAATTTTTGCTCTTGAACTTGAGATTCCTAGGCGATGCCTGGGAATCCTTATTTTTAAGGGAATCTTAAATTGAAATTTTTAAGGTGTTTAGCTCTCATCAAGTTTATATATTCTTCCCATGAGAACCGTGGTAAAAACTCCAGTTAAAACGGATACAACTTTTGCAGCAAAGGATACGACATCTCAACAGCAAAGTAATAGTAATAATCCAATCGTACAATTGCGTTCTGTCACAAAAACCTATGACAACGGTTGTCATGGTTTATTAGATGTAAGTTTAGAAGTTAAACAGAAAGAATTTTTGTTTATCACCGGGCCAAGCGGTTCTGGGAAATCAACCCTTTTAAAACTTTTATACGGTGAAGAGTTTCCTACCCAAGGTGAAGTCATTGTCTATGACTGTAATGTTACAGCTTTGAAAGGCGATCGCTTGTCACTGTTGCGGCGGCGTATTGGAGTTGTGTTTCAAGATTACAAACTTATCCCGCAAAGAACTGTCGCGGAAAATGTGACATTTGTCCTCCAAGCCCAAGGTTACACTCGCAAAGAAATTCAAAGGCGTTTAGAACCAACTTTGAAACTAGTAGGTTTGTTGTCTAAAGCTGACTGTTTTCCTGATCAGCTTTCGGGAGGAGAACAACAACGGGTGAGCGTTGCCAGAGCGATAGTTGGAACGCCACCACTGATTTTAGCTGATGAACCCACAGGAAACCTTGACCCCGATAATTCCTGGCAAGTGATCCAAATTCTCCAAAAGTTAAACTCTTTTGGCGCAACCGTGATTGTTACTACTCATGATGAACAACTGGTGCGTCGATGTAATCATCCTGTGGTGCAAGTCCGCAATGGCAGACTTTATCGGAAATAAGTATAAAGTAGGACATTGCCCCAGAGTTTGGTTAATAGTTCAAAACTTGAGATTTTTGGGTTTGAATTTTTAACTTGGCTGGTTTTAGGGGAGTAGCTGTGCTGGATGAGCGATTCTGTAGCCGATCTAAGATTTGTAAACTTTCAAATGCTGCGTCTCGAATTATCGCTTCTTCCTCTTTTGTGAGCAGAAGTTGTAAGCATTGGATACCTTCTTGCTGTAGTCCAGGATTAACTGGCTGACGAGAAATAAATTTAGTCAATTGACGCACAGCAATCAAACGTTTCAATGGATCTTGTTCGGTTAAATTGAGTAATAACTTCTCAAACAAGTCTGCTTCTTGATTGGTGTAACGGCTGACAATTTGCCACAGCAGCAAAACTAAAGTTAATAGCGTTCCCAAACCTTGCACAATTGCAGCAGTTGCAATCCAAGGGCTGTGAGAGTCAACCCAGATGGCAGCTGCCATATAAGTGCTAACAGTAGCAATACCACCACTACTAACAGCTAAGACTAACTGACGATTAGGGCCATTGAGAAATTTTTGGATTTCTGACCAACGCAATTGCCAGTTCCACGGCTGTAATGTGTAAGTGAATAGCATGACCCCTATCCCAACTACAAGGGACAAAAGCAGTTTCCAGTTCCAAAACAGCATAGCAATGACTACTGCCACAAGGCTCAGAACGCTGCCTGGCCCGGAAAAAGGCTTGAAATTTTGCTGCTTTGGACTTCCAACATTAAAAGCAGGAAGCGACCAGTTAGGGATCTGGTTAATTAGTTGCTGCAAAGAATACGAAGCCTTTGCCACGGTTTTTACCTAATTGTTGACGAGATTTTCTAATATATAACTTTTACCAGGGTTTAAGCACAGGTTGACAACTCCCCACCGGAGAACGGCAGGGATTCTTCCTTCATCCAACAATTAAATACAAAAATGAAAGTCATCCAGGGTGAATTGCCCATCAAATGCACAGAATGTGACAGAATGAATGTTCTTTGCTGTGACTGACAATAAAGTATTAGGAGGCACTGCTGAGTCAGAGTTAGCTAGATTCGCGCCAGGGAGTACGGTTTGAACTAAGAGTTGTCGATCGCGATCGTAAGCAGACATTACTAGACGCTGCGAACTAGTAACATAAGCACTAACAAAGTTCACAGGTTGTAAAAAACTAGCTTCGATATATCCGCTTCTGGGCGAACCCATCAATACTATCAGCCCTGAATGAGTAGGAAACGCAGGATTTGAAGGTTGGATGGCGATCGAATTTTGGAAAATTACTCCCCAATGCTCATACTGACGCTCTACGGGTTCAAAACATTTTAATTCTTCTAAGTTTAAACACACACAGGTTGGGACACCTACTCTAGCGGTCTCTAGAGTCTCTGCCAATTGTCCCTTCCAAGCTGAAGCTATATGCACATCGCAGTTTTCTAGTGCATATTTAGAATCTGCAAATTTTATTAATGTATCCGATTTAAGAGTAGCCTGCTGTACCACAACGCCCCGCCTTACCATTACCTAGAGAACACTTAGATAAGTAATTATATCTAAAGCTATTTTTGTTAAGCGCAGAATAGTTGTTAATCTTAAGTACTTTAACAATTCTGTAAGCTTACAATTATCGGTGAGTTTTCTGATAGATTACCACAAAAAACTGCTAGACCATTCTAACTAAAGTGATATAGGCTACTTATGCAAATGCTTTCCTAATCATATTTCCAGGCAAATATACCGCTAATTAGTGACAAAAAAAACACTGAATCTTTATAGGTAAACTAGTAATTTTACATCTACTTAATCTCACGGAGGCTAGAGGTTTGAGCGCAGAGAGTTAGCTAATAATAGAAATATGAAATGTCAAAGCTTGAGAGTCTAGTGTTTTGAGTTGAGCAAATAATTCGCAGCACTCAGTAATTAAATTTATTAAGTAAATGGCAAATACAATATATGTTTCAACCACAGGGATTTGAGCAACGCTCTATCATGTCATCGCTAGGGAGAATGGTGTACTATACCCAAACTGGCGCACTTTGGGAGAACAATAAGATCGCCACACCAGAAGCAGAAACTCTAGTATTTCTGCATGGCTTTGGCGGTGGATCTTCTGCCTATGAGTGGTCGAAAGTTTACCCGGCTTTTGCTAGTGAGTATAGAATTTTGGCCCCAGACTTAATTGGTTGGGGTAGATCAGAGCATCCAGTCCGGAATTATCAGATAGAAGACTATTTAACAACGATTCGGGAATTTTTTCAGCAAACTTGCACAGGCCCAGTGACGGCGATCGCCTCTTCGTTGACCGCCGCGTTTACAATTAGAGTAGCGATCGCTCATCCTGAATTATTTAAGTCTTTAATTCTAACTACACCTGCTGGACTTGCTGATTTTGGCGAAGACTACTCCCGCAGCTTTTTTGCCCAGGTAGTCAGCATACCTGTACTTGACCGATTACTTTACAGTACAGGCGTGGCAACCGAAGCTGGAATACGCAGTTTTTTAGAACAACGACAATTTGCCCAAGCTAATCGAGTTTATCAAGAAATTGTCGAGGCTTATCTTCAATCTGCCCAGCAGCCCAATGCTGAGTATGCGGCACTGTCTTTTGTTCGGGGTGACTTATGTTTCGACTTAGGCCTTCATATTCAACAATTGACAACGCCTACAGCGATTATCTGGGGGCAAAAATCCCAATTTACTGGGCCGGAAATTGGTCACCGTTTAGCTGATAAAAATCCTCAAGCTATTCGAGTGTTTCAACAGTTAGATGATGTCGGTTTAACACCGCAGTTGGAACTACCAGCAGTCACTATTGGATTAATTAGACAGTTTTTACCTTTATTAAATTAGTCAATGGTCAATGGTCAATGGACTATTGACCAAAAAAGGATGAAGTATAAAGAATGAAGACTTGCAGTAAGTACCGCCGATGATCATCCAATAATAGATAATTTCATACTTCATACTTCAGTTGACTATTACTTATCTTGTATTCTCACATCAATGACAGTGGCATTGAAATTGTAGTTATAGCCTTCTAACTCAAAAGGCATACCAATTTTGACCTTGCTGTTACCTAAAACTGGGCCATCAGGAGTGGCTTGAGCTTTACCTTCTAAAGTCAACAGCATATCTGTACTGAAGTTGTTGCTTCTAGGATCTGGTAATTCCTTAACAGAACCATCTGGTTGGGTAGCTGTGACTGTTCTCGGTAAAAGTTGAATAGATTTAATCCCAATCTGTCCATAAGGTTGATTGCGGATAATTACATTCGTTTTACCGCCTTTTTTAAATCCGTTGTCAAATAGCCTTTCGGGGTCGCGGACATTCAAACCACGAACTGCTAAATCTACCTCAATAGGTACTGTTTTTGTCCCAACTTGGGCAACAGAACCAGAGGTTCCAGGAAAAAAGAAGATACCAACTATGACTAGTAAAATTACGAGTGCAGCACCTAAGTCAAGAATATTAAGTTTGCCAAACAAGCGACCTTTGGAATCAAAAATAGCCATAAAAAATTTTCCTAAATTCAAACGAAGTAATTGATTGTTGTACCCAGGTTTATGAGAGACACGGCAATTTTTCCTACTGAGTTGAGACTTAAAAGTGGCAGGGTGTAGCAGTCTTGCGACAGTGTATCATACCAATTTTGAATTTTAGATTTTAGGGTAAAGGGGTTTAAGGGTGAAAGGGTAGAGGGGAAAACTAAGATTTATTACGTAGCTGCACGCCGTTATATCCAATTTCAACAACTAACCTTGATTCATAAGTACTTGATCTGGGTTAACACAGGCGATCGCAAATCGCATCGGTAGCTTAGGGTTGAAAATGCAACTTAAGCAAATCTAGATTCGTCTGGTTTTTTGTCAGATATATTCTGTTGTTGCGAAATTATCATCAGAAGGGAATTATGATGGCTTGGAAAGGTTTTTTGGCAAATTATCGTCAATGGCGGCGTAGTTGGTTATATCCATTTATTTCTGTGGTAGTCGCCATGAGTTTGTGCTTGACTACACCTGCACCAGGACGCGCTATAGATCTCTTACCTTTGTTGTTCCAAGGAGCGCAAATACTTCAGCTTTCTAATATATCCAGTCGCCAGGAAGTGGAACTGGGCAAGCAGATGAATGATCAACTGCGGAGTAGTGAAATTAGACTTTACCGCAATGCAGAGGTTAATCGTTATGTACAACAAATTGGTCAACGTTTAGCTGCAAAAAGCGATCGCCCCGATCTACCCTATACCTTCCAGGTAGTAGAAGACAACTCAGTTAACGCTTTTGCCACTTTGGGAGGTTTTGTTTATGTCAACACTGGTTTATTAAAAACTGCTGATAATGAAGCGGAACTAGCTAGTGTTATCGCTCATGAAATTGGTCACATTGGTGGTAAACACCTAGTTAAACAGATGCGACAAAGGGCGCTGGCTAGTGGTGTAGCCACAGCCGCAGGTTTAGACCGCAATCAGGCTGTAGCAATTGGTGTAGACTTAGCACTCAACCGTCCTCGCAGCCGCCAAGATGAGTTTGATGCTGATAAAAGAGGTTTAAGAACTTTAACCCGCGCTGGCTATGCTCAGTCTGCTATGGTTTCTTTTATGCAAAAGCTGCTCAAGGGCGGTTCTAGCTTGACTTTCTTGAGTACCCACCCAGCAACTAGCGATCGCATTACTAATCTCAGACGCGCGATTAAAGCCCAACCTAGCAAAGCGGGTTATGGATTGGATGAGTCTGCTTATCGAGCCAATATTCGACCGTTACTTTAATTGTGAATATCGCCAAACAAAGTGGAACCAACAATTATGCTCGCTGCTTATTGCGGCGAGCGGTAATTTGAGAAGGCTCAACATTAATTACCCCTTCGGCTAAGGGTAAGGTACGTAAGCAATTTTGAAAAACATTAACTTGATAAATGAGCTTATTTGTAATATCTAATCCCGTTAACCAACCACTACGAGGATGATAAGCACCAGTATCTATATCTAGCCATCCTCTTCCTTGGGCAAGTTTACCAGGTGTAACTCCTGGTAAAGTAAAGGTAATTGTATGACCAATAATAATTAACTTATCGGGAAAATAAGGCTCCTTCATACTGTGAAATTCGTCTCTAATCCAGCAGAACTGCTCGCTAGTTTGTTCTGCTAGAGTCAAAGAAGGGTCTAAACCTGCATGAGTTAACCAATAATCACCTAAATCTAAATAAGTGGGCAGAGCCTTAAACCAATCCAAATGGTCTTGGGGAATATTAGATGATTGGTAGCTGGTTAGGGTTGCTTGTCCACCACTGTACAGCCACGCTTGCAAGATTGGTGTAGGAACACTTTTCTGGGTGTAGATGTTTAATAACATCTGCTCGTGATTTCCTAGCAGACAGGGATAATTATTCTGTCGGACAAAATTTACTACATGGTAACTGTGAGGCCCACGATCAATTAAGTCGCCCAGAAAATAAACTTGATCCTCTGATGTCGGCGCGATCGCCTCTAAAAGCGTCATCAAGCCTTCATAATATCCATGCACGTCTCCAATAACTATTCGGCGTGGACTAGTGTCGCTCATCGGCTCTTAGCTAAATAATTTTGTTTAAGATTTTTGCTACAGTCTCAGATGTTGAGATTCCGCAAATAATAGGTAAAAACTACTTGACAAATTTAACTTTATTTTACTCATTTTCAGTAAAATACGCTCGCTCAGAAAAAGTTAGAGGGCAGTAAGTTATTAAACACTTAATTTGCAGTTTAGACCGCTCTTGTGCAGGGGAGAGGGTTTGAGTCTTTTATTCACAATTTCAATAGTGCAACTTGTAGGTGCAATAGCTTAGGAAAGAATTTAGCTGCGGCAAATTTGTTTCAAGTTAGCCTAGAATCTAGGGTGTTGTCCTATGTATTTACACAATGTCCGATCAGTTCTCTGCTGAAATTAGCGATCGCATCTGTAATCACATGAACGAAGATCATGCTGATGCGATATTGGTTTATGCACAGGTTTTTGCTGAGTTACAACAGGCAACGTCTGCTCAAATGCTGTCGATAGATGCTGAAGGTATGAATTTAACAGCCCAAGTCAATGGGGAACCTCAGCCAGTACGTATCACATTTGACCATGTTTTAGCTGATGCAGAAGATGCTCACCATACTTTGATTGCGATGGTAAAGCAGGCGCGGGTACAAGCTAAGTAGGACTTCTGTTTCCTACCTACACAGTATATTCACTACTCAACACATACTCTTATACAAGTAAGTCGGTGAGAAAAAACCTAACTATGTTACGAAAGAGTAACTAAGCTAAAAGCCTCTTCCCTCCTGACTTCTGCCTCCTGCCTTATCCTGACGATAAATATTCACGACGACCTACTTAGATAGTCAATTACTTACTACTAATGGTAGAAAACAATTAGCGATTTGCTATTAGCTATATGACAAATTTTCTCCAGCCGCCAAGATTACGCATTGGTGAAGACACCGAAGAAGAAAGACGCGCTACTTGGCTAGAACTGTTTTATGATTTGGTGTTTGTGGTCGCAGTCTCACAGGTAGCACACAATCTGAAAGAAGATATTTCATTATCAGGATTCCTCGGATTTGTCGTTTTATTTATCCCTCTTTGGTGGTCATGGATTGGCACCACTTTTTACGCCAACCGCTTTGACAGCGATGACATAATACATCGGCTGTTGATTGGCGTACAAATGTTAACGGCGGCGGCTATGGCTGTGAATATCCACCACGGCTTAGACGAAAGTTCTCCTGGCTTTGCTTTAGCTTATGCACTTGGTCGGGCTGTGCTGGTAGTAGAATACATCCGTGCGGGTATACATATTCCTTCGGCGCGTCCTTTGACAACTCGCTACGCCATTGGTTTTGCGATCGCATCTTCTCTCTGGTTAATCTCAGCATTTGTCCCCATCCCCTGGCGATTTGCACTTTGGGGATTGGGAATCATCATAGATTTTGCCACACCATTAACCGGACGCAAGTTTCAGATGGGGTTACTTCCTCACGCTTCTCATTTACCTGAACGTTTTGGACTGTTCACAATTATTGTGTTAGGAGAAGCGATTATTGCGGTTGTCGAAGGTGTTTCTCAGCAAAAATGGGATACGATCACCGTAATTTCTGCCATTTTTGGTTTAGCTATTGCATTTTCTTGGTGGTGGGTTTATTTCGATAACTTAGGTGGTACACCAATCGAAACAGCACGGAAACAGGGAAAAGTTGGTAGTGTTAATATCTGGCTTTACACCCATTTTCCATTAGTCATCGGGATTGCTGCGACTGGAGTTGGTGTTGAACAAATTTTGTTAAGTCAACCAACGGTAGCTTTACCAGATAACCAACGATGGCTGATTTGCGGCGCAGTAGCATTATGCTCCTTCGCCGTTGGTATTCTGCACAGATATGGAGTCATCCGCTATTGTAAAATCCGTTCTCTATATCGCTTTAGTGGCGCAGTTGTGCTGATTGCAATCGCTATTCTTGGCAAAGGTTTGCTACCTATTGCTGTTATCACCCTTGTCGCCCTAGTTTCTGCTGCTCAAGTCATTCAAGATTTGTATCAAAGTCGCCCAACTACTCGCCGAGCCGACCCTGAAATTTAATTTCCCCCCTGCTCCCCTGCGGCCTAAACATACTGTCTTGATTACTTAACAGTTTACTAATCTGCGATCGCCCACCGCACATAAGGCCGAGAAGCAACTACACTTTTATAAGTAATTAGCTGTCCAGGTGCGTTAATTTTACGTAAATCTACACGGAAATATGCTTTTTTATTCTTAAATTGCACGTTGTAGAAAGGATATTCTTGCCCTTGAGTTTGCCCAACACAAGAAGCATAATTACTGCGTAAAGGTGACACAAACTCGACAAACAATTTATTGTTAGATTTCACCAAATCGGTTGAATCTGCAAAGGCTGTAGTATCTGCCACTACAGTATGTTCTGCACCGCCTTCGTAAGGTAACGCCAACCACCACAGCCCAACTGTTTGGGGGCAATTTCCACTGGTGCGTTGTACCTTCAGCTGCACATTAGGTGCAGCCAAAGGGCCTGGTGCGGATTGTGCTTTTGCTGTAGAGGCGATCGCACCTGCTAAAAATAGGGGACATAAAATCCCACCAACATGAATTAATTTCATACTTCATATTTCAGACTTCATACTTTATTTGACTATAAAACTGTATCAAAAGTGTCTAATTAATTTTATTTAAAACTAACGTGTTTTCAGTTACAGTTAAGCTTCAGAAAACAGCGCAAGAATATTGTTAACTACCAATACATATTTCCTGCTGTTTCATGAAACCTCGAATTATTGTTTGCGGCTTAGGACGTACTGGATATAAAATCTTTCGTCTGCTGAGACAGCAGGGAGCATTGGTTGTGGGTGTTCATCACAAACCCATCCCTGGCGAATGTTCATCAGACATAATCATTGGTAATTTACACGCGGCGGCTACCTTAACAGCCGCAGGAATTCACCAAGCACAGACTTTAGTAATTACTGGTTCAGATGATGCTTTAAATTTAACAATTATGATGCAAGCACGGGTGTTAAATCCCAGAATTCGCATCATCAATCGCTTGTATAATACAAATTTGGGCGAACGTTTAGATCAAGCGTTACCAGACCACTTAAGTATGAGTGTTGTCGGTTTAGCTGCACCTTTATTTACTTTTGCCGCCCTCGGAAATCAAGCTATCGGACAAATCAAAATATTTGACCAAACTTGGCCTGTCCAAGAAGAATATATTGATGAAAACCATCCTTGGCTAGGATGCAATTTGAGTGAGTTGTGGGAAGAATCCGCACGGATGCCGATTTATTATCTGCCTGTAAAAGGAGAAATGAATTTAATCTATGGGGTGCTTTCTGGGGAAGAATTAGAAGTAGGCGATCGCTTAATTATTGCTATTCAACCGCGCATCCGTTCGATTCGCAGATCGTTAATTAAAAAATTTCTGAAAGTTTTTACTAGTTTGCGCCAGTTTCAGCAACATGGAAAATCGGTAGTAGCAGGTGCAGTTGTGCTGTTAGCAATTATAGCGATCGCCACCATCACCTATATGTCTACCGAACTGAGTTTATCTGTAGTCGATGCTGTATATTTTTCTGTGGGCATGATTACTGGCGCAGGCGGTAACGATAAAGTTGTCGAAAATGCCCCTAACAGTGTGAAATTATTCACTATCATTATTATGCTAATTGGGGCAGTAGCGATCGGTCTTTGGTACGCTATGCTGACCGATTTTGTCTTAGGTAGCCGCTTCAAGCAATTCTGGGATGTAGCGCGAATTCCCCAGCGTCATCATTATATTGTTTGTGGTTTAAGTGGTATTGGCAGCAAAATTGTCCAGCAACTCCATACCAGTGGCAATGAAGTAGTTGTCATAGAAACTGACTCGAATAATAAATACGTCAACTCTGTACGCGGCTTGGGTATTCCTGTCATTCAAGGTGATGCTAGTTTCCGTACTATCCTGCAAACTAGTAATGTTACTTCTGCGGCTGCTGTTTTGGCTGTAACTAGCAACGATGCTACTAATTTAGAAATTGCCCTCAAAGCTAAAGGTTTAGCACCGAAAATCCCCGTCATTGTCCATTATGCTGACCCTGATTTTGCCGGAATGGCACAACAAGTATTTGATTTTGAAGCCGTTCTCAGTCCCGCAGAACTAGCCGCCCCAGCCTTTGCTGCTGCTGCTTTGGGTGGACGTATTTTAGGAAATGGCATTACAGCCGATAAACTTTGGGTAGCCTTTGCCACGTTAATTACGCCCTCACATCCTTTTTGCAACCAGCTAGTCCAAGAGATAGCGGTACTAGCTGACTTTGTGCCTTTGTATGTAGAAACCAACGGACAGAAAGTTCGCGGCTGGGATTTACTGAAAACTAATCTGGGCGAAGGAGATGTTTTATATTTAACAATGCCAGCAAATCGTTTATATCAATTGTGGCGTGAAGAGAGAGTTTCCCCAATGTCAGGGTTAGGCGATCGCTGATAATAATGAGTTAAGTCATATTTAAGTTACTGGGTTAAATTAGTGAAACAATTCAGTATTTGACCTGTGATTTTAATAAATATGACGGAATCAATACCAATTAGAGGAAGACGTGGGTTTGAGTTTTCAGGAATTTACCCAAACTCTATAGGCATTCTTCTGGTAAAAGAATCTATTGAGGTAGTTAGCCCTGCAATTGCCAAAGTATTTGGTGGAGTTTTAGAAACTAATGTGTTAGGCAAAGAATATCCTTGGAGTCAGGAGCGATTCAAGCGAATTGTACTTCAATATCAAGGTCATGCATGGACAATCATTTATCCTTTAGGCCCCTGCATAGAAGCTGAAGTATGTGAAGTATCTAATATACTTAAAACTCACTGTATTTATATTGCTCATGAAGATACATCAGGATGGTTAATTTATAAACTATTTGACCAAGGAAAATGTATAGAAGAATATGGAACAGGTACTGATTATACTCAAGAAGTTTTGGAGATAGAACCAGAAAACCTTTTAGAACTAGTTTTAGAAAAAGAAGCCCAAGGGACACCTTTAGCATCTGGTTGGGATCCCAGACAATGGGATATTTATTTTGTAGAGGGTTATTCTTGCTATAAGTTTCGTAGTGAAGAATATACAACCACAAAAGAACAACTTTTAGACACTTTTAAATTTTTGGATACACTTCTGCGTAATCAAGATGCATGGCTACCTGATTGGGATTACTTACCTTGGTCAGAAGTATTGAATGCTGAGAAGGCTAACGCCGATGATTTTGTGCGTGTAGATGCATTACACTATTACATAAATCTAAATCAAGTATCTAATTAGAAATATTAACTATGACTGAAATAGTATTTTTAGTTGAAGATGCTCCCGATGGCGGTTATACAACTAGAGCTTTATGTGAGTCAATTTTCAGTCAAGCTGATGATCTGAAAACATGATAAGAAATAGTACGCGATACTGTTCATTGCCATTTTCCTGATGAGCAAATTCATCCAAAAATTATTCATTTTATAAATTAGGAAATGTCTCATTCATAGCGATTCCCATTCCTCTCTCGTAATATTAGCTTGACGTAATATTCTATTTAATAAACTTTGGCTTATATCTCCTGAATGTGGATTTGGGATTGTTAGCTTCAATTCATCTCTGACCATGTATTGATGTTTACCTCCTGAGTAGGGGCCATCAAAACCTAAGTCTCTCAAACAACGAATCAAATCTCGCCGATTAATCGGCCCAAAAGGTGGCATTAGGCAACCTCTTGATGTAAATTTAGGTCAACACCATTCAGTATTGGTAGAGTATGACCTAAACGCAATCCTAAAATAATCCATCCTTCGAGAGCGTCTTGCAAATCTTCTCGGCAAGCTTCTAATGTTGCAGCGTTAGCCCAAACACCTTGACAGTCTGGAATTTCGCCATAAAAAGTACCATCTTCCAGCAATTCATAAGTTGCTTTGTGCATTGCTGCTTGGATATAATTTGTCAACATTTGCTGCTGTTTAATTTTAGATAGCGATCGCAAATCAAAAGATAAAATAAAGTTCTTTATTTGTATTCTATCTTCAAAGGCTTTCCATCAACTCAATACACTTTTGTAATTGCAGCCGCATCGTATCAACATCAGCATGAAATCTCCGTCCATGTCCTGGTAATACCCACTCAAAAGTGTAATTAGCCAAGTTTCGCATTGATTTAATTTGGTCTGACCAAGAATACCAACAATAATCTCTAAATGCAGTTAATTGGTGCAAATCTTCTGACCAGTCGAGATGGTCGCCCGTAAACAGAAACTTATTTTTGTAGAGTAATACTGTGTGTCCTTTTGTATGTCCAGGGACAGGAATAATTAATAAATCTGGTGATAGGTTAAACGGTTCCAAACCTGTTAGCTGAATTTCCACATTGCGAGTGTTGCCGGAAATATCGTCAGCATGAAGGATGCGATCGCATCCAAAATGATCAGCATACTTTTGATGATCTGCGACATCATCTTTATGAGTCAAATACATATATCTAATTCCTCCCATTTCCTCCAACCTCTTCACTAAAGGAGGAGTAAATCGAGGAGAATCTACTAAAACATTACCTTCTGGTAACTGAATGAAATAACTAGCAGCAGCATAAGATTTTTCCGAATGATAGCCACAGTGGTAAACATTTTCGTCTACCAAAATTGGAAAAGATTTTTGAGCATCTTTGATATATTGTGGCTTTTCCATTGTACCAATGGAACTTGTAGGGCAAGCTAAAAGTGCTTGCAAGGCTGCTAATCTTTCTACTTCATTTGAAGGTTGATGATGTACTGCTGATTGTTCATCAACACGATAAAAAACTTCGGGAGTCATCCAGCGACAAGTATCACAATCAATACAACTAGTATCTACATAAAAATCGCCGTTAACATTTTGTGGGCGACGCAGATCTAAATGAGCCATGTTAAACCTCTTTTACCTAGCTTGTTGCTAGGGAGTAATCAACCCTAATGTCATCAAGCTAGCAAAAGCGGCTGTCAACTGAGAGTTACCGCAAGATGTAAATCTTTAGTTGTAGGGTGGGCGATGCCCACCTAACGAAATAATATTTACGCACCAATACCTGGAATTAAACGCTTTAAGGCACGTCCAGCAACGTCAGCATAGCGCAGTTCACCACAAAGTACTTTACCCATAACTTGAGTGCTAGAAGGACGTTTAATACCCATCTTATAGCCAACTCCAGGAAAGCGATAAAACGCACCAGCTAATTTTTGCGCCCAAGCCATTTCACTACCCCATTGTTCGTTCATGGCTTCGCTGTATTTTTCTAAAGCGTTAACCTCACCAGCAATTGCCCGACTGACGAATTCTGCTGCCATTAACCCACTAAAAATTGAGGGACGAATGCCTTCTGCTGTCATTGGGTCAACTACACAAGCGGCTTCACCAGCTAAAACAGCATTTTGGGTATGCAGTTTTTGATTACCATCCCACAGAGATAAGGGATGACCATATTGTTTACTAGTTTTGATGTCTACGTTAAAAGATTTGGCGTACTCATCCAAAATCTTTTTGAAGTCTTGGGGTTGACCGCCAATGAATGTACCTACACCAAAAGAATAGCCATCAGCTTTCGGAAAGTTCCAGATATAGCCGTTTTTGACTAAACCAAATTCAAAGTGAATTGTGGAATCAGTAACATTTGCTGGAACTTCTGCTTCTAATGCCCCTGCGAGGCGGCGTTTACGTTCTTTGAAGCCTAGCCATTTTGCCATCGGGCCTTTAGCACCATCAGCAGCAATTAGATAGCGACCTGTCACTGGGCCATCGGCTGTGTTTACTTGCCAATAGTCGCCTTTCAATTCAATTCCTGTTACTTCTGTATTGTCTTGCAATTCTGCCCCTTGCTTTTGGGCTTGCTGCACTAGGAAATGGTCAAAAACATCTCGCCGCACCATCCAAACAGGTTCTTTGGTGGCAATTTTTGCTTCTACAGGGTCGCCTAATTTCCAGGTAAAGCGGAAAGAATCAGCTTTGAGAGAAATTGCTGGGCTAAAATCAAAGTCAAACCATTGCGAGATCGCGGGTGATACACCACCACCGCAGGGCTTATATCTAGGTAGAATTTCTTTGTCTAAAACTAATACTGAGCTACCTTTCTTGGCTAAATGATATGCTGCTGTGCCACCCGCAGGCCCAGCACCGACGATAATCGTGTCATACATAAGGCTGAATGTTTGCTCCTGAATTAGTTGTTAGAGGTTAGAAACGAAAGATTTTTCTGTTGCGCTGCAATATCCCCGGCTTCTTGAAGAAGTCGGGGATATGACCACCCTGTATAAAAATGTAGCAGAGACGCGAAATTTCGCATCTCTACAACTTTCAGACTTTAAACAGTTGTGATGTCTTTCTCTTTTTCTGCCAATAATTCGTTGATTCTGGCAGTGTATTTGTCTGTAAGTTTTTGTAGTTTATCTTGTAGGTCTTTAGCTTCGTCCTCAGAGACTTCTGAGGCTTTTTCTTGTTTGCGAATTGAGTCAATCGCATCACGCCGAATGTTACGAATGCCTACGCGACCTTCTTCAGCATACTTGGCTGCCAGTTTAACGAATTCTTTACGGCGATCGCTTGTTAGAGGTGGAATGTTCAACCGAATTACAGAACCATCGTTACTGGGTGTTAAACCTATATCTGAAAGAGAAATTGCTTTCTCAATTAGGTTTAAGCTGCTTTTGTCGTAAGGCTGAATCAAAATCGTTGTTGCATCTGGCGTAGTGATATTTGCCAGTGATTTTAGGTGTGTTGGTGTACCGTAGTACTCAACTAACACTTTATCTAAGAGACTGGAATTAGCGCGACCAGTCCGAATAGTGTTAAAAGCTTGTTGAGTTGACTCAACAGTTTTTTGCATTTTACTTTGAGCTTCATCTAATTTCACAAGAACCTCCCACAAGGGTACCGATAGATTCTCCTAAAACTGCGCGGCGAATGTTGCCTCGCACTGTTAGGTCAAATACAAGAATTGGGATATTATTTTCCTTACATAAGGCAATCGCAGTACTATCCATTACCCTTAAATCTTGCGCCAAAACATGAGCATATGTGAGGCTGGTATAACGTTTGGCAGTAGGATGAAGTTGCGGGTCTGCATCATACACTCCGTCTACCTTAGTGGCTTTAAAAATCACTTCAGCATCAATTTCTGCGGCTCTGAGTGCCGCAGTGGTGTCAGTAGTAAAGAAGGGATTTCCAGAACCTGCGCCAAAAATTACCACCCGCCCTTTTTCAAGATGGCGGATGGCGCGGCGACGAATGTACGGTTCTGCTAACTCTTGCATCGCGATCGCAGTTTGGACGCGTGTCTGTACCCCTATTCGTTCTAACGAATCTTGCAGCGTCATGGCATTCATTACCGTGGCAATCATGCCGATGTAGTCAGCGGTTGCCCTATCCATTCCCGCCGATGCCGCTTTCACGCCTCGAAAAATATTGCCGCCGCCAACGACTATGGCGATCTGAACACCAGTGGCTATCACCTCTGCTACTTCTTGTGCTATCTCTTTGACCACTTCTGGATCAATTCCATAGCCCATGTTGCCCATTAAGGCTTCACCGCTCAGTTTAAGTAAAACCCGTCGGTAATTCGTTCCCATGAAGTTACGCTTTGTCGAAAAAGTTGCAATTGCCTCCAATTTAAGATAACAGTACAGTGACTACCTCTGTCTAGTTTCGCCAAATCAATGAAGTTCCGACTGGCTCTGTTTCTGGCAAGCTAACTGCTTGATTTTTAAATAAATAGGCGATCGCATTTCGCAAATATTCTTCCATAACAAATGATTGCGCTTGTAGATAACTGTCAATTTGCCCTTTGTAGCGCAGCACACCATTACTATCTATCAAAAACGCCATTGGTGTTTTAATTGCACCAAAACTTCGGGTCACGTCTTGAGTAGAATCCCATAGGTAAGGAAAGTTCAGCTGATGATGCTTGGCGAAAGCTTTCATCTGTTCAAAGCTTTCTGTAGGGTATTTGTTAGCATCACAGCCATTTATCCCAATTAGTGTAAAACCACTACCAGCAAACTCCGCCTGAATTTTTTTAAGCTTGTCTAAATACAAACTCACATAAGGACAGTGGTTGCACATAAAAACAACGCCAATTGCACTGTACATCTCTAAATAACGACTGAGATGATGCACCCGCTCGTCAATTCCTGGCAGTTCAAAATCCGGGGCGTAGTCGCCAATTGGAGTATAAATTCTTTCTAGAATATTCATCTTCGCCACCAGAAGGAACTAGAAAAATCTAGGTGAAATTTAGCGTCATTTTTTTTGTGCCAACCACCTGAGCGCCAATGCGCGATACCAAATGATTGTAGAGACCTACGGAGAAACAGTAAATTGTAATACTACTGAATATTACTTTGATGTCAATTTTGTTACTTAATATATTTATTAAGTAATTTTTGCATATACTTAATAGGTTGATGCTACATGATTTATCAAGAATTCTAAAATAGTTTTAATACTTATAATTTAAGTAAATAGAGTGACTAAGTTTGCTTCTCTATCTAGGGAATCTTTGTATAGTCTTTACAATATGCTTCTACAATTTAAAATAGATTGTCAAAATAGTTAATATTTATTAAGATTTATTACTAAATTTAAATGCTATGAAAACTTCTACAACTACATTGACAGCAGAAACTTGGATTTGGCAAGGATTCCCAATTTCTTATCACGCTCAAGGAACTGCTGGGCCAGCGGTTGTTCTAGTGCATGGTTTTGGAGCCTCATGGTGGCATTGGCGTAAAAATATACCTGTTTTAGCGGAAAAATTTCGTGTTTATGCAATAGATTTGATTGGCTTTGGTGGTTCTGCTAAACCTCAACCAGGCGAAAAAATTGTTTACACCTTAGAAACTTGGGGACAGCAAGTAGCAGATTTTTGCCGCGAAGTAGTGGGTGGGCCAGCTTTTTTAATTGGAAATTCTATAGGCTGTATTGTGGCGATGCAAGCCGCAGTCGTTGCGCCAGACATTGCTTTAGGAGTTGCGTTGCTTAATTGCTCTTTAAGATTATTGCACGATCGCAAACGCGCAACCCTGCCTTGGTCTCGTCGTGCTGGCGCACCGATTTTACAGCGTGTACTATCTGTCAAACCGATTGGGCAATTCTTTTTTAACCAACTTGCCAAACCAAAAACCGTGCGGAAAATTTTGCTGCAAGCCTACGCTAATTCAGAGACAGTGACAGACGAGTTAGTAGATATTCTGACATCGCCAGCAAAAGACCCTGGTGCGGTGGCTGTGTTCTTGGCGTTTACATCTTACTCTACAGGGCCTTTACCGGAAGACTTGCTGCCAATACTACCTTGTCCGGCAATTATTTTATGGGGAACAGCCGACCCTTGGGAACCAGTGCAACTAGGTCGAGAGTTAGCTAATTATCCTATAGTAGAAAAGTTTATTCCCCTTGAAGGAGTGGGACATTGCCCTCAAGATGAAGCACCTGAGTTAGTCAATCCAATTTTAAAAGATTGGATTCAGGAGCGATCAGCGATAGTTGGATAATATAGGCGATCGCACTTATGATTTTTGAATTACGAATTACGAATTACGAATTATCCCCACAATCTTCTACCAACTTTGCCTTTTAATCTTTCATGTGCATCTTCTAATAAAGCTGGAATATTTAATTTTTCAGGACAACGAGGCAAACAATCACCACATTCTGTGCAGCGATTAGCCTTCATTCCGGGAAACCAATGTCCAGCATTTTCAAACATTCCATAACGATATTGCCCGTAGTCTGTCATATCGTATGCTACAGCAAGATTACGCAAGCGTAATACTTCTGGAATATTGATATTTTCTGGACAAGGTAAACAAGCATAACATTGGCTACAATTTTCAGTTTCCAGAATTATTTTTTGATGATTTTCTAATCGCTGAAAAACAGAAATTTCTGTTGATGTTAACTCACCATCACTATCAGCAACTTGTAAAGGTTCAATTAATTCTTCTGGTTTAGCTGGCCCAATACTCAAAGTAGTAATGCGACTATCACTCAGCAAAAATCGATAGTTTAATTCCAAAGGCGAATAGGGCTGACATAAGTCTTTTAAGGTTTGAGGCGGGGTATAGAGTTGCCCTCCCTTATCTGCGGGGGAAATGATAAACACGCCCATATCTTTTTGGGCTGCTAATTGAATTGCTGGCGCGTTTCTTTGAAAGAAATAGTAATAATGCAGATTGATAAATTCAAAAAAATCTGTATTGATCGCTGCCAGAATAACTTCTAATGGGCCGTGAGTAGAAAAGCCAACGTGTCGCACTCGACCGTCTGCAAGGGCTTCCTGTACAGCTTGCATACAGCCGCCTTTGGCCTGCACCCAATCTAAATGTTCCCAAGTATTTAAACCATGAATTCCCAAACAATCTAAATAATTTAGATGTAGTCTTTCTAGAGATTCATCAATACACCGATGCATACTGTCAGCGTCGGCTGTAGGGGGAATTTTAGTAGTGATATGTAGTTGGGAACGAGGTACAGATAACCCGTTTTTAATCGCTTGACCGAGGTACTCCTCACTTCTGCCGTAACCTCTGGCTGTTTCTATATGATTAATACCTAGTGCTAAGGCTTTAGCGATAGTTAGTTGAGCATTTTTAGCATCAGCTAAATAACGCATTGTTCCCAAAGAAAAAACCGAGAGACGGAGATTTGTTTTTCCAAAACGGCGATATTGCATTGATGCAGAAGACAATTCTCAATCTAGAATTAAGTCCAAAATGGTATGAGATGAAGTGCGAAAAAGAAAGAATAAAAAATTTTTCTTGTTTCATTTTAAAATCTTCCTTGATCAGCACTCCGCACTCATTAGTTAGGAGTTTTTTAGCTATCGCCATTACCGAATCGCTTAATCAAATCCTCAGGACGGAGATTAGAGATAAATTCACGAAAGGCTTCTTGTTCTGCTTCATCAGCATCACGATCTACGGGTATTGAGGCATCAGCAATGACTTCTTCCATTACCCAAATAGGTGTGTTTGTCCGTAAAGCAACTGCGATCGCATCGCTAGGACGTGCATCAATTTCTTTTTTAACCTCGCCTTGCTGAACAATCAAAGCCGCATAAAATGTATCCTTCTGTAAGGAATGAATAATTACCTTTTCTAGAGTCATATTCCACGTCTCCAGAATATTGACAATCAAGTCATGAGTTAATGGTCTGGGTGGCTTTTGATTCTCCAGCGCACCCATTATTGCCCTAGCTTGTTCTTGACCAATGTAAATTGGTAAAGCACGCCGATCTGACGCATCTTTTAAAAGTACAATTGGGCTGCGGGTTATGGCATCTAATGCTATGCCAGCGACTTTCATTTCAATCATTGGCGAAGCCTCTACAATCCTGGGAAAGCTTGAGATAGGAGTAACATTCTATACTCTTTGTTTGTTGAGATGGACAAGGAATAAACATAGGCAGGTTTTCTATAATTGCTTCTATTAAACTCCTAACTTGCTGTGAACACCAGAGTAAGTTAAAGGAGCCTACATAGACAATAACCTTCTTAACCAAGTATGCCTTGAGAAAGAGAAGAATGTGTGATCAACCTTATAATAATAACGGTCAGAAATTATACTCAAAATGTCTTGCATTCTTGGAAGAAATACCAGTTGATTTTCGGCAAAATTAGGCAATAAATAGAGTTAGTTTCAAAGAAAAGCCGTGTTTACAGGATTAGTCCAAAGTTTAGGAACAATAAAACCCTTAGGGGGCGATTCTTGGCAAATTACTTGTTTAAGCCAGCCATCTAATGTAATTATGCAGGATTTAGCTTACGGTGACAGCGTTGCCGTGGATGGGGTTTGCCTAACAGTCGAAGAAATTTTAAAAGACGGGTTTATTGCCACTGCTTCTCCAGAGACTCTACGCCGTACTACTCTGGGGCTGGAGGAAACACAACAAAGATATGTGAACATAGAAGCTTCACTGCGGGTAGGTAGTAAAGTCGGCGGTCATTTTGTCATGGGTCATGTAGACGGCGTAGGTCGATTGCTAACAGCCCAACAAACAGCTACTTCTTGGGAAATGACTTTTACTGCACCTGAAGCGATCGCACGGTACATTGTCCCTAAAGGTAGCATTGCGGTAAATGGCATTAGTCTGACAGTAGCTGCCTATGAGCCAGAACTTTCACAATTTACGGTGGCTGTGATTCCTCTTACCTACGCTGATACCAATCTTCGCTATCTTGTCCCTGGCAGTTGGGTTAACTTAGAAGGGGACATTCTCGGCAAATATGTAGAAAAATTTCTTTACCCTGGTCAGCGACCTTCAACATCCACCGATGATGCTGGATTTCATGAAATTACACCCACATTTTTAGCAGAACACGGATATTCGTAGAAGTGTGAATGATGAAGTATGAAGTCTGAAAGATAAATTTCATACTTCACACTTCACACTTTATACTTATTAACTTCCTGGTTGACCAAGTACTTGGGCTGTACGTAAGGGATTTAACAATTGATTCAAGCCAGCTTGTAATTCTACACCAGAGTCAACTGCAACCCATCCGTCTTGTGTAAGGCGACGTACTTCATAGTGCAAGTGTGGCCCTGTGGAATTTCCGGTACTACCGACTCGTCCAATTACCATTCCTTGTTCTATCACTTGGCCAGGTTGCACAAAGATTTCGGACATATGACCGTAAAGGGTTTGTTGTGCAGAAGCATGATTGAGGATGACGGTTAAACCATATCCACCAACCCAGCCAGCAGTTTCTACTTGACCTTTAGCGGCGGCCAAAATTGGTGTACCCATAGGCGCACCTAAATCTGTACCAGCGTGGAAGCGGCGATTGCCTGTGATTGGATGTACTCGCCAGCCAAATAAGGAAGTAATTGGTGCAGGTATAGCGAGGGGATAAATCATTCCTGAACTATTGCTACGATAAGCGATCGCGGCTCCGCTAAAAGGTATTTGCGGCAGAACTGATGCCAGAGGAATATCGTAAGCTACGGTGCTGACGCGAGGTGCAAGGTTCCCCTCAATCATTGGTGGGGGTAAAGCACCAGCACTCGGTGCAACGGGAGTGGTACTGACTTTTGTACGGGCAAACTCACTAGGACTGGGGATAAAGCGATTAGAACGATAAGCAGTCTTCACTTCACCACCAGAAGCAACACGAGAAGAACGCCAGCTAGTGTTGTTACTAGTGCTAGCCAAGCGCCGGACTGGTGGCAAGTTAGCTAATTGAGTATTTTGACTTCTCTTCAGCCAGTTGGGGGCGGAATTAGTAGCAGAATTAGCTACAGGTTGATTGTATGCAGGGTTGCCGCCTCGGGTGCAAAAACTAGTGGATATTGCTTGTCCAGAGGGCAAAATTGTACGGCAACCACTAGAGCGATTTGTAATAATTACAGAATTGGGTGCTTGATAGGTAGTTGTTGTTGACGCACCGTAATCGTTGGGGTCAATGTAGGCGTTGTTGTAATCTGTGTTTTTCTCGATTGTCACGCCAGCCGTGCTGTTGTTATTTGCTGGTTGAGCAACTTCTGGAAGTTTTTCTGGCGTAATGCGAGGAACAACTGGTTTAGCTATTTCTGGCAGTTTTTCAGTTACAGATGGTTTAGCTATTTCAACTTTTGGTTGTTCTTCTCGAATACTTGCACTTGGCCTAGAGACTTCTAGTTTAGGTTTAGCTGTGCGGATACTGGCTGACCTTTTTTGAGAAGTTTCTACTTGAGTAGTGCGCCGAGGAGTGAAAACTGGCTCAACAGCTGCTTCTAATTTTGGTTGAGACTGTCTGAGTGGCTCTTTTGATTGTGCCACCTGTGGTTTGCGGAGTCTTTGTGATAGGTTAGCGCGGCGTTGAGAAAATTCTGGTTGCGCCTTGGGTGCTTCGGGGATAACAATATCTTTTTTTATGTAAGTTGTTTTACCTGCTGACTGGGAATTTTCAACAGGAACAATGTTATCTATTGATGTTTCTGTTTGAGCAAACACGAAGCCACTACTAAGTAGACTAAAACTACTCAGTAAACAGAGACTCTGTGCTGGCAGGGTAGATACAAAACGTTTTTTTGTCAAACCGTGCTTATTAGAGTCTTGGGAAGGATTATGGGCAGATGGATTGCGCTGCGTCATTGTTTCTCTCAGTTGTTTGAAATTTGGCTAAAGAGATGATGCCAGTGGTTTGTCTTGCCCAAAGAGCGAAATTAATAACAAACCTATAATTTAGATAGAAGATTTACGGTATCCCAGACTGATTGTACCGGGTTCAATATAAAGTTCTGTTGTGTTTATGTCTGTCTTATCATAAGTTTCCATAGAAACACGTAATTTACCCTGAGAAGTAACGCCGACTACAGTGCCTGCCAAGTTATCAATATATACTTTGTCACCTATATTGGAGAGAAGTCCCAGATAGCGAGACAAGAGTATGCTTATTCCTTCTTGAGCAAGGCATTCCATACCGGATTCTATGCCCCGTAAAACGGCCCAAGTGAGCATTTCTAGACAAGAAATCGGTTTGGTAATGTAGGAGGCTTGCCACATTTCTAGATTGATTCCAGTTTCGGGTACTGGGTTTTTCCAGTTAATGCCAACACCAATTACTGCTTGGGTAATATATCCATTATTTATTTTAGTTTCTGTCAAAATACCGCCTAATTTACGGCTATTTATGACTAGATCATTGGGCCATTTAATTCCCACATCCACACCAAGCTGATGCAGATGGGAAGCAATGCCCCAAGCACTGGCAAGAGTTAACTGATAACTGGCACTAGCTTCTAGTTTAGGGGCGATCGCCACCGAAAGGTATAATCCTCCAGTAGGAGAAATCCACTGGCGACCCCATTGTCCTCTACCCGCAGTTTGTTGTTTGGCAATGACTACAGACCAAGGTTTTGCTCCCTCTGCTAGTAAATTCCAAAGGGTTTGGTTAGTGGAAGCAACGCTATCAAATATATGTAGCGAAAATGGATAATTTTCCCCTTTGGTTTCTGTTTTTAGAGCTAATTCAAGTTTTTGGCAATCAAATTCCACTGGCATTCATCGAAATCCCGTTGTTCAAGTTAGCATTAATTGGCTGATTTTGATAAAAGAGACTAGGGGCTAGGAATTAGAGGCTAGAAAATATTTTTTAATGCTTAATTCCTAAAACCCAATATTTATTACCCTCTAATTAGGTTTAGGTTTAAGATGCACACTTGGCACTGGCGCAATTGGGAAGGACTGCCATACCTTACCTGTAGTCTTTTAGAAACTTGGCAACACGGCTTTTTTACTCACCAGTTTTGGCCGCGATCGCCTCAAGATTTAACACAAGTGCTGCACCCAGAAGCGTCAGCTTATCGTTTGAAACAAGTACATGGTAATACAGTTCTCACTCCACAAGAAGTGGACTCACACTTAAGCACAATTGCAGAAGATGAAGAATCTGCTTTTGCCTGTGCTGATGGTTTAATCACTGAGCAACCTTTACAAGCGGTGTGGGTAGCCAGTGCAGATTGTACACCTGTATTGATTGGAGACGTGCGAACTGGACAGGTAGCTGCATTACACGCGGGTTGGCGAGGTACATCTGCCAAAATTGTCCCGCAAGCGATCGCGCGGTTACAAGCACAAGGTAGCCAACTAGAAGACTTGAGAATTGCAATGGGGCCAGCGATCGCTGGTGAAGTGTATCAAGTTTCTGTTGAGGTAGCTGCGGAAATAGGAGCCAGTATCCTACCACATAACGACGCACAAAAAATTGTCCATACGTTACATGAAGTACCCAATTCTCCATTATTAGCCGACCCAGAACCAGGAAAGGTAAGAGTTGATGTGCGGCGAGTTAATGCTTTACAGATGGAAAACTTAGGGGTAAGTACCGAACAAATTGCGATCGCACCTTATTGTACTTACCAAACTCCAGAGCATTTTTTCTCTTACCGCCGCGACCAACAGAAAAAAGTCCAGTGGTCAGGAATTGTCAGTAATTTGTTATAGATTCTCATCAAACGTCAAAATTTTGTTAACAGGTTAAACATGAATTAGATCAATTCACTTCTGAGTTAATCTCCTTGTTTAACCTGTTATGGTTTCATCCTTAAACTTCTCTGTCATCAAGCTTTATTGTAAGCAGCTTCATACTAAATTCATATCGCGCACTCTGCATTCATATATTTGAAATTCTCTTATGAAATAATATGGTTGACTGTGCTTGCAATAAGATGGCTTGTCCATCTATTTTCCTTGCTCTGTTGTAATCGGTAAATAAAGATTATTTAGTACTTAGTTTTTAAAGTTTTAATATCTTGGACATCAAATTGCTACAAATATAGTTATATTACGGATAATTAATATTGAATTTATTACACTATTAAAAAAATAGACAAACTGAGTTTTACGTATAATCATTGTTCTCAGACAAATATAGTAAGGATATAGTTGAGAGAACAATGTTTATTTTAAATCTCATCAAAGCCATATGAAATAATAGAACCACAAATAAAGGCATTAATTGGCTTCATAAATATGTTAATAAGTGCCAATTATATATGCAATTTTAACAAAGAATAATTTGAGTTAATTTCTTAAAAGACCAAACCCAAGGCAATTAAAATAGCATTACTAAAAACGAAATAAAAATGATAAATAAGGAAATTTTATTAATAATTATGTTTAGCAGTTAAGACATTCTATTTTAGCAATCAAGTCATCAATTTATTTATTTCTTTAATGTATTGCTGAAGTTACAGATTAAAAAATGAATTACTAACTCTACTGGCAGAAGATATGCATTTTTTTCTTCCATGTAAAAAAGCAATACATTTTTTAGAAACTAAATAACTTCACTATTAGTGCGTAAGCTGTTATATTTTACTGCTCCGTATAAACGTTTATACGGAAAAATTTTGTTGAATCATAATACTTATTTCATCGAAATTTATCGTAAAAACCATAATTTTAATTTTATATCGAGTAGTGAAATTATATCAAAGCTTACTCAATAGGTGAATAGAAAGATTACGAAAACAATATCTGCAATTTTGAACTCAGGGATGTATCATGGAAAGCTTCATAACTGTAGCAGAAAATTCATATGAAGACAGTTTGCTTTGGAAACAATTTAGCTTACAGGATATAACGACTAATTCCTCCAATGGAGAATTATTAGATGAGTCAAAATTGATTTGTCTCAGTAATACAGACAACGCAACATCAGTAAAAACATCAGCGATTGTTAATAATTATTCTATTAGTTACGAAAGTGCAATTGTCTCTGAGTATCCGAGAGAAAATAGTCTAATAGAAGCAGAAATAATCTCTGTACAGCCGACTGTAAGCAAAACTCAAACTGCTGTGATTCCTGCACAAAAGTTACACCTTTCAGGTTATACTTACTCATTTTGTAAGCTACCGGCAGTAGATAAAAAACAAGCCCAGAAGCAACAGCAAACCCTGGCTGCATCAGGCACCTCATCAACAACTGGCTCAGGTAATTTAGATTTATCCCAAACATTTTTTCTTAATAGTTTAGCAGGGGCTAACCATACAATTTATTTAGATTTTACCGGGCATATTACCTCTGGTACTGGCTGGAATACAGACTTTACTAATGGGGCTAACATAGTCACTTCTGCCTTTGATTTTGACGGCAATACAGCCTCTTTTAGCTCGGCTGAACTTGAAAGAATCCAGTATATCTGGCAGCGAGTGGCTGAAGATTTTAGACCGTTTAATGTTAATGTCTCAACTCAGGCTCCAACAGATATTAATGATTTAATTAAAAGCGGTAGTAACGATACTCGCTGGGGTGTGCGTGTTGTTATTGGTGGTAGTGGTTCCAATTGGTTTGGTTCTATTGCTGGGGGAGTCGCCTATCTTGATTCTTTCAACTCATCTAGTGATACTCCCGCTTTCGTCTTTAGTGACGACCTAGGTGACGGTGAAAAATATACAGCTGAAGCTATCTCTCATGAAGTAGGTCATACTCTAGGACTCAACCATGATGGACGAATTAGTCCATCTGAGGAATATTACAAAGGACAAGGTAGTGGACAGACTGGTTGGGCATCAATTATGGGAGTAGGATACTACCAAAACTTAACCCAGTGGAGTAAAGGTCAGTATGCTTCTGCCGAAAATACTGAAGATGATTTGCAAATTATTACGACCAAAAATGGTTTCAGCTACCGGGCTGATGATGCTGGTAATACAATTGCCACAGCAAAAGCATTGACAAATTCTGGTACAACGCTAAGTGGTAGTGGCATTATCGAGCGCAATACAGATATTGATTACTATAGTTTTTTCACAGCTGCTAGTTCCATTACCATAACAGTCAATCCCTTTACTCGTGGGCCTAACTTAGACATTTGGGCAGGGCTATATAACTCTGGTGGTACATTAGTTGCATCTTCTAATCCAGCAGATTTACTATGTGCAAGCATCACAACCAGTGTCGCTCCTGGAACTTATTATTTAGCTATTGATGGCGTAGGAAATGGAGATCCTCTTTCTACTGGTTACACAGATTATGGCAGCTTGGGGCAATACTTTATTGAAATCATCAGTGATGACATCCTCAATGGTGGCCCTGGGAATGACATCCTTGATGGTGGTGCTGGTAATGATACCCTCAATGGTGGTGGTGGTATTGATATCTTAATTGGTGGTTTAGGCGATGATACTTACATAGTCGATAGCACCACAGATACAATTAGCGAAAATGCCGGAGAAGGCACAGATATAATTTTTAGCAGTGTCACCTTCAGCTTATCTGCCCTGGCAAACATCGAAAAGCTTACCCTAACAGGAACAGCTGGGATTAACGGCACTGGAAATACATCTAATAATGTCATCACTGGTAATAGTGGTAATAACAGCCTTGATGGCGGTGGTGGTAATGACACCTTGATTGGTGGTTTAGGCGATGATACTTACATAGTCGATAGCACCACAGATACAATTATTGAAAATGCCGGAGAAGGCACAGATACAATTTTTAGCAGTGTCACCTTTAGCCTTGCTGCCTTGGCAAACATCGAAAACTTTACTCTGACAGGAACAGGTGGGATTAACGGCACTGGCAATGCAGCTAACAACGTCATCACTGGTAACACTGGTAATAACAGCCTCAACGGTGGCGGTGGTAATGATACCTTGATGGGTAGCTTAGGTAACGATACTTACATAGTCGATAGTGCCACCGATACGATTATTGAAAATGCCGGAGAAGGCACAGATATAATTTCTAGCAGTGTTGCTTTCAGCCTTGCTGGCTTGGCAAATATCGAGAACCTCACCTTGACAGGAACAGCCGCAATTAACGGCACTGGCAATGCAGCTAACAACGTCATCACTGGTAACAGTGGGAATAACAGCCTTGATGGTGGTGCTGGTAATGACACCCTTAATGGTGGTGCTGGTAATGATACCTTGATGGGTAGCTTAGGTAACGATACTTACATAGTCGATAGTGCCACCGATACGATTATTGAAAATGCCGGAGAAGGCACAGATATAATTTCTAGCAGTGTCACCTTCAGCCTTGCTGCCTTGGCAAATATTGAGAACCTCACCTTGACAGGAACAGCCGCAATTAACGGCACTGGCAATGCAGCAAATAACGTCATCACGGGTAACACTGGTAATAACAGCCTTGATGGTGGTAGTGGCAATGATGTATTAACTGGGAAAACTGGAAAAGATACTCTCACTGGAGGACTGGGAGTAGACCGTTTTGACTACCGCAACTTAGGTGATTCCTTATTCAGTAATTTTGATGTAATTACTGATTTCAATGCTAATACTGGTAATGATTTATTACTGATTTCTACTACACGAGCAGGATTTTTTAATGCGGGAACTGTTGCCACTCTTGATACAAATGGCATTGTAGCAAGATTAACTACTGCTAATTTTGCTGCTAACTTTGCTGCTCAATTTACTTTTGGTAGCCGCTCTTTTATTGCCATTAATAATGGTACAGCAGGGTTTGATGAAACGACTGATGCTGTTATTGAAGTGACAGGATTAACTGGCATTCTGGGAATCAATAATTTCACAAAGTCATTGGTGTAGTTTGTTGATAAAGCCGTTATAAAATAATCGTGAACAAAAAGATGCCCGACTTTTTAAAGAAGTCGGGCATCTTAGCAAGTGCGATTTCTGTAAATCAAATATGATTGTTATATAAATTTATAGTTGTTATTACTTATTTAAAGTAATTAAAACTATTAAATTATTTTTTAATATATAAATCTACTATTTTGAGGGTCAAAAATTCGACATTTTAATAGCTCACACAGATTCTCAATTACTTTTAAATCACATATACCAATATGAGGAGAAACCGAAATAAATTTTATTGGTTTATCCTCTTCAAAATGAACTTTCCAGCGAGAGTTATTATCATCCTCACAGCATCCTGGTAAGTAATAATAACATTCATAAAATGAAACTGTAGGATATATTTCAGAAATTATATCGATTACTTTAGCTTTACTAGCAATTTCTAAAATATTATTTTCATTGATATCATCCATTGAGTTTACGTTAGGAGTAACTTTTATTAAAAAATAGCTAATACTCATAAATTGCTGCAATTTAACTCAAGGCTTCACTCAACAATTCACGGTGCATTAAGGCTCTATCTACTAAAGATTGAATTTTCTCTGATGATAACGCTTCGCCATTAGCGTAATGTTCAATCCAAGTTTTACTAATAATATTTGCATCATCTGGCAAACTCACCAAATCCCAGCCAGGCATGGCTAAATCTTCCATTAAATTATTAACTTTGGGATCGTAACTTAAGGCAAAACACCGACAACCTTCAGCAGCAGCCATAATTAAACTGTGCAGGCGCATTCCAATTATCATCTCTACACCGCGATACACGCCTTTTAAAAGTTGTGGATCTTCCAGACATAATATTTGGCTGACTTCGGGTAAATGTGGTTGGATTGTTTGAGCAATGCCTAGATCTTCACTTTTTTGAAATGGCAACAGTAAAATAAATGCCTGGGTAGCTTTTTGAAAGTCAACTAATGCTTTAGTCAGGTTAGCTAGGCGTGCTGGGGTGAGTTGAGGATGCGATCGCAATGTTACAGCAACCCTCGGTGCAGGTAAGTCTGCTAGTCCCGGTACTGGTTTTCCTTGCAACGCCCAAACCGGATCGGGTGCAATGATATGCGGAATTTGCCAATCAGATAATAAAGCAGCACTGGCGCGATCGCGTACACTAACTTTATTACAGCCGGCAAAGTTTCGCCTCGCTAACCAACGCGTTTGCGGACGCACCAATGGCCCAATACCTTGCGCCCAAGCAATGGTTTTCAAATCCATTGTTTGTGCCAATGTCATCAATCCCCCATAATACAGAGGGCTGATTGTACTAGTAACATCTTGAATCAAGCTACCACCGCCCCAAATAAAAGCATCACAGGAACGCAATGCTTTCAGTACAGGTAGCATAGCCATACGGTTGTAAGTTTCCACATTGTAGCGATCGCGCGTTTCTTCTGGATTGCCAGACAGCACAACAGGTGTAACATGAGATGGCAGCATTTGTAGAAGTGTTGCTAGTAAAGCTTCATCACCACCGTTACCTTTGCCGTAATAACCAGATAATAACGCCCGCATAGTTCCCATCTTTAGATTTTGGAATTTAGATTATCAACTTTTTCTCTATAGTTCATCGAATGTCAGCCATCTAGGCAACAAAAGATGAATTTCCTTGTGGGAAGATGAACTGAAGGAAGGATAAGAGGATGATTAACTCTTGACTTTTGACTTTTGAATTTTGACTTATTTATGCACGCCCTATCAATTCCCACTTGGATTATTCATATTTCTAGCGTTATTGAGTGGATTGCCGCGATTTGGTTAATCTGGACTTACGGCGAACTCACTGGTAATCGTAGTTGGTGGGGATTGTCCCTGGCCATGTTACCAGCTTTGGTCAGTGCTATGTGTGCTTGCACCTGGCATTATTTTGACAATGCCGAATCCTTAGAATGGCTTGTAACGCTGCAAGCTACCATGACTTTAGTTGGTAATTTTACGCTTTGGGCAGCTGCGGTGTGGATTTGGCGTTCCACTAAGTCTACTAAAAATGCCAATAATACTATTGCAGTCTCATCTATTAAATCAGAGCGATGATATCAAAAGAAACCCTATTTGCCCTTTCTCTATTTCCCTATTTGGGTTTCTTGTGGTTTATTAGCCGCAGTCCACAAATGCCACGTATAGCACTGTATGGATTTTACGGCACACTTGTGTTTGTTGGCATTACTATCCCGGCTGGTATTTACGCCCAAGTACATTATGGCGAGACTTTGGCAAATGTAGATTGGCTACATGGGGGTGCGGAAGTATTTTTAACTCTCGCCAATATTTTGGTAGTGATTGGTTTTCGCCAAGCTGTGAAGGAATTAAAAGACAGAAGGCAGGAGGCAGAAGGCAGGAGGTAGAAGGCAGGGAAAGAGTAATTTACTTAGCAAGTTTTCAAGTTAGTTTCCTCCCTACACCTTTACCCCCATTCCCGACTCCCCACTCCCTATTTTTTAAAAGGAAAATGAAATGGACGTTATTCCAGCAATTGATTTACTAGAAGGCCGTTGTGTGCGACTGTATCAAGGAGACTATGAGCGATCGCAAGTTTTTAGTGAAAATCCTGTTGATGTTGCGAAACAATGGGTAGATCAAGGTGCAACTAGATTGCACTTAGTTGATTTAGATGGCGCAAAAGCAGGTAAAGTAATAAACTTGAAGGCTATTGAAGCGATCTCTCAAGCAATATCGGTACCGATTGAAGTGGGTGGTGGATTGCGCGATCGTTCTAGTGTGCAACAGGTGTTTAACTTGGGTGTACAATGGGCGATTCTGGGAACTGTCGCCGTTGAACAACCCCAGCTAGTCCAAGAACTCTGTCAAGAATTCCCCCAACAGATTATTATCGGCATTGATGCCCGCAATGGGAAGGTAGCCACTCGTGGTTGGTTAGAAACCTCAGAAGTTTTAGCCACTCAACTGGCTGTACAAATGCAAGAATTAGGTGCAGCCGCCATTATCTACACAGATATTCACCGCGATGGAACTCTCTCCGGCCCTAATATTGATGCGTTGCGCGAACTGGCTAGTGCTATAGATATCCCTGTAATTGCTTCTGGTGGTGTCAGTTCTGTGACTGATTTGTTGAGTTTGTTAGCTTTAGAACCTCAAGGTGTTACAGGTGCAATTGTGGGACGTGCTTTGTATACTGGTGATATTTTACTGGAAGAAGCACTACGAGCGATCGGGCCAGGACGCATTCAAGACATCCCCCCAAACCTTGGCTTTTCTTCCTTTGCCTAAAATTGGGTGTGTTCAAAATCGCGGCTAAATCAACTAATGGGCCTATATTGTAGACATAAAAGGCGGTTTGTCTGAGTTTAGCCGCGTATATTTCCGGAACAGGGATTTACACTGCTGTAGGTAAAGTAGTAAATATTTTACAAACATTACAAACAGTGGGTGTATTCTAATGCGTCGTCCACAACCGCAGCCAAAAGGTAAGCCAATTCAAACAGAACCTGGTGTTGTCCGATCTACTAAAAAAAATGACCAAGCTGATCAAGCACCAATAAAGAAACTAGATGAAATAGAATAGCTAATTTATCTAAGTTTAAATACATTAACAATAATATTTACAAATTTTTTCAAAAATTATAATAATGGGTTTCCTCTGGAGTAGAGGCGCAAACACAATAGCGTCTCTTTTTTATTTGCTACTGTAATTTTTTTAACTAATTTCTGGATTCAATAATATTCTTATTGTATATAAACTTATAGTTAATTGCCGCAGTCTTATGTCTAGCCAGCAACCTAAATCTAAGCAACAAATTAAACAATCTAACCAAACTAGTACAAATCGTAAACAACCTCCTAGCAAAGGTAAACCAACTCAAACAGACAATTAATACTAATACTAAGTGGCGTTCAAAAATAGGATTTCTACTCCCCACTCCCTATTCCCAACCCAAATTAAGATCTTTGATTGCAACTTGGTATAAGCAATAGCATGATATTATGTAGCGGTGTGCTAGATACTCCGATAGTTTGTCAGTGAAATCCCTACCTAACACACCTTACAATGTTTTATTTTCTCCTAATTATTTATTTTTCACCTGGCTTTTTGCCTGTTCTAGTGCTATCTCTTTAATTGCTTGGTATGAGTTCACATTGGCATTACCTTCAATCGCTTTAACTGCTAAATCTTGAACTTGTTGCAATGCCGAATCTAGTTGTTTAGACAGGTTTTGTATCCGAGATTCTTGATTAGTAATAGTCTGTTCTAAAGATTGTAATCTCTGCTCATAAAAACGCTTTTGTCCTTCTACTTCTTTAGCAATTAAATCTGCTTTGACCTTGGCTTGATAATGGGCAATACCTTTGCCTTCTTCTGTAGCTTTTTTGATAGCTGCTTCTTTCTCTTTCGGGAAAGCCTCTACTTTAGCTTTAGCTTCTTCAAATTGCTTTTCTCTTTCCGCAATTAGTTTTTCTCGTTCAGCCCACTGCTTTTCTGTTTCTTCTTGAAATTCTTCTAGTTGTCTATATAATTCTTTCTGTCTTTGCTCATATTCATTAGTTTCTAATTTTCGTTGGAGTTCTAAATCATATTTGTACTCTGCTGTATCTCTTTGACGTGATTTATTGAGATTTTCATTTCGCTCTTTATTTGATTGTTTATATTCTTCTTGTTCTTTTTGCCAAGTAATGCGTTGCTCAAGTATTTCTTGAGATAAAACCTCATAACGTTGGTTATATTCTTCCTGATATGCCTTAGAATTATCTTCATAGGCTGTAATCAGTGTGTCTAATGTATCGTCTGCTATTTCTAAGTTATGTAGTTGCTTTAAGTCAGCAATTTCAGTTTCAACATTTTGCCTAATTTCTGCCAGTTTAGAAGCTTGGGTAGTTAACTGTTCTGATAACTCATTCGCTGCACTACCAAATCCCAATTGAATTTTAGCTAGGCTTTCAATTGTATAATTCATCTTTTGTTGGATAGTAGTTTGCTTGTTCATAGCTGGAGTTTGTTCTACCTTGGGCTTATCTTTATTTACAGTCTGGCTATCTTTTTGAATTTGATTTAGTTGGGTTTTTAATCCTGTGGTTTCTTTCGCTAACTCTTCATACGCTTGCAGAATCTCAGCTTTCGTATTCTTATCCGTGAGTTTTTTACTAGCCACACTCAACCTCCAAATACTCTAAATTTTTACGTTAAAAGTCTATTTAGCAGCAGAATTACCAAAAGCTCTCATTGCCAAATCCTGTGATTGTTTTAAGGTAGTTTGCAATTGTGTTGAGATACTTTCTATTTGCTCTGTTTGTTTCTTAATTGTTTCTTCTAGGCTTTGAATCTTTAATTCGTAACTTTGTTTGGTTGCTTCCCATTCTTTCTCAAACAAGTCAGATTCAACTTTGGCTTTTTGGTTAGTATCTTTAATCGCTTCTTCTCTGGCTTTTTTAACTGCTTCTTCCAACTCAGCAGGAAAAGCTGCAACTTTTTGTTGATATTCTGTAAATAAAGATTGATTCTTCGTTAAAACTTTTTCTCGTTCTGTCCAGTCTTTTTCTTTTTGTTGTGTTTTCTCTTGAATTTCTCTTTGAATGTTGCGTTGCATTTCTTCATAGGCATTTGTATTTAGTTTACGTGTAGTTTCTAGTTTATATTGATATTCTTCTTGTTCTTGTTGCCGTTCTTTAGTTGTTTTATCGTTATAAGATTGTACTGATTCTTCATATTCTGATTGTTCTTTTTGCCATTCTTTGCGTTTTAAAGCAATTTCTTTTTCAATTGCTTCTTTCTTACTAGCTGTATCTTGTTCTATAGTTTTTAATTTTTCTTGATGTTCTTGAGTAAGAATATCTAATGTGTCTGCAACAATTCTGATTCTTTGTAGTTCTTGCAGATGTTGAGTCTCTATTTCTATAGCTCGGTTTAATTCATCTAGCTTCGAGTTTTCTTTAGCTAATTTCTCTGATAGAGAATTAACAATACTCCCAAATTCTAGCTGTAAATCGGCTAAACCTTTAACAATGCTATCAACAGTGTATGTAGAAGCCGCAGTTAAAATTTCTTGGTTCTTTGCTTTTTCTGCTTCTTCTTGTTTGGTCGCAATTTTTGATTCTAATTTTTTGCTTTCAGCTAAAATTTGTTGAAATGCTTGCATTAGTTGCTGTTTACTGTCTTTAACTGCAACTGTGGTCATACTCAAACTCCCTTTATTAGCAATGAATTGATGAGGTAGTAAGCCATACCAATGGCTAGCTTATGCAGACATCAGCGTAACCTTTAAAACAGCAGTTTTTGTTCAGTACATATACTGGAGTGAGGAAATACTAAAGCCTGGGTACGCTGCAAATTCAACGTAATAGTTTCTTAGGCTTTTTGTAGGTATGGTTTGTCAGTGAATTATAGTATTTTTGTACTAATAACTATACCCAAACTGATCTGCCCTTGTCAATAGAGAATTGCTGCTTTCATGAGGATAGCTGTAAGGCGTGATGGTAATCTGGTTTTTATGAGTTATGGAAATGAAAATCCCCTTATAAGCAGCTATAAACAGCAAATATCTAGCATCCAACAGTAAAAAACTAGATTGATGAAAATATGCAACCACTTTGATTTATAATGTAGATGTCGCTGTTATATATGTTACTTTTTGCAAACTAATGTGCTACAGCGCAACCATAAATGCACTGAGAAGTTAGATAATTTACTCAATTCTCATATTGATACAAGCACAGGGCAGACTTTTGTGATATCAATGTACACCAGTGAATCGACCAAGTATTCTGCCAGAGCAGATATCGGACACACAAGCCAGATTCTAGTGGTAGAAGATGAAGAGTTAATCCAAGAGATGCTAGCTGTAGCATTGGAAGAAGAAGGTTATGGGGTGGTAACAGCACCGGATGGCCGGGCGGCGGTTGAGTATCTCAAAAGTTTTGAACCCAACTCAGGCGAATTTCCCTTTGATTTGATTATTCTGGATTTGATGTTGCCGCAAATCAATGGATTAGATATCTGCCGTTTGCTGCGTCATCAAGGCAATCCAGTACCGATTTTGATGCTGAGTGCTAAGGGTAGTGAAACCGATCGCGTTTTAGGTTTAGAAGTCGGTGCAGATGACTATCTCACCAAACCTTTTAGTATGCGGGAACTTGTGGCACGCTGTCGCGCACTGCTGCGTCGTCAACGTTTAAGCACTTTACCGCAGCTACCAGTTCTGAAATATAAAGATGTTACGTTAAATCCTCAAGAGTGTCGCGTGTTAGTGAGGGGTCAAGAAGTTAGCCTTTCCCCGAAAGAATTCCGCCTGTTGGAGTTGTTTATGAGTTATACGCGGCGCGTTTGGTCACGGGAGCAATTGTTGGATCAAGTTTGGGGGCCAGATTTTGTAGGTGATAGCAAAACTGTGGATGTCCACATCCGTTGGTTGCGCGAGAAGTTAGAACTAGACCCCAGCCATCCTGAATATATTGTGACTGTACGAGGATTTGGCTATCGTTTCGGATAATTGGTGAAGATAGTTGTTAGTTTTGATTAAACACGACGCAACTAACAACTCAAACTCACATGGTCTTATTGGGATTTCTTCTAGGTTTGGCAGTAGGTATCGGGTTTTGGATTTGGCAACAAGTTCAACTAAACCGCTACCTAAGTCGAGTGTTGCAACCATATTCTGGCTCTAGTAAGGTAGCTTTGCCACTATTGCCTCGTTTGCGTCAGGAAATCTCAACATTAAAACAGCAAAGTCAAGATTTACAGCAATCCCTGCAAACTTACCAAGACCTGCTGGATTTTGCACCAATAGGGTATTTGCAAGTTGATGAAGAAAATCAATTGTTGTGGTGCAATCAACAAGCGCAGGAAATCTTATATCTGCAAAGATGGCAGCCAGGACAGGTGCGCTTGTTGCTGGAGTTGGTGCGGTCTTATGAATTAGATCGATTAATTGAGCAAACACGCGATCGCCAAAAACCCCAAACTAAAGAATGGGTATTTCATCGCTCATGCGATAATGCCGCAGAATTACCCACAATTAAATCTCTGGCTTTACGCGCCTCTGGTTTACCTTTACTCAACGGACAAGTCGGAGTTTTTCTCGAAAATCGTCAACCACTGCTAGATATGAATCAGGAACGCGATCGCTCGTTTTCTGATTTAGCCCATGAACTCAGAACACCGTTGACTTCGATTCGGTTGGTGGTAGAAACTCTCCAACATCGCCTAGAACCACCCTTAAGTCGCTGGGTTGACCGCCTGATGCAAGAAGTTGACAGACTAATTAGCTTAGTTCAAGGCTGGTTAGAACTGACGCAAATCGAAGCCAACCCCAATATGCAGTTGCAGCTTGAACCAGTGGAAGTGCGATCGCTGATTACATCTGTTTGGGAAAGTTTAGAACCATTAGCCCAACGGCAACGTTTATCTCTTACCTATTCCGGGCCAGAAGACATTTGGGTGAAAGCAGATAAAGCCAGAATCTATCAAGTTTTTCTCAATTTGCTAGACAATAGCATTAAGTACAGTTGTCCTAGCACAAAAATTCAAGTGGAAGCAAAAATTAGATTCTTAGAAGATAATCATAAACATAGTTCTACACCTCCGACTTTAGAAATAAATTTAATTGATTCGGGAACAGGTTTTTCCGAGGCAGATTTACCCCATATTTTTGAGCGATTTTATCGCGGAGATAAAGCACGAACTCATTCTCCCTTGACAGAGACTAATTCCCTAGGGTCAATTGTAGGTAATGGTTTAGGTTTAGCGATCGTGCGCCAAATCCTACTGGCTCATGGTGGTTCCATTAAAGCAATGAACCATCCCCAGACAGGTGGTGCTTGGATGCAACTTATACTTCCAGAAGTTGTGGCAAACTCTCAAAGCCAAGACTATAGTTAATAGTATCTTCACTTTTGAGTATACAAGTGTGGAAGCTGTCTTTTATAATTCCAACCCCGACAGTTCTCAGTTAACACGCGCCATCAGGCGTTTAGAACGGGATGTTTTACGCATGGGTGCTTTGGTAGAACAATCATTTCGCCTCAGCCACCAAGCCTTATTCGCCCGTAATCTAACAGCTGCTGAAGAACTCCCCCGATTAGATAAAAAAATTGATCGCTTTTATAGACAAATCGAATCAGACTGTACAAACATCATGACTCAAGCACCAACAGCCCAAGATTTGCGCTGTTTGAGTGCTTTTATGCAATTGGTGCGAGATTTAGAACGTATTGGTGATTATGCCAAAGATTTAGGCAAAATTTCCGTGAAACTTTTTCCTTATCCGCCTCATGCATCTTTGCCAGAAATTGAAGTTATGTCGCACCATGCACAGGCAATGTTAGCGACTAGCTTAGTAGCTTTGGCAGATTTAGATGAAGCAGGCGGGCGCGGAATTAAGCACCTAGATGATGCTGTAGATAATGCTTATGATCACCTTTATCAAACCTTAGCCCAGCAACGAGATGTCCCAGGAGTAGTAGAGCCAATCATACTGTTAGCTTTAGCGATTCGCTGTCTAGAACGTATGGCAGATCATGCTACTAATATTGGTCAGCGAGTGGCATATATTGTCACTGGTCAACGCGCTTAAAAAAAGAAAAGCAGAGGCAAATCACATTTTTTGCTCTTTGCAATTCATAAGTTTGACAATGAATTTTAGCAAATTTTTTGTAACTAAATACAACATTAAAAAATCGAGAATGGATATGTAAAATTTTTCCATTCTCGATTTTTTATTAATTAATATTTAATTTTAAATAATACGTGAAAAAATAGCTCCCCAACTTATTTGAGAAGTCGAGACTCTGAATTTGGCAAATTAAATATTATGGCTATATCTATAGTTGATAATCAGTAAAATGTCAAAAAGTTAAAAATTGCTTAACTCAGTTAGATTTTACTAATATTTTACCTATTCTTAACCTTAAATAACTAAAGTGTCCCAAGACACAATAAAAACTACTGTACTGGTATATCTGATGTAGGCAGCAAAACTAATGAGTATTAAGCGTCGAGAATTCTTGCTGTTCATGGGAAGTAGCGTTAGTACAATAGCGTTTAGTCATCTCATAGGTTGCGATCAGAATACTACGACGCAAACAACCAGCAAATCATCAGTTGTAAAATCCAAGTTTTCATTTACACCAATTAATGGCCCAATTCCCTTAGAAACAGCAGGACTAAACCTAGAACAGCAGCAAGCTCAATACAATAGCTATGAAGTAGTAGATGACGTAGTATTACCAGAAGGCTTTAAATATCAAGTAATTGCTGCTTGGGGCGATCGCGTCGGTAATTCTCGGTTTGGTTACAACAACGATTATTTATCTTTTATCCCGACGGCAGAAAACGCTGGTTATCTTTCAGTTAACTTTGAGTACATCAGCGCTATTCCTTGGATGGAAACCTATGAGCAAGTAATTGGTAAATCACTGCCGTTTGCTGATGTCAAAGCAGCTTTGCAAGGTAAAAATGAAATTAATGCCTATACTTTGCCAGATAATGAGCCATTAAAACTGAAAATTAGGGAAATTTGTCAAGAAGCATTGTTAGATCAAGGGCTAGGTGTAGTTTCGATTCGTCAGTCAGCCGATGGTAATTGGGAAAGAACTAATTCCGTAGCCGATAGACGAATTAGTGGGATATCTGGTTTAGAAGATGGACGTTATTTGCAAGCGACTGGCCCAGCAGTAGCAGTATTTCGCAAGCAAAAGGGACAGGGTTACATAGATAAATTAGACGATCGCATCATTGGTACTTTCGCTAACTGTGCTGGCGGAACAACACCTTGGGGTACTGTTCTCAGTGCAGAAGAAAACTTTCAAGCACAAGTACCGGAAACTGTCCACGCCGATGGTACAGCTGTTGACCCAGGAGAATTACCTTTTGCGTTGGGTGATGAGGAATTGTTCGGTCAAGGAAATGTGTTTGGGTTGGCGGGAAATAAATATGGTTGGATTGTGGAAATTGATCCAGCTAATCCGAAAGATTATGGGACAAAACACACTTGGTTAGGACGTTACCGCCATGAAGCTGTAGGTGTGCGGGTAGAAGCAGGTAAACCCCTAGCTTTTTATTCAGGATGCGATCGCAGGGGAGGACACATCTACAAATTTGTCAGTAAGGATAAAGTCACAAATCCCCAAGACAAAGCTAATTCTAAGCTATTACAACAGGGAATGCTTTATGCTGCTAAGTTCAATGTTGATGGTACTGGTAGCTGGATACCTTTAAAAGCTGAGACACCTGTCAACCCAGATATTCCCAGTCAGATTGCTGGAAATACCATACTTTTACCATTAGGCGCGAAGGCGGAAAAAGCAGGTTATTTAACAGCTACTAAAGATGAGGCGATCGCCCAATTTAAGCAAAATTATGCCACATTAGGCGATTTATATATAGGTAATGCCGAAGAAAAACAAGGTGCAATTTTAATTGATGCACACTACGCCGCCAATGCTGCTGGTGCTACTTGTACAGCACGTCCCGAAGATACAGAAATAGCTCCCAACGGTGATTTATTCATCAGTTTTACCTCTGGAAGTCCTGACAAACAAGGCGGTTCTGATTTGCGAATCTTCAAAAGTTCCAAAGGTGAAGCACCCTACGAATATGGCTGGGTGATGCGGTTAACTGAAGATCAGAACGACCCCGCAGCCATGACTTTTCGTTGGCAAATGTTAGCTACCGGTGGCGAACCAGCCGCCGGTGGGATGGGTTTTGCTAACCCGGATAATTTATTACTCGATCCTCAAGGTCACGTCTGGATGGTGACAGATATCTCTACATCAAAACTCAATGATGCTATCACAAGCCGTAATCCAGAGTCAGGAAAATCTGTAAGTTTATCTGGTTTATTTGGCAACAACTCTATGTGGTTTTTACCGACCAGTGGTGCAGATGCAGGTAAAGCCTTTTTATTTGCGATCGCACCGATGGAATGTGAAGCCACTGGCCCTTGTTTCACCAACGATCAAAAAAGTTTGTTCCTATCCATACAACACCCAGGAGAAACAAATGGTACAAGAAAAAATCAAGCTACCGAAACTAAACAATTTGTAGTCACCACTACTACAGGCAAAGAGTTTTTGCAAACTCGCAAAGTTCCTATTGGTTCTAATTGGCCTGATAAAACTCCTAATTCACCCCCTAAACCAGCCGTTATTGCGATCGTAAAATCCCAGATATAGCAGGGAACAGGGAATAGGTGACAGGTAACAGAGCAAGAAATATTGTGCTGTCTCAGTTTTATCATTTACCGATGTCTTAACTGCCTTGGCTATGGCTATAAATATAGATTTACTAACAATTAGTCTTCAAAGATTAAATTAACTAGATAACACAAAATCTATTATTCACCTACAAATTATTGTAAATTTAAGCAGCAAATAGCTGTTAAAAAGTAGTAAAAAATTAGTTTATAGGTCAGCAGAATTTCTGCGATCGCTTACAAAACAATTCAAAATTCCACTACATACCATAGAATTTATAATGGCTTCCAGCAGTTTAGCATCAACATTACCTCCCGCATCTGTTAGTGAACAACTACAACCAAAAATATTTGCTCGTAAGGAAACAATTCCTCCTCGTAACGACATACTATGGCGTATAGAGCGGGGTGCAGTTAGGACTATCACTTGGTCTGAAGATGGAACTTATATAACTTTAGGTTATTGGGGGCCGGGAGATGTGGTTGGCTCGGCTTTATCTAAAGTTCAACCCTACCAAATAGAATGCCTGACAAGTGTAGAGGTTAGTATTGTTCCATCTTATATTTGGCATCAGGATATTGATGCTTTATTTACTCATATCCAACACACAGAAGAACTTTTAAGCATAGTTCACCTCAAACCAATTTCATTACGTTTATGGAAATTTTTAGTATGGCTTAGTGACAAGTTTGGTCGTAATATAGAACGAGATAAAGTTATCGACATAAACATTACTCATCAGGAAATAGCAGAAGTTTTAAACACAACTAGAGTTACAATTACAAGACTCTTACAACAGTTTGAAGAAGAAGGCGTATTATTAAGATACAAGCGGCAAATTATTCTGCGATTACCAAATAAATTTACCAAAAACATATAAATAGAAATAGTGATAATTGTCTTGCGTAAATAACTTTAATTGTGATAGATTAATTACTGCATTTATGAGTATATTCCCTTAAAGAAGATTAAAAGAATATATCCATAAGTAGTGTTAATTGGTGTGAGTGAAAGTTAAATCATGAATAAATCATTCTGGAATGTTTTAAAAGTCAGCCCAGTAGTTCTGGCTGCGACATTATTGGCTGCTAACAGTGCCTTAGCAGGTGAAGCGAACGAACAGATAACAAATGTTGCTCAGTTATCCCAAGAATCTGACAGCATGGCTCAGGTTACATCTGTTTCTCAGTTTTCAGATGTACAACCTACAGACTGGGCATTCCAAGCTTTACAGTCATTGGTAGAACGTTACGGTTGTATTGCAGGTTATCCCAACGGCACATACCGTGGTAATCGTGCTTTAACTCGCTATGAGTTTGCTGCTGGTTTGAATGCTTGTTTAGACAGAGTTAACGAACTAATTGCGACAGCTACAGCTGACTTAGTAACCAAGGAAGATTTAGCTACTTTACAGCGTCTACAAGAAGAATTTTCTGCGGAACTGGCAACCCTACGCGGTCGTGTTGACGCTTTAGAAGCTCGGACTGCTGAATTAGAAGCTAATCAATTCTCTACTACCACCAAGTTAGTTGGGGAAGCGATTTTCAACGTTGGTCAAGTTTTTGGTGACACAAGAGTTGGTGGTGCTGATTTAGAAAGCAACACTACTTTTGATGATCGGGTACGTTTAAACTTGTTGAGCAGTTTCACAGGCAAAGATCAGTTACAAATCCGGTTACAGGCAGGCAATATTATCAATAATAGTACCGTAACTGGCACAAATATGACCCGTCTAGGTTATGACGTAAGCAATACTACAAACTCAGTTGAAATCGATAAAATTAACTACGCTTTCAATTTCAGCGATGCAATTCGCGTCAAGATTGATGCTAACAACGCTGAGTTATACGAGAACGTCAACGTCTTCAACCCTGATTTCAGAAGTAGTGGTACAGGTGCAATCTCACGTTACGGACGTTTCAGCCCCATCTATCGTCAAGGTTCTGGCGGTGCTGGTTTAACAGTTACCTTTAATCCTCAAGGTACTTTTAGCTTAACTGGAGCTTATTTAGCACCCAAAGCCAGCGCTCCTAATGAAGGTTTTGGCGTTTTCGATGGTGATTATGCAGCCTTTGGACAATTGGAGTTTAAACCCAGCAAAGCACTTAACATTGGTCTGACCTACGCCCACAGTTATGACGGTGGTAGGACTTCACCTACTGGCGTTGCAAGTAACGAGATTAATTTCACAGGTAGTACAGGTAGTGCCTTCGCCATTCGCCCCTTCGGTAACGGGATTGCGACTACCGGTAATCACTACGGTGTCCAAGCTACTTTCCAACCTAGCTCTAAATTTACTATCGGTGGATGGTTTGGTTACTCCACCGCTATAGCCGAATCTGGCGTTAACAGAGGTAGCAATGCAGATGTCGTATACTGGGCAGCAAGTTTAGGCATCAAAGACCTTGGCAGAGAAGGTAACGTACTAGGTCTTTTGTTTGGTCAGCAGCCTAGAGTTACAGAAAATGATATTGCAGCTCGTGAAGATGACGATACTAGCTATCATCTCGAAGCTCTGTACAAAGTGAAGGTTAGCAGTAACATTCAAGTCACCCCTGGTTTGTTGGTCATCTTCAACCCCGAACACAACGACAACAACGATACTATCTACGTTGGTACACTTCGCACTACTTTCACTTTCTAAAAGCTGTAAGTGAAATGAGATAAATAAAACCCACCAAACAAATGGTGGGTTTTTGTTTATGCGGGATCATCATCTTTTTGATTTGACAAATCTGATGGAGGCCTGTCGCTACTCCATGCCCACCACGCACAACCACATTGGCAGTTGTAGAACTCCTGCCATTTACGACGATGTTCTTCGGAGATTACAGGCGATCGCCGATTGATCCAAACCTGTAATGCTTCTAAACTACTAGCACGGCAGCTAGGACAGCAAAATTTATATGCGTGAATTGCCTTACTTGTCCATTCAGGCGGGATGGGAGCAAAAGCGTCCATGCGTTAGGAGCCTTCCCGGCGAGAGATAAACCCGAATTAATATAGATCTGTTTGGCTAATATTTTTATAAATTCGTCTATTTTTTTACAACTCTTAATTATGGAGCCAAACCTCGAAATTCGGCGGTTATTAGATGTTATGCCTGCTTCTGGCAGAATGACCACCAAGATTGTCAGCAAACCAGAGCAAGCTCAGGTAATTGATGCTGCCTTTCCCTTACCTTGGAATCAAGATAGACCAATATATATTAATTTTGATTTGTGGAGCCGCTTGCCAAAACCACAACGAGATTTACTACTGTTACAGAAAGTTAGCTGGTTAACAGGGGTGAGGTGGTTTAAACCTAATATTTATCAAGGTGTGGTGCTGCTGGGATTATTGGCGGGATTAGTAGAGTCTTCACAGTCTGATGTAGTTGGTGTGGCTGTGGCTGGGGGACTAAGTGCGATCGCTTTCTGGCGCATCTGGCGCAACAACAAATCGACAGAATCAGAGTTAAATGCTGATGCAGCAGCGATTAAAATAGCCCAACGCCGGGGTTATTCCGAAACGGAAGCAGCCCAACATTTATTAGCTGCAATTGAAGCAGTAGCCAAGATACAAGGGAATCGTGGGTTAGAGTTTACCGAGTTAATTCGATGTCAAAATTTACGGGCGATCGCAGGTTTGTCTTCTGTGGGTATACCAGAGTTTTTTAACGCGGAGGAACGCTGAGATTAGCGCAGAGGTACGCTGAGGAGTTATTGACAATGATAAATTTTGTATTCGTAGCCATTAACTGGGGGTAAAGATTGGGTGTCGGTGGTACAGTTTTTAGTTTCTGCTGCTATGGGTGCGTGGAAATTCACTAACCACAGGTCAAAGGGTTTTGGTAGTGTCTTGAGAGTATTGTTAAGGGTAGTGGTTGAAGTATTTGGGTCTTTGTCTTGATGGGCGAGGAGAAACAGAAGCGATGGTGACGGTGAATCTTGGAGTTTCCATTCTCTGGCTATCCCCATCATTTCGCCAATTTGGACATGAGTAATTTGAGTAGTTGCAATCATGACGGGAACTTGGGATGTTTGTTTGACTAGTTGTAAAAATAGGTCAGGGCGGTAGTATTTTTGATAACCTAAATTACAAATAACAGTGATTGCACTACAAAATCCCATTAGCCAAACCAGGGCTACGGCTTTTTTGCCATTATTGTTTTGAGAATGCCAGCTAACTGCTAAACTTGCCGCTAATAAAACTATGACCGCCGGAAAATAAACAAAGTTATAACGTGCGCCTCTGGTTAAATCTATTCCCAGAAAATAAGTAAAGACAAAAAATAGAGCGATCGCACCTAAAACAAATCCACTCAAAACCTGAGTTTCTGGTTGTTGTAGTTGAACTTTTATCCCGCTAATTAATTTAGGTAAAAACCAAATAAAGAAAATTAGCATTACCAGCCCAGACAGAATGACGATTGCTATGTGTGGTGATTCTACTGGTAATAAAAAAAGCATTGTTACCCAAGCCGCAAAAGCCTGAAAAAGTGGGCTTATCCACTCCAAACCCTGACGCGGTTGTTGTATCCAATCGGTTAATTTATCACCATAACTATTCTGTAAAAATGCTGGTAGCCAAACTATACCTGATACGGCAGTACCAACAACAGCAGCATAGATTCGCCGCCACGGAGGAGATAGAAAAGTACGTTTTTGCCAAGCGAGGAAAATTAAAACTAAGGCTTCGCTGCACAGGGTAAGCACAAAAAAGTAATGACTGGCAATTCCGAAGGCGTTAATGACAACCCAACCAAGTGCTGTGGGGATGGGTAACTGTGTACGGTTGTGGATGTGGCGTGTAGCGATGATAAAGCAGGCGAGAGAAGCAATTACCCACAAAATTGCCAAAGTGTAATGACGTGCTTCTTGCGCCAGAAAGATAGCAAAGGGTGATATTGCCATGATGGCAGCAGCTAAATGTGCAATCAAGCGATCGCGAAAAGTTAGCCAACCCAAACCATAAATTGCGGGAATTGATGCCGCACCAAAAATTGCAGAGAGCGATCGCGCCCCCCATAATGAAACTAGACCCGCTTGTGTCGGAAATAACTGCATCCACCAATGCGCTAAGAAAAAATAAAGTGGCGGATGATTAGTTTCATGGCTCAAATGCGCCCAGACATCAGAAATATTAGCAGTTGCTTGTGGTTGTAGCGGTTGTAATAAGATATCAGGTGCGATCGCTTGATCTAAAGGTACTGGTAAAAAACTATTCCCCAAACTAAACACTAAAGTTGAAAATTCATCAGTCCAAGGGGGTTTTGCGGTTAAATTAGTTAAACGCAAGCCAAGACCAATAATTAACCAAACTAGTAACAGCAAAGGATGAAACCAGGGATGATTAACAACAGTCTGCCAATTCTTAGACTTCTGTTGGCGAGTAGAGATTGCATCTGATAAAGGTACGCGGCGGTTCGCCAAAGCAGGCAACAATAGGATCGCATCTTTGCAAAAATTCAATGCACCCCAAAAAAAAACTTTCATAGCCGCGTCATTCACAAGTCAATTTATAGTTATTTTGACTCCAATTGTAGATATATGTTCGCTGGCGAATCAAATTTTGTATTGTCGCTATTTCACATCAGTCACACGCCAACTCAGTTTTAAGTTCACCCAAAAATTCCAGACAGTAGCAACTGCGATCGCAATTAAGTTAGCAATATAACGGTTGGGAATCAAAAAATTAAACACCAAATTTAACACCAAGACGTTTATGAGTAATCCCGCCAAGCAAATAATATTGAACTTCACAAACCGCTTCAAGCGATGATGCCATTCTTGCTGCTGCATCGATACATCAGCGAATGTCCAAGCATCATTCCACAAAAAATTGTTGAAAATTGCAATTTCACCAGCAATTATCTTACTTCGCGTTAGGGGTAAAGCCAGAGTAGTCGGATCACTAAGTAAATAAAGTATTACCATATCCACAAATACACCACTTAGTCCTACAAGGCCAAAGCGGAGGAATCGACCGATGGGGAAATTGATTTGTTTATGGACTCGTCCTAAAATTCCCGTGGACAAGCGCAAACGGATTAAATGGTGGATGTATTCTACATATTGTTTCCATGTAACCTTACTTTCACCTTCTTTACGCTCGCAAAATACATAACCTACTTCGGTGATTTTCCCTACTTCTCCCCGACCAATTACTTCCAAAAGAATTTTGTATCCCACGGGATTGAGCGTTACATTGGCGATCGCACTCCGACGCACCATAAAATAACCACTCATAGGGTCGGAAACTCTACCTAACACATTAGGTAAAATAATCAATCCCAACAATTGCGCGCCACGGGATAAGAAACGCCTAACAACACTCCAACTGCTAACACCCCCGCCTTCTATATTCCGGCTGGCTACTGCTAAATCGGCTCCCTGTTCAATCCCATTTAACAATTGTTGTAAAACTTCTGGTGGATGCTGCAAATCTCCATCAATTACTCCTAAAATACTACCTCTTGCCGCCTGCCATCCACGAATCACCGCCGAAGATAAACCACGTTCTTCTTGACGACGCATCACCCGCAACTGTGGATAGTCTTCCGTCAGCGATTGCGCTACTTCCCAAGTGCGGTCTGGACTATCGTCATCTACTACAATCAGTTCGTAGTCTTCCGGTATATATTCATCTAATAACTGACTTAATATCCGGACAATACGTTGGATGTTGTCACGCTCTTTATAAGTCGGAATCACTAAAGAGAAATAGATTGCTTTACCACTACTGGGCAAAGGTGATTCAGGAATCTGTAATGAACCAGTCGGAACCATTAATAGGGATTGCGTTGAATTAAAGTTCATAGAAGAAATTTAACTTTGCAGTGACAGTCTGTATAAATTGGGTTAAATGTATGTACAATATGACACTATCCCATAAATACAAGCTGTTTTACTAAAAACTCAGCAGTCACAAATTTCTTGATTTATGATATCTCATTTGCTGATTCTGGCCTTTAATCAGCGTCAGTATTTTTTTCTTTATGTTTCTTAACTGGTTTATATGGAAACACCAAAATCATAATGAGAGATTAATTTATTCCCATTCCTTAGTATATATATTAATAATCAACTCATATACAGCAGATGGTTGCAGGGGAATGAGGTACAAATTTTCTTCAAAAAGCAATATCTTATTTGTCTATTTATTGAATGCATTTTAGAATATTTTTTTAGTTTAATACATAATTATATATAGCAGTCCTAAATAATTTGTGAAATTTAGATCACTCTCTTTCTTATTTATCATCTTGGCGTTCTTGGCGGTTCGTTGCTAAAAACTTAGTAGTTTAGAAAAAAACAAAGCCTAGTTTTAAATAATGTTCAATATATTCCAAAGAAAAAATTATTATTGGTTATTATTTTTAGGAGTTATTTTATTATTAGGTATCTTTTTCCGTTTCTTCAACCTCAATGAAAAAGTCTACTGGCACGATGAGGCTTATACTTCATTACGAATTTCAGGATACACTAAAGCAGAATTTGTTCACCAAGTATTTGATGGGCAAGTAATTGGTGTTAATTCTATACAGAAATATCAGCGTCCGAATTCCGAAAAAGGTGTAACTGATACTATCAATTCCTTGGCAGTGGATGATAGTCAGCATCCTCCACTATATTACGTGATGCTTAGATTATGGGTGCAAATTTTTGGCAATTCAATAATTGCAATCAGAAGTTTATCAGCCATTATTAGCTTGCTAGCTTTTCCTTGCATATATTGGCTATGTTTAGAACTATTTGAATCACCAAGAATTGCATTGACAAGCTTAGTAATTTTGGCAGTCTCCCCCTTGCATATTCTATATGCTCAAGAGGCTCGACAGTTCAGTTTATGGACAGTCACAATCTTGCTAGAGAGTGCTGTAATGTTAAGGGCAATAAGGCTTCGTCATCAGCTATGGTGGAGAGTTTATGCAGTTACAGTAGCACTCGGATTATATACATTTTTATTTTCTGGATTAGTGGCGATCGCTCATGGTATTTATATAATTGTTAGAGAACGTTTTCGATTTACCAAAACAATAAAAGCTTATTTAACAGCCACTAGTATTGGCTTAATAGCTTTTATCCCTTGGATTGTAGTTGTTATTAATAACTTAGAGCAAATTGATCAAACCACAGCCAGTGTCCAAACCAGACTATCCATTTCAAGTTTAGTTTCAGCTTGGCTGACTAATATTACTTATTTGTTTGGGGATTTTTGGCGTTATGAACCATTTTTTCCAGATTTGAATTTTCCTGGTTTGCGGCTGGGTAAGTTTTTAACTCCTTTGATCCTAATTTTAGTAATATATTCATTTTTATTTGTTTATCGTCAGGCATCACCAAGAGTTTGGTTATTTATTTTTATACTGAGTGGAGTAACTGGATTAGCACTCATATTGCCTGATGTGATTATTGGGGGTAAGCTCAGTTTTAGACCTAGATACTTTATGCCATCATATATAGGTATACAACTAGCTGTTAGTTACTTGTTAGCAACTCAAATTATGTCTGCTAACTTGATAACCCGGAAATTTTGGCAAATGATTCTAGTTATATTAGTTTGTATAGGAGTTTTATCTTGTAGCGTTAGCTCCCAAGCTGAGACATGGTGGAATAAAGGTAGTCATGCTAATCCCCAAATTGCTCGGATAATTAACAAAACTAATAAACCACTTTTGATTAGTAGCAATAATTCACTTAACATTGGTGATTTAATGTCATTAAGTCATCTGTTAAGTGAAAAAGTGCAAATCCAGTTAGTAATAGAGCCAAAAATGCCTCAAATTCCCAAGGGTTTTAGTCAGATATTTTTATATAACCCTTCTAAAGCATTTCAATCTAAACTTGAGGAAAAATATAAACTCAATCTGGCTGACAAACGCGGTAGACTTTGGCAAATAGAAAATAAAACTGAATGAGCGTCAACTATAACAATAGTATTCAGCACTACTGAAGTATTCTTGCAAAAATAGAAAGAGTAACGTTGTAATTAATGCCCTGTGAAGCTTAAAACTATTGATACTATTCTCAACCGTGTCCTCAGTGGGGATGATTTATCTCCTCAAGAGGGAGTATTTTTGTTAAAACAAACTGACCCAGAAGCGATCGCCGCGATTCGTAGCACAGCTGATCAACTCCGCTACACTCAAGCAGGTGATACTGTCACCTATATAATCAACCGCAATATTAACTTTACTAACATCTGCGAACAGCACTGTAGTTTTTGTGCATTCCGTCGAGATGATGGTGATCAGGATGCTTATTGGTTAAACTGGGGGCAAATTTTAGAAAAGTCCCAAGATGCAGTTAGGCGAGGGGCGACGGAAATCTGTATGCAAGGTGGATTAAACCCCCAAGCGCAAATTGACGGTAAATCTTTGCCATACTACCTCAAGCTAGTAGAAACCATCAAGCAAGAATTTCCGCATCTCCATTTACACGCCTTTTCTCCCCAAGAAGTGCAGTTTATTGCCAGAGTTGACGGACTTGAATATGCTGATGTCATAACTGCGTTGCGAGATGCTGGTGTCGGTTCTATGCCCGGTACAGCCGCCGAAGTGTTAGATGATGAAGTTAGAAAAGTTTTGTGTCCAGAAAAGATTGACACTGCAACTTGGTTAGAAATCGTCAGTACAACCCATAAATTAGGTTTACCCACCACTAGCACTATGTTGTCAGGACATATTGAAACTCCAGAACAGCAAATTGGGCATTTGGAAAAATTGCGATCGCTGCAACAAACTGCCATAGATAAAGGCTATCCAGCACGCATCACAGAGTTTATCTTGTTACCCTTTGTGGGTCAAGAAGCCCCGAAATCCTTACGTCGTCGTGTTGGGCGCGATCAACCAGTCTTAGCTGATGCTTTATTATTAGGGGCTGTAGCCCGAATTTACTTAGGTAATTGGATTCCTAACCATCAGCCCAGTTGGGTAAAGTTAGGGTTAGCTGGGGCGACAGAAGCCCTAACATGGGGATGCAACGATATCGGTGGCACGTTGATGGAAGAACACATTACTACAATGGCTGGTGCTGTGGGTGGTACTTGTATGGAAGTCGAAAGTTTGCAAACAGCGATCGCATCCTTAGGAAGACGTTACCAACAAAGAGATACTCTTTATCAAAAAGTGTGAAGAGTTAAGTACAAAATATAAATTTCTGTGCTGATTGTATCCTTTGTCAATCATCCTTCATCCTTCTCATGATCCCCAAGATACCAATCCAAGATAGGATGGACGTTGATTTACGTGTAGTTTCAGATAATGCATATGAAACGCTATTGGTCGCGTCTGCTTGCTTTGGTTTTGGTTTTAGCCATTGGCTTAATCGGCTGTTCTAGTCCTGATAGTTTAACAGGAGACTATCGCCAAGACACATTGACTGTAGTCAGTACCCTAAGAAAAGCCCTAGAAGTAACTGACGATTCACCAGATAAAGCAGCAATTCAATTAGAAGCGCGTCAAAAGATTAATGATTTTTCAGCCCGCTATCAACGGGCTGGCTCTACTACTGGTTTAAGTTCCTTTACAACCATGCGTACAGCTCTCAATTCCCTAGCGGGACACTACAGTTCTTACCCAAACCGTCCAGTTCCACAAAAACTCAAGACTCGTCTAGAACAGGAGTTTCAGCAGGTAGAGTCAGCACTGAAGCGTGGTGCTTAACTATTGCCTATCTCTTGCTTGGCAATTATAGCAATAGCCACTTTTGTTAGGACACTGGTACATGGATACAATCTGGACAGCAAAAGACTTTTAACTCTGTCACCTGTTACCTGTCCACTGCTATAAGAGTCCAGAGTGACACCTTTGGACTCTTGATTTAGTAATTTTTAACAAATAAAATCTCAGATTCAGATTTAAAATTTTAAATTTCAAAAAATTAAAAATTTAGCAACAGTAATGGGGGTTTGGGAGTCTCTAAAAAATAGGCTTTCCAGCCCCTATTTTTGGACTATATCATTTTATACACCCTGTCCCAATTCTGATTAATTGGGTTGACAATCAACTTGTACATCTACCTTCTAGCATGGCTCACCGTCCTTTAGAACCTGTAAGACCCAAATTATTTTGGCAACGCCTGTTAACTGTTGTTTTTAGCAGTAGCCTTTTAATACCCAACTTTATCAGCCAACCAGCACAGGCGCAGCTCAAAGAATATTGCCATTTATCAACAGCAGAAAGCCAAACAAAAGAAAAGTTGCGTTTGTCGGCACTTAAAGGCAATCAAGAAGCCCAAAAACGCTACCAACAGTTATTAAAACAGCACGCACAAGAATTAAAAGCTTGTCGTAGTCGTAATTGGCCAAACATCCAAGCGATATGGTTACGCCTGTATCCTTGTGACATTCAACCAGGGACAATTGACCAAATTATGGATCGAATGGTCAACCGTGGCTATAACCAAATTTATATAGAAACATTTTACGATGGGCAGGTACTACTACCTGTAAAAGATAACCCCACAGTTTGGCCTTCTGTTGTTCGTACTCCAGGGGCAGAAAACATTGATTTACTCTCTCTAGCAATCCAAAAAGGGCGAGAACGTGGGTTAAAGGTTTATGCCTGGATGTTTACCGCAAATTTTGGCTATACTTACGCTCAACGTCCAGATAGAGAGCCGGCGATCGCTCGCAATGGCAAGGGTCAAACAAGTTTATACGTTGTAGATAACAGTTCTCAAGTATTCATTGACCCCTACAATATGCAAGCCAAACGCGATTACTTCCAAATGGTACAGCAAGTGCTGCGCCGTCGTCCGGATGGTTTGCTATTTGATTATGTACGCTATCCACGGCAAACAGGTAGTAATTCCATTGCCACAAAAGTTTCAGATTTATGGTTATTTACGCCAGCCACTCAACAAGCTTTATTTCGCCGGGCTTTAAATTCTAAAGGGCTAGATTTGATTCGCCGATTTCTGAGTCAGGGATATATAACCGTAGCAGATATAGATCAAGTTGATAAACTTTATCCTCAAGAAGGGGAACCTATGTGGCAAGGACGCATTATACCACCACAACAAAAAGCTCTCCTATCTGCAACTGATAGGCAACCAATTTTGCAGATTGAATTGTGGCAGTTAATGGTTGCCCATGCCATGCAAGGTATTCTTGATTTTGTAGCTGTAGCTAGTTACCCAGCACAACAGTTAAAAATTACCTCTGGTGCGGTGTTTTTTCCAGACGGAAACCAAATGGTAGGGCAAGGATATGATTCCCGCTTGCAACCTTGGGATAGATTTCCCAGTACGATGGAGTGGCATCCGATGGCCTATGCAACTTGCAGTAACACTAACTGTATTGCCGAGCAAGTGCAACGAGTTATCAGTATGGCACAACCAGGCACAAAGATTATTCCAGCTTTAGCAGGCACATGGGGACAATCAGTTAGCAACCGTCCATCACTAGAAGCACAAATGCAGGCATTACGCCCATTTGCTTCTCAATTGAAAGGAGTTAGTCATTTTGCTTATTCTTGGCAATACCCTGAGCATGATGGCGATCGCAAATTCTGTAGAGTTCGTTAAAAAAGTCAGGCAGGGAAATTTTGCCTCATAGATTTATTTCTGTAGGACTTACGCATAAATTGAGCTTTTGGCAATTTATGCGTAAGTCCGGTTCTGTTTAAATTTTGTTGGCTGAACAAATGTTTGCTCACTCTACAAATTGGCTAAATGATTCCATTTGTAACTAGAAGTGTGCGTTATTTAAGCTTGCTTTCGTAGCCTCTCTAAATTCTGTTGATGTAATTGGGGAAAGTTTTCTAAGTCCTCTATCGATTGCGGTGCTGGGAAGATAACAGCGTCTTCCGAGGTAAATCTATCTAGATAAGTTTGAAAAGCTTCATCATCTTCTCTATGGTCGAGAATATACTGCCGTAATTCTGCACGGGACATTGTTGTAAAATCTGGTTTACTCATAAATATCTCCACTTCCCGTTTGGATAAATTATCATCTCGTGTTCTTCACCAGCGATAATCACAATATTTTTTGTTCGTTCATCTATTCTCACCAAAAATACTGGCAGATACATTTTGGTAGCCCAAAAACTTAAGATAAATAGTGTTTTTAATTGTTCTACGGTAGGCATAGCTAAATTATTAGAACTGGTTAGTTACTTCGTCTCCATCCAGTTTTCCCCCGCACGTACATCTACCAGTAACGGCACACTCAAAGAAACTGCCTCTTCCATCACAGATTTAATTTGTGGCTGCAATTCTTCCCATTCTTGGGGAGCCACTTCAAACACCAATTCATCGTGAACTTGCAATAACAAACGTGATTGATATTGTTTTAATACCTCATGCAATCTCACCATTGCGATTTTGATAATATCCGCGCTCGAACCTTGAATTGGCGCATTAGCTGCTGCTCTCAATAACCCTGCATCGTAAGCACCTAAACCTTTCAATTTACTTAAGTCAATGTCTTGAGGTTTGTTACCTTTGAACTTACGTAAACTATTGCTTGTAAAGTCAAAATAACGGCGACGACCGAGAATAGTTTCTACATATCCTTGGGCGATCGCTTGTTTTTTTACTCCCTCTAAATAGGCAAAGACTTTAGAATATCGTTCATTAAATCGCTTAATAAACTCGTTAGCAATATTCTTATCTATCCCGGTTGAGCGCGAAAATCTTACCGACCCCATACCATAAATTACGCCAAAATTAATTGTCTTAGCAATTCTTCTTTCATCGGCTGTAATATCCTCTTTTTCAAATACCAACCGAGCCGTAACTGTATGAATATCTTCATTTTGTTGATACGCTTGCACCAATACAGGTTCTTGGCTCAAATGTGCCAAAATTCTTAACTCAATTTGTGAGTAATCAGCAGCTACCATTAACCAGCCTGTTTCTGGTAAAAATGCCTTGCGAATTTGCCGACTAAAAGCAGTTCTAATGGGTATATTTTGTAAATTAGGATTGGAAGAAGATAATCGACCAGTTGATGTTGCCGTTTGGTTAAAGTCGGTATGCACTCGCTGAGTATCTTGACGTACTAGTGCTGGCAAGGCATCTACATAAGTGGACTTTAATTTTGATAAAGTGCGGTACTCAATTATTGCGTCAATAAACTCATTACCCTCATAAACCTGCTGGAGCTTTTCTAAAGTTGCTGCATCTGTAGAATAACCAGTTTGAATCTTGCGTGAATATTTGGTGTCTAGTCCCAACTTTTCAAACAATATTTGACTTAATTTTTTAGGAGAACCTAAGTTAAATTTTTCTCCTGCTATTTCAGTGGCTTTCTCTTCTAATCGTTTTAAATCTATTTCTAACTGTTGCGAGAGTTCTTTTAGATAATCTGAATTAATCCGAACACCTGTGTATTCCATCTCCGCCAGAACTGCTTCTAACGGTTGTTCCACCGTTGTTAATAACGTAGTTAATTCTGAGTATTTATCCAGTTCTTCGCGCAACTTCGGCACTAATTGCCATGTAGCATTAACTTGTAAACAGCAATAATTTGCTACAGTCGCAATATCTATATCAGCAATAGTTTTGCCTTTAGGAACTAAATCTATATAATTTTGAATCGTTAACCCCAAGTAACGCAACGCCAAATCACTTAAGTTATGACTTGTATCAGGATTTAAAACATAACTGGCCAGCATAGGGTCAAACACAATACCCGCTAAATTAAGTCCTTGACAGCGAAAAACTAAGCGGTCAAATTTGCCATTCTGAAATGACTTAGGATAATCAGCACTTTCTAAAATTGGACGTAGTGCTGCAAGTGCTAATTCTTTATCTAAATTTTCGCCATTCTTATGCGCCAAAGGAATATAAGCTGATTCATCAGGCTGCGTTCCCCAACAACAACCAATCCCTACTAAATCTGCGTCTCGTGGTTCTAAGTCGCTGGTTTCAGTATCCCAAGCCACAGGTGTTGCTGGGTCAGTAAATTTTTTCAACAAACTCACCAACTGGGTAAGTTTGTCTTCGGTATCAATTATTTGTGGTTGAATTTCTAAAACAGGTTGCTGTTGAAATGTGTCTGTTTCATCAGCAGTGAAAAACGATAAATCATTGTCTTCTTGGTCAATGTTAAATGTCTCTGTACTCTCTTCTGTTACAGATGTTTCTTCTACTGTGCCACCAAATTTCTGTTGCAGTTCGTTGATTTTTTTTAAAAAAGTAGTAAATTCTAGTTTCTCTAAAATTGGAGTGAGGATACTTGTATCAAATCCTGTTAATTTACAATTTTCTAAATCAACCTCTAGCGGTACATCTACAACTATTCTTGCCAAATATTGAGATTTTTTAGCATCCTCTTCACCTTCGGCTAATTTTTTTTGAGTTGCACCTTTGATTTTATCTAGTGCAGTATAAATATTTTCTAAAGAACCATAGGTACTCAACAGTTGCACTGCTGTTTTGTCCCCTATGCCTCTAACGCCAGGAATGTTATCTGATTTATCGCCACAAAGAGCCTTATAATCAACAATTTGGGTTGGTAATACGCCTAATTTTTCTTTGACTTGTTCTGTACTAAATTCTGAGATGCTATTTGTAGCACGTTTAAGTGCATCTGGACTAAAGTTTAAAACTGTAATTTCTTTATCTGGGTCAATCAGTTGAAATAAATCGCGATCGCCTGTGAGAATCTTCACTTTATATCCCGCAGCCGTGGCTTTTTGTGCTAAAGTCCCTAACACATCATCGGCTTCGTAACCAGGCGCAGTAAAAATTTTTAAGTTTAAACCTTCAAGTAACTCGTGCAAATTTTTTAAATCAGGGACAAAATCTTCTGGTGTCCCTGGACGGTCAGCCTTATAGGTATCGTCAGCTTCATGGCGAAAAGTTGGTAAACCCAAATCAAACGCGATCGCCATTGCTTGTGGCTGCTGTGTAGCCATGACTTCTAATAAAGACTTCAAGAAGCCAAAACATACACTCGTAGGTATTCCCGCCTGAGTTCGTAATCCCCCGTCTCGTCCTTTGGCGAAAGCAAAGTAAGAACGATAAGCTAAGGAGTGTCCATCTACTAAGATGAACGTGGGACGTGTTGTGGTTATAGAAGCAGAAGTTTCAGACATAGCCATATTGTAGCCAGAAGCTCTCGCCACCGAACGGATGTAATTTCAAATGCTTGTTCAGCATACCAACTATAATTACAACCCACATCAAGCTTATATTGTATAAACAGTCAACAGTATATCAGTATATTTGTATAACCCAGTGCAGATAGATGCTAAATATAAAAAATTAAGTAATTTTTATTTAGACTGCTCTCTAGTGTTATCTAAACTGAACAGCTTAACCTTGATCAAAGTTTATATACACTTTTTAAAATCTGATTTTTTCAGATGTTTTCGTTATCAAAGCTTTAAATAAAATTAAGTAGTTCTATCAAGCCTATCATTGGAATTTCAGAGTTAAAAATAGGTTAGCAATCTTGTGATCATCCAGTTCGATAATTCAATTCCCATGACAACAAAACTACTTCAAACTCTAGCTGCTGCTACAACCTTAGCAGGTATTGTTGCTACCACTGGCGCAGCAAATGCAGCCTCTATTTCATACACTGGTTCTACAAACTATATTCAAACAGACTTTGATGGCGAACTACTCAGCCTCACAAAATTTAACTCGGCTCTTGGCACACTGAAAGGTGTCACATTAGGATTCACTGGTGACATTACTGGAGATGGAAGTTTAAAAAATAAAAACACCAATCCTAATAATACTGCTAATTTAACAGTGCATCTTACTAGTGACCTCGACTTAAAACTTAAGGAAACTGATCAATCTCTCTTAGCACTTAATGTCAGTACCAATACTGGTAGTTACTCCCTCAAAGGGCAACAAACAACAAATATTCAAACTTTAACTGGTACTCAGTCTGCTACACAAAACTACACTCTTGGTAGTAATTTATTCAGCTCTTTCATTGGCAGTGGCGACTTGGATCTTTTATTCTCTGCTACAGCTAAGTCAGTACTGACAGGCTCAGGTAATATCTTGGCAGATATCAATACCTTTGCTAGAGCAAACGTCACAGTCACCTATGACTACGACCCAGCTAAGTCAGTACCCGAACCTTCTACTGTAATTGGTATGGGTTTATTCGCAGGAATTGGCTTATTATCACAACGCAAAAAAAGCTTGTTCAAGGCTTCTAACTAACACGCTTAATACACACTTAGGTAATTTATACAAGGTAATTGCCTAAAAAACTTTTCATAATTTCAACTTACCAAAAGAATAGCTTTTTATTTTTTATGGAGAACTCAGACTGTTAATCTGGGTTTTTTTATTTTGTGTACAAAATTTAGTAATTCTCTCTGCTGTTTAGTAGTATTAAAAACAAAAAGATATGGTATTAAATGTATCCACTGTTTCCTTCAGCCTGTTAACCTCTTATTTACTAGGAGTTGAAACCTTGGGGATTTATGTATCAAGCATCTGCCGCTAACTTAGCATCTACTGAGAATCAAGCTATAGCCACACAAGACATTAAGTTATTGGTTTTAGATATAGATGGCACAATTGCTGGAGAGTCTAATACTTTAAGCACAGCTGTTAAACAAGCGATCGCAGCAGTGCAAGCTAAGGGAATTCAAGTAGCGATCGCTACTGGACGGATGTATCGTTCCGCCTTACGCTTTCACGAGGAAATTGCTTCTAACTTACCTTTAGCAGCTTATCAAGGAGCCTGGATTCAAGACCCAGCCAACCAGACAATACACTGTCATTTGCCTGTTGGTAAAGAAATAGCACACCAATTACTAGACTATTTTGAACAACCACAATGGCGATCGCTTCTCTCTATCCACTTCTACATCAACGATGAGCTTTATGTGCGCGAGTTAACGAGAGAAACCACAATATATGCACAACGTTCAGGAATTACGCCCATTCCTGTAGGAGATTTGCGCCAAGTCTTAACCGACAATGAACCAACAAAGGTTTTAGCTTTGTGCGATGACACAGATGCGATCAACAAACTACTTGGTAATTTACGCCGCCAGTACACACCCGCAGAACTTTATTTAACAACCTCTGTGGCTACATTCTTTGAAGCTACAAATCCCTCTGTCAATAAAGGAGTTGCTGCACGTTATTTTGCTGAAGAACTCCTGGGTTTACAAAGAAATAACGTTATGGCTATTGGTGATAATTTCAATGATTTAGAAATGCTGGAATACGCTGGCATTGGTGTAGCTATGGGGAATGCACCAACAGATGTAAAAGCGATCGCCCAGTGGGTAGCCCCTAGCGTAGAGAAAGATGGAGCCGCAGTAGCGATCAAAAAATTCTTACTATCTTAAAAAGATTCTGTTCAATTTCGTCTGAGCTATGAAATCAGAAAGAGCACCGACGACTGGCCGTGTTTCGTCTCGGTGCTCTTGCTGGTTCGCTCCTCACACAACTGAAAGTATAGTTGAAGCACTTCTATACGTCAATAGTTGTAATAAAAATTGTTATATCTTCCCTCAGAAACACTACTGATGAATAATCTGCAAATAAATTAAAGAGGCTAGGGTCTAAGTGTTAGAGGCTAGAAAGTATTATTTTTTACTAAATATTCAAATAACTAGTAACAAATCTTTTCTAGCCTCTAGTCTCTACCCTAGCCCCTATTTTCAAGCCAATTCATAACTCTAAAGGAGCAAAACTCCCTAGTTTTTCTAATAGTAAAACCTGAAGTAACCGCCCAGTAGCCATTACTAAACCTAGTCTTGCTTGAGCTAATTCTGGCGATGTAGTTTTGATCTCATCCCAAATGCGACATTGAGACCAAAAATTTTCAAAAGCCCGACTCAACCCCAGCGCAGCTTTTTGCCAGTTAATTGTCTCACTTACATCAGAACACACCAAATCATCAACTATTTGCACTAACTGAGCAATTAAATACCCTTCGGTTGGGTGATAGAGACGGAGTTGGTTGTCATTGTTTAGCCAAGGTATTGGCTGGGGAAATTCTAACTGCCAAACTTCTAGGCCATTAATTGGCACTTCCTTAAGTTTGATCAATCCTTCCTGGTGAGCCAGTCGCAGTAATGAAAAGCAGCGCGCATGGGCGTATTGAACAGCAAACAGGTTTAAAAGATTTTGATTTTTAGAGTTTGGTTTCTGGTTGGTATTTTCACTTATCTCCATTTTTTCATCTTGTATTGCACAGGCGATCGCCAAATTTTGTAGCCAAGTTGCCAAGCAAGGATGGGTTAATTCTAAATAAATCAAGCCAGGCGGCACAATTTTGACATTCACAACTTCGCCACTGGTCGCTGATAATTGAGTGCCGATACCATTGGCTATCTCCATAGTCATGGAATTATGAGATTTTGATAAATGTTGGGCCACCCCTGAGATATAGAAAATTTTGCGATTATCTCTACCTTTGTAGAGAAGATTTTTTTTAACTTCTATGCTTTGTTGTTTTGGCTTTTGAGTATAAGTACTTACAGCGTTAAGTAAAATGCTGTATAATAAGCGTTTGATTGATGTGTATTTGCTTACTAGTAGCCAACTATGCACTTAGTCTGATATAAATAGTTTTTTATTACCAAATAAGAAATTATGTGTCATCTTCCTTAAGGAAGAAGTTTAATTTATATAAAGAAAAATGAGAAGAGGATAAAATTTAATGAATATTCAATGAATAGTAAGTAAACTTTACTACCATCATTGTACAGTAAGAAGTATAACAAAAGAGTAGGGGCAAAATTGCTTTACTACTCTTTGGATGGCTGGCGCTGTTAGGCGTTAAGCCTACCCGTCAACACAAAGACACTCCTTGCACCTTGTTTTATAACGTCTTTGTCTTCAGCCGAACGCTCTTTGTTACCTATGCAATCTCCATCCTCCTTTTCTGAGGCATCACGCCCTTTTCTGACTTGGCAACGGATTCTTGATTGGGCTCAAGAACACTACCGCTGCCGCACCTTTAGCAAAGATGAACGCATTCCCGCTAGACCAGGATTGCTTTATTTAGTGCAGAGAGGTGCAATCCGTATGGTAGGCACTGCTCAAGTGAGTGCTACTGCCAGTCAGCTAACATCTCGACGCATTAATAGAACTCCAGAAGAAGCATTCTTGGGTTTTGTTGGCGCGGGACAACCGTTTGAAATTGTTGCTCAGTCACCGTTTACGCTTCAGTCATACGCTCACGTTGATCAAACTGCGGTACTGTGGATGTACTGGCATGATTTAGATAATTGGCCTCACTTCCGCCGTGAAGTTATGGATGCCTTTAGGTACCAGCATCAACGTAAATTACTTTGGCTAAGTGCTTTGGGTCAACGACGCACAATTGACCGTCTTTTAGGATTCCTTACATTGTTGATTGAGGAATATGGCGAACCAGCAATGAGTGAAACTGACCCAGATGTAATTCGTGGCTATTGTCTACCTTTCCCTCTCACTCATGCCCAAATTGGTAGCGCGATCGGTTCAACTCGTGTTACTGTTACTCGCTTAATGGGTAAGTTACGGCAACGTGGCTTAATCTTGACTCAAGGTGATAATCTCATTTGCTTGCCAGCAGAATCGATTAATAGAGCCAGCTAAGGCGCGTTTAGACTGCCTGTAATGGCATCTGTCAGCTCTTGACCCCGATTTATCATCAGTAAGTTGGCGCAGCAACACCTTCTTGCTGTTGGGTTTAACCAATCTGTTTGACCACCACAAACAGATTGTGTGTCATCGGGTATTTTACTTAACGAAAAAGTCTCTGCGTGAAGTTTGTTTTTTTGACAACATATTCACAAAGTAAGGCAAATAGTTCCTGGTTAAGGACTTTTTTGATTGTTCTTGCTTCTCAACAGCAAAAACTAATTTGAAAATTGTAGAGGGGTAATTTTGAGGCAAAAGCGTGGGTAGATGCCACGGTAAAGTTTGGTTAGTTTAGGATACAAACTCAAAATCAGAGTCAAACAATTTGAGATGTTGAATTTTGGATTGGATAATTACTCAATCTAAAATTTAGGATTCAGTGAACCATAAACCAAAAAAACCTAAAGTCAGCAATCTCAAACCTAAAATTGGCACGGTTAAAAGTATTGGTTGCCTAAGCTCGAAATCGTCTGTTTTGTGGTTGTCAGGGGTGTACTAAAATATACATTATGAAATTGGAGCCAACCATCAGGCTCCAATTGTCAATTTTGCCAGTCTAAAAGCTTGAATTTAGTTAACGAAGTCTGACAAATCCAGCTTTTGCAATTAATTCCTGACCTTGATCTGTGAGTAAGAGGTTAGCATAGGCTTCTCCCGCTTGCTGGTCACTTTCTCGATTTTGCTTAACAATCACAAATAAGCGTCGGGTGATAGGATATTCACCGCTTTGGAACACATCTGTATTAATTTGGTTACGTTGTTGCGGACATTTTTCTAAGGGAACATAAGGTTCTTTGTAAGGCACTACCTGGTTTTGAGTTTTCCGCCCCAGACCTAAAGGTTTTACACTACACTGTCCAATAATTTCTGGGGCTGAGGCGTAGTAAATGCCACCGGGATTTTTTGCTAATTCTTTTAAGGCTTGTGTGGTTGTTGGGATAAATTGCACATTAGTACCAAATTTTTCTCCCGTTAACACGTTATCTTCAAAAAACTCGATTGTGCCGCTATCTTCTAAGCGACGAGAGTACGGTGTTATAGGTAATTTTGGGCCGCCTAACTGTTCCCAGTTAGTTATTTTGCCTGTATAAATGTCTTTAAGCTGGGTAACAGTTAATCCCGAAATTTTCAGACTGGGGTTAACTGCGATCGCAATTCCATCAATTGCCACTGGAATTGCTTTCAGTGTAAATCCCAATTGTTTTGCTTGTTCGTTTTCTTCTGGTTTAATAGCTCTAGAAGACTGAGAAAAAGCTAGCTGATTATCTAGCAGCATCTTAATTCCAGTACTAGAACCAGGCGTGTCCTTAATAGGATTAGTGTAACGTAGTTGAAATCTAGGCCAAACAATTTGTATTGCTGAATCAACTTCATTCCGGATGGGAGCCCAAGTGGTACTACCGCCATAACTAAATAATCCTGAAGGGATGTTTGCCACTTGCGAAAAGTTATCAGTATTTGGTCTTTCTACACGCTCCCTCGTCAAAGGATCACCTTTGAGGCGATACTTGTTAAAAAACCACCACAACAAACCACCGGCTAGCCCTATGGTAATGAAGAGCGTTAGAACCAAGACCTTAGTTTCATTAGTTCTATTTTGTTCTGACATAACTAGTTCGGTGTAAATATTTGTATTTGGGTTAAGGAGGCAGGAGAGAATAGAAATTGAGGCTAGTTCATCTTGATTTAGCTAGTTTGGTCTGATTGTGCCGACTTTCCTCAGTATTTATCTATGGTTTGCTATTAAAAGCAATTTCTCATTTTGTGGCTAACTAAAGGTTAAATATTGGTTAAGCTTTCATTTACCAGTATCCTTTGCAGGATTAAATCAAAAACATAACGAGTATGAAAAATAATTTAGCTTTAGTTAGAATACTAAGGATAAAAATTTATATATCAGACGAAATAGTGCTGTAAACGCAATAGCTATTAAGCTGGCTGTAACAGCTAAAAACACCAGTTGTAAAATACCTAGACCTGCCTGTAGAAACGGGAATAAAACAACTAACACTAATGTAATACTTGCAATCAATAATAATACTTTCTTGTCAATCCAGCGTTTAGTTTGGGCAAAAATCATGAAGCCTAAAATCCCCAATGTGATGATGAATGTGAGCGTTGGTGATGTAACTAAGCTCAAACTTGCGATCGCAATCAATGCACCTTCAAACCCGCTAAATGCTGCCCCTAGCAGTAAATCCCAGATAGAAAAATTAGAATATGCCTGTCTTAGCTGTGAGGGGGGTTGCGTGTATGGTGATGCTGTTGGAGGTATTAAGTTGCGAAAAAGTTCTAAAAGTACCTGATCGGCAGATTGAAAGCGTTGATTGACAGCAGGTAGAAGCATTCTTTCTAAAATGTCAGCTAAAGAAGGGTTAATATTCACCTGCGATCGCCATATCCACTGGTTGCTGAGAGGATCGATTAACTGGGTTGCTGGTTTACCTGTAAGCAAGGTAAGAACAGTTACAGCTAAAGCGTATAAATCTGTACAGGGAAATACGCGATTTCCATTTACTTGTTCGGGTGGGGCAAATCCCATTGAATAAATTCCCGTAGAGGAGTTAGTTCCACCTGATGCTGCATTTGTTACCTGTTTAACTGCACCAAAATCTAAGAGAAAGAGGTTACCATCCCGACGGCGCATGATATTAGATGGTTTAATGTCTCTATGAATAATGCCTTTGTCATGGACAAACTTGAGGATCTTGAGGATTTCTTGCAATACATATAAAGCTTCTAGTTCTGAAAACTTACCTTTTTGAGATAATTCTTCCTCAAGGTTCTGTCCATCAATATGTTCTTGTACCAAGTAAAAAAACTGGTCTTCGTGATTTAAATGGTTAAAGCTGGGAACTGTAACCGGGAAAAAAGCGTATAAGTCTGGTATTTGATCGTGTTGGCTGCCGATTTGTGCTAAAACTTCTGCTTCTCTCTCAAACAACTGTTGTGCTATCTGCAATTGATTATGACTGAGATTTCCGGCTGGTTGAAACTGCTTCACCACACATGAACGCATTCCCGGAATGCGGCGATCGCGTGCGAGAAAGGCGGCGGCGAATCCGCCTCGACCCAACAATTTGACGGGCAGATATCGTCCATCAAGTATTAAGGGCATTCCACAGGTAGCACAATATTTCTGCTGCGTTGTTGAGAGTGCTGTAACATCATCCAAGTCCGCAAAATAGTTTTTTGGACGCGGACAACGTGGACGAGTGCAATAAACTTCCATTTTAATTTTTAGTCATTAGTCATTAGTCATTAGTCATTAGTAAAACACCAAGGACAAAGGACAAAGGACTAATGACTATAGTATTAGCCTTCGTCAGAGGAGTTGGTTGCTGCTACATCTAATGTATTTATTACTAGCTTTTTTTGCGACAATTTTAACAGGTCTTGATTCCATCCTGGAGTAGCAAACTGCGGTAAAATTTCTTGACTAAATGCTTCTGCGGCTTTGGAACGATAACGATTAGGATTAAAAATCAGCCACAGCGTTCGTTTGACAATCACACCTTCAATGGGAGAGCAGTGTAGTACACCCATTTGTAATTCTTTGGCGATCGCCGATGTTGAGACAAAGGCAGCACCTAAACCTGATTGCACAGCATTTTTGATTGCTTCTATGGAATTTAATTCCATTTCAATTTTGAAGCGTCTGGTATCAATCTCGCAGCGTGCTAGCACTTGATCGATGACCTTGCGAATCGTTGACTGCGAATCTAACGCGATAAATTGTAATTTATATAGGTCTTCTTTTTGAATTGTTTCTAGTTTGGCAAAGGGATGAAAAACCGGGAGAATTAGTGCCAGTTCATCTTCAGCGTAAGGAATAATTTCCAAAGATTCTGCTAGTTCTCCGGGAATTTCCCCTCCAATAATTGCCAAATCTACTTGCCCATTAGCAACACTCCAAGCAGTCCGGCGAGTCGAGTGAACGTGCAGTTGCACTGCGACATCGGGATATTTTTGGCGAAACATCCCAATCATTCTGGGCAACAGATAAGTTCCGGTGGTTTGCGAAGCACCAACAATCAATGTCCCGCCTTGAAGATTTTGCAAGTCTTCTATGGCGCGACAGGTTTCTTGACACAAACTCAGGATTTTTTCACCGTAACTGAGAAGTAGATGCCCTGCTTCGGTTAGTTGTGCGCGACGGCCACCACGGTCGAACAGGGGAACATCCAGCTGCCGTTCCAGGTTCTGCACTTGCAAACTGACGGCAGGTTGGGAGACGTATAGACTATCAGCAGCGCGCTTGAAGCTCCCTTCTACAGCGATCGCTTTCAGGATACGTAACTGATCTAAAGTGAAAGGAAGGTCAGACATAAGGCTCAACCCACAAACAAGAAAGGAGCGGCTTTAGCAATAAATCTGGTTTCACCACTAGGACGTGAGAAATGATTTATTGCATCTTAAACTTGGAGACTGTCATCGAAAAAGTCAGTAAGACAACATCGTTAATCAAGTCCCCTGTTGAATACTTTGTGTTATTGGTTGTACTGGATTAATTTTTCTTTAAATAACTTCACCCATGTATACGATGCCGAATCCTTGGTTTACTTCCAGTCATTTTGTCATGTTGGGGTTACAATTTGTGTTTGCGATCGCCCACAGTGGTGGGGCTGCGTTACGTCCGTGGGCTGAGAAGCGCATCGGAGCAAGGCTTTATCGCATTTTGTTTGCATTAGTTAGTTTACCTTTAGCTGTAATCCTAATTGCTTACTTTTTTAATCACCGCTATGATGGCTGGCAAATTTGGCAAGTACAAGGGTTGCCTGGGGTGAAAGCGATAGTTTGGGTGTTGTCAGCTATTTCATTTTTGTTTTTGTATCCAGCCACCTTCAATCTACTAGAAATTGCTGCTATTCAAAAGCCCCAAGTACATTTGTACGAAACGGGAATTATACGGATTACTCGTCATCCCCAAATGGTAGGTCAAATTATGTGGTGTATAGCGCATACTCTTTGGTTAGGCACTAGCTTTACTTTAGTGACTTCCATTGGATTAGTTTTACATCACTTATTTGGAGTTTGGCATGGCGATCGCCGATTGTCTCAACGCTATGGAGAAGCTTTTGCAGAAGTTAAACAAAGAACTTCCATCATTCCCTTTAAAGCAATTATTGATGGTCGTCAATCTATCAAATGGCAGGAATTTATGCGTCCGGCTTATTTAGGAGTAGCAATTTTTGTGGCTCTGCTTTGGTGGTCTCATCCCCTGTTAATTATGGGAACTAGTAAGCTAGGATTGTAATTTTTATCGATCCCCACTATCAACAAAAAATCTAAGTAGTTGGAAATTTAAGCTTATCAATTGCTGCCGAATCAATGTAGGATCAAATCAATTAGTTTGTCAGCAGGAGTACACTCAGCCAGTTAAATATTTTTATAGTTGTAAATCGCTGGTCAAATGCCTTGGTTGGGGAGTTAATGGCACAGCATTTTCAACGCTTTCTATAGCAGCGACAATCAGGATTAAAAAAATAAAAAAGCCACCGTGATAGTCGCGCAGGCTTTTTTGTCAGAGTTAAAATCAAAACCCAATCGTGTAATAATCTTAATCCTGAACGCTTCTATAGGCACTCGCTGGGTTGCCAATTCTCCTTGCTGATAGCTAGTTTGATATTAAAACCCTATAATTTTCGAGGCATCATGGTGTTGTCGGTTAGTGAGCGGACATTTACTCAAGAAGTTTTAGAATCTCCAATACCTGTTTTAGTTAATTTTGAAGCGCCTTGGTGTGGCTTGTGCCGCATTATTCACCCTTTATTACTGCAATTTAAATCTCAGTGTGGGGATCAAATTAAATTAGTTGGAGTTAATGCTGACGAAAATTTTAAACTTTCTAATACTTATCGGCTAAAGTCACTACCCACGTTACTTTTAGTAGAAAACGGCATAGTCCGCCATCGCCTGGAAGGTTTTCGTGGTAGAGACGATTTACGAATGGCTTTAGAAGAAATCAAACTTACCTATACCAATCATTCAAAAATATACAGTCAAACGGCAGATTTAGAATGTCGTACTGCATAAAATAAGTCAATAGTCAAGGGTAAATAGTCCAAAGTAATTACACTTGACCATCGACTTTTGACTATGGACTTGCCGAAATAATTAACAAATCTAAAACCATGCTTAATTACCCTGCCCAATTACCCTTGGGTGGGGTATTTTATCCTCAAGGGTGTGTGTCACAATTATTAACAGTTCCGAACTGGACAGTTGCCTGCGGAGGACAGCCGCCGCAAAACTGTCCTAAGCTAGTCAAGAATTCTAAAAGTACGCGTCAGTGATGGAAGCAATCTATGAATATGCCTGGCTGATTCCGGTTTTGCCGCTTTTAGGGGCAATGCTGGTCGGTTTGGGATTAATTTCGATCAATCAGGTGACTAATCGCCTGCGGCAACTCAACGCTGTGTTGATTATCTCCTTGATGGGAGCAGCGATGGGCTTGTCGTTTGCCTTGCTGTGGAGCCAAATTCAAGGACACCCGACTTACCTGAGAACTTTGGAGTGGGCCGCAGCAGGGAATTTTCACCTACGTATGGGCTACACTATTGACCACCTGACAGCCCTGATGCTGGTAATTGTGACAACTGTAGCCTTTTTAGTCATGGTCTACACTGATGGCTACATGGCTCATGACCCTGGATATGTAAGGTTTTACGCCTATTTGAGCTTGTTTGGCTCCTCTATGTTGGGTCTGGTGGTCAGTCCCAATTTAGTGCAAGTTTATATATTCTGGGAACTGGTGGGTATGTGTTCCTACTTGCTGGTCGGCTTTTGGTACGATCGCAAGTCAGCAGCAGATGCTTGTCAAAAAGCGTTTGTGACCAACCGCGTCGGTGACTTTGGCTTGTTACTGGGCATTTTGGGGCTGTTCTGGGCAACAGGCAGCTTCGAGTTTGATATTATGGGCGATCGCCTCGCTCAACTAGTGCAAGCAGGTACAGTGAGCAATTTCCTTGCCATTCTGTTTGCAATTTTAGTCTTCTTAGGCCCCGTTGCGAAATCTGCACAATTTCCCCTCCATGTCTGGCTACCAGACGCGATGGAAGGCCCCACACCCATTTCTGCCTTAATTCACGCCGCAACAATGGTGGCAGCAGGTGTGTTTCTGGTTGCCCGGATGTACCCGGTTTTTGAACACGTCCCAGCAGCGATGAACGTGATTGCCTTTACAGGGGCATTTACAGCGTTTTTAGGGGCAACCATTGCGATTACGCAAAACGACATCAAAAAGGGCTTGGCATACTCCACCATCTCCCAATTAGGTTACATGGTGATGGCAATGGGAGTAGGCGCATACAGTGCTGGTTTATTTCACCTGATGACTCACGCTTATTTCAAAGCGATGCTGTTCTTGGGTTCTGGTTCTGTTATTCACGGGATGGAAGGAGTGGTGGGTCATGACCCTGCTTTAGCCCAAGATATGCGCTTAATGGGCAAACTACGGAAATATATGCCGATTACAGCCATTACCTTCTTGATTGGTTGTTTGGCCATTTCCGGTATGCCTCCTTTTGCTGGTTTCTGGTCAAAAGATGAAATTCTCGGCAAGGCATTTGAGGCGAATCCATTTTTGTGGATCATTGGCTGGCTAACTGCTGGGATTACAGCTTTCTATATGTTCAGAATGTATTTCATGACATTTGAAGGCAAATTCCGGGGTACTGATGAGAAAATCAAAGACAAGCTCAAAAAAGCAGCAAACATCATTCTGGAATTAGAAGCCGCAGAACCAGCCCCAAATTTTGGACCTGGGGCAATGAAACAAGGTGAACTAGCTGCGACAGGAGATCATCATGATTCTCATGGTCATCACAGCGATTCTCCCCATGAGTCACCTTGGACAATGACCTTGCCATTAGTAGTGCTGGCTGTGCCTTCGATTTTGATTGGGTTGCTGGGGACTCCCTTTGCCAACTACTTCGAGGAATTTATTTACTCACCTAACGAAACCCTCACCGAAGTTCTAGAAAAAGCCGCCGAGTTTGAACCGACGGAATTTTATATTATGGCGGGGGCTTCCGTGGGCATTTCCTTGATTGGGATTACCTTAGCTTCCTTGATGTATTTGCAAAGGAAAATTGACCCAGCTGCGATCGCTGCTAAAATCAAACCCTTGTACGAGCTATCTCTCAACAAGTGGTACTTTGATGACATTTACCATCGTGTCTTCGTCCTTGGCTTGCGTCGTGTAGCTAGACAAGTCATGGAAGTTGACTTCCGTGTTGTTGATGGTGCTGTCAACCTTACAGGATTTTTCACCCTGGTTAGCGGCGAAGGGCTGAAATATTTAGAAAATGGTCGCGTTCAATTCTATGCCTTAATTGTGTTTGGTGCAGTTTTAGGCTTGGTGATCGTTTTTGGTATCACCTGATTCTTATAGGGGTGGGCGACTGTCCGCCCTTAATTTTTTTAGTTTTGAGAGTCTAATTTAGACTCTTTTTTTTGACTAATCCCAGACATAGAGAAATTCAAGAGCAACTTGCAAAACATATTATTAAAATGCTTAATGATGAAGCAGGCTAACACTGCATTAGTGTTAACTGTTTAGGTTGTATGATGTTTACTTCTAGTAAAATAAGAACTACTTTATTAGAGAATAACTATGACTCTTTAACAGCTTGAAGCCGAAGTTCTGGCACTTCCAAAAGATGCTCAAGTTATTTTATTGGCACGATTACTTGAAAGATTGGGTCAAGAAAGTGAAATAGATCAAGACATCGCAGCTAGTTGGGCTGAAGAGGCTCAGAAGCGTGATGAAGCTATGAACACCAATCAAATTACTGGTATTCCTGCTGAAGAAGTGTTTCGACGAGTTCGCGCATCTTTACGCTGTTGCTAAAGTTCTATAGGGACGAGTACATCTGTTGTTTCACTGCCTAGATTAGTAACATAACGAATCTGACTGTCAATTTGTTCTATGGTCATGGACTTATATCTCCTGTCACGAAACAGCATTGTGTATTGTTTGCGACTTGAGTTAGGCTAGGCGATCGCACCTCTATAATTCTAGTTCAGTGGCTATTTTAGGGTAAATTTTTGGCTTAACGAGGGGTATTGTAACCGTTACTCAGTAGCCCTGAAAATCAAAATATACTGCCCAGTGAAAAAATAGAGATAGGCAATTTAATTAAATCAACCTAACAAGGAATGCCAAATCCTCAAAAAGCTGCTAATTAATAGCTAGGGCTTCCTTGATAAACATGGTTTTGATTTCAGATAAATTGTGATGAATACAGCTAATTTTCCGTGGCTGACAACGATTATCCTCTTGCCGATTGCGGCAGCACTTCTGATTCCGATCATCCCGGATAAAGACGGTAAAACAGTGCGCTGGTATTCCCTGATTGTGGGGTTGATAGACTTTGCACTGATTGTCTATGCCTTTTATACCGGGTATGACTTCTCCAATCCAGATTTGCAGCTGTTTGAAAGTTATGCTTGGGTTCCACAACTAGATTTGAAGTGGTCAGTAGGGGCGGATGGTTTATCTATGCCCCTAATTATTTTGACTGGGTTTATTACCACCCTGGCGACTTTGGCAGCGTGGCCTGTAACCCTCAAACCCAGGCTATTTTACTTTTTGCTGCTGGCGATGTATGGCGGTCAGATTGCCGTCTTCGCTGTGCAGGATATGCTGCTGTTTTTCTTAGTGTGGGAACTGGAATTGATTCCGGTTTACCTACTGCTGGCGATTTGGGGCGGTAAAAAGCGGCAATACGCAGCGACAAAGTTTATTTTGTACACCGCAGGCGGTTCGCTGTTTATTTTGGTTGGCGCGTTGACGATGGCCTTTTATGGCGATACAGTCACCTTTGATATGCACTCGCTTGCTCTCAAAGATTACGCCCTCAATTTCCAACTGTTACTCTATGGCGGCTTTTTGATTGCCTACGCCGTCAAATTACCCATCATTCCCTTACATACCTGGCTACCTGATGCCCACGGTGAAGCGACAGCACCCGTGCATATGTTACTGGCAGGTATTCTCTTGAAAATGGGCGGTTATGCCTTGATTCGGATGAATGCCCAAATGTTGCCAGATGCCCATGCTTATTTTGCACCTGTGCTGGTAATTTTAGGGGTAGTTAACATCATCTACGCCGCCTTGACATCCTTTGCCCAGCGCAACCTCAAGCGAAAAATTGCCTACTCCTCAATTTCGCACATGGGCTTTGTGACCATCGGTATCGCCTCCTTCACTGATTTGGGCTTGAGTGGCGCAGTTTTACAAATGGTGTCGCACGGCTTAATTGGGGCGAGTTTGTTCTTCCTTGTCGGTGCAACTTACGATCGCACACACACCCTGATGTTGGATGAAATGGGTGGTGTTGGTAAGCGAATGCAGAAAATTTTCGCTATGTTTACAACTTGTTCAATGGCTTCTTTAGCATTGCCAGGAATGAGTGGTTTCGTAGCAGAATTGATGATATTTGTTGGCTTTGCCACTAGCGATGCTTATAGCTCTACCTTTAAAGTCATCGTAGTATTTTTGATGGCAGTTGGTGTAATTTTAACGCCAATTTATTTGCTATCAATGTTGCGGGAAATCTTCTACGGTAAAGAAAATGAAGAGTTAGTTTCTCACCAGAAACTGATCGATGCTGAACCCCGCGAAGTCTTTATCATTGCTTGTTTGCTAGTGCCAATTATTGGTATTGGTTTCTATCCCAAATTGCTGACTCAAATTTACGACGCTACAACCGTACAGATGACAGCAAGATTGCGCGATTCTGTACCAACCCTGGCACAGAAAAAAGAAGAAGCACCACAGCTTTCATTGAATGCGCCAACAATTGGTAATTAGTCAGCAATTGATAAATACAATTCAGATTTTTGCAGGGCGGGTTTTATACTCGCCTTTTTTGTTGGAATTTGAAGCGATCGCCCAACCTAATTCCCACATTAAATTGTCATAATACTCTTATCTTGTCCTACAGCTAAAAAATTCTTGATCTTGATAAACAATTTATATACTAAATTGACTATATGACAATTGACAAAATTCTCTAAACTAAATTTAATTGTTATCTAGATTTTATCTAAAATCAGAGTATTAATTTAGATATTAAAACTTAGTAATATCTACACACATCAAAATTACTTTATTTTCTAAGATATTTCTAGACTTTGCATCTACCAACACCACTCATGTTAAACTACAACCCGTTACACTGTTTGCCATCTTCCGAAGAGCTACCAGACTCAGAGGATATACCTGTGGATAATGAACTACAAGATTTAATTCCCAGCTTGCTGAAAGCGACACTGGCTTTTACATGGTCAGAGCGTTGGGATTGGTTTTTTGGGGTTAAAATGGGTATCTATTACGATCCTAAAAAACCTGCGATCGCTCCTGATGGTTTTCTAAGCGTAGGAGTTAAGCGATTTATTGATGGCGATTTACGCCTCAGTTATGTCATGTGGGAAGAAAAGCAGCCACCAGTATTAGCACTAGAGGTGGTTTCTCAAATTAGTCATGGGGAGTACAGTACTAAAAAAGAATTTTACGCTAAAGAATTAGGAGTTTTGTACTACGTTATTTACAAACCTCTGCGAAGAAAAAAGCCACCTCTTGAGGTGTATCAATTAGTAGATGGAGAATATTCCTTGATGTCAGGTAATCCTATTTGGTTACCAGAAATTGGTTTAGGAATTGGACGAGAACGGGGAATTTATCAAGGTATTGCGAGAGAATGGTTGTACTGGTATAACGAGCCAGGACAAAGGTTGCTTACGCCAGAAGAACGTGTTCAGGAAATGCAAGAACATTTAAATTTTGAGCGACAGCTACGTATACAAACAGAACAAAAAATGCAACTACTTGCAGAACAGTTAAAAGCTTTAGGTGTAGAACCTGAAAGTTTAATTTGAAGTGGCTCATTTACAGCGTTTTTCGGTTAAGTACAAGTAGATAGGGGCTAGAGGAATGTGCCTCATTGGCATGAAAACTGCTGTACTATACTTAAAAAAAAGCTAGTTTGCATACTCCTTTCCGGAAATAAGCTAGATTATCTTTTCATTGGGCTGTGATTAAATCTCACGTAAACTACAAGCGACTCTCCCAAGCAGAGTTGTTGAGGAGAGCCGCTTGCAATATTTTTATGTAAAGTTGTTAATTAACTTACCTGCTAGGGAATTATATATGTAAATACACTAGTTGTCGGCGACTCAATCTGTAATTATTGTTGCCACATCAATTTATTTACATAAATATTCTCACACAATATGGATGTTAAATTAGGGTTCGGCTCTATTCCAAAGCCTCAGTATATCTTTGTTAGTAAAGAGAATGATCACTGTTGGTATATGCTCTCAGATGATGGAAAACAAATACCAATTTATGACAGAGCATTCACTGGAATTATTACAGACATAGAAGTTAATAAAATAGTGGAAACTTCCCAAGGGGAAGCTAAAAAAACAGATTTACATATTTTGGCAGATAAGCCATATATTATTCGCTCAGGTAGTGACTCTTACTTCTCAAAAAGTTTGTTACTTTCGCTTGATACCTTGAGTTATGTACAATTGCTTGAGCCTCTAACTATCGCTGTTAGTCCGGGAGAGAAAAAAATTGTATTTTGTACTATTTATCATCCCGTAACTTACCGTTCTGTTGGTGTTAGCTGGGATGGGCATAAGGAAATAGACTGGCAAGCATTAGGACAAAAAGTGAGCTTGAAAATTAATGGTACTAAAACTGTAAATTCACAGCCAGTAGAAATGCAAACTAATACAATTGCATCAGAAATTCGTGCTGCTTTTATTGCTCAAAGTGACACATATTTAGCACAATTAAAGTGGACTCCACAGCAGGGAAGAGAATATTTAAGGCAGAAATATGGCAAGCGATCGCGTCACCATCTTTCTGAAAAAGAACTTCTAGATTTTATTGATTATCTCAAGTTACAACTTAGCCAAAACTATTAAAATTAACAAAGCAAATTTTTACTTATCTGCTACAGCACTTCCCGGTGTTATGAGGTACAATAACAGCAATTAGTAAACCAGTTTTTTAAATGTTGAGGATTCATTAAGTTGAGTGCAACTGAGATGACTTTATCAACCATTGCTTTCATAAAAAGATAATATTTTTATTCTTACTAACTGTACCCCATAACAGCAGGAAGTGCTGTATCATCAGCAAATTTTCATCCAAAACCAACTCTGAGAGCGATCGCATATCTATTAGGATGAAATGTTATGGCTCAAATTACTTTTCATTAAAGCAAATTATCCATAAGTTCAAAGGCTGATTTATATCGCTCAAACGCCTATTCAATACGGTGTTGTTCTTGCGTTATTTCGTGCAATTAGAATTCGTCTAAGCGAAATCTTATCAATTTAGGTTGCAAATGTGAGCGATTTCGGCTATTGAGGACTGAGAGTTATAGTAATAGATTTAGTGGTATAGGTTCCTGAGGCTGGAGTTTTTTCTACTAATTTCTCTAACTCTAAGCTGTTGCTTCCTGGATGTAAAGTTGTACTGGTATCGCTAGTATGACTATCAACAACAAGATTAGATTCTTCTATTAGCTGAGATTGGGTAATATTTATGTTTGTATTGGTACTACTTTCAATTACGATTTGAGCAGGAATTACTGTATTTAAATTGCTCTTACTATTGTTGAAGCTACTAGATATTTGTGCAGTAGAGCTTTCAAATATGGCAGTGCTAATAGAGGCATGATCTGGCACAACTGCACTAAACGAAACATCAACACTTTCAGCTATTGCTGCTTGAGAAAAAGTAATTGCGTTTGCTAGTATCAAGCTTGAAGTTAATGCCAGACGATAAATCATGAGTAGTTAATAATTATATGTTTTGTGCAGAAATCTAAAAAAACAAGAGGTAAGCACACTCTTTGTTGTTTCGAGGAAGTTTCTATTACTTGGAGAATAGCATACCCTCAGCCATGTTCTTGATAGAACTGACTATCTCAACACAAAATTAATTAACTTTTATGTAAAAACAACTTTTTATAAAGTGATAATTTATTAGTTACAAAAACTTTAGTAAAGCTTCAAGTCTATAAAGTTAAAGTAAATAATCTTTTCTATACTTGTTAGTAAAGCACCAGTTTTGAAGCAAAGATGAATGCGAAGAGAACTTTTATAAATTATTTGCTATTGCAGATGAAGCGTAGAAGCACATAAGCAGAACTCTCCAGCCTGTTGCTGTGTGATATTATAAGCTTAATACTAGTGACACCTGAAAAATCAACTGTAACTATATCATCAGGATTAAATGTCACTAAACTATCTCCTCACTATCATCAAAGAAAGAAGCGGTATTTTGTAAGGAGAAGGCTACTAAATCTAGCTTATCTTCTTCATTCCAAGTATCACTTTCATCAATAATCGATATATTTTGCTGAATTAGCTCATTTAAAATTAGGTTGGTTAAACGTAGCCTTTCAGTTGGCGGCAAGTTAAGAACAACTTGACTGTAGATTTCTTGGGCAGTATTAGACATAATCAAATCTCCTGCACCTATTTTAAACACAATTTAGATGAGCGACTTGATGCAATTGCCGCCGGGATAAATCGCGATCGCAATTACATAACAAATGCAGCAATAGATGCTTATCTAGAGACATATCAGTGGCAAATCGAAGAAACTCAATCAGGAATTGCTGAAGCTGACGCAGAAGATTTTGCTAATGATGAGGAAGTAAAAGCGATTTTTGTAAAGCACATCAAAGCCAACTAATTTATCTGCGGTTAATTTATCCCTCAAAAATCCTCATCATCAACGAAAAACTCGGCATCATCTTCAAACCGATTATTTTTCCCAGAATCAGCCAATCCCCAAAGAGGTTGCAGCACAGCTATACCAATTACTCCAATCGCTGCACTAAAAGCTAGCACTAAACCTACTGGTATTTGAATTGATTGAAAACTCAAAAATCTTAACGATACTGGTGTGGCATTTTGGACTGAGATAATTGCGATCGCTACTATCCAAACAGCCACAATCACAGATATTAACAAATTACCAATAGTCTTCATCAGAAAACGCTACCACTGATTAATGCAGATGAACGCGCATATTGATTTACGTTCATCTGCGGTTTAAACTCTTATCCTAACTTAGCAATTTCGCTCTCCATTTCTTGAGCGATTTGGGAGAGTTTTTCGGGGGTGTTGGTTTCCATATAAACGCGTACCAGTGGTTCTGTACCAGAAGGACGCAACAGTACCCAGCTACCTTCTTCTAAGTAAAGCTTAATACCATCTTTCCGTCCGGCTTCTTTAACCTTTATACCAGCCACTTCTGAGGGTGGGTTTTTAGTATAGGAGTCGATGACAGCGTTTTTGTGAGCGTCAGTTAAGTGTAAATCAAGACGTTTGTTATACAAGGGGCCATCAGCTTCGGCGATCGCTTCTTTGACAAGTTGACTTAGGGGTTTGCCTTCGTAAGCGATCGCTTCTGCTACTAACATATCGGCTAAAATGCCATCTTTTTCGGGAATATGTCCAATTACACTTAAACCGCCTGATTCTTCACCGCCAATCAGGACGGTAGTTTCCCGCATTTTTTCACCGATGTATTTAAAACCTACTGCTGTTTCATAAATTGTTAGACCATATTTAGCTGCCAGATTATCCAGTAGGTGAGTTGTGGCTACAGTGCGGACGATTGCACCGCTTTTGCCTTTATTTTTGATTAAATGCCTTGCTAAGACTAAAAGCACTGTGTTAGGCGTGAGGACGTTGCCTTGCTCATCTACGATACCAAAGCGATCGCTATCACCATCTGTCGCCAAACCTAAATCAGCTTGGTCGCGACGCACAGCTTCAACTAACTCTTCTAGTTGTTCGCCTTTGGGTTCTGGCATTCCCCCACCAAATAGCACATCCCGCCAAGTGTGGAAGCTTTCTAATTGAGTACCACTGTGTTGCAAAACTTCATCTAAATAACCGCGAGATGTGGAATATAACGCATCATATTTAACTTTTAAATGGGCGCTTTTAATGCGTTCTACATCGAGCAATGTGTAGATAAATTGCAAATAAGCGGGTTTAGGATCAAAAATAGAAATTGACCCGCTAGGGTTGTTACTAGGCAGATCATCCGAGGCAGTTTCAATATTTGCCACAATAGTATCAGTGATTTCTGGAGTGGCAGGCCCGGCATAATCAGGGATATATTTAATTCCACAATATGGTGCAGGGTTATGGCTAGCTGTAAACATCAACGCCCCCGCCGAATTTAAGTGACGGGCGTTGTAGGCAATTACTGGTGTGGGGCAATCCCGATCGGTAATTTTGACCGTCCAACCCAAGTCTGCTAAGACTTGAGCAGCTGTACGGGCAAACTCATCAGCTAAAAACCGCGTATCGTAAGCAATTAGAACTGGTCTGTCTTTAGAGTAGGCTGTTTCGAGGTAACTTGCGATCGCTCTAGTTACTTTCCGCACATTGGGGAAAGTAAAGTCATCGGCTATAATTCCTCGCCAACCATCAGTCCCAAATTTTATTTTGCTGGAATTGCTACTCGCGCTCATTGTTGCCACGTTCTCCCGTCCATCTTCAGTACTCTATTAGGAAGCTTGCCGCAAAGCGTGCGTAGCTGCAACTATCAAAAGAAATTATGAGCAGTAAAAATTAATGCTCAACTTTCTCTCCACTGTATTTTTTCTCACTGCTTGTTAGCGATGTCAACCCCCGACAGCCCATTTGTCAGTTACCACCTTTGGTCTTTAATTGCCCCAGCGACAGGGCAAGAACGCTGGCATTGTCAGATGCGTCGTGGGTTTATCAAAGCGCGTCAACATGAGCCAAAAGTAAAAGAGCTATTAAACCAAGCTACGCCACCCCAACGGATTGGTATACTCGCCCAAAAAGGCGTTTATGAGTTTCATCATAATAGACATTTGTTAAACAAATCTGATGGGGTAGAAAAAGTTGCACAGTTATTAAAACTAAGTAATACCAGCTATCAAGTGCAACAGCGTGTTATTCAAATTTTGAAAAGATATCAAAATGCACCTTTATTAAGGGGAAAAAACATTCTGCAATTAACCCCTGGTGATGAAGGCTTTCCTAAACCGATTTTAATTGGTCAAGGCGATGCTGTTTTTCGCTTATATGCGGCTATGGACTGCATTTTTATTGATGGCGATCGCACTTTACATATTTTAGATTTCAAAACTGGGAAATCTGCATTTGACCAGAGGCAAGCTTTAGTTTATTTGCTGGCTGCTCGTTATCTTTATCCTGGCCGACAAGCAGTAGCATCATTTTATAATTTAGAACTAGGTAAAAAATCTGATTTAATTAAAATTACGAATCACGAATTTGAAAATTTAAAATATGAGTTAGCCAATATTGCTCACAAACATCAAGATGATTTGCAAAAATATCATCAACGGAATAGTGATTTTAGTAAAATTTTTCCACCAAACCCTGGCTATCACTGTCGATTTTGTCCATTTAATTCTATTTGTGAATTTGCTAACTTGACTACTTCTCCTCACCCAGTATTACCAGTGTAAAGGCAGCAGTAAATTTATTTTTTATGTAAGCACATATTAATCCAAAATTAGTATTAGCAAATCTCTTTAAAATAAGAGATATCAATATTGCCAAAATAAATAGTTATAGCAATGTTAACCTGTTCTAAAACCTGAACTAGCCAATTATTACTGTTGGTAGGAGCCGATTCATAGTGATAAAATAAAGTTGCTAAACGCTTTTCGAGAGATGGTTTAACTTTAGGACAAATTAGTAATATTTTTAGTAATAATCCTGTGGTAATTGTAGTGCCTTGGTTACTAATCAGGTCTATTAAATTAAAATGCTGAATCGAGCAGTGACTTTCAACTATTAAAAAATTTAATAACTGACTACAAGTTCTCAGGATTAAAAATTCATCTAGTTTTTGCTCATCAGCTTGTGGGAGTATATTTTGTAATTGTGTATGTAATTTTTGTTGAAATTGACGTTTTCCTGAACCTCCAGCGACAGCAGACATGAGATATTTAGATAAATCTTGTTTAAAATCACGAAAACAAGCAGCCTGCTGACTAGAATTTAAAAATTTTTGTGCTAACTCTTGGTATGTGCAGTTACCTTCGAGTTTACCCATAAAATGTTTGAGGGTGTCATGGAGTTGGCGATCGCTTAATAATGTAGGATTATTCACAGGCCGCAAAATTCGGTCTGCTTCATCTACCGATACTTTTTTTAATATTTGAGAGCGGCGTACTTGATAAGTTACATATTTAGATAAATCAACTTCAAATTGTCTTTGCACCTGTGCTTGCATTTGCTTAACACGCCACTGGTGTTCAAATGTGGAATCATCACTAGTTAAACAATTTTCGTATAAATAAGGATAACGCCGAATTAGTATGATTAAAGACTGATTGTCATAGCTACTATTTACCTCTGAATTTTTTGTCAACACCTGCCCAAATCGGCGTAACATCAAGTATTGTTCACTGGTGATAAATATCTGTACTAATTCACGTAAAAATCTAATATTACGATAACGAAAACTCGTAGCTCTTGACCTCGTAGGTGATGATTCAAATAATTGGATTAATGTTGGAATCGCATGATGCAGTTGTGGTTGCATATGCCAACGATTAATTAAAATATGACAGCAGCGATTAAGAAAAAACATAAACTCATGTTTAGCATTTTTAGCTGCTGTGATTTTATCTAAAATTAATAATATTTCTGGTTCAGGATAATCTGCACCTTCAATAAATAAAGCTCGACATCGCTCAATCATCTCATGAGTAGATTTAATTTGCACTAAATGGAGCAAGTGTTTATATATTTGTTCTTCTTCAGCAGTAGCTTGTTGAGAAGTTTTTCTTAAGTATGAAGGCTCGTAAGTTGTTTTGCTAGTAACTAGTGTATTAGTAGCAGTTATTAGCTGTTTAGGACTTTTTTGAGATTTAGATTTCATCCAATTAGTCACTTTATAATTACCCCTTTAAAATTGGGTTGCTGAATTTTAAGAAATTAAGATTGCGGTCTTTAAAACTTTAGGAATCTAATCTCTCTATTTACTGATGTGCCTAGTAAGTTTCAGGAAAATGTATATAAATACTTATGATGGCTTGAGAAAACGCTGCGCTAACTATATACAGGAAGATTATCTTAATTAGACGAAGCTGTCTTGAGGGTGTCTACGGGTTTTTCTGTGTAGTCACCTTAGAGTCAAGGTATCCATATTAATACGAATGAAAGTGATAAATTTCCTGTAAGGCAGCAAAATAAACAGTAGTTTTCAGTAACAGCCTCAGTGATGCGTCAAGTTTACTCTAAGTTTATTTATACCCAATAGCCTGATTCAAGATAATATTTAAAAAATTAGTATGTTAATACCATTTCACGAAATAATTGCTCCTCTGCTCTCCTGCGATCTAAACTGCAAATTAGGTGTTTAATAGCTTATTAGTGGGTCATTTTCCTCTGTGAGCAAAATTTAGAGTAGATGACCCAACTAACGAGGTGAAAATTAAAAAGGCGGTAATTCTTTAAGAATCGTAAACCGAATATGGTTAATTGCTAAATCACCTATGGCAATATCTTCTTTTGTCAGTCTATTACCTTGACTAGTTAAAGTCTCAAAAGAGATGCCTTTACCAATTTCAATGTGATACCAACACAAGCCCATAAAAAAGCGCGTGGGATAAGGGCCATAATTTCCAATATCATCAGGGTTCGATTCCATTGGCAACCAACCGAAATTTGGGATGTAAAATTCTAACCAAACGTGATTAAAATCTGGCTGTAATGGCACTCCTTGGTGTTCGCTATAGGGTGGACATTTATATCTGCCGACTGTGCGACAGGGGATGCCATTCAAACGGCATAAAGCCAGTAAAACGCCCACATATTCACCACAGGAACCAACTCCGCGTTCTAAAACGATATCTGGGGTGTCAATGTAGGGTTTAATGCCATAGGATAGTTCATCGTAGACGTAGTTACGGATACTATACATTTTCCGTAGTAAGTTGCTTTCGGAACCGATCGCATCATCGGCAGCACGACGGACAATGGGAGTATCCATTGCTAAATCATCGTCATCTACCAAGTAGCGACTTTGAAACTCTGCTGGTAGTTGGGGCAGATTTTCTACATCTTTTGGTGTCAGACGATATTTAATCCCTCGGACTTCTAACAATGCTTTCCAGCCAAATATCTGGCGTTCACCAGGAGTTAGGGTATCAAATTTAAACACTGCCACGCGTTGCCCATCAATGACTTCTTCAGTAAAGGGGACACCAATAGGTTCTACGTGTTTGAGTTTTTGGCGTTCTGTTTCTGAGGGTAGGGCAATGCGCCATTCTACATCTTGTAAATACACCTCTTCTAAAGGCGAAATTTCCTCAGCATAGGACATTTCTATGAGATAGCCATTAGAAAGGGCGCAGCGTTTCTCAGGGTTGTAATGATAATACAATGGGTGAATAAAAGTGCGATCGCGGTAAGTTAACTCATGATTCGGGTCAGCATTCGGATTATCTCGAATGTAAGGTTCTTCCGAAGCATAGGCAACATATAAAGTTTCTTTGCCATCAGCATCTTTATGTACTGCAATACCTGTCGGCGAATCAAACGGTGTCAGGACACTGAAATTCAATTCCCCTGTTGCCCGATCCATCGAGTAAACTGTTTGTTCAGTGCGATCGCAAATCCACAAAGTTTCTTGTGTCACCGTCAAATTTTCTACACCGACCCCAGGCGCATAAAATTTGGTAATCTCTTTACGCGTATTGCGGTCAAAAATCAAAATGTAACCTAGCTTTTGACAGCTAACATAAACAGTTGATTCCCAAACAGCCACACCATTAGCGGTATAGGGCAAGGTAGCAAAATGTTCTAGTCCTAACGAACCAATCTTAGATACATAAACACTATTGCCACGAGTCACCCAGAGGGTATCTTCCCAAACTGCTAAACCAGTGACATCAGTAAATTCTTTAATCTGATGCGGATTGATAATTTTGCTGTTGTCAGATTCAGGATCAATCTCTAGTAGATGCCCTTTGATACTGTCAATTGCAATGAGTGTATCGTCAATGAAAGCAATGCCACATAGAGTGGCAGCCGTAAGCGGTCGAATTGTCCTTTGCCCAAACATCTGGCTAGCAGTCTAACTAGGGAGTGCAAAACTTATATTCATACATATTCAACGGTTTAGCACGCATTGCATTAATTTTGCTATGACCTCTAGACGTAACTGCGAATTCTCCTAGCTCGAAATTTTTCAAATTTGTTATTAGAAATACTATGATTTACATAAAAATACAGAGAATGCCAACTAAATAAAAATTAGCAAATAATTAAAAACACATTTAAACTTGTACAAGTTGGCAATAGCCCTAATATAACTTTAGTTGATGGTTTTCCTGCCATCACTAAGATTATGATCGAATTTTGTAACCTTTTTCTGTAACCTATACAATGTCTGCTAATTCTCTGCCTGACAGTGCCGCAAATTGGCACACTTTGGAAGTTGATAAAGCTCTAGGCCTGCTTGATAGTAAGGCAGACAGTGGCTTAACACCCCAAGAAGTTGAACAACGGTTGCAAAAATACGGCACCAATGAATTAGAAGAACACGGTGGCCGTAGTGCTTGGGAGATACTGCTAGATCAGTTCAAAAACATTATGTTGTTGATGCTGATTGCAGTGGCTTTTATTTCCGGTTTTTTGGATTTTACCGCTTGGCAAGCTGGTGAATTAAAGCCAGGAGAAGTGCCATTTAAAGATACAATTGCGATTTTGGCAATTGTGATTCTCAATGGCATCCTTGGTTATGTGCAAGAAAGCCGGGCGGAAAAAGCTTTAGCTGCACTCAAACAGATGGCTTCTCCCTTAGTGCGAGTCATCCGCGATCGCAAACTGTTGGATGTAACAGCTAAAGAAATCGTTCCAGGAGATATCATGCTCCTGGAAGCAGGGGTGCAGATAGCCGCAGATGGACGCTTAATCGAACAGTCCAATTTACAAGTACGAGAGTCAGCACTGACAGGTGAAGCGGAAGCTGTTAATAAACAAGCAAATTTACAACTACCAGAAGACACATCTTTAGGCGATCGCCTGAATTTAGTCTATCAAGGTACAGAAGTTGTCCAAGGGCGCGGCAAGGTTCTGGTGACAAACACTGGCATGACAACAGAACTAGGTAAAATTGCTGAGATGTTGCAGTCGGTGGAGAGTGAACCGACACCGCTACAACAACGAATGACCCAACTAGGCAATGTCTTGGTAACAGGTTCCTTGGTTTTGGTGGCGATCGTTGTTGTTGGCGGTGTCATCCAAGCCGGAGGTTTTAGCCCCCTCAAGGATTTATTAGAAGTTTCTTTGAGTATGGCGGTGGCGGTAGTTCCCGAAGGTTTACCCGCCGTTATTACCGTTACCTTGGCATTAGGAACCCAGCGCATGGTACGTCGCAATGCCTTGATTCGTAAATTGCCAGCAGTAGAAACATTAGGTTCAGTCACTACGATTTGTTCTGATAAAACAGGCACACTGACACAGAACAAAATGGTGGTGCAATCTATATTTACCAACAACAAAACTTTTAAAATCACAGGAGAAGGTTATGCTCCTGTTGGTGATTTTCAATTAGATAGTCAAAAAATTCCCGTTGAAGATTATGCTGAAATCCCAGCGTTGTTAGTTGCCTGCGCCGTTTGTAATGACTCAGTATTGCAAAAAGAAAAAGGCGAATGGGCAATTTTAGGCGACCCCACCGAAGGTGCATTGGTGACATTAGCCGGAAAAGCTGGCATTGAAAAAGACCAGTGGAACAGTAAGTTACCGCGTGTGAGTGAATTTCCCTTCTCCTCAGAACGCAAACGCATGAGCGTGATTACTCAGGTAGAAGAAGTAGCCACAGGGGAACCATCATTAACAGGGATTGATCCAGCGATCGCAGGTTTTGTCAACTCTGAATCTTACCTGATGTTTACCAAAGGTTCACCAGAGTTAATTTTGGCGCGTTGCACACAAATTCGTTTAGGTACAAACACAGCACCTCTGACTGAAGAACAACGCAGTCAAATCCTAGCAGCAAACGACCAAATGGCAAGTAAAGGCTTGCGGGTGCTAGGTTTCTCTTACAAAGCCCTGTCAGCAGTACCGCCAGAAGGCTCAGATGAAGAATCTGAGAAAAATTTGGTTTGGCTGGGATTGGTGGGAATGCTAGATGCACCACGCCCAGAAGTGAGGGACGCAGTGGCAGAATGTCGCCAAGCAGGTATTCGCCCAATCATGATTACAGGCGACCACCAGTTAACAGCACGCGCCATTGCTACCGATTTGGGAATTGCTCAAGAAGGCGACAGAGTCCTGACTGGTCAAGAATTGCAACGCATGAGCGACCAAGAACTAGAGCAACAAGTTGACTTAGTAAGTATCTATGCCAGAGTTTCCCCAGAACACAAACTACGGATTGTGCAAGCATTGCAACGCCGGGGTAGATTTGTTGCCATGACAGGCGATGGTGTTAATGATGCCCCAGCCTTAAAACAAGCAGACATCGGTATTGCGATGGGCATCACTGGTACTGATGTGAGTAAAGAAGCCAGTGATATGGTGTTGCTAGATGATAACTTTGCGACAATCGTTGCCGCTACTAAAGAAGGTAGAGTTGTTTACACCAACATCCGCCGTTTTATTAAATACATCTTGGGTAGTAACATCGGTGAAGTTTTAACGATTGCCGCCGCACCTATCTTAGGTTTGGGTGGCGTTCCTCTCACACCATTACAAATTCTGTGGATGAACTTGGTGACAGATGGTTTACCAGCCTTAGCCTTGGCAGTGGAACCACCAGAACCAGATGTGATGAAACGTCCACCATTCAGTCCCCGCGAAAGCATTTTTGCTAGGGGTTTGGGTTCTTACATGATTCGGATTGGGATTGTGTTTGCGGTTATTTCGATTATTCTTATGGCTTGGGCATATCGCCATTCTCATGCAGTCACAGGGCCAGAACTGAGCCAGGATCGTTGGAAAACAATGGTGTTCACAGCCTTGTGTATTGCCCAAATGGGTCATGCGATCGCAATTCGTTCCAACAATCAACTCACCATTGAAATGAATCCCTTTTCTAATCCCTATGTACTAGGTGCAGTTGTGGTGACGACGATTTTGCAACTGATGCTTGTTTATGTTCCACCCCTGCGCGATTTCTTTGGCACTCACTGGCTACCGCCTACAGAGTTGGCGATTTGTTTTGGTTTTAGTGCCTTAATGTTTGTCTGGATTGAAGCTGAAAAAATCTTCTTCCGTTTAATGGGTAAGAGGACTGTGTAAAACATGGGAATAGGGAATTGGGAGTAGGGAATAGGAGATAATTTTTTCTCAACTAACCTAGGTTTCGCCAGTTGTTTTAGGTTGGGAAACCTACCCAAAACACTGGCTTACTATTGACTATTGACCCTTGACCCTTGACCAAATTTATGTATCTCAAAACTTTACACCTGAGACAATTTCGGAATTACCATGAGCAAAAAGTTGAGTTTGATGCTGCCAAAACAATTTTGGTAGGCAATAACGCTCAGGGTAAGTCGAATTTGTTGGAGGCGGTAGAGTTATTGGCGACATTGCGATCGCATCGGGTGACACGCGATCGAGATTTAGTTCAAGATGGAGAAACCTTTGCCCAAATTAATGCCACCCTAGAACGAGAAATTGCCCTTACTGATTTAACATTAACCCTCCGCAGTAATGGTCGCCGCAGCGTTGCAATTAATGGCGAGACAATACGCCGGCAAATGGATTTTTTGGGTGTTCTTAACGCCGTACAATTTTCTAGTTTGGATTTAGAACTCGTGCGCGGTGGCCCCGAAGGTCGGCGCAATTGGTTAGATACTCTGTTAATTCAACTTGAACCTGTTTATGCCCACATTTTGCAGCAGTATAACCAGGTATTACGCCAGCGCAACGCCTTTTTAAAAAAACACCAAGACTCAGCACATAGTATTTCAGAAAATCAATCCCCTCAAGCCAGTAAGCCCGTCCAGGCGGCTGGTGCTTCAGAACTCGCTTTGTGGAATGCACAGTTAGCCACCACAGGCACTAGAGTAATTAGAAGACGCGATCGGGCTATTCAAAGATTAGCTCCTCTAGCAGCTGCTTGGCACGCCAGTATTAGTGGCAGCACAGAAATCTTAGAAATTAAATATTCACCAAACGTTCCTTTATTACAAACCCAACCAGAAGAAATCCAGCAAGCTTTCTTAACTAAAATTCAGCAACGTGCCGTAGCCGAACTGTACCGAGGTACTACCCTTGTCGGCCCTCATCGAGACGAAGTAGAATTGACTATCAATCAAACACCGGCTCGGCAATATGGTTCTCAAGGTCAGCAACGAACCTTAGTCTTAGCCCTCAAACTCGCAGAATTACAGCTAATTGAAGAAGTCGTTAAAGAGCCTCCACTGCTATTGCTTGATGATGTCCTAGCCGAATTAGACCCATCCCGCCAAAATCAATTGCTCGACACTATTCAAGACCGTTTTCAAACCCTAATCACTACTACTCACTTGAGTTCTTTTGATTCCCAGTGGTTAAATTCTTCACAAATCCTGTATGTGAAAGCAGGGCAAATAGTCAATGGTCAATAGTCAATGGTCATAAACAAGGGTGTAGGGTATGGGGACACCCCGTGCCTGAATCTTGTTTCTTTGTTGCTCCGCCACTGGAAACAAATATTTCTGTCTCTCCACGACTAAAGTCGGGGGCTTCTGATGGGGTGCGTAACTGAGTTTTCCCTACACCCCACACGCCGTTTTCGGTCAAAATAACCGATGATAAATCACAAATGAAGAATGACAAATGACAATTCATTTATGCAAAAAACAAATCACATATTAGCTCAACATGAAATTGCATCACTAGGTGCATCATTACGACCAATTGAGCAAAAGCTATTAAAACAAAGCCGTAAAGAAGGGTATACCAAAATTTGGTTCCAAGGAGAAGAACCTTATTTTGATGTGTTTTTTGAATTTGCTCGTGAAGAAATAGTTTGGTTCCAATTTACTTTGCGTGGGAAATCGGTTTCTTGGGATATCCAAAAACCAGAATTGCAAACAGGCAATACTAATGAATTATGTGATGATGTTAGTTTCTATGCAGCTAGTAAAACTATAGAAAATGATAACCAAATAGATGGAGAATTTATTAATTTGGTAAAATCTATTTTAGAAACTAGAGCAGAAGACAAGGTTTTTGCTAAAGCATTAGCATTGTTTAAAAGAGACTAGAGTTTAGAGAAGAAGAGAGTAAAATTTTCGGCTTTTACTAGAGGATAAGTAACAGATGAAAGATGACTCAGTTAAAAGCTTTTTTGTCTCTAAGTTTTATCATTTACCGATGTTCTCAATACCTGGGGTATTGTTTATTAGTCAGCACTTGTTCAGATCAGCTACTTTGGAGAAAAACTCACAAATAAATCTGAAAAACTTCCTTTCCTAGCCGCTAGCCTCTAACCTCTAGTCTCTTAAAAAGATATAACACTAAAAAAATTAAGATAGCAGCTATTAATCCTAATTGCCATAAACCACACCCGGCAGTAATTCCTAAAGCAGCTGAAGCCCAAATAGCTGCTGCTGATGTCAGCCCGTGAATTTCAGCACGTTGTGATTGTTGGGAAGATTCGCGGACAATTTCTCCAGCACCAAGAAATCCCACGCCTGCTGCAATACCTTGAATTACACGACTGAGAGCATCAGCGTTGGTTTCTTGCATACCTGCTTGCAAAGGGATGAGTGTAAACAAGGCAGAACCAAAACTTACCAGCATATGAGTTCTTAAACCTGCTGGCTTATGTCTAATTTGGCGTTCTATACCAACAACCCCTCCTAGCAACAAAGCTAGGCATAGCCTAAAGATGATGTTTAGGAAATCATTTGGCGCAAGGTAGTAAGGATTTAACAATGACGTTTTGAGAAAATAGTGATACTCTATTTTAGAAATAAGTTGTACTAGTGCAATCCTATCTGAGTTGTAAAAAATATTCTTTTTAACGAACCGCAAAGGACGCATAGACGCACTTTACTCGGCTTCCCGTTCGCGCAGGGTCTCCGTTAGGAGAAGGATAGGGCAAGAAGAAGGAGAATAAAGAGAAGAAAAATAATTTCACGAATGATTTAGGACTGCTATAGTGCAATTTGTTCAGATCTATAGCATTTACGAATCCGCTATTTCTACTAGAATAGCTGGAATTAAACTGAAATTTTATGGCAATATTAATAATCTATACTAATGGCACAGAAGTAAAATTTATAGACTAGTTATTTGAATGTTATAAGTGTTTAATAAGTAACATTTTAACTCAAACTTATAAATTTAGCCATAAACGCAATACTTAAACGCTGTATATATATTTAGGATTTTCTAGGATAATTGCACAAAAAATCTCAATTTATTAAGGGGTGAAATTACTGTTAAACCTAGTGTAAGTAAGAATTAATGATAACTAGGTGAGCATCAATAATCGTAAATAGAAAGAACTTCGCTCGGCAGATAATCTTAGTAAATTCCCTCTGAGCATTGAACTAAAAGAATAGCCTGGATTGGCAAATTGACAACTGATAAAAAATAAAGTGAGTGGAAAAAGTCTACTGGCTCGACCAAATTAAACTGCAAGACCGCGCCAAAATAGGTGACAAAGCATTTTACTTAAGCAGAATTGTGCAGCGTGGCTACTCTGTTGTACCAGGTTTTGTAATTTCAGCAGAAGTTTTGCGACAGTTTCTAGAAACTATTAACAGTTCAGAGTCTTTAGCTGCGGATTTGCCTGATTCTTCGTTGCACCTTGATGTAACTAATTGGCGACAACTTCAACTAGTGGCGGGTCGCTTACGTCAAGAAATTATGGCTGCGACTGTACCGCCACATTGGGTGAGTAAAGTTGTCACAGCAGCTAGAGAATGGCAAAGCAAATATTTAATTTTGCGACCATCTGTTTCAGTATCAAATGCTGGGCAATGGGTACGAAGTACACCTGGGTTAATGGAGTCGATTTTTTGTGGTTGCGATGAAGATGCGATCGCCTTAGCGTTAAAGCGCACCTGGAGCCAGCTATTTCGCGCTAAAAGTTTACTTTATTGGCAACGATTAGGAATTGACCTACAACAAATTAATTTGGCTGTGTTAGTGCAACCAATCCAAAATGCGATCGCCAGTGGTTCACTCAATGTTGATTCCTCTGGGTGGACAATTGAAGCAACTTGGGGATTAGGAATGGCACTGACCAGAGGTGAAGTTCTGCCAGATATGTACTATATCCAACAAGAAACAGGTATTGTCTTAGAGCGACATTTAGGTAATAAGTTGCTGGCTTATCGTCTAGATGATGGAACTGAGAAATCAGATCCATCTATACTCCAGTCAGTACTGACATATGAGGACACCACCCTAGTAGCTCACTTAGTTACAGAAGACCAACAAAAACAATACGCTTTAACAGAGCAAGACCTGCAACGACTGATTGCGTTGGGGAATCAATTGGTAAGTGAACTGGGCAAAACTTTTACTGTTAAATGGACGATCTCTGATGCAGAGCCAGTTTCCCATCTTCAAATCACAGAAGTCAGCACTCCGCCATTAGCAATTCCTAATTTACATTTAATCAAAGGTCTAGGCGCAGCCACAGGACGGGTCACAGCTACGGCTTATGTAATTAATTCTCTAGAAAAACCCGAAAATATTCCTCAAGGAGTTGTGCTTGTCGTCCCTGCGATCGCACCTGATTGGTTATCTTTGATGCATCAAGTAGTGGCAATTGTGACCGCGCAAGGTGGATTGACGAGCCATGCTGCAATTCTTGCCAGAGAATTAAGTATTCCTGCTGTCGTCAGTGCAAAAGATGCTACAACTTTAATTCAAACTGGAGAAAAATTGCTTGTGGATGGTGACAGAGGAGAAGTTTATCGTCTGAGAGAAAGCAAAACCAGCAATGGCGAGAATCAGGTAGTAAATTCCACTATCCCCGCCTTCTCCTCATATCACCCTGTTAATCAGGCTACTCTACCCATGATTGCTACTCAACTACTGGTTAACCTGAGTCAACCTAGTTTAATAGAGCGATCGCAAAACTTACCTGTTGATGGTGTGGGATTGTTACGCTCAGAATTAATGTTGTTAAATATCTTAGAAGGGCGACATCCTAGTACCTGGGTTCTAGAGGGTCGTCGGGCTGATTTGTTGGAGTTATGGTCACAGCAAATTATGCAATTTGTTCGGGCTTTTACTCCCCGCCTAGTTTTTTACCGTTCCCTAGATTGGAGATTTCACGAGTTTCCCTCGCTGAGTCATACTTCAGCATCTACGACACATTCGATTTTGGGCGATCGCGGCACATTTAGTTATGTCAACAATCCCGCAGTTTTTGAGTTGGAATTGGCAGCTTTAGCAACTGTGCAGAAAGCTGGATACAGTAATTTGCGGCTGTTATTACCATTTGTGCGGAATGTCTCTGAGTTTACCTTTTGTAGGCACAAAGTTGAGCAAGCAGGGTTAACTCAGGTTTCACAGTTTCAATTGTGGATCATGGCAGAAGTACCGAGTGTATTATTTTTATTACCAGAGTATGTCAAAGCAGGTGTAGCTGGCATTTCGATTGGCACGAATGACCTCACACAACTGTTGTTAGGAGTAGATCGAGAACAAGGACAGCTAACAAAAATATTTGATGAACGCCATCCGGCAGTTATGGGTGCGATCGCGCAACTAATTCAGATGGCAAACAAAGCTGGCATACCCTGTTCAATCTGCGGTCAAGCACCAGCACTGTATCCTGAAATTATCGATCAACTAGTGGAATGGGGCATTACTTCCATTTCTGTAGAACCAGAAGCAGTAGAGCGAACACACCAAGCGATCGCTCGTGCCGAACAGCGTCTACTATTAGCAGCAGCGCGCCGAAAAATTAATTCGTAATTACTAATTCGTAATTCGTAATTATAATTATAAATTAGTAATTATTTAGTTAAGTAGCTCAACCTAAAAAAACAGAAAATTTAGCGCAACGCACCATTATGATATCTGGAACTCAACTTTCTTAATTACGAATTACGAATTACGAATTACGAATTACAAATTGCTATTACTTGATATAGCCAGTTTCGCGGAGAAACTTGCGTACATCAGCAAAATATTGGTTGCGTTGGCGCAGCCCGCCGGAGGCATCGCTTTTTGTATAAGCTTGTCTTACTCGTTTCCAACCATCCTCTCCTTGACCGAGTAAATACTTATCTGCTATGTACGCAGCTAAAAATCCTTTACCATCATCACCTTGCTGGCGAATCTCGGTGTAAGTTTTCCATAAATCTGCGGCATGGCTATAAATTAACTTGGGATAACGGCGAGTCACATTTACCATCTTGCCTTGGCGATATTGCCAAATTTGCAGAGGATAAGCCGAAGCAGCATATGCTGTAAAAGCATAGGCAAAGCGATCGTCTCGACTCTCAAATTCTAGTAATCCGTCTTTGTCTACATCATTGAATCGATAACCACCATTCCCCCACTCATGACGAATTTGAGCGTACTTTTGGGATTTTTTGTCATAGCGATAAATCAAAGAATAAGTACAGCAGTGTGCGCCGCCTGTAAAGAAATCGGCAACTATTTCTGGTTCTTTGTCACCGTCCAAATCTACCACTGGTAACTTATTTTCTTGCTCGTTGAAATCTCCAACAGGCCGATCATATTCACTTTCTTGAGGCAGTTTTTTATCTAAAATCGTTTTACCGGCTCGGCTAATTTGCAAACGTACATTTTTATATTGATATTCCTCAGGCTTGTCATAAGATATCTCTGCACGAACATTGCCTGATTGCCCAGCAATAGTCTCTGCACTACTTGGCTGGGCAAGTACAGCCATTTGGCTAAAAACAGCTAAACCGATAAAAGATTGACTCAGCAAAGCACGTAGATTATTCAGCATAAGTGTTGTATATAGCTTGTTCAACTGTATACAACACTACAGAAATCATCAATATCGAAAAATTGCGGCCACCTGTGCTTGGTTTGGTATTTTTTCTGGTTCTACTGCGTAAACCTTACCACCATTGAGAATAGTGTGAATTGCGGCAAAATCTAACATATCTTCATCATCTGGCTCTGGTTCTACGTGGATATCTACATTCATCGCCTCTGGGTCAAACTTGCCCCAGATTTGTTGCCCTACAGGTACAAACAAAGTATCAACTCTTTGGTAGTAAGCCGCAGAAGCAATTTCCTTGAGATCACTAGAAGCTGTCCCAGTACCTTCCCCAGCCAGTTGTTGATAGAGTTCCATTGCTTGCTGTTCTGTCTCATGGAATAGAGGCTCGACAATTTCCCAAGCGTCCGCGTGTAATTCGTCAGCTTGAAAAAGTTCTGGTCTGCGGGTGATGCCTTGTTCTAATAAATGGCTATAAGTATTGGCTTCGCGGTAAATGGGATGCAAATAATCTACACCAGCCAAAATTAGTGGTGCTGTTTCTTCACGGAGTTTTTCATGAAGTTCAGAGTTGACTATGTGGAAGAATTGCAGAATAGCTTCTTGGTGTTGATCTCGGTCTGGGCTTCCCTGTCCGTGAAATGCACCTGGCTGTGAGCGCGAAAAAGGACTAGTATTGCTGCCTTTTTGGCTGGCAATGCGAAATTGCCCATCTTTAGCAGTTTCGTCATATAAAAGAGCTTCATCTAGGCTCTTAGGCAGATTTTCTAGCTCTACCTCATTCAGTCCAGAGCGTGTACCTTCAAAAAATTTCAAATCTTGTTGGCTTAAAGCCAAAACGTAGAATTTGCCATCATTATTCATTAAATGTAGTAATGGCTTAATGTGGAAGCGATCGCTCATAACTACCAATTCTTGAAACTCCATTGGTAGTTGATAATAATGAAATACTTCAGGAGCAATAAAAATAGCTAAACCGTGGTCTTGATGTTCCCAAAACTCAGCTTTATCAAGTTCCATCGCTGGGCCAAGAAACTCACTGGCTTCTGCTTCGCTCATTTCCATCGCTTCTAAGCGTGCTTGAGCTTCGCGGATTAAATTTTTAAACCGAATGGGATTTTGCCGAATCTCTGGCCCTGCCTTTTGCATCGGCATATACAGAGAAACACAGGGTTTATCAGTATGTTCAGTTAAATTTCTGAGTTCATCAATAGATAATAGGGTCATATTATAAAACTCCTATCTAAAGTCATGCAATTTGCATCATTTAGATTTATTTCAGAACTAGGAGCCAGAAAATTCATCTTTCTTTTGGTAAAAAAAACTACCGCTTTACCATTCTTTAGATGGATAAATAGGTATGGCAGGAGGTAGACGTATTATTATTGATTATTTTTAGGATTTTCGCTTTCAGAATGCCCTAATACCGTTTAACCCAATACGGTACGGATAAGCATTTTGAACTAAGAATTGTTTTGGGGAAAAGGTGAGCCAGCGACGGGTACGTAGGGGAGCCACTGCGTTGGACGGGTTTCCCGGCTTGTTCGCGTAGCGTCTCCGATTAGGAGAAGCACGTGGCGTGGTTTCCCCCATGAGCGACTGGCGTTAGCGAGCTTGCGAGCGTCACCCCGAAGGGGTTACTGGGTTTTTTCTTCCCCTTTCCCTCTTCGCCTTTACCCTTCAACCGAACCGTATTGCCGTTTAACCCTTCACCTGGTGATGAATAGCGATTGAAGATAAAAAATACGCCTAGTTAAGGCGTATTAATTCAAATATATATTTACACTCTGAGTAATATTTTGCATTTATCCGGCATTGGGCGTGTCAGTATTACCTGAAGGTAAATTTCCAGGGATTCTACATTGAGATGGATGCACAAAACCTAAACTTACGCGTTTCATAAGCCAGTGCAAACCAAGGAGAATCACAAAAGTAGCTGTAATAATTACTAATGGCTGTTTACCAAGAAGTTCTTCTACACCTTTAGTTAATAAGGCATCAGGTTGAGTAATAAAATCCCAACTGTTAAACCGCAAAAACCTGCCCCAATAAATCCCAATAGCACATAGGATATGGGTCATTAATTCAACTCGAAAAATCCATTGACTTTTGCCAATGCGGTGTAAGTAGTAACCTAAATTTATTAACGATATAACATAAGCTTCAAACCCAGCGATAATTACCAGCAAATAGACGGGTATCAGTACTAAAGTAATCATCCATACTGATTGGATTGTGCGGATATCATCTATGAGATGAATGACATCAGTTAATAAATATGGTGCATTTGGTAAAAAAGCATAGAATACGATAAAACCTAGCCACCAAACCCAAGAGCGACCACGTTTAATGCGAAACAGCCAAACACTTAAAGCCAAAGGTATAAAAGCTAGAAACAGGTTCCACGTCATCCAATCCATGTTGATGCGTAAAACCTGTAAAACTCTAGCTATTAATTCAATCAATTCTTCTTTCATAAAGATTCACTGGCAAGATGTGTGATTGATGTAGTTGAGTTCTATTGTTTTAATTTCAGTGATTTGACTGATAAGTTGGGAAATTTATAACTGTGAGATTTTTAGTATATTCTCTGTTGAGGTTTAAAACTCTAACGCTAGGCAGATAAATAAAGTATCTATTATAAATCGCCTCAAACTGATTATACAGGTTCTTTCATTTCATACTTCAGACTTGATATTTTTCGTACTAGTATAACTAGAAATTTATCAAGTATAAATCCTACAGAAATACTGGAAGTTTGGGCAGCAAACTGCTACTCAACTTCCAGTATAATTTGATTCTAGGAGGTCGTACTTTTTTTCGTCTTGATTTAGATACAACTACCTTTTGAGGTATTCCTGAATAGTTGAAAATGTAATACAGATAAAAGGCTAGTACACCACGGCGGAAATAAGCAAACCATTGAAAAGTCCTGAACAGCTTATTCCATAATACTTTTGACTTTTTACTTCCGCCTTGCGGTACTAGCGTATCAGCACTCGACTGCGGGGGCCAATTGCTTGTTTAGCAGCAGTAACTTGTGGGCGACAATTAAAAGAATTTTGATGGCAAATGTTGGCAGCGACGGCAGAAACTTCTAAATTTAGGGCATTAGTGGTGAGGGAATGCCCACTACTAAACTCCATATTAGAATCGGTCGAGGGCGACGGATGATTAGATTGACTAGTGTTAGCAAGAACTTGATTAAATGTACTACCACTATTAGGTTGTGTAGGAGTAGTGGCGATCGCACCACTATTTACTGATGCTGTTACTGGCGTACTGGGAACTGGTGTGGGAGTAGTTGCGATCGCACCACTATCTACGGATGCTGTAACTGGCGTACTGGGAACTGGTGTAGGAGTCGGATTAGTAGTGACTACAGGCGTAGTAGGAGTTGAGTTATTGTTATTGCTGGGAGTGATGGGGGTGGCGTTTGCAGGTACGGTAATTGTCAACCTCACTAAAGGAGTATTTTTCATCTGATAAGTGGTGACACTTGGTTTGCCTGGAATATCAGATCTATAATCAAATACCGTTGGACTTTCACCACCGTTGCGATCGCTGTATCTTGGCCCTTGTCCATTCAGTTGAAAAGTACCTTGATATTGCTGACCAGTTTTCGGGTCAGTTACAACACCAGTGTAAAAAGCTCTGGTTAACCCAAATTCATCTTGCACTACACCTTGAAAAGAAGTGTTGGGGATTTTGCCTTGATATGTAAAGGCTTGTAATTGACCACCAGACAGTGCAGGTGAATTCAAAATACCATTAAAAGAAATCACTGGGATGCCTTTAAAGTCAACAAAGTAACGCAAGCTACCATCTGTACGAGTTTCTACCTTGACATAATTTGACTGATAGACTGGTACATAATTTGGCTTGTTCCTATAACCTATATTGCGTTGATACACACCTTGGGAATCAGTATCAATGCGAGTCACTCTGTTATTAAAATTAGGATTAAAACTAGGAAGTTGCAGTGTTCCTGATAATGTACCAGTGCTTTGAATAATTAGTTGAGCCGAAGCATTAGTTGCCCCAAAGCCGAGGAAAGCTGCTGCTAACCCGCTACTACCCAAAACTGCACAGCTTAACTTTGTTACTGATGGCTTTAATTGCATAAAAAATTTGCTCCTTAATTAAGCATGAAAAACCACACGCGTAGGAGTCCTACAGCGTGAGAAAAAAGTTTAAAATCTGCTTACTTAAAGTTGCTGATAGTTAGGAGTAAGGAACACGGGGTAAGGGTTTCAACCCTTGTATTTACATTTACATGAATACGGAATTAAAACCGGAAAGTCGCTCTCAATGCGCCAACTATCAGAGTGTCATTAGCAGCGTTGTGATCGGAATTAAAAATAACTAATAAACCCGGTGTGAGAGAAAGATTTTTATTTAGCTGGGTACGATAAAAAAGTTCTAGATGTAATGATGTATCAGTACGACCGCCAACTTTTCCCCCATCAGAAAAGTTAGGGAAATTATAGCCATCGGGTAAGTTACTAGAAGTAATTTTGGGTGGTTGTCCGACGAGAACGCCGCCTAAATTGCCATTACCGCCCAAATTTGGCAATGCAGCAAATACCATCCAGTTAGTTGTTTCGACGCTACCAGAAAGATTGACTGGCTTGGAATAAGTAAAACCACCCCAACCGCCTAATTGCAAGTTCTCGTTAACGCGCCATGCCACAGTAGCACCGACAGCGTGGGTATTAAAAGCTGTAGTAGGTGCGAAAGGTGAAATTAATTGAGCGTCACCAATACCAGTGCCGAGTAAATCATTCGGAGAGTGGGAATATATGTAATGTATGCCAACATCGATATCATCTGTAGGTGCAAAAGTCAGTTGTGCGCCTGCGGTATATCTGCCACCAAATAAGCCGCCAGCATTGCTATTGCCGGGAAAACTGGGAATTTCAGCACTATAAACTCCTTGGAAGCTGATGCGATCGCTAATTTCCCAGTCAAAACCTATACCGCCAGTACCATTACCAATATTCAAAATTGGATTACGCTGACCAAACTGCGAAATTGCCCCATCGCCAGAACCCTCTAAGGGATTAATACCACGAAAGGTAGTTGCTGGATTTACACCTGCTGTACCAACGACAACTCCCAAGTTATCGGAGACTAAAAATCGATAAGACAAATCATTAATTACTACATTATTATCTGTGTTTGATTCAAAACTTAATCGCCCCATGTTATTAAAAACCGATGAGGCGTTAGAACCTAAATTTCCGGCTGATAGCCCTGTAATTAATAAATCTTTCCCTGTAAAGGAAGTTGCTAAAGTTAATTGCACACTATTGGTGAAAGTTAGATTTGTCTTACCTTGACGTTCTGGCACGCCGTCTCTGGGAAACAAATCAACATTCGTGGTATTTGTGCCTTGAATACTGGAAATAGCTTGACCAAATAATCTGGTTGTTGTAGAAAACTGATGCTTTTCCAATTCATTAGTTTTGTTTTCTACAACATCTAGACGCTGCTGTAATTCCTGTAATTCTGAATAAAATTCAGTTTGTAAACTTTGTATTTTGCTTAAATCTTCCCGACTAATAGTATTAGCCTGATTATTAATTAATTCCTGAATTTGGTTTAAGCAAAGATTTAAACTATGAGCAAATTCATAACGCGTTACACTTTGATTTCCCAGATAAATGCCATTTGCATTTCCGGCAATACAGCCGTAGCGTTCAATTAAAGACTGTAATGCACTAAAAGCCCAGTCCGTGGGTTGTACGTCATCTAGTTGCGAAACAGATGTCACTTGAGACATCTGCTCATCAGATGCAGAGAATTCTGGTGCGGCGGGAGATTCTGGGGCAATTGGCAAGTAGGGAGATGGAGAAAGTTCTGATGTGGTTTCTGGTGCGTGAGTTGTAGCTGATAGCGGCACAGAAGGTTCAGCATCAAGTGAAGCAGAACTAATATTTGTCCGAATTTTTTTTAGTAGATTTTGATACTTATAATTTGCAGGTGCGGCAGTAACTGGGGAAGTGCTATCAAGAGGCATGAATTCCGGCGAGATGGTTTCAGCAACTGGATAAATTTGCGAAAACTTTTCCTGTGTTTGCTGCGGTGATATTTGTTCTGGCGGAATTACAGGCTGTTCTGGTAAATTATTGGGCGGCGATGTTTGCCCAGATGTCAATACGCCTAACATCAGTAGGCTTATGTCAGTCATGGTATATGAGTTAACAAACACTAACATTTCTTTAAACGAAGCTTGTTAGTGTTATTCAGGATATTTTTGTATAAAAAGTTATAAAAAGTCTGAAGTGTGAAAACATCGTCTTAGATGGGGTGTTGCGCTTGGCGACAACACACCCTATTTCTACACATTTCAGACTTTAGACTTCACACTTCATACTTCATTTAAGGCTGACTACAGTATTTATCCATTTCTCGGATTAATGTATCTGATTGCTTGCCAGTAGTTTTTGCAACTGCGGTTAAGGCGGTATCGATTTCGTTTCTGGCCTTTTGCAGTTTTTCCCTACCAGATGGCGAGGGTTCGGCTGATTTAGCAACGGCTAAAGCGTTACCTGCCTTGGCGATCGCTTGGCTGATGCTATCAAAAACCTTTTGAAAACGACTTTTATATTCTTGAAGTTTGGGGTCGGCTAACTTCAATTCATCTAAAGAGGTGTTGATAGCTTTTAAATCTTTAGATAGTTGCAAGCTAGTGATTGCTTGTTTACCTTTATTTTGATCAATCAGCGCATTGCCTTCATTGACAACTTGAATTAAACGCTGACACTGAGAGATTTTATTTTCACAACCAGTAACTAATAAAGCAATACTTAGACTAACAGGAGCAATAAAAGTATATTTACACCACACAGATATTAATACCCTACCAGCAATAAAATTCAAACAATAGTAACTACATAATTCCCTAAATTATAGAAATTATTGCAGGAATTTTATTGGTAGTAGAAACGTAGCATTGCTACGTCTCTACATTTGGGGGAATGGCGAAATTTCATGGGGTGTAGGGGTATGAGAGAAAATCCTCACCATACACCCTGTACACCCAGTCCATTTACCAATCTACTGGCAAACCCAATTGTTCTAAAGCCTCGCCATTTTGCAACAGTGGTTGAATCTGGCTATCTATATGAATCCGACCACCGGAAAGTACCAAAGCGCGTTGAGTTACTTTTCCTAGCCAATGTAGTTCGTGTGAAGCTATTAACATTACCTGCACTGGCAACTTTAACAACACTTGGGCTAAGTGTCGCCGCCATGCCGGATCAAGACCATTAGTTGGCTCATCTAAAATTAGAATTGTTGGTTCTAAAGCTAAAATCGATGCGAGGGCTGCTAGTCTTCGTTGCCCTCCGGAAAGCTCGTGGGCAGAACGATTTGCATAGGCTTCTAGACCAAAATCTGCTAATAACTGCCTTGCTTTATCAATAGCAGTAGCTTTTGGTACGCCGTAATTACGCGGCCCAAAGGTAATATCTTCGAGGATGGTAGGCATGAAGAGTTGATCGTTGGCATCTTGAAAGCTAAAACCGATGTAACGACGTACTTGGGGTAAATTTCTCGGTTCTACGGGGATACCATTAATCAAAATTTTCCCGGTTTGCGGTTGTTTTAACCCGACCAAGTTTTCCAGTAAGGTACTTTTACCAGAACCAGTCGCGCCCATTAAAGCCACGCGATCGCCTCTATTTAAACTAAAGGAAATATTGTGCAATACTGACTCTTGATTAGGATAAGCATAAACTAAGTTCTGTACCTCAACGACGGCAGCGTTGGGGTGATAAGTGGAAGTTCCAGGATTAGAAGTTAAAGATTTCAAAATTTACAACTCAATATTCACAACATTTCTGTTATCTGGTAACAGCACCGGGAAGGTGGGAACTTAGGGTTAAACAAATAGCTATCGCCCAAGTTATTAACAACGCAAAACGCTCTTGTGGTCTGAATGACGCATCGACTGGCAATTGTCCTTGATAACCACGAGTTACCATTGCGGCATAAACTCTCTCGGCTCTATCTAGACTACGCAGGTATAAACTGCCAATCATGGCTGCACTGGCGTAGCGTAGCCATCCCGAAGTACCAGTTAGACCTCGTAGTTGCGCGCTACGGATCATTTGTGTCACCTCGTCTACCAAAATCTCCATATATTGCCCAGCTAACAGCAAGTTTTCTTTGATAGCAGCTGGTACAGGTAAACTTTTGAGGGCAATACCAAAACTGTGCGGCGGTAGGGTTAACAAAAAACTATTCATTGCAATCAGGCATACCAGAGAACGCAACAACAAAAAGCTGGCTCTCTCCCATCCCAAGGGCAATGCTAATAGCGAAAGAAAAATCAACTCTGTACCGACTAATCCTGCCATACGGCGTATTGGTACACGTAACATACTTGCCCATAACAGTGCGATCGCACCATACACACCCAACCAGGGCCAAGCATGATATTTCAATAAAGCTGCCCCCACCACAATCACTAGGGACAGATGTAAACGTAACGGTAAAGCAAATTTAAGCATTATTTGGTTTCACTACCTTGGCAATCCCAAAGGCAATTGCAAAGCAAACCGCAGCACCCAAAAGTCCTGCGATACTGGTGCCTATTGTCCCTAGGCCTTTAATACCGTAGTCAGCAAAGGGTGTCGGTATATTTACACGTATGTTGTCAGCTAAGTGAATAAAGCCTAAATTTTCAGCCACCCTTTCCAAACCGTCAGGCCATGCTGAGGCAAAAAGTGACAGCACACCGGCAATTAAAAAGATACTAACTACCGGAACCAACCATCCTTTAAATTCCGCTTGCTCTCCTGGTAACAAATCTGGTCGTGCGGCGATGAGATAAGCTAAAACACCACCAGTGATTAATCCTTCGCCAATACCAATCAAAATATGCACGCCAGTCATCGCTGGTAATGCTATGGCTATGGGTGCAGTTCCAGAAAGGCCTAATTCAATAGCACAAGCTATGGCAGCTACCACGACACTTATGCCAGCCCCTATCCCCGCCGCTAAAGGTAAACGCCTTTTGGAACCACCAAGCAATCGGTGCAAAGTTTGAGTTAAAATCCAGCCTACCCAAACACCAATTACGGCCATGTTTAAAATATTTGCTCCCAAGGCGGTAATACCACCATCGGCAAATAGTACAGCTTGAATAATCAAAACCGTGGCAATAGACAACATCCCCGCCCAAGGGCTACCTAAAACGATCGCGGCTAAGGTTCCCCCCAACAAGTGACCGCTAGTTCCTCCTGCAACCGGAAAATTGATCATCTGGGCAGCAAAAATAAAAGCAGTAGTTAAGCCCAATACAGGCGCGCGCCGCGTACCTAAAGCTGCTTGCGATCGCCCAGAAGCAATCACTAGTGCGATCGCACTTACCAAACTCGTCGCCCCTACTACTGGCCCAGAAACAAATCCATCAGGAATATGCATGATCTGCCCCGTTTTCAATGTGTCTACTCACACAATTAAATCAATATAACTACTGTATTTATATTAATAAAAAACAAAATTTTCTGGCTTTTTACAATGCCCTGGTAGGGGATTTTTCCTATTCCTTAAGGAAGATTGACAAGCAAATTTACGTTAATTATTTTTGTTATTTACTACGTTTAAGATTTTGTTAACTTTATTTAGAATTTAATATTTAAATTAAGCTAAATCTTCAGAACTTCAGAAAATTATGTAATTAATAAATGCTGATATTTAAGCGATGAAAGAGGGACTAGGGCTAGAGGCTAGGGGCTAGTATTTTGACTCAGCACTTGTCATTTAGAGAGTAGGAGGCAGAAGTAAGTACAGCAATTTGCTATCTAAATAAGATATAAATACAGAGGAATTCAAAAAAGATATTGTTTTGCTCTCTACTGCCTACTGCCTTTAGATATAGCAATCCTAAATCATTTGTGAACAACAACATACCCGACTTATCAAAGAAGTAGGGTATCTGAGCCTTTTCATTTTCACAAATCAACTAGGATTGCTATCTAACTAATGATGGACAGGAATTTCTAGGCAAAATTCACAGCCTTGTCCGGGTTGAGAAACAAAGTTGAGTTTGCCACGATGCTTCTCTACAACAATTTGGTAACTGATGGATAGCCCTAAACCAGTGCCTTGCCCTGGTTCTTTGGTGGTAAAAAATGGTTCAAAAATGTGCGATCGCAATTCTTCTGGAATACCACGACCATTATCCGCTATGCGAATTTGAATAGTATTTCCTTGTGTAACTTTTGTGCGAATCCAAATTTTTGGCTTGTCAGTCATTGTGCCATGAGCCATTAAGTCTTTCAGCGTATCAATAGCATTGTTGATGATATTCATAAATACCTGATTCATCTGGGCGGCATAGCAAGTGACTCGCGGTAAATTACCATATTCCTTAATTACTTCAATAGCTGAAGAATTTCTATCTGCTTGTAACTGATGTTTCAGAATTAACAAAGTACTCTCAATACCTTCATGTAGATCAACAGGTTTCATTTCTGCTTCATCTAGCCGTGCGAAGGTGCGTAATGACAAAACTAATTCAGAAATTCGGTCTGCTCCCATCGTCATAGAATTCAGCATTTTGGGCAAATCCTGAGCAATAAAGTCTATGTCCAGTTTTGCTGATTGTTCTCGAATTTCTGCTCTTGGTTTGGGATAATATTTTTGATACGTTTGTAGCAATTTTAGGATATTGTCTACGTACTCAGACAAATAAGTGATATTGCCGAAAATAAAACTAATAGGATTATTAATTTCGTGAGCTATGCCGGCCACTAGTTGTCCTAAACCAGCCATTTTTTCACTTTGAATTAACTGGCTTTGAGTTTGTCGCAATTCTTTGAGAGTTTGTCTAAGTTCTTCCTTTTGCCGTTGAGTTTGTTCGAGTAATTCTGCTTGTTGGAGTCCTACTCCTAACTGATTACCAATTTGTACTAACAAATCTACTTCATCTTCTTGCCAGTCACGCGCTACTGTGTTGTGATATGCAGCTAATAAACCCCACAGTTTATCGCTCTGAAAAATTGGCACAATCATATATGAGCGAGCTTCCATCAACTGGCTCAAAGAAATGTATTGATGAGCATCTTGATTTTTATAAATATCTCTAACTACAAGAATTTTTCCTTTAGCAAGGTCTCCTCCTTGGGTTTCTTGTAGGTAGTCATTAGCAATTACACTCAAAAGTTTGCGTACTGAGTCCCAACCAGGGGCTACAGACTCAGCCACAAATTCACCACTCCAATCAGGGCGGAAACGATAGATTGTCACCTGATCCACTTCTAATAGTCGCTGGACTTCTCTTGTACTGGTGACAAAAATTGTGTTTAAGTCAAGAGATTGGCGGATTTTCTCGACTGTTACAGCTAATGCTTTTTCTCTTTCTGTAGCTTTTCGTTCTCGTTCAGCCGCTTTAGCTAGTTGTTCAGCTTGCAATTGCACTTGTTTCAATGTTTCTGCTTGCTGTAATGCTACTCCTAGCTGTATCCCTACTTGAGCTAGTAAGTTGATTTCTTCATCTTGCCAATAACGGGGATGAGAGTTTTGATAAGCTACCAACAACCCCCACAGCTTTTCACCTTGGGAAATTGGTACAAACACTTCATGGCGGGGATATTTGCCAGCTTGTGTTTCTTGTAGCAACACGCGTTCTGTAACAGGCTGGGGTTTTACAATTGGAGTCCAACCATCGACAATCGAATCAGCAACAAATTCACCACTCCAGTCAGGGTAAAAGCGATAAATTGCTACTCGCTCTACCTGTAAAAGTCGCCTAACTTCTTGGGTAGTGGTTTTAAAAATAGCGTCAATATCTAGCGATTGACGGATTTTTTCAACGGTATTTGCTAACGCCCTTTGGCGTTCAGCAGCTTTGCTAATTTCTGCTGCTTGAAGCTGCATTTGCTGTAAAAATTCTGCTTGTTGTAAAGCTACACCTAGTTGAGTACTAACTTGGGTGAGTAAGTAGACTTCATCTTCTTGCCAATCGCGGCTGCCACTGTTTTGATATACTGCCAATAACCCCCAGAGCTTTTGACCGTGGTAAATGGCAATAATCACGTAAGCTCTGGCCTGATAGCTTTCTAAAACTTTGAGGTAGCAATTAGTAAAACCATAGTCATAAACATCATGACAAATGCGGTATACTTCACCTCTGGTGAAGCGTCCACCCTCAGTATCTTGTAAGTAAGTATCCATCACTGGGGTTTGGGCTAATTCTTTAACGCTACACTCGCTGACATTATCTTTTAATTCCGGTTGCTGCGACTGTTCGTTAATCAGAGAAATCCAACCCTCTGCTACTGATTCAAAGACAAATTCACCACTCCAATCGGGATTGAAACGATAAATAGCGACGCGATCTGTATTTAACAACTGGCGAATTTCTACAGTGGTAGTGCGGAATATACTTTCTAAATCTAAAGATTGGCGAATTTTTTCGACTGTGATGGCGATGGTTTTTTGCCATTCAGCTGCTTTTGCTCTAGCTTTTGCTTGTGCTAGTTGTTCCGATTGTATTTTTACTTTTTCAAGGTAATCAGCTTGTTGTAAGGCAACTCCCAGATGGGCCGCGATGAGTTGGACAAACTCAATTTCCGATTCTTCCCATTGTCGAGAGTTACTACATTGATGAATACATAACAATCCCCATAACTCTTTACCTTTCATCAGGGGAGCCGCGATGTTAGCCCGTATTTGAAATTTTTCTAAAAGCTGGATGTAACAATCACTAGCACCAGCTTGATATATGTCGGCTATTGCATGAATTCGGCCTTGCTGATATTTAACAGCATATTCGGCAGCAAAGCAGTGATCGTGTAGTTTGGCTGCTAGTGCCGAAACCCATCCTAAGCCTACATCTTCGTAGATAATTTCCCCTGACCATTCCAACTCAGGATTAAAACGAAACACACCCACACGATCAGTTTTCAGCAACTGTCTGACTTCTGTGACTGTAATTTTAAAGATGGTGTCTATATCTAGTGACTCTCGAATACGGGCAATCACACCAGACAAGGCTTTTTGTTTTTCACTCTGATCCGGGCAGAATGTAATGTCTGGCTGATATTCGGATTGCTGAGAATTCAGTTGCATAGATTTTACACTAAAGGAGTTTTCCATGCCCAGGCGGACTTTAAATAACGAAAGTCTTCTACCTTAGAATTCCCTCACCGAAGGAAAAGGTAACACGCTGTGAGGACGCTTTATTTCAACTTTACTTATGCTGTTCGCAGGGAAAGCAATATTTAAAATCTAGATAAAATATTGCAGGGATGCGACATTAGCGATCGCATCCCTGCATCAACATAATTTAACTGCGCGTCTTACCGCTTTTTGGATGATGTTTTGGGTGGTGTGCGTCGCTGTTCGCGTTTTTCGGCTTCTCGAAGACGGCGATCGCGCCACTCTGCCACCGTCAAGTAGCCAACACCACCGGTTACTGCTAATAACAGCACCAGCGCAAGTAAAGCCAAAATACTTAGAAATGGACTTTCCACGATTAATCTACAGTCCGTTACGTCCCCAAACTACCATTGCAATTGACCAAGTAAACACAACTAAGAGTGATACCCATCCCAATGTCAAAATTCCCATAGTCTTAACTTTGCAATTAATTACGAAAGGTTTCTAATATTTATCATACCGGGAACGGTGAAGTCTGAAGTGTGAAGTCTGAAGCCTAATACTGTTTCACTTTAAGTTTGATACAAATAGACCGCAGGGGAGCAGAGGGGCAAAGGAGAAATTATTTGTATCATTTATAGAGTGAAATGGGATGGGCTTCGCTTTGGCACAAGGGTCAAGTGTAAAGGTTTCTTCTCCCCTTCTTTCACTGTTCCCCCTCTTCAATCCTCTTCTTCCCACTCCCCATTTTAAAATGAATGGAATTTCAGATACACAGTTGATGGCTGAACGGCTAGAGTCTCTCAAGGCAGCAATTATCGGCGGTTTATCGCTGGGTGTTGCTTGTTTGCTGACTAATTTGTGCAATTCTCTCGTGCTGGTAAAGTATTTTGATATACTCACAAGTCTGCAATTTACAGTTAATTTGCACTGGTTAGTAAGTTGGGCGATCGCTGGTTTTTCTGGTTTACTATTTGGTGTCACTTACCGCTATATCATCCGCCAAGACACAAACCCACAACTAAAAGCTGGCGGGGTTTTGGCTTTTGGCTTGGTGCGGGGGTTAGCACAGATAGATGCTGGCTGGAGTTGGTCTTTTGTAGTGCTGGCACTTGAGAGTGTGTTGTGGTTTGTTGTAGCTGCGATCGTACTTGATGCTGCTATCCGCATCGGCTGGGTTAAAGCTTTTCCTTCGGCTTAATCATTTCACTGTATTATGTATACTACAATGAAAGTATTTTAACCCAACAAAATTTATATGGATATGCCAACATCCCATTATTATCTGATAGTCGATTTAGAGGCGACTTGCTCTAATGATGGTAGTATTCCTAGCCATGAAATGGAAATCATTGAAATAGGTGCAGTGATGCTGAATCGAAAAACCTGGGAAATTGATTCCCAGTTTCAGCAATTTATCCAACCAGTCAGACATCCACAACTAACTGCTTTCTGCACTGAATTAACTACTATTCAGCAGCCAGATGTTGACCAAGCACCAAAATTTCTAGAAGCTATAACTCAATTCAAAGCATGGATAGATTTATTTCCTAATTATATTTTTTGTTCGTGGGGTAACTACGATAAAAAGCAATTTTTACAAGATTGTAACTTTCATCATGTGCCTTATCCATTTGCTTCAGAACATATAAATATTAAACAGGAGTTTTCTGATTATCTAGGCTTATCTAAAAGGTTTGGTATGAGCCAAGCGTTAGATATGTTAGGTTTAGAACTGCAAGGCACACATCATCGAGGTATAGATGATGCTCGTAATATTGCTGCTATTTACCGAAAGATAAAAACTCAAAAAGCTATCTGATGAAGTTATCAGCCAGAGGATAATTATAGATTAAATAATATATTGAAAAATTATATAGCAATCCTATTTGATTTATGAGAAAACACATAGATTTGACATCAAAACAAAAAGTCATATTTTATTCAGACTTGGCGATTTCTAATCGCCCAATTACTTCTAAATTTCTCATGAATGATTTAGGATTGCTATATACTATTTACAATTTGATGTTGAATTCCCAATTGTTGGCAAAAAGGTATAATTCTTGAGGATTTTGCTTTGAATAAAATCATTAAAAAAAGTTACACTGCATATTAAGGGAAATATTTAACCTGTTGTAAAACAAATTTGCAAATTAAACGATAAATGCAATTACCCAATCTTCTCCAAAGTCCTGCTTTTATCCAAAGATTACAGTGGGTTGTTAATCCTATAGGATTCATGGAAAATGCTGCCAAGCAATATCCTGACCTTTTCACGACTCAAGTGTTGGGTTCTCAGCATCCGCTCGTTTTTGTGAATCATCCGCAGGCGATTCAAGAGCTTTTAACTAATGATAGAAAAAAATTTGCCGCGCTGGGAAAGGAAAATAGAATTTTACAACCCTTACTGGGCAATTATTCTATTGTTATGCTAGAAGGCGATCGCCACAAACAACGTCGCCAGTTGGTTATGCCTTCCTTTCATGGAGACCGAATGCGAGCCTACGGTCAGTTAATTATTAATCTGGCGGAAAAAGTCTTCAATGAATTACCAAAAAATCAACCATTCTCTGCTCGGAGTGCTATGCAAGAGATTTCCTTGCAAGTTATCCTCCAGGCAGTTTTCGGCATTTATGAAGGAGAGCGTTGTGAAAGGCTAAAGCGTTTGCTGACGTTGATGTTAGATGTGTTTAAATCCCCTTTAAGTTCGAGCTTTCTGTTTTTCCCGTTTTTACAGCAAGATTTAGGCGTATGGAGTCCTTGGGGTAAATTTGTGCGGGATAGGCAGGAAATAGATAAATTAATTTATACAGAAATAGCCGAACGTCGAGAGCAAGACGATCCAAATCGGATTGATATCCTCTCGCTACTCATGTCAGCACGGGATGAAGCTGGTAATCCCATGACAGATGAAGAATTGCGTGATGAATTGATGACTTTATTGTTTGCTGGCCATGAAACTACAGCAACAGCAATGGCCTGGGGACTCTATTGGGCGCACCATCTGCCCACAGTTAAGCAAAAGCTACTTCAGGAACTAGATAGCCTTGGTGATTCCCCAGATCCCATGAGTATTTTCCGCCTACCTTATGTAACAGCTTTTTGTAATGAGACTTTGCGGATTTATCCCGTAGGTATGTTGACCTTTGGTAGAGTAGCCCAACAACCAGTTGAATTGATGGGATATACTCTAGAACCTGGTATGTCAGTATGTGGCTGTATGTATTTAGTCCATCAGCGTGAAGATTTATATCCTCAACCAAAGCAGTTTAAGCCAGAACGCTTCCTAGAACGCCAATTTTCTAACTATGAATTTATGCCGTTTGGTGGTGGGGTGCGCCGTTGTTTAGGTGAAGCTCTAGCTATATTGGAAATGAAGCTAGTATTAGCAACAATCTTGTCAAAATATCAACTTACACTAGCTGATAGTCAAGCAGAATTACCTCACCGACGAGGTATTACTTTAGCACCAGCGCGTGGTGTTCAAATGGTAATGACAGGAAAACGTGCGCCTCAACAATCTCCAGTTAGTTTGGCAAATGCCTAATTGTAGAGACGTAGCATTGCTACGTCTCTACATTAATGCAGGAAAATGGTATTACTGTCTTACAACCACAATTGCGAATTCTATTAGCAGCATGACACTGGCATTAGGCATGATCGAAATTTATGGCGTTCCCACAGCTATAGAAGTAGCAGACGCTATGTGCAAAGCTAGTCGTGTTATGCTTGTCGGCTATGAAAATACTGATTTAGGACGAATCACAGTCCTAATTCGCGGAGAAGTAGGCGAAGTAAATGTGGCTGTAGCAGTAGGTTTAAAAGCAGTCTTACGAGTCAATGGTGGTGAGTTACTTTCTCATCACATTATTCCTCGTCCCCATGAAAATTTAGAATATGTATTACCGATTTATCGCAGCAGCGATGTAGCACAATTCCATGCAGATATCCGTTTTCCGCCTCCTTTATCTGCGTAAGCAAGGATGAAGTGTAAAGTTTTAGCCTTCTGGCTGTTGACAAATAACAAATGACTATTGACAAATGACTAAATTCATCTCGCGGATGCAGGCGGTGCAGTCACCGATAATTCCTGTGGTTGGGGAACTGATTCAAAACTCTCCGGGAACGATTTCTCTAGGACAGGGTGTGGTTTCTTATAGTCCACCGCCAGAAGCGGTAGAAATTTTGCCGAAGTTCCTAGCTGAACCGACAAATAATCTTTACAAAGCAGTAGAGGGAATTCCCCTTTTATTAACGGCACTGACAGCAAAGTTGTCAAGCTTCAACAAAATTGAAATTAAAGATGATAACTGCATTGTTGTGACAGCCGGAAGCAATATGGCTTTTATGAATGCCATATTAGCGATTACTTCTCCTGGTGACGAAATTATCCTCAACACGCCTTACTATTTCAATCACGAAATGGCAACTACAATGGCGGGTTGTCGTGTGGTGTTGGTGGAGACTGATGAAAATTACCAGTTGCGTCCAGAAGCTATAGCCGCAGCAATTACGCCCAAAACACGTGCAGTTGTCACAATTTCGCCGAATAATCCGACGGGAGTTGTCTATTCAGAAGCCGCTTTGCGCCAGGTAAATCAAATTTGTAGCGATCGCAATATCTACCATATCAGCGATGAAGCCTATGAATACTTCACTTATAACGGTGTCAAACATATTTCACCCGGTGCATTTTCTGGCAGTAACAATCATACAATTTCGCTTTTTAGTCTTTCTAAAGCCTATGGTTTTGCTAGTTGGCGTATTGGTTACATGGTAATTCCCAAACACTTACTTATCGCTGTCAAAAAAGTTCAAGATACGATTTTGATTTGTCCGCCTGTGGTTTCTCAGTATGCAGCTTTAGGTGCTTTACAAGCCAAAAATGAGTATTTGCAGGAAAATATAGGAGAAATTGCCAAAGTACGCGATTTAGTTTTAGACTCTCTCAACTCTCTGCAAAATTTGTGTACTGTTGTCCCTGCTGACGGTGCTTTTTATTGCTTCCTGAAAGTGCATACTCAAATGGATACTTTTGAGTTAGTTAAACAACTAATTCAAGAACACAAAGTTGCAGTGATTCCCGGTACAACCTTTGGGATGGAAAGAGGTTGCTATCTGCGGGTTGCTTATGGTGCGCTAAACAAAGATAAAGCAAAAGCCGGTATTGAAAGATTAGTAAAAGGATTGCAAAAAATAATAATATAGCCACAGATGATATCCGCGTTCATCTGCGGTTAAATATTAAGAGCCAAAATAGAGCAAATGCCCACTATTCATCACTTAATTGAAATCCCCACTGAACCAAAAATTAATATTTACAACATCACGCCACAAATAAACGATTTAATTGCCACAACATCAATTAAAAACGGTCAAGCTTTAGTTTTTTCTCGTCATACAACAACAGCTTTGGCAATTAACGAGTATGAAGTGAGATTATTAGAAGATATTAAAGTATTTCTGCAAAAATTAGCTCCTGAATCAGACCGCTACTTACACAATGACCTACATTTAAGAGATGTACCTGAAGATGAACCGATGAATGCACATTCTCATTTGTTAGCAATGATGCTAAGTACAAGTGAAGTAATTCCAATTGTGGATGGGAAGTTGGCTTTAGGTACTTGGCAATCTGTATTGTTTTTTGAATTAGACGGGCCGCGTAAACGAACTGTATCTGTACAAATCTCTGGAGAGTAATTTACAGCAGGCAATAGGCAATAGGCAATAGGGTTATAAGTCTTCTAGTATATGGCTGTGTTCTTAAAATTCGTAGTTTATTTACCTGCAATCTGCTGTATTTTTGTTGAAGCCTCACTGTGCTGAAGCCACGGTGATTTTAATTAAAGATATACTAAATTTACGCATTTATAATGCCATCAAAAACTATGTAAATACAACATTGTTATTTAAAGGGAAATTTCTTGAATACTATCAATATTTGGTAATGAACCTTTTGTACTTTCATCAGTAGCTTGTGTGCGCTGACATCGAATCGCAAACTGGCAGCGATCGCAAGCTTTACTACTCTCGACTACTTGCGGAAATGGCTGACCTTGTTGGTAGAGTTCTAGCCAAGTTGTGAGATTATTTAACAGTTGGTTAAGTTTTTTTGCTGTCTGTTGGTGCTGTCTATTACTATAAGTAAATTTAATATTTTGTGGTCTACCTTCTGTTTGCACAAACCAATATGCCATCGAAATATTTTCTGGCAAGTATTCACTAGTCTCAGCTAAGACATACATATAAAGAAGTGTTTGCCAGTTTCGTGCTAAATTGCGTTTATCTGGTGGTTTAGGATAGGTTTTCCAGTCTAAAATTTGTGCTTGCTGATGATCGGCAATTAATAAATCGTAAATAACCGTTAGCAAATAGTCTTGAACTTGTAGGGTGCGATAGTGTTCGCTTTCTCGAAAGGTTTGGTTATCTGTTGCAGGTGTGATAATTTCTGGGGCTGCATTCGCAAAAGCAGATATCCAACTTTGAAGTTTAGCATCTGCTTGCAAGAGACTATTAATAGGTAAACCCATTTCTCGCTGCTGCATTAGCAGGTGAAAGCGACTACCTAAAGTTTGCTTTTCCTCGTGTTCGGGATTGGCGGGAGAATTAAGTTGTTCTAAATAAGTATGCTGAAACTGACGCGGACAACGTTCTAATAAATTAAGTTGTCCTTGAGATAGCCTAAGTAAGTAAGTAGGTGTTGATAGCATTCTTTTATTGTAGAAGCGATCGCAGTCATAGTAATTCTGAAAAGTTAGATCCCCGACTTCTTCAAGAAGTCGGGGATGTGAACATCTGCTACATAGCCTGTTTACTGTTTGTCTTTAGGCTTGTGAGAACCAAAACTGTAAACCATAGCTATTTTCACAAGATCAAAATATGCTGGATGATTTTCTTTGTTAACAATTGCTAAAGAAATTGACCCAGCCACTAAAATCACCAAAATTGGCGATAGTGTGTATTTATGAGATTCGTTGTTTGACATAACATCATCTCCTATTGATATGCCTTTGGCTAAGTAACAGTTAGCCAAAGGCAATTAACTAAGTTTGTCTTGTTAACTAGGGATTGCAACCTTAATTAAGTTGACAAAAAATTAACGCCACGACTCAAGAATCATTGCAATCATCAGCAGACATAACAAGAAGGCTACTGACCTCAAGAACCATAGCCATAAACTTGGCCAGAGTAAAAATTGTGTAATTGAGGCTGTACCAAAAACGTGAGAGATTACCAATGCCACTGCTAAACCAAGTGAAAACCAAAGTAAATACTTTAATCCTTGGCATACCAACTTAAAAAGCAGAATTCGCTCGTTTTTGAGATTAGTTTTCATGATTTTTGTCCTAATTTTGAGAGTTCTAGGGCATAAGCGTACCCGCGATAACTCTAAAGAAGGAGCAAATGCTTAAAGCTTGGCTCCCAACCAGTCAAGGCACGCAATAGTCCTACCAATCAATGCCAACAACCGTTGTTGAATTATTCAAATATTTGTGATGATGAAGATGAAACTCCTCGAAAAATTGCAGGGTATTTGAGAAATCCTTTCTTTAGATGCTCAATGCGCGTGATGACAGATAACGCACACTACGCGCATTAATACCTAAATGGTCTTTACAAAAGTTACAAACTTTTAAGTTGATGCTTTTAGCCTTTGTCTTCACCTCTTACTCACTAAGTTTCTTGACAAGCAGTGGCTAAAGTGACTTAAGTTACTTTCAACTGATTTAAACTCACTATAAAGTAACTTAGTGAGGTAGTCAAGGTAATTCTGATAAAATTATGCACAAAGGCATACATAAAAATAGATGAAGCGTGGGTTTTTACAGACTATTCCTCACTATGTGAGGTAACATTGGTTTGAAGTTAATCTGAGAGTGTGTATGAGTGAGATTCCTGAGCAGGTTCTTTTGGCATTAGCCCAAAAACGGAGCTTGTCTATCAGAGAGCAAGAGGTGTTTTTATATGCAGTTGAGGGCAAATCACCAAATGCGATCGCCAAAGAAATAGGTATTAGTGCTGAAGCTGTTCGTAAAAGATTAAGTGAGGTTTACAAAAAATTTGAAGTGAGTGGTGCTGGCCCTGGTAAGCTCACTAAGTTACAACAAGTGATTATCAGCGATTATCAAGCCTCTTCCCTGACTACCGAAAGAGTTTCCGAGCAAAAACGAGATTGGGGAGAAGCACCAGGAATCTGCTTTTTTTACGGACGGACTGGAGAACTTTCCCAGCTAACCCAGTGGCTTGTTAAAGATAAATGCCAACTGGTAGCAATTTTGGGTATGGGAGGAATTGGTAAAACTTCCTTATCTGTAAAGTTGGCATTAGAAGTACAGACTGATTTTGAATATTTAATTTGGCGGAGTCTTCGCAATGCTCCCCCAGTCAACGAAATGTTGGCAAATTTGATTCGATTTTTATCCGATGAGCAAGAAACAGATTTACCAGAAAGCCTAGACAATAGGATAAGTCTACTAATACATTATTTGCGCGATCGCCGTTGTCTTTTGATATTAGACAACGCCGAGACAATTTTACAAGCAGGTGTCAGCAAAGATTCCGGCAAAGAACTGAGTGCTGGACAATATAGAGATGACTATACAGGATATGGTCACTTACTAAAACGGGTAGGGGAAGAAATACATCAAAGCTGTTTAGTACTAACTTCTAGAGAAAAACCGCGAGAATTTGCACCATTAGAAGGCGATGCTTCACCAGTTAGAACATTATCTTTAACAGGTTTGGGAGAAGCCGAAGGTCAAGAAATTCTTAAAGATAAAAGTATATTTGGCTCACCACAAGACTGGGCAACATTAGTAGGAAATTATTCTGGTAATCCGTTAGCTTTAAAACTCGTTTCTGAGACAATTAGAGAATTATTTGGTGGTGATATTCAAGCTTTTCTTAAAGAAGGAGAAATTATTTTTGGTGATACGCGGGATTTATTAGAGCAGCAATTTGAGCGCACCACAGAGCTAGAAAAAGAAATTATTTATTGGTTGGCAATCAAGCGAGAATTAGTTTCTTTAGAAGATTTGGTCAATGATATTGTACGCCCGTTGACCAAACGAGAATTATTAGAGGCACTCGAATCTTTACGCAGGCGATCGCTCATTGAAAAAAGTGTAGCTTTATTCACCCTACAACCTGTAGTGATGGAATACGTCATCGACAGATTAATCGAGCAGGTTTGTCAAGAAATTACTACAGGCGATATTTCTTTATTTATGAGCCATCCTTTAATGGAAGCTACAGCTAAAGATTATGTCAGAGATATTCAACTTCGGCTGATTATCAAACCCATTAAAGATAGATTAATTAATATTTTTAGAATATCCAGGAATCTGGAATCTAAATTGAGGCAAATTCTCGACAATCTTAAGGATAACTTTTCTATTCAACCGGGATATGCAGGCGGAAATATATTAAATCTTCTGCATCAATTACAAATCAATTTAAGTGGCTATGATTTTTCTGAGTTAGCAGTTTGGCAAGCCTATTTACAAGGTGTAAACCTACACAAAGTTAACTTTGCTTATGCGGACTTATCTAAATCAGTTTTTACACAAACATTATGGCCGATTTTGTCAGTTGCTTTAAGTCCCGATGGAAAACTTTGTGCTATTGGTGATGCCAACAATCAAATTAAATTTCTACAAGTTGGCAATGGTCAGCCACTTTTTTCTTGTAGTGGTCATACTAAATGGGTTAGGTCAGTTGCCTTTAGTAATGATGGTAAGTTACTAGCAAGTGCCAGTGATGACCAAACAGTGAGATTATGGGACGTTCAAACTGGTAAATGTATTGCTATTTTACAAGAACATACTAGCCGTGTTAGGTCGGTGGCCTTTAGTCATAATGGAAAATTACTAGCCAGTGGTAGCGACGACCAAACAGTCAAGCTATGGAATATTCATCACAGTAAATGCCTTAATACCTTGCAAGGTCATGAGAGTTGGGTATGGTCAGTGGCTTTCAGTCCCGATAATCAAACTTTGGTGAGTGGTAGTGACGACCAAACAGTGAAGTTATGGAATGTTCACAACGGTAAATGTCTTAACACCTTGCAAGCACACATCCGTCCAGTGTGGTCAGTAGCTTTCAGTCCTGATGGCAAGTTAGTAGCTAGTGGTAGTGAAGATCAAACCGTAAAACTCTGGAATGTTAGTGATGGTAAGTGCTGTAAGACCCTGTTTGGTCATACCAATTGGGTATGGTCAGTAGCCTTCAGTCCCGATGGTAAGTTACTAGCCAGTGGTAGTGAAGACAAAACCGTAAAACTCTGGAATGTTAGCGATGGTAATTGTCGGAAAACCCTATCTGGTCATACTAATTGGGTCAGGTCGGTGGCTTTTAGTGGCGATGGAAAATTACTAGCCAGTGGTAGTGAAGACCAAACAGTAAAACTTTGGAATGTGAGCGATGGTAATTGTTTAAAAACTTTGCAAGGATATATTAATTGGGTGAGATCAGTTGCTTTTAGCCCTGATGGTAAGCTACTTGCAAGTACGAGTAATGACAAAACTGTAACATTGTGGGATGTTCAAGTTGGTGAATGCCTCAGAACCCTGCATGGTCATAGCAGTTGGGTGAGGTCAGTTGCTTTTAGCCCTGATGGTAACTTCCTAGCTAGTGGTAGTGAAGATAAAACAGTAAACATTTGGAATGTTCTCACTGGTGAATGTCTCAAAACCTTGCAAGAACATACTAGTTGGGTGCAGTCAGTGGCTTTTCATCCTAATGCCAATATTTTAGCCAGCAGCAGTGATGACCAAACTATAAAATTGTGGGCTCAAAAAACTGGTGAATGTCTCAAGACGTTGACAGGACATAGCAACCGGGTACAGGCGATCGCGTTTAGTCTCGATGGTAAATTACTGGCAAGTGGTAGTGAAGACCAAACAGTAAAATTATGGGATGTTGCTACTGGTGAGTGTCATTACACCATGCTAGGTCATACTAGTTGGGTGAGGTCAGTTGCTTTCAGTCCTGATAGTAAATTACTGGCAAGTGGTAGTGAAGACCAAACAGTAAAATTATGGGATGTTGCTACTGGTAAGTGTCATTACACACTGCTAGGTCATACTAGTTGGGTGAGGTCAGTTGCTTTCAGTCCCGATGGTACATTACTAGCTAGTAGTGGTGATGACCAAACTGTGAGGTTGTGGGATGTCTTAACTGGTGAAGATTTAACAATATTATTTGGACATGGTGACTGGGTGTGGTCAGTCGCATTTAGTCCAGATGGTTTAACCTTGGCTAGTGGTAGTCAAGATGAAACTATCAGGATTTGGGATCTTGAAACACAAGAGTGCCAATTAACACTCAAGGCTAAAAAACCCTATGAAGGGATGAATATTACTGGTGTTACGGGGCTAACATCAGCCCAAAAAGAGACATTAAAAGCTTTAGGTGCCGTAGAAAAGTAGAAAAATAAAAGGTAAAAGGGTGAAGTTTGATTTGATTTCATCCTTTTACCTTTTTATGTACCTGATGCTTATTTAATGTTAGCCCTTGCGTCCCTCACTGCGGCAATAAAAAATAATCCTGTCAGAGGAATACTTAATCCCAAGATAATTGCAGTAGTTTGGAAGCCTAAATCTGGTTGTCCATAACTGAGTTCAAACACCGAACCGACGGCGGCGATCGCTGTTATGCAAGACCCAGCTAGAAACAACCCGCTTTTTGGAGTTAAATACACTACTAGTCCCCTATGCTACTGGTTTCACTGCTTGATACGAGAAGCCATTTTTAGATAACTCCTGTGCCAAAGTCAAGGAATTCTCTACCCGGTCTACAAAGACTACACCGTTGAGGTGATCCATCTCGTGTTGAATACAGCGTCCGAGGAGGTCGTCAGCTTTTAATGTCTTGGGACGACCATATTCATCTTTATAAGCAACTTCCACTACTTCTGGACGCTTTACATCCATGTAAACGTTGGGAATACTCAAACATCCTTCTTGAGCGACGCAAATCTCTTTGCTTACTTGCTTAATTACAGGATTAATTAATACCAGTGGTGGATTTGCGGGATTATCTGGTTCGCAGTCGATAACGATTAATTGTTTATTAATTCCTACCTGGGGCGCAGCCAAACCAATGCCATCACTGCTGTACATAGTTTGCAACATTTCGCGTACCAGCTGACGCAGTTCGTCATCAATTTTTGTAATGCGTTTTGCAGGTTGACGCAACGCGCGATCGCCCAGATAGTGCAACTTCAACGGCGGATTTTTTAACTTTTTTTTCTCAACAGCAATTTCGGAGGGCATGATTTTTTCGATGGCTCAATTGTGCAAATTCCAACTATCTCAATTCTATCAATCCCAGTTAAAACTCATATTTTTACTCTGAAACGCCCTCATCAATGAATTGTATGAATTAGCAAACCTTTGCTTACCTTTGCTCTGACCTCAGCACTCCTCTGCGTTTAAAAACTCTAAAATTAATTTTACGTAATCAAAAATCAACAGCTTGGCGGAACTTATAGCTGATTGGTTATAGAAAGTTGTACATTGCCATCAAGAGCAACTCACAACTAACAGCTAGATATGAACTTCCGTGACGAGTTTAAATTGCTGCTACGCGCCCGTTACCCTTTAATTTATATTCCCACCTATGAAGAGGAACGGGTAGAAGCAGCCATCCGGGAAGAAGCAGCTAATCAAGGTAATCGCCCTGTTTATACTTGGGATTTTGTCGATGGCTACCAAGGGAACCCCAATGATGCAGGTTTTGGGCGACGCAATCCTTTACAAGCTTTGGAATTTTTAGAAAAATTACCAGCCTCAGCCCCCGCAGTATTAATTTTACGAGACTACCACCGTTTTTTAGAGGATGTAGCGATCGCCCGCAAACTCCGCAATTTTGCCCGACTCCTGAAGTCACAACCGAAAAATATTGTTCTGTTATCCCCCCGCATCGCCATTCCTGATGATTTAACCGAAGTTTTAACAGTTGTCGAGTTTCCCTTACCCGCCGCACCGGAAATTAAAACCGAGATCGAACGCTTACTTCAAGCCACTGGTAACTCACTTTCTGGGAAGGTTTTAGATGACTTGGTGCGTTCTTGTCAAGGGCTGTCTATGGAACGCATTCGGAGAGTTTTGGCGAGAGCAATTGCTACTCACGGCGAATTGCAACCAGAAGATGTAGATTTAGTTTTGCAAGAAAAACGCCAAACTATCCGCCAAACTCAAATCCTCGATTTTTATCCCGCAACGGAGCAGATTTCTGACATCGGTGGATTAGATAACCTCAAAGATTGGCTATTACGGCGTGGTGGTTCATTTACAGACAAAGCGCGTCAGTATGGCTTACCCCATCCCCGTGGCTTATTGTTGGTAGGTATTCAAGGAACGGGGAAATCGTTAACAGCCAAAGCGATCGCTCATCACTGGCATTTACCTTTGTTACGCTTAGATGTAGGGCGGTTATTTGGCGGTTTGGTGGGTGAATCAGAATCACGCACACGTCAAATGATTCAGGTAGCAGAGGCCCTTGCACCCTGTATATTGTGGATTGATGAAATAGACAAAGCCTTTTCCGGGCTGGGTAGCAAAGGCGATGCAGGCACAACCAGCCGGGTGTTTGGGACTTTTATCACTTGGTTAGCCGAAAAAACCTCACCTGTATTTGTTGTAGCTACAGCTAACGACATCCAAGCCCTACCGCCAGAAATGTTGCGAAAAGGGCGGTTTGATGAAATTTTCTTTGTCGGTTTACCTAGTCAAGAAGAAAGAAAAGCCATTTTTAACGTTCATTTATCCCGATTACGCTCGCATAATTTGAAAAGCTATGACATTGACAGATTAGCTTATGAAACACCCGATTTTTCTGGGGCAGAGATAGAACAAACACTCATTGAAGCCATGCACATTGGCTTTAGCCAAAACCGCGATTTCAATACCGATGATATTTTAGAAGCCGCCAGTCAAATCATCCCCTTAGCGAGAACGGCTGTCGAGCAAATTCAAAAACTGCAAGACTGGGCGGCCGCTGGGAGAGCGCGTCTAGCCTCAAAACACAGCCCCTTGAGTGATGCCTTTGGCAAGCTACGCTAAAGCATTTCAACAGCATTAGAGTAAAGGGAACAGGTAACATATCTCCCTATTGCCTGTTACCTTTCATCCTTCACACTTGACTATTGACCATTGAACGTTGACCATTGACTATTGACTATTGACTATCTAATTTAACTATGCTTTCTGGTTTACTAAAGTTAATACTAGGTTTTGTGCTAGCGATCGCTGTGTTGTTAGGTACAGGTTTGACAGTAGCACTTTATTTCGTGAATCGAACTGCTATACCCCCAGCCAAGCCAACATTTGTTAACGATAACCCCGCGTATAAAAAAGAAACTACTAAAGAAGCCAAAGCTGAATCCACTTCTGAGCCTACGCCAGAATCCTCCCCAACTCCAACTCCTAGCGAAACCCCAACTCCCGATGAATTGCCACCCGGAGCTTATCAAGGACGTGTTACTTGGTCTGAAGGTTTAAGTTTACGTGCAGAGCCAAATCAGAGTTCTGAAAAGGTCGGTGGAGTAACTTTTAATCAAAAGATTATCGTTTTAGAAGAAAACCCAGATAAAACTTGGGTCAAAATTCGTCTCGAAGGTAGCAAACAAGAAGGCTGGGTAAAAATCGGTAATATCGAACGTACCAACTAAAGTCGGAAGTAAAAATAAAATTACGTAAACAAAAAGATCCCCGACTTCTCAAACAAGTCGGGGATCTGAGCCTAAAATATGGGGTTATTTACCCTAAATCTAAAAAATACTTAAAATCTCCATAACAGCCACTATCAACACTGAGTAAAAGTGGTATATTTTTATATATTCATTTATTATTAAACTTAGGTGTAATAAAAGTTCTAATTTATCTTTACTCATCGTTAATTACGAGCAAAAATTCTTGCACATAGCCAGAAAACTATTTGCCCTTAGTGATGTAAATACTTATTACTTCCTCTATCACTAGTTAAAAGATAAGTCTGAAAACTTATTTACTCCTGCCTAAATCAGGGAACTGTCATCACCAAAAACTGAGTTAAAAATTATGGAAGCCATTGGTTATCTTCATATTGCCTCTGCCTACGAGGTAGCTGAAAACATCGAGGTTGTTCCTATCAAATTGGAATTGAAATTTTTGGAATGGCCTAAGCTGTCTAGTGTAGCAGCCATGCGTCTTTTATCTGTTACACTAGCGATCGCACTTTTGAATGTAGCTAACCAAGCGATAGCACTCCAGCAAGTAGGTACTCGTGGTACAGAAGTAACATTTATTCAACGGTGCTTAAAAAATTTAGGTTATTTTAATGGCCCTGTAACAGGTACATTTGCTAATTTAACCCAGAGGGCAGTAACTCGTTTCCAACAAGCTAAGGGGCTGGCTGTTGATGGAGTAGTTGGTAATAATACTCGCCAAGCTCTGCAACAATCCTGTCAAAGTGGAACCCCTAGCCCAAATACCAATGGGCAATTGCGCGAAGGTAGTAGAGGACAAGCTGTAGCTCAACTACAACAAAATTTGCGTCAGTTAGGCTATTTTAATGGGCCAAGAACTGGTTATTTTGGCTCCCAGACACGCCAAGCCGTTATCCGGTTTCAACAAGCTTCGAGAATACCTGCTAATGGAATTGTTGACAGTAGAACTGCCCAAGCACTACAAAGTAACTTGAATGTAGGTGGTGAATATCCAGTTTTGGCTGAAGGTAGCCGCGACCCAGCAGTCACCAGGTTGCAACAACGTCTGCGGGATTTAGGCTACTTCAAGCAAAATCCTACTGGGTATTTTGGAAACGTTACCAAAAATGCTGTGGCTGCATTTCAGCGCAAAGCGGGCATACCTGGAACTGGGGTTGCTAATTCCCAAACTTGGGATGCACTCTTGAATACTGCCCAAGTTCCAGACAGACCTAATACTAATACTTCATCTCAACAAGTTAGAGATGTGCAACAACTTCTCTTAGATTTGGGATACTACAATGGCAATGTCACGGGTACTACTGGCACTCTGACGCGGGATGCGATTGTGCAGTTTCAGCGAGATAATGGGCTAACTGCTGATGGCGTGGTCGATAGCCAACTTGTAACCGCAGTACGTAAAGTTTGGACAGCAAAATATTCTAATCAAAATCAACCCACCAGGACAGTTCTCTCTACAGGTGCAAAAGGAGAGAATGTCAGGACAGTTCAACAGCGACTATCAGAATTAGGTTATTACAAGCGCACTGTAGATGGTGTTTTTGGCGACTACACGAGAAATGCTGTATCACTATTCCAAAAAGAGTATCGCATCAACCCCACTGGTAGAGTAGATGGGCAAACTTGGCAAGCTTTAGGTTTCGATAATTCTGTCACTGCAATTCGTCCGGTGAGCAATCGCTATTATGTAGCCGCAGTACCAATGCAAAATATCGATACCCTCGACAGAGTGCGTCGCTATGTACCCAATGCTTTCTCTGATGTCTCCATGTCAGGAAATTATGTGAATGCAGGGGCATTTAGCGATCGCTCCGTCGCCGAAAACCTCACCAAGATGTTGCGTTCCAAGGGGTTAAATGCAAGGGTACAGTCTATTTAGTGTCATTCGTCATTGGTATTGACTATTGACCATTGACTTTTGACTAAACCGACAACCTGATCTGTGAACCTTCCTGGCTTTTATTCACCTCAATTCGGGCTTGGAAGGCTTCTTTGAGGTGGGGCATATGAGTGACTGTGAGGATGCAGGCAAAGTCGGAGGCGATCGCATTGATAGCGGCTATTAGGCGATCGCATCCTTCTGCATCTTGTGTACCAAAGCCTTCATCGACAATTAGCGTTTGCAACGCCGCCCCCGCCCTCTGTGCTAATAATTTTGCCATTGCCAAGCGAATGGCAAAGTTAATTCTAAATGCTTCGCCACCAGAGTAAGTTTCGTAAGCCCGTGTTCCCTTAGCATCGGCAATTAATATGTCTAAGGTGTCTATCAACTTGGCATTCTTCTTAGTTGATTTGCCACTACGTCCTGCTCTTTGTGTAACAAATTGTACGTGCAGTTGATTGGCACTCAAACGTGCTAATAGTTGATTTGTCTCTGCTTCTAGTTGCGGTAACACATTTTCAATCATCAATGCTTGGATGCCATTTTTACCAAAAGCTTGCGCTAACTCGTGGTAAACACGATACTGCTTTTTACAAGCTTGCAACTGTTGTTGTTGTTCTTCGTACTGAACTTGCAAAGTTTCTAATTGATGCGCCAGTTGTTCTAAACGTCCCAACTTGGCGATTTGTTCATCTAATTGTCGCCTGCGGATAGCTAATTGTTGTTCTAAAGCTTGGATTTGCTCAATTGGGTTGGCTGACTGCGCTAATTGCTGCACAATTTCATCAATTTGGTTGGCAAGTTGTTGTCGCTCGTTCACCCTTGCATTTTTAGAAACTTCCAACTCTTGCAATCTGGCTTGCAATTGCGGATATTGCTGTTGGGCTGACAACAACTGTTGATAGCGTAACTGCCATGCTTGGGCTTGGCGGATAGATTGGCGTAAGTTGTTGTGTTGCTCTGAACTGTAAGCAATTTCGGCTATCTGGCGTTCTAAAGCTAAAACTTGTCTAGCACAATCAGAATCAGTTTGCTCTTGCTTGATTTTGGTTTGTAATTGAGCAATAGCCGCTTCTAATTCTGGTTTACGGGCTACTAGTTGAGTTTGGCGTTTGAGCGCATCTTTGATTTGCCCTTGTTTAATTTCTGCCCACCGCCATCTTTCAACTTCACTCCGCGCTAAGGCATGGTCTTGCTCATTGTAATTTAATTTTTGCAGATATTCTTCTACTTGCTGTAGTTCTGCTTGTTTGTCTGGTGCGTAATCACCAGTGTGGAGCGATCGCTCTAAATGTTCTCTTTCTGCTGCTAGTTGTTGTAACTGTTCTTCTGCATCACTGGTTGATTCTAGTTGAGCAGCTAATTGTCCTCGCTGTTCTCGCAAAGAGTCATAAGGGGATAGATTTTGCGATACTTCTCGATATTTCTGTCTTAGTACTTGAATTTCTCGATCTGTACAAGCCAATTGTTCGCGGAATACCCACAATTGTTCCTCAGTGTCTTTGTACTCTGCTTTGGTTTTATCAGCAACACGATTCCAGTGATGCTCATCCAAAGGACGTTCGCACAAGGGACAAACTGCATCAGGGTTGCGAAGCATTTGCAATTTTTGATCTAATTCGCCCAATAACCTTTCATATTCTCGTTGCTGGGCTTGCAACCGTTCAATAAAGTGTCTTCTTTCCTGCCCTTTTTCTTGAATTCGTTGCAGATAAACTTTGTCTTTCTCCATTTGTTCAATCTGCATCGCCACCGCCATGACTGCTTGTTGCAGTTGTGGTTGGCGTTGAGAGGCGCGTTGCAGTTGGTTTTGGGTAGCTTGTATTTGTTCTAATCTTGCTACTAAACCAGCTTGAATTCTATCCAAGTGAATTTGCAAACTTTGTCGCTGTTGCAATAACGGCGAAACTTGCATTTGCAGTTCATCCAACTGGGTAACGCGGCGACGGGCGGCGTTGAGTTGTCCTAAAGCAGCTTCAACTTCCCCTGATTTACTCAGAGTATGTTGAATTTCTTGTTCCTGCTGTGCTAAAGCTTCAAGTTGGGCTTGGGCTTGTTGCAGTTGTCTTTCAATTTCTTGAACTTGCTTAGATAGTTGCTGCTGTTTGTGTTGACGGAGTGCAGTGGCGCGGGTGTGTTCTTCAAATTTGGCAGCAAAAGCTTCTTCTTGAGCTTGTAGACTTTGGTAATGGGCGTAACCTTGTTTTATTTCCGCTTCTTGATTTAAGATAGCTACCAACTCTGCAAGCTGCGTTTTAACTGTTGATTGTTCTTGATGGAGGCGATCGCAATCTTGCGTTAAATTTTGATATTGTTGCCTGACAAAGCCCAGTTGTTGTTCCCAATTTTGCCTTTGGTGCTGTACAACCTGCAAACTTTGCAATTGAATATTGTCGAAAGCTTGCACCTGTTGCAGTTGATTGAGTTGAGCTTCTAATTCTGTCCTTTGAATTTCTGTTGTTTCGCGTTGTTGCAGTTGGCTTTTAATTGATTCCAAAGAACGCTCTAATTCTTCAGTTCTGGCTTTAAATTGGCGGGAAGATTCTTTGGCTCTTTCCTCTAAATCATCATACTGCGTCAGCTTTAACAACTCTGCCAAAATTTCCTTACGTTCCGTCGGGCGTTTGAGCATGAATTCATCAGCACGACCTTGACGCAAGTAAGCAGAATTAATAAAAGTATCGTAATCTAACTTGATGTGTTCTAAAATCAAATCCTGTGTTGCCCGTACTCCTTTGCCAGTGAGGGGACGAAACCCAGAAGGTGTTTCAATTTGAAATTCTAAAACGCTAGTTGAACCGCGAATTCTTGTGCGAATGATGCGATACTTTTGTTGGTTAATTTGGAAGGTGAAATCAACACGAACTTCTTTTGCACCGGAATGGATGACATCATCTTCGGTTGAAGCCCGACTTTCACCCCAAATTGCCCATGTGATAGCTTCGAGCAGAGATGATTTACCTGCTCCATTAGAACCAGAAATACAAGCCGTATGCAAACCACGAAAATCTAAAGTAGCATCACGGTAACTAAGAAAGTTTTTGAGGATAAGTTGTACTGGGATCATTGAGGCTATAGCGCCACATCTACGATTTACTTTACGAGCAGTACAGATGCACTCTTGTTAGTTTAACTAGGTGATTACCAGGATTCTAGTATTAAAGTCCGTATTTTTACGAAATTTAACAATATTAACGTGAGTTTGATAGAACGAAAAAAGAGTAGGAGGTAGAGCAGGTAAATTTTTGGGGTAGATGTCAAGGGAAGGTTTTTGAGATAAATAAGTGTATGCAGCTAAACCAGCCATCAAATTGACCAAGAAGTTAAAGACGCTACGATGACGAGAATTGTAAAAAACAACATAGCAACATCAAACACTAAAGCATCAGTTCCACAAATCTTGTATAGCTGACTAAATAGTCTCAGCTTTTTTCTGGGCTTTTTTCAACCCGTCGAACTCACGTTAACATTAGTTGTTGATATTAGGTGTAAGGATAAAAGGGTATAAGGTGTAAGAGTTTTGCTCCCCTATACCCTAATAGGGTTTAGTTAGGAATTCTCCTTTGTTTCCTTTGCGGTAGCCTGCGGCAAGCCGCTAGCGCGTCTACGTTAAAAAAAACTGAACTGTATTAACCCTTAGGCAACTACAAAATTCACTAACTTTCCAGGCACTACAATCACTTTTTTAATCTCCTTACCTTCCAGATGACGCTGCACAACTTCAGACTCACGGGCGAACTTCTCCAACTGGGCTTTATCGGCTTGTGCTGGAACTTGAATATCAGCCCGCTTTTTGCCGTTAACCTGAATCACCAAAGTGATTTCATCAGCTACCAAAGCCGCAGCATCAAAGGTCGGCCAAGTTTGAGTATGAACTGAATCTTCATTACCCAATAAATGCCACAACTCATCAGCAATGTGTGGTGCAAACGGCGCAAGTAAAACAATTAAAGTCTGAATACCTTCTGCATAAATGGGTGAATTTTTGCAGCCAGCATCAGTTAAAGAATTACTCAACTTCATCAATTCGGAAACAGCCGTATTGAATTGATATTCATCTTCTAAGTCTTCCGTGACTGCCTGGATAGCAGTGTGAATTGCCCGACGTAACTCTTTTTCTGCCTTACTCAAATCAGAAAGTTGCGCTTTTTTACGAGATACTCCAGCCGCTACGTAATCTGTTACCAAACGCCATACCCGATTTAAAAAGCGGAATTGTCCTTCAACGTCAGCTTCATCCCACTCTAAATCTTTTTCTGGTGGTGCTTTAAACAAGATGAACATCCGCGCTGTATCTACACCATACTTGGCAATTACATCTTCAGGTGCTACACCATTGCCTTTAGATTTGGACATAGTAGCGTAAAGACGTTGCAAAGGTTCCCCAGTTTGCGGGTCGCGGGGGTCATCGGGGTTAACAAGACCAGAGGGAATCCATTTATCTTTACCGCCCTTATTGGGATTCAGATAAGTTAAACCCTGTACCATCCCTTGAGTTAACAAACGCTCAAAGGGTTCGTCAAAGTTTAACAAGCCGCGATCGCGCAATACTTTAGTAAAGAACCGCGAATATAACAAATGCAAAATCGCGTGTTCAATACCGCCCACGTACTGGTCTACTGGCATCCAGTCGTTAGTTTTGCTGGTGTCAAATACCTGCTGTTCGTTCTGTGCGTCAGTAAACCGCAAGAAATACCACGACGAATCAATAAAGGTATCCATCGTGTCAGTTTCCCGCTTCGCTGGAGTACTGCAAGTTGGGCAAGACACATTTATCCAGCTTTCTAACTGTGCTAACGGTGAACCACCGCGTCCAGTAAATTCGACTTCTTCTGGTAACTGCACTGGCAAATCTTTGTCGGGAACTGGCACTATGCCGCAGTTAGGACAGTGAATCACCGGGATGGGTGCGCCCCAATAGCGTTGCCGAGAAATTAACCAGTCGCGCAAGCGGTATTGAATGCGTTCTTTGCCAAAACCTTGTTCTTGGGCATATTTAACTATAGCGGCCTTGGCATCTACAGAATTCATCCCAGTAAACTGCCCAGAATTAATTAAAATTCCGGCTTCGGTATATGCTTGGTTATATTCAATCTGAACAAGTTGTGTCACTTCCTCACCCTCGGATGCCGCCGGAGTTAAATCAAACCCAGCGACATCTTCGGGCGCAGCAATCACAAACTCTATCGGCAAATCATAAGTCTGGGAAAACTTGAAATCCCGCACATCATGGGCAGGTACACCCATGACCGCCCCAGTACCGTACTCATACAGTACATAATCAGCAATCCAAATCGGTACTTCTTCCCCTGTAAACGGGTTAATCGCTTTACCACCCGTAGGTATGCCTCGTTTGGGTTTATCTTCCGCAGTCCGTTCCAATTCGCTTTGATGAGAAACTTCTGTAATAAAAGCTTCTACGGCTGCTTGCTGTTCTTTGGTAGTGACGCGCTTGGTTAAAGGATGTTCTGGTGCTAATACTACGTAGCTAACACCATAAACAGTATCAGGGCGAGTAGTATACACACCGATTTTTTCATCAATCCCAACTATGGGAAATTCTAAGTAAGCACCGGAAGATTTACCTATCCAGTTAGCCTGCATCAACTTAACGCGTTCCGGCCAACCTGACAATTTATCTAAGTCGTTGAGCAATTCTTCGGCATAGTCGGTAATCTTTAAAAACCATTGCCGCAACAATTTACGCTCAACTTTCGCCCCACTGCGCCAAGAACGCCCTTCGCTGTCAACTTGCTCGTTTGCCAATACAGTTTGGTCAATGGGATCCCAGTTGACTGCTGCTTCTTTTTGATAAGCTAACCCTGCTTGCAAAAACTGCAAGAAAATCCATTGAGTCCACTTGTAATAATCAGGCGAACAAGTAGCAACTTCAGTATCCCAATCAATACATAAACCAAGACGCTGTAACTGCTGCCGCATTTGGGCAATATTTTGGTAAGTCCACTTGGCAGGCGGAACACCTCGGTCAATAGCGGCATTCTCTGCTGGAAGTCCGAAGGCATCCCAACCCATTGGGTGTAGTACCCGATACCCTTGCATTCGCTTGAGGCGAGCAATCACATCGGTAATTGTGTAATTACGGACGTGACCCATGTGTAGGCTGCCCGATGGATAGGGGAACATGGATAAGGCGTAGAACTTTGGCTTATTACTTTCTGTAGGGGTCTTATCTAAGCCAAGTTCTAACCATGTTTTTTGCCATTTTTCCTCAATTGCTGCTGCGTTATATCGGGAATCCACCGAAAAATCTCCTACTGGACTGTTATCTTGTCTGCCTCCATATTGTAGATGATGGTAAGCAAAGGATAAGAAACTCAGGATGACTGAATCAAAGGTCAAATTTTCTGAACCACTGCGGGTGTTTGTTTACGGTACGCTCAAACCTGGTGAAGCTAATTATCAAAGATACTGTGCTGATAAAGTAGTCAAAGTTAAAAGGGCAGTCACACTAGGCAAGCTATTTGCTTTGCCGATGGGCTACCCTGCAATGACACTAGGACAAGATCAAGTTCACGGATATTTATTTTGTTTTTCTGACCCAGAAGTTTTATCCGCTTTGGACTATCTGGAGGATTACCAACCTACTAGACCGATGTTAGAAAACCTTTACAATCGCCAACAAGTTAAAGTATACGATCTACAAGGCCAATCCCTTGGTTGGGCTTGGGCTTATTTCATGACCTTAGAGCTTGTTGGCAAATTCAAAGGAATTCTGCAAGCTGATGGTTGGTGGAGTGGCTGCGGTTTAACAGCCAAGGAGCGTTATGAGTTTGAGAAACTACCCTAGCCTCTAGCCTCTTTTGATTAGTTAAGATTTGGTTCAATCTTTTCTAGTTTAGGCTGTTTGAGATGAGTTTGCTTTGCTGGAGAAGTCTCGGCTTTAGGAATTTCAATGACTGGTTTGTTTAATGCCACTGCCACCATCAAAGGGTGAGTCGGAGCAGCAGGGGTTTGTGCTGTTGGTGTCGTTTCTACTTCTACTTGTGGTTTTTGAGCCAGTTGTGGTGTTCTATACTCACTTCCTGGCAGCAAACCGGAAACTACGCTAATAACACAAGCCGCAACAGCCGCGCCCCCAAATGTCCAGGCTAACCGTGAACGACGACGCAAACGTATAAATACTTTTTCGGCTGTTACTTCTGACGATTGGGCTGGGGTTGGTACTGGTAGGGTTCGTAAACCTTGCCGCAGCTTTAATAATCTGGCATACAGGCACTGAACAGAAGCATCATTGGCAAGCCATTCTTCTACTTGCCTACGTTCTGTGGCGGTCACCTCTCCATCGAGGTAGGCACTCAATAACTCGAAGCGATCGCGCTTCACCATATCCATAGTACCCGTTGATTCATTAGGATGTTGATCCATTCCTGCTGACAAATTTTTAGGAGGTTGTAAAGGGGAACGGTCGGAAAACGAAGAATCAGTAGTCATTTTAACACTATTACTAATTCATACACGGGTAAAATGAGCCAACAATATTTAATACATTCATAATTTTCCTCCTGACAGCAGCAGCACTAAGATTAATTTATAACTATTGTTAATCAATACTTAAATTATGCCACTCACCTATGGTTATAGGCTGTGATTTAAATATCTAGATAACCTTGCAACTGAGCTTGCAATCTAGCTCTGGCTCTGGCAATTCTCGACTTCACCGTTCCCAAGGAAACCCCTGTGATTTCGGCGATTTCTTCATATGCCATGCCTTCGATTTCTCTTAACACAATTGTAGTGCGAAACACTTCTGGTAAATCGGCGATCGCTTCTCGCAATTGTTCGTAAAATTCCCTAGTGGTCAGTGCTTCTTCTGGCCCTGGGGTATCTCCGGCAATTTCCCAGTCTATTTCGCCATCATCTAATGTACGGGGGGCATCTAGCGATAAGGGAGCTACAACCCGCTTGCGTTTGCGCAACTCATCGTAAAACAAGTTTGTGGCAATCCGGCTTAACCAACCCCGAAATTTGGCGGGTTCTTGTAATCGATTAATATTTCGATACACGCGAATCCAAACTTCTTGTGCTAAATCGGCTCTGTCTGGCCAATCTGGAGCTAGGTGGTATAAAACCCGCTCAACTTGGGTCTGATAGCGGCGCAGTAGCTCCGCAAAGGCAGCACGATCTGGTCGCAATCCAACTTGACAGCGCAAAATAAGATCGTGATTTGAGAGTTTGTCAACTTGCACCGATGCTTCTGGATACTTCGCATCAACCGTTGACCAGGATACAGCAATCGATTGACTCATAGATCGTACTGGCATTAAATCATCCCTTCCTATTAGACCTGCTATCTTGCTGGTTGTTCCTGAGTTAGGTGCCGGATTTAGGATTGGAACACTGAAGTATACAATTTAGATAATTCTCTTGGCTTAAAAAACAGTGATAATTTTTATTTTTCTAGATATTTAGCTATTTCAGCCGGATAATGCCATATTTACATTCAGGGCAATTTCACGTATATTTGTGCGTCTGATAACAACTGACTATTTACGCTTGACAAAAAATGTAAATTATGTACTAGGTATTTAGCAAAGAGCAGACTCTAGGTGAAAGAGCCTAAACAACTGAAACACTCTCGCTTGGGATTAAAAATCTGAGTTTGTTGACAGACAAACAGCGAAAATTTTTTAGCTTCTACTTTGAATACTGAATTGATATTCGATCAGCCGTTAGACTGTGTAGATATCGTAAAGCCTTCACTAAGGGTAGAGTAATACCAATTCTCTAAAATGAGGCAACAGATGAAAATCAGGCAAGTCTTACTGGAACTAGATTTCTTAATTGCGATCTTCTAGCCTGCGAGCGTCATGGCGAATTAGTAGAAAATCTTGGGACTGGTAATTGTTGCCAGACAGCAGAAAGCTCGCAGAAATTCATAATTATTTATTATGAGTTAGAAATTATGAAATTATGCTGGCATCCTTTAAGAGGAATGTTATTTTTCCGGTCTAGTTACCAGAATAGTGAGTTTTTCTGGATGTTCCTGATAAATAGCATCCTTATTAGCTGGATCTGGTAAGCGAACTTGAAAAAAGAAATTAATGGAAAATGTGATTGTGATTGCTAGTAATAGTTTTTCAAACATGGATTTTCTCCCGCCCACACCATTAATGATTGATTGCTGCACTTGGAGAGTTCTAAAAAAAAGCCTGAATGGCATAAGCCTGATTTTGGCACTTCGCAAAAATAAGGTTTTTCACCAGAAGTTTTTTTTGCTGAGACATCCGTATAGGCTTAGTCTGCCCAGAATTGTGGGTAAGTTTGTAAGGAAACAGATAAGTATTTATGAAGTCTTGATAATTGAATGATGAGTACATTCAATTATGGAAAGAGATTGGATCTGTCAGGGATAAACAATAGGCGATCGCAATGGTAAGAAATGAATTTGTAGCGCGTGTAGTCATGTTTCTCTGTTTTGGTACAGCGATATTATCGCTAGCTGTCCATTGGCGCGTTACTACAACGCAACAACAGTTTGATAGTTCAGCCTCCACTCAGGGAAATGTTCCTAGAGGTTTAGGGGAAACAGCCTTTGGCGCGTCTACAATTGCTGGTGAACCTATCCCAGGAGGAAATCTTCAAGGAACTTCTAAGTTAAAGTCCTCTGATATCCAGCCTCATAATAATTCGGGTACAGTGAACCAAAATGTAGCGATAAACACTGATATACCCAATAATCGTAATACTGATGAGCAGCCAAAATCCTTTTTTGCCCAACTATTAGATCAACAAAAAACTTCTAATAAGCTGGGGACAAAAACCCAAGTAATAGTTGATCTAAGCGATCGCCGCACTTACGTTTATCAAGGCGATTTGGTTATAGCCAGCTACCCCATTGCTATAGGTAAGAAAGGATGGGAAACGCCTGAGGGTACTTTTGAAGTGATGAATATGCAACATGACCCAATTTGGCAACACCCAATTACTGGTAAAGTCTTTCCGCCTGGGAATGATAGTCCGCTTGGCGATCGCTGGATTGGTTTTTGGACAGATGGACGTAATCAAATTGGTTTTCACGGCACTCCAGATATCCATCTGTTAGGGGCTGCCATTTCTCACGGATGTTTAAGAATGCGTAATGCTGATGTCCGGTTGTTATACGACCAAGTGAAAGTTGGCACACTGGTGACTGTGCGTGATTAATCAAGGGTCAAAAGTCCATAGTCAAAAGTCCATAGTCAAAACAGATTGACCAACGACTATTGACCCTTCGGGTTCACCAGTTGCTCATGGGGGAAACCCCCAAGACCGCACTGGTTCACCAATGACTATTGACCAAATTTATTTTTGTTCAAAGCTAGGTGCGTAAACTTGAAGTAAGGTACTAACTTGGCGCAGAACTTCATTACCAGTGTTTTTAGCCAAAACTGGTGTTCTGTTGTCGAGTGTGGGTTGGTCGAGGTTGCGACGGATCGCTTCACTGACTTGTTGGGAAATTAATTCTTGTAGTTCGGCTTTAGCTCTTAAACTCTGATAATTAGCACCTTCTTCTGTGGTGGCATACAAAGGTGGTAAGCGGTTGAGGGCATAGGCGGCAATATCGCCTACATCTAAGGAACTTTCGCTGGTAGCTTCGATTTCTGCTACACGCGCGATCGCCTCAGTCAATACCAATTCTTCCATGACGTTAATAAATTGTTTGCGAGGCACCGCCACTACCTCACCAGTTAATAGCGCGCCCATTAATCGATCTAGCGCCATGTACTCTTCTATCGAAAGTTCGGATGCATTATCACAAATTCGCCCAACTTCTGCTTCCATTGCCGGCGTGAGATAACCATCCTGGAGAGCTTGTTCTACAATTTTTTCAATACTCATAACGCTCATCTTTTTAAGCCACCCAAGTAAGGTAGGGACGGTACTAATTCAATTTATTCTGCCCAATTATCAGCGCACAATATACAAAATTATGCACATACGCTATCAATTATTTTTTCTATTCAAAGACCTTGTTTCGCCAGGGTACTGGGTCAACAGATTGCCCGTTGACATATAAACCCCAATGCAAATGCGGCCCTGTAGATGCACCTGTTGAACCCACTCCGCCAATTAATTGACCAGCTTTCACTAAATCGCCTTCCTTCACGTTAATGCGACTTAGATGCATAAATATGCTTGTCACGCCTTGACCGTGGTCTATGCCTACTACATTACCGTGAACTCGGAAGCCTTGTGATACTTTGCCAACCAATGCAACTCGCCCAGAGGCTGGGGCAGTTACAGGCGAACCTGCGGCTCCTGCGTAGTCAACGCCACGATGATAGTAGTCTGTTGCAAATTTACCATTATAGTAACGGCGCACGCCATAAATTGTGCTAATCCTGGCTTTACTTGGGGCTATAAACTTACCATTCCAATATTTTTCTGGTGTTTGTAAGGCTTTAAATGCTGCTACACGCTTGAGTTCATATTCGGTGGCTCCATCAGCAGATTTCCCTGGTGGTAGAGTAATGCGTTGTATAGGGAATTTCCGAGGGCGTACTTTCACTGCCAAATTTTTGACTTGACCATCCCCAAAAATTTTCACAGTTCTGGTTCCTGCGGGTTCTAGCGGAGTTGTGGGGATAAATGCTCGATATTTATTTGGTGCAACGGCAAAGGCTGGGTAGGCTTTTTCGCCAACAGTTATTTTTGGTTGGTTGGCATCATTTTGGCTATCTACATCAATGATTACAGATAGCGTATCTCCTAACTGAGGATTAGTGGGAGATACTTGCACTTGCAAAGCTTCTACAGGCAATGCCAAGGTTACGGGTAAAAATGTTAATATTCCCAAGAACAAATTTGTGGTATTGCGGCTCACTTGCCTACTTTGAGAACTTCTAGCGCGATTATCGATAGTCATAATAACTAATAGAACAATCCTTTACTTTTGCTGACAGACAGACTATGCGATAAGTACTAGGGTTCCTGAACCACAGCAGATAATTGTAAATACATAATATTCTGATATTTGATGGTTTTAATAGATATTCTAGGCAATAATATATACTTATTTTTAATTGATCGCCAATGATAATCATTAACTTTAATATATGTTAAACCAATCAACACTTGTGGCTTGTATAGAAGCCTGAGACTTAAACCTCTACATTTTGTTAAAGCGATGGCAAGACCCCTGGGAAGGGTATTCTAAATTTTGAACTGCTAATTTAGCATCTTAAAATTTCGATATCTCAACCAGAAAAAGGTTTATCCACAATTATTAAGTTTGTTAAAGTAGAACATCAGCCAAACCATGCTAGCCAAAAAGGTAATGCGATAAATAATCCTACAAATGTTAAGGCAATACTGCTAGCTAATAAGTTACGATCCAAGTCATAAACTTCTGCCAAAATTAACACAGAAAGACCCGTTGGTGTTCCAGACATTAACACTAAGATAAGCCTGTGTTCACCAGTTACCCCTAAAAAAGTTGCACCTAATCCTACTAATATAGGAACAATAAATACTTTTAATACGCTGGCAACAGAAGCAATCTTTAAACTTTTCCAGCCTGTGATTGTTCTTAGGCGCAAACCTACAAGTACCAAGGCTAAGGCAATCACTACCCAGACAGCTTGTTCTAATCCTGATTCTACTATCGCTGGCAACTCAATAAACTGAGTACTTAAGCCCAAAAAAAATGTCCACAAACTCGGAACAGTTATTAAATCTCGTAATTGAATCCACCAATGATTATCGGTGTGACTCTTACCAAAATAGCTAGCAATTAAAACAGCTATGCCATAAGTCCCTACAACGTTGTTAGTCACACTGAATAATACTGCCCAGTCATTGTTTGTGGGACTAGTTAATACTTGTGTGAGTGTTAATCCTACAAAACCCGTATTGCCTAAGATTGTAGCCAGAATAAAACTGCCTAAACTGGCTCGCATAAAGGGAATGTCGATCGCCAACTCGGAATTTGCTACATCTGGCTGTTGTTGTTGGCTTTTGAACCATTGTAAACCTTGCCAAATACATAGTGCTAAGACCAGACTCAGCAATAATACTCCAATTGCAACTCCAGGTATGAGTACGCCATGAGATAAGTCAGTGTGACGTGCCAAAACCAAAATTTGTAATGGTACTCCTACCCAGTAAAGTCCATTACCTAGCCACTTGAAAATTTTATCTGGGGTGAATTTAGATATTAAGAGTCCTATACCTACCCAAATTAGAAATGGAGTATAGGCATGAATCAGGCTGTCAATCATTGTCACGCGGCACCTTGGTTGAGGTGTCAGAATGGTTGCTGTTGCTCGTAAACCAGCACAGCCTTCTTAATTATTATTGAAGGTGAACCTTTCGTGACTTTTTGTGTAGAAAAAATTTAGCGATCGCTAGGCAACTGCCATGAAAGTACAGCGTGATTTGGCATAGATAAATAAAAAAAGGTAGGAAGCCCTACCTTGAACCCAAAAAAAAGCATTTTGTAACCAAATACGATATTTACTCTTACATATAGGTGTGACGGCAATATTGCAAACTCACGACAAACGTATGAATAATTACTCAATTTAACTAAATGCTGATTTTACTAGCATTTGAGCATTTTACTTCCTGCTGCTTGCACAAGAGAGCCGTCCTCCATATGAACGATGCGATCGGCAATGTCTAAAATGCGGTTGTCATGAGTCACCATCAAGATGGTGCAATGCCTTTCTTTAGCTAGTCTTTGCATAAGGTTCACTACGTCTCGGCCTGATTGACTATCAAGGGCGGCGGTTGGTTCATCGGCTAAGACGATTTTAGGGTAACTTACCAAAGCACGAGCGATCGCTACTCGCTGTTTTTGCCCTCCCGACAGTTTATCAGGATAATAATGTAGGCGATTACCTAAGCCTACCTGCTCTAGCATCCCAGTTGAGCGGATTTGCATCTCTTGTGGATCAATGTGCTGATGCAATTCCAAGCCCATTTTGACATTTTGGAGTGCTGTTAAACTTCCATGCAAGTTATGAGCTTGGAAAATATAACCATTATGGCGGCGTATCTGTACTAATTGTTCTGCGCTGGCACCGCAAAGTTCTTGCCCTAAAACTTGTAAGCTGCCAAACTGTGAAGATCGCAACCCACCAACTAAGGTTAATAGAGTCGTTTTTCCTGACCCAGATGGCCCTGTCAATATAATAATTTCACCAGCATTAATCTCTAAGTTGATATTAAATAATACTTGTTTACGTAATGTGCCGTAACCAAAATAATGGTTGAGATTATAGATAGAAATAATGGGTTTGCTCACCATGAATAATTTGTAATTAAATCGGTTTTTGATGCTTATTCGCTACAAATGAAAAATGACCAATAACAATTTTTAAAACATATCAGCAGGGTCGGCAGATTGCAGCTTGCGTGTAGCGATTATTCCTGAAATAGCGCACATAATAAAAGTTAAAATTATGACTTGCACGCCTCTAATTAAAGTCATATACATTGGTAAATTTGTGGCAGCACGAGTTATCTGATAAAGTCCCAAAGAGACTACTACACCAGGTAGAAAACCTAAGAGTGCTAAAATTAATGCCTCTTCAAAAACTATGCTTAGTAAATAGTAATTGCGATACCCAATAGCTTTAAATGTGGCATATTCTTTTATATGGGCATTAACATCTGTAGAAAGGACTTGATAAACAATAATTACTCCTACTACAAAACCCATTGATACACCTAAGCTAAAAATAAATCCTATGGGTGAATTTGTTCGCCAAAAGTTATTCTCAAATTCGATAAATTCGGCATGAGTTAGCACTTTCACATCATCTCGAAGATGTGCTTTTAATGCTGTTGTCACCTGTTGTGCATCGTAGCCAGGTTTTATCTGAATCAAGCCCAAGCTGATACTGTTGGATTGTCTTCTAGAAAATATTCGCAAAAAGTTCTGATCGCTGGTAATCAGGCTACCATCTGCCCCAAAGGAAGCACCAACTTTAAATAATCCCGTTATTTTAATTGTGCGCTGTTCTATTTCTGTGGTGAGGATTTGACCTTGATCAATTTGGGCGATCGCTTGTTGATATTCGCCTCTCGCACCGCGATCAAATAGGACATTATCAGGTAGTTTGAGTGCCTGTAATTGTTGGTTGACATCGGGTAAATCAAAGGCTGGCTTATCTGGATTGAAACCGATAACTAACACTCCTGTTTCAAGTCGCGTTTGGGGGTTCTTCCAGATACTATTACTGAAATACATTGGTTCTGCTGATTTTACGCCCGGTACATCCATCGCTTGGTACAATCGCCGTCGCGAAAACGACGACATACTTTGTAGGTTACGGGCTTGAGGACTAATTAATACGATGTCTGCTTCTAAACTCCGATGCAGTCTAGTATTACTGTCATACAGTGCAGTTTCAAAGCCAAGCTGCATGAACATCAACACATCAGCAAACGCAATACCTGATAATGCCACCAAAAGACGACTTTTTTCATGACTCAGTTGCAGCCATCCTAACGGTGTTCGTCGCTGCATTTGTTTGATTAATCCCATCATAGTTAAGTGCTGAGTGGAGAGAGTTAACAAGTAATAAAAATCGTCTGTTTCCTGTAACCTGTAACCTGTAACCTATTCCCTCTTTGTCAAATTTCGATTACTACTTTGATTTGCATGTTGCTGAGGCTGGCAGATTTTTTGCTGGATGCTTGATCTAGGTGGATATACACTTCTACGACTCTGTTATCAATGTTGCTAATGGGATCGGTATTAACTAGATTCTGCCGCCGTACTTGTAAGCCTTTGCGTTCTACTGTTCCCTGCAATTCAATCGGTAAAAAATCACCAACTATTTGCACTTTCTGTCCTGGACTGATTTTGCCAATATCACTTTCGTAAACTTCAGCTACTGCATACATCTGATTTGTCTGTCCAATATCGGCTATCCCATTGTTGTCTACTAATTCTCCTGGACGGGTGTGGATTTCAAATACTTGACCATCTTGGGGCGATCGCACGTAAGCTTGTTGTAGATTTGCTTTAGCTCGATTCATCGTTGCGATCGCACGGCTAACTTCTGCTTGGGCTGCTTCTACATCGACTTTCGGGACTTCGGTAATTTTGTCTAGTGTGGCTGTGGCTTCTTTGATTTGCTGTTGACTAGCCGCTTGAATGCGCTTTAATTGGGCTTGGGCTTCTTGTAAATTTTTTTGGGCAGTTTCCAGGTTTAAGCGTTTGCCATCTCTTTGGGAGGCAGCAATTGCACCTTCTTGATAAAGTGCTTGATAACGCTTGTCTTCTGCGGCGGCGTTTTGGACTTCGGCTTGTAAGCGGGCTACTGTGGCAGTTTGGGCAGCAATATCACCTTGACGTTCTGCTTCTAGACGGGCAATTGTCGCTGTTTGGGCAGTCACTTCGCCACGTTTTGCCCCTGCTTTGATGCGGTTGAGGTTGGCTTGGGCTACTTTTACTTGTTCTTGTGCTTCTTTAAATGCTGCTTCTAAGCGATCGCGATTGTCTAAAATGGCAATTACTTGCCCTGCTTTTACCTTATCCCCTTCATTTATTAATAGTTGTTCTACTCGACTAGGTTCTGTGGATGTCGAAGCCGAGAGTTTAATAACTTTTCCTTTGGGTTCAATTCGCCCTAATGCTGTGACTGTTTTAATTTCTGACTGTAGTGATGCTTGTATTTGTGTCTTTTGATTAGCAGCTTCTCGAAATTTTAATACCGTAAAAATACTGCTGCCAATGACAGTTAAAGTTACAAGAATCGCTATAAAAATTGGTGGACGTAAAATCGATAGAAACGATATGGAACCGTCTAGCTTTGAGTTTTGCACAATAGCATACCTTTGTAGCAATTCCAAATTGGTTTTTAAATCAGGGAAAAAATAAATTTTGGTAAATGTCTTAACCCAGTTTGGATGTATAGCTAAATGCAAAGAGATTAAAGCATATGAAGCTTAAATATCAGGAACAGTAATGTTTTTACCTCCTGCCCTCTGCCGCCTGCCTTCTGCCTTCTGATGTAGATGCTCAACGGGGAATGACAAAACTAAACCGTATAGTTATATAATTTGAATTATACTAAACCGATTAGTTTAGTCAAGCGATCGCCAAACAGTATTAACTATTTAAAGGCATAGCTGGCTTTACTTTCGAGTAAGTTGTTACAGCTAAAGAAAATTTTCAGACTGTTGGCAAAATCAGGATTATTGCAAAATGGCACGTCCAAGAGTGGGAGAAACTGACCGTTCTAATTCGACAGAGAAAGTCGAAAAAATTCTGCAAGGGGCAATGCAGGAGTTTCTTGCCCACGGCTATGCAGCTACTAGTATGGATAAAGTAGCAGAGGCAGCAGGAGTTTCTAAAGCCACGGTATACAGCCATTTTCAAGATAAACAGGGTCTATTTCGGGCATTAATAGAGAAACTGGCAAGAAAGCGGTTTCAGTCAATTTTAGGGACGTACCCTCTCCAAGGAGAACCTTATATTGTGTTGCGGCGGCTAGCAAAGACTGCATTAGATCAGATGGTTAACGACCAGGAATATCAGGCATTTGAACGGTTGTTGATGGGTGAGTCAGCCAGATTTCCCGAATTAGCCCAAGTTTTTATCGCTAGCATTGCCAAACCAGCGATAGATACTATCAGTAAATATTTAGCATCGCGTTCTGAATTGAATATACCTGACCCAGAGGCGACAGCTAGAATACTTATTGGTTCACTGGTGCATTTTGTGATGACGCAAGAGATTATGCACGGTAAGAATATTATGCCAATGGAGAGCGATCGCCTGATTGATGCCTTAACCCATCTCATTGTTAATTGTGCTGAATAACTTTCAACAAATACAGGCAATAGGCAATAGGTAATAGGCAAAAGGGCAATAAGATAAGAAATTGTATTTCTTTGATATTTTGCTAGTGCGTCACCGCGCTAGTGACAGGCACACATCCTGAAAATTTAAAGTTTTGCCTGAATAAAACTTTATGTCAGTATACAAATTACCTACAGTATACGTACTCTTTCTATATATTTGCTGTTTAAATATATAGCCTATATGTATTCATAGAAAATCTACTGAGTAGTATAAAACACGTGACAACATCAATTTAAGCAGTTAATATATAACTTGATATATCACTTGTTATATCCATCGGATTAATGTGATGGAAAGTTGAATGTCAATTTCAAAAAAAATAATAATTGAACAACCTAAAGTTGGGCAACTTATCCAAGATATTAGGCTGTTAATGGGACTAACTCAAGAAGAATTTGCCCTAATTCTTGGTGTAACTTTCCCAACTGTAAATCGTTGGGAAAATGGACACACTAAGCCTTCAAGACTGGCTGTAAAGCAGATTGAAGGTTTAATAGAAAAGTTAGGCGAACCAGGCGATATTCTTTTGTCTAAATACGAATAGACAGATGATTTATAAGATTTGGAGAGTCATAATTTATATGGCTGGAGATTTGTATTGATGAGTTTTAAAAATTTAAATTATTGGTGGAGATTTAGCTCGTTACCAAGAATTTTTGTTTTGGCTATCATGTTATTTTCTCACATTGATAGCGCATTTGCTCAGACGGCTAAAGGTGGGATTGACTGGATTGTAGTTGTAGACACTTCTGCTTCTATGCGGGGCGCAGGCGGAACTAAAGATATTTTTGATCAAGTCAAGAAATCTGTTAATGAATTTGTTAACACTGCCAGATTAGGCGATACAGTTACTATTTATAGTTTTGATAGTGATGTAAATCTACAAGCCGAAGAAATTGCTATTGCCAGTAATCCAGATCGGGGTAAGCTGAAACAAATAATTAATAACCTCAAAGCTGATGGTGTACGTACTCACACAGGTAAAGCGGTACAACAAGCACTGCAAACTTCAGCCCGATTAAATCAACGTCCTGATGTAGGCGATCGCACTGTCAGTGTAGTTTTTTTGACAGATGGTTTGGAGGATGTGCAAGGTATTCCTAACCCTGTACCGATTCCTCAAAGTACCCAGCTTTTACGCCAACAACAATGCAAACCTTATGTATTTTTCGTATCTTTAGGACTGAAAGAACACGAAAAGCAACTGAATGATTTTGCCAATAGTCCAGCATTATGCGGTAAAGGGCGAGTACTGCGAGATCCTGGTGGTGTACAACTTAATCAATTAGCTCAAAATATTCGACCGATACTGATTAAACCGCAGCTTGATGTTGATGTATCTAATGCTAATTTGCAATCAATCTTACCAGGAACAACAACTGAAGCATTAAAAATTAATAGTATCAGTAATGTCGATACTAAGGTAAGTTTAACGCTACAAGACCAAAAACAAAGTGGCATTCGCTTAGTTGCACCTAATAGCACAATTATCCTCAAGGCTAATAAATTAACAACCATTCCCGTAAAATTACAAATTCCCGCTAGAGTGCCAGGTAATGTTAGTAATTTGCGCCTGATATTATCGGCAAATGAGCAAGCGATCGCACCACAAATAATTGATTTACCTATCACTATTAAGCCGCAATTAACACTGCAACCAAACAGCTTGGATTTCGGTTCTATAGAAGCAGGAAAAACCAGCCAAACGCAAATTTTAGTTATTAGTAGCACTATCTCAGGAACAGCTAGTTTACAACTGCAAGGCAATGCTAAAGATGTCACGTTAAAACAACCTTCAGCAGCCGTATCCTTGAAAGTTGGAGAAACTAAAATTCCTCTACAATTTGCGGTTGCTGATAGCAGTTTTGACGGTAAACGTACTTTTAATGTAGTTGTTACCCCAGATGACCCTCTGGCTAGCCCCCTTAAAGCCAAAGTGCAAATCCAAATCTTGATGCTACTGGGGCGAAAAATTGTTATTTGGTCAGTATTAGTATTACTGATTTTATTAATTACTTTAACGATAATTTGCTTAGTTCAACGTAAAACTCCTTGGGAATTAGCCCAAGATATTCGCACACGCAACCATTTAGAAGGGGAATTAGAACTATTAGAACCAGCCCCAATATTACCGGAAGAACAATACATCAGCCTTACCCATCAGCACAAACAAAAAATCCATTTGAGTGAAATAGTCTCAGCGATCGCACCTACAAATTGCGATGCTGAATTATTCATCGATTGGCAAGCTGGCAAAAAATATGTATATCTACGGAGTTTACAAGGCAATAACTTTGTCAATAATGAGAAGTTCATTAAAGTTCAACTATACGATGAAGATACAATCCAGCTTGGTAACGTAAAGCTGCGATTTAACTGGATTGGTAATCAACGGCCCTATGAACAAAACAGTGGGCTGGCAAACTTTTAAAGATATCAGAGGAAATTAAATGTCACGTCCCACAGTTGTTTTTCGCCCTACTGTTGTCATCGGGTTAGGGGGTACTGGTTATGAAGTTGTACTCAAGCTGAAAAAACGCTTTATTGATGCTTACGGCGACGTACCAGAAATTATTCGCTTTCTTTCTATTGATACAACCGAAAATATTCAAAGCCGAGAAAAATCACCAGATGGTACTAAAGTTGTTTTAGAATCTAATGAACTGTATGCGATTTCTGTAGCAAATCCAGGCTCTTATACACGAAACGATCATATAGATGAATGGTGGCCTAAAAACATTCCTACAACTGCTTTGATTAGTGGTGCAGGGCAGATTCGCGCCCGTGGACGGTTAGCCTTTTTTGCCAAAGCAGGTGATATTAACGGTTTGATAGGTCAAGCGATTAATGCTGTGCGCGAAATTCGTAGTAGTAAACAAGCATATTCTGATAACTTTCAAGTTTCTAACCGCGATGGAGTCGAAGTTTTTATTGTTGGTAGTTTAGCCGGAGGAACAGGAAGCGGCACTTTTTTAGATGTGGCATTTTTATGCCGGCAATATCTTAATAACTTTTCTAATATTACAGGAGTTTTTGTATTACCTAGAGTCTTTGCAAATCTCCCCCAAACTCATTTAGTGAAATCTAATGCTTATGGTGCGCTGAAGGAAATAGAACACTTTTGGAATTTATCACCATCAAATACCTTAGAGATTGATTACGCTATTACCAAAGTTAAAGCAGACCGCCCTCCTTTCGATGCGGTATTTTTAATGGATGGTGTAAATAAAAATGGTACTGTTGTTAGTCGTCCTAACGACCTGCAAAATTTAATTGCTGATGGTTTATATATTCAAATTGGTTCGCAAATTGGTTTAGATGCTGCTAACGTTGCTGATAATATTCGCGCTTATTTAGCAACTGGTGAGAAAGTCCGAGGAAGGAATATTAATTACTGTAGTTTTGGTTTTGCTACGTTGACTTTGCCAGTACAGCAGTATGAACGGATGAAGCTAGAAGATGCACAAAACTTACTCAAAAATGAGTTGTTGGCTTCTATTGCAAATATTGATATTGGAAACGAAATAGACCGTTTTTTACAAGACTGCAAATTAAGTGAAGCAACTACACTTTTAGATAGTTTGACAGAAAGCGATCGCGGTGGACAAGTCAAACCAGAGTTCCGCATCGGTGAAATGAAATTTGATCGTACATCTCTATCGACGATTCAAGAACTGTACAAGCGACAGTTAGACCAAATGGAGCAAAAAACTGCTAAAGATTTAGCGATGAATTTTTATCGCTTAGAACAAACTGCAACTGTTACTATTTCTGCTTGGTTAGAGCGCAGTCTTAACCGTCCTAATGGTCTAGCTTCTACAATACAGTTTGTCAGCAAACTCGCTCAAAATATAGATGAACTACAACAAAATGTACAGCGTAAAGCCAAAGAAGCACAATCTAATTTTAATGCCTTAAAGTTAGAACCACAAGAAGAAAAAATTAAAGAAGCTGCCGGAGGTATTTTTGTTAATAAAAATAATATCCAAGCAGCTTGTCAAAGATATAAAGAACGGGCTGACCAAAAGTGGCGGATATATTTACATTGGAAGCGGTGTGATAAAGCAGCAGAACTGTGTGGTGTTCTACGAACCAAAATAGAGCAAATTCAGGAACAATGCCAACGCATTCACAGCAACCTAGATAAAGTTTATCGAGATTTAGCACAAAGTTACATCGAAGTTAGCCGTCAAGGTAATTCTGATAATCCTTTTATTCACACTATTCAACGGGTTGACTTAGAATCGAAACGCCCGAAAGTTAGTGGCGATGATTTCATCCGTTGGTATCGAGAACAGTCTCAAAGTTTAACTAATTGGTCTGAGAAAAAAGCTGAAGATGTCAAAGATGAAATCTTGGCATTTATGGATGAAACTTATCGTCCACTCACCAGTATGAATGTTGAGCAAGTCTTGGCAGCTAGTAACCCAGAAGATGCCGGACAAGATTTACAACAACTTGGTAAACTTGCAGTTCCTTTATGGCAATATCAAGACGCAGAAATTCCAGCTAGACAACAGCACGTCATTACAGAATTTTATTACTACGGAGTAGAAAGTAATAACACTATTTTTAGTGACCCACCGCTTGCTAGTCGTATACCTAAAGGTAAAGGTAATGCTTCTTTTGTACCGACAGGCGAACCCCATAAACTTACACTATTTCGTGTAGAAATAGGCGTACCTTTGTTTACACTTAATGGTGTGAAAGATATGGAACTAGCTTATTTAGATCCAGATAAAGTCTTCAAACATCTACATCGTAATTGGACAAATTTACCAAATTTAATTCCCCCAGAAGATGATGGCGGAGCTTTACGCTGGTTTGCTTTAGCTTTAGCACCACAACCTTATTCATTGATTATCAATCAGAGACGACAATACTCTGTATATACAGACCAAGCAAGGAAATTAGAAGATGGTATTTTGCCTTTAGGTGGCGATCGCAAATCAGCATTCAAAGCCTTCAAAAATAATGTACCACTGATTAAAGAAATCGAGGGTAAAGTCGAGCAAATCACCGATGAGAACCAAGAGACAGCCAAAGATTCTTTAGAGAATTACATTAAAGACCTCAATCAACGTTTAAAGAAAGACCAAGTTGATTCTCAAGTTCGAGAACAGGTGGAAATGGAAATTCAAGAAATTGAGGCTTACTTAGAAAGATTGAATGTGATCAGCTAGTACAGATGACCAATTTTCATACTTCATACTTCATACTTCAACCTTTTCGTACTAGCATCATGTCAAAACCAACTATTTTACTTGCTCTCGACCCTCATAGTGCCGCTTTATGTGCAGCTATCAAGCGGCAACTTCAACCATTATCCTCTGTTCAAAGTCATTTAATTGAGGCTTATACTTTCACTTGGGACGGTCAAACTTTTGGGTTTAGTAATGAATTAGATAAGTTTGCTGATGCAAGTTTTGACCTCACATTGATAAACCCCAAACAAGCTTATATATCCCAACTGAGTCAACAGTTTCAACAAGGGACAAAGGAACTGCAAACGACTTTAATTAATTTAATTAAATCAGTTAAGCAAACTCCAGAAGCGATCGCCACCAAAAATGCCGGAGTTGAAATCAGTTCTTGGTATAGAATCTATATCATGATTTCAACCTGCGATCAGCGCGGAAGAGAGGTGATATATGAACTTTCCCGCTTGATTCATTGGCTATTTAGTAAATATTTTGCAGATATCCCCCATAGTTTAGAAGCTTTGTTGCTCTTACCAGGATTATTTGCTCAAGCCAGAACTGAAAATTATAGTGTTGCTTATCAATTCCTGAAAGAATTAGACGACAAAATGACTCAAGGAGTGGTCATTTCTGGTAGTCAAAAAAGACCACCCTTTGATAATTGTTGGTTGATTGATGAACGTATTGGAGAGTTAAGCGTTAATTTAGATAGCTACGCTGATGCTTTTGTCGGTTTTTTGACTCTCGAACCAGAAACAGGCGGCTTGTTAATTGGTATACATACAGTGCGGGGGAAAATTGGTGCTTACAGTACATTTGGCTATGGAGAGTTATTTTTCCCAGCAGACACAGTTATAGACCGTTTGAGTGCAGCGTTAGCCGCCGATATTGTCATGCAGGAGTTTTTACCCCAAGCAAAACTCACCCCAGAAGCAAATCGTCAATTGCTATTAAATGCTAAAGAATTTGTCCTGAGCGAAGAATACAACGATGCGTTACAGCAATTAGAACGAGATAACGGTAAACCAGTTTGGCAAGATTTTAGTCCCCGGATTGATATTCGTCCTGGTAAAGTTCAAGAATACGGAATTGAATTGCAACGTGCTTATAAGCAATTTGAAAATAAAGAGCTAATTTCATCTAAACGCACACTAGAAAGCTGCGGTAAACAAGCACAAGCAGCATTAACTAAACTTTTAGACCAGAGAATTAATGAATATGCTGATGCTGTAACCAGTGGCTTACATGAAGCTGTCAGATTATCCAATATCTTAACTAATCCTTATTTGGAATTGCAAAGTGATTCTATTAGTGATCGCCCTGAAAATTTAGTTACAGAACTCCGCGCCGCCGAAGCTTTTTTAGATTCTAAATTGCAAGTCACAATTAACAGAGAAAATAGCCAAAATCTGCTAAATGAAATTTTTAACTTAAAATGGCAACGGCAGCAATTACAAGACACTGTAGCCGAAACTAATTCCGAAGCAGCTAGCCAAGAACTACAGAAAATTCAAGAAAAATTACAAGTTGCTGTTACTGACTATCATCAAGCCATCAATACAGAAATTGAACAAATTCGACAAACTCGCTTAGTAGCAATTGATGATGCTAGGACTAAAGCGCAAGCAGCAATTACTCTAGCTCAAAAGCAGTTAAATTCCTTAGAAAATCAACTAGAAATAGCTACAGACCAGTTAAATGAATTGTTAGCAGAAGAAAGTCGTTTTCGCTCGTTGTATCTGATTATTTGTCCGGCAATTGTTGCTATTTTCTTAGTTGGGGGGTTAGTTTTAACTGGGCTTTTTAGTCAATCAACTCTTTGGTTATTATTACAAAATATAGGAGTTAACTTATTTAATTACTTACTTTGGGGTTTAGTTACAATATTGACTTACTTAGGTTTAGTTTGGCTGAAGTATAGCACTAATATCCGCGATCGCATTCAAAAAAGCCAAAAACAAATCAAACGTCTAGAAAGTAGTTTAAAGGCTACTGGTATAGAATTACGCCGCAACTATAACGAGCAATTAAAGTTAGAATATGACCTTTATGCTCAAAAGATCCGTGTTGAAGTAGTCAATCATTTGCTTAAAATCGGTAAACAAAGAACTGACACGTTACGCCAAGCTTTATCTAACTTTTCTCAAATCTACGATATTTTAATTGCTCAACGTGAGAAAGCATCTACAAATTACTCCGAAACTCGGTTAGCAGTTTTAACTAACTCAGATATTGATATTTATTACCATCAAAAAGTTTTATCTGAACTACCTATTAATAAATTCATTCAAGAAGAAATTAGCCGTTCTCAATCTTGGCAAATTTCTAATCAAGAGTTTCAAAATAAATTGCTATTTTTTGCTAGGAAACAGTTTGAGCATCTAAATAAATTATCGATTGGAGAAATTTTAAAATCAGATTTGATTTCACATAACATAGCCAATGTGCGATTGAATCAACTTTATAATAGTGCCAAACTATTATTACGTCTTCAAGATGGCGATGCTCACCTAAACCCTACTTCGCAACCAGAAATTAACATTTGGGTAGGAGCAAAAGATAAAGAAGAAATACTCCGACTCTACAGTCGTTTTAGCCGTAATTTAACACCTTTTGTTGCAGAAGATGAAAGGAATGTATGTGTTTTAGTACGTTCTTTAGGTTTTCCAGCTTATTTTCTCAGCCAAATCGAATTTTATCGAGACTGCTATGAACGTAACTCTATCGGACAACAAAACGACAATATCCCTGATTTAATACCAGAAGAAATTGGCACAAGTAAAGAATTGAGTATGGCTTACGAAACGCTAATTTTAGGGTTAGCCTTTGGTTTAGTAAACCAAGATATGCAAGGTAATCATCAGTTTAACGGACAGACACTTGGTAGAGACAGAGAAAAAATTTCTTTAGCTTTTGCCAATGAATTCAACTATCAAGAACTATATGGAAAATTAGAACAACGCGTACAAGATTTTGAACATGATTCTATTTATCTGCAATTGCAGAATTTAGAACAATCATCAAAAGATTTAAGTAATTATGAATCTAAGCTTTTAGCTCGTTTACTGGCAAAATATAACCCTTTAAATTAGCTTTGGTAATGTTTGCTTACCTTCCTCAAGCTTACTATTATTTGAATTGGTATAGCTATAGAACAAGTGCAACAAGCAGCTGATAATCAGTCTGCCTGATGCTATCAGCTGCTACTGTATTTTAATTTTTAACTTTACATCTTGCCGTGTTGCAACACTTGTTGAAGATGATGGCGGATTTCTTGTGCTTGTTCGATGTCAGACTGGCGTAGTCTTTGGAATAATTCTACACAAGGCTGAGAGTTTGCTTGTTCTGCATCTTGGATGTATTGGTCGTATGCTTTAACTGCTTCAGCTTTGTTGTGCAACACGGTGACAAAATCGTATTCCAGGTTGCGAATGGGTTGTTGAGATTGTCCGTTACCTGTAGTCATACTATTTACCCTCATGTAGGTTTCTATTTCATTTCTACCTACCCTACACGAGAGCTTCATCTCCCTAAAAGCGTAGAAAAAAGCACAAAGGCTGCGTTAGCAGCCTCAAGTAGAAGTTGAATTTTTCTAACCACAGAGTTACTACATATTGGCTAATTTACACTAGAGGTTTATTCTCATCACATTGATGTGAATAGCGAAATTCTAGTTCTTTTTGCTTTTCCCTACCCCCTTGATAGACAATAGGGCAGAATTTGGTATTAGCACTCATGCAGTCCATGTGCGGTGTTTTGGCACAGACAAGCAATAAACTTCCTAAGATAAATAACAAGCCACAAATTGCAGCTGTTTGAATCCAAGAAATTTCTAAGGCTCCGTGAACAACTACTTCTCGCAGAACTGATACAATTGTGACTTCAACTGCTACACCTACAGAAATGCTGTGTTCCTGCAAGTAAATCATTAATAGTCGAAATAACTCGACTAAAATCAACACAAATAGTATTTTTGCCGTCACGTGTTTGTAGTCTACTGTCTGTGTTATGGCAATAAATATGCCCCATATCTGAATGATCATGACTGCAAACAAAGTTAAGCACAAGACAATCACAAGTATGTCTTGAAAAGCTTCCATGTTGCGAACAATTGATTGTCGATCCAGCCAGCGATCGCAAAATAAAAATCGGCTCTTGAAGCGTTTTTGCATTGGTATATACCTATCCAATGTTAGACCAAATCAGATAGTCTATCCATTATTCTTATTCTTACCCAATAATTAATATTCGCGCCTCAGCGTGGTTGGTAATTTAAATTTTGTACTTGTTGCAACATTTTTTCGGCATTTTGTTGCCATTGAACATTTCCTTGGGCATGATATAAATCCCTAGCATATTGAAATAATTGAGCAGATTCAGGATATTTTTTCTGCTGCATAAAAACCAAGCCTGCACCATAATAAGCATTAGGATAATTAGAATTAGCTTCCGCCGATTTTCTAAAAGAGTCTAATGCTTCTTTTAACTTGTTTTGACTAAACAAAATTGTCCCAATATTGTAGTGCGCTTCTGTATATTTGGGATTAATTTTAACGGCTTGGCGAAAGGCATTTTTAGCTCTATCAAGTTTGCCTTGCTGTAAATAACATATACCAATGTGATAGTAGGGTTCGGGTGCATTTTTACTATATTCTGTAGCTTTTTTAAAAGATGCGATCGCCTTTTCCCAATCTTGTTGCTGTTGTTTAACCAATCCCAAGTTATAGTGAGCAAAACCCAGCTTCGGGTCTAATTCTACAGCTCGTTGTAAATAATCATTCGCCTGTTGAACATTATTACCTTCTAACAATGCGCCGCCTAAATTGGCAAAAGCTGGCGCAAACTGGGGATCGGCTTGAGTTGCTTGATAAAATGCGTCGGCGGCTGGCTTTAATTGCCCGATTTGTCTGTATGCTAACCCTAAATTGTAGTGTGCTGCCGCTAATTTTGGATCTAGCTGAATCGCTTTTTGAAAAGAGGCGATCGCATCTTGTACCTTTTGAGCTTGAATTGCTTGCAATCCTTGATTTAACAAGTCTACAGCAGGTTGATTATTTGCTTGTGCTAACAGCAAAGCAGACTCAGCCGCAAAAGCTTGAGGAGATAGGAAAAGAATACTACCACCCAATAAGGCAAGATTTATTAGCCCAATTATGGGATATTTATAGAATGATAACGTCATTTATTTAAAGCAATCCTATTTGGTTTTTAAACTACTCGTGGGAATAGAGAATAGAGTGTAGATTGGTTTGTCACTCCTAAACGGACTGCTATCTTCAACTTTCAAGAGTTTATAACGGTTCTCAATCATATTAGGTATATCCTAATCTCTAGCCTTTAGCCTCTAACCTCTAAAACGCTTTGAGGTTTAACAAATATTTTAGAATCTGCATTAAAATTTGGCTTACTTAACTTTTCTTAAGCTAAATCTTACGACACACTACAATTTTTTTAGCATCAGATTAAAGGGAGGATAATTACAAGTTAAAGCAGGGATCATTCTCCTGGCAGAGAACGGATATGTATCCCTGAAACATACAGGTAGTGCAGGTAAGAACAACTTACCGCAGGAGAGGTTGTATGAACGAAAAAGTAATGTCGGGTTCGCGGAACGTTGCAATTGTCGGCCCTTATTTAAGCGGAAAAACTACCTTACTAGAAAGCCTATTATTTGTGACTGGGGCGATTTCTCGCAAAGGCAGTGTGAAAGAAGGTAATACAGTCGGAGATAGTGCAGCAGAATCGCGCGATCGCCAAATGTCTGTAGAAGTGAGTGCAGCCAGCACCGACTATAACGGAACTCGCTTTACCTTTATTGACTGTCCAGGCAGCGTCGAATTTGCCCAAGAAACCTACAATGCTTTGATGGGAGTTGATGCAGCAATTGTAGTTTGCGAACCCACACGCGATCGCGTCCTCACGCTTGCTCCTCTATTTAAATTCCTAGACGATGGGGAAATTCCCCATCTTGTCTTTGTGAACAAAATGGATCGGGCAAATATTCATGTTTTAGAAACATTACACGCCCTCAAAGCAGTTTCTAGCCGTCCTTTGGTCGCGCACCAATACCCCATTATGCAAGGGGAACAACTCACTGGCTTTATTGATATGGTCAGCGAACAAGCCTATCAATATCATTCCGGTGCGCCAGCCGATCAAATACCTTTCCCCGAACATCTTAAAGAAGAAGAACATACAGCACGAGCCGAAATGCTCGAAGCTTTAGCCAATTTTGACGACCACTTACTCGAAGAACTATTAGAAGATATTGAACCACCCCAAGAAGAAATTATTAAAGATTTAAAAATGGAATTAGGGGCAGATTTAGTAGTCCCCGTCTTCTTTGGTGTTGCAGAACAAGATTATGGCGTTAGACCTCTATTAGAAGCACTACTACGAGAAGCACCTGAACCCGAAATTACAGCAGAACGCCGCTTAAAAGGCATAACCAACAAAGCACCTTTAGCTCAGGTATTAAAAACTTATTACACCCCTCAAGGTGGCAAACTTTCCCTCGTGCGCGTTTGGCAAGGCACATTAACCGATGGTATCGTCCTCAACGGTGTGCGGGCGGGCGGACTTTATCGCCTTATGGGACAACAGCAGCAGTCTATAAATGAAGCTGTGGCTGGAGAAATAATTGCTTTAAGCCGAATGGAAGGTATTAAAACTGGCGATACCCTCTCTACACAATCAGCGAAGGAATTAGCAAAAGCAGAACAGTTAGAACCAGTCTATGCCTTAGCTATCACACCCGAAAAACGCAACGATGAAGTAAAACTCAGCAGTGCTATCACCAAGCTATTAGAAGAAGATTCATCTTTGGCTTGGGAACAACATGGCGACACCCACGAAGTTATTCTTTGGGGTCAAGGTGAGATTCACTTGCAAGTCGCCCTAGACAGACTGCGCCGCAAATATAACTTGCCAATGACGACCCATCTACCGCAAGTACCTTATAAAGAAACAATTCGTAAACCTGTAACCTCAGTACATGGGCGTTACAAACACCAAAGCGGTGGACATGGACAGTTTGGTGACGTTTTCTTGGATATCAAACCCCTACCACGTGGCGAAGGCTTCAACTTTAACGAAACTATTGTTGGTGGCGTAGTTCCCAGACAGTATATTCCTGGCGTAGAAATAGGTGTACGGGAATTTCTCGCGCACGGGCCTTTAGGCTTCCCAGTTGTGGATGTAGCGGTGACACTCACCAACGGTTCTTATCACAACGTTGATAGTTCTGAACAAGCCTTTAAACAAGCTGCACGTTTAGCAATGCAAACAGGGATATTCCAAGCACAACCCACCCTGTTAGAACCAATTTTGCGGGTGCGAGTCACAACACCAAGCGAATTTACAGCTAAAGTGCTGCAACTGCTGAGTGGTAGACGGGGACAAATTCTCGGTTATGAGGGCAGACAAGATTGGCAAGGTTGGGATAATATTTCTGCCTACTTGCCGCAAGCAGAGATGCAGAATTTTATTGTAGAGTTGCGATCGCTCACATTAGGTGTTGGTTCCTTCCATTGGGAATATGACCATCTCCAAGAAGTACCAGAAAAACTTGCCGAGCGTATTTTGACTACCAATAATGGCAACGGTAACGGTCAGAAATAAGACATTCTCCTACATATAGAGACGTAGCAATGCTACGTCTCTACCAACCAATTTGTGATCATTCCTCTCCACCACCAACACCAAGATTAATATCAAACCCATCAGCACCATTAATATTAGTGCCAATCATCACCGCACCATCAACTTGAACGTTATATAACTTCGCATCGCTCAAATTAGCATTGGTCAGATTAGCGTTATCAAAACTAGCACCAGTGGCGAATGCTGCTTGAAGATTAGCTGACTGTAAATTTGCACCGCTTAAATCAGCCCCTTCTAAGTTCGCCCCTTCTAAATTTGCACCTTTTAAATTCGCATTCCGCAAATCCACACCTATCAGGTGAGCATTTTTGAGATTTGCACCTGCTAAATTACAGCCAGAACATTCTCTAGTTTCCTGCAAGCGTCGCACCAAATTGTGATTTTCTGCTTTGACGGGACTAATAGTGGCTAAAGAAAGTGTACTTAAAGCTGCGGCTGTCAAAAATATCGCTTTCATAATTATTGGCTTCTGAAGGTATCAGAAGAGGTGAACTACTTATTTGCTACTACTCCATTGTCTTCAATTCCAGAATTCTCACCTCGGACTATAGGTATAAATTTTAAGGTCAAATTCTCAGTGGAGTACTATTACTTAAGCCGTAGCAAAGTTCACCAATTTGTTATTAATATCCTTTTGACTGTAGCCAGTTGCGTAAAGCAACAGATCATGTTCTCTTTTAACAGTATGTAATTATCAATTTGTTAACAGCTATAACCCTGCACATTTAGTCCAAGTCTGAGATTAATAACTCTCAAGTTAGATGTTTTTTAGTTTTTAAGTATTTATAACTATTGCATCTTTCTTAAATCAGAATTATTCTGATTTACATCAGTAAAATTTTATTAACCGTCCCCACATCAACCGCTTACGAGGTAAATATGGTTATTCAAAGAGTTCCCAACGTTGTATTCAAAACCCGTGTTCGTGATGAGTCTATACCAGGGCCAAATCCTTACCGTTGGCAAGACCTCACCACTCAAGATATTTTTAGTGGTAAGCGTATTGTAGTTTTCTCGTTACCTGGGGCTTTTACTCCTACCTGCTCTACCTCGCACTTGCCACGCTACGAAGAACTATATGATGAATTTAAAGCTTTAGGCATTGATCAAATAATTTGTATATCTGTAAATGATGCCTTTGTGATGTTCCAATGGGGTAAGCAGCAAGGCGCGAAAAATGTATTCTTGCTTCCCGATGGTAATGGCGAGTTCACCCGCAAAATGGGTATGCTAGTTGATAAGTCCAATTTAGGTTTTGGAATGCGCTCTTGGCGTTACTCAATGGTGGTTGATGACTGCAAAATTGAAAAGTTTTTCATTGAGGAAGGCCACATAGACAATTGCCCTACCGATCCGTTTGAAGTTTCCGATGCAGATACAATGCTGGCTTACTTAAAAGCAGCTAAGAAACCTGTTGGTGTGTAACTAGATAATTCGTAATTGATAATACGTAATTCGTAATTGTGAGTTTAATTACGAATTACGTATTACGCATTAGTAATTCTTCATGAGGGATACATGACCTACGATTTTGACTTATTCGTGATTGGGGCAGGTTCTGGAGGAATAGCCACCGCCAGACGGGCCGCAGAATATGGTGCGAAAGTTGGCATTGCCGAGTTCGACCGTCTAGGTGGAACCTGTGTCAATCGTGGCTGTGTCCCGAAAAAATTGATGGTCTATGCCTCTCATTTTCCTGATTTGTTTGAAGAAGCGCAAGGTTATGGCTGGAGTCCAGTCGAGAGTTCTATAGATTGGGAAAAGATGATTACGGCGGTTAACAATGAAGTGAATCGCCTCAATGGTATTTACCAACGGATGTTGGATAATTCTAAGGTTGAGGTTTTGCAGGGATACGGCAAATTTATTGACCCACATACTATTATGGTTGGGGAGCGTCAAATCACAGCAGATAAAGTACTAATTGCCGTTGGCGGGAAACCTTTCAAACCCAACATTTTAGGAATTGAACACGCCATCACTTCCGATGATATTTTTCACCTGAAAGAACAGCCCAAACGAATCGTAATTTTAGGAGGAGGTTACATTGGTTGCGAGTTTGCCTGCATCCTCAATGGGATGGGTACTGAAGTTACTCAGGTAATTCGTGGCGGTAGAATTTTACGTGGTTTTGATGAAGACATCCGCACCGAAATTCAGCAAGGAATGATTAACCACGGTATTAAGATTCTCGATAACAGTGAACTAATTGCAATTGAGAAAAGTGCAGAAGGTGTAAAGGTTACTGTTAAAGAAAGTGGCGATAAAGTAGAGACAGTAGTTGCTGATGCTGTCAGTTTAGCTGCGGTTGGTCGCAAACCCAACACCCAAAACCTCGGCTTAGAAAACACTAATGTCAAGCATCGGGATGGGGCGATTCTTGTTGATCAGTATAGTCGCACCCATGAAGAAAATATCTTTGCGGTGGGAGATTGTACGAATAAAGTTAATCTTACCCCAGTAGCGATTAATGAAGGTCGGGCATTGGCAGATACGGTATTTGGCAACAAGCCCCGCGTTATGAGTTATGAAAATATCCCTACAGCTGTCTTTACCACACCAGAAGCTGCAACTGTTGGTTTAACTGAAGCCGAAGCTAGAGAGAAATATGGTGATGCGGTAAAAATTTATAAATCGCGCTTCCGCCCCATGTATTATACTCTGCCAGGAAAAGACGAAAAAACGATGATGAAGCTGATAGTTGATCAGAATACTGATAAAGTCTTAGGCGCACACATGGTTGGTAGTAGTGCTGCCGAGATTATTCAGGGCGTGGCGATCGCTGTTAAGATGGGTGCTACCAAAGCTGATTTTGATGCCACTGTGGGTATCCATCCTAGTTCAGCTGAAGAATTTGTCACTATGCGCTAGAAGTGCTGTTTAATACTGTTGTAATCTTCCAAAAGACATAGCTAGGCTATGTCTTTTGTTTATATAACATTATTTGAATTTTATACCTTATATTCTGCATTTTTTCATTATTCTGTGCTGCTTTTATTTATTATTCTTTCTGATTGTGATACATCTATCTTCAGTGGGGTTAAACACTAAATACGTGTTTGTTAAGGTGACTAACAGTAATCATCAAATACAAACAAATTCATCATGACTTATACTCAAACTAGCGATCCCACAATTCGTGAATGTGTCCAATCATGGAGAAAATTAGATGTAGATGAACAACTAGGTTTGTTCTGGTTCATCTACAAAGAAATGGGTAAAGATGTTACTCCAGCAGCACCTGCTGCTAGTACAGTTTCTCCAGAAATTGCCGAAGGTTTATTTAATCAAGTCAAAGAATTAAGCCATGAAGAACAACTACAAATTCAGCGCGACTTGATTAATAAAGCAGATACTCAAATTGGTCGTGAATATGGTTCTTTGAGTGATACCACCAAGCTTCTATTTTGGTATCGCTTATCTCAAGGAATGGACAGCACTGTAATTATTCCTGTACCTGCTGGCTATCGTCTTTCCTCTGAAGCAGAACAAATTCTGAACAAGGTTAAAGAATTACCTTTTGAATTGCAAATCAATCTTTTCCGTGATTATGTTTCGCCAATGGGTGCTGAACCAAAAGGTGGTTCAGAAATTTAATAATTGACAGTTTTAACCACAGAATTGGTTATCAAGAATAAGCCTGAATTGTAACAACCAATAAGCACAGAGTAAAAATAGCTTTACTCTGTGCTTATTGGTTATAGCAGGGGACAGGTGATAGGTGACAGAGTTAAAAGTCTTTGAGTGTCTAAGTTTTCTTGTCTACTGATGTCCTAACACTACTGGCTATCGCTATACTTATTAAATTCTCAAGTTATAATACTTTTTCCTTATTGATTCCATCTATCTGATGTATGGCAATAGCCACTTTTGTTAGGACACAATCTAGACAGCAAAAGACTTTTAACTCTGTCATCTATTACCTGTCTACTGCTATATATTTAAAAAATATTGATTTATAAACTTAGTAAGTTATTTTAAATAAAAGTTTTTGACTTTTGACTTCCCCGTTCGCATAGCGTCTCCGCAGGAGAAGAGGCTGACGCTGCTGTAATGACACCTCCGCATTTAGGAAACTTAAGCTCCTGATGGACGTTTATTATAAATGTAAGATTTAATCAAAGTATTCTGAAACGTCAGGACTGTTTTCCAAGAAACTAGATGAATAAAATTATACTGAGTTTACTTTCAACCCCTATGCTGATTAGCTCTATTCTGTCTATGACAGCGATAGTTAATCAAGCACAAGCAATTGAGCCATTAGGAAACAAAACAGAAGACCGATTATCTTGTATCCGCAACAAGCATAAGGTTGGTTTAGTGTGTGCTAGAGCTTCTGTATTAGCTCAACTACCTACTAAGCAGGCTGAGGTAGAGTTTTCTAACGATAACGTGCCGATGCTAGAGTTCACAGACCAAGAAAGCGATATGGCAATTCAGTTATTTGGTTGTGACTGTCCTGCTTGCATCAATTCTTTGCGTCAGATGAGTGGTGCTAGACCTTTAGTTTATTAGAATTTGAGTTACGAGCGATCGCTTAATTTTAGCTGTTCAGAAAAGCAACTTTTTAGAGGCACAATAACTGTTGTGCCTCTGTTTTATCTCCTGTAGTCATTTATTAGCAGCCAGCCCAAGTTATCCATTTATGAGATAGGCCTATGTGTAATACTCTGCCACTCATCTCATATTCAGTAATGATTGCTTTTCTTAAATCTGCGCCGCTAATTTCTGCCTCGTTGATGTTACTTGCAATCAAATTAGCTTTCTTAAGATTAGCCCCACTTAAGTCTGCACCACTCATTTCCGCTTCGCTGAGGTTTGCACTAGACAAATTTGCTAGTAATAAATTAGCTCCCCGCAAATCTGCGCGGCTGAGGTTGGTTCGCTCTAAGTTAGCTCTAATTAAGTCAGCACCTATTAAATTGACTTCACTCAAGTTCGCACCACTCAGGTTGGCTCTACTTATGTCTGCATCCGTCAGATTTGCTCGGCTGAAGTTACATCCACTCAAGTTAGCATGGCTTAAATCTGCTCCACTTAAGTCAGCTTCAGCAAAGTTTGCGCCTCTCAAGTCAGTACCGCAAAGATTTATTTGATGCAGTTTTGCGCCAATAAAGTCTCGTTCTCCTGCTGCATATAGATTCAGGAGTTTTTGAGCATCCATATTTTCACCTCACCATGTCTTATAGATATGTAATTCTGTTTATGAATAACACTACCCAAGCCACACCACAGACTTTTTTGTGATTTGCTAGCAACCGAAATCCTAAGAAAAACTTGTATTTGTATTGTGCTATGATTTATCCTATTTGCAACAACTTCTTCACGGAAATATACTTAACGTTCTCATCATTACTAATTAAGTACCATAACTTAATACATTCTGATTTCTTGATTAGTAAACAGAAAGCAATTACACAATTGTTGATTTAATTAGAAAAAACTTATTTATAAAATTAATTTTATTTATCAATATAGAAATCCGGTTTGATTAATGAACAGACTTGTGTAGTTAGGTAATAGGCAGTAGGCAACAGTAAAGAAGGCAGATAACAATATACTGATTTTTTTCAAAAATCAAAGCTGAGTCCTATATTAATATTGCAATTATTAGTGATGGCTATGCAGTAAAATAGAGATTTAAATTTTCATAAGACAATTAACTTGGTTATCAAAAGATTAAATCAGGTTAACAGTCGGTTATTATTTTTTACATTCATGGGTAACGTGAGATGATTTGATAATAAATAGTCAACATAATTTCCTCTAGAATTTCAAGCGATCGCCCAAACCAATATTTAAGCGATCGCTCTTCATTTTTATGAGACAACTTGCAAAAATTTAGTTAGCTATTTGGTGTATTTTAACGGTAAATTATAATTTACTAAATAAAGACAGTTAGATACACATCTAATTTTAAATTTCAACTTTGTGCTTCATGCGTATGAAGTGTTAAGTTTAAAAAATCTATCAAATCTAGAGATTTTTAGTAGCTTTTATCCAGGAATTGTGAGTGAAACCCAAAAAAAGCCCCCCGGTAGTTAGCCGAGGGATTCTGCAAGTCGGTAATTGTCGCACAAAGACATTAGCGAGTATCACCATACCAATTTCCGGCTAATGAAATCTGCCAAAATGCCAAATCGATACTGGCCATAAAACTGCTGAATACATAGAGAGAACTGGTCAGTACCTTCACTCTCAAAATACGTTCCTCGTTGGTGTTGACTATCTAGAGGCAGATATTTAACAATCAACCTGCAACGACGATTAGAATTTAAGTAAAGAAATATTGCGTAGCTTACGGGCATGAAACGGATCGTCTTGATTGCTGGGTTTGAATCGTTCAACGCTGACTTATATAGAAAAGCGGCAACTGTAGCTGAATCTCGCTGTCCTGATTTAGACATTCGGGTGTTTAGCGATCGCGATATTATCAGTAAGCGTGCGGAAGTAGAAGCAGCACTGCAAGGGGCTGACGTATTTTTTGGCAGCTTATTATTTGATTATGACCAAGTTTTGTGGTTGCGCGATCGCCTTGCCCAAGTTCCTATCCGGCTTGTGTTTGAGTCAGCTTTGGAATTGATGAGTTTAACCAAGCTGGGAGACTTTGCCATTGGTGACAAACCCAAAGGAATGCCCAAACCAGTTAAATTTATTCTTGACAAATTCAGCAACGGACGCGAAGAAGACAAACTCGCAGGTTACATCAGCTTCTTAAAAATTGGCCCGAAACTCTTAAAATTCGTCCCAGTGCAGAAAGTCCAAGACTTACGCAACTGGCTAATTATCTATGGTTACTGGAATGCTGGCGGCCCCGAAAACGTTGCATCATTATTCTGGACACTAGCAGAAAAATATTTAGGCTTAAAAATTGGCGACATTCCCCCACCACTCGAAACCCCTAACATGGGATTACTGCATCCCGACTATCAAGGGTTTTTTGAATCGCCAAAAGCATACTTGGAATGGTATCAGAAGAAGGGAACAGGGAACAGGCAACAGGGAACAGAGAAGAAAAACAATATTCAGCCTCCAGTTGTTGGAATACTGCTTTACCGCAAACACGTCATCACTAAACAACCATACATACCCCAACTAATTCGCCGCTTTGAAGAAGCTGGCTTAATTCCCTTACCCATCTTTATCAATGGAGTAGAGGGACACGTAGCAGTTCGGGACTGGATGACGACTGACTACGAACAGCAGCAACGACAACTAAATAATATTGAAACTCCCTCTCTTTCCCAAGATGCAGTGAAAGTTGATGCCATAGTTTCTACCATTGGCTTTCCACTTGTCGGTGGCCCGGCTGGTTCAATGGAAGCAGGTCGCCAAATCGAAGTAGCAAAGCGCATCCTGACTGCTAAAAATGTGCCTTACATTGTCGCCGCACCATTATTAATTCAAGATATACATTCTTGGACACGCCAAGGTGTCGGCGGATTACAAAGTGTAGTTTTATATGCCTTACCAGAACTTGATGGGGCAATTGATACTGTTCCCCTCGGCGGTTTGGTAGGCGAAAATATTTATCTTGTACCTGAACGGGTACAGCGATTAATTGGTAGAGTCAAAAGCTGGGTTGCGTTACGCCAAACACCAGCATCGGAACGGAAAATTGCCATTATTTTATATGGTTTCCCGCCTGGTTACGGTGCAGCTGGTACAGCTGCATTGTTGAATGTGCCTCGCAGCCTCATCAAGTTTCTGCACGCACTCAAAGACCAAGGTTATGACGTTGGCGATATCCCAGAAGATGGGGAAGAATTAATTCGTCAGGTGAAAGAAGCTGATGAAGAGATGGAAAGATGGGAAATGAATAAACCTTTCCCAGATTCCGCTATTACTGTTAACGCCAGAAAATTAGAAAAATGGTTAGGATATCTCCGCACATCTCGCGTTGAAAAACAATGGAAGTCTTTAACAGGTAGTGGGATTAAAACTTATGGTGATGAACTGCACGTTGGTGGAGTGCAGTTAGGAAATATCTGGATAGGTTTACAACCACCGTTAGGCATTCAAGGCGACCCGATGCGGTTAATGTTTGAACGCGATTTAACTCCACATCCGCAATACGCCGCTTTTTACAAATGGTTGCAAAATGAATTACAAGCTGATGCTGTAGTTCACTTTGGAATGCACGGTACAGTGGAATGGTTGCCGGGTTCGCCTTTAGGAAATACGGGTTATTCTTGGTCGGATATTTTGTTAGGTGATTTGCCTAATCTATATATATATGCGGCGAATAATCCTTCAGAGTCGATTTTGGCAAAGCGTCGCGGTTATGGGGTATTAATTTCGCACAATGTACCGCCCTATGGTCGTGCAGGTTTGTATAAAGAATTGGTGGCGTTGCGCGATTTAATTGCGGAGTATCGAGAAGACCCGAAAAAGAATTATGTGCTAAAGGAAGGGATTTGTAAAAAAATTGTTGATACGGGTTTAGATGTTGATTGTCCGTTTGAGGATGCGAAAAAGTTGGGCATTCCTTTTACGCCAGAAAATATCAGAATGTTTAGTGGTCATGCTTTTGATGATTATTTAGTGAAGTTGTACGAATATCTGCAAGTTTTAGAGAATCGCCTGTTTTCTTCTGGGTTGCATACACTAGGTGAACCGCCAAATGAAGAAGAGATGGCGGCTTATTTGGAGGCTTATTTTGGTAGCGAATCAAAAAGACAGGAAGAGAAAGAAATTAGAGATTTATTGATGCAAACCACAGATGAATTAACAAATTTATTACGTGGGTTGAATGGTGAGTATATTCCGCCTGCGCCTGGTGGTGATTTGTTGCGTGATGGTGCTGGGGTTTTGCCAACGGGGAGGAATATTCATGCGTTAGATCCTTATAGAATGCCTTCGCCTGCGGCTTATGAAAGGGGTAAGGAAATTGCACAGAAAATTATCGCCCAGCATTTACAAGAACATGGGAAATATCCTGAGACGGTGGCGGTGTTGTTGTGGGGTTTAGATGCGATTAAAACTAAGGGTGAGTCGTTAGGAATTCTGCTGGAATTAGTTGGTGCTGAACCTGTGAAGGAAGGAACTGGCCGAATTGTCCGTTATGAGTTGAAACCCTTGGCTGAGGTAGGACATCCGCGTATTGATGTGTTGGGAAATTTATCAGGGATTTTCCGCGATAGTTTTGTGAATATCATCGAATTGTTAGATGATTTGTTTTTACGTGCGGCTGAGGCGGATGAGTCGGAAGAACAGAATTTTATTAGAAAACACGCTTTAGCTTTAAAGGCTCAAGGTGTAGAAAATGCTTCAGCGAGGTTATTTTCTAATCCTGCGGGTGATTTTGGTTCTTTGGTGAATGATAGGGTAGTTGATGGTAATTGGGAATCTGGTGATGAGTTAGGTAATACTTGGCAAAGCCGCAATGTGTTTAGCTACGGGAGACAAGATAAAGGCCAAGCTAGACCAGAGGTATTGAATCAGTTGTTAAAAACGAGCGATCGCATCGTCCAAGAAATCGATTCGGTAGAATATGGTTTAACCGATATTCAAGAATATTACGCCAACACTGGCGGTTTGAAAAAAGCAGCCGAAAAACAAAGCGGTAAAAAGGTAACTACCAGTTTTGTCGAAAGTTTCTCGAAAGACACCACACCCCGCAATTTAGATGATTTGCTGCGGATGGAATATCGCACCAAATTACTAAATCCTAAATGGGCGCAAGCAATGGCAAATCAAGGTTCTGGCGGCGCGTTTGAAATTTCTCAACGGATGACAGCCTTAATTGGTTGGGGTGGTACTGCCGATTTTAAAGATGATTGGGTCTATGACCAAGCTGCTGATACCTACGCTTTAGACCCAGAAATGGCAGAGAAATTACGCCAAGCCAACCCCGAAGCTTTCCGCAATATTGTTAGCCGAATGTTAGAAGCGCATGGGCGCGGTTTCTGGGAAGCTGATCAAGATAAGTTAGATAAGTTGCGCCAGTTATATGAGTTGACTGATGAAGAATTAGAAGGAGTGACAGTTTAAAAAAAACTAATTTTATGAAGAGCCTAAATGAGTTCTGTAATATAATTTTTCAGTAATTCAATTAGCTCTTCTTTACTCAACATATTTTCTGCAATTTGCATCGTTAATTCATAAGCTTGTTCTGGCGACATATTCAATTCATAATCATTAATGTTCAAAAATGTTACCATGACATCAAAAGCAGTACGCTTATTACCATCTACAAAAGCATGGTTATTAGCAATATGAAATAAGTATGCTGCTGCTTGTTCAACAATTGTAGGATGTAAAAGCTCACCTCCAAAAGTGGCTTGAGGTTGATAAATAGCTGAATCTAACAAGCCTTCATCACGTATACCTAATGAGCCACCATATAAATTAATCTGCTTACTATGTATACTTAAAACATCTTGTTTTTCAATGAATTTAGGACTATGCAAGATTTCTGTACACCCAATCCCATTTCTTCGTAGATGCCAAAGAAATTAACATAGCTTCTGATTCTTTAGGCGTAAATTCTCCCAAATCTAGCGCATTAATTTCCTCTTCAGATAAAACATGAATATCAAGCATTTTCAAGCTTGCTTCAAATAAAGATTTAATTAAATGTTTTAGAGTTTCTAGAATAATATATTTTTTGTCTTTTTGATAACTTGTAATAGCATTCATACTCTTAACTTCATTGTATAAATTAACAGATTTTATCAGTAAATTTTTGATAGTTTCTCTACTATTATCAAAGTTAAAAAAATCCCAGTATTTATCTACAACTTCCTTAACTGAAAAATCGTATCTCACATAAAATAAAAGGAAGTCATCATTCTGTTCTACTTTTTCCTTAAGCACTTCATTCAGCTTTATACATTTATATAGATAGCTTTGAAACTGTTGAAACTCCTCTTTAAGCTGATTGAGAGATATGTGTCTGCTATTTGCCAAATCAATTATTGCAGCTATCTTTTCATCTTCCACGTTAGTTCCATTCAGGCATTTTTCCAGAATTTCTATCTTTTCCTGAATACTGTCAATTGTTTCTGGCGGAAGAATCAAGCTGTTTAGCATTTATTTTGTACCTGGATTCTAATATCAATTTAACGAAATTTACCAAAAATTGCATAAAGTCACAGCAAAAACTCTGCGTAACTTTGCGTTTACCTCAGCGATACTCTGCGTTTAAAAACATTACGAATTCAACCTTTCTAAAAACTGCTTACCACAGTCTTTGCAGAGATAACGCTGCTTACCGTAACGATGCCCATTTTTAGATAAACGGGATGAATGACAATGAGGGCATATCATTACTTTCATTACTTGCTGTGGCAATGTATACGGTGTTAAATAAGCTACTAACAGTGCTTTGAGTTCTGCATAAAGAGCTTGGCGTTTGCTTTCATCCTGTTTCAGCGCATTCAACAGTAAGGCGTTGTAGGTTCGATGCACCGTTTCTGCTAAAAGTTCACTTTTTTCTACAGCTAAGTCTGGGTTCCACTGGCGAAAAAAGGCGGCAAATTGTTGAATTAGCTGCTGATTAAAGGTTTCGTCAAATAGCTGAAATAATTCTGGTGCAACAAAATACTGAATGTACACAACGCGAGGAATAGGATCTTCAAAGTATTTAGCGTAGATATCGACTGTACACTCGATAAACTCTAATAATGATTGATGCTGGTCGGCTGACTGCATGAGTTTGGTAAGAATTGCTGTCACCCGTTCCATGTGTATCGCTTCGAGTGCATGAAATATGGCGAGTTTATCTGGAAAAAACTGATATAGAGAACCAATAGCTGTGTCTGCTTTCGCCGCAATCATGTGGGTAGTTGCAGCTTCATATCCCACCTCTGCAAAGACTTCGGCTGCTGCTTGGAGGATTTTCTCTACCCTTTGCTGACTCCGCTTTTGCTTGGGTTGACGACGCATCAGCATCGAATCAGGTTTACTTATCGCCATAGTTCTTGACAAACATGAAAAATCTGTCGTATTTTTAATTCAAACATGAAAGTTTTGTCACAATTTTACTCTAACGCGGTCGAAATTAGAGCGATCGCATCATACCAATTCAAACCTTAGGAGGCTACTATGGCAGTGATTCTTCCTGGCGCACCGTGGTTAATTGCCCATCGTTCCATGCTGGTTGTTAACAAGCCTTATAAAGTTGCGCTCAATGGTCGAGATTATGTCCTTTGGCAAAATCAGCAAGGTGAAATTTTCGCCCTTGATAACGTTTGTCCACATATGCAAGCACCTTTATCTGACGGCTGGATTTGCCAAGAACGGGGTACAATTATTTGCCCCTTCCATGCGTTGGAGTTTGATGAACAAGGAAGGTTGCATCAGTCAGGTCAAGTAGGAAGCCAACCTTTAACAACTCCTCTAGAACTGATTATCAAAGATGACTGTATTTGGACATACGCTGGTCATCTTCCGAAAATTCCTGTAGCAGACCTCATCTCCAAAGTTAGCGAAGGCATGACTTTTGTCGGTGTAGCCGGAGAAAAGAGTATTCGCGGAACTTTTTTAGATAACTTGTTAATCAACTATGACTACAACCATCAAAGCGGCACACACAGAGATTTATTTGGTATCAAAGCTAATCGCGTTCCTTTATTTGAGCATGAAGGATATTGGGCTAAGGTTGTCCAAGAACTAGAACGAGAGGATAGTACCTGGAATGATATCCTCCGCAACCCTGTTATTTTAACTGCACCTAAAACTTACACTGGCACTTTAGAGTATGCTTTCCCAGCACTCACAACTTTTCGCACCTCATTTTTGTTAGGAGAAATTTTGCAGGTGCATATCTTGTATCCAGAAACAGAGACTCAAACTAAAACTTTTGTGTTGGTCTTCACCAAACCCAAACACCCAATTCTCTTACCATTATTAAGGCGTTCAATGTTAAGTGCAGTGACAACAGTTGTCGAGCAAGATACACGCGCTATTGAAACTTCTTATCCTCGCCAAACACCAAAGATTCGGCTACCAAACGAGGAAATTATGTTTCATGCTCAAAAGCTATATCATGATTGGTAAGACCGAGAAATTAGTTTTTTATATGCAAAACTCTTTCACTGCCGTCTTTGAAAAAATAGATGATTGGTATATTGGCTATGTTCAAGAATTACCAGGAGCCAATGTACAAGAGAAAACTCTAGAAGAAGCGAGAGAAAGTCTGCGAGAAGCAATAGAGTTGATTTTAGTCTCTAATCGGGAACTGGCAGAGCAGCAACTCTGTGGTAAAGATGTCGTCCGTGAACAAATTACAATTACAGCCTAGTGAAAAGACGTGATTTGATTCGCCATCTTGAAGACAATGGCTGTCTGTTTCTGCGTGAAGGTGGAAAGCATACTATCTTACTATCTACTACAATCCTGAAAATAACAGAACCTCCGCAGTGCCAAGGCATACTGAGATTCTGGATATTTTAGCTGTAAAAATTTGCAAAGATTTAGATATTGCCCCGCCTTAAAACTTGGTCGAGAGAAATCTAACCTTCGAGTATTTGCCGTGCAAACTCAATAGCCGCTTCTGCTGTAGCAATTTTACCCTCAGCTTGGGCTACAGCAATCTCTGTCAGTAGCTCACCTACGACTGGCGACGCTGGAATATTTAGTGCTAACATTAGATTTTTCCCGCTTACTAGCTGAGTGGGATGAGCGACCAGATCATCAGGGTTAAGGTAGCGGCTGATTAATGGTGCGTAAGTGCATAGCAGTTTGTCTCCTGATATCGCCTCTACCAAAGTATCTTGTGCTACAGCCAATACTGCGATGGCAGGAAATACATTACCTGCTTCTTGGAACAAAAAATATTGTTCTCGCAAAGATTCTTTGGTAAATTTTAACTGCGGGAACAGTTTAAGTGCCGTGGTAACGGCGCGAATTTCAGCACGGCTATAAGTGAGTTCTTGTAGGTCTATTTCTGCAACTTCGGGATGAGTATCTACAAGACAAGCAAGTTTGGCGATACCTAACCAAGTAGTTTTGATAGTATCACGCACATATTGTTGTAATTCTGCACCAAGTTGCGGTGCAAGTATGGCTGCGGCTGTATCAACGGCGACGAGTTTATCAAAGTTTTCTGCTGTGGCATTTTTGAAGAAATAGGCGAGTAAACCATCTTTCCCTGCACTGGCTAACCAAGGCGTACCTTGAGGACTAGCTAAAAGATAACCAATTTCTGTTCTGACTCTTTCTGCGGCGACTGTGCTGATGTGTGATGCTAAAGCGCGAATAGTCGCTTGGGTATTTGGTTCAATGGTAAAACCCAACTGGGCGGCTTGGCGATAGGCGCGCATTAATCGTAAAGGGTCGTCTTCGAGGTTGGATGGTGATACCATACGCAACAAACCTTGCTGTAAGTCAGCACAACCTTGCAATGGGTCAATGATTTCTTGGGTGTGGGGATTGTAGGCGATCGCATTAATTGTAAAATCACGTCTATGCAAGTCAGTCTCTAAACTATTGCCTTCTTGTTGGGCAAAGTCAGCCGTGGCTTGGGGAAATACTACACGGGCAATTTTGCGTTCTGCGTCGAGTAAGACAAAACCAGCTTGATAATGTTTAGCGATCGCTCTGGCTACCTTCACCGCATTAGATGGTATCACAAAGTCAAGATCCCAATATTCACGAGTTCTGCCCAGAATAGCATCACGCACCGCGCCACCAACCATGTAAGCTGGTTGTGGCAACCATTCCAAGCTAAAAGGCCAATTTTCTGGCGCGAGAATCGAGTGAACCCAACTGTGCATTGTAATAAAAATCAACCCAGTAACTAGTGAAGAAGACCTTCGCTTACGTTAGATTAGCAATAAAGCTCCTGGAGTTGGTTATATTATGTGTATTTGCGTAAACTGCCACTACGTAGACCGTTGTGTAACTTATCATGCCGTAGAAACCCAACACCAACAGCCTCACTTAACTGAGAACCCGACTTTTGATCCTAATGAACCTTCTATCAATGTCAACATCCGCACCAAAGAGGATGTAATTGAAATGGAATGGGACGTTGTTGGCTGTCTTAGCTTTAAGCAAGAAACTGGTAAATGGTCGAAATTGCGTCCAGGTGAACTAGTACCGACGTAATGGAAATGATAAGTAATTTTCAAGCGACTACTGCTGTTTCTTGTAGTAGTCGTATATTTTTGTGATTATATGCTTGAATAAAGATGACGCAAACTTCAAAGAAATTAATATAATTACTCGCCTTGGCAACGGAATTAACAACTTTATCAGCCCAAAAATACGCTTTATCACTCCACACTACTACGCCAGAATTAGGCTTGGCTATGAGTAACTTTGCTGGAGAAACTCGCACAAACGTTTGGAATTTGGGGCGTGATTTATCTAGTTATGTGCATCAATATTTAATTGATTTTATCCAACCACAAACTTGGGCAGACTTGGCATTTATAGCTGTTGCTAAAGGGCCAGGCGGTTTTACAGGAACTCGTATTGGTGTAGTCACAGCCCGCACTTTAGGGCAACAATTAAATATTCCCGTGTTTGCTATTTCGACTTTGGCGGCGGTAGCTTGGTCAAACAAAAATGACTATAAAAAAGCAATTGCCATAGAAATGCCAGCACAACGAGGTAAAGTATTTGGTGCTATTTATCAAATTAATTCAATCACTTCTGAATTGACAACTTTATTTCCTGATACAGTTCTCACACCAGAAGCTTGGCAAGAAACTTTAACTAACTGTAATATTGAGTATCAACTAATTCAAGCACAGTCTGGTTTAGCGGCAACTGTAACAAGTATTTTGGAACTTTCCTATTTAGACTGGCGACAAGGAAAACGTACTGAGTGGTCAGAGGCTTTACCTTATTATGGGCAACATCCAGTAGAAATTTAAACTTAGTGGTATTTCTCCACATTATAGTTATACTTCTGTCATCACCACGTCAAATTTATAAGTTAAAACTAAAACGTTTATAGATAGAGATGTGCTTAATTAATATTAATTAAGGAGTATTGATGTGTTCAGCCATAAATTATTTCAGTTTTTAACAGTAGGAACAATTACACTGGTTGCTACTGGCGGTGGGCTAAGTTTGACAGGATTGTTACACCAAAATTATCTTAACAATTCTTCACTATTTACCCAATCGTTGGGTAATAAATTACCAGATAATTTAAACGGGTCAGCTTTAGCAAATGCACAAGATGTTGCTTTCAATCAAAACAAAGAGGCTATACCAAAAGAACTGCAAGGGCAAACTATTTATCAAGCAAAATTACCAATAACAGATAAGGTAATTGCTCTTACTTTTGATGATGGGCCTGGCCCCAAAAATACAACAGAAATATTAGATATTTTAAAGAAAAATCATATCAAAGCTACATTTTTTGTGGTTGGGCAAATGGTTAGCTTCCATCCTCAAATTACTAAACAAATTGCAGATGATGGTCATGTCTTAGGTAATCACACATGGCATCATTGGTATCGTCGCATGAATGTAGCTACAGCTGCTAGTGAAATTAACCGTACAGCAGATATCATCTATAAAACTACAGGAGTAAAAACCACATTATTTCGTCCACCTGGCGGCTTTTTACATAATGGTTTAGTTGATTATGCCAAAAGTCAAAAGTATGCGATCATGATGTGGTCAGATGAGTCAGGAGACTCGCAACGTCATGGACAAGCGGCAAGACTAATTAAAAATGTCGAAAAAAGTGCAAAACCCGGTGGAATTATATTGATGCACGATGGTGGTGGTAATCGTTCTCAAACTGTTAAGGCATTGCCGCAAATTATTGCATATTTAAAGAACAAAGGATATAAGTTTGCCACTATACCTGAACTTTTGACAATGCAAACCCAAGCCAAAGATGTGCTGACAGCAGAATCATCTATAGTTACCAAAGATGAACATCCCAATCAGAAATTGCATCATCAGTAATGTTATACAGGTAGCTAAATCATTTCAAACTCTAATTGATGACTCTTGAGAAAATCATGAGTGAAATGATCTACCACATTTGTATCAGCAAGTTCTAAATTATAAAAATCCACAGCTTCATGGTCAAAATAAGGCCCAGCGTGCCAAGTTCCCTCGTTTAATTTAATAAAACAATTGCCTGGAATGCGGAAAGCTGCAATTTCTTCTAATACTGGTTCATTTAAATCATTATATGGTGGGCAAACTGCAATTAACCAATCTTTTCCTTCTAAAGAACCTAAACATTGAGTACATTCCATATGACGAGTGATTTTATGGAACTTCCGCCCACGCTTATTTAGACGCATAATATAAAATCGTGGTGTGCCATTTTGTAGATTTAGTTGGGCATCTTCTGCGTCAAAAGCTTTACCATCTGTACTAGCAAAAATTACTTGTCCATAACGCTGAAAGTTTTCTGGGGTGATTAATTCGGCGTGTAATTGTTGTATTGTTTTTGATGTATTCATAAAACCTAATGAATAATTTTTGTACTCTTATCTATAGTTTTTACCACTTTTTAAAAACGAATATTATTTATCTCGTTGTTTTTAGGACAGTGAATAGACCTACCAAAAGAATCGCCGGTTTCTGCATCAGTTACTTCCACAACTTTGGCGTTACTAGTGCAGATAAATCTACCTCTCGCAGTACTCAACTCACCTGGGACAAAACCAGATACTATCCACACCATTCGGTTATTAGAAATTGAGGATTTATACAATCCGGTTTTGGCTGCAAACTCCTCATAGGTTGTAAGTTTTGCTTCTGTTATTTGCATCTTGCTAGACTTTTTAATCACACTTTCAATCGTAATCAAGCGAGCTGCTGGTAAGTTATTGTTTGCTGGGTATATCTTTACTGCTGAGTTGATTGGATTTGCTTGATTAACTTGCTTTTTTGTCACTGGTTTAGCTGTGACTGTCTGCACTAGCAATAAATTAATGATACCAACCAATAATGAAGATATTGTAAAAAGATTAATCATATTGCTATGCGCTACAGAATGCTAAGAATTGGCTATCTTTTTAAATAAATCGCTCATCATTAAGTAAATAAAAAGTGTTTTTAAACTTAGCGATCGCTGTTGATTTCAATAATTACGAAATCAGTATTAGATAGACAAAATCATAACACACGCATCTATAAAATTAATATATTAGTAAATTACCAATCTAATTCTTTAGGAATGAGTAATTTAGGAATTATAGAAGCTTGTATTTGTTTATCTGAAGGTTTTGTATACCACCAAGCCCAAGCAAGGAAAACGGCTTGAAAAGGCAATCTAACTGCTTGAAACCAAGGTGAATCTGAATATGGTATGGTTTCAATCTTAATATGATTTACTGCCATGTTGATATTAGCAGGAAACACAGCAATAAACAGCAAAATTAGTCTCCAAGCCGCAGCTTGACTTACAGGCGGAACTAATAAACCGATACCGCCTAAAATTTCGTAAAAGCCACTGAGATAAACTAATCCTAATGGATAGGGTAGTTGTGGCGGCATAATTTTGACGTAAGGTTCAGGTACAGCAAAGTGTGTAATGCCAACTATGATGATAGATACAGCCAGGATTACCCTAAATAATTCCTTACGCTTGTTCATAGTTTTTCCTCATTCTAGACTTGTGCTTATACTTCAGTTTGCTGATCTAATGTGAATTTGTCTTCAATCAACAGTAGGAAATATCGCGTTTTAGAGTAATTTAGTACCTAAAAGGACTATTAACCTCAAGGCTAGTGTATGACACTAAATTTTAATCGCCGTCAATTTCTTTTACATGGTTCAGCAACCTTTGCTACCAGCCTGCTGCTAAAAGCTTGTAGTACTAACCAAACGCAGACACCAACAGCGAGTAGTGGCACAGAAGGATTTAAAATAGCGATCGCCCTCCCTGGAGTCATCAGCGATAAAGCCTGGAACCAGTCTGGCTATGAAGGCGTAAACTTAGCTAAACAAAAACTAGGTGCAGAAGTCGCCTATGTCGAACAAGTCGCCCAAGCTGATCAAACAGAAGTATTAACAGACTTTGCCCGTAAAAGTTACAATTTAGTCTTTGCCCACGGCGGACAATTTGACGCAGCAGTAGAACAAGTTGCTACACAATTTCCCAATACATTTTTTGTGGGTGTTAATGGTAATGTTAAAGGCGAAAATATCGCTTCTTTACGCATAGATCACCTGCAAGGTAGCTATCTGTGTGGGATTATTGGTGCTGCTATGACCAAATCTAATAAATTAGCTTATATTGCTGGACAGGAATTTCAAGCTACCCAAGAAGAATTGCGCGGATTTCAATTAGGGGCAAAATCAGTTAAACCAAATATTCAAATTGTTTCTACATTTACTGGCGATTGGAATGATGTTGCAAAAGCAAAAGAAGCCACCCTTGCCTTAATTTCCTCCGGTGCAGATGTAATTTATCAGTGGTTAGATAGTGCCTCACCCGCAGTTCTACAAACAGCCAGCGATAAAGGTGTTTACGCTTTTGGTAACACAAAAGACCAATTGGATGTTGCGCCAAAAGCAGTTTTAACAAGTGCTGTAAAAAGATTAGACTTAGCCATAGCATACCTAGCAGAATTATCAAAACAAAAACAGCTACAAGGACAAGTATATTCAATTGGTCTAGAACGACCCGATATATTAACTTTAGGAAACTTTGCAGCAGCAGTACCAGAACAAGTTAAAAATAATGTTCTCAAAATAAAACAAGAAATTATTGATAAAAAACTTACATTTGAAAATTGTAAAGAAGCTGGTAAAGATACCCGTTGCGTCAAAAAAGCCTCAGCATAACAATAAAAACTCCGCGTAACTCCGCGCTTACCTTTGCGCTACTCTGCGTTTAAATAAATGCTGTACTTAGAAAACATTACCAAACGCTTTGGCTCATTTGTTGCCAACGACAATATTACCCTCAGTGTTGATTCAGGTAAAATTCATGCAATATTAGGTGAAAACGGTGCAGGTAAAACCACCTTAATGAATATTATTAGTGGTTTATATCAACCGGATGCCGGGCAAATTTACATACAAGATAAACCAGTTAAAATTTCTACACCTAACTATGCAACAAAACTTGGTATTGGCATGATTCACCAACATTTCATGCTTGTACCCAAGTTGACTGTAACCGAAAATATTATCTTGGGTTTGGAAAATAGCTGGCGTTTAAATTTACGACAAAAACAACAAGAAATCGCTGCTTTATCCCAAGCTTATGGTTTAGAAGTTAACCCGAAAGCTAAAGTAGAAGATTTACCAGTTGGCACACAACAGCGTGTAGAAATTCTCAAAGTTCTTTACCGCCAAGCTAAACTTTTAATTCTTGACGAACCTACCGCAGTCCTCACACCGCCGGAAGTAGAATCATTAATTGTTATTTTACGGCAATTAGCTGCTGCTGGTAACACAATTATATTTATTAGTCACAAGTTAGAAGAAGTAATTAAACTTTGCGATACAGTAACAGTGTTGCGGCGAGGAAAAGTCATAGCAACAACCAATACTCAAGCTGCAACACCTCAACAATTAGCCGAATTAATGGTGGGAAGTGAAGTTAATTTATATGTCAATAAATCACCAGCCTCAGCAGGAAAAGTAATATTATCTGTGCAAAATTTACAAGTTGCAGATGACAGAGGTATTAATGCTGTACGTGATATTTCCTTTCAACTACACGCAGGCGAAATTTTAGGAATTGCTGGGGTAGATGGTAATGGACAGCGAGAATTAGCTGATGCGATCGCTGGTTTACGTAAGATTAAACAAGGTAAAATCCAGTTAGATAACAATCAAACTATTGCTTATATCCCCGAAGATAGGCAAAAGATGGGTTTGATATTGCAATTGAGTATTGCCCAAAATCTCATTTTAAAATCTTTTAAAAACTTACCATTTTGTCGTAATTATTTATTACAAACAGCAGAAATAAAAAATCACGCCCAAGCTGCAATGCAAGCTTATGATATCCGCGCGACAAGAGAAAATATCAAAGTTAGCCAACTATCAGGAGGAAATCAACAAAAGGTAGTTTTAGCGCGAGAACTTGCAGGTGAACCAAATTTAATTATTGCTATGCAACCCACACGCGGGTTAGATGTGGGGGCGACGGCGGCGGTACATTTGCAGTTGTTAGCAGAACGCGATCGCTGTGCCGCAATCTTGTATATTTCTACTGAGTTAGAAGAAATTATGGCCATGAGCGATCGCATTGCCATAATCTACAGAGGTGAATTCGTCGCTATTTTGGATGCACAGACAGCAACAGTCGAAGAGATTGGTTTATTAATGGCTGGCGGAATAAATCATCTAAAATAAAAAAGTATCGACTTTTTCAAAGATATTTACACTGTTGATGAGCAACCCTGTATCTTTTCAGACAGTAATTGAATATGTAGAAGCTCTTTCAACGGAGGAGCAAGATTTACTAGTGGAACTAATTTCTAAAAGACGCATTGAACAACGGCGTAAAGAAATTGCCACAAATGCCGCACAAACGCTGAAAGCAATTAAAACAGGTACAGCCAAGCATGGTAATCTTGAGGAGCTACGGGCTGATTTGCTAAGTGAAGAATGAGAATTCTTGTTTGGGATAGTAGCTTTAAGCGTGCTTTTAAAAGAATTATTTGGAAAAATAATCGTTTAGAAGAAACAATTTTTGAAGTTTTAGAATTACTCGTAAATGATCCATTTGCACCAAGTTTGAAATCACATAAATTAAAAGGTTATTTAGAGGGGTTATGGGCTTGTTGGGTCGAGTATGATTGCCGTATTATCTATACATTTCAGCCAAATACCGATGAGGATGAGGATATGATCGTGCTAATCGATATCGGTACTCATGATGAAGTGTATTGAGATCTAGAGGGAAGGCGATCGCATTGCTGTAATCTACAGAGGTGAGTTTGTCGCTGTTTTAGATCCACAGACGGCGACAGTGGAAGAGATTGGTTTATTGATTGCTGGGGGGACAAACAAAAAATAAAAAATTAAACGTAAATCGGCAAAGTGTGTTAACTTGGCTTGATTTAGTTCAGGGTTAACTACTATGTCACAAGATATTAAAATTTGGGATGTATCTACCACAGGTAATCTTAGTGAAATCAAAAAATCTAAGCTTGACTTTGAGCAACGCATACAAGATTGGTTAGAGCAAGATATTTCTATTATTTCACCTAACTTATTAGTAATAGGAAAAGAAGTTCAAACAGATTACGGTGGATTTATAGACCTTTTATGCCTAGATCAAAAAGGAGATATTTTCATTATCGAGTTAAAACGCGGCAAAACTCCTAGAGAAGTTACCGCTCAAGCCTTAGATTATGCTTCTTGGGTACAACATTTATCAAATGAAAATATTACTAATATTGCTAATAATTACCTGAATAATAAATTTGACCTAGAGCTAGATAAAGCTTTTCAGAAAAATTTTAATACAGAATTACCGGAAGTTATCAATACAAATCATCATATACTAATTGTTGCATCTGAGATAGATACTAGCTCTGAAAGAATTATTAATTATTTATCAGAAACGTATGGAGTAAGTATTAATGCTGTAACGTTTAACTACTTCCGTAGTGAAGATGGTAGAGAATTATTAGCAAGAGTATTTTTAATTGAGCCAAATCAGGTAGAAGAAAATACTCAGCGACAAAATAATTCTAAAAGACAGCCAAATTTATCTTATACAGAACTTGAAGAAATTGCTCAGAGATATGGTTTAGAAAGAATATACTTTGAACTTTACAATAATTTAGTAGGCAGATATTTTACTGTTGTCTCAACAACAAGAAGTTCATTAAGTTTGAAAAAAGGTAACAAAACTATATTTACGTTAATTCCTGTAGAAAGTAATGCTGAAAAAGGTCTTAAATTCCGTATATATACAACAAGATTTGCAAAATCCTTGGGGATAAATCAAGAGCAAATAACAAATTTATTGCCTTTATCACGATATGCTTGGGAAAATTATCCTGGTGCTACACCTGATTGGTGTGGACATGAAGGATTCTTCAAAGATTTGAATGAATTAGACATATTTATTGCTGGACTACATAACATAACTCAAGATGGGAACTACACTAGAACTTAAACAAGTATCCCCATATTTATTGGATAAAATAAAAAAATCTCCTGAATTAGTAGGAATATTTTTAGAAGCAAAATACTTAGAAGATTCAGAGTTTTGGCAACAGTTTACAATAAATTCAAATGACATTGATGATGTTGAGTGGTTTAATGAGGCAACTAATTATGTACAAGAGAGATTAGATAAATTAGTAAAAGATAAACCAAAAGAATTTGAAAAAATTCAGAACGATATCCCTTTAGTTATTAATGAAGGTAAAAATAAATATTTAGATCTGGATAAAACTTGGCTACCAATTAACTTTTTACTTACAGGGTATGACTTTTATGATAAAGCATTATATTTACCTAAATCAGTCGTTAATAAAAATCCAGAAGATCATCTTCCTTTAATTAGAGCAGTAAGTCCCAGTAATGGAATTGAATATGATGGCTGTGATTATCCGTTGTATTATTTTAGTGATGGTGAAGTCAAAACAATAGCCAACGCTTTATCAGATTTTTCCCTTGAGCATATCAGACAAAGGCTAGAATTTCGAGGTTTAAAGGAAGATAGCTATAATCATTTATTTAACTACACATATAACCCCCTTATAAGATATTATCAAGATGCGGCAGATAAGGGAAACGCCATGTTTCTCGACTTTGGTTAGATAGCTAATTTTATGCTTCAATATCAAAATTCACGCCTTCATAAATCAAATCAATTCCACAATTAAAATCAACACGTTCTATAGTGATATCATCACCAACTGTATAAAGAGAATACAGCCACATTCTCTCTTCTCCCCGACGATAAGATTCAACACCTATTTTTTCTGATTCAACCAAAATATATTCTTGCAAACTGGGCATATTACGATAAAAAGTAAACTTTTCTCCTCTATCTTTCGCTTCTGTACCAGGAGAAAGAACTTCTACAATTATTTTAGGATATTGAATAAATTTACGAGCATTTAAATCACGTGAATCGCAGCTTATTACCACATCAGGATAATAGTAAGGACTGTTAATATTTACCTGGACTTTGACATCTGCAACATTGATGCGACAACCTCTAGAACGTAAATGAGGATACAATGCTCGGTAGAGATTTAAAGCAATATCATTGTGGGGAATTGTACCACCAGTCATGGCAAAAACTTCGCCATTCACGTACTCATAACGATATTCTTGTAAAGGTTCCCATTCGAGATATTGCTCGATACTCATTTTTTGAGGTTGAGGGGTAGCAATCATTGCATTATGACCAAAGTAAATCGCATTCAATTCCTGCTACCAATCCTATCACCGCTAATAGCGATCGCCTCCGCCCTCATCGTTGGTGCTATCCTCATCATCTTTGCAGGCGCAAACCCTATCACCGCATACACAGCCTTATTTCAAGAATCACTCTCAACTTACTTTGGCTTTGGTAACACTCTCACCAAAATGACACCGTTATTATTTACGAGTTTAGGTGTCTTAGTAGCATTAAAGGCTGGTCAATTTAATATCGGTGGTGAAGGACAAATTTATCTTGGTGCGTTGGGAAGTACGTTAATAGGGTTATATGTGCAAGGCTTACCTGCTATTATTCACATTCCCTTGGCTTTGTTAGCAGGATTTATCTTTGGTGCGGTTTGGGGTTGGATACCCGGTTATCTCAAAGCTGTGCGGGGAGTCAACGAAGTTATCACAACCCTGCTACTGAATTACATTGCCATAAATTTGATTAGCTACCTCGTCCAAAATCCTTTAAAAGCACCAACCGCACCTAGTCCTTACTCACCATTAATTGCCAAGTCTGCCCAATTACCTATTATTCTACCGGGGAGTCTCGCCCATGCCGGAATTATCTTGGCGTTAATTACAGCAGCAATATTATGGATATTGTTAGTGCGATCGCCTCTAGGATACCAAATCACTGCCGTCGGATTTAACCCCATTGCTGCCCGTTATGCTCGGATGTCGGTTGAACGCACCATTATGTTTGTCATGGCCTTAGCTGGTGGTTTAGCTGGGTTAGCAGGCGCAACTGAAGTAATGGGGTTGAAATATCGCTTATTTGAACAGATTTCACCTGGTTATGGATTTGATGCCATTGCGATCGCTTTCTTAAGTCGCGGTAATATTGGCGGTGTAGTGCTAACTTCTTTATTTTTCGCCGCCTTGCGTAGTGGTGCGAATGTCATGCAACGTAGCGCAGGTGTCCCCGTCACCGTAGTTTATGCTATTCAAGGCTTAACTGTATTATTCATTGCCATCAGCCTCGCCGTAGAAACGCGAAGGAATGCTAAGGCTTAACGCAAAGTCTCGCAAAGATTTCTCTGCGTTACTCTGCGTTTACCTTAGCGATACTCTGCGTTCAAAAATCTTATGAATAACCTCAACTTCTTCTCTGATTATCTCGTTGCCAGTCTACATCTCTCTGTCCCCTTAGCTTTTGCTGCCCTAGGCGGATTATATTCTGAACGGTCGGGAGTGTTAAATATCGCCTTAGAAGGAATGTTACTAACTGGTACTTTTAGCAGTGCAGTAGCTACCTTCTACACCGGGAATGTTTGGGTTGGTGTCTTTGCGGCTGTGGTAGCAGGGGGTTTAGTAGGTTTACTTCACGCTGTACTATCTGTAAGTTTGCGGGTTGACCAACTAGTATCAGGGTTAGCAATTAATCTTGTAGCTGCTGGGTTAACGTCATTTTTAGCGCGGTTGGCGTTTAGTGGTGCTAACACTCAAAGATTACCAGGAATTGCACCGTTAATTATTCCCGGTTTAGCTAACATTCCTGTTTTAGGAATGCTGTTGTTTCAGCAAGATATACTCGTATATTTACTGCTAAGTTTAATTGCTGTTAGTGTATACATTTTATTTCACACTAGCTTTGGTTTAACCTTACGGGCGGTAGGTGAATATCCGCAGGCGGCGGTCACGTCTGGGATATCAGTATCAATGGTGCGCTACTGTGCTGTAGTGCTGAGTGGCTGTCTGGCGAGTTTGGGTGGTGCGTACCTAACTTTGGTAGAAATTCGATTTTTTAGCGAAGGGATGAGTGCAGGTAGAGGATTTATTGCGATCGCTGCTTTAATTTTTGGTAGATGGCATCCTATAGGTAGTGCTTTAGCTTGTTTGTTATTTGGGGCTACAGAAGCTTTACAGTTACGTATTCAGGCTTTGGGTGCGAATATTCCTTACCAGTTTCTTGTTATGTTACCTTATGCGATCGCTCTATTTGCATTGGTGGGATTAGCAGGTAAAGCCACTCCTCCAAAGGCCTTGGGTGTTCCATTCAATCCAGAAAATTCTGATTGAAACTAAGTACGATTATAAAGATAGTAAAAATTGATAGCTATTTTAGTTGCAGTTAACGCCTGACGAAATGTACACTTTTTAGTGATGATGTTTGCTAGATATTGCCACTAGCTTGTTATAGTCTACCCTCAACTTCAGCATAGACCATCAACCTAGTGAGTTCAGATTACGAGCTAATCCCACTCAAGCCGCACACCGCCGTATGAAGGAAACCTCGTACAACCATCAAAATATTTACCAGAGAACATGACCTCGTTAAAAGCGGGGTCTTTCTTCGGCTGACAAACAGAAATTGGGTATGTATTCTTATTTAAAGGTAATGTGCTGCGTATGAATGGACAGCCACTAATTTTGGTTGTAGAACAAAATCTTCATACTTTACAACTACTGAATTTTCATCTTAAATCATTAAACTTCTCTTGCATTTGTGCCAAACAAGGAATCAAAGCCTTGATATTAGCACAAACGCATCAACCTAATTTAATCATGTTAGATATGATGATTTCAGATATCAGTAGCGGACAAGTTATTGATTACTTGAAGCGAGAGCCAAAAACAGCCAAGATTCCGATTATTGCAATGCTACCTTGGTATTCGGTACAAGAATCACAACGACTTTTTTTAAATGGAACTGACGACTATATTACTAAGCCCTATGATTTTAGCAAATTAGAAGCTGTTCTTTCTCATCATCTTAATCAGTTAAGTTTTTCAAGTTTGCTTTCGGGATAGATTCTGGGTTACGCACTTCTGGTAACTGTTTTAAAACGACAATAATTCCAGTTCTTCCTGTGGCTAAGTTTGTCTTCGTCATTAAATCAAGAACTGGTTTACCAATCACTTCCTCAAGTAAACTTTGGAGTTGTGTTTTAATGATTTTATCCAAAAATAAGCGTACCTGTTCTGCTAAACTTTCATGTCCTCCAGATATTAGTGTACGCTCTACCAAAGTAACAGAGTTCTCTAAAGAAATAACCAATTCTGTATCAAAAAAATGACAAAGTACTGGGCTAGGTCTTTGCCCTAGTTGTTCATAATATAAGGCACTGATCCTCTGTGCAATTTCTCTTTCAAGTTGTCCAATGGTTGGGTGTGACATGAATCGGTATCTACGCTTTAAGAATTGTATATTATATTAAACAATTTTAGGTTATTAAACCATTTCTCAAAGTTAATTTTACATGAGTCTTATTTAATTTGTAATTATCTAAAAAAAAGAAGATTAATGCTTTTATATGAATTATCCTCCTAACTATATTAGCTTAAACATACAAAAACTCTCAATGTATAAACAAGGTTAAGCTAATCAGAGTCTAAAAAGCTATCTAAGTTTTAATCAACCTGTAAAATGCAATGAAAAATTTAATTTTTTCCTAAGAAAATTACCTCAAAATATCTGAGTATAAATTGTGCTAATTATCAATTATCAAAATATTTTAGGGGTTGTAATTATCATCTTTAAAGCCAATATTTTCATCTAATTACACTCCAAAAAATTTATAACAATCAGTGTAGAAGATGTAAATAAAATCTATTGCCTATTGCCTCTCTTCACACACAGTTTGTAAATCAAATAGGATGGACATATTATCTAAAATATTTTTATTTATAACAAGCAAGGTAAGTTAAAAAATAGCTGTCCTAAGCTAATAATCACTTAATTTGCTTGTTGAGACCGCAAGGGGAGCCAGCGCGTTGGGCGGGTTTCCCGACTTGAAGCGACTGGCGTGGCAGGGGAGCAGGTTTGAAGTTTTTCCCTAAAATTCCAATTGTGCAACTTGTAAGCACAAAAGCTTACTCAAGGACTCAATCAGTATATTAAAATTATCTATGCGAAAACTCGAAAACTAGATTTTTGCTGACGTTAAAACTAAGCTATACGCTAGCAACTGAGCATTGCTCTCATCCCAAAGATAGATTTATTGTAGAAATAATTTTTAATGCAGCGTAAAAAGGGAAGTAAGTAATCAACTTTCTGGTTTTTACTTCCCTCAGGAATTCTATATTTATCAGGCTACATATTTATTTTGTACCAAACAAGCGATCGCCAGCATCACCCAAGCCTGGGATAATGTAACCGTGTTCATCTAAATACTCATCAATAGCAGCCGTATAAATCTGCACATCTGGATGAACCTCACAGAAATGTTTAAGCCCTTCTGGGGCGGCTAGTAAGCAAACAAACTTCATTGATAAAGGGTTAGTAGATTTTAATCTTTCCACAGCAGCAACAGCAGAATTTCCGGTTGCTAACATCGGGTCAACAATAATCATGTCCCGTTGCTCAACATCGTGGGGAACCTTGAAATAATATTCAACTGGAACTAATGTTTTTGGGTCACGGTATAAACCAATATGGCCTACCCGTGCTGATGGCATTAATTCTAACATTCCATCTAAAATTCCCTGCCCTGCCCGCATGATAGAAACTAACACCAGCTTTTTATCAGGTGCAAGCACTGGTGCATTCATTGGGGCTAGTGGTGTTTGAATTTCTTCATATTTAAGAGGTAAATTTCGCGTTACTTCATAACCTAACAACAGACTAATTTCTTTGAGGAGATTACGAAATTTCGTCGTGCTAGTTTCAACTTTCCGCATCAACGTAAGTTTATGTTGAATTAATGGATGCTCAATAACTGTTACTTGATTTTGCATTTTAGTTATTAGTCATTAGTTATTAGTCATTGGTCATTGGTCACTTTATTCACAAATGACGAAGGACGAATGACCAATAACAATTAAAATACTGTGCCATCACTGTCAATTTGAATAGGGGGTTGACCACCTTTTCTCAGTTCGGCGGCAATTTTGCGCCCTGCTGTCCAGGTTCCGCCTTGGAGTATTTTCACTAAAGGTAATTCTTCCACACTCATACCTAATTTTTCGCGGACTGTTGCAGCAATTTCATCTAATAAAATCACAGTTAACGCACGCCATTCAACTATTAACTCTGATTCTACTGAATGGGATGAGTGCAAAATTTCTGGGTCTTTCAGCTTAATTAAACCCAAATCAAGACATAACCCACCATTACGATATTCTGGTAATCCAGTTAGGGCATCTAACTCAGTAAATATTAAACCTAGTTCTTGTAATGGTTCTAATAAAGAGTATGTCAACCATTGGGAAAGTTTGTGAAAAGGTACTAACCCATCCTCGCTTACGGCTGAATGTTGCCATACATCACCAAGATTAACCCCAGCAATTATTAATCTTCCCGGCCAAATATCACTTAGCCCTTCTAAAACAGCACTTAAAACGGTTGTTGCTGCTAACTGCCCATTTTGCGATTTACCAACAAGATAATTAACTAAATTTCCTGGGCGTGGGTTTTCTTCGCCAAATAAATGCGGGAAAGCAGCCAGCACTTGACCTAATTTCTGTAATAATTGCGATCGCCCGCTAATTCCCACTAATGGATTTTCCGCAGTTACCTGAAAACCATCTGCTAATTCTGCCTCGGTGAACCCTTGCAATTTCACCGCATCCACTTGCGGCAAACCTGACACAGAAAACGCCCCTTGACAAAACATCTGGAAACTAGCAATGGCTAACCCCTCAGAACGCCCCAAACTCAAGCCCGTTTCCGGTTCATGATAACGCCAACTATCCCCCGCCCCCGCATCTAACAACACACTAACAATTGCTAAATCAAACTTAGCAATTGCTTGTTGTAAAGGCGTTAGTCCCGCTAACAAATTAGCCAACTTTGCCAAACGCGGTACACCTTGCGCCTCAAAATGCCGCCAACGACTATGAAACGGAATATCTAAATCTGGATACTCAGCGCGTATTACCTCAATTACATAATCTGCCACCCGCCCCAACTGCGACAAATCACAAACAAAGTGACGCGACTTCCCCTCATTCACCAGCGCAAAAATTTGCCCACAACGTTCCTTTATCGCCCTTGGAGAACGAAGATACTCAATTACTCTCTGTGAACTCTGCGCCTCTGTGGTTAGTTTTTCCACCCTTTACCTCCAAAACATAGGGAGTAGTGAAAATTAACTCTACTCCCCACTCCCCTTGCTTTATTCCAAAGAACGTCCTTTCACATCCGCCAAACCATCTGTATCTAACACCTCGCCTGTAGTATAATAACCAGCAGCTTTCTTCGCTTCAATTTCTACCCGCGCATCTTGAGGAATCAAATCTTCAGGTATCGGAATGCGTTCCACAATTTCAATGCCTGAGTTGGTAATTGCGTTGAATTTCATATTACTCATAGACACCATGCGGTCAATCCGCGTAATGCCTAGCCAATGTAAAACATCTGGCATTAATTCTTGGAAGCGCATATCTTGGACACCTGCTACACATTCCGTCCGGGCAAAATAAGCATCAGCGCGATCGCCTCCTTCCTGACGCTTACGGGCATTGTATACTAAGAATTTCGTCACTTCTCCCAAAGCCCGGCCTTCTTTACGGCAGTAGACAATAATCCCGACACCGCCCTCTTGGGCAGTTTGGACACATACCTCAATCCCGTGAACTAAATAAGGGCGACAGGTACAAATATCCGAACCAAAGACATCAGAACCGTTACACTCATCATGTACGCGCACAGCCACAGGTTTATTAGGGTCAGTAATTGCTGCTAGATCCCCAACAATATATACAGTTAAACCCCCAATTGGCGGTAAAAATACTTCCAAATCAGAACGAGTTACCAATTCCGGGAACATTCCCCCAGTTTGTTCAAACAACGCCCTGCGTAAATCTCCTTCGGTAATATCAAAACGTTTCGCCACACCTGGTAAATACCACACTGGTTCTATTGCTGCTTTAGTAACAACTAAATCACCACCAGGTTTCATAATTTTTCCATCTACCTGCAAGCGTCCTTTTGCTACAGCATCTTGCAGTTCTGGCATATTAATATGCGCCTTTGTGATAGCAATTGTGGGGCGAATATCGTATCCCTTTTCCAAATAAGAAGAGAAAACTTCTGGTGCGATCGCGCCAAACGGATCAAGTGAGACAATCTTATTAAGATCACCCCAACTTTCATGGGGGCCAATATGTTCAATAGGGGAAGTATTCGTTAAATCAGCACGGTGATCTGTTTGTAAAGCACCACTCGCCACCGCTAAAGCCCGGTAAATTGCATAACCACCCGAATGAGTTCCAATTACATTACGATGTGCTTGATTAGTCAGCGTTGCAATCACTGGCCCGCGTGCCATTGGGTCAATTACTCCCCAATGAATTGGAATTGGCTTGGGGCCAAAATTACTTGGATGTGATGTGAGAACAATATGCCGGGACACACTATTTGGCTTTGGCATAGTCATAGTTTTTGTAATGTTTTTATGAATTTTTAGCCACTAAGTATTTGTCAACTATCAGCAGTAAGTTTTATTTTTTTAAATCTAGTTTCTTAATGACTAATTAATTACAACTCTATTATGTAAACTTTCGTAATAATAGTATTGCTTAATACAATTCATAGCACAAATATTGCTGATATTTCATACTAATGTGGAATAAATTTAAAGATGAGGTTAACTGTCACCGTGAAGATAATTTTGTGCGAAAGTTATTAATAAGGTATAAACACTAATCTCAAATTCATGGATTCTTTATCTATCAATTCCTTACTTGAAGACTTGAAAAACCCCAATGCTTTAGTTCGGGAACAAGCAACTAAGAAACTATGGCGCATATGGTTTCAACAGAAGGGAATTCAGGGCTTGGAAAAAATAGACCAAAGTCAAAAATTACTAGATGCTGGTAAAATCACTGAAGCTGAATCAGTGTTAACCGAACTGATTCAAGAACAACCTGATTTTGCTGAGGCATGGAATCGCCGTGCTTTCCTCTACTACAGCATTGGTAAATATCAAGAATCTTTGGCAGACTGTCAGATGGTTATCCAAATTAACCCAGTGCATTTTGGCGCATTGCATGGTATGGGCTTATGTTATGCCGCCATTGGACAGTATGTTGATGCGATCAAAGTTTTTAAACGTGCTTTAGCGATTCAACCCTATTCTTTAGTCAATCAAAAATTAATTTTAGAATGTACACTCAGACTGAGTTAAAACACCTGTCTGAAGTCTACATTTTTTTGTTTTGTGATCCGTTACTACCCTCAACAACAGTGATTCATCGCTTTCATCGCCGCCAGTTTATTCAGTATGGTTCTATCTGTATGGGTAGTAGCCTGCTAGCTGCTTGCACCAACAGCAACCAACCAGCAAATTCTAGTTCACAGTTAGATAAAGTCAGCTTTGGGACAAACTGGTATGCACAAGCAGAACACGGCGGATTTTATCAAGCGATCGCCACTGGTATTTATCAACAGCACGGTCTAGATGTCACCATTAAAATGGGCGGCCCGCAAATACCAAGCGGCACTCAGTTGTTAGTCGGGGGTGCAGTTGATTTCTTTATGGGGTATGGCATCGATGCGATTAACGCCATTGCCCAAGGAATCCCCAAAATTACCGTAGCGGCCATCTTCCAAAAAGACCCGCAATGTCTGATCTCCCATCCCAACACAGCAAAAACTCTCGCAGACCTCAAAGGCAAACCAATTTATGTCTCTGCGGCTGCTAATGTCACATATTGGCCTTTTCTCAAACTTAAGTATGGTTTCAGCGACGACCAAAAACGCCCCTACAACTTTAATCCCGCCCCCTTCTTAGCCGATAAAACTTCAACCCAGCAAGGCTACATCACATCAGAACCCTATGCCATTGAAAAACAAGGCGGAATTAAACCAACAGTTTTTTTGCTAGCAGATTATGGTTATTCTACCTACGCCACAACTATTGAAACCAAAAAAGAACTAGTAGAAAAAAATCCAGATTTAGTGCAGCGATTTGTTGATGCCTCAATTAAAGGGTGGTACAGCTACCTGGAAAATCCCCAACCAGGGAATCAACTAATCAAAAAAGATAACCCCGAAATGACCGATGACCAACTAACTTACGGCATCCAAAAACTCAAAGAATGTGGGATTATTACTTCTGGTACTGCTGAACAACAAGGTATTGGCGCAATGAGTGAAGAACGCTGGAAAGCACTCTACGATAGCATGGTCAATGCTGGGGTTTACCAGCCCAATGTGAACTATAAGAATGCATTTACCTTACAATTTGTCAATAAAGGAGTAGATTACTACAAAAAATCTTAATGAGTAATTTACCAGCAATTACACTGAGTCAAATTAGCAAAGTCTACGCTAATGGCACTGTGGCCCTACAAGACCTAAACCTAGAAATTCCCGAATCGCAATTTGTCAGCTTGGTAGGTGCTTCTGGATGCGGTAAGAGTACGGTACTGCGGCTGATAGCCGGATTGGGTAAAGTCAGTTCCGGTAACATTTACTGGGGCATACCTCAAGCAGTCCGAAAATTAGCCTTTGTCTTTCAAGATGCCGCCCTTATGCCGTGGGCAACCGTGAGAGAAAACATCCACCTACCGCTAAAATTAGCAGGTATATCCAAACAAGATGCTCAACCCTTATTAAAACAGGTATTAGTATTAGTAAGATTGACAGATTTTGCCGATAGCTATCCTCGGCAATTATCTGGTGGGATGAAAATGCGCGTGTCTATTGCCAGGGCTTTAGTAACTCAGCCCAACATTTTGTTAATGGATGAACCCTTCGGGGCATTAGATGAAATTACGCGTAGCAAACTCAACAGTGATTTATTAGATTTATGGCAAACATACCACTGGACAGTGGTATTTGTAACTCACAATATTTACGAAGCAGTATATTTATCTAATCGAGTCTTAGTTATGGGGATAAATCCTGGGCGAATTGTGGCAGATATCGAAATTGATGCCCCATACCCCCGTGATGAAGAATTTCGGACATCGCCACTATATAACGAATATTGCCGGAAGATTTCGCATTAGACATCTCCGAAAACTATCAAACCTTGTTTGTGACTAGCTTATAAGGCGCAAATGCAAGCATCGCGAATTACCTAGTCTATACGCTAAAATAAGGATTT